>NZ_JBXALM010000001.1:0-598889 GCF_058799445.1 Serratia sp. GW822-FHT06E05
GGGAAGGATTCGAACCTTCGAAGTCTGTGACGGCAGATTTACAGTCTGCTCCCTTTGGCCGCTCGGGAACCCCACCACTGGCCTTGCTTGCGAAACGTCTGTCTCGGTAAGCGGGGCGCATCATATCAAATGAAGCGCGCGTGTAAAGTATTGAAATGAAGAAAATGAATCGTTTGCCGATTTTTTACCCTTGGCGGTGCATCCCTGAACGAAAGGCACCGCTTTATTGAGCAATTACAGAATAACCGTCCGGTTGCCGTATACAAATACGCGCTGCGCCAACACGTGGTAAAGCGCACGGCTAAGCGCGTTTTTCTCAACGTCACGTCCGGCGCGCATCATATCTTCGGCAGAGTAGGTGTGATCGACGTGGATCACGTCCTGCATGATGATCGGGCCTTCATCCAGATTATCGTTAACGTAGTGCGCCGTGGCGCCGATGATTTTAACGCCGCGCTCGTAAGCCTGATGATAAGGCCTTGCGCCGATAAAGGCCGGCAGGAAGGAGTGGTGAATATTGATTACCTGGTTCGGGTAGTGCTGTACGAATGCTGGCGTCAATACGCGCATATATTTGGCCAGTACCACGTAGTCCGGTTGGTATTGGTCGATCTGGGCCATCATTTTCTGATCGTGCTGATCGCGAGTCAGGCCTTCATGGCTGACCAGATGGAATGGGATGTCGAAACGTTCTACCAGCGTTTGCAGCGTATCGTGGTTGCCGATAACCGCCGCGATCTCCACGTCCAGGCCACCGTAGGCGCTTTTCATCAGCAGGTCGCCCAGGCAATGTGCTTCTTTGGTCACCAGCACGACAATGCGGCGGCGGCCGGAGTTATGCAGTTCACGAACCGAGCCTGCCGGCAGCGCGCTGTCGAGATCCGCCAACAACGTGGTGTCGTTGAAAATGCCTTCCAACTCGGTACGCATAAAGAAACGACCGGTGCGGTGATCGACGAACTCGTTGTTCTGAACAATGTTGAGCTCATGCTTGTAGCAAATATTGGTGATCTTGGCGATCAGGCCTTTGGCATCCGGGCAAATGGTGCGCAAAACTTTTCTTTGTACATTTTGGTGTGGCATGGGGATGAGGATCCTGTCTGATACGGTATGTCCTGTCTGCGCAGGCGAGAATTTTATCGCTTTCATTTTCAGGCCATCGCCTGAAATCTCTTGAGCACGGTGACTGCCGGCTAACGCCCGCAGCACTTTTTATATTTTTTTCCTGAGCCGCATGGGCAAATGGCATTTCTGCCAGGCTGAGGTTTGGTTCCGTCAATATAATACCAGCGTTGGCCAAGCTGAAGGAAGCGCGAGCGTTCGTGCATCGCCCTTTGTTCACCGGTGCTGCCGTCGATGAAGCGGGCAATGAATTCGACAAAACCTTCACTGGCCTCATGGCCGGGTTTTTCTTCCACCACCGTCAGGCCGAGCCATTCGGTGTCTTTGAAACTGTCGACGATGCCATTGCGCCATTCTGCCGCGTGGCAGTCGGGGTGCCAGGTAGCAATCAGATAATCCACGTTGTGTTTTACGTAAGCGCTAAAGCGCGAACGCATTAACTGTCCGGGGGTCGATGGCGTTTGGCTACCGTTGATGTAGGGCTCGCAGCATGCGCTATACTCCACTCCGCCGCCGCAGGGGCATAATTCGGACAAGGTGACTCCTAAAATGGCCGGAACCTAAGGAACGGGCCGATGCCGAAAGAAATTTAGCGCATATGTTACCTAACATTATTCGATCGTGACAATCTACGCTGACAGCGTCATTGATACAATTCACCGTGCAAAAGGCGGAAACTATGCGAAAAATAAAGATTGGATTGGCATTGGGCGCGGGTTCGGCGAAAGGGTGGGCACATATCGGTGTGATCAACGCGCTAAAGAAGTTGGGCGTTGAGGTCGATATAGTAGCTGGCTGCTCGGTGGGTGCCCTGGTGGGGGCCGCTTTTGCCAGCCATCGTTTGCCCGCCATGGAAACCTGGGTGCGTTCGTTCAGCTATTGGGACGTGATCCGATTGATGGACTTGTCCTGGCAACGGGGCGGGCTGCTACGCGGTGAACGGGTTTTCAACGCGGTGGGACAATTGCTGAAGATCGATGATATCGCCGAGTGCTCACTCAAATTCGGCGCTGTGGCAACCAATCTCAGTACCGGGCGTGAGCTGTGGTTGACGGAAGGCGATATTCATCAGGCGGTGCGTGCGTCGTGCAGCATGCCGGGCCTGTTGGCACCTGTCTGGTTTGATGGCTATTGGCTGGTGGATGGCGCAGTGGTGAATCCTGTGCCTATTTCATTGACCCGTGCATTGGGCGCCGACATCGTCATTGCCGTCGATTTGCAGCATGATGCTCATTTAATGCAGCAGGACCTATTCTCGGTGCGCAATCACGATGTAGAGGCGCCGCAAGATCTTCCTGCGCGCAACTGGCGAGGGCGTTTAAGAGAACGAATCAGCAAAATGACGACCAGAAAGCCTAATTTCACCCCAACTGCGATGGAAATCATGGGGACGTCGATCCAGGTTCTGGAAAATCGCCTGAAACGTAACCGCATGGCCGGCGACCCGCCAGATGTGTTGATTCAGCCTTATTGCCCTCAGATTTCGACGCTGGATTTCCATCGCGCCGAGGAGGCGATTGCCGCTGGAAAACTGGCGGTGGAAAAACAGATCGATATGCTGTTGCCGTTGATAAAAAACAAATAACTACCGGTTTGCGGGAAAATACTCCACCGTTGGAAAAATTTCCGGCAAGCATAAATGGCCTTTTTGAGCCACTATTACACTATGGAAAGGGAAGAGGCACGGCTGATGGCATTACCATTGACTCACAAGCGCATTTTGGTGGTTGAGGACGAACTGGTTTTTCGTTCGGTGCTTGTTGGCTATTTGAAATCGTTGGGAGCAGAAACCAGTGAGGCGCCCAATGGTTTGCTGGCCTTGAGTCTGGTGGATGACGTTCATCCGGATTTAATCCTGTGCGATCTGGCGATGCCGGAAATGGACGGGATAGAGTTTGTCGAACATCTGCGCCTGCAGGGCGTGCAAATTCCGGTGTTGGTGATATCGGCAACCGATAAAATGGCCGATATCGCCAAAATGCTGCGGTTAGGCGTACAGGACGTACTGTTAAAGCCGGTGACCGATCTGAACCGCCTGCGTGAAGCTGTGTTGGGCTGTCTGTATCCCAACATGTTTACCTCCCCTGCGATCGAGGAAGTAGAGCTGCTGCAGGACTGGGACGCGCTGAGTAAAAACCCCTCCGAAGCGGTGAAGCTACTCAAACAGTTACAGCCTCCGGTGCAGCAGACCGTTGCCCATTGCCGGATCAATTATCGGCAATTAACCACCGGTGAAAACCCCGGACTGGTACTGGATATTGCGGCGCTGTCGGATAAGGATTTGGCTTTCTATTGTCTGGATGTGACGCGTGCAGGGGATAATGGCGTATTGGCGGCGCTACTGTTGCGAGCTTTATTTAATGGGTTACTGCAAGATCATTTAGCGAATCAGCGTCAAAGGCTGCCGCAAATGAGCGCATTGTTAAAGCAAGTTAATCAATTATTACGCCAAGGCAAGTTGGAAGGGCAATTTCCATTGCTGGTTGGTTATTATCACGCCGAATATAAAAACCTGATTCTGGTCTCCGCCGGTTTGCATGCCAATGTGAATACCGGTGACAATCAAATTCAATTGAGCAACGGTGTGCCGCTCGGCACGCTGGGTGCCACCTACATGAATCAGATCAGCCAACACTGTGCCGCCTGGCAGTGCCAGGTTTGGGGTTCTGGCGGGCGACTGCGTTTGATGCTGAGTGCTGAATAAACCTACCGGGACTTATAGTATTTGAAATTTAGCTATTTGACGTACTTGGTTTCACTTTAAGTGACCCATTAGGTGATTGTCTTAATTTTTTTCTATATCGTGCTGCGATTAATGTCAGAGACACATAAGCTGGTATACTCCGGTGGTTTTGTATAGCAGATAAAGCTCATAAAATGAGCGCTATTAAGAGAGGAAATAATGCCTGCTGTAAATCGTAAAGTCAGAAAGGCTGTGATCCCGGTTGCAGGCTTGGGAACACGGATGTTACCGGCGACAAAAGCCATTCCAAAAGAAATGCTGCCGCTGGTCGACAAACCCTTGATCCAATACGTAGTCAACGAATGTATTGCGGCGGGGATTAACGAGATTGTGCTGGTTACCCATTCCTCCAAGAATTCGATCGAAAACCATTTCGATACCAGCTTTGAATTGGAAGCGATGCTTGAAAAGCGCGTTAAGCGTCAGTTGCTGGACGAAGTGCAGTCCATCTGTCCGAAGGGCGTGACCGTGATGCAGGTACGTCAGGGCGTTGCCAAAGGGCTTGGGCATGCCATTATGTGTGCCTATCCGTTGGTGGGTGACGAGCCGGTGGCCGTGATTTTGCCTGACGTGATCCTTGATGAGTACAGCGCGGATCTTAAAAAAGACAACTTGCACGAAATGCTGCAGCGGTTTGAGCAAACCGGCATCAGCCAGATCATGGTTGAACCGGTTCCGCATAAAGATGTTGGTAATTACGGCGTGGCTGATTGCAAAGGCTATGCACTGCAGCCGGGTGAAAGTGCTCCGATGGTCAGCGTCGTCGAGAAGCCATCACCGGACGAAGCACCTTCCAATCTGGCGATTGTAGGACGCTATGTGCTTTCTGCGGATATTTGGCCGCTGCTGTCGAAAACCCCTCCGGGCGCTGGCAATGAAATCCAGCTTACCGACAGCATCGAAATGCTGATGCAGCAAGAAACGGTAGAAGCCTATCATCTGAAAGGGATCAGCCATGATTGCGGCAATAAGCTCGGCTATATGCAAGCCTTTGTCGAATACGGCATGCGCCATCCTGGGCTGGGCAAAGATTTTACTCAGTGGTTGAATCAGCTGCTGACCGCGGATAAGCAGTGATTTTTTTATCTTTCACCTTAATTTGAAAAACTAGGATTTTCACATGAAAGTGACAGTTTTTGGTATTGGCTATGTTGGCCTGGTGCAGGCTGCAGTGTTGGCTGAGGTCGGTCACGACGTTATGTGCATTGATATAGACGAATGCAAAGTCGAAAACCTGAAGAAAGGGAATATCCCTATTTTTGAGCCAGGATTAACGCCGCTGGTGCAACAAAACTATGAAGCCGGTCGTCTGCATTTTACTACCGATGCCAAGGCTGGGGTTGCGCATGGATCTATCCAGTTTATTGCTGTAGGTACGCCACCGGATGAGGACGGTTCTGCCGACCTGAAATATGTGACTGCCGTTGCGCGTACCATCGCGGAGCACATGACTGAACACAAGGTAGTGGTCGACAAGTCTACCGTGCCGGTCGGTACCGCAGACAAAGTGCGTCAGGTTATGGAAGAAACCTTGCAAAAGCGCGGCAGTAAAGTGCCTTTCGATGTGGTTTCCAACCCCGAGTTCCTGAAGGAAGGGGCAGCGGTAGCAGACTGCATGCGTCCTGAGCGCATCGTAATCGGCACCGATAACAAAGATGTGATCGAGCCTATTCGTGAACTGTACGAGCCGTTTAACCGCAATCATGATCGCATGATCATGATGGATATTCGCAGTGCAGAGTTGACCAAATATGCCGCCAACTGCATGCTGGCGACCAAAATCAGCTTTATGAACGAAATGTCCAACCTGGCCGAAATGCTGGGTGCGGATATTGAGAAAGTGCGCCAGGGTATCGGTTCAGACTCCCGTATTGGTTATCACTTTATCTATCCAGGCTGCGGCTACGGCGGCTCCTGTTTCCCGAAAGACGTTCAAGCGCTGATCCGCACTGCGGAACATATTGGCTACCAGCCAAAACTGTTGCAGGCCGTAGAGCAGGTTAACTACCAGCAGAAATATAAGTTAACCAAGTTCATCAAACACCACTTTGGTGAAGATCTGAAAGGTAAAACCTTTGCGCTTTGGGGGCTGGCTTTCAAGCCGAATACCGATGATATGCGCGAAGCCTCCAGCCGGGTGCTGATGGAGCAACTGTGGGAAGCGGGCGCTATCGTTCAGGCTTACGATCCGGAAGCGATGAATGAAGTGCAACGTATTTACGGTCAACGTGACGATCTGAAGCTGGTAGGGACCAAAGAAGCGGCGCTGCATGGGGCTGATGCGTTGGTTATCTGTACTGAGTGGCAGAACTTCCGTGCGCCGGACTTCGATGTGATTAAGGGCGCGCTGAAGCAGCCGGTGATCTTTGATGGTCGCAACCTGTTTGATCCAGAGCGTCTGGAAAGCCGCGGCTTTACTTATTATGCGATTGGACGCGGTGCGTCCATTCAGCCGGTTATTTAAGGGATACCTATGAAATTCCTGGTTACAGGCGCGGCAGGTTTTATTGGTTATCATACTGCTGAGCGTTTGTTGGCCGCCGGTCATCAGGTTGTCGGTATCGATAACCTGAATGATTATTACGATGTGGGCCTGAAAATGGCCCGTCTTGATCTGCTGGCGGATAAGCCAGCGTTCCAGTTTATTAAGCTGGATTTGGCCGATCGAGAGGGGATGGCGCAGTTATTCGCAGAGCACCAATTCCAACGAGTGATCCATCTGGGCGCGCAAGCTGGCGTGCGCTATTCGCTGGAGAATCCGTTGGCGTATGCGGACTCGAATCTTATCGGGCATTTAAACGTGCTGGAAGGCTGCCGACACAATAAAGTTGAGCATCTGTTATATGCTTCTTCCAGCTCGGTATATGGTCTGAATCGAAAGCTGCCATTTGCGACTGAAGATTCGGTCGACCACCCGATATCATTGTATGCGGCAACCAAGAAAGCCAATGAGTTGATGTCGCACAGCTATTCTCACCTGTATGGTCTCCCAACCACCGGCCTGCGTTTCTTTACCGTCTATGGTCCGTGGGGGCGTCCAGATATGGCGCTGTTCAAATTCACCAAGGCCATATTGGCGGGTGACAGTATCGATGTATATAACCACGGCGAGATGCACCGTGACTTTACCTACATCGACGATATTGCCGAGTCTATTGTCCGCTTGCAGGCGGTTATTCCCCAGCCAAATGCGGACTGGACGGTAGAGCAGGGATCGCCGGCGACCAGTTCTGCTCCATACCATGTTTATAATATCGGCAATAGCAGCCCGGTGAAGCTGATGAAATATATCAGTGCACTGGAGCAGGCGTTGGGGATTGAAGCGCGTAAAAATATGTTGCCTATGCAACCAGGCGATGTGTTGGATACCAGTGCCGATACTGCCGAGCTTTATCGCGTGATTGGATTTAAACCGGAAACCAGCGTTGAAGAAGGTGTGAAACGCTTTGTTGAATGGTATAAGTCGTTTTATAAAGCTCAGTAATTGAGCGATGCGGTAATGCTATAAGGGGCTCCGGCCCCTTTTTTTATGCCTTGTAAAAGAGAGGGGCGTGGTCGTTCGCCAACGGATAAACCGGGTCATCCATTAGGATTATTACGTAAAGGCTGATTGGCGCTCTAAAAAATCTGAAAAATAAGCATAACAAAAAGGCTCCCAAGGGAGCCTTTTTAACATGCAACGGAATGCTATTACAGCAGGAAATCGTCCAGAGATTTACCTTGCTCTTCGATAGCTTTCTTAATCACTGCTGGGGTACGGCCCTGGCCAGTCCAGGTTTTCAGTTCACCGTTTTCGTCTTTATATTGGTATTTAGCCGGACGTGCTGCACGTTTAGCTTTACCTGCGGCTTTAGTTGCAGCCATAGTTTGCAGCAGTTCATTTGGATCAATACCGTCAGCAATCAGCATTTCACGATATTGTTGCAGTTTACGAGTGCGTTCTTCAACTTCTGCTTGAGCCTGGCTGTCTTCTTCGCGACGTTCGTTCACAACAACTTCCAGTTTTTCAAGCATCTCTTCCAGCGTTTCCAGGCTGCATTCTCTGGCCTGAGCGCGTAGAGTACGGATGTTGTTCAAAATCTTTAATGCTTCGCTCATTGTCCTAGTCTCAAATTATATTGGTGGGGGGCGTCTGGATAATAATAGAGTGCTCTTTTCTTTTCTGCAATAGCCAAATTGAAAGGAACACTCAAATTTACCTTTAAAAGACCTAATCGGAACTCTCTGGTTAATATAGGCGGGGGAGATAAGTATTACAACCTCCATTTTTAAGTCAAATTTTCAACAGCGGCGGTATGTTTACTATGCCAGAATGGCATTCATGGCTAAGTTATAATTGTGTTTTATATCAATATTACGCCGAATTCTGTGGGTTAAATCACGCGATTTGTCTGCCAACACTGTAAACAATAGGGGTATATCAGTAAAGGTAACGTCAAGAACTGTACCCTTGGCTGCTTTATGTCATTAAATACTCTGGTATGGAGGCCAAGTGGTGTTAATAGATATAATCTTGCGTCAGCCCGCTGTTGTGGGGCGCTTCACTTCATTGGCATAACCATTAATGCCGGACGCTAATCATTAGTAGTAATTAAATGTGACGGCAGGCAGAAAGCATCTTGTAAATAGATGCAAAAGCTTAACGGGAGCAGACCGAAAAGTTTCATTTGAAAGTCTGGTATTGCTTTGTCCGCGGTATTGATTAATCCGAAGGTGTGAGCCGACGGGCGCCTTATGTTACACTTGGCTTCTGAATCAACCGCTGAATATTTCTTATACCATTGGAGTTGCTGGCCCATGGCTCAACTTTATTTTTATTACTCTGCTATGAATGCAGGGAAATCTACTGCGTTGTTGCAATCTTCATATAATTATCAAGAACGTGGTATGCGTACGCTGGTGTTTACCGCCGAAATAGATCACCGTTTTGGCGTGGGTAAGGTGAGTTCGCGGATCGGCCTGTCTTCCCAGGCACAGCTCTACAATAATGACTCTATGCTATTTGCGATGATTGCCCAAGAACATCAGCAGCAGCCTGTACATTGCGTTCTGCTCGATGAAAGCCAGTTCCTGACCAAACAGCAGGTTGAGCAATTGTGCGATGTTGTCGATCAGTTGGATATTCCGGTGTTGTGCTACGGTTTGCGTACTGATTTCCTGGGGGAACTATTTATTGGCAGTCAATATTTGCTGGCTTGGGCGGACAAACTGGTGGAGTTGAAAACCATTTGTCATTGCGGGCGTAAGGCGAATATGGTGCTGCGGCTCGATGAGAACGGGCAGGCGATGCATGCTGGCGAACAGGTGGTGATTGGCGGGAACGAAAGCTACGTCTCCGTCTGCCGTAAGCATTACAAAGAGGCTATACAGGCCTTGGAATGATTGCCTGAGCGCTACAGAGCGCCTTCTGGCGCGTTTGGGGGCTATTGAACAGACATGGCGGCTTGACCAATGATTTCGCCGCATAAAAAAACCGCCTTTCGGCGGTTTTTTGTTGGCTCATTCAATGAACCGTTATTTTTTGGTCTTCTTTACCGTCTTGGCGACAGCGACAACCGGTGCGGCCAGAACCTCTTCATCAACCGCTTCGCTGAATTTACGTCCGTAGAAGGTATCCAGCATGATTTGCTTGAGTTCAGCAATCAGCGGATAACGTGGGTTAGCACCGGTACATTGGTCGTCAAAGGCGTCTTCAGACAGCTTGTCTACTCTCGCCAGGAAATCGGCTTCCAGCACGCCGGCTTCGCGGATTGAAGCAGGGATGCCTAGTTCGGCCTTGATCTCGTCCAGCCAGGTCAGCAGCTTCTCGATTTTCTGTGCGGTACGGTCACCCGGTGCGCTCAGGCCGAGATGGTCAGCGATTTCAGCGTAGCGGCGACGCGCTTGTGGGCGGTCGTACTGGCTGAAAGCCGTTTGCTTGGTCGGGTTGTCGTTCGCGTTATAGCGAATGACGTTGGAAATCAGCATGGCGTTGGCCAAACCGTGTGGGATATGGAACTCGGAGCCCAGTTTGTGGGCCATTGAGTGGCAAACCCCGAGGAAGGCGTTGGCGAACGCGATACCGGCGATGGTCGCAGCATTGTGCACGCGCTCACGGGCTACCGGGTTCTTGGCACCTTCTTTATAGCTGGTTGGCAGATACTCTTTCAGCAGTTTCAACGCTTGCAGCGCCTGACCGTCGGAGTATTCGTTCGCCAGGACTGAAACATAAGCTTCCAGCGCGTGAGTTACCGCATCCAGGCCACCGAAGGCGCACAGGGATTTCGGCATGTTCATGACCAGGTTGGCGTCAACAATCGCCATGTCTGGTGTCAATGCGTAATCCGCCAGAGGATATTTCTGGCCGGTTACGTCGTCGGTCACTACTGCAAACGGCGTAACTTCTGAACCGGTGCCTGAAGTGGTGGTGACGGCAATCATTTTTGCCTTCACGCCCATTTTCGGGAACTTGTAGATACGCTTACGGATATCCATAAAGCGCAGCGCCAGGTCTTCGAAGTGGGTTTCAGGGTGTTCGTACAGCACCCACATGATCTTTGCAGCATCCATCGGTGAACCGCCGCCAAGCGCGATGATCACGTCTGGCTTGAAGGAGTTCATCTGTTCAGCGCCTTTACGCACGATGGACAGCGTTGGATCCGCTTCAACTTCAAAGAATACTTCTGTTTCAATGCCGTGCGATTTCAGAACGGAGGTGATCTGGTCTGCATAGCCGTTGTTGAACAGGTAGCGGTCGGTCACAATGAAGGCGCGTTTTGCCCCGTCGGTCGCTACTTCTTCCAGCGCGATTGGCAGTGAGCCACGGCGGAAGTAGATTGATTTCGGAAGTTTATGCCACAACATGTTTTCTGCTCGCTTCGCTACAGTTTTCTTGTTGATCAGGTGTTTTGGACCGACGTTTTCAGAGATGGAGTTACCGCCCCAGGAACCGCAGCCCAGCGTCAGAGACGGAGCGAGTTTGAAGTTGTACAGGTCACCGATCCCACCCTGAGAAGCAGGGGTGTTGATCAGGATACGCGCGGTTTTCATCTTGTCGCCGAAGAAGGCTACGCGTTCCGGCTGGTTATCCTGGTCGGTGTACAGACAAGAGGTGTGACCGATACCGCCCATGGCGACCAGTTTTTCCGCTTTGCTGACGGCGTCTTCAAAGTCTTTGGCGCGATACATAGCCAGCGTTGGCGACAGTTTTTCGTGAGCGAAAGGTTCTGACTCATCGACCAGCTTCACTTCACCGATCAGCACTTTAGTGCTTGCCGGGACTTTGATGCCTGCCATTTCAGCGATTTTCGGTGCTGACTGACCGACGATAGCCGCATTGAGGCCACCGTTTTTCAGGATGATGTCCTGTACGGCTTTCAGCTCTTTACCCTGCAGCATGTAGCCGCCATGGGAAGCGAAACGTTCGCGCACTGCGTCATAGATGGAGTCAACCACGATGACGGATTGCTCAGAGGCGCAAATCACACCGCTGTCGAAGGTTTTAGACATCAGAATAGAGGCCACGACGCGTTTGATATCCGCCGTTTCGTCAACCACTACCGGGGTATTACCCGCACCCACGCCGATGGCCGGTTTGCCGGAGCTGTAGGCTGCTTTCACCATGCCTGGGCCACCGGTGGCCAGGATCAGGTTGATGTCAGGGTGGTGCATCAGCTGGTTGGAGAGTTCAACGGTAGGTTGATCGATCCAGCCGACGATGTCTTTTGGCGCACCGGCGGCAATCGCTGCCTGCAGCACGATATCAGCCGCTTTGTTGGTGGCGTTTTTCGCACGTGGGTGCGGAGAGAAGATGATGCCGTTACGGGTTTTCAGGCTGATTAACGCTTTGAAAATGGCCGTCGAAGTTGGGTTGGTGGTGGGTACGATACCGCAAATCAGGCCGATAGGTTCGGCGATGGTGATGGTACCGAAAGTATCGTCTTCAGACAGGATACCGCAGGTTTTTTCATCTTTATAGGCGTTATAGATAAACTCTGATGCGAAGTGGTTCTTGATCACTTTATCTTCAACGATACCCATACCGGATTCTTCAACGGCCATTTTAGCCAGAGGAATACGGGCATCGGCAGCGGCGAGGGCAGCAGCGCGGAAAATTTTATCAACTTGCTCTTGAGTGAAGTTGGCATATTCGCGCTGGGCTTTTTTGACACGTGCAACTAGCTCGTTCAGTTCAGCGACATTTGTTACAGCCATAATGCTCTCCTGATAATGTTAAACTCTTTCAGTAAATCAGCCGTGCGAGCAACTAGTATAGACAGATCGGTGGAAAATGCTGTTTTAAAAACAAAGGTTTCCCATCTTTTTGTGCTGCATGTTGCTGATTTGCTTAAAGAGCTTTACCCGATGCCTCAGCAGGAGAAGACAGCGGGCCGAACAGAGATGCCACTTTTTCCTTAACCTGTTCTACTCCCTGACTACGACTAAGAGCTTAACTACTCTTGGGTAGTGATTATGTGATTTAAATCAAAAAAATCGCATGCTGACACCATTCAGCCATGGGTTTTGAGAATCATTCTTAATAACTGCGATGTCAGGCACTTTTTTCAACATAAAAAATCATAAACCGTACATTACGTTAACAATGGTGATTTGCTTTATCAATACACGTATTAATAGATAAAAATCCTGCTGATGACCAATGGATAACCTGTGGCAATTCCATTACATTAGCGCGCGTAGGCAGTGTCACTTTTAAAGCTATTAAAGCGGAGTCATTTGTGGGCCAATCTCTGTTGGATTTTTCCGGCTACATTAAATTTTTTGTCGGCCTGTTTGCGCTGGTGAACCCGGTGGGCATTTTGCCGGTATTTATCAGCATGACCAGCTACCAGGCAGCTGCCGGGCGCAACAAAACCAACCTGACCGCCAATCTGTCGGTCGCCATTATCCTGTGGACCTCGCTATTTTTGGGGGAAGGGATTTTGCGCATGTTCGGCATCTCAATCGATTCCTTCCGCATTGCCGGTGGCATCCTGGTGGTTACCATTGCAATGTCGATGATCAGCGGCAAACTGGGGGAAGACAAACAGAACAAACAGGAAAAATCAGAAAGCGCGATCCGCGAAAGCATTGGCGTTGTGCCACTGGCACTACCGCTTATGGCCGGGCCGGGTGCGATCAGCTCCACCATCGTTTGGAGTTCCCGCTACCATAGCTGGCAGAACCTGTTGGGCTTTACTCTGGCTATCGCGTTGTTTGCCTTTTGCTGTTGGCTGTTGTTCCGGGCTGCGCCTTTGTTGGTGCGTTTATTGGGGCAAACCGGCATTAACGTCATCACCCGAATCATGGGTTTATTGCTGATGGCTTTAGGTATCGAATTTATCGTTACCGGTATTAAGGCCATATTCCCGGGGCTGTTGTAATCCGGCGAGGGAGTCGTGAATAGGGCGATTCGCGACTCAAATTAATTTTAAAAATTAAAATCAATTATTGGTTCGCATTAATATAGTGCGCAATATGAATGAATTTTATTCACTTGCACCAGGATGTGGCATAAATCTCAATTTGTTGCTCAATAAAAACGCTAAGCGTTGTTTTTACCCCTTATCCTCCCCAGTTTTTGCCCTTTTTCTGCCTCCTAACATCAAATCCGCTGTTAATTTAATCACATCATTCTGTAGGGCTTGTCTCGCTTTCATCCAGGTGTTATTAGTGATTAACCGCACATAAGCAGGTGTTTGTTCTTTGAACGGTCGGTTTGTTAACTGAATGTTTCTTTGTCTGTTTTGCCAGTTTGCTTCGTGCCGTCAGGATAAGGCTTGCTTTATTTTATCTAATTAAAATCAATTGGTTATGTTGTGTGACTGTCACCCTCGTCCGGGGGGTACAGATCGGGCTTGATGCAATAAAAGAGAATTGCTTAACATTTCTGTAAAAATTATTGGCTATGGAATTTGCCTTCTGCTAATTTCCGAGCAACTTTCTACGCGCAATTAACGCGATTGCGTCGTCAAAGTGGGAATGATTTTTGCTGGTGTCTGTTTATTTAGAATTCTTATAAATACTTCACGAATATCGATAAGCAATGCTTGTTGGTGAAAAGGAGCCTCGACCATGCAGCAAACCCGAAAGCGTACTCCATTGGCTATGTTCATTGCCGGCTTGCTGAGTATCAGCGCCGTATATTCTGCTCAGGCGGCCGACGTTCCGGCCGGAGTGCAATTGGCTCAGCAGCAGAACATTGTAATTAACAACGGCACGGAAGTGGCTTCGTTGGATCCGCATAAGGTCGAGGGGATACCGGAAAGTAATATTATTCTTAACCTGTTGGAAGGGCTGGTCAGCACCGATGCCAATGGGCATGTGGTACCGGCGGCGGCAGCCCAATGGGAAAATCAGGATTTCAAAACCTGGACTTTCCACCTGCGTCCGGACGCGGTGTGGAGCGACGGCTCCCCGGTTACCGCACAGGACTTCGTTTATAGCTGGCAGCGCCTGGCCGATCCGAAAACCGGCTCGCCTTACGCCAGCTATCTGCAGTACGCCAAAATTGAAAATATCGACGACATCCTGACCGGCAAGAAAACGCCGCAAAGCCTGGGTATTAAAGCCATCGATGATAAAACGCTGCAGGTCACGCTGAGCGAACCGGTACCTTACTTCATTAGCATGCTGAGCCACACCTCGCTGAAGCCGGTAAAACGTTCGGTGATCGAGAAGTTTGGCGAGAAATGGACGCTGCCGGCGAACTATGTCGGCAATGGAGCCTATCGCTTGAAAGAGTGGGTGGTGAATGAGCGTATTGTGCTTGAACGCAGCCCGAGCTATTGGAACAACAAGAAAACGGTGATCGATAAGGCGACGTTCTTGCCGATCGCCTCCGAGGTCAGTGACGTTAACCGCTTCCGCAGTGGTGAAATTGATATCACCAACAGCGCCATCCCGCCGAACCTGTTCGCGAAGATGAAGAAAGAGATCCCTGAGCAACTGCACGTTAACCCTTATCTGTGCACCTTTTATTACGAGATTAACAACCAGCGTGCGCCCTTTACCGATCCGCGAGTGCGCGCTGCCGTGAAACTTACGCTGGACCGCGACATTATCGCCAACAAAATCATGGGCCAGGGTCAGATCCCGGCGTTCAGTTTCACCCCAACCTTTACTGAGGGCGCCAAATTCACCGCGCCGGCGTGGGCGAGTTGGAGCCAGGAACAGCGCAATGCCGAGGCCAGGAAGCTGCTGGAGCAAGCCGGTTTCAGCGCCGCCAAACCGCTTAAGTTCACGCTGCTGTACAACACCTCCGACCAAAATAAGCAGCAGGCCATCGCCGCCGCTTCGATGTGGAAGAAAAACCTCGGCGCTGAGGTGACACTGCGTAATCAAGAATGGAAAACCTCGCTTGAAAGCCGCCATCAGGGGCAGTACGACATAGCGCGTGCCACCTGGTGCGGTGACTATAACGAGCCGAGCGCATTCCTCAATCTGGTGCTTTCCAACAGCAGCATCAACACCATTTTTTACAAGAGCCCGGCGTTTGACGCCCTGATGGCCAGCACGCTAAAAGCGCCGGACGAGGCTGCACGCGCCGCCCTTTATCAGCAGGCAGAAGCTCAGTTAGATAAAGATTCGGCGTTGATTCCGGTGTATTACCGCGTCAGTGCCCGCCTGATCAGACCGTCGGTGGGGGGCTTTACCGGTAAAGATCCGCTGGACTACACCGATGTGAAAAATCTGTACATCATCAAGCAGTAACGAGGGGTATTACGCCACGCCATCAGCGGTGGAGTAATACAGGGAAGGCCGCCTGCCGTATTCGTTCAGCGGCAGCCGGTATAACAAGGTCCGCTCACGGGCAACGCAGGCTCCACGATGAGCCTGTGATAATAAAAACTGGAGTATACACATGACCAACATCACGAAAAAAACCATCCTTGCGGCCGGCATTATTGCCGCGCTGGGTATCACAGCAACCGGAAGTGCTTTTGCGGCCGACGTGCCGGCGGGCGTGCAACTGGCGGACAAACAAGAGATCGTTAAGAACAACGGTTCGGAAGTGCAATCGCTCGACCCGCATAAAATCGAAGGCGTGCCTGAAAACAACGTAACGCGCGATCTGATGGAAGGCCTGGCCAACAACGGCCTGGATGGTTCCATTGTCCCGGGCGTAGCGGAAAGCTGGGATAACAAAGATTTTAAAGTCTGGACCTTCCATCTGCGTAAAGACGCAAAATGGTCGAACGGCAAGCCGGTCACGGCGCAAGATTTCGTGTATAGCTGGCAGCGCGTGGTGGATCCGAAAACCGCATCACCTTATGCCAGCTACCTGCAATATGCCCACGTAGAAAACGTGGATGACGTCATCGCCGGCAAGAAAGATAAGTCTACCCTGGGCGTGAAAGCCATTGATGACCATACCTTCCAGGTGACTCTGACCGAGCCGGTGCCATACCTGGTTGAAATGACGCCGCACTATGCGATGAAGCCCGTATATAAAGAAGCGGTCGAGAAGTTTGGCGAGAAGTGGACCTTACCGGCCAACTACGTCAGCAACGGCGCTTACAAACTGAAAGATTGGGTGGTTAACGAACGTATTGTGCTGGAACGTAACCCGGAATATTGGGATAACGCGAAAACCATCATCAACAAAGTGACCTTCCTGCCAATATCTTCGGAAGTGACCGACGTTAACCGTTACCGCACCGGCGAAATCGACATGACCTATAACAACATGCCGATCGAACTGTTCCAGAAGTTGAAAAAAGAGATCCCGAAAGAGGTTCACGTAGATCCTTATCTGTGTACCTACTACTACGAAATCAACAACCAGAAAGCGCCATTTACCGACGCACGCGTGCGTGAAGCGCTGAAATTGGGTCTGGATCGCGACATCATCACCAATAAAGTGAAAAACCAGGGCGATCTGCCGGCTTACAGCTTCACACCACCATACACCGACGGCGCCAAACTGACTCCGCCTGAGTGGTTCAGCTGGACGCAAGAAAAACGCAATGAAGTGGCGAAAAAGCTGCTGGCCGATGCAGGCTATGGCCCAGGCAAACCGCTGACTTTCTCCCTGTTGTACAACACTTCAGATCTGCATAAGAAGCTGGCGATTGCCGCAGCCTCCATCTGGAAGAAAAACCTGGGTGTGGATGTGAAGTTGGTGAACCAGGAGTGGAAAACCTTCCTGGATACCCGCCATCAGGGGACCTACGACGTTGCGCGTGCCGGCTGGTGTGCAGACTACAACGAACCTAGCTCGTTCCTGAACATGATGCTGTCTGACAGCAGCAGTAACACCCCGCACTATAAGAGCGCCGAATTCGATAAGCTGATGGCCAATGTGCTGACGGCGAAAACCAAAGAAGAACGTGCCGAGCTGTATCAGAAAGCCGAAGTTCAGCTGGATAAAGATTCTGCCATCGTTCCGGTTTATTACTACGTGAATGCCCGTCTGGTGAAACCTTATGTTGGGGGTTATACCGGTAAAGACCCGCTTGATAACGTGTACGATAAAAACCTGTACATCATCAAGCATTGATACGGTAAGTGCCGGCGGTGTTAACCGCCGGCCCATGTTGTGAATAATAAGCCGTTATCAGGCTGCAACACAGGGTTAGGGCAATGCTTAAATTTATATTTCGTCGCTTATTGGAAGCGATCCCGACGCTTTTTATTCTGATCACCATCTCCTTCTTTATGATGCGCCTGGCGCCCGGCAGCCCATTTACCGGCGAACGCGCGTTGCCGCCGGAAGTGATGGCCAACATTGAAGCCAAATATCATTTGAACGATCCTATCTGGAAACAGTACGGCCATTATCTGGCCCAGCTGTCGCAGGGCGATTTTGGTCCTTCATTCAAATATAAAGATTATTCGGTCAACGATCTGGTGGCTGCTTCATTCCCGGTCTCTGCCAAACTGGGCCTGGCCGCATTTTTGCTGGCGGTGATCCTGGGGGTTAGCGCCGGTGTGGTGGCTGCGCTGAATCAAAATACCAAATGGGACTATACGGTGATGGGTTTTGCCATGACCGGGGTGGTGATCCCCAGTTTCGTGGTGGCGCCGTTACTGGTACTGATCTTCGCCATCACGCTGAAATGGCTGCCGGGTGGGGGCTGGAACGGCGGGGCACCGAAATTTATCATCTTGCCAATGGTGGCGCTGTCGTTGGCCTATATCGCCAGTATCGCCCGTATCACGCGTGGCTCGATGATTGAAGTGCTGCATTCAAACTTTATCCGTACCGCGCGCGCCAAGGGTTTGCCTATGCGCCGCATTATATTGCGCCATGCGTTGAAGCCTGCGTTATTGCCCGTGCTTTCCTATATGGGCCCGGCGTTTGTCGGCATCATCACGGGGTCAATGGTTATCGAAACCATTTACGGCCTGCCGGGTATCGGCCAGCTGTTTGTTAACGGCGCGCTTAACCGCGACTACTCTTTGGTATTGAGTCTGACCATTCTGGTTGGCGCTCTGACTATCCTGTTTAACGCGATCGTGGACGTGCTGTACGCCGTTATCGATCCAAAAATTCGTTATTAAGCTGGAGCACGCAAATGATGTTGACGAAAAAGAACAGCGAGGCTCTGGAGAACTTCAGCGAGAAGCTCGAAGTGGAAGGACGCAGCCTGTGGCAGGATGCCCGTCGCCGCTTTGTGCACAACCGGGCGGCGCTCAGCAGCCTGTTCGTATTGGCTTTGATTACTCTGTTTGTGATTGCGGCGCCGTGGCTGTCGCACTTTGCCTATGACGATACCGATTGGGCGATGATGTCGGCCGCACCAAGTCTCGAATCGGCGCACTACTTCGGTACGGACTCGTCGGGGCGCGATCTGCTGGTGCGCGTGGCAATTGGCGGGCGTATCTCGCTGATGGTTGGCGTGTCGGCTGCGCTGGTGGCGGTGATTGTCGGCACCCTGTACGGCGCAATGTCGGGTTACCTGGGCGGTAAAATCGACTCGGTGATGATGCGTCTGCTGGAGATCCTCAACTCCTTCCCGTTCATGTTCTTCGTGATCCTGCTGGTGACCTTCTTCGGGCAGAATATCCTGCTGATCTTTGTCGCTATCGGCATGGTGTCGTGGCTGGATATGGCGCGTATCGTGCGTGGCCAAACTCTGAGCCTGAAGCGTAAAGAATTTATCGAAGCGGCGTTGGTGTGCGGAGTTTCGAGCCGCAACATCGTGCTGCGCCATATCGTGCCGAACGTGCTGGGTGTGGTGGTGGTTTACGCCTCGCTGCTGGTACCGAGCATGATCTTGTTCGAATCTTTCCTCAGCTTCCTGGGGCTGGGTACGCAAGAGCCGTTAAGCAGCTGGGGTGCATTGCTGAGCGATGGCGCCAACTCGATGGAAGTTTCACCGTGGTTGCTGCTGTTCCCGGCGGGTTTCCTGGTTGTCACTCTGTTTTGTTTCAACTTTATCGGCGATGGCCTGCGTGACGCCCTCGACCCGAAAGATCGTTAAGGAGTGCAATCATGAGCACCATTGAAAATCCGCAGTTGCAAACCGCCGGCAGCGTGAAGTCGTCGCTGTTGCTGGATGTAAAAGATCTGCGCGTGACCTTCGGCACCCCGGACGGTGACGTGACGGCAGTGAACGATCTGAATTTTGATCTGCGCGCCGGTGAAACGCTGGGCATCGTGGGCGAATCCGGTTCCGGCAAATCCCAGACCGCCTTCGCGTTGATGGGACTGCTGGCCAGCAATGGCCGCATTGGCGGTTCGGCCAAATTTAACGGTCGTGAAATCCTCAACCTGCCGGAAAAACAGCTCAACAAGCTGCGGGCAGAAGAAATTTCGATGATTTTCCAGGACCCGATGACCTCGCTCAACCCTTATATGCGCGTTGGTGAGCAGCTGATGGAAGTGCTGATGCTGCATAAAAACATGAGCAAAAGCGAAGCTTTCGAAGAGTCGGTTCGCATGTTAGATGCGGTCAAAATGCCGGAAGCGCGCAAGCGCATGCGCATGTACCCGCATGAGTTTTCCGGCGGCATGCGCCAGCGCGTGATGATCGCCATGGCACTGCTGTGCCGGCCCAAGCTGCTGATTGCCGATGAGCCGACCACCGCATTGGATGTGACGGTGCAGGCGCAGATCATGACGCTGCTGAACGAGCTGAAGCGCGAGTTCAATACCGCGATCATCATGATCACCCACGACCTGGGCGTTGTGGCAGGTATCTGTAATAAGGTCTTGGTGATGTATGCCGGGCGTACCATGGAGTACGGTAGTGCGCGGGATGTGTTCTATCACCCGAGCCATCCTTATTCTATTGGTTTGTTGAATGCGGTACCGCGTCTGGACGCCGAAGGCGAAGCGCTGATGACCATTCCCGGCAACCCGCCGAATCTGCTGCGCCTGCCGAAGGGCTGTCCGTTCCAACCGCGTTGTGCGTACGCGATGGCGCAATGTTCGAGCGCTCCGCCATTGGAGCAGTTTGGTGAAGGGCGCCTGCGCGCCTGCTTTAAACCGGTGGAGGCGTTGGTATGACTGCGGTAACCGACAAGAAAGTGCTGCTCGAAGTGGCCGATTTGAAAGTGCACTTCGACATTCATGATGACAAACAGTGGTTCTGGCAGCCGCCAAAAACGCTCAAGGCCGTTGATGGCGTGACGCTGCGCCTGTTCGAAGGGGAAACCCTGGGCGTGGTGGGCGAGTCAGGTTGTGGCAAATCGACGTTCGCCCGCGCCATTATCGGCCTGGTGAAGGCTACCAGCGGCCGCGTGGCCTGGTTGGGTAAAGACCTGCTTGGCATGAGCGACGTCGACTGGCGCAAAACCCGCAGTGATATCCAGATGATCTTCCAGGATCCACTGGCTTCGCTGAACCCACGCATGACCATCGGTGAAATTATCGCGGAACCGCTGCGCACCTATTACCCAAAAATGCCGCGTCAGGAAGTGAAAGACAAGGTAAAGGCGATGATGCTGAAGGTTGGTCTGTTGCCTAACCTGATCAACCGCTATCCGCATGAGTTCTCTGGCGGTCAGTGCCAGCGTATCGGCATTGCGCGCGCCTTGATCCTCGAACCTAAGTTGGTGATCTGCGATGAGCCGGTCTCGGCGTTAGACGTGTCGATTCAGGCACAGGTGGTGAACCTGCTGCAGCAACTGCAGCGTGAAATGGGTCTGTCGCTGATCTTTATCGCCCACGATCTGGCGGTGGTCAAACACATCTCCGACCGTGTGTTGGTGATGTATCTGGGCCATGCGGTGGAGCTGGGTACGTATGATGAGGTGTACCACAATCCACAGCATCCTTACACCAAAGCGTTGATGTCGGCGGTGCCGATCCCGGATCCGGACAAGGAGAAGGAAAAGCAGATCCAGTTACTGGAAGGGGAACTGCCTTCGCCGATCAACCCGCCATCTGGCTGCGTGTTCCGCACCCGCTGCCCGATCGCCGGGCCGGAATGTGCCAAGACGCGTCCGCTGCTGGAAGGTAGCTTCCGCCATGCCGTGTCCTGTCTGAAGGTCGATCCGCTGTAAACGGCCATTTCATTCCATTTTGTTGCCTGAAGGGTTCATGTTTGCATGAACCCTTTTTTTATGGCATTCCCGCCACAAGGTAAAACCAACAAAAACCACAAATAACTCACGCGGCTAAAAATGAAGTTCATCGTATTTATTTAAAATAATAAATAAAATTCAATGGGTAATTCTATTTCTCTATGATTTTTGCTGTCCCCTTTGCGATTTTAAAGTGTGGCTTTGATGTTGTAATGGTGTGGTTTATGTGGTTTTATTATCACATGTTTCGTGGTGAGAAAACGCGTATGACACAGCTAAATGAAAATGTTGATGTGGTAGTTATCGGAGGCGGCGTAGTGGGATGCGCCGTTTTCCGACGTTTCACCCTGATGGGCGCGAAAACGTTATTGCTGGAGCGTGGCGGCGATATCTTGTCCGGCGCCAGCAAGGCCAACAGCGCGATCCTCCATACCGGTTTTGATGCGCCAACGGGAAGCCTGGAGCTGCAATGCATGCAGGCGGGTTACGACGAGTATTTGGCGATCAGAGAAAAGATGAACCTTCCGCTGTTGCAGACCACGGCCATCGTGGTGGCCTGGAACGAAGAACAACTCGCGGCGCTGCCTGGCATAGTGAAACAGGCACATGAAAATGGGGTGACAGACGTGGCGCAGATTTCTGCCGCCGAAGTTTACCAGAGAGAGCCAAAATTAGCGGAGGGCGTGCTGGGTGGGGTATTAGTCCCCGGTGAATATGTCATCGATCCCTGGAGTGCGCCGCTCGCTTACGTTACGCAGGCCGTGATGCACGGTGGGGCTTACCGTTTTAACTGTGAAGTGACCAAGGTGACGCGCGATGAGCATGGTTGGTTATTGCAGACTAGCCAAGGCAGCGTGCGTACTAAGTTGGTGATCAACTGTGCGGGTAACCATGGCGATTTGATCGATGGCCTGTGGCGGAAACCAGATTATGAAATCCGCCCAAGGAAAGGGCAGTTTCTGGTCTATGACAAAGCCGCCGCGGCGGATATCAATGCCATCATCCTGCCGGTTCCGACGCCCACCACCAAAGGCGTTCTGCTGTGTCGAACCATTTTCGGCAATATGATCCTGGGCCCGACGGCTGAAGAGCAAACCGACCGTAACCGGGCCGATGTCGATGAATCGGTGCTCAAAGGGCTGATTGAAAAAGGCAGCCGGATGTTGCCGACATTGACGCAATACGGCGTGACCGCCACCTACGCCGGACTACGGCCGGCAACGGAAAAGAAAGAGTACCGAATTTATCACTATCCGCAGGAAAATTGGATCAGCGTTGGCGGGATCCGTTCCACCGGGCTGACGGCTGCGTTGGGGATTGCCGCTCATGTAGAAACACTTTATCGCGACCATTTTAATCCGCTCTTTACCGATCAACCGCCTGCTGAGCTCCAGTGGCCGGTGATGCCGATGCTGTCTGATTATCAGCCACGTGATTATGCCTGTTCGGGCAATGGCGGCATTGTCTGTCACTGCGAATTGGTTACGCGGCGTGAGCTGGAGGCGGCATTCCACTCGGCGGTACCGCCTGAATGTATCGGTGGTTTGCGTCGCCGTACCCGCGTCATGATGGGACGCTGCAACGGCTTTTTCTGCAGTAATCAGGTTGCCGAAATCGTGGGCGATCGTCTGGACAACACGCTGGTCGTTGGGAGGGTGGAATGAGTCAGTCATATGACGTGATTATTATTGGCGCCGGGCCGGCCGGTTTGGCCGCCGCCCGCGCTTTATGGGATGAAGGCGTAAATCGCGTTCTGCTGTTGGAAAGAGAAAAACAGGCGGGTGGCGTACCGCGCCATTGCCGTCACCCTACGTTCGGCATGCAGACGTTCTACCGGCCGATGAAAGGGCACCTCTGGGCCAAGCGCATTTTGAATCTGGTGCAAAACAATTGTGAAATCAGAACCGGCACCACGGTGGTAAATATCAAGCCCGGCGGCGAGGTAATCATCTCTGACGATCGGGGCCTTGAAACCTTGCGTGCCAAACGCGTGATTATTGCCACGGGCGTGCGCGAAACGCCACGCCATGCCAGGCTGGTCAGCGGCGTAAGGCCGCAGGGGGTTCTGACCGCAGGGGCGTTACAGCAGTTTATCTATCTGAAAAAACTCAAGCCGGGCATTAAGCCGGTGATCGTCGGGTCTGAGCTGGTCAGCTTTTCCACTATCTGGACGCTGCGCAATGCGGGCATCAAGGCGCTGGCTCTGATTGATGAAAACACCCGGCCAACGGCGTTTCGCGTGGCTGCGTTATATGCCCGCCTTATGGGCGTTAAGCTCTATCTGGGTGCGCATATCACTCAAATCAATGGCGGCGAGCGGGTGGAAAGTATCGAATTTACCGCCGCGGACGGCAGCTCACAACAATTGGCCTGCGACAGCATTATTTTTACCGGCCGCTTTACCGGCGAGTATACGCTGATCCGTAACAGCCATTTGGCCTATGAGCCTGAGACTGGCCGCCCATGGTTCGACCAGCACGGTCGCTGTTCCGATCCGGCCTATTATGTTGCAGGTAATATGACGCACCCCGCCGATATGGGCGATCAGTGTTACCAGGAAGGGTTGCGCGTAGGTCGGCAAGTTGCCCGAACTCTGCAACAGGATGACGCCGTGCGATTTGAGATTCCTATTCAACTGGACGAGGTATTCCGTCTTGCTGCGCCAAATCGGGTTTCCGTGTCAGCACCGGCCGCCGATCGCGTCACGCTCAATGTCCGTGTTAACCGTTACCATAAAGGCGAAATCATCGTACGCGACGGTGAAAAAGAGCTTTACCGCGGAAAGCACCGCTGCTTGCCTGAACGTCGCATTCTTCTTAAAAATATCGATATTTCCGGTCTCACACCGAACAGTCACTTGACCGTTATCGCCCGATAGCGATTTTCCCCACTCAGCACAATGAAAAAGCCTGCATATGCAGGCTTAGTTTATTCTGATGCCCAGAAAGCTATTTGAATTCGTGTTCAACCTCTGACCACAGACTTACGCGTTGATTGCGCGATTGATAGAACTCAATCTCTCGTTTAATGCCTGCGCTTTGATCCCAACCGGGAAGGTCCAAAATAATCAACTCTTCCATCATGGCTAAAAACAGCGCATCCACCGGCGCCCACATTTTGCCAATCTCTGCTTTATCGGTGTTTTGCAACTGCAAATTAATTGGGTGCGACATGGTGACCTGGCTGAAAACCGCATGACCGGCCTCGATGATGTTGGCTGCCACTTTATTGCAGGCGTGAAATCGCTCCTGCACCACGTTCTCATCGGCATGGCTGTAGGGGCAGGCAAGGAATATCTTACGCATGGTGAACCTCATAGGATTACATAAAGAAAGCAGTGCCTGGTTGCCAGGCACTGCTGGGGAATTAAGCGGGAAATTAAACGGCCAGGGGAACGGTTGGCCGATCGTTTTGCGCTGCCGCCTCTTCGCGTGCGTCGCGCTGCTCCATCCGTTGCGCCTCCGGGACGGAAATAAAGATTGCGATGGTCACGGCAATGGCACCGGCAAGGAATTTACCGACCATAATCGGCAGGACCAGGGTGGGCTGGAAGTTGGCGGTAAAGGCCAAATGGTCGCCTAAGGTCGCTTGGGCACAGATGCCAAAGGCCACGCACAGCACTTTGTCACGGGCGCGCATATCTTTGAACAGGTGATAAACGGCAATGATGTTGGCCAGCACCATGACCATGCCAATGGCCCCGGCATCCGTGAGCCGAAGTTGTCGGCCGATAAACTTCATCGGGCGCTGGCAGTACTTCTGGAACAGGTAGCAAATCGGGAAGGTACCCGCCAGCATGATGCCGATATAGCCGGCAATCTCAATCGCCCGGTAAAGTTCTTTTTCGTCGGCGAAAAGAGGATCGAACACCCAACCGCCAAAGACTTTGCTAAAGACCCCGGTGAAGTGCTGAATAATACAGGCGGCCAGCACCATTTTGATAAAGGCATCCATAATCTTGCCAAAGAACAGAAAGCATTTGACCATCCATAGGGTTCGGTATTTCAGCCCTAACGCCAGCAGGATGCAAAAAACGAACAGGGGAGAAAGCAGTTGCAAGGCATTGAAGAAGTCGATGCTTAAATAGTGGTTGGCGGGGGATGCCGTGGAGATGATATCCCGTACCGGAATATTATTAAGCGTGATGATCATCAATGAAATCAGTACGCCAAACGGAATGCTGATTAAGCCTGCCATGGCGCCCAGCGCCAGATATTTGTGGTCTTTTTGCTGTAGCATGACCAGGCCGACCGGAATTAAATAGACGATACTGGCACCGGAGGTGTAGCCAACCAACATGGCTGTGATCCATTGATCACGATTAGCCGCGATCGCGTCTGCCAACTGATAGCCACCCATATCAACGGCGATAATCGACAGGGCGGCAATGGATGCATCCGATCCCATTGATTGGAACAGAGGGCCGACGGTGTAGGTAATAGCGTAAGAAAGAATCGGGATCGCCGCCATAATACCGGCCTGGGCCAGAAATACCGGGCCAATGGAATGAATACCATTGACGAATTCTTTGCCCAATCCGCTTTCGGGTTTGATCACCGAAGCCATGGCGCCGAGCAGGGTCCCGGCCATAATGATATAGATAATGATGTTGCCAATCTCAGACATAATTGCCTCCGTTTTCTTATTATTTATTCGCCGCGCAGGTTGCGGGAACGGGAAATAATGTCCTTATATTTTGCAAAATAAGGAGACAGATCGCGTTCTGCAGGCTCAGTGGTAACGTGTTGTGTTCTGACGTTCATCGGGTGGGTGTTGCCTAAGCCCTTGCGAGCCAGCAAAGCGACACCCTGCGCGGTAATTTCCCGGTTGGCAGGGGTAACGATGCGTTTTTGGATCAGGCTGGCAAGGAACTGCTTAAAGTAGAGGTTGGCCGATAAGCCACCGTCCACCGAAATGGTGTCGCCAATGGGCCGAACTTTGTCCATGGCGTAGATCACCTCGGCCGAGCGCATGGCGATCCCTTCAAGAATGGACTGCAGCATGTCTTTGCGCTCGGTTTCCAGCGACAGCCCAGCCCATAAGCCGGCTGCCGAGCGATCCCAATAGGGGCAACCCAAGCCGGAGAGTGCAGGGATAAAAGCCAAGCCGCGAGCGATGGCCGGTTCATCCGGGAAATCGGAGAACTCCTCGATATCGCTGTACAAGCCGATCTTTTTGGCCCAGTTAATGGCTGATGCCGCGTTATAGACGCCGCCATCCAGGCCGTAGAGCGGAGGCTCGCTCGGTAATTTCCAGCATAATGTCGGGAGCAGCCCTGAGCCTTGCGCGTCGGGAACCTTGGGACCGGTAATCGATTGCAAAAACGCGCCGGTGCCGAAAGTGATTTTCATCTGACCGGGCTGCAGGCAGCCATGACCATAAGTGCCGGCAAATTGATCGACGATGCAGGCCGTCAGCGGCGTGGTATTGCCAGCATAGGTCACGTCGCCAAAATGGCCGGTATTGTCGCGAATGTTTGGCAATGCTTCGATTGGAACGCCAAATAACCGACACAGTTCTTCGTCCCATTGCAGGGTATGAATATTGAATAACGAGGTTCGGGAAGCCGAGTTGTAATCGGTGATGTGTGTCCCGCACAGGTGGAACATGAAAAAACTGTCCATCGTACCGAGTCGCAAATGGCCGCGGCGTGAAAGCTCACGGGACCGGGCACATTGCGCATGATCCATCCCAGCTTGCTTCCGGAAAAATACGTATCCAGTGGCAGGCCGGTCTTCGCCCTGATGGTCTCTTCAAAACCTTCATTGCGCAGTTGACGGATAACGGATTCGGTACGCTGGTCTTGCCAAATAATGGCGTTATAGAGCGGCAGGCCGCTCTGGGCATCCCAGGCGACGACGCTTTCGCCCTGATGCGCCAGGCCAATGGCATCCACCACCCCACACTGGCTAAGACAGGTGCGAATATTGCGCAGGATCTCCATGGGATCATGTTCCACCCAACCAGGATTGGGCGTTAATTGTTTGTGCGCGATGGCGGCGGGGGAAAAATGTTTTCCGTCCTCGCCGAACACCACGACGCGTGTTCCTGTTGTTCCTTGGTCAATGGCTGCATAGCGTTGGTTCAGCATAAAGCCCTCAGGTCTATTTTGTGGTTTATATGTTGTCATTGTGCCCGTTTATATTATTTAGTATCATCACTACACATTAAATCAACATCAAACTCACAATTTTCGATTTAATTGTGACCAACATCTTGGTTTTGGCTTCTGGCAGTGTGGTTATGCTGTGGTTTTAGCCCTGTGAAAAGTGAAATGGGCAGTTGCTTCACGTGAGGAGTTGGTAAACAATTGTCGACCAAGCAATAAAACGCCCTGCAAACCCACACTTTTTATAATGTTAAAAACAGCATAATGGATCAGAAGATGGATTACTCAAACGCATTAGAACGAAGGAACATCATTCTCGATAAGTTGAAAAATAGTGGGCAGGTGTTCGTCAATGAATTGGCTGATGACTTTAATGTTTCTCAGGAAACCATTCGCAGAGATCTGAATAAGCTTGAAGAGCTGAAACACATCAAGAAAATCCATGGTGGGGCGGTTATCGCTCAGTTTGGGTTTGAGCTGGAATTTAATCAGCGGGCCAAATTGGCTGAAGACGACAAAAAGGCCATTGCCATTAAGGCGGCCGAATTGATCAAGCCCGGGGACTCGCTGTTTATCGACTTCGGGACTACGACGCTGGAGTTTGCCAAGCAGATTGCCGGTATTAATCAGCTTACCGTCATCACCAATTCTCCGGTGATCGCCAATCTGTTCCATGACAATTCAACGATTAACCTGATCCTGATTGGTGGCCAATTTGGCCTGTCGAAAATGGAGTGCATTGGCCCGGTGGCATTGCAGGGGATCAGCGCTTTCTATGCGGATTACGCGGTCATCGGTGCTGGGGCGGTGAGCCCAAAGGCAGGGGTGATGGATCAGGATTTGAACGAGGCCGCCATTGCCCGTCAGATGATCAAAAACAGCAACAAAACCATTGTCCTTGCCGATGGGCACAAGTTGAATAGCCATGCGACAGGGCTGGTGGCAGAGTTAAAAGATATCTCGTGGTTGGTGACCAGCGATCCGGAGAAAAAACTGAAGAACTTGGTTTTCCCGGCGAATCTTCAGGTGATTGTGGCCTGAGGAGGGTAAGCAACCCTGCCGGTCGCGATGACCGACAGGGTTATATGAGTATCAGAAGGTTACTCTTTCCACAGGATGTGGCAAAGCTTGTGGTCTTTCTCGCGGCACAGCAGCACGCGGGCAAAAACGTCGTTGATTGGCTCGCCATCGCTGTTTGCCAGACCAATCACTACCTCGGCAAAGAAATCCGGGTTCAGGTCAAAATCCACATGTTCCGACCAGTCTTCCGCAGGGTCATACAGTTCTGCGCCACCGCGCTCCTCAAACTGCAGATTGAACAGCAGAATATCCGCCGGATCCAGATTGTCGCCGGCCAGTTCCAGAAAGATGTCGTAAGCCTGTTCCAGCGTTTCGTCTTCAGTAAGGCGGTTATTCAAATCCATAATTAAATCCTGATCACAAATGATTTGGCGTTATTAAACCATGCCCGCTACGGCATTTATAGCAGCGGGCTGAAAAAGTAGAACAGGCGCTCGACAATCCGATGCCAGAACGGCCGTTTCTGCCACTCCTGGGCGTTCAGCAACTGCGAACGCGCAATGTAATCATCCTGCACACAGGCCAGATCGCTGCCGAAACCGTCATCGTCGATCACCAGCGTGATTTCGAAGTTCAGCCACAGGCTGCGCATGTCCAGGTTCACCGTACCCACCAGGCTGAGCTGACCGTCGACCAACACGCTCTTGGTATGCAGCAGACCGCCTTCGAACTGATAAATCCGCACGCCCGCTTCCAGCAGTTCGGAGAAGAAGGAGCGGCTGGCCCAGCGTACCATCGTCGAGTCGTTCTCGCGTGGGACAATAATGCTGACCTCCACCCCGCGCAGGGCAGCGGTGCAGATAGCATGCAGCAGGTCGTCGCTTGGCACAAAGTAAGGCGTGGTCATGATCAGCTGTTCGCGCGCAGAGTAAACGGCCGTCAGCAGCGCCTGGTGGATCATCTCTTCAGGGAAGCCGGGGCCGGAGGCGATAACCTGGATCGTGTGGCCGCTTTCCTGTTCGAACGGCATGATATTGACGTCTGGCGGCGGCGGCAGGATACGTTTGCCGGTTTCAATTTCCCAATCGCAGGCATAAACGATCCCCATGGTGCTGGCGACCGGGCCCTCCATGCGTGCCATCAAATCGATCCATTGGCCGACGCCGGCATCCTGTTTGAAATAGCGCGGGTCCACCATGTTCATGCTGCCGGTGTAGGCAATATAGTTGTCGATCAGTACCACTTTACGGTGTTGGCGCAAATCCATTCGACGAAGGAATACACGGAACAGGTTGACCTTGAGTGCTTCCACGACTTCGATACCGGCATTACGCATCATGCCGGGATAGGGACTACGGAAGAATTGCAGGCTACCGGCAGAATCCAGCATCAGGCGGCAGTGTACGCCCCGGCGCGCAGCGGCCATCAGCGACTCGGCGACCTGATCCACCAGTCCGCCGGGCTGCCAGATATAAAACACCATCTCTATATTATGGCGAGCCAGCTCAATATCGCGGATAAGCGCTTCCAGCGTTGAATCCGTCGTGGTCAGCAGCTGAAGTTGGTTGCCTTTGACACCATCAATCCCCTGACGGCGATCGCAAAGTTGGAACAAAGGTCTGGCTACCTCGCTGTACTCCGTAGCGAAGATCCGCTGGCTCTCTTTTAATTCGCTCAGCCAGCGTGCGGTAGATGGCCACATGGCCTTGGCGCGTTCGGCCCGGCGTTTGCCCAGGTGCAATTCGCCAAAAGATAAATAAGCCACAATACCAAACAGCGGCAGAATGTAGATAACCAGCAGCCAGGCCATCGCTGACGGTACGGCACGGCGTTTCATCAGAATACGCAGGGTCACACCGGCGATAAGCAGCCAGTAACCGAACACCATGAGCCAACTGATTACGGTATAAAATGTTGTCATAAAGGCGAAAAATCCCGTTCGCAAACCACCAACGATGAGTGTACGCACAGAATGGTAAAGGGGAAACCTTTTCTCCGCGCTTATGTTGCAAAAATATGATTGTCTTAAGGCACTTGCTGTAAACGAAAAGGACATTTTGGGCTAACTGCCGCGTTGTCGGGGCAGAGTAAAATACGAAAAACTGTGGCTTGGATCGCACGGTGAAAGGGCTATAATGCCCGCCGTTGGCTTTTGACGAATGAGTGACGAAACGATGAGACGCAGTAGAAACGAAGTGGGCCGCTGGCGGATGTTGCGGCAGAGCCAGCGCCGCAGGCATCGCTGGTTGGAACGCCAGTCATGCAGCAATCGGCATATCATTCGGGTGCGGCGTCGCCTGGACGATCAGCACCGACGTTCGTTGCTGTTTGTGGTGTCATACGAGTGGTAAAACGAAAACAGTCCCTGAGGGGACTGTTTTGTTAGCGGAGACTGGGGGTTATTTACCCAGATAGGCGTTAAGCATCCACACCTGTTTTTCCTGCTCTTTGATGTAGTCGCTCATCAGGGAAGCAGTCCCTTCATCACCGGCATCGGCAGCCAGCGTCAGCAGTTCACGCTGTTGTTGCAGCAGCACCGAATAGCCGTGCAACAAACCGCTTAGCGTGCCTTTATCGTCGGTGACGTTGGTGTCTTCCTTGATGTCGGAAGTTTTCAGGTAATCGCTAAAAGCATGACGCGGTTGTGAACCCAGGGTCAAAATACGCTCTGCCAATTCATCGACTTTGGTCAGCAGGTCGTTATAGGTTTCTTCAAATTTGACGTGCAGCTCGAAGAAGTGCGGGCCTGAAATGTTCCAGTGGTAGCCGCGTACGTTCATATACAGCACCTGATAATTCGCCAGCAGCGCATTCAAGGCTTCCGAGAGTTTTGCCGATTGTTTGCTGTCCAGGCCGATATGGTTTTTTGCTGCTTTCTTCGTCGTTGCCATAATAATCTTCTCCTGATTATTTGATTCGATGATTTACACAATATCCATAACAAACACAGTAACCGGATTTATCGCAGGGTTAAAGACGTTCAAAAGCATCAATGCAATCGTCAAAACCAATATCGATAAATCCGCGAAGCAAATTGCCAAATCAGTTTAAGCAGAATGCGTTAACAACAACAGCAGCTTTCGACCATTACTTGCGCAATGCCATTTTTGCCACGCCGGCGCCCAGTGCCATCAGCGTAGCGGCTGCAATCAGCACGACGATAAATGCGCGGTCGAATGCCAGGCGCGCCAGCTGTTTAAGCTGTTCAGCCTGATCGGCTGCCAGATTGGCGGCCAGCCTCAACGCCTCGTCGATGCTGTCGTAGGCGATATCACTTACCGGCAGGCTGTCAGGCAGAGCCAGGCTGTGGCTATAGATGGCGGTCATCAATCCGCCAAGTAAGGTGATGCCCAGAACCCCGCCCAGTTCATAGGAAACGTCTTCGATCGACGCTGCCATACCTGACTTCTCTTCCGGCGCGTTAAGCATGATGGCGGTTGAGGCTGCTGTGATCACGGCGCCAAGACCAAAACCGGCGATGAACAGGCAAATCAGCTGCAACACCAGGCTACTTTGGTAAAGCAGAGCCAGGCCTGCGATACCCAAGCCGGTCAGAGTAAATCCGCCGAGTATCATGCTGCGCTCACCGAAGCGCGGCAGCAGTAAGCCGGTTAACGGGCCTGCCAGCGCTGACGCCAGCGGGATCGGCAGAATAAACAGCGCGGCCTGCAAAGGGGTAAGTTCAAGCACCAGCTGCAGCCGTTGAGTCAGTACCAGCTCTACGCCGACTAACGCAATCATCGACACTAACGCTACCCCGACGCCACCGGCAAACAGACGATTCTGGAACAATGAGAAGTCGATCATCGGATAGCGTGCCCGCCGTTGGCGGCGAACAAACAGCCAGAGCGAGACAACGCCGATCGCGGCGGCAATCGCCAACGCGGTAAAGGAGGGTGCCGCTTTGCTTAGTTCCTTTAACGCATAGATACAACCAACCAGACCGGCCATGATCTGTACCGAGCCGATGATATCGTAAGGGCTTTTGTTTTCGCCGCCGCAGTGTGGAATCAAACGCCATGCAAACGGCAGTACTGCCAACACCACAGGGACGTTGATCAAAAACACCGAGCCCCACCAGAAATATTCCAGCAGCACGCCGCCAACCACCGGTCCAATAGCCGCCCCGCCAGAGGCCACCGCTGCCCAGATGCCTATGGCCAAGGCGCGTTCACGCTCATCAGTAAAGACATGACGGACAATGGAAAGGGTAGCCGGCATCATCATCGCGGCACCTACCGCAAGGAATACCCGGGCGGCGATCAGCCATTCGGCCGACGGGGAAAAGGCCGCGCAAAGCGAGGCGACGGCAAACACCGGCAACCCGGCTATAAACAATCGTTTATGACCAATGCGATCGCTCAACATGCCTGCACCAGGCAGTAAACCCGCTACAACCAGTGGATAGGCATTTACGATCCATAATTTTTGCGAAGCGCTGGCATCCAGCGCCAGGGTCAGCCGTGGCAAAGCGGTGTAAAGTACCGTCATGTCGATAATAATCAAAAATAGCGCGCTGGAAATCATTGCCAGGATCAACCAGCGGTTGTTTACGTGCATAATATTATTCCAAAAAAACAAGCTACGCGGGGGCGTAGCTATAAGATCGTCACCACTCAGGATTGCCGGGTGGTATACTGGCGTAATATATATCCATACGTATGTATTGAAAAGAGGGTTTCTCAATGGGACGTCAACGCAGCATCGATCGTGACAAGGTTCTGGACGTGGCGGAAGAGATTGTCGCCACGCAGGGTGCCGCCGGGCTGACCATTGATTCTGTTGCCAGAGCGATGGGGATTTCAAAAGGTGGCGTGCAATATTGCTTTGGCAGCAAAGACGCGATGATCGATGCGATGTTCGATCGCTGGGGTAAAGCCTATGAACGAGTATTCGATGAGATTGCCGGCGAAAACCCCTCGGCCACGACGAGTGTGCAAGCGCATCTGCAGGCAACCAGAAGCTCCGATCAGGCCTCCAGCGCCAAGGCTGCCGGACTGATGGCGACCCTGATCCAAACCCCGGAGCATCTGGACAGTACGCGTGAATGGTACCGCAGCCGGATTGCCGGACTGGATTTAACCACTGAGGAAGGCAAGCGTGCGCGGCTGGCGTTTTTGGCCACCGAAGGAGCATTTATGCTGCGCTACTTTGGCTTGATGGAGATTGATTCGGCGGAGTGGGATGCCATGTTTGCGGATATGCAGACATTGATTTTGCAAAATGCGCAGAGTCGCTGAAGATTTTTAGTGGTTCAGGATTAACGCGGCCCGAGTCACCGCCGCGTTAATACGCCATTTGAGTATTCAGGCGTTATTTGTAGGCCACGGCATTGATGGTTTCGAAGGAGGTTTTCCCTTCGCGACCGATAATCACATAGTATTTCCCGCCTTTTTCATCGACCGCTTTAGACAATCTTGCGTGATCGATGCCCACGGTATCATCACCATCTTGTGAGATGGTCACCGGACCAATTTCGGTGTGTTTTGCGGCTTCTTCCTTGGTGATTTCAATGGCCGCCATGGAAGAGAAGGAGGCGAATGCCAGTACAGCCAACAGATATTTAGTTGCTTTCATCACTATTCCTTTTACGTAGAGAACGAATGGATAAGTTCGAACATGACTACGGCTTAAGTGTAGGTCGCAGCTGTAGGTTTTCCATGCAGTGGTAAAAATAAGCGGTACAGGCGGTGCCTATCGCACCGATAGATGGCGAATTCAGCGGGGAAGGGAGTATGTTTATCGAACAAGATATTCCCTCGAAGAACCCTTTAGCCAGCCACTCCGTGCTGGCTTTTTTTTGTCCGCAACGAAAAGCCGCGATCCTCCGCGGCTGTTGTCGGTGTTAAGTTTTTATACCTGACGCATATAAACATCGGTAATACGCAGGTCGAAGTTACTTTTCATTTTTGACACATCAATCAGTAGAAAAGCATGAGTTGCCCAGTCAGGAGCGCGTTCAAAGTTGGGCGGCTGAGTGGTGTAACCTTGCATTTGGCCAGGTATAGTCACGGTTTTCAGTTCAGATTCAACGCCACTGAAATTAAAGGTGTACGAGTGACCTGTCTGCTGCAGCAGTATTTGGGGCTCTCTATCTTGCTGTGCACCAAATTCGTTCAGTTTTGCCCATACAATTTTTACCTGGCAGCTTTGTCCATCACCAGCGAAAGTATTGGCGCGAAGATGATGAATGACGCTGCCGTAGCCTTTTAGCTTTATTGTCCCTAACACGGCTTGAAACACGCCGCTGCCTGCGGAGACGTTACGCCCCAGTGAGACAAAGTCGGCCTGCCGGATGAGGCTAAAATTGGTGCTGCTTGCGGTTCCCCAGCCGTAACGAGATTTGCGCACGCTGTTAATCCCTCCTGGCGGAAGAACCCAAACCTCCTCGGTCCATTTCTCATTGCCAGTGCCACTGGTATAGGTTGTGCTGTCGAGCCAGTTGTCCTGAATACCGCTATCGGTACGAACCTGTGTCAGCAAATAGGGCCAGGCAATAGGCAATTGAGTATCATGTAATGATGCCGAGCCGCCGCCATCAATCCAACCGCTGACGTTCGCATCCCCACCTTGCTGCATCTGTCCAATATTAACCTTCTCAAACACGACACGGGCCAGGTTGCCAAAATAAAATGGATTACTCGTGGTGGGATAGGTAGATGGGCTACCTCCTGCTTTAAAGGTGAACAGACCGCCAATAAAGTTAACCTTGCAGCTTTTATTATCCGGAATGTTGACGATGTAATTCTGTGGGCCATAGCCTTCAACGTGGCAATCGCGGAAAATGTGCTGTCCGCCTTCAATATGAATATATTTCCCCAGGCTGTCCGTCGATGTCTGCTGCCCATTTTTTCCGTAGATATAATCAAAGGAACAGTTGAAGAAATAGCTATACCCTCCCTGAAGATTCACGCCGCAGTTACTTTGCGCGAAGACACAGCTGTGAAAGTTCATCTCTTCACCGGAGTCTGTAGTGTTGTTTGGGAAGAAGTAACAGATGTCGCAATGATTGAAGGTAAAAGCATACATGCGTAGGAAATAGAAATTAGTGGTGCCTGTCAGGCCATGGGCGAACCCCTCAAGACCACCACCGGTGAACGTTAGAGAATTACGTGGGTAACTTTTCGAAAGCGAAGTGGAAAATGTCATCCCATCGACAAAAGTGTCAGCCCCAGGACCCAGCATACGCAGATTTTTAACACTAAGATTGCCTTGAGCATAGCCGGCATCATTTTGCCATCCGATGGCGGTATTACGCTTATCTTGGCTGCCGTGAGCCATATCCGTGAAATCCAGCAATGCGCCGGAAAAATCATAGTCGACGGTTTTGGTGTCAAAGATCAGTTTCTTTGTACACTTGAAACGGCCATTGCCAAAAATTAGGTTACCGTTTTTCAACACGCGGGAGCCACTGGCACTGGCCAACGAACTGGCATAGTCATGCGCTTTTTGGATCGCATCCGTATCGTCAGCAAGACCATCGCCTTTAGCACCGTACAGATAAGGTGAAACTGTACCTGCCACCTCCAATATACGCAGCCAAACCCACGACGAGTTAGGGCGAATAAACATGCCACCGTCGTCTGCCGGTGTCGATTGTGCTTTAGCGACAAAGATGCCACCGCCTGCAGGTTGGCCGTTACTGCTGCTCCAGCTTGAATCATAGGCGGTTACTGCGATCAGCTCACCGGCAAGGGTAGGTACGGTGCTTCTCAATGTGGCAATATCAGGGCAGGTGTTCATCATTTGATCCTCATAGGGAAAATTGGAGTTACTGTATTTATATACAGCACTCAGAGTCTATGAGCGCATCGCATCATGCACAATAGCGTGAAAGGTGAAGGACGTTGTGCCAGTCAAGGCTAAACCAAGAAGGAGATATATACGTAAGGCCAATCGTCGGCGTAGCCGGCCATGCTTTGTGGTCACAACCCACTGAGGGGGAGTTCAGTGGGCTGTCTTCGCGCTAGAACACCTGTTTGAACGGTTTGACCGTTACGTCACCATAAACGCCAGCTGCGACGTAGGGATCTTGTTCAGCCCAGGCTTGTGCGTCTGCCAGTGAAGCAAATTCCGCAATGACCGTAGATCCACTGAAACCTGCGCTACCCGGATCGTTACTGTCGATGGCGGGGTTGGGGCCGGCAACCACCAAACGGCCCGCATCACGCAGTGCCTGCAGGCGCGCCAGGTGCGCGGGGCGTACTGACAGGCGGTTTTCCAATGAGTTGGGGACGTCTTGCGCGTAGATCAGATAAAGCATGTTTCACCTTTAAAATCATTGCTATAGAACGGTAAATTTAAAGTAGCGCAAAAGACGAGACAAGGGAATGCCCGCCCGCTGGAATTTAGCCATGGCTGGCGCTTATGCCTTGAAGCCGCTAGTGTTTATTCGTATAGTGCGGCCGCGCGATTCATCGGACAAGGTTTGTGAGGTAGAGAAATGACGGAACTGGTTAGAGAGAAACTCAACTTGCCCGAGGGCAAAAGCAAACTGCTGCTGCACTCCTGCTGTGCTCCCTGTTCCGGTGAGGTGATGGAAGCCATTCAAGCCTCCGGCATCGAGTACGCCATTTTCTTCTATAACCCGAACATCCATCCGCAAAAGGAATACCTGCTGCGTAAAGACGAGAACATCCGTTTTGCCGAGCAGCATGGCGTACCCATTATTGACGCCGATTACGATACCGATAACTGGTTTGCTCGCGCCAAAGGGATGGAGCATGAACCCGAGCGCGGCATCCGTTGCACGATGTGCTTCGACATGCGTTTCGAACGTACCGCGCTGTATGCGCACGAAAATGGCTACGATACCATTTCCAGTTCGCTGGGCATCTCCCGCTGGAAGAACATGCAGCAAATCACCGACTGCGGCGTGCGTGCGGCAGAAAAATACCCGGATCTTGAGTACTGGGATTACAACTGGCGTAAAAAAGGCGGTGCCTCGCGGATGATCGACATCAGCAAGCGCGAGCGCTTCTATCAACAGGAGTACTGCGGTTGCGTTTATTCACTTCGTGACACCAACCTGCACCGCAAAGCACAGGGCCGGCCGTTGATCAAACTGGGCGTGCTGTATTACGGCGATGAAGAATAACGCCACATTGATAACGAATAACCCGCTACGGCGGGTTTTTTGCTTCTTGGCGGCGGTAAATCAGGTTAATGAAGCGTGTAAAAGCCTCGGTGAAAAGGCAAATGAAAGGTTAATATCCCCATGAGTTTGCAGGTTTTAGCGATGAATAACGACGATTAGAGCGATAGTTTGCCATTCGTTATTGAATATGATTGCTATTTGCATTTAAACTTGGCGAACCAGAGGAAACAGAATCATTATGCCGCTAAAAAAGATGTTCCTTAATCGCCGTTTGTCCGTGCCGATTGTCCTGTCCGTTGGCTTACATAGCGCCCTGGTGGCGGGTCTGCTCTATGCTTCTGTCAAAGAAGTGATGGAGTTGCCGAAACCTGAAGATGCGCCAATCAGCGTCATGATGGTCAATACCGCCGCGATGGCGGAGCCGCCACCTCCTGCGCCGGCCGAGCCGGAGCCAGAACCGCAGGTGGAGCCTGAACCCGAGCCGGAACCAGAACCGATCCCGGAGCCGCCGCCGAAGGCAATACTGAAACCTGAGCCGGTAAAACCCAAACCGAAGCCAAAACCTAAGCCGAAGGTCGAAAAAACGGTCAAGCGTGAACCGCAGAAAACTGAGCCGCGTGAGCCTTCGCCGTTTGAAAATAACCAGCCGGCCAAGCCTATCGACAAAGCGCCAGTTAAGCAGGCACCGTCAGCCCCGGTGTCGGGTAATTCGCGTGATGTGGCACCGAGGGCGCTCAGCCGTGTCGATCCGATTTATCCGCCGCGTGCCAGAGCATTGCAGATTGAAGGCAATGTACGGGTACAGTTCGATATCGACAGCGACGGCCGTGTGAGCAACGTGCGTATTCTGTCTGCGGAACCGCGCAATATGTTCGAGCGTGAAGTGAAGCAGGCAATGCGTAAGTGGCGTTATGAAGCCAAAGAAGCGAAAGATCGTACCGTGAATATTCGCTTTAAAATTAACGGCACCACGGAAATGAACTGACCGACAGGTTAGGGTTAATTAAAGACAAGGGTCGCTTCGGCGGCCCTTTTTGCTGCCTGAAATTCGCTATGCGTTGCCTTAATCCTGCAATACGTTTTATTGAAGCTAAATGGTGTAACGATAAACCTTTATAAGTCCTGCTATAGAAAACCTGCCTCACTGCGCCTGACAGTGAAACACGCACCTAAACCTGATTTATTGAACAAAAGCCGATCGCTCTCTCACTTCACGCAACATTAACGCTCATTTAACTTAATTGTGAACCCGATCACTTCAACTTTTCGGCGCATAAAACAAAATGAAATGGTGTAACGTTAAACCTTTTCGGGGAAAACCATGAGTTCTTACCAAGCCAGCTTACTGTCTGTCTCATTTATGACCTATATGGTGATGGCGGGTCTCCTCACTCAGATAGGCATTGTTATTAAACCGATGTCAGTTTATCTGGGTATGGGCATCACGGACGCCGCGGCGATGTTTTCTTACCTGACCGGCGGCACGCTTTTGGGAACGTTCATCTCGATGGCGGTGTATTCCCGATTTGAGATCCGTCACATCCTGCGCGTCACCTATGCCATTTTCCTGGTTGTTCTGGCCGCATTGGTGTTTCTGGATGTCAGAAATCCGTTTGTTGTTTCGTTCTATCTTTTTGTTTTGGGCACCTGCTGCGGCACCGGTTTGTCGGGCGGCGCAGTGCTTATCTCCAAAGTTTTCAACGAAAACAAACGTGCTTCTGCCTTTATCGCCACTGATTGTGCATTTAGCGCTTCCGGTTTTATCTTTCCCTCGATGGCGACAATGATCATTGCGGCCAATATGCAATGGACTACCGCCTACGGACTGGCGGGCGTGATTGCCGCGCTGGTGTTTATCAGTACCTTTATATTGAAATATCCGAAAGGGGATTTGGCCGAAGCCGATAAAGCAAACACCCCAGGCGCCAGGTTTAACTGGAAAGAGGTGATGACCCCCAGAGTGGTTTTAATGGGGTTTGCGCTCGGTGTTTACCTGTTTGCTCAGAGTACTTTCCTGACCTGGTCGCCCAGTTACTTGCAGCAGACGTTTGGTTTATCCGCGGTGGAATCGGGTGCGGCAGTGGGCAACTATTGGGGGCCATCCGTGTTTGGTTTGATCACCGCGGCCGTCTTGGTTAACAGGATCCCGGCGCGAAAAATGCTGGTGGCAGTCTCTATCATCGCCATTGTGCTGACCTTTTACTTAAGCATGACCCCCAATCCGAAAGTTTTCCTGAGCCTCACACTCGGCTTCGGTTTCCTGACCTCGTGCGTCTATAAATTAGGCATTTCCGTTGGCTCTCAACAGGTGAAAAATTCTCCGGCCGTGCTGGTTACCTTTTTACTGACGTGCGGAACCGTGGGCAGCACGATTTCTCCGGCTTTGTCTGCCGCCATCGTTGATCGGTTCGGGGTGGCCAGCGCGATGGTCATGACGGTCCTGGGCTTTACCGCCGTCTGTATCGCCATTGTTGCCTGTCTGATACTTGAGAAGATTGAAAACACCAAATCCACAAAGGAAATATATTCATGAAGAGAAAAGTCATTTTTGATACGGATCCCGGCATTGACGACAGCATGGCGATGCTGCTGGCACATGCCAGTTCCGAGATAGAGCTGATGGGGATTACCACCGTTTTTGGCAATGCGACTATCGAGAATGCCACCAGAAATGCGCTGTATATCAAGCAGCGGTTTGGTCTGACTGCGGATGTTGCGATGGGTGCAGATACCCCGCTGGTCGTCGCGGCGGGTGAGCCAACCACTTTTGTCCATGGGTTAAATGGATTGGGGGATATAGATATTCCTGCGGGGGAGTATCACGGCATCGATAAGCGAGCGGCTCATGACTACATTATCGATAGCGTAAAAGCCCATCCGGGCGAGATTACCTTAATCGCCGTCGGCAGGTTAACCAATCTGGCTTTGGCGGTTGAAAAGGATCCCAGCATTGCCGGCCTGGTCAAAGAAGTGATTGTGATGGGCGGAGCATTTGGCCATAACGGCCATACGGGCAATGTGACTCCCTTCGCGGAAGCCAATATCATCGGCGACCCGCATGCGGCCGACAGGGTGATGACCGCTGACTGGCCGGTGACTGTCGTTGGGCTGGACGTTACTCAGCAAACGGTAATGACCGGCGAATATATTGATCGACTACGTCTGGATTCAGCCCGATACGGTGAGTTCATTTATCGCATAACGCGCTTTTATGCGGACTTTCATCAACGGGAAGTGGGTATGGAAGGGTTTTATGTGCACGACTCTTCGGCCATTGCCTATGCGATTGCCCCTGAGCTGTTCGACGTCAAAGTCGGCGCTATACGGGTGATTACTGAAGGGCCGGCCATCGGGCATACCCTGCTTAAAGAGGGGGGGAAACGTTACCCGATTGATGAGTGGAGCGGGAAACCGAAGCAACGTGTTTGCGTTCAGGTTGATCACCAGGGGGTGCTTGACCTCTATATGGCGACCATGGTGGAGAAGGCGACGGTTTAGTTTCTGAACGTCATTTTCCGAAATCGACGGGTTCACTGACCGATCCCCGGACGACCAGACTAGGTGTTATTGATATTATGGCTTTACTCCCTGGATGAGACATTTTCATGGTCAGGCCTTCCAGGGCTTGGTAAGCAATGTCGTCCAAAGGAATTCTAACCGTGGAGAGTGACGGGAAAGACAATTTGGACATTTCTATATCATCGTAACCCATGACTGAAAGCTCCCTGGGGATCTTCAAGCCCAGTTCATTCGCCGCATTCTGTACGCCAATGGCCATTAAATCGTTATGACAGATAATGGCCGTTGGTAACGCTGCGGAGGAGAAAAGTTGATACATGGCGTCAACGCCGCTCTGATAGGTGTAGTTTCCTTCGATATAGTCGACGGAGTCTTCAGGCAGGTTAAATTCCCCCAGTGCTTTTTTCAGACCCGCGATACGGTTTGTTGTGGTCTTTAACGCTTTGGGCCCGGTCACACAGGCAATTTTTTTGTGCCCTTTGGACAGCAAGAACCGTCCTGCTATATAGCCGCCAGTCTCATTATGTAAATTGAACTCTGTACCCCCGCACAAACTCATCACATCACCGATATCGAAAGCGATAGCCACCACCGGCACCGCATGGATCTGTTTGATTACGGTATCAATTTTGTCGCGCTTCAACGATATGAGGATGATGCCGTCCACGCGGCCCGACATTAAATTAATGTAGGTATGCAAATCCTCTTTATCGGCATGGCGGAAGCAGGAGATAACGGTAAAGTCCTGCTTGAAGCATTCATTTTCCAGCTTGAAAAACAGCTCGGAGAAAAAGGGGTTTTGGTCGACGATAGAAATGATGCCAATGCTTTTTAAACTGGCAGAGTTTTTCTTGAGTGAGGCGGCCAAGGCATTGTGTCGGTAGCCGGTAGCCTGAATGGCTTCCAGAATGCTCTGCCGGGTATCATCTTTTAGCTTTTTTTTATTATTAATAAAGTTAGATACGGTTGTTACAGAGACACCGGCATGGCGTGCAACGTCTTTAAGGGTAGCCATTCTCTACTTATAACCTCAGTTTTATGCCACAAGATGAATTGATAGGCGGAGCACTGACCAAGATAGCGATAGGCCGACTCTGGCGTCCCACGTCGTGAGGGTACCCGGTTGATTATACACAAGCAAAATCAAGATACAGGCCTTTAACCGCCAAAAGGCGTTATTGAAACGCGTTGATTAACCTGCAGCAATAAAAAAGCCCGATGGGGTGCATCGGGCTAATTGAAAACGAATTTTGTCGCTACGGCTTATTCATCGAAACCTACACGGAAATTCATTTTTCCGTCGGGCAGGGCCCGTGAGTTGCCCTCATCGTCCACCGCGACATAGGTAAATACTGCCTCGGTTGCGCGATAACGCTGGCCTATCGGGGCGGAGGACACTTTCTTGACCCACACTTCGATATTGATGGTGATAGAACTGCGCCCGGTACGGATACAGTGCGCATAGCAACATACCACATCACCCACGGCGACAGGTTTCAGGAAGGTCATACCATCGACGCGTACTGTTACTACGCGTCCCTCGGCAATTTCTTTTGCCTGAATAGCGCCGCCGATGTCCATCTGCGACATCAGCCAGCCGCCAAAAATATCACCGTTGGCGTTGGTATCAGCCGGCATCGCCAGCGTGCGCAGCACCATTTCGCCACTGGGTAAAGGTCGTTGTTGAGTCATAGCTGTCTGCTTATCAAAGAAGGGATTTCACTATACTGCCCGTAGCAAGGACTACGGGCATTAACAATTTTGTAACTATTTTTTCTGTTCTTCCGGCATGTGCCGATAAATATAAATACCGCTTAGCAGGGTAAATACCAGCGTCAGCGCGGTCAGGCCGAACACCTTAAAATTGACCCAAACGCTTTGAGGCAGCCAGAAAGCGACGTAGATGTTCGCCAGGCCGCAGACCAGGAAGAAAACCGCCCAGGCCAGATTGAGGTTGTTCCAGACTTTATCCGGCAGCGTCAGCTCTTTCCCCAGCATGCGCTGCACCAACGGCTTCTTGAGCACCAGTTGGCTGATCAGCAGCGCCAGCGCGAACAGCGTGTAGATGATGGTCACTTTCCATTTGATAAACAAATCGTTATGGAACACCAACGTCAGGGTGCCGAACACCAGCACCATCAGGAAGGTGATCAGCGTCATCTTCTCGATTTTGCGGTACTTGAACCAGGTGAACACCAGTGCCAGGGCGGTGGCGACAATCAGCGCGCCAGAGGCCACGTAAATATCGTAGAGCTTATAAAAGGCGAAAAAGACAATTAGCGGGAGGAAATCAAGAAACTGCTTCATAAATCAATCCATCATCTGTTCATCGGCCGACTATACCGGATTTGGCGGGTTCTGTGTACCGCTGGGAAGCGCTGATTATCGGCGTTTGGCCAACGGATTTCCGCCATGAAAGCAGGAATTTGCATAAACTTACGATTGAAGTCGCGAGTTCGCAGCGTGTGGATTGCCAGCGCGGCATTGGCATCGCATGATACGCCCAATAATAGCCGGATAATTTATAACGGAAAACAGGTTATGCAGTGGAAATCTCTCCAGGCGCTAACGCCCGGTTTGACGCATTTATTAGGGTATCAACGCAGTTGGCTTAAACCGGACATTCGTGCCGGCCTTTCCGTTGCCGCCGTTGCCTTGCCGGTGGCAATTGCCTATGCCGAATTGGCCGGGGTTAGTCCGGTGGTGGGGCTTTATTCCTGTATTTTGCCGATGGTTGCCTATGCCTTCTTCGGTTCCTCACGCCAGCTCATTGTCGGGCCGGATGCTGCAACCTGTGCGGTCATTGCCGCGGTGGTGACGCCGCTGGCGGCGGGCAACATGGAACGCCACTGGCAGCTTACCATCATGATGACGGCGATGATGGGCGCCTGGTGTCTGTTAGCCAGCCGTTTCAAGCTGGGCGCGCTTGCTGACTTGCTCTCCAGACCGATACTCAGCGGGCTGCTCAACGGGGTGGCTATTACCATCATGGTCGATCAGATTGGCAAGGTACTGGGTTTCGGCATGCATCCGGCGCAGTTGATCGAGCGAATCTACGCTTTACCGGGCAATCTGATGCACAGCGATGTATTGACCATGGCGGTTTCGCTGCTGACCCTGGTTACGCTGATCGGGTTCAAAAAATGGCGGCCTAACTGGCCAGCTCCGCTGTTTGCCATCGTTTTGGCGGCCTTTGTTACCTGGGCCGGTGGGCTGCAGCAGCACGGCGTAGTGACGGTTGGCGGTTTTAGCGACGTATTGCCGATCGTGCAGTGGCCGGATTTTCAGCCAGGCTTGCTGCGCGATATGGTGATCCCGGCGCTTAACCTGGCGGTCGTGAGCTTCGTCAGCATGATGCTGACCGCCCGCAGCTTTGCGGCCAAGAACGGCTATGAGGTTAATGCGGACGCGGAGTTTCGCGCACTGGGGCTGGTGAACATCGTCTCGGCGTTATCGCAGGGTTTCGCCATCAGCGGGGCGGATTCGCGCACGGCTGTCAATGACGCCAACGGTGGCAAGAGCCAACTGGTGTCGATCATTGCGGCAGGGGTGATTGCCTTCGTGTTGCTGTTTCTGATGGCTCCATTGCAGTTTATTCCGGTGGCAGGTCTGGGGGTGGTACTGATGTATGCCGCCTGGTCGCTGTTGGATATTCGCGGTATCTGGATCATGCGGCGCCGCAATGCGCAGGCCTTCAGGTTGGCGATGTTTACCTTCCTTTGTGTACTGCTGGTGGGGGTAATCAGCGGTATTGGCCTGGCGGTATTACTGGGGTTGATGCAGTTCTTGCGCACGGTATTCCGCCCGACGGAGCAGCTGTTGGGCGTCAATGACGAAGGCATGATCCACTCGATGGGCAACAATAACGGCATTAAGCCGGTGCCTGGGGTGATGATGTATCGCTTCAACTCGCCGTTGACCTATTTCAACGTGGCGTATTTCAAACGACGGATCCTGAACCTGGTGGATAGCACGCCGTTTCAACCGCGCTGGGTGGTGGTGGACGCCGTGGCCAGCTTTACCCATGCCGATATCAGCGTCCTGGCGGCAATTGATGAGTTGAAACGTGATTTGTTACAGCGTAACGTTAAATTGGTGTTGGCAGGGCGACGCACCGAATTGACGCGCTGGTTCCGCATCAACCGGGTAGGACGCGATCGGGAATTAATACTGGTACCGGATTTGTACCTGGCACTGAAGCTGATTCAAAGCAAGGAGCAGGCGGAACCAGCCGCGGCCTCATAAGCAAAAAGGCACGCAGAAGCGTGCCTTTTTTGCATCCTGTCGCAAGATCAGCTGCGCAGCAGCATATACAGGCGGAACAGGTAAATCAGCAACAGGGCGGAAACCAGGTTGCTCAGAGCCGTCAGAACCACGCTGGCGACGTTCGGGGTCAGCACCGACAGGTGGCTCACCATAAACAGCACCAGCAGCTTGGCTGCCAGCCACAGCATCATTGCCGGAACAATCACGCGCGCATTGGCGAAAGCCAGTTTGCAGCTCAGTTTGATCGACGCGAACACGCCTTTCTTGTCGGCGGTGGTGATTACCGGGGCCAGCGAGAAGGCGATCGCCATAATCACACCCGGCACGACAAACAGCGTCAGCCCCAGTTGGATCAGCAGCGTGCAAATAAACAGCAGCAGCAGCAAGCGCGGCAGTTCCGGCGCGGAAGCCCCGATAGCGCGCAGGGCGCTCAGGCGTTGCCCCTGAGAAACCAGGCGAACCAGCGTCAACATCCCGCCTACCAGCAGCACGTTACCCACTAACGCAGAGAAAGTGGCGGCGGCTGAGACCTTCAATAACACCATCTGCTGTTCAGGCGTCATTTGTTGAATGATTTCCTGGATCCCCATACCGGCGGACGCAGCAAAGTCACCTTCCGTTGCGCTCAGAATCTTCAACTGCTCGATGTCAGGGCTGAAAACCTGATTGAGCATCACAGAGATGAACGCAGTCAACAGCGCCAGTATCAGAATACTGGCCAGTTGGTTACGGAAAAAATTAAAACTGTCACGGTACAACGTGTTGGCCGTGATAGGCATGCAGACTCCTTGGCATCGAGAAACAGAGATAAATCAAAATCAGTGGGCGATTGTACCCTGTTCCACGTCGCTGTGGCACCCCGCGAATTGCACTACGGCTATTTCTTCGTCGATCTTGGCGATCGGTAAAGAAAGTGGCAACGGAACCGGCAATGGCGGCAGGCCATAACGTTCGCGAGCGCGGTCGCACGCTTCGTTACGCAGGCCATTCTCTCCCGACTGATCGAACTCACGGCAGGGGCTGGGGCGATTAAGATAAATAGAACAGGAAACCGCTTTGCCGATTTCGCCGTCGAGTGCGGTGCAGCGTGGGGACTTGCTGTTGGTCCCCTGCATACAGCGCAGGAAGGGGGTTAACGGCTCTGTTAGGGATAAAGGAACCACGCCGCCGCCATCTTCCGCTTCGGCCCAATAGAATGACACTCGAAAATAGCCGCAGCATGCGCCGCAACTGACACAGGGATTTTGAATTTCGCTCATCTTGATTGCCCGCCGACTCCTTACGACACCAACCAAAACCAACACGGAAGATGAAATTACGCAGCGGCGTTTTTTTTAGCAACTGATATTTGAACATGTAAATAATTTGCAACAAAAAGCGTTTTTTGATTCAGATCAATTCTCGATTTATTAGTCTCTTAGGTAACCTTGTTTTTAGTAGGAATTAAAATTTTTACACATAAGATGTGATCTCGATGGGATCATAAATACCCGTAAGTAGGTATATTCCCCTTGGATGATAACCACACAAATGGAATGGATAATGAAAAAGACAACTCTGGTGGTATTGGCGGCGATGATGGCCCCTATGTTGGCAAGTGCGCATCAGGCAGGCGATTTTCTTTTCCGTGCAGGTTCTGCGACCGTACGACCAAATGCCGGATCGGATGATGTACTTGGGCAGGGCTCATTCAGCGCCAATAATAACACCCAGCTTGGCCTGACCTTCGGCTATATGGTTACGGACAATATTGGTGTCGAACTGCTGGCCGCAACGCCGTTTCGCCACAAGGTGGGCTTGAACGGTTCCGCCGTGAACGGTGATATCGCTACGGTGCACGACTTGCCGCCGAGCCTGATGGCGCAGTATTACTTTGGCGACAAGCAGGACAAACTGCGTCCGTATCTGGGCGTGGGCGTGAACTACACCACCTTCTTCGATGAAAAATTCAACGACAACGGCAAAGATGCCGGGTTGAGCAACCTGAGTTTGAAAGACTCCTGGGGTGTGGCCGCGCAGGCGGGCCTGGATTACAACCTGGATGAGCACTGGATGCTGAACATGTCAGTCTGGTGGATGAACATCGAAACCAAAACACGCTTTGACGATGCGGCCGGTAATCATCACAGCATAGATACGCGTTTGGATCCGTGGGTATTTATGTTCGGGGCAGGTTATCGTTTCTGATAGCGGTGGAACAGGGAGGCGCATACAGCGCCTCCGTTTTATTTTTACTTGATCTGCATGACGTTCTCGACGGATTTCACACCCGCTACGCCACGAGTTACCTGCACCGCACGGTTGGCATCGGCGCTCGAAGTGACAAAGCCACTCAATTGCACACGACCTTTAAAGGTCTCGACGCTGATTTCGGTAGATTTGATGGTTTTATCCGCCAGCAGCGCTGACTTCACCTTGGTCGTCACTACCGTGTCATCAATATAACCGCCAGTCCCTTCAGATTTCGCTGTTGGCGCGCAGGCACTCACTGCGAATGCCACAACGGCAGCCATGCATAAGACTGAAAGGGTTTTAAATAGCTTCATAAATTACTCTCCATGCAATGTTATTGTTGAAACTACATTCGGGTTTTCACCTGAAGACGTAGTGCACCCCTAAAAATAAAGAAATGCCCGACGCGCAACGCTAAGTGTGAGACAAGAATTGGGTTTGTTCAAACTTTAGATGTAAAAAAAATCGCACAACTTTGAGGGTAAACAAGATGTTATCGGCAGGCGCAATCTTCTGCACCCGCCGTTGAAGCCTTATGCCCGGGTAGCCGCTTTCATTTCACGCGTAAAACTCGCCAGTTTCGTCAGCATTTCTGTCGGATTAGCTTGATTCTGCTCGATAATTTTAACGATAGCCGAACCGGATATCGCCCCGGCAGCACCGGCCTGCAGCGCATCGCGTACCTGCGCCGGTTCGGAAATGCCAAACCCTTGCAGCGGCGGTGCCGCATGATATTCGCGCAATTTATTCACCAGGTGATGAAGTGGCAATTCAGCGCGACTTTCGGTGCCGGTGACGCCCGCACGAGACAACAGGTAGGTGTAGCCACGGCCGTGTGAGGATATTTCACGCAGTAAATCGTCGTCTGCATTGGGTGGGCAGATAAAGATAGGTGCAATGCCATGGCGCGTTGCTGCAGCACGGAATGGCGCGGACTCTTCATATGGCACGTCGGCAATCAGTACCGAATCAACGCCGACTTCGGCACAGCGTTGGTAAAACGCATCGATGCCTTTATGGAACACCAGGTTGGCGTACATCAGCAGACCGATAGGAATGCTCGGGTGTTTCTGGCGGATCGCCGCCAGCATTTCGAAGCACTGGGTTGGCGTCACGCCTGAGGCGAAGGCGCGCAGCGCAGCACTTTGAATCGTTGGGCCATCGGCCAGCGGATCGGAGAACGGAATGCCCAGTTCCAGCGCGTCGGCACCGGCTTCCACCAGGGTATCGACGATCTGCAACGAAAGCGCCGGGTTCGGATCGCCGAGGGTAACGAACGGGACGAACGCGCCTTCTTTCTTATCTGCCAGACGGTTGAACAGTTGTTGGTAACGTTCCATCAGATTTCTCCCCGAGCTTTCAGAATGTCGTGAACGGTAAATATGTCTTTGTCGCCGCGGCCGGACAGGTTAACCACCAGAATCTGTTCTTTTTGCGGCGTTTCACGGATCATTTTCAGTGCGTGCGCCAGAGCATGGGAAGACTCCAGCGCCGGGATAATCCCTTCGCTACGCGACAGCGCTTTGAAAGCGTCCAGCGCTTCGTCATCGGTAATAGACACGTATTCAGCCCGACCGATGCTGTTCAGATAGGCGTGTTGCGGCCCGACTGAAGGGAAGTCCAAGCCGGCGGAAATCGAGTAGGACTCTTCGATCTGGCCTTCGGAAGTCTGCATCATCGGCGCCTTCATGCCGAAATAGATGCCCACGTGACCGTGTTTGAGCGGTGCGCCGTGCTGGCCGGTTTCAATCCCTAAACCTGCAGGTTCAACGCCGATCAACCCAACGCTGGTATCGTCGATAAAGTCGGCAAACATACCGATGGCGTTCGAGCCACCGCCAACGCAGGCCAGTACGGCATCCGGCAGACGGCCTTCACGTTCCAGCATTTGTGCTTTGGTTTCTTCGCCGATCATGCGCTGGAATTCACGCACAATCGTCGGATACGGGTGCGGACCTGCAGCGGTACCCAGCATATAGTGGGCGGTTTTGTAGCTGCCGGACCAGTCGCGCAGCGCTTCGTTACAGGCATCTTTCAGCGTGGAGGAACCGCTGTGCACCGGGATCACTTCTGCTCCCATCAGGCGCATGCGGAAGACGTTGGGTGACTGGCGCTCGATATCTTTGGCGCCCATATAAATGCGGCACTTCAGGCCGAGCAGAGCACAGGCCAGTGCGGAGGCAACGCCGTGTTGACCGGCACCGGTCTCGGCGATGATTTCGGTTTTGCCCATGCGCTTGGCCAACAGCGCCTGACCCAATACCTGGTTAGTTTTGTGCGCGCCACCGTGCAGCAGATCTTCACGCTTCAGATATAGCTTGGTTTTGGTACCGGCAGTGAGGTTTTTGCACAGCGTCAAAGCCGTCGGGCGACCGGCGTAGTTTTTCAACAGGTCGATAAATTCAGCCTGGAATTCTGGATCGCGCTGGGCGCTGACAAAGGCTTCTTCCAGTTGTTTTAAGGCCGGCATCAGAATCTGCGGCACATATTGGCCACCAAATTCGCCGAAGTAGGGGTTAAGCAGCGTCATTTTAGTTCCCGTTATTATCCGTTAATCATAATTAGTAAGCGCGCAGGGTCTGGAACACCGCCGCCAGGCGGGCAGGATCCTTAATGCCGGGCTGGCTCTCTACGCCGGAGTTAAAGTCCAACCCGGCACAGCCGAGTTTGGCTGCGTCAACGCAGTTGTCTGCGCTCAGGCCACCGGCCAGCATCACGTTTTCCAGGTTTTCGCCGTGCAGTACCGACCAGTCGAAACGCTGCCCGGTGCCACCCGCGCCGTTATCCAGCAGATAACGGTCAACGTGCTGCAAATCGCGCTGCGGTAAATGGTCTTTTACGCTCAAGGCTTTCCAAATCTGGCACTCGGCAGGCAGTTCGGCGCGCAGGGCGCTGATATAGGCCTGATCTTCCGAACCGTGCAGTTGCACCGCTTTCAGCCCCAGGCGTTCGACGGTTTTAACCAGGGTCTCTACCTGCGCGTCGCAGAATACGCCGACATATTTCAGGGGGGCACTCGAGATAACTTCACGGGCGCGGTTGATATCAACATAGCGCGGTGAACGCCCGACGAAAATCAGTCCGCCATACACCGCACCTGCCTGATAGGCCGCGCTGGCATCCTGCGGACGGGTCAGCCCGCAGACTTTGTTGTCGCCCAGGATCACCCGGCGAACGGCGGCACGGAGATCGGTTTCCGACATTAATGCGCTGCCAATCAGGAAACCGTTGGCAAAGTGGCTCAGTTCGCGGATCTGACCGTAATTGTTGATGCCGGATTCGCTGATCACCGTCACCCCGTGTGGGACGCGAGGCGCCAACTGGCGAGTGCGATCCAGATCGATACTCAGGTCACGCAGATCGCGGTTATTGATACCGACCACGCGCGCTTCCAAAGCAATGGCCCGTTGCAGCTCTTCTTCGCTGATCACTTCGGTCAGCACGCCCATGTTCAGGCTGTGCGCAACCGCAGCCAATTGACGGTACTGATCGTCGTTCAGCACGGACAGCATCAGCAGAATGGCGTCGGCCTGATAGAAGCGCGCCAGATAGATCTGATACGGGTCGATAATAAAGTCTTTGCACAGCACCGGCTGTGTCACCGTCTTGCTGACCAGCGGCAGGAAGTCGAAGCTGCCCTGGAAGTATTTTTCATCGGTCAACACCGAGATCGCCGAGGCGAAATCTTTGTAGACCGAAGCAATTTCCACGGGATCGAAATTCTCGCGGATTAATCCTTTGGAAGGGGATGCCTTTTTACATTCAAGAATAAACGCCGTTCTGGCACCCTGCAGCGCGTGATAAAAGCCACGCTCGCTGGGGACGATTTCATTTTGAAAACTGGCCAGTGGCTGTTGTTGCTGTCGTGCTGCGACCCATTGCGCTTTATCACGAACAATCTTGTTGAGCACGGTTTCCTGCATCATTTATCCTCTTGCTGCCAGTGCGGTTACGCGCTCGTAAGCTTTCCCGCTGTGAATCATGTCCAGTGCCTGCTGCGCGTTTTGGCGCAGGTCTTCATGCCCGAATAACTTCAGCAGCAGCGCCACGTTAGCGGCCACCGCAGCGGCGTGCGCCGGGTCACCTTTACCTTGTAACAACCTTGCCAGAATGTCACGATTTTCTTCCGGCGAACCGCCCAGCAGGGCCTCCAGCGGGTAGCGTTGCAGCCCGAAGGATTCTGGCGTCAGCTGATAGCTTTCAATTTCGCCGTTGTTCAGCTCGGCCACGTGGGTCGCGGTGTGGATCGCCACTTCATCCATGCCACCGCCGTGCACAACAGCGGCTCGTTGGTAACCCAGCACGCGCAGGGTTTCGGCAATCGGCAGCACCAATTCCGGGCTATAAACGCCGATCAGCGCCAGCGGCGGACGCGCCGGGTTGATCAATGGGCCAAGTACGTTGAATACCGTACGGGTTTTCAACTGCTGACGTACCGGCATCGCATGGCGGAAACCGGTGTGATACTGCGGCGCAAACAGGAAGCATACGCCCAGGTCATCCAGCGCTTGGCGCGCCTGTTCCGCTGGCAGATCCAGACGAATGCCGAACGCCGCCAGCAGATCGGATGATCCTGACCGGCTGGAAACGCTGCGGTTACCGTGTTTTGCCACTTTGGCGCCGCACGCGGCCGCCACAAAGGCGCTGGCGGTGGAAATATTAATGCTGTTGGTGCCGTCACCGCCGGTGCCGACGATATCGGCAAACGGGTAGTCCGGGCGCGGGAACGGCAGGGCATCGGCCAGCAGCGCTTTAGCCGCGCCGGCGATCTCTTCCGGACGTTCGCCGCGAATTTTCATGCTGATCAGCGCCGCGGCCAACTGGCTTGGCTCCAGCTCACCGCGAACAATGGCGCTGAACAACTGCTGGCTTTCCTGCTGATTCATCGACTCTGAGCGGTACAGTTTTTCAAGAATAGTTTGCATCGTCGTTTCCTCTCGTTATTTCGCCAGCGCCCAGGCCAGAGTTTGCTCAAGCAAACGCGCGCCGTGAGTGGTCAGGATAGATTCCGGATGGAACTGGAAACCGCATACGCGATGCTTGTCATGACGTACTGCCATCACCATGTCGCCGAAGTGGGCGTTAACGGTGAGTTCGGCCGGGATATTGCTGCCGACCAGGGAATGATAACGGGCTACCGGCAGTGGGTTCACCATACCGGCAAACATCCCTTCGCCATCGTGGCTGATGGCCGACGCCTTGCCATGCAGGATTTCCCCAGCCTGGCCGACGTGCCCGCCATAGGCTTCGACGATTGCCTGATGGCCCAGACAGATGCCGATAATGGGTAACTGGCCGCGCAGGCGCTGCAACAGTTCCGGCATGCAACCGGCTTCGGCCGGTGTGCCCGGGCCAGGAGACAGCATCAGCACCGGTTGGGTCAGTTGCTGCAGGCGCTCGATAATCACCTCGGCAGAAATTTGGTTGCGATAGATCACCACCTGGTGGCCGCTGGCGCGCAGCTGATCGACCAGGTTGTAGGTAAAGGAATCAACGTTATCGAGCAGTAAGATATCGGCCATCAGAACACCTCCTTGGCCTGGTGCGCACTGGCAATGGCGCGCAGCACGGCACGTGCCTTATTACGGGTTTCATCGGCTTCCGCCTGTGGTACAGAATCCAGCACTACGCCGGCACCGGCTTGCACGGTGGCAATGCCGTCTTCAACATACGCGGAACGGATGACAATACAGGTATCCAAATCACCGGTGGCGGTGAAGTAACCCACTGCGCCGCCGTAGCTGCCACGACGGGTGCCTTCGGAAGCGGCGATCAGCTGCATGGCGCGCACTTTAGGTGCACCGCTCAGCGTGCCCATGTTCATACAGGCCTGATAGGCGTGCAGCACGTCAAGGTCGGCGCGCAAGGTGCCGATCACACGGGAAACCAGGTGCATTACGAAAGAGTAGCGGTCCACTTTGGTCAGATCGGCCACGTAGCGGCTGCCAGCCTGGCAGATGCGCGCCAGATCGTTTCGCGCCAGATCGACCAGCATCAGGTGCTCGGCCAGCTCTTTATGGTCAGTACGCATTTCTAGCTCGATACGGCTGTCCAGATCCAGGTCCAGTGAACCGTCGGCACGACGACCGCGTGGGCGGGTACCGGCAATCGGGTAGATTTCAATCTGGCGGTTGTTGGCGTCGTATTTCAAGGCACTTTCCGGCGACGCGCCGAACAGGGTGAACTCGTCATCCTGCATAAAGAACATATAGGGGCTTGGGTTGTTGTCTTTCAGCGTCTGATACGCGGCCAGCGGGGCCGGGCAGGGCAGCGAGAAACGACGCGACGGCACCACCTGGAAAATTTCACCCTGACGAATGGCCTGTTGCAGCTCGCTGACCACGGCACCGTATTCTTCATCGGTCTGGTTGCAGCTCAGCTGCATGTTTTCCAGCTTCTGGTGAGGAATGGGCTGCGGCGTCTGTTTCAATTGAACCTGCAGCTGTTCCAGGCGCAGTTGCAGGCGTTGCTCCTCGGTCGGGTCGGCCGTGAATACGCTGGCCTGCAGACGGGCGACGCCGCGTTGGTGATCCAGCACCAACAGGGTTTCCGCCAAATAGAAGCAGAAGTCCGGGCAGCGCTGATCCTGACGCAGTGCCGGCAGGTCTTCGAAGCCAGCGACCAAATCGTAAGCAAACAAGCCACCAAGCATGACGGCTTCACGTTCGTCGGCGGGAGAATCCACCAATGTTAGCAGGGTGCGCAGCGCGTCAAATACCGACAGCGACCGCAGGCGAGCGTCTTCATCCTGGATAGCGTCAATCGGCGGGAAAGTCAGTTCCCGGCCGTTAGGGCGCACCTGAATCTGTACTTCAGGCGGCAGCGCCTCATCCAGTAGCGGCAGCATTGCCGCACCGTTGGCGGTCAGCGCCTGCAGGGTGACGATACGACCCAGTGCGGTGATACGCAGGGCACTGTCGATCACCAGCAGGCTTTGCAGGTTTTGTTTGCTGTTGATTTCAGCGGATTCCAACAGTAGGGTCGCCGGACGCGCGCCACACAACTGGTGGAAAATAGTGGTCGGATCGCCCCGGTAACTGGCCTCCGCCTTCAGTAATTTAAGCTGTGGTTTGATGTTCATCTTGGGTCTTCCAGTTAAAATTTGTCCATAAAAAAGCCCGCGTTACCAGCGGGCTTAGGGAATCTGCAGTGTCAGATGACAGGTATGCGTGATTACACCGCCCGCGAAAGGGAGGTACGCCACCAACGAAGAAGAGAAGTTTGCTTATTCATTTCTGTGCTCTCTTGTTTATCATCCAACCAGGGTATCGCCCTGAACTTGTGTACTAGTTAACTGGTTCGCGAGAATAAAGTCAACCCTCTTTTCACACAATGTTTTAGCCGCAAGCGTGAATAATTTTCATCGAGAGGAACAGGCCGTCGGCCAGAATAGATTTCCGTCCTGCGGGCGAACGCGGGTATGATAGAAGGCCAAACCTTTGACGGATATTTCTTTTGACAGACAGCAGCCCCCAGCCTTCCGCCTTTACCCTGTACGATCTCCACAGCCATACCACCGCCTCTGACGGCTATTTGACGCCGGCGCAGTTGGTGCAACGGGCCGTCGAGATGCGGGTAGGCGTATTGGCGATTACCGACCACGACACCACCGAAGGTTTAGCCGCCGCAGCCGCAACCATTGCCGAGCTGTCGTTACCGCTGCAGTTGGTGAACGGGGTGGAAATCTCCACGCTGTGGGAAAATCATGAGATTCATATCGTGGGTCTGGGGATTGAAACTGCACATCCGGCGATGGTGCAATTGTTGGCCGAGCAGACTGAGCGCCGCAACCTGCGCGCACAGGAAATTGGCGTCCGGCTGGCGAAAGCACGTATTGACGGTGCATTTGAAGGCGCGCAAAAGTTGGCGGACGGTGGGGCGGTGACGCGTGGTCACTTCGCCCGTTATCTGGTGCAGATTGGCATCGCAGACAATATGGCTCAGGTGTTCAAGAAATACCTGGCCAAAGGCAAAACCGGCTACGTTCCGCCACAGTGGTGTACAATAAAACAAGCCATTGATGTGATTCATCAATCCGGCGGTCAGGCGGTGATAGCGCATCCGGGCCGTTACGACCTGACGGCCAAATGGCTGAAACGGTTGTTGGCGCACTTTGCCGAACAAGGGGGGGATGCCATGGAGGTTGCCCAGTGTCAGCAGGCACCGCATGAGCGTTCGCAACTGGCAAAGTATGCGCAGGAATATCAATTATTGGCGTCGCAGGGCTCTGACTTTCATCAGCCCTGCTCGTGGATCGAACTGGGCCGCAAACTGTGGTTACCCGGCGGGGTTGAACCCGTATGGCGTGACTGGCCACAACCGCAGCAGGGCAAGGTCAGTTGATTTAACGTGGGCGATGCCGCCCGCGTGCATCATTTTTAGGAGCAAGTCATGAGTCAGCTTTTTTATATCCATCCAGATAACCCACAACCGCGCCTGATCAACCAGGCGGTGGATGTGCTGCGTAAAGGTGGGGTGATCGTCTATCCTACCGATTCCGGCTACGCGTTGGGTTGCAAGCTGGAAGACAAGACGGCCATGGAACGCATCTGCCGTATCCGTCAATTGGACAGCAATCATAATTTTACCTTGATGTGCCGCGATCTGTCCGAGCTGTCTACTTACGCTTATGTCGACAATACCGCGTTTCGACTGATCAAGAACAACACCCCCGGCAACTACACGTTCATTTTGAAAGCGACCAAAGAAGTCCCGCGTCGCCTGATGAACGACAAGCGTAAAACCATCGGTCTGCGCGTGCCGTCTAACCCGATTGCGTTGGCGTTGCTGGAAGTGCTGAATGAGCCGATGATGTCGACCACGTTGATGCTGCCAGGCAATGATTTTGCCGAATCCGATCCGGAAGAGATCAACGATCATCTGGGCAAGCAGGTGGATCTGGTGATCCACGGCGGCTTCCTGGGCCAGCAACCGACCACGGTGATTGATCTGACCGAGTCCGCGCCGGAAGTGGTGCGTGAAGGGGCAGGCGACGCAACGCCTTTCCGTTGATGCATAATTACGCTGCCGCTTTTGCTCATTTTCTGAAAAGTGGCGGTAACGGCGTCATTTGCCGGTAAAGCCGCTATCCTACAATATCAAAAACTGATAATAGGCAGGATGCGTAGCAATGATTAAGCGGATTTCTCTTTTGGTGGCCATATTGTTTTCCTCTGCGGCCAGCGCGGGTTTTTATTCCGGCAGCGCCTTGCTGTCGGAAACCAGCGGCTATGTGAAAAATAAGAACGGAGCGGCTACCGTCGCCGAAGCGCTCGATGGCGGGATGTTTATGGGCTATGTGGCCGGCGTATTCGATACCTTCTCAATGCAGGGCAATCGTAGCATTTGTCCGGATGCCGGGATGAGCGTGGGGATGGCGGCCGACGCGGTGATGCAGTATTTAAATGAACACCCGGAACAGCTTCACTATTCCGCGCCTTCGGTGATTATGCTGGCATTAACCGCCGCTTATCCCTGTGAACGGCATTAATCGCGTTTATTTAGTGCGTATTTTTTCATTCGGTGCGAAGCCCCTTATTTAGCATCTATTCCAATAGATGAAACTGACGAAGGTTGTCATTTTACTGCTAATGCACAAATCCCCTTATCGTGGGGGATATGACGTTTAGGAGACAAAATGACAGCGTTTCGCCATGGCACCCTTTCTCTCGATTATCATGATTCCGGTTCAGGCCCGCTGACGTTGGTCCTGCTGCCCGGTTGGTGTGAACCAAAAACCGTATTTGCCCCCTTTACCGCACTGGCGTCGCAAAAGTATCGGGTGATCAGCCTCGACTGGCGGGGGCACGCCCTGTCTGATCGCGATGCCGGACTCTCCCTTGGCGCACAGGATCTGCTGGCAGATCTCCAGCAATTGCTGCTTGAGTTGCAAGTGGAGCGGTTTGTGACGCTGTCGGTAGCGCACGCCAGTTGGATAGCGGTGGCGTTGGCCGAGAACATGCCGCAGCAGATGCAGGGAATGGTGTTTCTCGATTGGATCATGACCCAGCCTGAGCCTGCATTTTTCGATTCCGTTCAGCAAATGCAGCGGCCTGAACACTGGCTGGCGGCGCGGGATGATTTATTCACATTCTGGCAGGGCGGTATTGAACACCCACAGGTAAAACAGCATTTGACCGTTGAAATGGCGCAGGAGGATTATCGCGTTTGGCAGGCCGCCGGCGTGGCGATTGAGCAAGCCTACAGGCAATACGGTTCGCCGCTAAACCGGCTGGGGGAATTAGCTTCACCGCCTGCTTGCCGGCATATTTACTCACTGGATCGTGGCGAAGACTATTTGCGGCAACAGCAGAGCTTTGCCGCCAACCATCCATTTTTCTCGGTCGTGCGGCTGGAGAATGCCCGTACTCACCTTGGTATTCTTGAGCAGCCAGCGGCAGTGTATCGGGCGGTAGTCGATTTCCTCGATGATTAATCCGTTTTCCGAGTAGGTTATAAAGCGGGGGCAGACCCGCTTTTCAGCGAGTTCTCACGCAATCGATAGCTTTCGATAATCGACCAGACAACAAAGTGGGTTTCAACCCTATTGAAAGCCTGTATAATGCGCGGTTCGATCCAAGTAAACGTATTGTTACCGCTGTGGCGCCTGACGCCGCGACGGTCATCCCCCCGACGCCTGTGAAGGCGACACTAGAGGTTGCTCAATGAGCGAAAAGTTACAGAAAGTTTTAGCGCGCGCCGGTCATGGCTCGCGTCGTGAAATCGAAACCATTATTGAAGCCGGGCGCGTCAGCGTCGACGGTAAAATTGCCAAACTGGGTGATCGCGTTGAAGTAACCCCTTCAATGAAAATCCGTCTGGATGGTCACGTCGTTTCGGTTAAAGAATCTGAAGAAGCGGTTTGCCGCGTGCTGGCTTATTACAAGCCGGAAGGCGAATTGTGTACTCGCAGCGACCCAGAAGGTCGCCCGACGGTCTTCGATCGCTTGCCCAAGCTGCGTGGTTCGCGCTGGGTAGCGGTAGGGCGCCTGGACGTCAATACCTCAGGCCTGTTGTTGTTCACCACCGACGGTGAACTGGCTAACCGCCTGATGCACCCAAGTCGTGAAGTTGAGCGTGAATATGCCGTGCGCGTATTTGGCCAGATTGACGACGAAAAAGTGAAGCAACTGAGCAAAGGCGTTCAACTGGAAGATGGCCCGGCGGCTTTCCGCACCATCACTTTCCAGGGTGGCGAAGGCATAAACCAGTGGTACAACGTAACCCTGACCGAAGGGCGTAACCGCGAGGTTCGTCGTCTGTGGGAAGCCGTTGGCGTCCAGGTTAGCCGCCTGATCCGCGTGCGTTACGGCGATATCGACCTGCCAAAAGGCATTCCTCGTGGCGGTTGGACCGAACTGGAATTGCCGGCGATCAACTACCTGCGCGAACTGGTTGACCTCAAGCCTGAAACCGTCAGCAAGATGCCTGTTGAGCGCGAGCGTCGCCGTGTGAAGGCTAACCAGATCCGTCGTGCCGTTAAGCGTCACACCCAGGTGGCTGGGAGCGGTCGCCGCAGTGCTGCGGGCAGCAAGCCGGGTAAACCGAGCAAACGCAGCTGATTATCACGCCGTAGCCCATTCGGGCTGCGGCGTTTTTCTTTTCGTTACCAGTCAATCCCCTGTTGTGCCTTGATACCCGCGTCAAACGCGTGCTTCACCGGCCGCATCTCGGTCACCGTATCCGCCAGCTCCAACAAATCACGATGGCAGCCACGCCCGGTGATGATCACCGTCTGGTGCGCAGGACGTTGTCGTAGCGCTTCCAGTAGCTCATCCAGTTCAAGGTAGCCGTAGCTGACCATATAGGTCGGTTCGTCCAGCAGCACCAGATCCAGGCTGCTGTCAGCCAGCATACGTTTGCCGTGTTGCCATACGGCCTGACAGGCGGCGGTATCGCTGGCCTTATCCTGTGTTTCCCAGGTAAAGCCGGTCGCCATCACCTGAAACTCGACGCCGTGCTGTTGCAGCAGATTTTTCTCACCGTTCGGCCATTCACCCTTGATGAACTGAATGACGCCAGCTTTCATCCCGTGGCCAACGGCCCGGGTCACGGTGCCAAACGCCGCAGTGGTTTTACCTTTACCGTTGCCGGTGAATACCAGCAGCAGCCCCCGCGCTTCCTGAGCAGCAGCAATGCGCGCATCCACCTGCTCTTTAAGGCGTTGTTGACGTTGTTGGTGGCGATCTTCAGCCATGATAAAGCCCCTTTTATTCGGCCGCGCCGGGTTTACGGTTAGGTTGAGCGTCGAAACTCATACCGGTTTTACGGCGGCTGTCATCCCCCATCAAATAGAGGTAAAGCGGCATGATGTCAGCCGGGGTTTTCAGCTTGCTTTTGTCTTCGTCAGGAAACGCAGATGCGCGCATTTGGGTGCGAGTTCCGCCCGGATTGATGCAATTTACCCGCAGATTGCGATTTTTGTATTCATCGGCCAGCACCTGCATCATGCCTTCGGTGGCGAATTTTGACACGGCGTAGGCGCCCCAGTTGGCACGCCCGGTGCGGCCAACGCTGGAACTGGTAAACACCAGCGATCCGGCGGGGGATTTCAACAGCAGAGGCAGCAGCGCCTGGGTGAGCATAAAGGTCGCATTGACGTTCACTTGCATCACCTCGTTCCACATCGTCATTGACAGCTCGGCCATCGGGGCGATGTCACCCAGCAGGCCGGCATTGTGCAACACGCCGTCGAGACGCGGGACGCGGGTTGCCAGCTCATTCGCCACCTGTTGGCACTGCTCTTGCGTAGTATGCAGCAGGTCCAGCGTGATGGTGTAAGTGGGGGCATCACTGAGTTTGGCGATTTCGGCCTGTACCGCCTTTAGTTTGCTTTCGGTGCGGCCCAACAGCACTAATTGTGCGCCAAATTTGGCATAGGTGAGTGCGGCTTCGCGGCCGATGCCGTCACCGGCGCCGGTGACCAGAATAATACGTTGTTGCAACAGATCCTGCTTGGGTTGGTAATGCACAATAATTCCTCGCGCCTTGGTGGCTGGTCTCCCGCTTGCATCGGGGAGGGGGTGGATTGAGGGGCCATGACAGGAGCAAAGGCTCGACCGCATGCAGGCCCCGCAGCGAATTTGGATCATCATCTTGATGAATAATCCGTGTTATATGCCTTAAATGGATCGTATTTTCAATGATTAGGCGGCAGAAACGGCATTCTTTTGTAACAAAAATGGCAGGGGGCCAGCTTGGTTAAGCCAAAACCCGCCCACATAGTAAAGAGGCCGCACAAGGAATTTTTATTTAGTCGCGACAGCCACCGCTTCGGTTGGCTAGAATGAATGAGATAGTACTAACAACCTGTTAATAAAGGCGGAATCTGTGGAGTTTATATCTGTTTACGGCCTGTTTCTGGCCAAAGTCGCGACGGTTGTGATTGCCATCGCCGCGCTGGCGTTGCTGGCGGTCAGCCTTGGGCAACGCAAAGCCCGACACAAAGGGGAACTGCAGCTTACCGACCTCGGAGAACAATACCGGGACATGCAGCGCGATATGCGTTTGGCGCGGATGGGCGAAGCGGAACAAAAGGCCTGGAGCAAGCAGTTTAAAAAGCAGACCAAAGCCGACGATAAACTGAAGAAGCAACGTGCCAAAGCCGGGGCGGTGGAAGCCACCAAACCTTGTCTTTACGTGCTGGATTTCAAAGGCAGCATGGATGCCCATGAAGTGACTTCACTGCGCGAGGAAGTCTCCGCGGTGCTGGCCGTGGCGACGCCGCAAGATGAAGTTTTGCTGCGGTTGGAAAGCCCCGGCGGGGTGGTTCATGGCTACGGGTTGGCCTCATCGCAATTGGCCCGTTTGCGTGCCGGCGGCATTCGCCTGACGGTCGCGGTAGACAAAGTCGCCGCCAGCGGCGGTTACATGATGGCCTGCGTGGCGGATCGCATTGTCGCCGCGCCCTTTGCCATCATTGGTTCGATCGGCGTCGTGGCGCAAATCCCGAACTTCCACCGCTTGCTGAAAAAGAATGATATTGATGTGGAGTTGCACACCGCCGGCGAGTTCAAACGCACATTGACCCTGTTTGGCGAAAACACCGAGCAGGGGCGTGAGAAGTTCCGTGAAGATCTGAACGAAACCCACGAACTGTTTAAAGAGTTTGTGCATCAGCAGCGCCCATCGCTGGATATCGACAGCGTGGCGACCGGTGAACACTGGTTCGGTACCCAGGCGAAAGAAAAAGGGTTGGTTGATGCAATTGGCACCAGTGACGATCTGCTGATTGCTGAAATGGAAAATCACGAGGTGGTGGGGGTGCGCTATGCACGTCGTAAACGCCTGATGGACCGTTTTACCGGCAGCGCGGCCGAAAGTGTCGATCGTCTGCTGTTACGTTGGTGGCAGCGCGGGGAAAAACCGCTGCTTTAAGCGTAGCGATTAAATAGCAGGGGGGCTTAGCCCCCCTTTTTTTATGCTTAATCGACCAAATGGTATTTCTCAGAAAACACGTGAGCCAGGTGTTTAAACATATTAAATACTGCGGTCGTTTTTGCCGTTGGCAATCCATCCGGATCTAAAAAGAATTCTCCGCGAAAAACTAAAACGCTGCCTTTTTGTTCAACATCGGTAGCAATCATGCCATGCAGATAATCATCGTGCTGGCGAATCAGGTTATTTGCTTCTTGCAGTAAGGTTTCACGATCAATGGGTAAGGTATTAGCGCGCATTTATTACACTCCAAACATAAATTCTGCTCATATTCTAACGTCAGTTCGCATTTATCCGCAAACAGACTAAGGTTTATTTGCCGTCTGGATGGCTAGCGGTATCTGCCGATTGGCGAAATCTGCCTTTCCGTGCTAATTAGGTTGCGTGACGCTTTTTATCAGGTACAGTGTGGGATTTTGCGGCGTCGGGTGGAAGGTTTTGTTTACGCCATAAATGAGTCTCACACAGCCATACTTCTGGGGCATGGGTGAATAGCAGGCAGGATCAACAACTTGCGTTCAGGTTGAGCAGTTAAGCAGCCAACAGAAAAAAACATGTTGATCTCTTGCCAGACTGCCGCAATATAAAAAAGAGATATGAATCGCTGCGGCACGGCGAGATAAAAGACTTCTTTTTAGAAGAAATAAAATTAGGTAAAGGTAAATATGGGTAAAGCTCTCGTAATAGTTGAGTCCCCGGCAAAAGCCAAAACTATTAATAAATACTTAGGTAATGACTACGTGGTGAAGTCCAGCGTCGGTCATATCCGTGATTTGCCGACCAGTGGCTCAGCCAGCAAAAAGAGCGCTGACTCAACCGAAAACAAAGCCAAGAAGAAAGTTAAAAAAGATGAGAAGACGGCGCTGGTAAATCGGATGGGCGTCGATCCTTACCATGGCTGGGAAGCGCAATATGAAATTCTGCCGGGTAAAGAAAAAGTTGTCGCCGAGTTAAAGTCGTTAGCGGAAAACGCTGACCACATTTATCTCGCAACCGACCTTGACCGCGAAGGGGAAGCCATTGCCTGGCACCTGCGGGAAGTGATCGGGGGGGACGACAAACGCTTTAGCCGCGTGGTGTTTAACGAAATTACCAAGAACGCGATCCAAAATGCGTTCAAACAGCCGGGTGAGCTGAATATCGATCGTGTTAACGCACAGCAGGCGCGTCGTTTTATGGACCGCGTTGTGGGTTACATGGTTTCGCCACTGCTGTGGAAGAAAATTGCCCGTGGCCTGTCTGCTGGGCGTGTGCAATCCGTTGCGGTACGGCTGGTGGTAGAGCGTGAACGCGATATCAAAGCCTTCGTGCCGGAAGAATATTGGGAATTGCACGCCGATTTGTTAGCGAAGGGCGATACCGCGCTGCAAATGGAAGTTACGCATGCCCACGACAAACCTTTCAAGCCGGTTAACCGCGAGCAGACTCACGCCGCGCTTAAACTGCTGGAAAAAGCCCGCTATACGGTACTGGATCGCGAAGACAAACCGACCAGTAGCAAGCCGGGTGCGCCTTACATTACTTCTACGTTGCAGCAGGCAGCCAGTACCCGTCTGAGCTTTGGCGTGAAGAAAACCATGATGATGGCCCAGCGCCTGTATGAAGCCGGTCACATTACCTATATGCGTACCGACTCCACCAACCTGAGCCAGGATGCGCTCAACATGGTGCGTGGTTACATCGGCGAAAACTTCGGTGATAAGTACCTGCCGAAAGCGCCGAACCAGTACAGCAGCAAAGAAAACTCGCAGGAAGCGCATGAAGCTATCCGACCTTCGGATGTGAACGTGCTGGCCGAACAGTTGAAAGACATGGAAGCGGATGCGCAGAAACTGTATCAGCTGATTTGGCGCCAGTTCGTCGCCTGCCAGATGACGCCGGCGCAGTACGACTCCACCACGCTGTCGGTTAAAGCCGCTGATTACCTGTTGCGCGCCAAAGGCCGTACGCTGCGTTTCGATGGCTGGACCAAAGTGATGCCTGCGCTGCGCAAGGGCGATGAAGACCGCACCTTGCCGTATGTAGAAGTGGGCAGCGAGCTGGAACTGCAAAAGCTGATCCCAAGCCAGCACTTTACCAAACCGCCTGCACGTTACAGTGAAGCCTCGTTGGTCAAAGAGCTGGAAAAACGCGGTATCGGCCGCCCATCTACCTACGCTTCTATTATCTCAACCATTCAGGATCGTGGCTATGTGCGGGTCGAAAGCCGCCGTTTCTACGCCGAAAAAATGGGCGAGATCGTTACTGACCGTCTGGAAGAAAACTTCCGCGAGCTGATGAACTATGACTTCACCGCTCGCATGGAAGATGGCCTGGACCAGGTAGCGAACAACCACGCCGAGTGGAAAGCGGTGCTGGATGAATTCTTTGCCGAATTCAGCGAACAGCTGGAAACGGCGGAAAAAGATCCTGAAGAAGGCGGTATGCGCCCGAATCAGATGGTGATGACCAGCATCGACTGCCCGACCTGCGGTCGCAAGATGGGCATTCGTACCGCCAGCACCGGCGTGTTCCTGGGCTGTTCCGGCTATGCGCTGACGCCGAAAGAACGCTGCAAAACCACCATTAACCTGGTGCCGGAAACGGAAGTGCTGAACGTTCTCGAAGGGGATGATGCGGAAACCAACGCATTGCGTGCACGCCGTCGTTGCCAGAAATGCGGCACGGCGATGGACAGCTACCTGATCGATAACCAACGCAAGCTGCACGTATGCGGTAATAACCCAGCGTGTGACGGCTACGAGATCGAAGAGGGCGAATTCCGCCTGAAAGGCTATGACGGCCCGGTGGTTGAGTGCGATAAATGTGGTTCCGAAATGCACCTGAAAATGGGGCGCTTCGGCAAGTACATGGGATGCACCAACGAGAACTGTAAAAACACCCGCAAGATCCTGCGTAACGGTGATGTTGCACCGCCGAAGGAAGATCCGGTTCCATTACCGGAACTGCCGTGCGAAAAGTCGGATGCTTACTTTGTTCTGCGTGACGGCGCAGCCGGGGTGTTCCTGGCGGCCAATACCTTCCCTAAATCGCGCGAAACCCGTGCGCCATTGGTGGAAGAACTGGCTCGCTTCAAGGATCGCCTGCCTGAAAAGCTGCGTTATCTGGCAGATGCGCCGGTAACGGATGCGGAAGGCAACAAAACCATGGTGCGTTTCAGCCGTAAAACCAAACAGCAGTATGTCTCTTCGGAGAAAGACGGCAAAGCCACCGGCTGGTCCGCTTTCTACATCGATGGCAAGTGGGTTGAAGGCAAAAAGTAAATTTACAGCCTGAATGCAACATAAAAAAAACCAGCCCCTGTGGCTGGTTTTTTATTGGCTAAAGCCGGTGAACAGATCTATTCTTTGCTGTTTTTTCCATCCTGGCCCCTGGGTTTCACGTTGATCGCAATGCAAAATAATCGTTACCATAGTGTGACGCGGATCTATACTTGAAGCTGTAGCGTGATATAGTGGTTATATAAAAAGTTTTTTTATGATTAAAGCTTATTAGCAACGGCGGTTTCTTCAGCCTCTGAGTGAAACACTGTGTTCATGGCTTATTCGTTTTCAGCATACCGGGGCGACACCGATATACCTGGCTGCGGCTCAACGCAGTGTTTAACCTAGGATGGTATAAGATATGAAATTGCAGCAGCTTCGTTACATCGTGGAAGTGGTTAACCACAACCTGAATGTCTCCTCGACGGCAGAAGGGCTTTACACCTCGCAGCCCGGCATCAGTAAGCAGGTACGGATGCTGGAAGATGAGCTGGGTATCCAGATTTTCGCCCGCAGTGGCAAGCACCTGACTCAGGTCACGCCGGCAGGATTGGAAATTATCCGTATTGCGCGTGAAGTTTTGTCCAAAGTGGATGCTATCAAAGCCGTCGCCGGCGAGCATACCTACCCGGACAAAGGCTCGTTGTACGTGGCGACCACCCACACCCAGGCGCGCTACGCGCTGCCTAACGTCATTAAAGGCTTTATTGAGCGCTATCCGCGAGTCTCTCTGCACATGCATCAGGGATCGCCGACGCAAATTGCGGAAGCCGTCTCTAAAGGCACGGCAGATTTTGCCATTGCCACTGAAGCGCTGCACCTCTACGACGATTTAATCATGCTGCCGTGCTATCACTGGAACCGCGCGGTAGTGGTGAAACCCGATCATCCTTTAGCCGGTAAAAGCCACATTACCATCGAAGAACTGGCGGCTTATCCTATCGTGACCTATACCTTCGGCTTCACCGGCCGCTCTGAGTTGGATACGGCATTCAACCGTGCCGGACTGACACCGCGCATCGTATTTACGGCTACCGATGCCGACGTGATTAAAACATACGTGCGTCTGGGCCTTGGGGTGGGTGTGATCGCCAGCATGGCGGTGGACCCGATACAAGACCCGGATCTGGTGACGGTGGATGCTCGTGATATCTTCACCTACAGCACCACCAAAATCGGCTTCCGTCGCAGCACCTTCCTACGCAGCTATATGTACGATTTTATCCAGCGTTTTGCGCCACACCTGACGCGTGACGTAGTCGACAACGCGGTTGCATTGCGTTCCAACGAAGAGATCGAAGCGATGTTCAAGGACATCAAGCTGCCGGAAAAATAAGCCGGTAATCTAACAACTAACAAAAAGATTTATGCAGCAGGAGAGGTGTGTTCTCTCCTGCTTTCCCCTCTTACTGACTTCCTTCATTCAGGCTTTATTTCCTCTGTTAACCGCCTTTTGCCAGTTTACGCTGTACTGAAAGCAAGGTACGCCGTCGGATCCACCCGCTGGCGGGACGGATCATCGCCCAATAGCCGGCAAGCCGCGCTTTAACCTGCGATGTCGGGCACCAGATAAAGGTTTCGGTACGCAGCATAGCGCGCCCGGAAGCCTCCGGGATAACCTTAAAACGCAGCACCAGTTTTGCGGCTTTCTGGTCGTTAAATTGGTGAAAATCCTCTGCAGTTGCCAGTTTATTGACGCCCAACATAGGCCGCCAAAAACGCCCGGCCAACCCCAGCGAGACTTCATGGCTGTCCTGATGGAGCAGGGTAAAGGTGTCGAAGCCAAAGGCCGCTGGCGGCGTAGTAAGCTCTGTTTTGAAGAGCCTTTGGCGCACCGTGCCCGGCAGTTGGCGTAGCATCAGCAGCCTGCGGATGATCGGATCTTCCGCCATATCCAGTGATAACACCGCTTGAATAATGGCTTCGGGTGCAGCGTCGATAGGTTCTGACTGGTGTTTTTCATAAAAACTGAACGCGGGAAGGTAAACTGATGCATCTTGCCAGCCACGACACTGCCGTTCACTGACGAACCCCAAAAATGCCACTGCGCGCTCCTTAAGCTCAAGTTGTTAGCCATCCGTCGCCGCGCCAACGGAGGTCTGGACGCGGGGGCATTGTCGAACGATACTATACTGGCATTGCGCGCTATGTTCCCACTAGTGTGATGATGAAACCTTTGCTTTTGCACTGCCATCGACGCATGTCCGACCAGTTAGCTGCCATTCTTAGACTAATCCGCAGACCTAACAAGCACTTACCTTTATTGATTGTTATTGCCTATCGTTATGATCAAAACGTGTTGTTATCAAAACGTTACGTCATCTTTGTGTTATCTTTAAATAAGACCTCAGTGATTACCCTGTTTTAGACATAATAAGAAATGGAGGAGCTATGTCGTCCGATCTTCGTGAAACGAGTATGGATAAGCTGGTGGCACTCAATACTGAGTACGGCTATTACAGCCTGCCATTGGCGGCAAAACAGTTGGGCAACATCGACCGACTGCCAAAATCAATGAAAGTACTGTTGGAAAACTTGCTGCGCCATGTGGATGGCGACACCGTGCAGGTTGACGATCTGAAAGCTATTGTTGGCTGGTTGCAAACGGGCCATGCCGATCGTGAGATTGCCTACCGTCCGGCCCGCGTGCTGATGCAGGATTTTACCGGTGTGCCAGCGGTCGTAGATTTGGCTGCGATGCGTGAAGCGGTGCAGCGGTTAGGCGGGAACGTTGACCAGGTCAACCCGCTGTCACCGGTCGATTTGGTGATTGACCACTCGGTCACCGTTGATGAGTTCGGCGATGACGACGCTTTTGAAGAAAACGTGCGCATTGAAATGGAGCGCAACCACGAGCGTTACACCTTCCTGCGTTGGGGGCAAAAAGCCTTTAACCGCTTCCGCGTTGTTCCGCCGGGCACCGGTATCTGCCACCAGGTCAACCTGGAGTATCTCGGCCAAACCGTATGGCATACGGACGAGAGCGGGCAGCGTATCGCTTACCCGGATACCTTAGTCGGTACCGATTCTCACACCACCATGATCAACGGCCTGGGCATTCTGGGCTGGGGTGTGGGTGGCATTGAAGCCGAAGCGGCAATGTTGGGTCAACCGGTGTCTATGCTGATCCCTGACGTGGTGGGCTTTAAACTGACCGGTAAGCTGAGCGAAGGCATTACCGCCACCGATCTGGTGTTGACCGTGACCCAAATGCTGCGCAAACACGGCGTGGTGGGGAAATTTGTCGAGTTTTACGGTGACGGCCTGGCAGACCTGCCGTTGGCCGACCGGGCAACCATTGCCAACATGTCGCCAGAGTTTGGCGCAACCTGCGGCTTCTTCCCGGTGGACGAAGTGACGCTGGGTTACATGAAACTCAGTGGCCGTAGCGACGAGCAAATCGCACTGGTAGAAGCCTATGCCAAAGCGCAAGGCATGTGGCGTAACCCGGGCGATGAACCGGTCTTTACCAGCACGCTGGCGTTGGATATGTCGACGGTGGTCGCCAGCCTGGCAGGGCCGAAGCGCCCTCAGGATCGCGTCGCGCTGCCGGATGTACCTAAGGCGTTCAACGCCGCGACCGAACTCGAGATCGGCAATCAGCATCGCAAGTCCGAATTCAAAACCTTCACTTTGAACCAACAGCAGCATGAGCTGCATAACGGCGCGGTGGTTATCGCGGCCATTACTTCTTGTACCAACACCTCGAACCCCAGCGTAATGATGGCAGCCGGCCTATTGGCGAAGAACGCGGTGAAAAAAGGTTTGCGAACCAAGCCTTGGGTGAAAACCTCGTTGGCACCGGGGTCCAAAGTGGTGACTGACTATTTTGACAGCGCCAAACTGACCGCCTATCTTGAGGAACTCGGTTTTAATCTGGTCGGTTACGGCTGTACCACCTGTATCGGTAATTCCGGGCCATTGCCTGATCCGATTGAGCAGGCGATTAAAGAGGGTGATTTGACCGTAGGGGCGGTGCTATCCGGCAACCGTAACTTTGAAGGTCGTATCCATCCACTGGTCAAAACCAACTGGTTGGCTTCGCCGCCGCTGGTGGTCGCTTATGCGCTGGCTGGCAGCATGAAGATTGATTTGACCAAAGAGCCACTGGGCGAAGGTCACGACGGGCAGCCGGTCTATCTGAAGGATATCTGGCCGAGCAGCAAAGATATCGCCCAGGCGGTGGAAGAAGTTCGCACTGAGATGTTCCATAAGGAATACGGCGCGGTATTTGACGGTGACGCCAACTGGCAGTCGATTCAGGTTACCGGCTCGGCCACTTATCAATGGCAGGCGGATTCCACCTATATCCGTCATCCGCCATTCTTCAGCACCATGAAGGTGAAGCCGGACCCGGTACGGGACATCAAAGATGCGCGTATTCTGGCGATCCTGGCCGACTCGGTGACCACCGACCATATCTCTCCAGCGGGGAATATCAAGCGTGACAGCCCAGCGGGACGTTATCTGAGCGATCATGGCGTTGCGGCGCAGGACTTTAACTCCTACGGCTCTCGCCGTGGTAACCACGAAGTGATGATGCGTGGCACCTTTGCCAATATCCGTATCCGTAACGAAATGGTGCCGGGTGTTGAGGGGGGCTACACGCGCCATATTCCGTCGCAGAATCAGCTGTCGATCTATGACGCCGCCATGCAATATCAACAAGAAGGCGTGCCGTTGGCGGTGATTGCCGGTAAAGAATACGGTTCAGGCTCCAGCCGTGACTGGGCGGCGAAGGGGCCGCGGTTGCTGGGTGTTCGGGTGGTGATTGCCGAGTCCTTTGAACGTATTCACCGTTCTAACCTGATTGGGATGGGCATTCTGCCGCTGGAATTCCCGGCAGGCGTGACGCGCAAGACACTGGGGCTGAGCGGTGACGAGCAGATCAGCGTCAGCGGGCTGCAAACGCTGCAGCCGGGGCAGACGGTGCCTGTACATATCACCTATGCCGACGGGCGCAAGGAAGTGGTGAATACCCGTTGTCGTATCGATACTGGCAATGAGCTCACTTACTATGAAAACGACGGTATCCTGCACTATGTAATCAGGAAAATGCTGTAATAAAAAAGGGCGCCTTATTCGGCGCCCTGATTTTTTCCCGCAGGGAAATTATTTCTGGTCCAGCAAATGGCCCATTTTGGCTGCCTTGGTGGCCAGGTAACGTTCGTTCTTCGGATTGCGGCCAACGATCAGCGGCACGCGCTCGGTGATGTTGATGCCGGCTTCCGTCAGGATCTCAACCTTTTTCGGGTTGTTGGTCAGTAAGCGTACCGCATCCACGCCCAACAGCTTGAACATGTCGGCGCACAGGGTGAAGTCGCGCTCATCGGCGGCGAAACCTAGCTGATGGTTGGCCTCTACCGTATCCGCGCCTTTGTCCTGCAAAGCATAAGCGCGGATTTTATTCAGCAAACCGATATTGCGACCTTCCTGACGATGGTAGAGCAGGATACCGCGACCTTCCTCTGCGATATGCTCCAGCGCCGCTTCCAATTGAAAACCGCAGTCGCAGCGCAGGCTGAATAATGCATCACCGGTCAGACACTCAGAATGTACGCGTGAGAGTACCGGCGTCGCGCCAGAAATATCACCGAACACCAGCGCCAAATGGTCGTGTCCGGTAGCCAGTTCTTCGAATCCTACCATCAGGAAATCGCCCCAAGGTGTTGGCAATTTGGCCTCTGCCACCCGTTTAAGCTGCATGTTGCTCTCCACAAATACATCCGATTCAATCATGGTTGCGCATCCTACTTCCGGTACGGTGAACTGACCAGTATTAAAATGCGCAACGACGATCGGCATTTCGTTAATTATCGGCTATTTTGCCATAACTTCTTGCCCTGCGGTGCTCAGCAAACCAGCATCCGGCGTTTTCAGCCAACTATTATTGCGATAGGTTTTTTATCTGTTTAATTTTTAGAGTGTTATCGATATTACAAGATTGTTACACTGCAAATTGGCTTAAGCAAAGGACGATAGGAATGTTTGAGATAGCAAAACGCACGGCGGCAGGTGCCATAGTTCTGTTGCTGATGCCTTTGGCGGTGTGGCTTTCCGGCTGGCAATGGCAACCGGGGGGCGACGGACGCCTTCTGAAAGGCCTGTATTGGTTGACCGAAACGGTCACTTCGCCATGGGGCATTATCACCAACATCATTCTCTGCGCCTGGTTCCTGTGGTGCCTGCGCTTTCGCATCAAGCCGGCCATTGGCCTGCTGGTGCTGCTCAGCGCGTCGATAATGATTGGCCAGGGCGTGAAGTCCTTTATCAAGGACCGGGTACAAGAGCCACGGCCTTTCGTGCTGTGGCTGGAATCAGCCCATCAGATTGATGAAAAGTACTTTTACTCACTCAAGCGCAAAGAGCGGGGGGCGTTGGTCAAAGAGCAACTGCAGGACCAACCGCTGGTGCCCGTATGGTTGCGCGAACATTGGCAGTTTGAGACCGGTTTTGCGTTTCCTTCGGGCCATACCATGTTTGCCGCCAGTTGGGCGCTGCTGGGCGTGGGGTTGCTGTGGCCGCGTAGGCACTACAAGACCGTGGCGATACTGATGGTTTGGGCAGTAGGGGTGATGGGGAGCCGTTTGTTGCTGGGGATGCATTGGCCACGTGATCTGGCGGTGGCGACCTTGATTAGCTGGTTGCTGGTCACCTTGGCCTGTTGGCTGGTGCAACGCTGGTTCGGGCCGTTGACGCCACCACCGCAAGAGCAACAGGAAATCGCAGAAAGAACTCTGTCTGACAAAAACTAGGTGACTGTGTCACTTTTACGGCGTCAGCATGGCGCCGTATTAACCACTTACATAGCACTTCATTGCAATTCGCATTAACGCCCCCATATCTTTATTAATCCATTATTTTGAGAAGCTTTCTCATTAATTTGTTCGGGAGTGCCGTTTACTGTCGAATATGCCAGCATATATGGTTTTATCGTGCCGCAGGGTTTCCCTGCTACGACGGGAAATGCTAACTTATTAGTTAGGGACGCCACGTATTGGCATAGTTCATCCGATTAACTCGGCATCGCGGGAAAGAATGTGAAATATTTGCTGATTTTTTTGTTGGTTCTGGTGATCTTCGTGATTTCTGTCACGTTGGGCGCGCATAACGATCAGGTGGTGAGTTTTAACTATCTGGTTGCGCAGGGCGACTATCGCGTATCGACTCTGTTGGCGGCGTTGTTTGGCGCCGGTTTTGTTCTCGGTTGGGTCATTTGCGGCCTGTTTTATCTGCGTACCCGCATTGCGCTGGGGCGTGCCGAACGCAAAATCAAAAGGCTGGAACTGCAGCTTGAACAACCTGCTGAGCCGGCAGCTCAGTCCGTTGTCAGCAAGGAATAATCTTCTATGTTAGAGCTGCTGTTTCTGTTGCTGCCCGTGGCTGCCGCGTACGGATGGTACATGGGGCGCAGAAGTGCTCAACAGGATAAACAACAGGAAGCCAACCGTCTGTCGCGCGAGTACGTGGCCGGGGTTAACTTCCTGCTCTCCAACCAGCAGGATAAAGCGGTCGATCTGTTCCTTGATATGTTGAAAGAGGACAGCAACACCGTTGAAGCCCACCTGACGCTGGGTAACCTGTTCCGCTCGCGTGGTGAAGTCGACCGCGCTATCCGCATCCATCAGGCGCTGATGGAAAGCGCTTCCCTGACCTTCGAACAACGTTTGCTGGCCGTGCAACAGCTGGGCCGCGACTACATGGCCGCTGGCATGTACGATCGTGCCGAAGACATGTTTGGCCAACTGGTTGGCGAAGAGGATTTCCGTCTTTCTGCGCTACAGCAACTGTTGGCTATCCATCAGGCCACCAGCGACTGGTTGAAAGCCATCGACGTGGCGGAAAAACTGGTCAAATTAGGCAAAGACAAACAGCGCGTCGAGATCGCACATTTCTATTGCGAACTGGCCTTGCAGGCGATGGGCAGCGACGATCTCGATAAAGCGATGGGATTGTTGAAACGCGCGGCTTCCGCCGACAATCAGTGTGCCCGGGTGTCGATCATGGTGGGACGTATTTATATGGCCCAGGGTGAGTACGCCAAGGCGGTTGAGTCGCTACAGCGCGTGCTGAATCAGGATAAAGAACTGGTGAGCGAAACCTTGCCGATGCTGCAAGAGTGTTACCAGCATCTGGAACAGCAGCAGGGTTGGGCGGACTTTCTCAAGCGCTGCGTGGAAGAGAATACCGGCGCTACTGCAGAACTGATGCTGGCGGAAATAATTGAGCAGCATGAAGGGCGTGACGTGGTGCAGGTGTATATCAACCGGCAGCTACAGCGCCACCCGACCATGCGAGTATTTTACCGCCTGATGGATTATCACCTGGCGGATGCGGAAGATGGTCGTGCCAAAGAGAGTCTGTTACTGCTGCGCGATATGGTCGGTGAGCAAATTCGTACCAAACCGCGCTACCGCTGTCATAAATGCGGTTTTACCGCTCACTCGCTGTATTGGCATTGCCCGTCGTGTCGGGCCTGGTCATCGGTTAAGCCGATCCGCGGGTTGGACGGACAATAACGACAATAAAAAACGGGGCCTAATCAGGCCCCGTTTTCTTATGATCACTAAACCGACTTATTTTTTCTTGCCGGTCTTCGCGCTACCTTTCAACAGCTGACGCAGCTTCTTCAACTCTTTCTGATTCAGCGGTTGCTCAACTTCTTCTTCAATCCCCTGATTATCGATTTCGCCATGATGCAACTCGGCTGCTTTTTTAGCGGTTTTTTCCGCTTTGGTCGGAAGATCGAAGCTGCTTTCTAGACGCTGGCAAACCTCGGCACTCAGAGAGAGTTGATTATCGGCAGCAATGGCACGAATTTTTTCTTTGAGTTCCAGAGGAATTTTAATGGTTAATGTAGATATCTCGCTCATTTTGAAGCCTTTCTGCGGGAGGATTGCCTTCAAGCTAAGCCACTATGGGGAGAGAGTCTAGTGTGTAATAAAAATTTAATATTTTTGTAACATTGCAGTGCGGGAATAGCGAACGATCTGGCGGGGGAAATAAAGTAAAGCCCGGCGTGCCGGGCCCTATACCTAATAGCTTATTTGTAGATAACTGCGGTACCACTCAGCATGTTGTTACCACCGGCAGAAATGATGCGGTAGCTGCTGGCGCCTTGGGCGTCGGCTTTAGCGGCCAGTTTGGCTTCCAGGCCACTCAGGGTAGTGGCATGACCGGCGGAAACGACGCCTGAAGCGGTCAGGCTGCTGGCCTGTTGCTGATCCACCGGCTCAGCGGCGAAGGTAGCGAAAGAGTTCATGGCGATAACGGCTGCTGCTGCAAAATATTTGATGCTTTTCATGAGAGACTCCAGTCTGTTTGTTTAGGTTGGAAGGCGTATGCTTCCGATGTGTTGAATAATAAAGCATCCGCAGGGATTTAAAATCTGATAATGCTGAGCATGTTGTTCAAATTATTTGATTCATAATTTACGCATCTTTACGGCGGTTTACGCAGGCTGGGTTAAGGGCTGTCAGGGGTTATTGACGCTTGATGACGTACGAGGGGATAACATTACTTAAGCGCAGAGCGCGCTGCGGCTGGGATTTCTGTCGGCCGGCATGTAGAATGCGGCGGTCAGTTTGGCGGGTTATTACCTATTTATGTCCATTTTACAGAAGGTAGAAGAAATGAAGTCTGAAAATAACATCAATAACAATGACTTAAAATCATCTCCGATCATCGTTGCGCTGGATTACGCAGATATTGGCGCGGCACTGGCATTTGCCGATCGTATTGATCCGCAGGACTGCCGGTTAAAAGTGGGCAAGGAAATGTTCACCCTGTTTGGGCCGCAGCTGGTGCGCGATTTACACTCGCGTGGTTTCGACGTGTTCCTGGATTTGAAATTCCATGACATTCCCAACACCACCGCCCGTGCCGTTGCTGCTGCGGCCGAGTTGGGTGTATGGATGGTGAACGTGCATGCCAGCGGTGGTGCACGCATGATGACCGCAGCGAAAGAAGCATTGCTGCCCTATGGCGCTCAGGCCCCGTTGCTGATCGCCGTCACCGTGCTGACCAGCATGGAAGCAGAAGATCTGCGTGGTATCGGTATCGAGCTTTCTCCGGCCGAGCATGCAGAGCGCTTGGCACGTCTGACCCGCGATTGTGGGTTGGATGGCGTAGTTTGTTCAGCGCACGAAGCCGAGCGTCTCAAAGCAGCCTGTGGCCAACAATTCCAACTGGTGACGCCGGGCATCCGTCCTGAAGGCAGCGACGCCGGCGATCAGCGACGCATCATGACGCCGGTACAGGCGCAAGCGGTTGGTGTTGACTACATGGTGATTGGGCGCCCGATCACCCAATCCGCCGATCCCGCTGCTACGCTAAGTGCGATCCGCGCTTCTCTGGCTTAAGGAGATGACAATGAACAACGATAACAGCCGGCTGGTGTATTCCACCGATAGCGGGCGTATCAAGCAGGAAGACGTCAAACCGCCGCGTGAAAAGGGCGACGGTATCGTGCGTATTCAGCGCCAGACCAGCGGGCGCAAGGGAAAGGGCGTTTGCCTGATCACCGGCGTTGATCTGGATGATGCCGCATTGGACAAGCTGGCGGCAGAGCTCAAGAAAAAATGCGGCTGCGGCGGTTCGGTGAAAGAGGGCGTGATCGAGATCCAGGGCGATAAGCGGGATCTGCTTAAACAGCTGTTAGAAGCCAAAGGGATGAAGGTCAAGCTGGCGGGCGGCTAATCGAATCGCCTGAGCGAATGGCCATGCCGCGGTGCAATACTGCGGCATGGCTGGGATACTGCTGCCGGGCGTTAACCCGTTGATGGCAACCCGCCATCGATGAAAGGTAAAACAGACCTGAAATAATCTTTATTATGCGTAATACGTCAAAGCGATATCGCTTTTGCCAGCCTGTCGGCAGAGGTATCTGAATACTGGCCGAACAGGTTATTTACCTACCTGATGACCAATGATGCCCCCTACCGCAGCCCCGCCGAGCGTACCCAGTGCGCTACCATCGGTCAACACCGCGCCGCCTACGGCCCCTGCACCGGCACCAATGGCGGTGTTACGGTCACGTTTGGACATGTTTGAACAAGCGCTGAGTGAAAACGCCAGAGTAAGCGCCAGAGCGGCGGTGGCAAAACGTTTATTGATAATCATCATAATGAATTCTCCTTAGCATTGGCTATCTGGGAGTGCCTATTAAGTATAGGCATGAACCCGAATTTCGGCCTGCTAGTCGCTCCCAGTAAGTATCGCTATAAAAAATGGCATTTTTTGTTAAAGGCAGAATAATTGAAACGCCCAGAGCGCTCCCTCCGCCAATATTCACTATAAGCTTCTGCTGAACGATAAACAGGTAAATAGTCTTAAAGTCCATTGTGCGCTATTTAATCCCCAGCTCGCAAATTGCCGTTTCCAGCAGAAGACTACGCGGTCTTTAGCGATTTACGCCATACCGCCCCCAAGCCTGCCTGCCGACAATATTCCCAACAGGGTTAACCGGGAAAGAAACATGCTTAACGATCTCAAGCAGCAGGTATTGGAGGCTAATCTGGCGCTGCCACGCCATCGTCTGGTGACCTTCACCTGGGGGAATGTCAGCGCTGTCGATCGGCGTGAGGGATTGATGGTGATCAAACCCTCGGGGGTGGAATACGGGGTGATGACCCGTGACGATATGGTGGTGCTGGAACTGGAAAGCGGCAAGGTGGTGGAGGGGGACAAAAAGCCCTCATCAGACAGCGATACCCACCGCGTGCTGTACCTGGAATTTGGCGATGCCGGGGGCATAGTGCACACCCATTCGCGGCATGCCACCATTTGGGCGCAGGCCGGGTTGGATATTCCGGCCTGGGGCACAACGCACGCCGACTATTTCTACGGCGACATTCCCTGTACCCGACGGATGCAGGATGAGGAAATTAATGGCCGCTATGAATGGGAGACCGGCAGAGTGATTGTCGAAACCTTTGGCCAGCGCCGGTTAAATCCGGCGGCGGTGCCGGGCGTGCTGGTGCATTCTCATGGCCCCTTTACCTGGGGGGAAAACGCAGAAACCGCAGTTCATAATGCGGTGGTACTGGAAGAAATTGCCTATATGGGGATTTTTTCGCGCCAGTTGTCGCCGGGCCTGGCGAATATGCAGCAAACCCTGCTGGACAAACATTACCTGCGCAAGCACGGTAAAAACGCCTACTACGGCCAGTGAGCATCAGGAGGTCCGCCTGTCGGCGGCTCTCCCGTTGTTTCGTCTGAAGGCTAGTCGTTCACCATATCCAACTGTATTCCCTGGCGCTTCAACAGGTGTTGATACTCCAACGACAGCCGCGAATCGGTGATTACCCGCTGAACCTTGCCCTGCTGGGCCAGCGGATTGGGCTGAATTTGACCGAATTTTGACGAGTCGGTCAGGACAATATTTTCTACGCCCTTCGCCAGCACGGCGTTGACCACGTCGGCGCGCATCATATCGCGGCCGGTGAAGCCAGTATCCGCATGATAGCCATCGACGCCAATAAACGCCTTGCTGAAATGCACTTGCTGAATGCATTGGCGGGTTAATGGCCCGACCACGGTCTCGCTCTTTTTCTGGTACATGCCGCCCAGTACGATCACCTCGCAATCCGTCTCTTTTAGCAGATGGGCGATATAGTGGCTGACGGTGATCAGCGTGATGCGTTTACGCTCGGCGATATAACGCGCCAGCAGCGCGTTGGCGCTGCCACTTTCGATAAAAATGGTTTCATCGTCGTTAACCAGCGAGGCGGCATACTGCGCCAGCTTTTGCTTGAGGGTGAAGTTGGACATCATGCGCGCATCGACGTCGTCGCTTTCTAATGCCAGCGCGGAACCGTGCACCCGTTTCAGGTAGCTGCGTTTCTCCAGCAGGTTCAAATCCTGGCGGATCGTCACCTCTGAAACGCCGGTGGCCGCGGCCAAATCGCTGACGCTGATACGTCGGCGATCGTTTACCAATTGAAGTATTGTCTGTTGTCTTGAATTCATATCAACCTGATGTGCGGCCACCAATGTGCGGCCGCTAATATTTATTGTTTAAATAGTATGTTCTGTTCGCGCAATAATATCATCCTGCGCGTCAGGGGATAATGCGGTAAAGAAAGCGGAATATCCAGCAACGCGGACCACTAAATCACGATATTGGTCAGGATGTTGCTTCGCTTTCAGCAGCGTTTCCCGCGACACGATGTTGTATTGCACGTGCCAACCCAGGTAGTCCTCAAAGAAGGTGCGCAGCATCAACATCAGTTTTTCTCGGTCCCGCGGATCCTCCAACGTCGCCGGGTTCAGTTTCTGATTCAGCAACACGCCGCCGAGGATAGACGCGGTGGGCAGTTTGGACAGCGAATTGAACACGGCGGTCGGTCCCAGATGATCGGTACCGGAGGCCGGGCTGGCACCTTCCGCCAACGGCGTATGCGCTTTACGGCCGTCTGGCGTGGCCAGGGTAGCCGCGCCAAAGGGCACGTTAGCTGAAATCGACGACGTTCCGGCGTAGTAGGTGCCGCCTATCGGGCCACGACCAAAGCGGGTGTTGTGGTACTGCTTCAGTTCGTCGATATAAGTTTGATAAGCACGCACCAGCAGTTGATCGACCTCATCCTCGTCGTTACCGTATTTTGGAGCGGCGTTGAGCAGACGCTGGCGTAACTGTTCGCCGCTCAATCCGTCGAAGTCATTTTCCAGCGCAGCCGCCAATTGCCGTTGGCCAATAACCCCTTGTTCGAAGACCAGCTTGCGCACCGCCGCCAGGCTGTTGCCCAGGTTGGCTATGCCGACCTGCAGACCAGAAACCCAATCGTATTTTGCGCCACCTTGCTTGATACTTTTGCCGCGTTCGATGCAGTCATCCACCAGCGCTGAGCAGAGGATATCGTGAGCGTTCTCTTCTAATACGGTATCGACCACGCATTCAATTTCAATCGACTTACGCGTGTAATAGCGGATCTGGTTGTCCCAGGCACCCAGCACCTGCTCAAAGTCGGCGAAGTTTTCCTTCGAGAGCGCCTCTGCTTGTGGCAGGAAAATTTTGCCGGAGGTCGCATCGCGCCCTTGTTCCAGTGCCGCCAGCATGACGCGAGTGAAGTTGATAAAGCTCATGCCGGTGCAGCGGTAACCCCATTTCCCGCCCACGGCGGTTTCGATACAGCCGATCGCCGCGTAGTCATAGGCATCCTGCGGCTCCACGCCCAGTTTGATAAACTCAGGGATAACGATTTCATCGTTGTTGAAGGCCGGCATGCCGAACCCACAGCGGATCACTTGCACGCAGGCGTCGAGGAAGTCGTTACTCATTCCTGCATGGTAACGCACGCTGAGATTAGGCTGGGTGGAGCGTAAGCGCCCGCAGGACTCCAAAATGGCATAGGACAAGGGGTTAACCGCATCGCAGGGTTTGCCGTTGATCAGTTGCTGTCCGCCAATAGTGACGTTCTGATACAGCGGGCTGCCTGCCGAGGCTTTGGAGTGAGAACCGGAACGGATCTTGTTGATCTCCAACAGCTTCAACCAACAACTGTGCAGCATTTCAATCGCACGCTCGCGTGGCAACGTCTGTTCTAACTCTACGTCACGACGGTACCAGGGGTAGAGATATTGGTCGAGGCGGCCAAAGGACACCGAATGGCCGTTGGATTCAATCTGTAGCGTCAGTTGAATGAAGTAGCACAGTTGCAGGGCCTGCCAGAAGGTTTGTGGTGGCCGATGGGCAATCAGCTCACAGTTTTCCGCGATGGTCTGCAGCTCTTCACTTCGCCACAAACGGTTTTCCGTCTGCGCCATGTCGCGCGCCAACTGGGCAAAGCGCAAGATATGCGCGCTCAGCGCTTCCAGGGTCAGATCGATTGCCTTCAGGAATTGCTCCTGATGCAACTCTTCCCAGTCGGTAAGCCGGATACGACTGCGACGTTCATCGACTTTCTCGCGCAGCCCGTCGAGGCCTTTTTCCAACAGTAGTGGGAAATTCACCGCGAGATGGGCATCCCCTGAGGTCATATTGCCTTCAGCCTTGATGATACCGGTGGCCAGCAGGGCCTTTTGTTCGTCGGTAAACATGCCGTAGCAGCGATCTTGCACCGTCTGGCCGCGCCACCACGGGCATAGCCGATGCAAAATGGCCTTGTTCTCTTCGCTGACTGAGAAACCGGCGCCCGGACGGTCGGCCAGTTGGTCAATCTCGTCTTCGATCCAACTGACGGTATATTCGGGGAAAATCGGCGCAGCGCGTAATTCGCTGGCCTGGTTGCCGATAATCAACTCGTCGTTATCGATTCGCAAAGTTCGCTTAGCCAAATGGTTAGCCAATGCCAGTGCCCGACGAACCGGCAAGGGTTTGTCCTGATGCTGCTGATAGGCTTCGGTGTAGTGCTGGGCGCGTTCGGTGCAAACCGGCGGTTTGACGATATGGATCAGCGCGTTCTTGTGAGCCTGGGTGCGTTCGGACAGGGTGGTCAGATCCAGCTTAGTCATGGTGTTATCCTCGCAAAATGGCAGTCAGCCCTTTGGCCTCGGCGTACTGTTCGGCATAGGCCAGCAGTTCAGGGGCATCTAGTGGGGTGCGGGCCGCGTGATAAGGCTCGCCGAGCAGGTTATATTTGTTGATACCCAACGTGTGGTAAGGCAAGAAATGAATCTCTGTAACGCCGGCCTCATCGGCGGCGAAATCGACAATCGCGCGAATTGAGCGGCGATCGGCGTTAAAGTCGGGGATCAGCGGGACGCGCACGGTCGTTCGGGTACCGTGGGCGGCCAGGCGGCGGAAGTTTTCCATTACCCGTTTGGCGGAGCCGCCGGTCCACTGCTTGAAACGTTTTTCATCGACGTGTTTCAAATCCGCCAGCATTAGATCGAGCCAGGGCAGCGAAGGCGCTATGTGTGACCAGGGCGTATGCAGGCAAGATTCCACCGCGGTATGAATGCCGGCCTCACGGCCGCGCTTCAGCAGTTCTGCCGCCACGGCAGGCTGCATAAAGGGTTCACCGCCGGAGAGTGTCAGGCCGCCACCGGTGCGCAGATAAAAAGGCCGATCGCGCAGCACCTCGGTCATGATATCGTCGATATTTACTGCGCTGCCGCACAGGCTGAGTGCGTCGGTTGGGCAACGGGCGGCTAATGCGGCATACTCTTCGTGGCTGAGTAACTCGCGCTGGATCAGCAGGTTGTCGTCTATTCGTTGAATCGCCTGAGGATGGCCTTCGGCGCACAGGGTACAGCCGCTGAGGCATAAACGCGGATCGAACAGCAAGTCCGCTTTTCGCGAGCGGCTTTCCGGATTCTGGCACCAGAGACAGCCCAACGAGCAGCCCTTCAGGAACACTACGCTGCGGATGCCTGGACCATCATGGGTGGAATAGCGCTGCAGATTGAAGATCACGAGTCACCTGTCATTCGGTTGCTTTTCTTTTGTCATTAAAATTGTTTCGAATGAAAGTTGATTTGATTTCGATCAAATATAAATGCGTTGCATGTTCCTACTATGATGAGAGTTTGAATTCGTCCACAAAAGATTCAGGAGTCCGTAATGGAGCTTTATCTCGATACCGCCGATGTGAACGCAGTAAAACGACTGGCGCGCATCCTGCCTCTGCACGGTGTGACCACCAATCCGAGCATTGTTGCCAAAGAGGGAAAACCGATTTGGGAAGTGTTACCGGCGCTGCGCGATGCGCTGGGGGGCACCGGCAAACTCTTTGCTCAGGTGATGGCTAACGACGCCGAGCGCATGGTGGCGGAAGCGGCGTTGCTTCATCAGCGAGTGCCTGGACTGGTGGTTAAGGTACCGGCGACCGCAGAAGGCCTGGCAGCGATTAAAAAACTGAAGTCGATGTCGATTCCTACGCTGGGGACGGCGGTTTATGGTGCGGGTCAGGGACTGCTGGCGGCGCTGGCGGGAGCTGAGTATGTGGCCCCATACGTGAACCGCCTGGACGCGCAGGGCGGTGACGGCATTGAAATGGTTCACGAGCTGCAGCAATTGCTGACGCTGCACGCGCCGGGAGCCCGGGTGCTGGCGGCCAGTTTCAAAACGCCGCGTCAGGCGCTGGAATGCTTGCTGGCGGGTTGTCAGGCCATCACTCTGCCGGTCGACGTGGCTGAGCAGTTCCTCGCGGCACCGGCGGTTCAGGCCGCGGTAGAGAAATTCGAGCAAGATTGGCAGGGGGCGTTCGGCACTAATCTGCTGAACTGAGAACCGGATAAGCAAAGAAAAGGGCGCCCGTTGACAAAGTGCTCTGTTGTTTAATGGTAGCGGCGCTGCATGCTGTGCCCAATAGCATAATCAATGGGTTAAATCGGGTCGAACATGTTCGACCCCTACCGGTTTAGCCTTTACGCAGGTTTGTCAGCAGTCTGAGGGCGCCGCAGCGCCCTGATTATAACCAACTGAATTTATACATTTTCACGCAGGACGATCGGCGACTCCTGCGCCGTGGGCTGGCTGGCATTCAGCGCACGACGGATCACAAAGAAGGCGGAGACCAGCATGGTTACCGCCACCAGCATAAAGAAAGCGCACAGTGCGGCGTTAATCTGGTTACTGAAAACGATGGTCTCCATATCCTTCAGCGTCTTGGCCGGTGCGATCAGCGTGCCTTGTTCAATACCGGCAGAGAATTTCTTCGCCTGCGCCAGGAAGCCGATGCTCGGTTTCTCGTGGAATATTTTCTGCCAGCCGGCGGTCATTGAGGTAATAAACAACCAGACGGTCGGTAAAATGGTCACCCAGGCATAGCGCTGTTTTTTCATTTTGAACAGCACCACGGTACCGAGGATCAGCGCCATCGAAGCCAGCATCTGGTTGCCGATACCGAACAGCGGCCACAGCGTATTGATGCCGCCGAGCGGATCGACCACCCCCTGATAGACAAAGAAGCCCCAGCCGGCGACGGCCACGGTGGTTCCCGCCAGATTACCGAACCACGAACGGTTGTTAGCTAACCTTGGGATCGCTACACCGACCAGATCCTGCACCATAAAGCGACAGGCACGGGTCCCGGCATCGACGGCGGTCAGAATAAACAGCGCCTCGAACAGAATGGCGAAGTGGTACCAGAAGGCCATCATTGCGCGGCTGTTAAACACCTCGGTAATGATATGTGCCATGCCCACGGCGAAGGTCGGGGCGCCGCCGGCGCGCGACAGGATGGAGTGCTCCCCGACGTCCTTGGCAATCATCGTCAGGGTTTCCGGGGTGATCATAAAGCCCCAGCTGTTAATCACCTGAGAGGCATTTTCCACCGTGGTGCCGATCAGCGCCGCCGGCGAGTTCATGGCGAAGTAAACGCCTGGGTCGATCACCGACGCGCAAATCAACGCCATGATAGCCACGAAGGACTCCATCAGCATGGCGCCATAACCGATAAAGCGAATATGGCTCTCGCGCTCCACCAGTTTCGGCGTGGTACCGCTGGAAACCAGCGCATGGAAACCGGAAATCGAACCACAGGCGATGGTGATAAACAGGAACGGGAACAGCGAGCCGGCGAACACCGGGCCGCTGCCGTCGATAAAGCGCGATACCGCCGGCATTTTCATTTCCGGCATGGCGAAGACGATACCTACAGCCAACCCGATAATGACGCCAATCTTCATAAAGGTGGACAAATAGTCACGCGGTGCCAACAGCAGCCACACCGGCAACACCGAAGCGACAAAGCCGTAAACCACCAACACCCAGGTCAGCGTGGTGCCGTGCAGCGTAAAGAACGGGCCCCAATAGGGGTCTTGCGCCACGTTGCCGCCGTAGATGATCGCCAGCAGCATCAGCGCGAAACCGATCACCGAGATTTCAGCGATTTTACCCGGCCGGATAAAACGCATATACACGCCCATAAACAGGGCGATTGGGATGGTTGCAGCGATGGTGAACAAGCCCCAGGGGCTGTCGGCCAGGGCTTTAACCACCACCAGCGCCAGCGCGGACAGAATGATAATCATCACCCCCAGCGCGCCCAGCATGGTAATCACACCGGCGAAGGCCCCCAGTTCCTGCTTGGCCATTTCACCCAGCGAACGACCGTCACGACGGGTAGAGATGAACAGAATCAGGAAGTCCTGCACGGCGCCGGCCAGCATGACCCCGACCAGGATCCAGATAGTGCCGGGCAGAAAGCCCATTTGCGCTGCCAGAATAGGGCCAACCAGCGGCCCGGCCCCGGCGATGGCAGCAAAGTGGTGGCCAAACAACACCCACTTGTTGGTAGGGACATAGTCCAACCCGTCGTTGCGACGTTCGGCCGGGGTCATACGGCGGTCGTCGAGCTCAAAGACTTTTTTGGCGATAAACAGGCTGTAGAAGCGATAAGCGATGCTGTAACAGGCGACCGCCGCTACCACCAGCCAAACCGCATTGACGTGTTCACCGCGGCTTAGCGCCAGCATGGCGAAGGCGAATGCACCGACCAACGCCACCACCAGCCAGATGATCCCGGACTTGACGTTTTTCATGTTCAACAACTCCTTGGTGTGCAGAAAAAAGAAAGAAGTGTTCTTAGGGAGAATGGCTACAAATTAAAAGTAGGAGTTTTGCAGGCGAAGAGAAGCAGGTCGGATGAGAAATGTGAAGCCGGTTGAGTAATAGCGTAAAAACAAGGTGATGAGGATGTTACTGGGAATAAAAAAACACCGGAGGGAGACCCGTCCGGTGTTTGTCTGGCATAACGTTTATGTTGCGGGTTAAGCTGCCGGTCTGGCGATCACGCTGCGGGTTTCCATACGCACTTCGGCGATGGTGACCTGCAGGGTATCCCCCTGGCGATAAACGACTTCGCCTTTGATCTGCACCGTGCCGGTATCCTGGCTGCATACCATTTCATCACGTACCGCGTGAATGAAGGGCGCCGGGATAAAGGCCACTGCGCCATTGTCCAGCAGACGAACGCGCAGGCCGCCGCGGGTTACGTCGATGATTTCCGCGTTGAAGCGTTCATCGGTGCCTGCTTTATCCTTGAGGTAGCGCGCGTAGAGCCAATCGCCGACGTCACGTTCCGCCATCCGGTTCAGACGACGACGTTCGGCCAGTTGGATTGTCACTTCGTCCAGCGGTTTCTCTGCGGACTGCCCGGTGATAACGGCTTTCAGCAAGCGGTGGTTGACCATATCGCCGTATTTACGGATCGGAGAGGTCCAGGTGGCGTAAGCCTCCAGGCCCAGACCGAAATGTGGCCCCGGCGTAGTGCTGATTTCGGCATACGTCTGAGAGCGACGAATACGGCTGTCGAGGAACTGGGTCGGTTGCGAATCCAGGTGACGGCGCAGTTCGCAGAAACCTTCCAGCGTCAGCAGCTTCTCGGCTTCGGCTTCAACGCCGTTGGCTTGCAGTACGGTTACGGCTTGCTCAACCAGCAGCGGATCGAAACCGGTGTGCACGTTGTAAATGCCAAAGCCCAGACGGTCGCGCAGCACAATGGCGGCGCAGACGTTGGAAGCAATCATGCACTCTTCGACGATGCGGTTGGCGGTGCGGCGCTGCTCGGTGATGATCTCCAGCACTTCGCCTTTTTCACCCAACACAAAGCGGTAGTCTGGGCGATCTTTGAATACCAGAGCATGCTGGTGGCGCCAGGCGTTACGTGCATCGCACACGCGCTTGAGCAGGGTGATTTGCTGTGCGATTTCATCGCTCGGCGGCTGCCAGCCAGCAATGCCTTCCAGCCAGTCGGAAACTTCGTCATAAACCAGTTTGGCTTTTGATTCGATCTCGGCGCCGAAGAAGCGAATATCGTCACCCAATGCGCCGTCTGCACCGATGGTCACGCGGCAAGCCAGCACCGGACGGCGTTGGTTCGGACGCAGTGAACACAGGTTGTCTGACAGATCGCGCGGCAACATAGGGATGTTGAAACCTGGCAGGTAGTTGGTAAAGGCGCGCTTGCGGGCGATTTGATCCAGCGCGCTGCCTTGCGCGACGTAGGCGGTCGGATCGGCAATGGCGATGGTCAATTGCAGCGAGCCGTCGCCGTTTTCCTGCACAAACAGCGCATCGTCCATATCTTCGGTGCTGGCGCTGTCGATGGTGACAAAATTCAGAGCGGTCAGATCTTCACGCGGCACGGAAGCATCCGGCTCATCGATCGCGATCATCTCCGGCGCTTCTTTTTCCAGGCTGTGACGGGCCAGCGTGACCCACCACGGCGCCAGGTGATCTTCGCCGTCGGTAATAAATTGGGTCAGGTCGGCGTTGAAGCCGCGATCGCCTTTCAGCGGGTGGCGGCACATTTCCGCTACCGCCCAGTCACCGGCCTGGAAGTTATGTTTCAGTTCACGCACCGGACGGCAAGGGATCGCGTCTTTCAGCAACGGATGATCGGGTACGATGGACAGACGGTCATCACGCTTTTGCACACGGCCGACAAAGCGCGACAGGAAGGGCTCGATCAGGGTTTCCGGCTCGGCGATTTCACGTTCTTTCTCGGTATGCAGGGTTGCGGTCACTCGGTCCCCGTGCATGACTTTCTTCATGTACGGTGGCGGAATGAAATAGCTTTTTTGACCGTCGACCTCAAGAAAGCCAAAGCCTTTCTCAGTCCCTTTTACTACGCCTTCAACGCGCGGGGTCTGAGAGTGAAGTTGCTGTTTAAGCTGCGCCAGCAGCGGGTTATCTTGAAACATATCGTCCAGTGAATGGGTTGTGAGTGGCAAGATTTGCGGCTGACAGTTTTACGCGAATCACCCGCTGCGGGCAAGCCAAACGTCACGGTTTTCCCGCGTTGGGGCGCGATTTTATGGAATATTGGGCGTTCAAAAGGCGGGAAGAAAACCCCGGCTCGAAACGCCGGGGGGAAACGGGGAGTAAATCAGTTCTGTAGCGGCGTAGGCTGCAGGATTTCAATCCAGTAGTCGTCGGGATCCTTGATAAAGGCCACGTAATTCATGCGACCTTCATGCAGACGTTTCTGGAAGTTCACGCCAAGGCGCTCAAAACGCTCGCAGGCAGCGTGCACGTCAGGCACCGTCACACAGAGGTGGCCAAAGCCACGCGGCTCACTGTTGCCGTTGTGGTAATGAAAATCAGCCTGCTGTTCGGTGCCATGGTTATGGGTGAGCTCCAAAATACCCGGTTGACTCAGGACCCAGCGTTTACGGGCATCGTCATCCTGTGGGATCTGGTCGCGTGGGCTGCGGGTCAGGTAGCAAATGGTAAACGCGGCTTCATTGAAGGTTTCCAGATACACCGGGGTAAAGCCGAGCACGCGGGTATAAAAGTCCAGCGCTTGGGTTAAGTCCTTCACGCGGATCATGGTGTGATTGAACACGTAGCCGTCGGTGACGGTTTCCGGCTGCGCGGTTACGCCCGGCAGGTTCAGTAAATCATTCAGTGGCATAGGGATCCCTCTTAGGTTGTCGATACGACTCTATGGCAAATAAATGCTAATCTAAAGTGATTGTTTCTAACCAAAACACTAACTAAAAGTGAATGAACCATGAAGCTGAGTCAGCTTAGATTTTTCTGCGCCGTGGTGGAGTATAAAACCATTGCCGCCGCCGCGCGGGAATTGCACTGTGTCCCCTCCAACGTCACGTTGCGCATCAAAGAGTTAGAAGACTCACTGGGCGGCGAGTTGTTTTTTCGCGATAAAAACCGGCTCTATGTCACGCCGAAAGGCCGACAGTTCTATCAACAGGCCGTCGACATCCTGACGCTGGCAGACCGCAGCCAACAATTGTTCGCCGGTCGTCAACCGCAGGGCCTGCTGAATTTTGGGGCGCTGGATTTTTCTCTGATCAGTCACCTGCCGTCACGCATCGCTCACTTGCGCCGCAGCCAGCCCCACATGCAGGTCAACGTGCTGAGTCGAGACTCGCTGGTGCTGGAGCGAATGCTGATTGACAGCGAGATCGATCTGGCGTTGACCGACGGGCCGATAGAGCACCCGCTGCTGGCCAGTCGCGCGGCGTTTGATGAGCGCCTGGTGCTGTTGATGCCGGCCTCGGTGCCGCAGCTGGACGCCGCAACCCTGGCACAGTTAGAGTTTTATACCTTCAGCCGCGAGTGTTCTTTCCGCCTGAAAATCGATCGCTGGTTGGCCTCACGCCAGCTAAAGCCGCGGATGACGCTGGAGATGGAGTCGTACACGGCGATGGCAGCCTGCGTAAAAGCGGGTTGTGGCGTCGCCTGTGTTCCGGGGTCTTTGCTGCCGATGATCCTGCCTGAGCAGGCGTTAAAAGTGGTAGAAATGGGGGCGGAAGGGGTTAGCAATTTGTACTTCGTGTGGCGCCGCCATCAGCTCTCTGACGAGTTGCAGACGGCGCTCGATCTGTTAATGCACCCGGCGTGAACCGGGCGCATCCATTCAGGCAATACGCAGCGTCGGTTGCGCCACACAACGGCGGATCTCCACCGGTATCGACTTCGACGTTGGCGTGCCGGTGCCGTCACCAAAGCTGGCCAACGGAACCAACGGGTTAGTCTCTGGGTAGTAAGCCGCCAGATTACCGCGTGGGATATCGTAGCTTACCAGTTTGAAGCCACTGACCTTACGTGTAATGCCGTCATTCCACAGCGTTTCAATCTCTACCAGCTCACCGTCTTGCATATCCAACGCCGCCAGATCTTCAGGGTGTATAAACAGCACCTCTCGTTGGCCGTAGACGCCGCGGTAACGGTCATCCAGTCCGTAGATAGTGGTGTTGTACTGATCGTGCGAACGCAGTGTTTGCAGCGTGAAGGGCGCCTGTCGGCCATCCAACTGCGGGAACAGGCTGGTTGGCAGAGGCGCTGCGCTAAACTCGGCCTTGCCGCTTGGGGTGTCAAAACGCAATTCTGCGGCGGCGTTACCCAGGTAGAAACCACCGGGCTGGTCGCAGCGCCGGTTGAAATCTTCGAAACCGGGAATGGTGGCGGCGATATGGTCGCGGATCAACGAATAATCGTCTGCCAGCTCCAGCCAGTCGAGCTGCTGGTTGCCCAACACCGCATCGGCGATGCCGCACACGATGGCGGTTTCTGAACGCTGGGTCTCCGCCAGTGGTTTACCGACGCCTTCCGACGCATGCACCATGCTGAAAGAGTCTTCAACCGTAATGTACTGTGGGCCGCTGGCCTGCATATCCTGTTCGGTACGGCCCAGGGTCGGCAGGATCAGCGCGTCTTTGCCGGTGACCAGATGACTGCGGTTGAGCTTGGTGCTGATATGCACCGTCAGATCACAACGGCGCAGGGCGCGGGCAGTGCGTTCGGTGTCCGGCGCAGCCGCGGCCAGATTGCCGCCCAACGCCAGCAAGACCTTAACCTCACCGCGCAGCATCGCCTCAATGGCCTCTACGGTGTTATGGCCCGGTTCGCGTCGCGGCGAGAAGTCAAAGTGCTGCTCCAGGCTGTCGAGCAGTGCCTTGGGGGACTTCTCATCAATGCCCATGGTGCGGTTGCCTTGCACGTTGCTGTGGCCGCGTACCGGACACAGGCCGGCGCCCGGTTTACCCAACTGACCGAACAGCAGCTGCAGGTTGGTGATCTCACGTACCGTTGGCACAGAATGCTTATGCTGGGTGACGCCCATCGCCCAGGTGCAGATCACGCGTTCGGCACCCTGATAAATCGCCGCCGCCTGACGCAATTGTTCCTCGCTGAGGCCGGACTGCTGGGTGATTTGTTGCCAGGTCGTAGCATCGACCTGCGCCAGATACGCCTCGACGCCGACGCTGTGTTGACTGATGAATGCCTGATCGAACAGGCCGGGTTCACCGGCCGCCAGGCGCTCACGATGACTTTCCAGCAGCGCTTTCACCATGCCGCGCACGGCCGCCATATCCCCGCCGAGGTTGGGTTGGTAATAGGATGAACTGATCGGCGACGACTTGGGCGTCAGCATTTGAATCGGGCTTTGCGGATCGGCAAAACGCTCGAGGCCACGTTCGCGCAGGGTGTTAAAACTGACGATGCGCGCACCGCGGTTGGCGGCATTTTTCAGGCTATGCAGCATGCGCGGGTGGTTGGTGCCAGGATTCTGGCCAAACACGAAGATGGCATCGGCTTTTTCAAAGTCGTCCATGCGAATGGTGCCTTTCCCTACGCCGATACTTTGTTTGAGGCCCACGCCGCTGGCTTCGTGGCACATATTGGAGCAGTCAGGGAAATTGCTGGTGCCGAGCATACGACCAAACAATTGATACAGATAAGAAGCTTCATTGCTGGCGCGGCCCGAAGTATACAACTCGATCTGGTTCGGGTTATCCATCTGGTTAATATGCTGGGCGATTAACGCTAGTGCGTCCGGCCAACTGATCGGCTGGTAGTGGTCTGTTTCGGCGTTATAGCGCATGGGGTGGGTGAGACGGCCCTGGTATTCCAGGAAATAATCACTTTGCTGCAGCAGGGTGCTGACGCTGTGAGCCGCGAAAAACTCCGGCTCGACCGCGTTACGCGTTGCTTCCCAACTGACCGCTTTGGCGCCGTTTTCGCAGAAACTGAAGGTGCTGTGGTTGTCGTCGCCCCAGGCACAACCTGGGCAGTCGAAGCCACGAGCCTTGTTCACGCGCATCAGGTTACGCAGGTTTTGCAGCGTCTGTTTACTGTCGAGCACATAGCGGGTAGTGGCTTCGAGTGAACCCCAGCCGCCCGCCGCGCCGGTATACGGCTTTATTGACGGTTTAAATTTCATATTGTTCTTCGCAGGTGATGTAGCTAATAAGTGAACGCTTTTTTAAGCGCTTTCAGTGTTTATGTCACAAGTTTAGGTTGGGGCGGTGTGAGCGTCTAATCGAATGGGACAATGGCGGCATAGAGCAGATTTATCGCGTAGCGGTACCGGGCAAACAAATCGTTGCATTATGACACCTGCTGAAAAAGAGTAACGATTCCGCTTTCCCGATAATTAATGCAGTCTATATCACGGATTATATTGGCATTTTATTTAGCCCGCAGGGCCTGAGGAACAGTGATTGAAGCGTTCAGTATGGGTGATGATCGCCGGCATGTTAGTGCCGCTGGCGGTACAGGCAGCAGATGTTCCCTCCAGTATTGCGCAAAACACACCGCCGGCGATAGACGCCGCCTCTTACGTATTGATGGATTACACCACCGGACAGGTGTTGGCGCAGGCGAACGCAGATCAGCGCCGCAACCCAGCCAGCCTGACGAAGCTGATGACCGGATTGGTGATTGATCACGCGCTCGATCAGCACAAAATTGGCCTGGATGACGTGGTGACGGTGGGCAATGACGCCTGGGCGCAGGGCAACCCGGTGTTTAAGGGATCATCATTGATGTTCTTAAAGCCAGGTGACAGGGTCACGGTTCGCGATCTCAGCCGCGGTATCATCATTGATTCGGGCAACGATGCCTGTGTCGCGATGGCGGATTATGTGGCAGGTAGCCAGGCGGCATTCGTTAAGTTGATGAATGAAAAGAGTGCCCAGCTTGGCCTGCAGAATACCCATTTCGAAACCGTGCATGGGCTGGATGCGCCGGGGCAATTCACTACGGCGGGCGATTTGGCGGTGATTTCACGCGCTATCATCATGAGCGAACCGGCGGAGTATCACATGTACAGCGAGAAATCGCTGACCTGGAACGGCATCACCCAGCAAAATCGCAATGGGCTGCTGTGGGATAAAAACCTGCACGTCGACGGGTTGAAAACCGGCCATACCGCCTCGGCCGGCTTTAACATTATTGCCTCTGCTACCGAAGGAGACCGGCGGCTGATTGCGGTGGTGATGGGCGGTAAAAGTTCGAAAGGGCGTGAAGAGCAGGCGCGCAAATTGCTGACCTGGGGCCTGCGTGATTTCACCACCGTGCATCTGTTCAGCGCCGGGCAAAATCTGGGGCAGGAAAAAGTGTGGTATGGCGACCGTCATGAGGTCGCGGTGGGCAGTGCAAAAGAGGAATATCTCAGCCTGCCGAAAAGTGAAGCCGACAAACTGAAGGCGCAGTATGTGGTCAGCGTTCCGCGCCTGGATGCCCCGTTAACCCAAGGGCAGACGATTGGCGAAATCCGTATCAGCGATAACGGCAAGCTGCTCAAAACCTTGCCGCTGGTGGCATTGCAACCGGTCCAGCAAGGCGGCGCGTTCTCACGATTGATGGACTACGTAAAACTGAAGATTTGACCCCTCCGGGCGTAGCCAGCTGCGCCCGAAACCCTACAGCGATGGTATACTCAGGTCAGTCATGACTTATTGAGCCGTTTTATGGATATTAAGCAACTGATCTACCTGTGTAATCTCGAACGCGAGCGCCACTTCGGCCGTGCGGCAGAGGCCAGCTTTGTCAGTCAGCCGACATTGTCTATGCGGCTGAAAAATTTGGAAAAAGAGCTGGGCGTATCCTTAATCAACCGCGGTAACAACTTCGAGGGTTTTACTGCCGAAGGGGAGCGGGTGCTGTCGTGGGCGCGCGAGATCGTGTCGGTTTATCAGGGGCTGAAGCTGGAGGTCGAGTCGCTTAAACACGGGCTTAACGGCACGTTGCGTATCGGTGTGGTACCGCAATGCAGCATCTCGCTGGCGCAAATGTTAAAGGACGTCAGTGAGCGTTACCCTCAGCTGGATTATCGGGTAGCGGTGCTGAGTGCCGATCAGTTGCTGGAGGCGTTGACGGCACATACCGTAGATGTCGGCATCGGTTTCTTCGAGCTTTCCACGCTGCAAGAGCTGCACTTTCAGTCCCAGCCATTGGCGGACGCCGGGGTCGAGCTGGTTTTCCACCCGCAGCATTTTCCTGAGTTGGTAGGAGATACCCCCCTGACGCTGGAGGATGTAGCCACGCTGCCGCTGTGCCTGGCTGAGCCTACGCGTTACTTCCGCCGTTATCTTGATCAAAACTTCCGTGAAGCCGGACTGACGCTGCACGTTCGAATGGAAACCACCTCAATATTCCAACTGTTGCAGGGCATTTTCGTCGGTCTGGGCTGTGGGCTTTTCCCGCATGGCAACCTGTTACCGGCAATGATGCCGGAGTTGCAACACCGACCGATAGCGATTGCGGCGATGTCACGTCATGCTGCGGTCGTGGTCGCCGAGCCGGGACGCGCATCGCCGTTGGCGCAGCATTTTTTTGATGCCGCGCGAGGTTGGTTGCTGCGCTAGCGATTACGCCAGGTTTTCACTGAGATATTGGGTGTCGCCGAGCGTCTGACGCAGGCGGTTCTCCCAGGCATACAGCGCGCCGGTGAGGATCACGTCCAGCGCCTGCGCCTGATTCAACCCACTGTTAAACAGCGGCTGCACGCTGCGCGGCGTGAACTTTTCAGGCGTGCGGGTCAGGTCGGTTGCTACGCGGATCACAGCCTGGTTAACCGGGTCATTGGTACTCTCCAGCCCCTGTTCAATGCTATTGAACAGGGCGCCGACCAGTTCTTCCTGTTGAATATCCTGTGCGACGGTCGCTGCGCAGTAGCGGCTGCCGTTAATGCGGGAAACTGCCAGCGTCGCCAGCGCTTTCAGCCGCGCCGACAGGCCATAACCGTCGGCATTGATACTGTTGAACACGCCATTACGTTCACGCAGCGCGGGCGCATCGTGGGCCAGCAACAGATAATAGGATTCGCTGCGAGCGTCGGGATGGCTTTGATCCAGCACGTCGAGCTGTTCGGCACGGGCCTCTTCCGGCACCACCACGGTAAGACGCGCTTGCCATGCCAGTTCTTCCTCGGTGAACACAATGCCTTCGGCGTCAGCGATGTTCGGGAAACCGGGCACCACTCCCGTTGGCCGCCCGGCCAAGGCAGCCACGCCGGCGACCACGCGTGCCTGGTAGCTAACAAAACCGATAATCTGCGAAAAGGTCACGATATCCGCCGGGCTTAACCCGACGTCGCTCAGCTGCTGCAACGCCTTGCTGCAAATCAACGTCGGTTGACTGGCGAGCTGGCGGGCATACTGGGTGATTTGGGCCAGGCGGATATTACTTTCACGGGAGGCGTCGGAGCTGTACAGGGGGGCGAGGCGGGCGGCGTAGTGGCTACAAAGAGACTGCACGCCGGTCACCTGTGCCACGGTTAATGCGGTGCTGAGGCGATCATAAGGTGACAATGTCACTGTGCGTGACAATTCGACCCGATCGGGAAACAGCACGTGATATCCGGCCAGGGAGGCGTTAAATACCCCGGCGCGTACGGTCAGCGCGGTGTTCAGCGCTTCGTCGGCAAAAGCGCCCAGCCCCAGCAAAAATCGATCGCGGATGCCGGCCGCCTGCGGCTCCAACGGCTGCTCACCGCGCACGCTGCTTTGGGTTTCGTGATACCACTGGGCATTATGTTGTCGACGTAGTAGTTCCATAGGGGATGATCCTTAATCATGAGCAACAGCCACCGGTGCAGCAGGCAACGGCGGCAAGACAAAATGGCAACATGCCCGCAGAGGGACACGGAATGACAGGATCAACCTTGGTCATCACAACACAGCGCGTGACCATAAACAGAGAAACCTGCGGCTAAAGCGAGTAGAAACTGCGAGAGTCGGCGATTGCGATGGCTGTTCATCAGTGCGATATCCTGTCGTTTAATAAGCTCAACGTAGGGGATATCCTCACCGATTCGATTGGCGAGATAAAATAATGTTAAGGACTAATCAATAACTGAATGGAATAAAATATAATGATATATAGCAAGATTGTAATTTGTATTTGCGGTTTTTGGCTAAGCGCTCACTGAATCGGGGCGATAAAAAACCCGCTTTAAAGCGGGTTGATACCGTTGACGAAGTGCTCTGTTGTTTTTCTGTAGGGGCGCTGAAAGCTGCGCCCAATGGCATAATCAATGAGTTAAATCGGGTCGAACATGTTCGACCCCTACAGGTTTAGCCTTTCACGGATATCTGCAGTCTGAACCCGCTTTAAGGCGGGTTCTCTTTATGATTTGACGATCAGAATCTGCCGCCGTCACGTCGCCAGGCGTCTGCGGTAAGCGCCTCGCCAAAGTGGCTGGCAATCAGGCGTTTGGTCAGCTCATGCAGCGGTGAAGCCAATACCTCGGCCGTACTGCCGCGTTCGACGATTTCCCCTTCATGCATCACCATCACCTGATCGCTGATGTGTTTCATCATGCCCAGGTGTTGAGTCACATAAATGTAGGAAATGCCGTGTTTTTCCTGCAGTTCCAGCATCAGGTTGATGATTTGCGAACGCATCGACATATCCAGCGAGGCCAGCGCCTCATCGGCTACGATCACCTTCGGTTGCAGGATCAAGGCGCGGGCCAAAGCCACCCGCTGTTTCTGGCCGGACGCCAGCATATGCGGGTAATAATTGGCGTGATCCGGCAGCATCCCCACCTGACGCAGGGTTCGGTTGATCTGTTGCTCACGTTCAGGGGCGGCCATTTCGGTATTGAGCCGCAGCGGGGCGTCCAACAGCTGGCCGATACGCTGACGAGGATTGAGCGAGGTGCTCGGATCCTGAAATATCATGCGGATACGCTGGCTGCGGTAACGATAATCGCCATAGTTAAGCCGATGGTCGTCAATCAGCAGTTCTCCGGCTGAGGGCTCGACCATGCCGGACAGCATCTTGGCCAGGGTGGACTTGCCAGAGCCGTTTTCACCGATGATCGCCAGCGTTTGCCGTTCACGCAGGGTAAAGCTGACTGATTTGACCGCTTCGACATGCTGGCGGCGAAACAGCCCGGTGCGGTAACGGTAGGTTTTGCTCAGATTGCGCACTTCCAACAGCGTTTCCATGTTATTGCTCCTCCATGTTCAGCGGGAAGTGACAGGCGAACAGGTGGTTTTTCACCGGACGCAGGCGAGGTGTCTCAATGCATTTCTTCTGCGCATAGGGGCAGCGCGGCCCCAGCCGACAACCTATCGGCAAATGCTCCAGCGACGGAATGGCTCCCGGCAGGGTATTGAGGCGGCTTTTATGCGGCAATGCGCGGCCAAAGTCCGGCATTGCGCGGATCAGCGCCTGAGTGTAAGGGTGGTGCGGTGCGGCCAGCAGGTCTTCGCACTGAGCGCTTTCTACCGTCTGCCCGCAGTACAACACGTTGACCCGATCGGCCCATTTGCTCATCATTTGCAGATCGTGGCTGATCAGCAAAATGGTGGTGTTGTTGTTTTGATTCAAACGCGCCAGCAGACGGAAAATCTGCGCCTGAGTGGTCGGTTCCATGGCGTTGGTCGGTTCATCGGCGATCAGCAGGCGCGGCTGATTGGCCAGGGCGATGGCGATCATCACTTTCTGGCACTCACCGTCGGTCAGCTCATAAGGAAAGCTGCCCATGATGTCTTTGTGATCCTTGATGCCCACCCGGTGCAGCAGCTCTATGGCGCGGCGTTTGCGCCAGTTAAAGCGCTGCCACCAGCGGCCTTTGTAGGTCCAACCCGGAATGGCCTGCACCAGCTGACGGCCGATGCTTTCGGAAGGATCCAGACAGGATTGTGGCTCCTGGAAAATCATCGACACGTTATGCCCGACCAGCTTGCGTCGTTCACGCGGTGTTAGCTGCAACAGGTCGATATCATCGAAACGGAAACGGTCGGCGGTGACGCGCCAGTTGTCTTTGGTGACGCCACAGATCGCTTTGGCGATCAGGCTTTTACCGGAACCGGACTCGCCCACCAGGCCGCGGACTTCCCCCTCACTCAGGGTCATGCTGACGCGATCGACTGCCTTTACCGGGCCTTCGGCGGTCATAAATTCAATCGTCAGGTTGCGGATATCAAGTAATGGCATTATTCCACCCCCGTATTGATTGCGCGGCGCATACCGTCGCCCAACAGGTTAACCAGCAACACGCTGACCAGGATTGCCGCGCCGGGCAGCATCACCGTCCAGGGGGCGACATACACCAGCTCCAGCGAATCGCCGAGCATGGCGCCCCATTCAGGGGACGGCAGCTGTGCGCCAAGATCGAGGAAGCCGAGGGCGGCAATGTCCAGGATCGCCATCGACAGCGCTCGGGTGAACTCCGTCACTAGCACCGCCACAATGTTGGGCATCACGGCGTACCACAGTATTTGCAAGGTTGACGCGCCATCGAGACGCACCGCCACCACATATTCTTTTTCCAACTCGTCATGCACTGCGCTGTAGATAGTGCGCACCATGCGAGGCAACAGCGCCAGCCAGACGGCCAGCATGGCGTGCTCGAGTTTTGGCCCAAGGAACGCCACCACCACGATCGCCAGCAGCAGCGAAGGGATGGAGAGCAGGGTGTCGAGAATATGATTGAGCACCGCCGAGCGCAGGCCGCGGGTTACCCCGGCAAACACCCCGAGGATCACCCCGACAAAGGCGGCGGCAACGGTAACCAGCAATGCGGAACCGAAGGTGGCGGCGGTGCCGGTCAGCAGGCGGCTGAGAATGTCGCGGCCAAGATCGTCGGTGCCCAGGAAGAAGGAAACGTTGCCGTAACGTGACCAGGAAGGCGGCAACAGTTGATAACCCAGGAACTGTTGATCGAGCGCATAAGGGGCCAGCAGGCTGCCGAACACGGAAAGCAGCAGCAGCGCTATCACGCCGTAGAAGCCGATCATCGCCAGCGCATCGCCGTAAAAAATCCGCCAGGTATACAGCAGCGGGCTCGGCATTTTCTTTTCGCGGTATACGTTATCTAAGGGCATACCATTCCTTATGTTTCAGTGGGTTGGTGGCAGCGCCTAAAATATCGGCCAGGACGTTAATGGTGATCACCAGCGTGCCGACCACCATAACGCCGGCGGAGATCGCCGCATAATCCTGCTGGCGAATGGCATTGATCATCCAACGCCCGAGCCCCGGCCAACTGAACACCACTTCGGTGATCATCGCCAGCGTCAGCATGGTGGAAAACTGCAGCCCCAGCTTGGGCACGATAGGCGGCAACGCATTGTGCAGCACGTGGCGGCGGATAATGGTGAAACGGGATAAGCCACGGGTTGCGGCGGCTTTGATGTAGTTCTGATTGAGCACGTCGTCGGTGCTGATACGCATCAAACGCACCACCTCGGTGGTGGGCGCTACCGCCAGTGCGGTAATCGGCAAAATCATATGGCGCAGTGCGCTGCCGATCATTTCCGTGCGGTAGGGTGAATCGGACAGCCAGGCGTCAATCAGGGCAAAGCCGGTGATGGGCTTGACCTGATACAGCAGATCGAAACGTCCGGAGACCGGCAGCCAGCCAAGGTGCAGCGAGAAAAACAGCATCAGCAGCAATGCCAGCCAGAAAACCGGCATCGAAAAGCCCAACAGCGCAAAGGTGCTGATGGCGGTGTCCTGCCATTTGCCACGCATCACGCCGGCAATAATGCCCAGAGGAATGCCGATAAACAGAGCCAGAGTGAAGGCGAGCAGGCACAGCTCCATAGTGGCAGGAAACACTTCGCGCAGCTGTTCGCTGATTGCCTGGCCATTAATGCTGGAGACGCCAAAATCCCAGTGCAGCAGGCTGACAAAGTAAAACTGGTAGGCATCCAGCAGGGCAGCGCCGTTCAGCGGCGCCCGCGGTGTGAAATAGCTGAGGCTAAAGCTGACCAATGTCAGGAAGAACAAGGTGATCAGCAGCAGCAAGAAACGGCGTAAGGTAAAGATAATCACTTTTTCGGCCCCTCCGCAGACTCACGGTACACCCCGGCAAAGGACGCATTGCCGAACGGGCTCAGTACCAGTCCTTTGATGTCGTAACGATAGGCCTGCAGGCGCAATGAAGACGCCAGCGGCAACACCGGCAACTGCTGCTCAAGAATTTTCTGCGCCTTCTGATAGTTTTCGATGCGCTGCGCCAGCTGTTGTGACAGCAGGGCATTTTGCAGCACTTCGTCAAACGCCGGGTCACACCAGTGAGCATAGTTGGTTTGCGAGCGGATTGCCGCGCAGCTCAGCAGCGGCCGGAAGAAGCTGTCCGGGTCGTTACTGTCGGTGGCCCAGCCGGTGAGGGTCAGATCGTGATTCATCTCCATCAGCCGCGCCTCCTGGAAACGGCCTTCGACCGGCACTATGGTCACGTTAATGCCGACCTGAGCCAAATCGGCCTGGATCAGCTCGGCGGTTTTTAACGGACTGGGGTTGTAGGATTGCGAAGCGGTCGGTACCCACAGGCGCAGGTTCAGCGACTCAATACCCGCTTGCTTGAGCATTTCGCGCGATTTGGCCGGATTGAATTCGGTAACGTGCGCTTCATTGTCGTAGGCCCAGGAGGCGCGCGGCAAGATGGAGGCGGCGGTTTCCGCGGTGCCATAGTAAATCGACTGCATCAGACGCTGGTTGTTGATCGCCAGCGAAATAGCCTGACGGACGTTCAAATCGTTCAGCGGCGGTTTGCGGGTGTTAAACGCCAGATAGGCGATGTTCATGCCTGGGCGCAGCGTCAGCCGCAGGCGCGGGTCATCGCGCAGAATTGAAAGCTGGCTGGCGGCGGGATAGGCCAGCACGTCGCACTCACCGGTCAGCAATTTCGATAGCCGTCCGGTACCGCCGGCACCCAGATCGATCACCACCTGCGGCATACGCGGTTTACCTTTCCAGTAAACATCGTTGCGCGCCAGGCGGATATATTGCCCTGAGCGATATTCATTGAGCATGAACGGCCCGGTACCGACCGGTTCGCGGTCAATCATCTCCTGACGGCCTTCTCGCGTCAGATCGTCTGCGTATTCTGCCGACAACACCGGCGCATAGTGGGTGGCGATGTGCCACAAGAATGAGGCGTCCGGCGCCTGCAGGCGGATTTCCACCGTGTACTCGTCCAGCTTCTTCACGCTTTGCACCGAGTCGCCAAATTGCAAACTGTCGAAATACGGGTACTCGCCGCCGTTGACGTCATGGTAGGGGTGCTTTTGGTTAAACACGCGCTCGAAGCTGAAGACCACGTCGTCGGCATTCAGCTTGCGGGTCGGTTTGAACCAGTCGGTGGTCTGGAACGGCACGTCTTTGCGCAGGTGAAAACGGTAAGTGGCCCCGTTATCCAGTACTTCCCAGCTTTGCGCCAATTCGGGGATCAGCCGGTAGGTGTACGGATCGACGTCCAGCAAGCGGTCATAAAGCTGTGCGGCCAGGGTATCGACCGTCAGGCCGCTGCTGGCCATCTGCGGGTTGAAGGTGTTCAGTATGCCGCTGACGCAATAGACAAAGCCGCTTTGGCGGATGTCCGGCAATGGCGATGCCGCGGTGGGCGCAGGGGGTGTGGAGGCCAGAGCGCTGCCGGCAAGACAGCTCAGTGACAATATCCAAAGGGGTAAACCACGCATAGAGGCTTCATGGGTTAATAAGCAATAGCATTAGTGTATCGTACTCTGGCGAACAGCCCAATCCATTGAGCAAAATGGCTGAGTTTTCTGCTACTTGATTGAACAATTCGGCACTTCAGACAAAAAAGTTACAATTGATATGTTATAACATAACAAAATCATGTTACCGTTCCCTGGCAATGTACTGATAACAGCAAGGGGATGTATGAACAAGGTTGCACTTCCACCACGCCAGCCGCTGCCGGACGCGCAGGCCTGGCAGGGCGCAATGAGTGATGTCGGGCTCGATTGGGTCGGGATGCAAGGGATAGCGTTGCCGCTGGAGTTGGCTGGAAAGCCGTTGATGGCAAGGGTCAACGCCGGGATCAATTTGCGCGCCGGCAGCCAAGGTGCGCGGGGTATACACATGTCGCGGCTGTATCTGGCGCTGGATGAGTTAACCCAGGGCGAACTGACGCCGCAACGCATTGCCGACCAACTGCACGCTTTTTTGGCATCGCAGCCGGAAAACAGCGACCGCGCCAGCCTGCACATCAGCGGTGAGCTGCTGTTGTCGCGTCCGGCGCTGCTTTCGCCACACCGGGGCTGGAAAGCCTATCCGCTGGAAATTAGTGCCTCGCTGGCAAGCACACTCACCCTGACGCTGACGGTGGGCGTGCCCTATTCGTCTACTTGTCCGAGTTCGGCGGCGCTCAGTCGTCAATTGGCGCAGCAGCAGTTTCAGTTTGATTTCGAACATTCGGCGCAAAAGGTCGACCAGCAGCAGGTCATCGACTGGCTGGGCGATCACGGTATGCCGGGGACGCCTCACAGTCAGCGTAGCTGGGCCTGGGTGACGGTGACGCTCAATGAGCGCGAAACGGCATTGCCGGTGGTCAACCTGATAGATCGTATCGAGCACGCGCTGGGCACGCCGTTGCAGACGCTGGTGAAACGCAGTGACGAGCAGGCGTTTGCCCTGGCTAACGGCCAGAACCTGATGTTCTGCGAAGATGCCGCTCGCCGCCTATACCGAATGCTGCGCAGCCAGTGCAGCCACCGCGCCTTTTCGCTGCGGGTCGAACATCAGGAAAGCCTGCATGCCCACAATGCCGTGGCGGAGTTGAGCTGGCGGGAGGATCAGGATGCTGCGTAAAAACCCCAGTGGACACCTGCCGCAGGTCTCACCGCAGGCCTATATCGATCCTACCGCGATAATCTGCGGCCGGGTGATTATCGAGGATTTTGTCTACGTTGGGCCGTACGCGGTGATCCGTGCCGACGAACTCAATGCGGCCGGAGATATGGAACCGATCGTGATCGGCTCTCATTCCAATATTCAGGATGGCGTGGTGATCCACTCGAAAAGCGGCGCGGCGGTTACCATCGGCCGCTTCAGCTCCATCGCCCATCGCGCCATTGTCCATGGGCCGTGCTGCATCGAGGACCGGGTGTTTATCGGTTTCAACAGCGTGTTGTTCAACTGTCACATCGGTTCCGGCTGCGTGGTGCGCTACAACGCGGTGGTGGATGGCGTGACGTTGCCGCAGAACCTGTATATCCCGTCAACCGAGCGCGTCGGCGCCGACAGCGATCTGTCGCTTTACCGGCAGGTCGATCGCGGCGCACTGCAATTTTCAGAAGAAGTCGCCGCCACCAACGTTGAACTGGTGCGCGGTTACCAGGCATTACGCAATGAGTTTTGAGTGAGGAACCCCATGAATCCATTACCCGTAACCGTGCTTTCCGGCTTTCTCGGCGCCGGTAAAACGACGGTATTGAACCATATTTTGAACAATCGTCAGGGCATGCGCGTGGCGGTTATCGTCAACGACATGAGCGAAGTCAACATTGACGCTGCCCTGGTCGAGAACGAAGTCCAGCTCGATCGCCAGCAGGAAAAATTGGTGGAAATGAGCAATGGCTGCATCTGCTGCACGCTGCGCGAAGATCTGCTGATTTCGGTACGCGAACTGGCGCAGGCCGGGCGCTTCGATTACCTGCTGATCGAATCCAGCGGCATTTCCGAACCTTTGCCGGTGGCGGAAACCTTTACCTTTGAGGACGAACAGGGGGAAAGCCTGTCGCAATTTGCAAGGCTGGATACCTTGGTCACCGTGGTGGACGGGGTTAATTTTATCCAGCAGTACCAGCAGGCGCAGACGCTGCAGGAGGCCGGTCAAAGCCTGGGAGAAGACGATCTGCGCAGCGTTGCGGATCTGTTGATCGAACAGATTGAGTTCTGTGACGTGATGCTGGTAAGCAAAACCGACCTGCTGACGCCAGAACAGCAGGGAGAAGTGATGGCGCTGCTGGCCAGTTTGAATCCGGATGCCCGTATTCTGCCCGTATCGCCAGGCAAATTGCCGCTGGAGGCGGTATTGAACACCAACAGTTTCAGCTTCGACAAAGCGCAGCAGGCGCCGGGCTGGTTGAAGGAGCTACGCGGCGAGCACCTGCCCGAAACCGAAAACTACGGGATCAGCAGCTTTGTTTATCAGGCGCGCCGTCCCTTTGCACCGGACAAATTCTACCGGGTGATCAACGGTGACTGGGGCGGTGGCAAGCTACTGCGTTCCAAAGGGTTCTTTTGGCTGGCGACGCGCCCGCGTCAGGCCGGGCAGTGGAGCCAGGCGGGAGGGATTGCTCATTATGGGTTGGCAGGCACCTTCTGGCGCGCCATAGCGCAAGATAGATGGCCGGAAGATGAAGAGACGAGGGCGCAGATTATGGAGAAATGGGTGGAGCCTTTCGGTGACATGCGCCAGGAGTTGGTGTTCATCGGCCAGCATCTGCAGCAGGCCAAAATAACGCGTTTGCTGGACGCTTGCCTGCTAAACGATGAGGAAATGGCCGCCGGGGTGGATTACTGGCACGAGATGGCCGACCCCTTCCCTGAGTGGTAATTGCACAATGACAGTGTGGTAATGAGAAAAATTCTCAACAAAGTGCTTTACAGATGATACTGATAACTATTATCATCGCTTGGCAGTTCACGGAAGGCCACTCCCTGTGGTTCTGCTGTGGAAGGCACGACATTGCTCACATTGCTTCCAGTGTTTTTTAAGCCAGCTCGGGTGCTGGCTTTTTTTTGCCCGCTATTCGTCGTCCGCCTCGCCATTTTGCAGTAACGCATGTTTTTTCAGCATGCCGCGTAGCTGGTGGTAGGTCAGCCCCAGCAACTCCGCCGCTTTACGTTGGTTAAACCTTCCCTGTTGCAGTGCCGCTTCGATCAGAGACTTCTCCTGCGCCAATTGCCAGGCTTTTAAATCCAGCGGCAGTACCGGCAGGCCATCATGCGCTTCGGCCTCTACAGGCAATGGCACACTTTCCCGCTGGGCGAACGGGTTGATGACGATGTTATCCAGCGCTTCCGAGCTGGTGCCGTGGCGGTAGACCGAACGCTCCACCACGTTTTTCAATTCGCGTACGTTACCTGGCCAGTGATAGCCGAGCAGGGCATCTCTGGCGCGCTCGGTAAAGCCAGGAAACAGCGGCAACGACAGCTCACGACACATCTGGATCGCAAAGTGTTCGGCCAGCAACATGATGTCTTGCTGGCGCCGGCGCAGCGGCGGCAACTGCACCACGTCGAACGCCAGGCGGTCCAGCAGGTCGGCGCGGAATTTTCCTGCCGCCGCCAGCGCGGGCAAGTCGTCGTTGGTGGCACACACCAGCCGGACATCGACCTGCAGCGGTTGGCTACCGCCGACGCGTTCCAGATGGCCGTATTCAATCACCCGCAGCAATTTTTCCTGTACCAGCATCGGCGCGGTCGCCAGTTCATCGAGAAACAAAGTGCCGCCGTCGGCGCGTTCAAAGCGACCCAGGTGGCGCTTCTGCGCACCGGTAAAAGCCCCTGCCTCGTGGCCGAACAGTTCCGAATCAAGCAGGTTCTCATTCAGGGCCGCGCAGTTAAGCGAGATAAATGGCCCTTGCCAACGGTTGGAGAGGTAATGTAAACGGTGGGCAATCAACTCCTTACCGGTTCCGCGCTCACCAATAACCAACACCGGCTTGTTCAACTTTGCCAGTTGCGAGACTTGCTCCAATACTTCGACAAAGGCGTTTGCTTCGCCCAGCAGGTTTTCTAACTGTTCGCTCATGATGAAATTCGCCAATGTTTGGTGAAAATAATCACTCTACAGGATGCGTTCAGAGAGTCAAAAATAAATAGTCTTTATTATTCAACGAAATAAAAGTTGGCACGGGTTTTGATTAAGTCTTTGGGCAATCTGCATGATTTAACGCGGCGCTTCAGACGCCATCAGAACCAAGAGGAAGTTAATTATGGGTATTTTTTCTCGTTTTGCCGACATCGTGAACGCCAACATCAATACGCTGCTGGATAAGGCAGAAGATCCGCAAAAACTGGTGCGGTTGATGATCCAAGAGATGGAAGACACGCTGGTCGAAGTCCGTTCTACCTCAGCGCGTGCGCTGGCGGAGAAAAAGCAGCTGTTACGCCGTATCGAGCAGGGTGAAAACCAACTGAGCGACTGGCAGGACAAAGCCGAACTGGCGCTGCGTAAAGATAAAGAAGATCTGGCCCGTGCGGCGCTGATCGAAAAACAAAAAGTGGCCGACCTGATCTCTACGCTGACTCATGAAGTCTCGACCGTAGAAGAAACCCTGGCCCGCATGAAAAGCGAAATCGGCGAGCTGGAAAACAAGCTGACCGAAACACGCGCACGCCAACAAGCACTGACATTGCGTCATCAGGCGGCGTCGTCTTCCCGCGAAGTGCGTCGTCAGCTCGACAGCGGCAAACTGGATGAGGCAATGGCGCGTTTCGAGCAGTTCGAACGTCGCATTGACCATATGGAAGCCGAAGCGGAAAGCGTCAGCATCGGTAAAAAGAAGTCTCTGGATCAAGAGTTTGCCGAGCTGAAAGCCGACGACGCCATCAGCGAGCAGTTGGCGGCGCTGAAAGCAAAAATGAATCGTTCCGAGTAAGGCAATAAAGGTTTTGAAAATAAATCAGGAAAATCAGTTTATTGATTTTCGGCTGATAACACAAAGGGGGAAAAACCACGCTTTTATCCCCCTTTGTCAATAACCTGGGCGGCCACGGTAGGGTGGCCGCCCACCAAAGACGCATTAAGAAGGAAAAGAAATGAGTGCTCTATTACTTGCCATTCCGTTGACAATCTTTGTGTTGTTTGTCGCACCGATTTGGCTTTGGCTGCATTACAGCAATCGGCAACAAAACGGCATTCAACTGAGCCATCAGGAAATGCAGCGTCTGGCACAGCTGGCAGAAGATGCCAAGCGTATGCGTGAACGCATTCAGGCGCTGGAAGAGATCCTCGATGCAGAACACCCGAACTGGAGACAGTCTTGATGAACAACACTCTGGGCAGTAAAAAGCTTTATCGCGTACCTGAAGAAGGGATGGTGAAGGGCGTCTGCGCCGGTCTGGCCCATTATTTCGACGTGCCGGTACGCCTGATCCGGGTGATCGTGGTGTTATCGATGTTCTTCGGGCTGTTTTTCTTCACCCTGATTGCTTATTTCGCGCTGGTGTTCGTGTTGGATGAAGCGCCGGCCAGCCGTTTTGACGGCGAACAGCAAAAAACGCCGCGTCAGTTGCTCGACCAACTTGAATATCAACTGGGCAGCGGCGAACAACAGCTGCGACAGGTTGAGCGTTACGTCACGTCGGACACTTTCGGCGTACAGAGCCGTTTCCGCAAGCTGTAACCCGCCCCGCATGCTATGGCCTGCGCCGTGCGCAGGTCAGGCATTGCACCCGTCATCATCCTTTATTGACCCGAACTGTGCCGGAGGGCATTGATAATGAACAAAACCTATGCCGCAAACGCCGCTAAAACCGGTGGATTTAAACGAGGAGCAGGTGCAATGTTGAAGACAGTGTCTAAAGTCATCATCATAGCGTTGCTGAATTACGGCCCGGCAGGGGCGGCCGGCTGGCTGCTGCGGACCGTGGGTCGCAAACCGATTCGCTTTGTATTGGCGCTGGTGCTGGAACCTCTGTTCCGCAAAGGCCTGAACAAGGTGTTTGGGCGTTATACCCGTCATACTTGAAGCTGCCTCTTTGTTGGCTGCGCTTGCCCGCCCTGGTCACATAGTGCGCTATGCTTCCAGGACTTACAAACTGGCCGCCGCGATGCAACTCCAATTATTTAGGGCCTATGCCAAGGAGAACAATGAAACGACTGCAAAATGAGTTAACGTCGCTGGTCAACCGCGGAATGGATCGCCATCTGCGCCTGGCGGTGACCGGTCTGAGCCGTAGCGGCAAAACCGCCTTTATCACCGCTTTCGTCAACCAATTGCTGCACGTTCACAGCGGTGCGCGCATGCCGCTGTTCTCGCCGGTGCGTGAAGAGCGCCTGCTGGGCGTGAAGCGCATTCCGCAGCGCGATCTCGGCATTCAACGTTTTACCTATGATGAAGGGTTGGCGCAGCTGTATGGCACACCGCCGAGCTGGCCGACCCCGACGCGTGGCGTCAGCGAAATTCGCCTGGCGCTGCGTTACCGCTCCAACGATTCACTGCTGCGTCATTTCAAAGACACGTCGACCCTGTACCTGGAAATCGTCGATTATCCCGGCGAGTGGTTGCTGGACCTGCCGATGCTGGAGCAGGACTATCTGGCCTGGTCGCGGCAAATGGCCGGCCTGCTACAGGGCGATCGCGCCGAGTGGGCCAAGCCTTGGCTGGCGCTGTGTAAAAGCTGCGATCCGCTGGCTCCGGCGGATGAAAACAAACTGGCGGCTATCGCCCAGGCCTACACCGACTATCTCCTGCGTTGCAAAAGTGAAGGGCTGCACTTTATTCAGCCGGGGCGCTTTGTCCTGCCGGGGGATCTGGCCGGTGCGCCGGCGTTGCAGTTTTTCCCGTGGCCGAATGTGGACGCTCATGGGGAATCGAAGCTGGCGCAGGCGGATAAACACAGCAACATCGGCATGCTGCGTGCGCGTTTCAATTATTACTGCCAGTCGATCGTCAAAAACTTTTATAAAGAGCATTTTGTCCGTTTCGACCGCCAAATCGTGTTGGTGGACTGCTTGCAGCCGCTCAACAGTGGCCCGCAGGCGTTTAACGACATGCGCCTGGCGCTGACCCAGTTGATGCAGAGTTTCCACTATGGCAAGCGCACGCTGTTTCGCCGGTTGTTTTCACCGACCATCGACAAGCTGATGTTCGCCGCCACCAAAGCCGACCATATTACCGCCGACCAGCACGCCAATCTGGTGTCGCTGCTGCAGCAGTTGGTGCAGGAAGCGTGGCAGAACGCCGCGTTTGAAGGCATCAGCATGGACTGTGTTGGGCTGGCCTCGGTACAGGCTACCGAGAGCGGTATCGTTGATCATCAGGGGCAGCGCATCCCGGCGTTAAAAGGCAATCGTCTGAACGACGGAGCGCCGCTGACGGTTTTCCCCGGCGAAGTGCCGGCGCGCCTGCCAGGGCCGGCGTTTTGGCAAAACCAGGGCTTCCATTTCGATGAGTTTCGTCCACGCGCCATGAGCGTGGACAGCCCGTTGCCACATATTCGCCTGGATGCGGTGATGGAGTTTCTACTGGGAGATAAATTGCGATGAGCGAGCCGATAAAACCGCGTATCGATTTTGAACAACCGCTGCAACCGCCGCAGGAGCCCGTGCTGCGTGCTAACGTCGCTTTCGACGAACAGCAGGCGGAAAGCTTTTTCCCGGCGGCGCCGGAGCTGCAGCAGGAAGACGAAGAGGGGCGCGCCGAAGGCATCATCAATGCGGCCCTGAAACCCAAACGCAGCCTGTGGCGCAAAATGGTCACTGCCGGGCTGGCGCTGTTTGGCGTCAGCGTAGTGGCGCAGGGCGTACAGTGGGTACATACCGCCTGGGTGCAGCAGGATTGGATTGCCATGGGCGGTGGCGTAGCGGGTGGCTTGATCGTCTTTGCCGGGGTGGGTTCGGTGGTGACCGAATGGCGCCGGTTATACCGTCTGCGTCAGCGTGCCGAAGAGCGAGATGTGGCTCGAGAACTACTGCACAGCCACGGTTTGGGCAAAGGGCGGGAGTTCTGCGAGAAGTTGGCGCGTCAGGCCGGTCTGGATCAAGGGCATCCGGCGTTGCAGCGCTGGCAGGCCTCGCTGCATGAAACCCAAAACGACCGTGAAGTGGTGGCGCTGTACGCCAAACTGGTGCAGCCGGTGCTGGACAACCAGGCCCGGCGTGAAATCAGCCGTTCGGCCGCGGAATCCACGTTAATGATTGCCGTCAGTCCGCTGGCGCTGGTGGATATGGCGTTTATCGCCTGGCGCAATATTCGCCTTATCAACCGCATCGCGGCGCTGTATGGCATCGAACTGGGCTACTTTAGTCGTCTGCGGCTATTCCGCCTGGTGCTGTTGAACATTGCCTTTGCCGGTGCGTCCGAACTGGTGCGCGAAGTGGGGATGGACTGGATGTCGCAAGATCTGGCGGCTCGTTTGTCTGCCCGTGCAGCACAGGGGATCGGTGCCGGTTTGCTGACCGCGCGGCTAGGCATCAAGGCGATGGAGCTGTGCCGTCCACTGCCTTGGCTGGAAGGTGAGAAACCCAAACTGGGTGATTTCCGCAGCCAATTGGTCGGCCAACTGAAAGAAACCATGAAGAAAGGCGACAGCAAAGCCAAATAATCTCCTCACGGCGTCCATTTGGGCGCCGTGCTTCCTTTCTGCCTTTGTCACGCCGTGCAAAGCCAATACGTAACCTTCACTTGACGAAAGACGATCCCCCTGCAAATACATTATATTTATCTGCAAATTTATTGGCGGTTGTGATAACTCTCTGCCGATCAGCTAAAATGACGCCGATGGTGTTATTCACTTGCGTTTAAAAACATCAACAACAGCGATAAATCAGAGTTCTGTCAACTTTTGCTGACAGATTGCTTCTACCGTTCGGGGTGAGAGAGTATCATCATTGCCAGTCATCCCCGCACCTGCAGAGATAAGGCCAATACTGATGCGTTTGGAAGTTTTTTGCGAAGACCGAATCGGTCTGACTCGAGAGTTACTCGATCTTTTGGTATTGCGCAGCATAGATTTACGTGGCATCGAAATCGATCCCATCGGCCGCATTTACCTCAATTTTTCCCAGCTGGATTTTGACACCTTCCGTGCCTTGATGGCAGAGATCCGCCGCATCGCCGGCGTGACCGACGTACGCACCGTGAATTTCATGCCGTCCGAGCGTGAGCACCGCGCCCTGCGGGCGTTGCTGGAGTCGATGCCGGAACCGGTCTTCTCGATAGATATGAAGGGCAAGGTCGAGCTGGCTAACCCGGCGGCTCAGGCGCTGTTCGGTTTCAGCGAAGACAAAATCCGCAACCAGACCGCCACTGCGTTGATTGGCGGTTATAACTTCAGCCGCTGGCTGGAGAGCGAACAGGCGACTCCGCAATCTGAGCGGGTGGTGATCCGCAGTCAGGATTTCCTGATGGATATCACCCCCATCTATCTGGAAGACGAAAACCAGCAGAAAGACACCGTCGGCGCGGTTGTGATGCTGAAGTCCACGGCGCGCATGGGGCGTCAGCTACAGAACTTGTCGGTGAACGACGATACCGAATTTGATCACATCGTCGCCGCCAGCCCGAAAATGCGCCAGGTGCTGGATCAGGCGCGCAAGCTGGCGATGTTGGATGCGCCACTGTTGATTGTCGGGGATACCGGTACCGGTAAAGATATCCTGGCCCGGGCCTGTCACCTGCGCAGTCCGCGCGGCAAGCAGCCGTTCCTGGCGCTAAACTGTGCCGCTTTGCCGGACGACGTAGCGGAAAGCGAGCTGTTCGGCCATGCGCCGGGCGCTTACCCCAATGCACTGGAAGGCAAGAAGGGCTTCTTCGAGCAGGCACACGGCGGTTCGGTATTGCTCGATGAAATCGGTGAAATGTCGCCGCGCATGCAGACCAAACTGCTGCGCTTTATTAACGACGGCACTTTCCGCCGGGTTGGCGAAGAACACGAAGTGCATGTCGATGTACGCGTGATCTGCGCGACGCAGAAAAACCTGACCGAACTGGTGCAACGCGGTGAGTTCCGTGAGGACTTGTATTATCGCCTTAACGTACTCACCATTACCCTTCCGCCGCTGCGTGAGCGTCCGCAGGACATCATGCCGCTGACCGAACTGTTCGTGGCGCGCTTTGCCGATGAGCAGGGCGTTGCGCGGCCGAAATTGTCCAACGATCTGGGCAGCTTCCTCAGCAAATACGGCTGGCCGGGCAACGTGCGGCAGTTGAAGAACGCCATCTATCGCGCGCTGACGCAAACGGAAGGTTTCGAACTTCGTCCACAAGATATCGTTCTACCGGAATTTGAAGTTGAAATGTCATTGGGGGATGAAGTGTTGGACGGCTCGCTTGACGACATCAGCAAGCGTTTTGAACGCTCGGTGTTGACGCGGTTGTACCGCACCTATCCAAGCACGCGAAAGCTGGCGAAACGCCTGGGGGTTTCACATACCGCGATCGCCAACAAGCTGCGCGAGTATGGTCTTAGCAGCCGCAAGCCGGCTGGGGAAAGCGAAGAGTAAAAAGAATGGGCGCCTAAGGCGCCCATTTTAATACTTGGCTATCAGAGCCCGGCATTCGCGGGCCTTATGAATGACATTACTTCAAGGCAGCCAGCGCCGCGTCATAGTCTGGTTCGTTGGTGATTTCATTCACCAGCTCGCTGTACAACACGTTATCCTGGCCATCCAGCACCACGACCGCACGTGCAGTCAGACCGGCCAGTGGGCCCTCGGCGATTTCAACGCCGTAGGCTTGTTTGAATTCTGCACCGCGCAGAGTGGACAGGGTCACCACGTTGCTCAGGCCTTCCGCGCCACAGAAACGTGACTGTGCGAACGGCAGGTCGGATGAAATGCACAGCACTACGGTGTTATCCAGGCCGCTGGCCAACTGGTTGAATTTACGCACTGAAGTCGCACAAACGCCGGTATCGATGCTTGGGAAAATGTTCAGAACTTTGCGTTGACCCGCGAAGCTGCTCAGTGCCACATCTGACAGGTCTTTGGCAACCAGAGAGAAGGCTTTGGCTTGTTCGCCGGACTGTGGCAGATGGCCTGCAACGCTAACCGGGTTGCCTTGAAAATGTACTGTCTGAGTCATTAGCTTGATTCCTTTTACAGGTGTTTATACAAAGGGCATGAGCCTAATGAAAAGGGACTTTACGCCGCGCTTAACATTAGGTTCACACCCTGGCATCAGTTTATGTCAACAATTGCGGGTTGGATATATAAAGTTTGCTAAATAGTTGTATATATTAGGTTGTGTCCAGAATTTATCCTTCTGGTCGCCCTTGTTTATGCGCAATTTTCGCCTCAGGAGCCGTTATGAGAAGCATGCGTTTTTACCCAGAAGCCTGGCCGCTGCATACTGCCTTTGTGATAGCTCGCGGTAGCCGTACCGAAGCCAAAGTCGTGGTGGTCGAAATTGAACAGCAGGGCGTGCGTGCCAGCGGCGAATGTACGCCATATGCGCGTTACGGCGAAAGTGAAGCCTCGGTGATGGCGCAGCTGGCTGAAGTGGTAACGGCTGTGGAACAGGGCGTGACGCGGGAGCAACTGCAGCGGCTAATGCCGGCAGGTGCAGCGCGTAATGCGGTGGATTCTGCACTGTGGGATCTGGAATGTCGCCTGAACGGCCAGAGCCTGTGGCAACGCAGCGCAGTCGTAGAGCCGGAACGCATTGTGATGGCGCAAACCGTCAGCATCGGCTCGCCGGAGGCGATGGCGTTCGCCGCGCGTGAGCTTGAGCAACAAGGGGCCCGGCTGTTGAAAATCAAGCTGGATAACCACCTGATCAGTGAACGACTGGTGGCGATCCGTGCGGCAGTGCCGACGGCCACCTTGATCGTCGACGCCAATGAGTCCTGGCAGGCGGAGGGGTTGGCGGCACGTTGTCAGCTGTTGGCGGATCTGGACGTGGCGATGCTGGAGCAACCGCTGCCGGCGAAGGACGACAGCGCGCTGGAAAACTTTATCCACCCGTTACCGATTTGCGCCGATGAGAGCTGCCACACGCGTAGCGATCTACCGCGGTTGGCCGGTCGCTATCAGATGGTCAATATCAAGCTGGACAAGACCGGCGGTCTGACGGAAGGGTTGGCGTTGGCGGCATTGGCGCGAGAGCAAGGGTTCGCCATCATGCTGGGCTGCATGCTCTGCACTTCTCGAGCGATCGGCGCGGCGTTACCCTTGGCTCCGGGGGCGCGATTCGTCGATTTGGACGGGCCAACCTGGCTGGCGAAGGACGTTGAACCGGGTCTGGATTTCGAATGTGGGGCGATCAACCTCGCCCCGTAACCGACTCAGTCCGGGTAGGTCAGTAATTCCACCATGGCGTCGAGGTAGCTTTCGCTGGCGGCATCGGCAGAGATTGGTGGGAACTCTGCGGTGATGCAGGGCAGCGACAGATCGGCGCACCAACTGCCGAACGATCCCGGCGTCTCGTAACCGACGCTGGTGACCAGCGGCAGGGCAAATTTGTGCGAAAGCCAGACGCCAAGCTGAGAGCTGGCAGGATCTTCGATGCAGGCCAAGGGTTCATGGAAGGAAACTACCCAGCGAGGTTTCAGCCGATGGATCAGGTGGCACAGCGCCTGGGTCTCCGGCTCGGAACCCGGACGACCACCGGTCGAAAGCTTAACGTCCCGAGCCTCCGCCGCGCTGTTCCAGCGATAAACCGTGTCGCCAGAGCGCCAGTTGGCCGCCGGGAAATTGCGATTCAGGTCGACCCCGTTGGCATTGGCGCGCAGCCCGAGTTGGCAGCCATCCGGGTTGACGGCCAGCACCACATGGTGACGCAACTGATTGGGGGCGATGCTGCGCAGCGCACAGGACAGCGTGACAATAGCGGCACCTTCGTCGCCGTGCGTACCGGCGATGATCAGCCCGGTATCCGGGCTACTGATGGCCGCCGGGAAATAGAGCAGCGGTGCGCCCAGCAGCGAACTGCCGTAATTCTCTCCTGCAACGGCCAATTGGCCACGTTCACTGCGCGGTCGATGCTGGATCATGATGCGTTCCCTGATTTAAAGGTCGAGAGTGATTATCATTTTATTCAGTGTATTACGCTTTAGCTGCACTTTCCCAGAGCTATTGTTCAGCTATCGCGCGTTATGTGAACTGTGCGTTAGCGCAGGTAACAATAAAACCCCGCCGGTCAATTCGCTGTTGTTATACTATCGGCAAAGCTAACCCAATAACCAAACAGGGGATTTAACATGCCAGTAGCCAGAATTATTGCCAGCTATAGCGAAAATGAAAAAGATACCATCACGCTGCTGTGCGGCGTGGACGAGGAAAACCAAATCCGCCAGGGTGAATGGTTCGGCGTGGTGAAAAACGACGACGGGCGCGGCGATGAGTCCAACTATCCGTTTACCCTGCACGTCGACTATCAAAAAAACAGCTTCTATCTGGACTATGGCTATGACGATGCCGAGTCACGTCAGATGCAAAAGACCGATATCCATGCCAAGCCGCTGGTGGAGAAAGGCTTCTTCACTATCTTCGATGAAGAAGAGGGCGAAGAATTCAGCTACCGTATCAACAGCATCCATCTTTACGAATAATCCTCGTCGAGATCAAAATGCCCGTGTCGACTTCGTCGTACGGGCATTTTTTATTGCCTGGCCCCCAGTTTTTACATCTTGTCCGCCTGGAACTCTAGGTGAGACTAATCTTGTGCTATAAGATAAAAAATTCAGATGGTTAACGGGGATGAATCAGAATGACGAGAAAAATAATTCAACAGGGTTTTCGTTTGGCGCTGTGTGCGGTAGCGATCGGCGCAGGATTGAGCAGCGCAATGGCGGCGCAGGTTCCCCCGGGTACCACTCTGGCGGAAAAGCAGGAAATTGTTCGCCATATCAAAGATGAGCCTGCTTCGCTCGATCCCATCAAGGCGGTCGGGCTGCCGGAAGCACAATTGGCGCGCGATCTGTTTGAAGGTTTGGTGAATCAGGATGCCAACGGCAAAGTGATCCCTGGCGTTGCCACCCGTTGGCAAACCACGGATAACCAAACCTATATTTTCACACTGCGTAAGGACGCACGCTGGTCTAACGGTGACCCTGTCACGGCAAAAGACTTTGTCTATAGCTGGCAACGCCTGGTCGAACCAAAAAGTCTGTCTCCCTTTGCCTGGTTTGCCCAGCTGGCAGGTATCCAGAATGCCGATGAGATCATTACCGGTAAATTGCCAGCGGACAAGCTGGGCGTAACGGCGCTGGATGATTACACCTTAAAAGTACAGTTGAATAAGCCGGTACCCTATTTTGTCAGCCTGACAGCCAACTTCAGCCTGTTCCCGGCGAACAAGGCGGTGGTGGAGAAATTTGGCAATGACTGGACAAAAGTCGGCAATCTGGTGGGTAACGGTGCGTATAAGCTACAGGAGCGGGTGGTCAACGAGAAACTGGTGCTGACGCCCAACGAACACTATTGGGATCATGCGCATACCGTTTTGACCAAAGTGACCTTTGTACCAATCAACCAGGAATCTAACGCCACTAAACGCTACCTGGCCGGAGATATCGATATCACCGAATCCTTCCCTAAAAACATGTACCAAAAACTGCTGAAAGACATTCCGGATCAGGTGTATACCCCGGACCAACTCGGCACCTATTATTATGCTTTCAACACCCAACGGGCGCCGACCAACGATGTGCGGGTGCGCAAGGCGCTGTCTTACGCGATCGATCGCAAAATTATCGCCGAAAAAGTGTTAGGCACCGGTGAGAAACCGGCTTATCACTTTACGCCGGATGTGACCGCAGGGTTTAAACCGGAAGTGAGTCTCTTGCAACAGCAGCCGCAGGCCGAACTGGATGCCCAGGCCAAGGCGCTGATGCAGGCGGCCGGCTATGGCCCTAATAACCCTTTGAAGCTGACGCTGTTGTATAACACTTCAGAAAGCCACCAGAAAATAGCCATCGCCGTGGCCTCGATGTGGAAGAAAACCCTTGGGATCGACGTTAAGTTGCAGAATCAGGAATGGAAAACTTATATCGACAGCCGCAACACCGGCAATTTCGACGTGGTGCGCGCTTCCTGGGTGGGCGATTACAATGAAGCTTCGACCTTCCTGTCGTTGTTGAGCTCCACCCACAGCGGCAATATCGCCAAATTCAAGAGCGCGGATTACGACAAGCTGTTGGCGCAGGCCAGCCGTGAAACCAGCGCCGCGGCCCTGACGGCGGATTACAACAAACTGGAACAGATCATCGCGGAACAGGCGCCGATCGCGCCGATTTACCAATACACCAATGGCCGTCTGATCAAGCCTTGGGTAAAAGGTTACCCGATCACCAATCCGGAAGACGTGGCCTACAGCCAGACGATGTATATTATCAAGCATTAATAACTGCATTTAACCAGGCTCCGTTAATTCGGGGCCTGGTTATCAATATTTGTCGAATAATAAAACAAACCCCAATGGCTTATTTCAGCCAGGGCGATGCTGTCCGTTGAAATAACCGGAGCGGCCTTTATATTCGGCAATGAATAGTGGGTAAAACAGGTCGTTATTTATGCTTTATAAGCTGTCCCGCATGGCATCAACCAGGATGCGGCCGCTCATGTCCGTTTGGGTAATGCGATAGCTGGTTGGGTATGAGCGTCGGGTGCTGAGGTGATCGTGTACCGATACCTTGCCAACCTGCGCACCACTGGCATTCTTAACGATAAACTCGCTGATCTCTTCCTGGCCCTGATTTTGAAAATTAACGCTGCGGATTTTCTCCAGCGTATCGCTGTCGTTTAATTTTAAATGGTCGCGTAACATAACTACCTCCTCGTAGTGAGGGAAGTATATGCCTCTCAAATTTGAGCTGGAACAGCTTTTTGTTAATTTTTTATTGTCATTATGAATTAAGATTGCTGTGAATATGTTAAGTCATAATAATGGCGCGATAGCCAGCGCTTTATTCCACGATATCCGCATTTATCGGTCGGGTTTTATTTCATCTCCGTTATTATTAGTCTGCATTTTTGTTAAATAATACCTGACGCCCAACGGGTGAGGGAAATACGCAGGACACGTCATGTGCACAGTCGGGAACGATCGCTAAATCACGTTTGGCGCGCGGGGCAATAAAACGTCGATCGTAAGCCGCATAGGCGATGCCGCGTTGTAGACGATCGGGGCCTTGCGCCTGCGCCGCACAAGATTTGTCGAGTATTTTGTAGAAGCTGCCTGGCGCGTCGCCGCTGTCCTTTGCGCCAACCATGTAGGTGATATTCGCCGTGGCATAGCGTTGGCGTACTGATTCAGTCTGTTGGTCGAGGTAGCTCGGAATAGCTTCAATGCCGTATTTCCAACGATTGACGCTCGGGCAGGCGTCACTGTTAACCTCAACCCAATCGAAGGTGCAGCCCCCTGTTGAATCACAATCTCGCCAATCGACAGGGCGCTCGTTGTTTACCGGCAGTGGTCGGTGATTGTCAAAATAGAGCCAACTGCCGGGGTCGGATATCACAAAGCGCAGTTTTACGCCGGGCGGCGGATTGGCGAAACCGACATAGTGCTGTACAAACTGTGCACCGGCGGAAAACCCTGCAACGGTGACCCAGCGTATCTGCGGCCATTTTACTTTCAATTCGGCAACCAGGCGATCAAGCGCGGCAAACGAGCTGGTTCTTCCCTGGTTGTCCAAACCGCCTTCGATCCAGGAACTGCAACTCCACAGCGCGTCCCCGGCCTGCGCTTGTGGAACGCCGGGAGAATGGCAGCGTGTGGACTGAGCATTACTGACCGGGAACAGCGGGGCGACCAACAGCGCTTGGCCGGTTTTGCCTGCAAGTTGAGCCGCTTTTACCGCGGCGGCCAGGGTTTTCCCCGCATCTCTGGGATGTCCGTGCAGCACGATTAACGCGCTATCTGGTGTGATTACCTGGGGGTGTGCGACAAAGTAAGGTAAATTTCCTGCTGTTGGTCCCAGTTTCACCCGGTATGCGTCGGCAAGAGTGTCGAGTGTGCTATCTGCGGCAAACAGTGGATGAAACGGGGTTGCGATAACCGCCGCTACTGAGGCCAATACCAATGTTCGAGTGGGGGTCATTAAGCACCAGCTTTAGGGTTTGCGCATTATTCCTCCATGTTAGCCTATAAGGCCATTTCGAGCGTAGCATTCGCACGGCTTCATCTTTGATCCGCCTGGCATTAACGCTAGACTCTGAGGTAACTGAAAAGCAAAGAGGATGAGGAATGGAAGTCATTGAGGGGCGCGAGTTACAGGTTCCTGACGCAGTCTATGCCTACCAACTCGATGGTAAGGGCGGTGTAACATCGATTGATTACGATGATAAAGTCACCTGCGATGAGCCGTGCTGGCTGCATCTCGATTATGCGCACCCAGCCAGCGCCGAGTGGCTGGCTACCACACCGCTTTTGCCGGATGCGGTAAGAGAGGCTTTATCCGGCGAAAGTTCCCGGCCGCGCGTCAGCAAGGTGGGCGAAGGCACCATGATCACGCTGCGCAGCATCAACTTTAACGCCAACTCGCGGCCGGATCAGCTGGTCACTATCCGCGTTTACATGACCGATAAACTCATCGTTTCTACCCGCCATCGCAAGGTCTATTCCATTGACCAGGTGGTGAACGATCTGCAAAGCGGCAGTGGGCCAACCAACAGCGGTAACTGGCTGGTGGAGATATCGGACGCGCTGACCGACCACGCCAGCGAGTTTATCGAAGATCTGCACGATAAAATCATCGATCTGGAAGATTCGTTACTGGAGCAGCAGGTCCCCGAACGGGGGCAATTGGCGCTGATCCGCAAACAGTTGATTGTGCTGCGTCGTTATATGGCACCGCAACGCGACGTGTTCTCGCGTTTAGCCAGCGATCGTTTGCCCTGGATGAATGACGACGATCGTCGCCGCATGCAGGATATTGCCGATCGGCTGGGGCGCGGGCTGGATGACCTGGACGGTAGCATTGCACGTACCGCGATCCTTTCTGACGAAATCACCACGGTAATGGCCGATGCCATGAACCGCCGTACTTACACCATGTCGCTCCTGGCGATGGTGTTTTTGCCTACGACCTTTTTGACCGGGCTGTTCGGCGTCAACCTGGGCGGGATCCCTGGGGGCGGTAATCCATTCGGCTTTGCGGCATTTTGCCTGATGCTGGCCGGATTGGTGTTCGGCGTGGGCTGGTGGCTGAAGCGACGGCGTTGGTTGTAGCCAAAAATAGGTAAAACCCCGGTTAACATTGAGCGATATCAACTTTTGTCGGGGGGAAATGAGGCATGATCTATCTCGCAGGTGAATGCAACGTCAAGCGATGGGCGTTGCGCTCCATAATTGTCTTACTTTCTTATATTTAGAATTACTGCATAGCACATTGATTCATACGATGCCGGTTTAATCACCGGCATTTTTTTGTCCGCAATTTGCCCTCAGGCCGCACTCTCATCCCAGAAACTGGCTTCAATCTTGTGCCCGTCCAGATCACGCACAAAGCAGCCGTAATAGGCTTCACCATAGTGCGGCCGTGAACCGGGGGCACCTTCATCCGTCGCCCCTGCCAGCAACGCCTGCCGGTAAAAATCATCAACCTGCTGCTTGCTGGTGGCGAAAAAACCCACATGAATGCCGTTGCCGGTGGTAGCCGGTTTGCCGTCGATCGGCAGCTGCAACCAAAACTCCGGATAATCGCGGCCATAGCCTATGGCCCCTGGGTGTTCCAAAACCCGGCGGCAACCTAAGGCGGCGAGGGTGCGATCGTAAAAATCAGCTGCGGCGTCAAAATTATTGCTGCCGAGAGAAACGTGAGACAAGCAGGGCGTGATGTTCATCGGTAATCTCCTGGTGACTGTATAAAAACACAGTATAGGATAAAAACCGCACTGTCTGGTGAATTCTGCTGAAAATGCGAGCGGGATCGCCAACTGAAGGGGGGTAAAGAGCCGCCCGCAGTGTGCGGGCGGAACAACGGCTTACTTGATTTCGAGCACGTCTAAACGTGCCGGGGCAGGTTCATCCGTCTCTTCCGGCTGCCAACCCACCGGCTGCATCGGAATGTCTTCGCGATCGAAGGCCAAATCGCCACCGTCAACGACTTCACTGCCGTGGTGAATGCCTTTGAAATCAAACAGGTTAAAGTCGCTCAGGTGCGAAGGCACCACGTTTTGCATTGCGCTGAACATGGTTTCCAGGCGGCCTGGATAGCGTTTATCCCAGTCGCGCAGCATGTCGCCAATTACCTGACGCTGCAGGTTAGGCTGCGAACCGCACAGGTTGCACGGAATAATCGGGAATGCTTTCGCCACCGAGAAACGCTCAATATCTTTTTCACGGCAGTAAGCCAGCGGGCGGATCACCACGTGCTTACCGTCGTCGCTCATCAGTTTAGGTGGCATGCCTTTCAGTTTGCCGCCGTAGAACATATTGAGGAACAGGGTCTGCAGAATGTCATCACGGTGGTGGCCGAGCGCAATCTTGGTGGCACCCAGCTCGGTGGCGGTGCGGTAAAGGATACCGCGGCGCAGACGCGAACACAGGGAGCAGGTGGTTTTGCCCTCGGGGATCTTGTCCTTGACGATGCTGTAGGTGTTCTCCTCAACGATCTTGTATTCCACCCCTAAACTTTCCAGATAGGCTGGCAGGATATGCTCAGGGAAGCCAGGCTGTTTCTGATCGAGGTTAACGGCAATCAGTGAGAAATTGACCGGTGCACTCTGCTGCAGGTTGCGCAGAATTTCCAGCATGGTGTAGCTGTCTTTACCGCCGGACAGGCAGACCATGATGCGGTCGCCTTCTTCAATCATGTTGAAGTCGGCAATCGCTTCGCCCACGTTGCGGCGCAGACGCTTGTGCAATTTGTTGAGGTTGTATTGCTCTTTTTGACTAACGGTTTGTTTTTCTGACATTTAAATCGTGCTCGTTCTCAATTGGGGGCACTATGGGCATGACGTTTTAGGCAGCAAGTTTAGCATTCAACAGGCTGATTGGGTCATTATTCATTTCGCTCTCGGGGCCGTGAAGAACCTTGGCGTGCTGTCATGCCTGGTTGTCTGGGGATAAACGCACCCAACATGCATCAATGTGGCGTGTATGGTACGGATTGTGAGAACGAATACCAGCGTGTTTTGCGTGGTGGGGATGGAAAACGGAAAATAATGGGTGCCAAACCCACATGAGGCCGCATGTGGGCCCCATGTCTTACCGACTCAATTTTATTTATAAATTTCAGCTGTGCCACACAGACGGTTATTGCCGGAGGCGCCGATGATGCGATATACCTCGGCGCCGGCTTCGACCGCCTTGGCTTCCAGTTCCCGCTGTAGGCTAGAAAGATTATTGCTTGCTGCGCAGGCGCTAATGATCCCGGCTTTTTGCCGATCGGTGGGTGCTGAGTCAACCAGGGTAGCGGCGACGGTCGTGAACGACAGGGTGGCCAGCGCGAGGGCAGTGAGGGCCAGATTGACGTTTTTCATGCTGTGATTTCCTTTTCTGTGGCCTGTATCGATTAAGACTGGCGACGAGGTTGATTCGCTCAGTGTGAGTTTTTCAGACCAATGTGGGTTGGCTATTGGTCTTCTCGCGCCGGATAGCCTGCTTCACGCAGCACCGCGAGAAAATCACTTTCGTCCTGAGTACTATCGACCTGAACCTGACGCGCGGCCGGGTCGGTTTCAATCTGGGCCTGCGGATCGACACTGTGCAGTGCCTTGGTGACGGATTTCGCGCAACCGCCGCAGGTCATATTGGGAATGTAGAAACTGTGCATATCAATCTCCTGGTTCTTTAGGGTGTCCGGTCACTATGCGGGTTGACAGCGTGGCAAGGTCAAACGCTTTTCAGTGAAAATTTTTGCTTTGAATTCAATGACGATACCGGTGTATAAGCGCCAAAGCGTGGCGCCTCACGAGGGGGTTGCAGGCTGGGCTCCGTGGTTGTAGCAGGCTCAGCCAAATCCGCCAGGATCGGGCAGTCTGGGCGATCGTTGCCATGGCAGTGATCGGCAAGGTATTCGAGCGTTTGCGCCATCTCTTGCAGTTCGGCGATCTTGGCTTTCAACCTGGCAACATGGGAAAGCGCCATCTCTTTAACGTCGGCGCTGGCACGATCGCGGTCGTTCCACAAGACCAGCAGGGCCGAGATCTGCTCGACAGAAAACCCCAGATCGCGTGCACGACGAATAAATCGCAGACTGTGTACGTCCTGTGAGCTGTAATGCCGGTAACCGGCATCAGAACGAAGGGCTTTCGGAATCAGGCCAATTTGTTCGTAATAGCGGATCATCTTTGCTGAAACGCCAGAAGACTTGGCTGCTTGACCGATGTTCATTATTCACTCCTTCTGGGGGATTCATTAAATTTCCCTAAAGCGGGGGATCGGCTACGGGTCGACAGGTAGCGTTATCGCTGGCACTCGCTGGCGCGATTGGACAGATCGAGTACCACAACCAATCCAGGTGATAGGTGCGATAGAACACTTTCGCGTTCACCTGAGTGGTTGGCGCGATACATACACCGCCACGCGCCTTGGCCTCCTCGCTGATCTCGGGGTTGGAGAGATCGCGTTCTTCGAAAGCGATCCCTTCATTTTCGAGCCAGGATTTCAACGTTTGGCAGTCTGAGCACGTCGGCATGGTGTAGATGACGACCTGAGGATGAAATTCACTGGCCATGCTGGCCTCCTCAAACCTGTTGTAGTGTTGCCGCCTAAACCTTTACGTTTTCCGGCCCGACAGGGCGGGATTCGATACCCATTGGTGCCTGGAAACGCTTTAGACGGAGCGCGTTGCCGAGCACGAAGACGCTGGAGAGCGCCATCGCTGCAGCGGCGAAGATCGGCGAAAGCAAGGTGCCGTTTATCGGGTAAAGCATGCCTGCCGCAACCGGGATCAGCACTGCGTTGTAGGCAAAGGCCCAGAACAGGTTCTGCTTGATGTTGCGGATCGTCGCCTGGCTGAGCGCAATGGCATTTGCCACACCACGCAGGTCACCGGACATCAACACCACGTCTGCCGCTTCGATAGCTACATCGGTTCCCGTACCGATGGCCAACCCAACATCTGCTTCGGCCAGCGCCGGGGCGTCGTTGATGCCGTCCCCCACGAAAGCGACGCGTGCACCATGGCTGCGGAACTGCTTCAGCGCCGCGACCTTACCGTCGGGTAAAACCTCAGCCGCGACCTCATCGATACCGAGCTGTCGGGCGATTGCCGAGGCGGTTGCTGCATTATCACCGGTGATCATCGCGACCTTGAGCCCCAATGCGTGCAGCGCCTTGATTGCCTCTGGCGTGGTCTCTTTAATCGGGTCGGCAACGGCGATCACCGCCGCCAAACGACCGTCTATCGCAGCATAAAGCGGGCTCTTGCCTTGCTCTCCGAGACGCTGGGCGGCCGGCAGGAAACTGGCCACGTCCAGGCCGAGCTGCGTCATGAAGCGGTCGGCTCCAACGGCGACGGTTCGGCCGCTGACCTTGGCTGATACACCGAAGCCCGGTGTGGCATCGAAGGCTTCAATAGCGGCGATCTTGAGGTCGCGCTGTTTTGCGGCGGCGACGATGGCTTCGGCGATAGGGTGCTCCGAACGGGTCTCCACTGCGGCAACCAACGCCAGAACCTCGTCGTAATCGAAGCCCTCGGCCGGTACCAGGTCGGTCAACTCAGGGCGACCTTTGGTCAGGGTGCCAGTTTTGTCCAGCGCGATAACGCTGACATCTCGTAGTGCCTGTAAGGCTTCGCCTTTACGGAACAGCACGCCGAGCTCGGCGGCGCGGCCAGTGCCGACCATTATCGAGGTGGGGGTGGCCAGCCCCATGGCGCAAGGGCAGGCGATAATCAGCACGGCCACCGCATTCACCAGCGCGAAGGTCAGTGCCGGCGTCGGTCCGAAGATCAACCAGATCAGGAACGTCAGCGCTGCCGCCGCCATCACCGCCGGGACGAACCACAGGGTCACCTTGTCGACCAACGCCTGGATCGGCAGCTTGGAACCCTGGGCTTCCTCAACCAAGCGGATAATTTGCGCGAGTACCGTATTGGCACCGACTTTGGTGACGCGAAAGCTGAATGCCCCGGTTTTGTTGATGGTGCCGCCGACCACTTCGGCACCGACACTCTTGGACACCGGCACCGGTTCGCCGGTGATCATGCTTTCATCTACATAAGAGGCACCTTCGACGACCTGACCGTCGACCGGGATCTTCTCGCCCGGGCGAACGAACACGACATCACCGGTGGTCACCTGGTCGAGCGGGATTTCCAGGGTTTCACCGTTACGCTCGACGCGCGCCGTTTTGGCCTGCAGCCCAACCAACCGTTTTATCGCCTGAGAGGTTCGCCCCTTGGCGCGAGCCTCCAGCGTGCGCCCAAGCAAAATCAGCGTAACGATCACCGCGGCGGCTTCGAAATAGATGTTGGCGGTACCTTGCGGCAGCACTTGCGGAATGAAAGTGGCCACCACCGAGTAGCCATAAGCCGCCGCTGTACCCACCGACACCAGCGAGTTCATGTCAGGGGCACCGCGCAGCAACGCCGGCACGCCTTTGCGGAAGAAGCGCAGGCCGGGCCCAAACAGCACCAGCGTGGTAAGCACGAACTGCAGATACCCATTGCGCTGTTCACCCAGAACCCCTAACACCCAATGATGCATCGCGGGAATCAGGTGCGAGCCCATTTCGAGGACGAATACTGGCAAGGTCAGGAGGGCGGCAATCAGTAAAGATCGGCGTAGTCCACGTGCTTCGTTCTCGCGCCTTTCACTGTCTTGATCGTCAGAACTTGCCGTGGCGGCAGACAAGCGACGGGCCTTATAACCGGCCTGTTCGACCGCGGCTTCAAGCATGGCCGTGGTGACGATCCCGGCACTATGGCGCACCCGGGCACGCTCGGTCGCCAGGTTGACATTCGCTTCGATCACGCCCGGAATTTGCCTGAGCGCTTTCTCAACCCGACCGACACAGGACGCGCAGGTCATATCTTCGATGCCGAGTTCAGTGGTTTCTTCACGAACGGCGTAACCGGCGCTCTCGATGGCACCAACGGCTGCCTGCGGATCGGCGCGATCGCCGAAAGTGATATCGGCGCGCTCGGTGGCCAGATTGACCGTTGCCGTTTGCACGCCGGGAACGGCTTTTAGCGCACGTTCGACGCGGCCAACGCAGGAAGCACAGGTCATACCTTCGACCGGCAGACTCAGACGAGTGGTGCGCAGGGCTGAATTAGAACCTTGTTGCACAGAGACGGAAGTCATTGAACTACCCCTTTACTGATTCGGATATCGAAAAGCTTAAAGCTTCCCACTGTGGGAAGGTCAAGACCTGTCAGGGATTTGTTTTGCCAGGGGCAGATTCGGCCTCGTTTTGGCTCCACCGCAGAGCGTCGTCTCCACAGTACACACCTGCCAACCACCTCCCAATGCCTTATAGATGCTGACCACGGCGAGTTGTTGTTCGGTGCGTGCGACCGCCAGCGCTCGCCGGCTGTTAAAGTCGGAACGCTCTGCGTCAAGGACTTCCAGATAGAGGCCTTGCCCCTGGGAAAACTGCAACCGGGCGAGACGAGCGGCCTCACGATTGGCTGCTGATTCAAGCAGGCGCAGTTCGAGCGTGCTGCCTGTTGCTTTATAGGTTTTGAAGGCGTCATCGGTTTCTTGCAGCGCGCGCAATAGTGTTTGATCGTAGAGGAGCAGAGCTTCTTGGGCGCGAGCTTCACTGGCGGCAATCCGCGCTCGGACGCGACCGTTATCGAGCAGAGACCAGCGAATGACCGGAAGGATAAAACCGGACAAAGCTCCGGCACCGTTCACTGCATCGAGGTTCCCGGCAACGAATCCGATCGAGCCTTGTACCTGGATCTCGGGGTAGAGACCTGCCGTTTCTACCCCAATCCGGGCGGTTGCTGCCGCCAGAGTGCGTTCGGCCGCCGCAATATCGGCACGTCGTGCCAGGAGCGCCTCGGGGTTGCCGACGGCGAGGGAGGTAACCTTCAGTTCATCACGCCCAGGTATGGCGACTGGAGGGCTAAACCTTTGCGGCGTTTCGCCAAGCAATACCGCCAGCGCATTGACGGAAACCGCGCGACGGCGCTCGAGCTCGGGGGCGACAACCTCGACATTGTGTAATAACGCCTCGGCGCGCAGTCGGTCGAACTCACTGGCTGAACCGGCATTCGCCAGACGTTCAACCTGAGCCAGGCTCTCGCGCTGGCTTCGGGTGATATCTTCAACGACAGCAAGCTCGGCCTCGATACCGCGCAGTTCAAACCAGGTGGCGGCCACCGCTGCTGCAACGCCGGCTTGCACATCGCGCAACAAGGCTTCACGCGAGCCTGCCTGCGCCTGGGCTTCCTCAACCGAACGGCGCACGCGACCGAACAGATCGATTTCCCAGGCGGTGTCTACGGCACCGCGATAGGTTTCCTGCTGACGAGCCTGATCAGGGGATGTCTCTATCTCGCTCTTGCGACGGTTTTCATAGCTGAAAGCAGGGCCGCCGCTTGGCAGAAAGCTCTGACGATCCTCGCGCAGCAGGGCTTTTGCTTCTTCGAGCCGCATGGCGGCAATGCCGATATCATGATTAACCGAAAGCGCCTGCCGGATCAGTCCGCTCAATATCGGATCGTCGAAGGCACGCCACCATTCAACCTCCACGGCAGCGTAATTAAGGCCTGGCGAAGCTTCACCAAAGCTGGCGGGAAGCCGTGCCGAAGACAGCGAAGGCGGCGAATAGTCTGGCCCTACGGATGAACACCCGGTTAACAGGGTAAGCGCACTCAGGGGGAACCACAGCGATTGATAGAGGCTTTTCATGAGGTGCTCTCCTTAATGCGCTGTTTGCGCAGCTTCGATTCTGCCCGGCGGCGTTCGATACGAACGGACAGGTTACGCATCACCACATAAAACACCGGCGTCAGGAACAGACCGAACAGCGTCACGCCTAGCATGCCGGCGAAGACGGCGATACCCATTGCATGGCGCATCTCCGCCCCGGCACCGCCGGCAAAGACCAGAGGAACCACACCGGCGATAAAGGCAAGGGAGGTCATCAGGATTGGCCGCAGTCGCAGCCGACAAGCCTCGATAACCGCATCCAGCGCGCTTGCGCCCTCGGCCTCGAGAGTGCGGGCGAACTCGACGATAAGAATGGCATTTTTGGCGGCCAAACCGACCAGTACGATCAGCCCGATTTGCACAAAGACGTTGTTGTCACCGTCGGTCATCCATACGCCAATAATGGCGCTCAGCAGACACATCGGCACAATCAACAGGACGGCCAGCGGCAACAACCAGCTGTTGTACTGAGCGGCAAGGATGAGATAGGCCAGAAGCACACACAGCGGGAAGATGAACAACGCCGAATCCCCGGCCAGCTTTTGCTGGTAGGTAAGGTCGGTCCATTCAAAAGTCATGCCTTCCGGCAGCACTTCCTTCGCCAGACGCTCCATCACGGCTACCGCCTGACCCGAACTGATGCCGGCCATGGCCCCGCCGGAGATGTCGGCGGAAGGATAGCCGTTGTAGTGGATCACTCGGTCTGGGCCTGAGCTCGGTGTGACGGTAACAAATGAAGATAAAGGCAGCATTTTCCCGGCAGCATTGCGTACTTGCAGGCGACCGATGGCTTCTGCCTGCATGCGATGGTCTGCATCGGCCTGGGCGGTCACTTTGTAGGTGCGGCCAAAACGGTTGAAATCGTTGACATAGAGAGAACCGAGATAGACCTGCAGCGATTCGAAGATATCCGCCAGACGGACGCCCTGACTCATGGCTTTGGTACGATCGATGGCAACGTCGAGTTGTGGGGCATTGACGTCAAAGCTGGTCATCAGTCCGGCCACCTGTCCCGACTCGGTGGCTTTGGTCATCAGGATCTGGGTCTGCTGAACCAGAGCATCCAATCCGGCGCCGCTGCGATCCTCAATTTGCATTTTAAAACCGCCGGTGGCGCCCAGACCCGGTACCGGTGGCGGTGGAAATACGCCGAGGAAGCCATCGGGAATGCCGGCGAATTTTGCTTGCAGGCGGCCGGCAATCGCGGTCGCGCTGAGATCGTCTGTTGTACGAGCTTCAAACGGGTCAAGCATAACGAACATGACGGCGGCATTCGGTACGTTGACGAAGCCGTTGATCGACAGCCCTGGGAAGGCTACGACGCTCTCGACACCGGGTTCCGCCAGCGCGATTTTTGACATCTGTTTGACGACCGCATCGGTGCGTTCCAGCGAGGCCGAATTGGGCAGTTGGGCAATACCAACCAGGTAGTATTTGTCCTGCATCGGTACGAAGCCGGGCGGAACCGCCTTAAAGCCGAAGAAGGTCAGTGCCAGTAAGCCACCGTAGACCAAAAGTGCCAGACCGCTAACACGGACCACTTTGCGGACCGTATTGCCATAAGCGCTAGGCGCGTGTCGGAAAGGCCGGCCAAACGCACGGAACAACCGATCGGCACGACCGCGCAGGGTGCGCGGATCTCGGGCGATCGCAGCCTTGCGCGGACGCAGCAAGAGGCCGGCCAGCGCCGGGCTGAGTGTCAGGGAGTTGATGGCCGACAGAATGGTTGAAATGGCGATGGTGAGCGCAAATTGTTGATAAAACTCCCCCTGCAGGCCGCTCAGGAAGGCAGTGGGGATGAATACGGCGGCAAGCACCGAGGTAATGGCGATGATTGGGCCGGTCACTTCATCCATGGCGCGCCTTGCGGCCTGGGGAGGCTCTTCGCCATTTTCGATATGTCGTTCGACATTTTCGACCACGACGATCGCGTCGTCGACCACTATCCCGATCGACAACACCAGGCCAAACAGCGACAAGGTATTGAGCGAAAAGCCCATCAGATGCATGACGGCAAAGGTCCCGATCAGCGATACCGGCACCGCCATCAATGGGATCAACGACGCGCGCCAGTTGTGCAGGAACAGCACTACCACGATCACCACCAACAGGATCGCCTCCAGCAGGGTGGTGGCTACCGACTCCAGAGAAGCACTGACGAAGACCGTTGGGTCGTAAGCTATGCGCGAAGTGAGTCCTGCCGGAAAGTGAGTTTCGAGCCGTTGCATGGTGGCCCTCACGGCCTTAGAAACGTCTAGCGCGTTAGCTCCCGGGCTTTGAATAATTTGCAGCGCGACGGCCGGCTCACCATCGAGCAGGCTGCGCAACGCGTAGGCATCAGCTCCCATTTCGATGCGGGCGACATCTCGCAGGCGAGTGATTTGGCCGTCGCTACCGGTGCGAATAATGATATCGCCAAACTGTTCCTCGTCGGTCAGGCGGCCGAGGGTATTGACCGTCACCTGGAATGCAGCGTTGGAGTTGGGTGTCTGGCCAACCGAGCCGGCCGCCACCTGAACGTTCTGTTCGCGTACGGCGGCGATAACGTCACCGGCCGTCAGCCCTCGCGCAGCGATCAAATCAGGATCGAGCCAAAGCCGCATGCTGTACTCGCCGGCACCCCAAACCAAAACGTCACTGACTCCGGGGATGCGGGAAAGCTCATCGCGTACCTGGAGGTAAGCGTAATTTGAAATGTAGAGAGGATCGTAACGCTGATCGGGCGACAGCAGGTGAACTACCATCAGGATATCCGGCGAGGTTTTTTGCGTGACGACGCCCTGGCGTTGAACCTCTTCAGGTAACCGCGGCAGCGCGCGCGAAACCCGGTTTTGCACCTGAACCTGCGCCATATCGGCATTGGTGCCCTGGGCGAAAGTGACGGTCAGGATCATTCGGCCATCGGTTGCCGACTGCGACGACATGTACAACATGCCCTCAACCCCGGTGATTGCCTGTTCGAGCGGAGCCGCTACCGTTTCAGCGATCACCTTGGGGTTGGCTCCGGGGTAAGATGCGGTCACTTGCACCGTTGGCGGAGTGACTGCCGGATACTCGCTAAGCGGCAGTTGGAAGAAGGCCACGCTGCCGGCGAGCACCATCAAAATTGACAGGACGATGGCAAATATCGGGCGTGCGATGAAGAAACGAGGAAAAGTCATTACGCGGCCCCCGTGGTTGTCGGCGCCGTCATGGGAGCACCATCAATGGCGGTTGTTTGCGGCGTGATCTGCATACCGGGGCGTACCAGGCCCTTGACCACGATACGCTCACCCGGCTGCAGACCCTGTTCGATCACCCGCATGCCTTCGACCATCGGGCCGAGCTCGACTGGCCGATATTCGGTTTTGTCACCTTTGCCGACGACCAACACATAGCGGCGGCCCTGATCGGTGCCAATTGATTGATCGGACACCAGTACGCGGGCGCGCGGTGCACCGGTTTCCAGTTTGACCTTGGCAAACAGGCCAGGGGTCAATTGTCCATCGGCATTATCGACAACGGCGCGAATACGCACGGTGCCCGTCCCACGGTCGGCGGAGTTGGCAAGAAAATCGACACGGCCAGTTCGGGTATAGGTTTTGTCGGTGATCAGCGCGACCATCACCTTGGTTGCCGGCGGGGTGGCACGAGTGCGGTCTGCGGCGAGCGAACGCAAATAGGTGCGCTCGTCGACGTCGAAATAAACCTGGAGCGGGTTGGTCGAGACAATCGTCGTGAGCGGCGTTACGCCATTGGTAACGTAGTTGCCCTCGGTGACCAGCACCTGGCCGACGCGCCCGCTGATAGGTGCCGTGACGCGCGTGAACTCCATATCCAACTCTGCCGCAGCCAGGGCGGCTTTCGCGGCATCGATCTGCGCTTTGCCTGCATTCAACGAAGCGGTTGCCGTATCGAGCTGAGCACGCGCAAAAACCTTTTGAGCAAACAGCTGTGTGGCACGGGCATATTCCGTTTGAGCGAGCCGCGCTGCTGCTTCAGCCTCGCGCAAGCGAGCTTTGGCGGCACTCAGCGCGGCTTCGTACACCCGAGAGTCAATGAGAAACAGCCGTTGGCCTTTCTCAACCCAGCGACCTTCCGGCACGCTGACATCTTGCAGATATCCGGCGACTCTTGGGCGCAGTTCAACCTGTTTGACAGCGGTTAGCGAACCGGTGAACTCGACAAAAGGCGTGACCGGGCGAACGACCACTTCGGCTACTGGTACGCTCGGAGGCTTGGCGGGAGCAGCTGCGGACACCGTCTCTTTGCAACCGGCGACAGCGAATGCGACGCTTATCGCCGCAGTGATTAGAGTGACACGTTTGGCTTTCATCATTTGACCTTTCGCGACTGAAGTCGACAGTGGAATTTATTGAGCCGAAGCGGCTCTGATTGCACTTATCGGACTTACCACGTTTGGAAGGTCAAGCTGTTTTTGAGGGCTGATTCAGGCTATTCGATACTGTGTTGCGCGAGGGCGTCTGGCGTGGAGAGCGTTACGCAGTGGCAAAAAAGAAAAGCGGGGCGCGAACCGGTCGCGCCCCGTGGGTTTACTCGGCCGAGGAGGTTTCCCCCTTGCCGGCCAGCAGGCTGAGGAAGTCGTACTTCTCCTTCAGCTCTTTTTCTGCGGCCTGATACAGCGCGCTGGCGACTTCCGGCTGCTGTGAGTTCAGGCGGCGGAAGCGCTGTTCTTTCAACAACGTATCGGTCAGATTGCTGTTTGGCGGCCGGGAATCCAGCGCCAGCGCCGGTTTGCCCTCATCGGCGCGACGTGGATCGAAGCGATACAGCGGCCAGAATCCGGTCGCGGTCAGCTGTTTCATCTGGTCGTGACTGAGTGCCAGATCGTAACCGTGTTCTTCACAGGGGCTGTAGGCAATGATCAGGGATGGCCCCGGATAAGCTTCGGCTTCCTGAATGGCTTTCACCGTCTGATTAAGCTGCGCACCCAGCGAGATTTGCGCCACGTAAACATGGCCGTACATCATCATGCTGACGCCCAGATCCTTACGTGCCTTGCGCTTGCCGTGTTCGCCGAACTTGGTCACCGCCCCGAGCGGGGTGGCCTTCGATTGCTGGCCGCCAGTGTTGGAGTAACACTGAGTGTCCAACACCAGCACGTTGACGTTTTCGGTCAGGCTGAGGACGTGATCCAACCCGCCGAACCCGATATCGTAAGCCCAGCCGTCGCCACCAATCAGCCAGATGGATTTATCCACCAGATAATCGGCGTCAGTCGCCAGTTGGCGCGCGTCGTGACCCTCAATCTGCGCCAGCAAGCCGCGCAGTTCCTTAATCTGTTGGCGACGCGGCTCTGGTGCGATATCCGTCATCTGCAGAGCGTTGACCAACTGTGCCGGCAGCTGCGGCGCCAGGGTGTTCAGCAAACGCAGTACGCGGCTGCGGTGCTGATCGACCGTTAAGCGGAAGCCCAGACCGAACTCCGCATTATCCTCGAACAACGAGTTGGCCCAGGCTGGACCGCGGCCTTCGGCATTGGTGGTATAAGGTGTAGTCGGCAGGTTGCCGCCGTAAATGGACGAACAGCCGGTGGCGTTGGCAATCAGCAACCGGTCGCCATAAAGCTGGGTCAGCAGCTTGATGTACGGTGTTTCCCCACAGCCGGAACAGGCACCGGAGTATTCGAACAGCGGCGAAATCAACTGCGAGGTACGGATGTCGATCCGCTCGATCTGCGAGGGATCAATTTCCGGCAACTGCAGGAAGAAGTCGTAATGCGCTTTTTCTTCAGTCAGGTGCTCAAGGCGCGATGCCATGTTGATGGCCTTGATGTCCGGGTTCTGGCGATCTTTTGCCGGGCAGACTTCAACGCACAGATTGCAGCCGGTACAGTCTTCCGGCGCGACCTGCAGTACGTATTTCTGGCCGCGCATGTCGCGCGCTTTCACATCCAGCGATTGCAGCGAGGCAGGGGCATGTTCCATGGCCTCCGGCTGAACCACTTTGGCGCGGATGGCGGAGTGCGGGCAGGCGGCAACGCAGTGGTTGCACTGGGTGCACAGATCCGGCTGCCAAATGGGGATATCCTCGGCGATATTGCGCTTTTCCCACTGGGTGGTCCCCACCGGCCAGGTACCGTCCGGCGGGAAGGCTGACACCGGCAACGCATCCCCCAGTCCGGCCAGCATCGCGGCGGTCACGGTTTTGACAAAGTCAGGCGCCGCATCCGAGACAATCGGCGGTCGCATTGGGCTGCTTTCGTTAACCGGCTGCAGGGGGATTTCAATCAGCGCGTCAAGCGTGGCAGCCAGCGCTTGCCAGTTGCGCTCAACAATATCCTGGCCTTTGTTGCTGTAGCTGCGTTCGATAGCATCCCGCAATTGCTGGAGTGCCACGTCGCCCGGCAGAATTTGGGTCAGATGGAAAAACGCCATCTGCATTACGGTGTTGATACGTGCACCGAGCCGGCATTCACGTGCCAGTTTCGCCGCGTTGATGATATAGAAGCGTGCCTGACGTTGCTGCAAGACGGCTTGCACTTCCTGCGGCAGCCGCGACCAGGCCTCTTCGGCACCATAGGGAGTATTGAGCAGGAAAATGCCGCCGGGTTTCAGGCGCTCCGCCATCTGGTAAGTATCGATAAACTGCAGTTGGTGGCAGCCGACAAAGTCGGCGCGACTGACCAGATAGGCCGAGTTGATGGGCTGTTCGCTGACGCGCAGGTGGGATACCGTCAGGCCTCCGGCCTTTTTCGAGTCATAAACGAAATAGCCCTGGGCATACATGGACGTACTGTTGCCGATGATTTTGATGTTGTTCTTGGTAGCGGAAACGGAGCCGTCACTGCCAAGACCGTAAAACAGCGCCTCCAGCGACGCGCGCTGCGGCAGGGTTTCTTCACTGAGTGGCAGGGAAAGACCGGTCACATCGTCGAAAATACCGACGGTAAAGCGTGGACGCGGGCGCTCCAGAGCCAGCTCGTTAAACACGGCTAACGCGCAGTCAGGGCCAAACTCTTTCGAGGAGAGCCCATAACGGCCGCCGATCACCATCGGCATATGGGCGCGCTCACCCCGGCTGAACGCTTCAGCCAGTGCGGTCATCACGTCCAGATACAGGGGCTCCGCCAGCGCGCCGGGCTCCTTGGTACGGTCCAGTACGGCGATTTTCTTCGCGCTTTCCGGCAACACGCTGAGCAGGTGCTGCGCGGAAAACGGCCGAAACAGCCGCACTTTCAGCACGCCGACTTTTTCACCACGGGTCAACAGGGCGTCGATCGCTTCTTCGCAGGTGCCGATGGCGGATCCCATCAGGATCACCACGCGCTCGGCCTGCGGATGGCCGTAATATTCGAAGGGCTGATACGCCCGGCCGGTGATCTCGGCGAACTTGTCCATCGCGTCGATCACATGCTGGCAGGTCGCGTTATACCAGGGGTTGGTGGCTTCGCGCGATTGGAAATAGGTGTCCGGGTTGGCGGAGGTGCCCCGCACCACGGGATGATCAGGCGACAGTGCGCGGCTGCGGTGCGCATCAATCGCGTCCTGAGGCAGCATCTGGCGCAGGGTATCGTCGCTCAGCGGCACGATTTTGTTGATTTCATGCGAGGTGCGGAAACCATCAAAAAAGTGAATAAACGGCAGGCGGCTGTTGAGACTGGCCGTTTGGGAAATCAGCGCAAAATCCTGTGCTTCCTGGACGTTGCTGGCACACAGCATGGCGCAGCCGGTTTGGCGTACGGCCATCACGTCGGAATGGTCGCCAAAAATCGACAGCGCATGGGTGGCGATGGTGCGCGCAGCAACATGCAGCACAAACGGCGTCAGTTCACCGGCCAGTTTGTACAACGTCGGGATCATCAGCAGCAGGCCCTGCGATGAGGTAAACGAGGTCGACAGCGCGCCGGTTTGCAATGCGCCATGTACCGTGGCGATCGCACCGCCTTCCGACTGCATTTCCACCACTCGCGGCACGTCGCCCCAGATATTTTGACGGCCGTCGCCGGACCAGGCATCCGCCTGTTCCGCCATGGTCGAACTGGGGGTGATTGGGTAGATGGCAATCACTTCGCTGGCGCGGTAGGCGACGGAAGCGACTGCATTATTACCATCTGTAGTAATCATCAACTTTACCTTTCATTGCTCAAAAAGCTGCGAAAGTCACCTCTCGCAGTAATTAACAAAGTCTAGCAGAGGGATATATTGGCCCTTTATCGCGTTTGTGTGGCGGATGATAAATCGACAAAAAATGCGACAAAGAGATATTTCACGACTTTAAATGGCCCTGAAGAAAAATTGTCATCGTTGTTTAACGACAATTTATTTCCGGCGCGTCATACTGGTGAATAGGTAAACTTACAGAAGAAAAAACGATGAGCGGATTTATGTATTTGACCATGGCGATAGTCGCAGAAGTGATCGCCACCACCATGCTGAAAGCCTCTGAGGGATTCACTCGCTTGTGGCCGTCGCTGGTGGTCGTGGTCGGCTATGGCGTAGCTTTCTGGGGGCTGTCGATGGTGGTGAAAACTATGCCGCTGGGCATTGTTTACGCCATCTGGTCGGGCATGGGCATTGTTCTGGTGTCAATTGCCGCGGTATTTGTTTATCAACAAAAGCTGGATTGGCCAGCCGTACTGGGGATGGGATTAATTATTGCTGGCGTGTTGGTGATTAATTTACTGTCGAAAACCGCAGCACACTGATCCTTATTTAAACCGAAACAATCGCCAGCGCGACATTCAGTGGCGCTGGCAGAAAACCTTATTAATAAATAACGGAAAATAATAGATTACCCCCAAGTTTGGATCTTCCTTTTACTGGCAAAAATGCGCCATTTTGACACCGCATTTTGGTGCTTTTCGCCCCGCCTCAAAGCGTTAACCTCTCCTAAAATGCCTGTTTAACCCTGCTGTGACTGACCCTTGTTCAGGTCGGGCAGGGATGTTCGACGTTTGCTCCGCGGACAGAGCGGAAAAATCCAGTAACCATAATAATTTCGTCGCTGTTCAAATAAACGGCAAATAATTGCAGGAATATATTTTCATTATTTATATATCAGGCTAGATTAAACAGGTTTGCATCAAAGATAACCTAACGTGTCCGCAATAAAGTGATGCGAGTTATCGGCAATGGCGATTTTACACAGCGCAGTTTCGGGTTCAGGAGTGGATTAATGACAATATTAAAAGGGTTGCTGGCCGGCACCGTACTGCTTTTGGCCGCCTGCAGCAGCAACAACGAAGAACCAGTCCAGCAGGCTAACAGTGCAAGAATCAATAACTTACAGACCAGTGCTAACTGTGCCATCGTTGGCGGCGTCACGACCGTGACCCACAATTTAAACGGCGAAGCGATCAGAATGTGCCAGATGCCGAATGGCAAACAGTGCGAAGAGTCGACGTTGGGGCGGGGTGCCTGCGCGAGCGCCGGCTAACGGTTAATAACACCAGGCCGCAGAACAGCCTGGTGCACAGGGATCACTGCACCCAATCGCGCAGTGTATAAACCAGGGTATGGTCGCCGCCGCTCAGCGTTAATTGCTGAGCGCTGAGGGTGACTTTTGCTCCTTTGCCCAGCACGTCGCCGATCACCCGATCCCACTGATTGAGTTGCGGGTCTGCGCACAGCATGCGTGTTGAAGCCAGACCTTTTACCGTCAGCACGCCATTTTGCAATTGGCCATTGCCAAAGAAGCGGTTACACATGGCACCGGAAACGTGCAGGGTTTCACCGAACTCGATGTTGGGCTGCTTGCCCTGGCCCGCTTTCACCGCTACGCCGTCGACGCTTTGCAAAATAAAGTTATGATGCAACAGATCGCTTTCCTTTACCGTCTTTCCGTTTTGACTCATTCCACACCCGGCTAATAGCAGCGGTATTAACGCCACCAACATAAACTTTTTCATCGGCTCTCCTTAGGACAAATCAGGCATTGAGCTGATTAGGGCAAGGCTCACCACGATCCAATTGGCTCACGTTCTGCAACGTGGTTTCCGAGATGCTGGTCAGCGCCTCTTCGGTCAGGAAAGCCTGATGACCGGTGAACAACACGTTGTGGCAGGCAGACAGACGACGGAAAATATCGTCCTGGATCACGTCATTGGATTTATCTTCGAAGAACAGGTCGCGTTCATTCTCATACACGTCCATCCCCAGGGCGCCGATTTTCTGTTGTTTCAGGGCATCAATCGCGGCTGATGAGTCAATCAGACCGCCGCGGCTGGTGTTGATGATCATCACGCCATTTTTCATCGCCGCAAAAGCGTCGGTGTTCAACAGGTGGTGATTTTCCGGCGTCAGCGGGCAGTGCAGGGTAATAACGTCAGATTGCGCGTACAGCGTTTTCAGATCGACATATTCCGCGCCCAGCTCCAATGCCTGTTCGCTTGGGTACGGGTCATAAGCCAGAAGTTTCATGCCGAAGCCTTTCAGGATGCGCATAGTGGCGACGCCGATCTTACCGGTGCCAATCACCCCGGCGGTACGGTTGTGCATGTTGAAACCGATCAATCCCTCGAGCGAGAAATTGGCATCGCGGGTGCGTTGATAGGCACGGTGAATACGACGATTCAGGCACATCATCATGCCCACGGCATGTTCAGCGACCGCTTCCGGCGAGTAGGCCGGAACGCGCACCACCTTGATGCCCAGTTCTTTGGCGGCGTCCAAATCGACATTATTGAACCCGGCGCAACGCAGAGCCAAAATTTCGACCCCCAACGCCGCCAGTTCTTCAAGCACTTCACGGCTGCCGTCGTCGTTGACGAAGATGCAGATGGCTTTGCAGCCGGCGGCGTTTTTGGCGGTTTTTTTACTGAGCAGGAAGTCGAAGAACTCCAGCTCGTAACCAAACTGCTGATTCACCAGTTCGAGATATTTACGGTCATACTGTTTGGTGCTGTATATCGCCAATTTCATCGTGGTTTCTCCCGCGTGATTTTGTGATCAATTTAACAGATTTTAGTAAATTCTACAATTGGTTAGCCTGTTTGATGCGCGTTGAATGGCAGCAGTTATCGTTGCCGCAAAGGGTATTGATTAAGGGTAGCTGGCAACGTCACAACAGGGTGAATATTCGGCGCGGAGTGGCTGAAAAGCGAAGCGCGAGAGATGAGAGAGAGGTTGGTTCCAGGCAAAAAAATCCCCACGGGGGTGTGGGGAATGGCTTCTCTAGTATAGTTAGCTAGCAGCTGACTTTTGTTAGAATGCTTGCAAGACTATTAATTATCAAAGGTAACGACAATAACAAAAGTCCGAAACAGTTCGCATTCATGTGATGAATATGTAACTAAAATTTACAGTATCCCTATCAACAGCTGCAAAAGCGCCGAAACGGGGCATCTTCGTCGGCGTTGGCTTCACCCTATGTCAAATTCATGCCATCATTATTGCCAATTCAGGCATAGACTTACTTAAAACGCCCTCTGGCCAGGGTAAGCTGCCTAACTCAGGAATGAAGCAATCATTTAATGACTAAGCGATTGAAAGTATTCATAGGGATTGTGGTCAGTACGGCGATCTTGCTGCTGGTGCTGTGGCAAACTCTGCCGCGCTGGTTGCCGCGTGTGATCTCTCATTGGCTGCCACAGGGCAGCCAGTTGGTTTTGCAAGGCAAACCGCATTGGCGTCAGGGGGCATTGCAGCTAGATGGCGCGCGTTTTCTGGCACAAGACTGTTTGCTTGCCGCCGTCGGACCGACCCGATTGGCCTATCAGCAGGGGCGGTGGGAGCTCATCAGCGATAAGCTGAATGTCGATACTGCCTGCTTATCAAAATTACCCGCCGCTGACGCCAGCAGTGCACCACTGGCGCTGGACCAATTGCAAAAACAACTGCCGCTGCTGGACGTTACCATCAAGGATTTCGCGGTGGTGCCGTGGCAGTACTACGCCGGTAAATTACAGATACATTCCTCTGCAGAGGGCCAGCGCCTGCAATATCAGGGGCCGAATATTCAGGTCGATGCGCTGTTGGATCCGCAGCAGCAATTGACGCTCAACGGCCTGACGATCACTGCGCCAGACAGCCCACAACCGCTGCACCTGACCGGCAAAATAGCCATTCCGCTCGATTTGGACAGTATTCCGGCACAAGGGGCGCTGCAGGGCGAAATGCAGACCGGCTATCTGGACAAACCCTTACTGTTGGATATGCGCTGGCAACAGCAGCAGGGCGTGCTGACGCTGACGGAAAAGGGTGAAAACAAACCCCTGGCGACGCTACCCTGGGAGATCAACGCCCAACAGGTCAGCATTAAACAGGGCGAATGGCGCTGGCCATACAGCCAGCAACCGCTAAACGGCGGGGTGAACATTGCGCTGTACGACTGGAGTAAAGGTTTTGATGAGACGCAGATCAGCGCCCGTTTGAATGTCATCACCGACGGCCATAACGGCAAAGGCAACGCGGTATTGACGCTGGGGCCGGGTAAAGTCGGCCTGACCGACAGCGATCTGCGTTTCCAACTGACCGGCCAGGCGAATCTGTCCGACTTTTCAATGACTGCCTCGATCCCCGGTATTGTCAGCGGCACCATCCTCAACCCGACGCTGGTCTTGCAGTCCGGTTCACTGCTGCGACTGTGGGGCAACGCCACACCGGAAATGAAATTGGAAGAGGCGCGTTTGCCGTTGGCCGGGGTGAAAGTGACTGCTGCCGGCATCACCGGTCGGTTGCAGGCCATTATTAACGCCAGCGACAGCTACTGGGGGCGTTTTAAACTGCATCTGGACGGCAAGGCGCAAGATTTTTGGCCGGACCACGGCAACTGGCAATGGCGCTACTGGGGCAACGGACAATTACCGCCGTTGCAGGCTGCCTGGGACGTTGCCGGCAGCGGCAGTTGGCAGGACAGCACGCTGATCCTCGATCGGCTTTCCACTGGTTTTGATCGTTTGAAGTACAGCATGGTAACGGTGGATGCGCCGCGCCTTAGCCTCAGCCAGCCGCTGCGTTGGCAGCGGGACGAGAAAGCCCCGGCGTTTAATGGCGAACTGCAACTGGTTTCGGGCAAGGTCAGCTTTACTAACGGCGGTTACCTGCCGGCACCGGTGTTGGCGCTTCAGATGAAGGGCACAACGCCGGATAATTTCCAGCTGCAGGGCAAACTGCAGGCGGAACAGATTGGCCCTATAGCACTACGTGGCCGTTGGGACGGTGAGCGTTTACGCGGAGAGGGCTGGTGGCCGAAGCAGTCGCTGAAGGTGTTCCAACCGCTCATCTCGCCGGATCTCAATATCAAACTGCGCGACGGTGAATTCTATGCGCAATCGGCCTTCTCTGCCGCACGGGTGCAGGGTTTTGAGGCCGGTGGCCATTGGGTGGTGAAGCAGGGCGGCATGTGGCTGAAAGACGGTGAGATGAGCGGGCTGGATTTCGTCATGTCCTACCGCCTGAAAAATCACATTTGGCAGCTCGGCGCCAAGCAACCGATGATGCTGCGCATCAAGTCTTTCCGCAACCTGTTCGAAATGCAGAATATTACCGCCGATCTTCAGGGCGCTTATCCTTACAGCGAGCAGGCACCGCTGACGCTGAGCAACGTCGGTATGGACGCGTTGAACGGCCACATCAGCCTGTCTGCGCTGCGCATGCCGCAGCATGACGCCGCCGTATTGAAGCTGGATAAGGTGGATCTCAGTGCCTTGTTTACCGCGTTGAAGCCAAAACAGTTTGCCATGTCAGGACGGGTAGACGGTGAATTGCCGCTGTTCCTGAATCATCCTAAATGGCTGGTGCGCAACGGTTGGATTGCCAACGCCGGCATGTTGACGCTGCGCCTGGACAAGGACATGGCCGATGCCATCGGCAGTAATAATATGGCGACCGGCGCCGCGATAGATTGGCTGCGCTATATGGAGATTAACCGCTCCAAGGCCAGAGTCGATCTCGACAACCTCGGTGAACTGACGCTGAAGGCGCGAATTGACGGGGTTAACCCGCAAAAAAGCGCTAAAAGAGAGGTTATCCTGAACTATAGCCATCAGGAAAACGTGTTTCAGCTTTGGCGCAGCCTGCGCTTTGGCGACAATTTACAGGAGTGGCTGGAACAGGCCCTCACCAAACCTGGGGAACAACCATGAAAATCATCAGCGGGCCATTACTGGCCGCCGTGCTCGGCACCTCAATGCTGAGCGGCTGCGTGCCACGCATCGAGGTCGCCACGCCTAAAGATCCGATCACCATCAATATGAACGTCAAGATTGAACATGAAATTCACATCAAAGTGGATAAAGACGTCGAGAATCTGCTGAAAGACAAAAGCGGTTTGTTCTAGGAGCCAACATGAAAAAACGTTATTTAGGCTTGATTGGCGCCGCCTGGCTGTTCAGCAGCATGGCAATGGCATTGACGCTGGATGAGGCCAAGCAACAGGGGCGCGTCGGTGAAACGCTCAACGGCTATATTGCGCCGGTGAAGCAGGACGCGGAAACGCTGTCGCTGGTGAAAAATATCAATGCCGGTCGCACCGAGAAATACCAACAGGTAGCGGACAGCAATCATATCGCCATCGACGATGTGGCACGCATGGCCGGGCAAAAACTGGTCGCCCGTGCCCCCGCGGGGGAATACGTACGCGGCATAAACGGCCAATGGTTGAAGAAATAAAAAAAAGCGCGCCCTGAGGCGCGCAATAGCGATATAACATTGGATTTTTATGAGGGTAGAGCGGGGTTGACCGGATTTGGCTTGTTCTGTTGAAGCTTTGCAGGGGCATCACACCCCTGCAACGGGCATCAGGCGGCAACAACCTGTGCCAGCGTGGCTTTGGCATCGGCCTGCGCTTTGGTGGCAACATCCGGCCCGTAGGCGATACCTTCAGCGAACACAAACTCGACGTCGGTGATACCGATAAAGCCCAGGAACAGACGCAGGTAAGGTTCGACCAGGTCAGTCGGGGTGCCTTTGTGAATGCCACCGCGGCTGGTCAGAATGATGGCACGCTTACCTTTCACCAGGCCTTCCGGACCGTTTTCGGTGTAGCGGAAGGTGACGCCGGCACGGGCAATCAGGTCGAAATAGTTCTTCAACTGGGTCGGAATGTTGAAGTTATACATCGGGGCCGCCATAACGATGGTGTCATTGGCTTGCAGTTCGGCGATCAGCTCGTCGGACAACGCCAGGGCTTCGGTTTGACGCGGGGTCAGCGGCGTGTCGGAAGGACGCAGGGCGCCAACCAGTTCACCGTCCAGTACCGGGATTGGCTGTGCAGCCAGGTCACGCACGGTGATGGTGTCGTTGCCATGAGCCTTTGCCCACTGCTCAACGAAGAAATCTGCCAGTTGGTTAGACTGCGAGTAGCCCGCCAGGATGCTTGATTTAAGAACCAGTACTTTGCTCATCGGTAATTCCTTACGTTATGACAGTGACATCAGGACAACGCGTCCTTTGCATGCAGTACACTCTATTCACATTTTTTCAGCAGTGATAGCGCAATATTTCGAGACCTTTGTTCGATTTTATTGAATAAGCTGCCGGGACATAAGCGGCGAGATTATGGGGAAAAAGGGGCTTATGTTATTCTGCGCACTTAAAGCTGAAAACTCGCTAACCCATTACCAAACCGCTGCTAAAGCTTGATTCAGCAGCGATGAAACAAGGAATACCGAACGTGAAATCTCCGCTCGCGGCACTGTCTGCCCAACTGGGCGAGCTGATGCTCCGTGACCAACAACGTCTGCAACGTCGGCTGCAGGGCGCACGAAAAATCAAAAATCCCGATGCTCAGCTGGCCGTCGCCGCCGAGCTGGAAAGTGACATAACGACAGCGTTGCAAAAAGTGCAATCGCGCGCCGCATCCTGTCCGAAAGTCACCTACCCGGAAAACCTGCCGGTCAGTCAGAAAAAACAGGATATTTTGCAGGCCATCCGCGACCATCAGGTGGTGATTGTTGCCGGTGAAACCGGTTCGGGGAAAACCACCCAGTTGCCGAAGATCTGTCTGGAGCTGGGGCGCGGGGTAAAAGGGCTGATCGGCCATACCCAACCTCGACGCCTGGCGGCGCGTACCGTAGCCAACCGCATTGCCGACGAGCTGGAAACGCCGTTGGGCGGCAGCGTCGGTTATAAGGTGCGCTTTAACGATCAGGTCGGCGAAAACACCTTGGTCAAGCTGATGACCGACGGGATCCTGTTGGCGGAAATCCAGCAGGACCGGCTGCTGATGCAGTACGACACGTTGATTATCGATGAAGCGCACGAACGCAGCCTGAACATTGATTTCATCCTGGGTTACCTGCGTGAACTGCTGCCAAAGCGCCCGGATCTCAAAGTCATCATCACTTCGGCGACTATCGATCCGCAGCGTTTTTCGCGCCATTTCAATAACGCGCCGATTATCGAAGTCTCTGGTCGTACTTATCCGGTCGAAGTGCGTTATCGTCCGGTAGTGGACGATGCCGACGATACCGACCGCGATCAACTGCAGGCGATTTTCGATGCGGTAGATGAGCTGGGCCGCGAAGGGCCGGGGGATATTCTGATCTTCATGAGCGGCGAGCGCGAAATTCGCGACACCGCCGACGCCCTGAACCGTCTTAATTTGCCGCATACCGAGGTCCTGCCGCTGTATGCCCGTTTGTCGAACAGCGAACAGAACCGGGTATTCCAGTCGCATCACGGCCGACGCATCGTGCTGGCGACCAACGTGGCGGAAACCTCACTGACCGTACCCGGCATCAAGTACGTGATTGATCCCGGTACCGCGCGTATCAGTCGTTACAGTTTCCGCACCAAGGTGCAGCGCCTGCCGATCGAGCCGGTTTCGCAGGCTTCCGCCAATCAGCGCAAGGGCCGCTGCGGGCGCGTCTCCGACGGTATTTGCATTCGTCTGTACTCGGAACAGGACTTCCTGTCGCGTCCGGAGTTTACCGATCCGGAGATCCTGCGCACCAACCTGGCGTCGGTTATCTTGCAGATGACGTCGCTTGGGTTAGGGGATATCGCCGCTTTCCCGTTCGTTGAGGCGCCGGACAAGCGCAATATTCTCGATGGCGTACGCCTGCTCGAAGAGCTGGGCGCAATTAAAACGGCCGACAATGGCCACTACCAGCTCACGCCTCAGGGGCGTCAATTAGCGCAGTTGCCGATCGACCCGCGTTTAGCGCGCATGGTACTGGAGGCGCAGAAAAGCGGCAGCGTGCGTGAAGTGATGATCATCACCGCTGCGCTGTCGATACAGGATCCGCGCGAACGGCCAATGGACAAACAGCAGGCCTCGGACGAGAAACACCGACGCTTTGCCGACAAAGATTCGGATTTCCTGGCTTACGTCAACCTGTGGGACTGGCTGAAAGAGCAGCAGAAAGAGCACTCCTCCAGTCAGTTCCGCCGGCTGTGCCGAAATGATTTCCTTAACTATTTGCGGGTGCGTGAATGGCAGGACATTTATACCCAGCTGCGTCAGGTGGTGAAAGAGCTGGGGCTGCCGGTCAACAGCGAACCTTCCGATTACCGCAGCGTACACACCGCGTTATTGACCGGTTTGCTATCGCATATCGGCCAGAAAGATGCTGATAAGCAAGAGTACACGGGCGCTCGCAACGCAAGATTTTCTATCTTCCCAGGTTCAGGTCTGTTCAAGAAACCGCCGAAATGGACCATGGTGGCCGAACTGGTTGAGACCAGCCGCCTGTGGGGGCGTATCGCCGCACGTATCGAACCGGAGTGGATTGAGCCGTTAGCCCAGCACCTGGTGAAGCACAGCTACAGCGAACCCCATTGGTCGAAATCCCAGGGTGCGGTGATGGCCACCGAAAAAGTGACGCTGTTCGGGTTGCCCATCGTCGCTGCGCGACAGGTTAATTACAGCACCATAGATCCGCTGCTGTGTCGGGAACTGTTTATCCGCCATGCGCTGGTGGAAGGCGACTGGCAGACGCGCCATGCATTCTTCAGTGCCAACCTGAAGCTGCGTGCGGAAGTGGAGGAACTGGAGCATAAGTCGCGCCGTCGTGACATTTTGGTTGATGATGAAACCCTGTTCAGTTTCTACGATCAGCGCATCCCTGGCGAGGTGATCTCCGGGCGTCATTTTGACAACTGGTGGAAAAACGCCGCAAAACAGAACGCGGATTTGCTCAGCTTTGAAAAAGAGATGCTGATCAAGGACGGCGCCAATAAGGTCAGTGCGCTGGACTATCCGAATACCTGGCATCAGGGCAACCTTAAGCTGCGCCTGACCTATCAGTTTGAGCCAGGTACCGACGCCGACGGCGTGACGGTGCATATTCCTCTGCCGATCCTTAATCAGGTTGAGGATCAGGGTTTTGAGTGGCAAATTCCAGGCATTCGCCGTGAATTGGTGATCGCCCTGATCAAGTCGCTGCCCAAGCCGGTTCGTCGCAACTTTGTACCGGCACCGAACTATGCCGAGGCTTTTCTGGGACGGGTCACCGCGCTGGAATTACCGCTGTTGGATGCGCTGGAGCGCGAACTGCGTCGTATGACTGGTGTGACGGTGTCACGAGATGACTGGCAGTGGGAACAGGTGCCCGATCACCTTAAAATGACTTTCCGGGTGGTGGGGGAAAAACACAAAACCCTGCTGGAAGGCAAAAATCTGACCGCGCTGAAGCTGCAACTGAAAGACAAGGTGCAGGAAACCCTGTCCGCGGTGGCAGACGATGGGCTGGAGCAAAGCAATCTGCATATCTGGAGCTTCGGCAAACTGCCGGAGTTTTATGAGGAGAAACGCGGTGGCTATTCGATGAAGGCCTATCCGGCGCTGGTGGATGAAAAAGACAGCGTGGCGATCCGTTTGTTCGACAGCGAGCAGGAACAGCAACAGGCGATGTGGCAGGGAACGCGCCGCCTGCTGTTGCTGAACATTCCATCGCCCATCAAGTATCTGCATGAAAAACTGCCTAACAAAGCCAAGCTGGGGCTGTACTTTAACCCTTATGGCAGGGTGCTGGATTTGATTGACGACTGCATCTCGTGCGGCATCGATAAGCTGATTGCCGAGCACGGCGGGCCGGTTTGGCAGGAAGAGGATTTTGCCCGCCTGCAGGAAAAAGTGCGCGCCGAGCTGAATGAAACGGTGGTAGGAGTAGCCAAACAGGTCGAGCAGATCCTGACTGCGGTATTCAACATCAATAAACGGCTGAAAGGCCGGGTGGACATCTCCCTGGCGCTGGCGCTGTCGGATATCAAAAACCAGCTCGGCGGCCTGGTTTATCGCGGTTTTGTGACCAACAACGGCTGGAAGCGCCTGTCGGATACGTTGCGCTATCTGCAGGCAATTGAGCGCCGTCTGGAGAAGCTGGCGACCGATCCGCATCGCGATCGTGCGCAGATGCTGCGGGTGGAACAGGTGCAACAGGCCTGGCAACAGTGGCTGAACAAACTGCCGCCGAAGCGGCAGCAGGATGAAGAGGTGAAAGAGGTGCGTTGGATGATCGAAGAACTGCGCGTCAGCCTGTTCGCTCAACAACTTGGCACGCCTTACCCGATCTCTGACAAGCGTATCTTGCAGACTATCGAGCAGCTTTCGGGCTGAGCAACGCGAACAGGCAGCCTGTGCAGACCAGACACAGCAGGCTGCACACCAGCAGCGTTGCGGGCAGGTTTTGCCCAACGGCGGCCAGGGACAGCCCGGCGCCAATCAGCAGGTAGTAAAGCAGGCCAAAAATCGCGCCGGCGGTGCCCAGTTGCTGCCGGTAGCGATTCAGGGCCTGACTCAATACATTGGGGATCGCCAGGCCGAAGGCCAGGCTGATCAGCATGCAGGGCAGCAACATCATTATGCTGTGCTGCCAGTAACCTAATGCCAGCGCCGCGCCACACGCCAGCAGGCTACCCAGCAGGATTTGACGCTCTGCGCTGATATCCCTGGCCAACAAATGGCGATTGACTAACGCGCCAAGCAGGCTGCCCAGCGCCAGGGCGATGCCAGAGTAGCCAAACTGTCGGCTGCTCAGCCCCAGTCGTTCAAACATGAACGGTGCCAGGCTGAAGTAGCTGAACACCATAATATTAAAACCTGCCACCAATAAGGCACTACACCAGATATGCCGGTCGCGCAGGATAATCCAGCCACTGCTTGCCGCAGAGGCTTGTAATGCGCCGCCCGGTGGCTGCGTTTCCGGCAGAGCGTACCAGCACCAAACCAGCAGGGCCCATGCCAGCATCCCCTGGGCAATGAATATCGCCATACTGCCGCCCCAACTGACCAAAATTCCCCCCGCCAACATACCCAGAACCGGGCTGATCGACAGGGCAATGCCGAGGGTGGCGAAGACTTTCCCCAGAGCGTGCCCCTGATACACGTCACGCAGCATGGTTTGCGTGACGATAGAGCCGACCGCAGCACCGAAGGCGATGGTGGCGCGAGCGGTCAACAACAGCGTGAAATGCGAGCTCAGCAACGCCACCACCGCGCCGCCCAGATAGAGTGTCAGTCCTGCTAACATGGTCACTCTGCGGCCAAACCTATCGCACATTACCCCCCAGAAAGCGACGCCGAAGGCAAAAGCGAAGAAATAGATCGATAGCGTCTGGCTGGCCTGGGCGGCACTGACGTTGAAATCGGCGCGGATCGCGGTGAGCGCCGGGCTATAAAGGGTTTCGAGCACCTGTGGTGCCATTATGCTGGCGACCATCAATGGCAGAGGAAGGCGCGACATGGGGGTTGACCTTTAACAATGAATAATTGCGCCAGTATAGGGAAAGCCAAAATGTTCAATTACAATCATCAGGACAAAAAATAACGAAAAAAGGACAATTAATGGCCTTGATTGCCCAACGGGATGCCTTCGACCCGGATAGCTGGCCTGCACCGGTGTTGGGGATTGCCGCCGAGCTAGCCAATCATGACTCTAAAGAGCACTGCCATCGGCGTGCTCAGTTGCTCTATTCGTCCCGTGGATGCATGACGGTGACGCTCAGCGATCGTTGGCTGATTTTACCGCCAACGCGCTGTTTGTGGATCCCCGGTGGGATCCGGCATCGGGTACAGCTGCACGGCCAGGTGGCCTATCGCTCAATCTATCTGGAGCCTGAATTGGCGCCTGCCAGGCTGCAAGAGTGCGCGGTATTGGCGTTCAATCCCTTGCTGGCAGCGGTGATTGAACGTATCGCTTATTGGCCGTTTAATCAGGCGATCGAATGCCGTGCGGCGCGTGATCTGGTGCCGGTGCTGATCAACGAACTGAATGCGGCACGGCTAGAGAGCACCGGACTGATACTGCCCAGGGATGCTCGTTTGGCTCGCTGGCTGGAGAACCTCGACAAGCGGGATGAACTGCCGGGGTTGAGCGTACTGGCACAGGAATTGAATTTGCATGCCAAAACGCTGACGCGCATTTTTCAGCGCGAGAGCGGGTTGAGCTATCAGCAGTGGAGCCAACAATGGCGGTTGATGCGGGCGATTGAACTGCTGGCGGAAATGCCCAGGGTCAGCACCGTGGCACAGCATTTGGGCTTTTCCAGCGACAGCGCTTTTATCGCGTTCTTCCGGCAGTTCACCGGCACCACGCCCAAGGGCTTTATGGCGGGAAACGTCTCAAGGGAAACCGGCTCAGAAGCCCACGCCGGCTTATAACGCTTATTTCCCCGCGGCCAGTGCGTCCAGCGCATCGCGGATACCGGTCACCGCCAGTGCGCGGTTATCGGCACGGTAGCGATCTTTGGCTGCCGGTGCGGAGCTTTGAATGGCGATGAGCTTCCAGCCAGCGGCGGTTTTCAGCAATAACGGCGAGCCGCTGTCGCCGGGCAGGGTATCGCATTGATGCGACAGTACGCCTTGTTGCGCCCAACCCGTCACTTTACAGTTTTGGTGACTGTAGAGATCGTCGAGGTGATCTCCCGGATACCCGGCCTGGGTAATCAGCCGTTTGGCCTGTTTCAGCGCCTGAGCCAGAGCCTTGCTGTCGCCTTGCCACAGCGGCAACGGCTTAATCGGCAGCGGCTTTTTATCCTTCAGGCGGATCAGGGCAAAGTCATACGCCGCGGCTGCTGGCGGTACGATCCAGCCGTCGCCGTCGGCCTTGAGCTTTTTGCCCAGCTTGCGGTCAACCAGCGTCTCGATATTGTCGGTCTGGTATTGCCAACTCTTGTTGCCGGCCACAAAGCGCAGTGCGATCGCCTTGTCCAATTGGCCCGGCGGTGCCAGCACGCAGTGACCGGCGGTGAGTGCCAGATGAGGAGAGATCAGCGTGGCGGTGCACAAATTACCGCTGGCGGTTTCTACCTGGCCAATCGCCTGCCACGGCCAGCCGTCGGTTTCGGTGACCTTGATGCGTTCATCTTTGCCAAAAAACAGGCGTGTTTGCTCAGCGATCGATGCATCGGAAGGGCTGTCGGCCCTTGCTGAGAGGGAAAGTGCGAGCGGGAATGAGCACAGCAACAGCAAAACGGTTATGCGCATAGGTTTATTGCCTGGAAATGACGGGTCATCCATAAACACACTGAGTGGTAACTATAGACTGATTTAGTCGCAGTGTGGATGGGCAGTGATTGATTTTTCAATAATTTCTTATCCCGAGGGGCTGAGCGGCTACAGATAAAAAAAGGCGGCAATGAGCCCGCAAAGGATCAGGCTGGCCAAAATGATTTCAAATAGGTAGCGACGCAGCATGATGAGAACCCCCGATGAAAAAACACCCGGCGAACCGGGTGTTGGACAACTCAAGTCTGGACTGGTGAGGGGAGCCTCACTTCAGATTGCGATTATGCCGCTGGCGTGCTGGTGGCTTTTTTGTGGCTGGCTTTTTTGTGGTGTTTCTTGGCGGCCTGGGCTTTCTGAGCCGGCGCTTTTTTGGCAGTAGCTTTGTGGTGCTTTTTAGCCGCCTGCGCTTTTTGTACTGGCGCTTTCTTCGCGTGATGTTTCTTCACGTGAGTGGTTTTAGCCGGAGCTGCGGTGGTGGTAGTCGCTGTCGCAGCAGGGGTTGCCGTGGTGGTGGCAGCGTCAGCAGCGAAGGCAACAGAAGACAGACCCATTGCAGCGGCAACAACCAGAGCTAATACTTTTTTCATTGTAGATTCCTCAAATGACTCATCATGTATCGAGCCCACTGCGGGGCCGGTGTAAAGATAGTAGGCAAACGCCAGAATGCTTTCCGTGAGTGATTGGTTTCGGCGTGTAACCTAATGTACGAACCCACAGAAAAGGGAGATGAAAGCGCCGGCGAGCGACAACCGTGGTTAGAGCGGATGCCCAATAGGCACTGAATTTTGCCATTTTAGTTACAACATACATATGGAGGGTTGCCGACTGCACTCTCTGCGGCCAAGGTGTCGTAGGAGGGGGAAGTGCGCTATGGAATCATGCTGGCAAAGCAGGGGAAAATGCCCAGGCACGGGACATTGTGCCTGGGGACAGGATTACAGGTAGCGGTTTTCCAAATGCTTGCGGAAATAGGCCGGGTTAAGCGCTTCGCCGGTCGCGTTAGCGATCAGCGTATCGGTAGGGAAACGGCTGCCGTGGCGCCAGATATTCTGCTTCAGCCAGTGGAACAGCGGATTCAGGTTGCCTTCGGCAATGTCGCTGCTCAACGATGGCATTGCTTCACGTGCGCTGTGGAACAGCTGCGCGGCATACATGGCGCCCAGAGTGTAAGTCGGGAAGTAACCGAAGGCACCGTCAGTCCAGTGAATGTCCTGCATGCAGCCATTACGGTAGTTGCCGACGGTGTCCAGGCCGAGGTAACCCTTCATTTTCTCATTCCACAGTGCCGGAATGTCCTCCACCTCGATCTCGCCTTCAACCAGGGCTTTCTCGATCTCATAACGCAAGATTACGTGCGCCGGGTAGCTCACCTCGTCAGCATCTACGCGGATCAGGCCGGGTTTTACACGCTGATTCAGACGGATAAAGTTAGCTTCTTCCAGCGCCGGCTGCTCGCCAAATTGCTGGGTCACCAACGGGCGCAGGATCTTCAGGAAGTCGCTGCCGCGCGCCAACTGCATTTCAAACAGCAGGCTTTGCGATTCGTGGATGGCCGTTGAGCGCGCCTGAGCTACAGGTTGGCCCAGCCAGTCACGCGGCAGGTTTTGCTCGTAGCGGGCATGGCCGGTTTCATGCACGATACCGAGCAGTGCCGTCAGGAATTCTTTATCGTTATAGCGAGTGGTGATGCGCACGTCTTCAGGTACGCCACCGCAGAATGGGTGGGCACTGACGTCCACGCGGCCGCCATCAAAGTTAAAACCGAGCAGTTTCATTACGCTCAAACTCAGTTGACGCTGGGTCTCCACATTGAACGGCCCCTGTGGGATCAGGCAAGGTTCCTGAGCCTGTTTGGTCACCACTTTCTGCAGCAGGTCAGGCAACCAGGTTTTCAGATCGCCAAAAATGCGGTCGATATCGCTGCTGCGCATGCCCGGTTCATACAGATTCAGCAGCGCATCGTAGCGGCTGGTGCCTGCTGCTTCGGCCCGGATCTGCGCTTCCTGTCGGCTAAGCTTGACTACTTCACGCAGGTTCTCCGCGAAACCTTCCCAGTCGTTGGCTGGACGCTGAGCGCGCCAGGCATGTTCACAACGCGCGCCGGCCAGCGACTTGGCTTCGACCAGCGACTCCGGCACCAGCACCGCATTGTCATATTGGCGACGCATTTCCAGCAGGTTGGCGCGATCAATATCATCCAGGGTTTCCTGCTGTGCACGTTCAAACAGGCGGCCGGTTTTTTCTGCGGTCAAAATTTGGTGTTGCAGTACGCTCAGTTCAGCCAGCGCTTCCGAACGTGCTTTGCTGCCGCCCGGTGGCATCATGGTTTGCATGTCCCAACCGGCAATAGCGGAAAGGTGGCCGAAGCGCGACAGGCGGGTGAACAGGGCGCGCAGCTCGTCGTATGAGGATGGGGTATGTGCAGATGTCATCGTTTAGCTCCATATTATTTTAATCCGGATCACTCTTTCGCGTAGTCATGCTGCGCGTGAACAGGGTTACACCGGGTCTGCTTTTAAATCGAAAGTGGGCTTTATTGGCCAACAGAAACGGAAGCTGGCACCGCCGAGCGAACTGGCGTCAACATAAACCTGGCCCTGATAGGCCACGGCAATCGAATGCACAATGGCCAGGCCAAGGCCGCAACCGCCGGTGGCACGATCGCGGCTCGGATCGAGGCGGACAAAGGGTTCGAATACCCGTTCACGCTCTTCCGGCGGAATGCCGGGGCCATCGTCTTCTACCTGTAAGCAGGCATTGTCGCCGTCAAACCACAGGCCGATTCGCAGGCGCTGTTCGGAGTAACGCAATGCGTTGTTTACCAGGTTATCCAGCACCCGCTCCATCAGACGCAAATCAACGCCGCCAAAATCGCCGACGTGGGGGATATCCAGTTGAATTTCTCGTTCCGGGTGGATCAGCCGCAGGTCATCCGCCTTGTCTTCCAACCATTTGGGCAAGTCGAGCGGCTCTATATTGAGCGCCACCTGGGGACGATCCAACCGCGCGTAGGTAAGCAGTTCATCGATAAGTGACTCCAACTGGCCGATATCGCGATTCAATGCCTGTTGCTCGCTATCGGACAGATTATCGCTCATCGCCAGCCGATAACGCAGCCGTACCAGTGGCGTACGCAGCTCGTGGGCGATGCCGTCGATGAGCTGCTTCTTGCTGGCGATCAGCGTATTGACGTTATCCGCCATCTGGTTAAAGGCCACCCCAAGCCGGTTCAGACTGGAGGTAGGATCGAAATGGGTACGTTCATCCAGGTGCCCGGCACCCAGGCGCTGTGCCGCATTTTCCAACTTCAGCAAATCCTGCCAGTGCGGGCGCATCCACAGAAACACCGGCAGCGCCAGCGACATGCCGATAAACACCAGCAGCGCCAAATCCAGCAGCCGCATTTGATGCAGATAGAACAGATAAGGGATCGGACCCACCACCAACACATAGTGGCTACGGGGAATGCGCTGCATAAAGGTGTATTGATCGTCGAGCGCGATAATTTCGCCAAGGCGCAGGCGTTTCTTCAGGTCTTCACTCAGATCCTGTTTACCCAGCGGTTCAATGTGCAGCTTGAACGACAGGTTCAAATCCAGCGTGGCGATGGTCTTGTTCCAGTCTTTCAGCGGGATTTCCCGCAGTTCGCTGCGCATCAGGTACAGCGAACTTTTCATCAGGTCGTCCATCGACTGGCGGCCGGCGCGTTCAGCGGTGACTTTGTACACCAGGCCAACCAGCATCGCCATCACCAGGAAGCAAACGAAAAGCAGCAGGAAAAACTGCACAAAGAGCTTTCTCATTGCTGCACGAACTCCCAGGCGTTCGGGGCGAACAGGTAACCTTTATTGCGCACGGTTTTGACGCGAAAAGGCTCCAGTGCGTTGTCGTACAACTTGCGACGCAGGCGGGAAATCGCGACGTCGATACTGCGGTCAAGGCCGTCATAGCTCACGCCGCGCAGGTTTTGCAGTAGGGCTTCACGATCCATGATTTGACCGGCATGAGTGGCCAGCTCCCACAGCAGATCGAAATCCGAGGTGGAAAGGGTGATGATCTCTTCGCCCAGCGTGACCTGGCGGTTGACCGGGTCGATGCACAACAAGCCAAAGTGCAAGGCGTTGTGCTGGGTGATTGGTTGGGTCGATTCTTCCTTTGGCTGATGGCCATGCTGACGCAGATGCAGGCGTAGCCGCGCCAACAACACCGCCGGGGGCGTGGTTTTCAGGATGTAATCGTTGGCACCCATTTCCAGCGAAAGGATATGGTTCATGTCGCTGTCCAGCGAGGTCAGCAGCACGATCGGGCCTGCGAAGGTCGGACGCAAATCGCGGCATAAAGTCATACCGTCCTTACCGGGCAACATAATGTCGAGCAGCACCAGATCAGGTTTCTCCAGCTCGATGCGAGCCTGTGCGCTGTCGCCACGCGGCTCGATCAGAACCTCAATATCGTGCTTGCCCAGATAGGCGGCAATCAGTTTGCCGACTTCCGGATCGTCTTCAACAAAAACAATTTTATGCATATTCAGCGGTTTTATCAGAATAACGAAATTCAGCATAGCGCGGGGCACCGCGATAAGCCATGCAGATCATGCGCTAACGCAGGGGTCTTCCGCCATCCACGCCATGGGTTCGGCCGGTGACGTAACGACTGTCCAGCAAGTAGTTCACCAGGTTAACCACTTCACTTTCGCCGGGGGCGATTTTCATCAGCGATTTTGCCAACGCCTGCTGACGATAATGCTCGTCGTCGCCCGGGTTAAAGATAATCAGCGCAGGCGCGATGGCGTTGACCTTGACCTCCGGTGCCAGCTTGCGGGCAAACGAGCGGGTCATATTGTCCAGGGCGGCTTTACTGGCGGCATAGGCAATGTGTTTGTCGCTGCCTTTTTCCACCACATAATCTGTCAGGTGAATGATATCAGCCCCGGCTTGACCCTGGCCCAGCAGGCAGGGTTCCAGCAGCTGATTCAGCAAGTAGGGGGTATAAACGTGAATTTGCAGCATCGCCGCCATCACCTGCTCTGGCGGCACCTCTGGGGATTCGGCTTGCCAGGCGCTGGCGTTGTGGATCACCGCGCGCAGTTTTGGGGCTGTTTGGCGCACCTGTTCGGCAAAACTGTAAATGCCCTCATGGGTGGAAAAATCCCCTTGAATACAGGTAGCGCCCAGTCTTTTCAGCTCGCTCAGCGCCGGATAAGTGCTGCGATAGGCAATGATCACCGGGATATCGCGCTGTAAGAATGACCTGGCCAGGGCCAGCCCAATCCGACGTGCGCCGCCGGTGATCAGGACCGGCGCAGAGTTGTGAAGTTCCATTGATTAAAGCTCCTGGACAGACTGGCAAACAATAGGGGAATTATGCCATTATACGGCGGAAATTCGTTAAAGCTTCGCATCGATTATCCATTTCAGGATGTAATACACTGGCAATGAGAGGAAGGGATGAACAGTAGTCACCTTGCACCCGTCGCCCGCAGTGAGAAAATCTGTTTTGATTACATGGATTTTCTGTCCGCATCGTGCAAGAAGCACTGGCGCTTTGTAGATGCAATCTATGGTGTGATGCCGTTTTTTGGCATGGTATTGAAATCGCAGGCTTCCGCATCACAAACGCGGAAAGAGCAGTTGAAGGCGCTGGCGCTGCAGGTGGTTTCCACCCAGGTCAGCGACGAAACCAACATTGTGCGTCTGATCGATCTGGCGCAGCAGCAGGGGCTGGCAGTGTTCGACATTAAACTACCGTATGCGCTCGATAAGCAGCAGTTGGCAGCCATCCAACAAGAGTGCGTTGAGGGAGTGATTATCTCTCAGGTGGGTGAACGCATGAGCATCAGCCTGGGCCTGTCCCAATCTAACTGACCGGGTGTTTCCACCCGGCCGTTTTTCACTACTGCAACATAAACCAGCCGGCCGGTACCGTGGCCACCAGCAACAGAAAAATACTGCCTTTCTCCAGCTGATTCAGCAATTTGACATCACCATGTCCGCGCCTTGCATAGATAAACACCAACAGCCCGGGCGCATACAGCAGCACCGACATCAGCAGATGCATCAAGCCTGACGCATAGAGCAGCCAAATGCCATACAGGCAAGCGCCCGTCGCGGCAAACATCAGCCGTTTGTCCTGACGACGGATCGCCACCTTAAACAGGAAGGCGCCGACCAGGAAATAGGGCACCAGGATCATTTCCGAAGCGATAGTCAGCAACGAGTTGTAGTTGCTGCCGGTCAGCCAGATCAGCACCAGAGCGAACTGTACCGCCAGGTTGGTCAGCCACAGCGAAGCCGAAGGCGCGTGGTTCTTGTTTTGCTTGCTGAATATTTTGGGAAAAGCGCCGTGTTGCGCCGCCAGCAGCGGCACTTCGGCAGCCATGATCGTCCAGCTCAGGTAAGCGCCGCAGACCGAGACGATCAGTCCGGCGGCGATAATCACATCACCCCATGGCCCAATAAGATCGACCATCAACACTGCCATCGACGGATTGCGCATCTCCGCCAATTCGCTGCGCGGTACCACGCCCAATGAGAGCAGCGTTACCAGTAGATAAACCGCCAGTGCGGAAACCACGGCCAGCATAGTGGCGCGGCCCACATCTTTTTTATGGCGTGCACGGGCCGAAACCACCACTGCGCCTTCCACACCGATAAACACCCACAGGGTGATCAGCATGGTATTTTTAACCTGTTCCCACACCGGTTTGCCAAGCGCGACGCCGTGGAAATCCAGCGTGAATACGTCCATTTTGAAGGCAACCGCCGCCAAGACGGCAAACATCCCTAGCGGCAACAGTTTGGCCAGGGTGGCGACCAAATTAATGCTGGCCGCGGTTTGCACGCCGCGCAGTACCAGCGCATGCACAATCCACAGCAGCAGCGACTCAGCCAGCAGCGCCTGCCAGGTATTGCCGTCACCTAAAATGACATCGCCGCCGCGATCGGTGAACAAACTTAGCGCGGCAAACACGATCACCAGGTAAGAAACATTGGCGATAACGGCGCACAGCCAATACCCCCAGGCGGAGCAGAAACCCACCAGTTCGCCGAAGCCTTCTTTCGCGTAGGTGAAAATACCGCCGTCCAGATCGGGCCTCAGGCGTGTGAGCAACAGCATGGCAAAAGCCAGAAACAGGATGCCGACACCGGTAATCGCCCAACCCAATAGCAAGGCGGCCGGACTGGCGACTTGCGCCATGTTTTGCGGCAGGCTGAAAACCCCAGCGCCCAGCATTGAGCTGAGCACCAATGCGGTTAACGCGGTAAGACCTAGTTTCTTTTCCAATGACGGATCCTGAACACAGAATAAACAACTGGGAGGGAACTGCTCGGCAGTAACAACGTAATGGTAATTACTGAACAAATAGACAATAGCCCTAAAAATTCGCGCAAATTCTACGGATGGATCTCTGCGGATGCAATGATTGAATATGCGATTTTTGCAAAAAATTATTCAACTGGCGGGCGACAGGCGGGGCAAAAAAAACGGGCAGCTCAATGGCTGCCCGATGGTAAACCGCAAAGTGAAACTTATTTGAACAGGTCAGCGCTGACGGTCAGGTTGCCGCCGCTCTTGTTCTGCCACTGACGGGTTACGTGATAGTACTTGGCGCCTTTCTCAGCCGCGCGTTTCGCCACTTCGGTAGAAACGTCGGTCATGCTGTTGAAGTGGCCGGTAAAGGTCACTGAGTCAAACGGCACCATCTGCGCGGCGGTCACGTTGTTTACTTCTTGAATCTTGGTGCCGTTAGGCAACGTGACAGTATAACGCTTACCGGTTGAAGACTGGGTTTCGAAGAAACGGCCTACGTCACGGCTTGGTGAGCCTGAAGAGGCTACGCCAGGGATTTCCACATTGGCAGCAGCAGCGCCACCGGCAGCCAGAGCGGCCTTACCGGCTTCAGAGTCGGCCGGGATGGCATCCGGGTTCTGAACGGTACGTTTAGGTGCATCGGCTTTATAGATGTAGGCGGTAATGAACTGGTTGCCGCCCTGGTTGGCATCAACCTGACGTACGATAAAGAAGGAGGCTGCGCCTTTCTTTTTCGCTTCTTTGGTGATGGCATCGTTGATGTCCGGCTGGCTGCGGTAGAAACCGCTGACGCTTACGGTATCGTAAGGCTCCAGCAGGAAGGCTTGTTCTTTCGGCAGCTCGGTAACGCCGTTAATCACGCGGTATTTCGGTTCTTTGCTCACTTCCGGCGCATCTTTGTGGTAAAGATCGGCGGTGACACGCCAGTTGCCGCCGTTGTTGCTGTTGTTGCTGTCCTGGATGTAGAAAGCGTCTGCACCCAGCTTGTCTGCACGGCGGGAAATGGCATCAGCAGCTTCATTGATGGCATTAAAGCGGCCGGTAATCGTGATGCGATCAAACGGCTTCAGCGCCGCTGCTTTTTCAGGAGTTAACTCTTGCGCCGCATGAGCGGACAGCGCAGTGAGTGATAACAAGGCTGACGCGATGATCGTGTTCTTCAGCTTCATAAAAAATCCTTTCGCCTAGCGCATTAACGTTTATAACGTGCTGAACTGTTTAGGTGTAATTCAGCCGCCGATTATTACATGTAATCTCGAGCAGTGTCTCAGCATTTTATGTCATCTCATGAGACAAATTCCCGGAAGAATGATGTCCGTCATTCTGAGCAGCATCACCATAAGTTTCAATAATAAAGCCTTTGATGTCATAAGTGTTAATTATTCACAATTTTATAACTTTTATGCGTGCCAGCCGCGTCGCGCCAGATATCCGCGCACCGGGTGCTATCGCAATCTGGCCGCTAAAGCGCCATTCCAACGGGCTTTTTAACTTTAAATTGCGATTTGTCATGTCGTTAGCTGGGTTTTTATGTAAAAACAGACCTGAATGCGTAAGCAATTATGGATCATCGATCATATTTTCAGTAGGTTATAGATGGTGCCTTAATTCGATGCCGACAAGCGTAAGCAAAGGCCTGTCAGCCGGCGCCATCGCTATGGGCAGGACGATAATAAACATCATCAAAGACAGGTGAGAAGGGAACATTATGCGTATTGGTGTACCAAGAGAACGGTTGGCCAATGAAGCCCGGGTCGCAGCAACGCCGAAAACGGTGGAACAACTGCTGAAGCTGGGCTTTACCGTCGCGATTGAAAGCGGGGCGGGTAAACTGGCAAGTTTTGACGATGGCGCGTATCAAGCCGCTGGGGCTGAGATCGCCGACACTGCCGATGTCTGGCAGTCGGATCTGATTTTGAAAGTTAACGCGCCGCTTGAGGACGAGATCGCGTTAATGCGTGAGGGCAGCACTCTGGTCAGCTTTATCTGGCCGGCGCAAAACCCTGAACTGATTGCGAAGCTGGCCGAACGCAACGTCACCGCGATGGCGATGGACTCGGTGCCGCGCATCTCACGCGCACAGTCTATGGACGCGCTGAGTTCTATGGCGAATATCGCCGGCTACCGGGCGATTGTTGAAGCCGCGCATGAGTTTGGCCGCTTCTTTACCGGTCAGATCACCGCTGCGGGCAAGGTTCCACCGGCCAAGGTGATGATCATCGGTGCCGGCGTCGCGGGTTTGGCAGCCATCGGTGCTGCCGGCAGCCTGGGAGCCATTGTTCGCGCGTTCGACACGCGCCCTGAAGTCAAAGAGCAGGTGCAGAGCATGGGCGCGGAATTCCTCGAGTTGGATTTCGAGGAAGAAGCGGGCAGCGGTGACGGCTACGCCAAAGTGATGTCCGAAGCCTTTATCAAAGCAGAGATGGCGCTGTTCGCTGCTCAGGCGGCGGAGGTTGACATTATCGTCACCACGGCGCTGATCCCGGGCAAACCGGCACCGAAGCTGATTACCAAAGAAATGGTGGCTTCGATGAAACCGGGCAGCGTGATCGTCGATCTGGCCGCACAAAACGGGGGTAACTGCGAGCTAACCGTGGCCGACCGCGTGACCGTTACCGATAACGGCGTGAAAATCATTGGCTATACCGATCTGCCAAGCCGTTTGCCGACCCAATCCTCGCAGCTTTACGGTACCAACCTGGTTAACCTGCTGAAGCTGCTGTCGAAAGAGAAAAATGGCGAAATTGACGTCGACTTCGAAGACACCGTGATCCGCGGCGTGACCGTGGTGCGCAGTGGCGAAGTCACTTGGCCGGCACCGCCAATCCAGGTTTCTGCCCAGCCGAAACAGGCGCAGGCGGCGACCCCGGTCGCCAAGCCGGAGGCAAAACCGGTATCACCTTGGCTGAAATATGGCCTGATGGCGTTGGCGATTATTCTGTTTGGTTGGTTGGCCGACGCCGCGCCGAAAGAGTTCCTGTCTCACTTTACTGTGTTTGCGCTGGCCTGCGTGGTGGGTTACTACGTGGTGTGGAACGTCAGCCATGCATTGCATACCCCGTTGATGTCGGTCACCAATGCGATCTCAGGGATTATCGTGGTCGGTGCGTTATTGCAGATTGGCCACGGCGGTTGGGTGAGTTTCCTCTCCTTCATCGCCGTGCTGATCGCCAGCATCAACATTTTTGGTGGATTCACCGTCACTCAGCGCATGCTGAAGATGTTCCGCAAGAACTAAGGGGTAGCACATGTCTGGAGGATTAGTTACAGCTGCATACATTGTTGCCGCTATTTTGTTTATCTGCAGCCTGGCGGGTTTATCGCGCCATGAAACGTCCAAGCGGGGCAATCTATTTGGTATCGCAGGGATGGCGATTGCGCTGATCGCCACCATTCTCGGGCCGGATTCCGGCAACGTGGGCTGGATCATCATCGCGATGATTATCGGCGGTTCTATTGGGGTCTATCTGGCGAAGAAGGTCGAAATGACCGAAATGCCAGAGCTGGTGGCGGTACTGCACAGCTTTGTCGGCCTGGCGGCGGTACTGGTGGGCTTAAACAGCTATCTGGATCACGGTGCGCCGATGGAGCCGGTGATGGAAAACATCCATCTGACCGAAGTGTTCCTCGGTATCTTTATCGGTGCGGTGACCTTTACAGGTTCGATTGTCGCCTTTGGTAAACTGCGCGGTATCATCTCGTCCAAACCTTTGGCGCTGCCAAATCGCCACAAAATGAATCTGGCGGCCCTGGTCGTCTCCTTCCTGCTGCTGGTGGTGTTTGTTCGTGCCGACAGCGTGGGCTGGCAGGCAGTGGCATTGGTGCTGATGACCGCTATCGCGTTGGCGTTTGGCTGGCATCTGGTGGCTTCCATCGGCGGGGCAGATATGCCGGTGGTGGTGTCGATGCTCAACTCCTATTCGGGCTGGGCAGCGGCAGCGGCGGGCTTCATGCTGAGCAACGATCTGCTGATCGTGACCGGAGCACTGGTAGGCTCTTCGGGTGCCATCCTGTCTTACATTATGTGTAAGGCGATGAACCGGTCGTTTATCAGCGTAATCGCCGGCGGCTTCGGTACCGACGGTTCTTCGACCGGTAATGCGGAAGAAATGGGTGAGTATCGCGAAACGACCGCGGAAGAAGTTGCCGAGCAGTTGAAAAACTCCACTTCGGTGATCATCACCCCAGGCTATGGCATGGCGGTCGCTCAGGCGCAGTATCCGGTGGCGGAAATCACCGAGAAACTGCGTGCGCGTGGCATCAAAGTACGTTTCGGTATTCACCCGGTTGCCGGGCGCTTGCCTGGTCACATGAACGTATTGCTGGCTGAAGCCAAGGTGCCTTACGACGTGGTGTTGGAAATGGATGAAATCAACGAAGATTTCCCTGATACCGACACCGTGCTGGTGATTGGCGCGAACGATACGGTGAACCCTGCCGCGCTGGAAGATCCGCGTAGCCCGATCGCCGGCATGCCGGTACTGGAAGTGTGGAAGGCGCAGAATGTGATTGCCTTCAAGCGTTCGATGAACACCGGTTACGCCGGCGTCCAGAACCCGCTGTTCTTCAAGGAGAACACCCAGATGCTGTTTGGTGACGCCAAAGAGAGTGTGGAAGCGATTCTGCGTGCGCTACAGGCGTAACGTGCAGGCATAAAAAAACGGGCCCTTGGGCCCGTTTTTTTATGCGTCAAACATCAGTCTTCGTCGTCGTGCTCATCATCTTCGTCAACTTCGATCGGACAGTTGAAGTTTTCTGGCTTGATCACCAGCAGGTCACATTTCAGATGGTCGATCACATGTTCGGCGGTATTGCCGATAAACGCCGCCGAGATGCCGGTACGGCCCAAGGTACCCAATACCACGACGCCCGCCTGCAGGTGCTCAGCCAGGTCGGGGATTACCTCTTCCGGCAGGCCTTTTTCGACGTGGGTGAATTCTTCGTTAATGCCGAATTTCTGTCTTAACGCCTTCATGGCAATCAGATGCTGTCCGCGGATGGCATCGTTGTAAACGCTGGGGTCAAAATCAGGCAGCTCGATGGCGATATTGATGGGGGTGACGGGGTAAGCGCCGACCAGATGCACTTCCGTTTGGTTGACGTTATGCGCCAACTCAACGGTCTCCTGCACCAGTTTGATGTTCAAGGGATCGTGATAGGGTTCTTCACTGGCCAGGTTAACCGCAACCACCGCTTTACTGCCTTCAGGCCAGGGCTGATCTTTGACCATCCACACCGGGCACGGGCATTTGCGTAACAGATGCCAATCGGTTGGGGTGAAAATGACGGATTCAAGACGGTCGTGTTGGTGCGCCATTTTCAGCAGCAGATCGTGCTTACCGGCGATCACTTCCTGAATAATCGCCTCATAAGGGCGGTTATGCCAGACCACTTTGATTTCAATGGGCACGCCTTCGTCGAGATAAAAACGACATTGCTCGGTGATCCAAGCAGCGCGTTGACTGATAACGCCTTGCCGCATTGCCGTTCTTTCGTCTGGCGAGAGCAGGGTCGTCATCTCGTAAGAGAAGTCATAAATAGGCAGGAAGGCCTTAATGCGCCCGCCATTGCGTTTTATCAAGTATACCGCCCGGCGCAGCGCCGGCTGGTCGTCCTGATTGGGGTCAATAGCCACCAGAAGATTCTGATACTTCGCCATAGGGCCTCCTTACAGCTGAAAATCAACAGTCTGTCAATTTACAGAGTAACCCAACATTGAAAAACAGAACAGCGGCAGAGGTGTGCTGGGTCAATAATTCTGTCGAATGATTAACCCAGCATAGGGATCAGGCGTTTACGGTGACGTTAATGCGTGGCGTACCGGCCAGCACAGACAGGGCATCGACGTTTTCGATGGTGATGTATTTGCCTTTAACGCTGAGAATTTCGCTTTTTTGGAAACGGCCCAGCAGGCGACTGATGGTTTCAACCGTCAGGCCGAGGTAGTTGCCGATATCGCCGCGGGTCATGGTCAGGCGGAACTCGCGCGGTGAGAAACCCCGCTCCGCAAAGCGGCGCGACAGGTTGTAGACGAATGCCGCCAGACGCTCTTCGGCATTCTTTTTCGACAACAGCAGGATCATGTCCTGGTCACCTTTAATCTCGCCGCTCATCAGACGCATGATCTGTTGGCGCAGATTAGGCATTTTACCGGAAAGGTCATCCAGCGTTTCGAATGGGATTTCGCATACCATCGAGGTTTCCAACGCCTGAGCAAAGCTTGGGTGCTTCAGACCGCCGATAGCATCAAAACCGACCAGATCGCCCGCCAGATGGAAGCCGGTGATTTGCTCGTCACCCTGTTCGGTAATGGTGTAACTCTTGATGGTCCCGGAGCGGATAGCGTACAGCGATTTCAGTTCATCGCCGGCCTTGAACAGGGTCTGGCCCTTCTGGATAGGCTTTTTCCTTTCGATAATGTTGTCGAGCTGGTCCAACTCGTGCGCATTAAGAGTAAAAGGAATACACAGCTGGCTGATACTGCAATCCTGACAATGGATCGCACAACCACCAGACTGGATACGACGAATCACGCGTTTTTCCGGGATCATAGATTACGCTCATTCAATAATTGATATGCGTCAATTTTAACATCTTTTCCGGCAGGTGATAAGGGTAGCATTAATAAGAACGGGGGCATTCTGTGCGAATATTAAGCAGGCTTGCAGCCGATTGTTCTGTAGCTAGCTGAAATGTTTCTATTTATTTGCTAGTTACGCCAAGGGACGGTCGACGCGCTTGGTTCTCCGTATCCGCAAGAAATGCGGGGTAGCGCAGCGTATTTTTCAGTAAGCAGCATTTAACCCTGCCTTTTGAGCGCCTTTTTGCGGATTGAGACCAATTTTTATACACATTGTTACGGTTACACCTCAGAGGATGTACAGCCTGCATCAACTATACCGCCGGACTACGTTCCTCATTAATAAGCCACCGGAATAGCCCATAGTGAGCTGCGCTATTCCGGTGGGTTGAATTAAAGCAGATCGTTTTGCAGGTAGCCTTCGTGTTTCAACAGCCACTGTTTGCGCTGAACGCCACCGGCATAGCCGGTCAATGCGCCCTGCGAGCCAATCACCCGATGGCAGGGCACCACGATGCTGATGGGGTTGGAGCCGTTGGCCATCCCCACCGCACGGGACGCCGTTGGGCGTCCAATACGCTTAGCCAGTTCACCGTAGGTGATGATCTCGCCGCATGGGATCTGGCGCAGTTGCTGCCAGACAGTGCGCTGGAACTCAGTGCCGGCCGTCATGACCGGCAGATCGTTGATCACATCCAGTTCACCGGAAAAATAGCGCTGCATGGCATCGGTCAGGCCACCGGGGTTAGCTTTGTCCACCAGTTGAAAACGATCGGCTCGGTAATGGGTATTCAGCAGCTTCATCAGGCGGGTTTCGTGTTCCGTCCAATCGATAGCGCGCAAGCGGTCCTGCTCATCGGCAATCAACACCAGCTCACCCACCGGCGTCGCCATACGATCAATAAAAAAAGTCTGCATTTTGATCACTCCTCTCGTTTGATGGGCAGATTATTGCACGAAACCAGGCGGGACGATGGCGGATTCCGGACATGAAGATGGGCAACCTCAGGTTGCCCATACTGACGACTGAAAAATGAGTGGGGTACAAAGGGGCTTATTTATAAAATAAATTTATAATATATCAATAATGTTTATCACCCTAAGCAGGGTTAACAATAAAAAGCCCCCATTATTTATAGCTGATGGTGATATTCTTCAACCGGTCGTTATTATTGATTATCTCGGTGGTCACGTTGGAAACTAATTCTGGTGGCATATTGTTCAATGAGGTAGTGATAGGGCGTTGACCCTGAGCCGATACCAAACCTGAGCAGCGAGAAATGATTTCTTCATTTCTATGTTGGATAGTACAGGCCGGTGAGGTGATCTCGCCGATAAAGCGTATAGTACCGGAAGCCACGTGGTGGCTGGTTTGTTGAGCAGCCTGCAGGGTTGCGGGTAGCAGGGCCAATAGCATCAATGCCATGAGTGAATGGTTCATTATTAATTCCTTTTTAAAAATGAAACAGGAAAATAAAACAGTCCAATTAAACAAAAATCAATCAGGCAAGTTGATGATCGCCAAAAATCGAATTAGTCGCGCCCTCCTTGTAGAATGGTTTATATACTATTCTTAATGTTTATTCTTGATGAATTTGATAATAGGGAGGGGGGGCTGGCAAAACCATGATTTAGATCATAGTGAAGTCGGCTTAATGAATGACGAGGGAGTGTGGCGGTTTTACTGTGAAGCGCATCACGTTAAAAAATGCGGAGTGGCCGCAGTTGAAACTGAAACTACGGCCAAGCGTGGTGATTTATGCTGAGTTACAGCATGCCGCTGCTGCCACAGATACGAATTTTCTCTGCCACCACTTCTTTCATCGCCAGCTTGCCGGGCACGATGTATTTACGCGGATCGTTGGCATCGGGATGTTGTGAAAAATAGCTTTTCACCGCGTCGGCAAAAGCGATTTTTAGCTCAGTGGCGACGTTGACCTTGCACACCCCTAGAGAAATGGCGCGTTTCACCATGGCTTCTGGAATACCGGATGCGCCGTGCAGTACCAGTGGAATGTCAACCTGCTCGCGGATTAGCGCCAGGCGGTCGAAGTCCAGCTTGGGTTCGCCGTGGTACAGCCCGTGAGCCGATCCGATGGCTACCGCCAGCGAATCGATGCCAGTAGCGGTGACAAACTCGCGCGCGGCGGCCGGATCGGTGAAGAAGCTGTCGGTGGAATCGACAATCAGGTCATCCTCCTGGCCCCCGAGGCGGCCCAACTCTGCCTCAACGCTGGCGCCGTAGCGGTGGCACAATGCGACAGCCTCAGCCACTTTGGCGATGTTCTGTTCGAACGGCAGATGTGAGCCATCGATCATCACCGAACGAATGCCGCTTTTGACCTTGTATTCGATATCGTCCATCTCTTCGTGATGGTCCAGATGCAGCGCCAACGGCAGATCGTAACGGCGTGCGGCTGCCTGGCAGATACCGATTAAATAGTCGGTGCCGGCATAGCTGAAGGTGCCGGGCGTGCCGGCCATGATCACTGGCGAGCGCAATTCGGCGGCGGTCTCCGCCACCACCTGCACGGTTTCCAGATTATGGACGTTGAACGCCGGTACGGCATAACCCTGGCGTTGTGCTTTTTGCAGCATTTCCCGGTTGGATATCAGGTACATAGAGATTCCTTACGCCACAGAAGACGGATAACGGTAAATGGTGACGCCTTTAACCACCCGGTTAACCTCACCGGTCGGGCATGGGTTGTCCGGCGTCATGCCAAGCGCCAGCGAGCTTTCAAAGGCCAGCATTTGGGTGAATAACAGGTAAGGGAACAGCAGCCAGACGTCGTCTTCGGCGTGGTGCAGGTTCAGCATCATGTCCGATACCGGCTGCGCACTGCCGGTCAAGCCGACCATCTGCATCGCCAGACCATCGCGATGCAGTTCGTTCCACAAATCGCGATCGTATTGGCGGGCGTAGTCACCGCTGGAGAACATCAGCAGCACCAGCGTTTGGTCATCGACCATAAATTTGGGGCCATGGCGCAGGCCAAGCGGAGAGTCGTAGCGGGTGACAATCTGCCCGGCGGTCAGTTCCAGCATCTTCAACGAAGCCTCTTCCGCCAACCCGGTGAAACAACTGCCGCCCAGCGTGATGTAGCGTCGAAAACCGCTGGCTGCGAGCGCTTTTACCTGCGGTTGCAGCGTTTCACGCAGTTCGCGGCAGCGCGCCACCATGGTCTCGAGTGGCCGTTGGGCCTCGGTAAGGGAGTGCGGCCCGAGCAACAGCGCGGCGGACAGCATCATGCAGCTGAAACTGGAAGTCATGGCGAAGCTTTGATCGTTGGAGCCTTGCGGCATCACTAACGAACAGACGTTCTCGCGCTGATGGGCATAGTGCGCCAATTGGCTGTCCGGGTTACAAACCAGCATCAGGTGATAACTTTCCGGCAGCAGTTGGTCGGCCAGTTCGACGGTCGCGACACTTTCCGGGCTGTTGCCGGAACGGGCAAAAGAAACCAGCAGGGTTGGGCGCGTCAGATCCAGATATTGGTGTGGGTTGGCGACGATATCGGTGGTGCCATAGGCCACCACGTCACGACCGGTTTTTTCACGTAGCCAGGGCGCTAACGCGCGGCCGGCGAAGGCCGAGCTGCCCGCACCACACAGCACAATCTGCAGGCGAGGATTGGCCAACAGCGGTGCCAGGAAAGGTTGCCACAAGGCTTGTTGCTCCTGCAGCTGTCGGTGCAGGGCGTCCCATAAATCAGGCTGTTGCCAGATCTCACGTGCGGTATGCAGCGCATGCCGTTGTTCCAGCCAGCCCGCATCGTAAGCAAAATAACCGTTCATGTTGAAAACTCCTTGAAAAGCCTCGGTTAACGGTCGGCGATAATCACGTCGACACCTAAATGGTTCAGCGCATGCAGGTAGTTTTCCGGGATGCGGCTGTCGGTGACCAAACGCTGGATTTGGCCAATTTCACGGATCATGCAAAAGCTGGTGCGACCGAATTTGCTGGCGTCTGCAACGGCGATCACTTCGCGCGCTACGTCGCACATCGCGCGGTTGAGCTGAGCTTCACCAGGATCTGGCGTGGTGATGCCGCTGAGCAGGTCAAAACCGTCGACGCCGAGAAACAGCTTGTCGAAACGAAATTGCCGCATATGCTGCTCCGCCGCCGGGCCATACAGCGACCAGGATTTGCGCCGTACGCTGCCGCCCACCACCATCAGATCAACCTGTTCGTTGTTGGCCAGTTCGAACGCGATGTTCAGCGCATTGGTCATCACTACCAGGTCTTTCTTGCCGACCAGTTGCTGCGCCATCTGGCTGGTGGTGGAGCCGGAGTCGAGAATGATGGCATCGCCGTCGTTAACCAATTCCGCCGCGGCGCAGGCAATGGCGTATTTCACGTCGCGATTGATGCGGCCCTTGTCTTGCAGCGGGCGGTCGAACGCAAACTGTTTATTGAGCATTGCGCCGCCGTAAGCGCGCACCGCACAGCCGCTTTTTTCCAGCTGGCGCAAATCGCTGCGGATGGTGACGCTGGAAACAGAAAACTGGGCGCTGAGTTGCTCGACGCGCACCGAGCCTTCGCGACAAAGCTGGTCGATAATTAATTCCCGTCGTTTTACGGTATTTATCATTAACGCGTGACTCCCGATTTAGCTGTAGTCATACCCCGCCGCGGCGCAATGCGTCGCAGCTAATCTGACAGGAATGCTTTCAGTTGTTCGTGGCAAATTACAGCAAACGAAACAATGAAATGCAACCGATAAATTTATAAAAATCTATATGTATCAACTGGTTATATTTGTTTTTACTTTCGATTGGTGATCAACCGAAAGCGGCCGAAAAATGAAGTGAAAAGCGGTAATTCGTTATTTATCAGGCGGCAACTCACCGCCTGAGGTAATTTGTCGAAAGCAGGATGAAAGCCACGACATTCATTTATTCCCGTCTGGCGTTTCACTGTTTTTTATTGCCAGCTTTGGCGTAATAATGCCGCCCCTCGTACGCCGCTGCTGTCACCGTGCACTGGCGGATAGACTGCCGCCGGTTCGGTACCCGGCAACAGCCAGGCGCTCATGGCCGGCGGTAGCAGGGCGTACAGCTCCCCGACGTTCGACAGTCCGCCGCCGAGCACGAAGGCGTCAACGTCCAGCAGCAATTGCAGCCCTGCCAGGGCGCTGGCCAGAATATCGACGTACATCGCTATCAGCCGCTGTGCCAGCGGATCTCCGTGCCGGTAATGGGCGATCAGCGCCGGTACGCTGTCGGCGCGATGGCCGAAATGACGGCTTAGCGCCAGCAGACCGCTGCCGGAAACGTAGCGTTCAAAACAACCGGTCAGGCCGCAATTGCAGGTAAACAACGGTAAATCGTAACGCTGCGCCAACTGAGCAGAGATCGGCGTATGGCCCCATTCACCGGCCAGCCCGTTTCGGCCCTTGTGCAATTGCTTGTTCATCACCAGCCCGCCGCCGGCACCGGTGCCGATAATGGCGCCGAAGACCAGCGCCAGATGCTCGGTTTGCGGCGTGCTGGCCTCGGAAAGGGCGAAGCAGCGACAGTCGTTTTCAATTTCAACCGGCCGCGCCAGTTCATGGGCCAAATCGTCCGCCAGGCAGTGCCCGGTGAGGCAGGGGACGTTAACCGCCAACTGCTTACGGCTGCGGGGATCGGTCACGCCCGGCAAGCCGATGCCGATGCTGCCCTGGGTGTGCAGTTCGCGATCGGCATGATCGACCAATTGCTGGATACAGGACAAAAATGCGCGGTAATCGCCGGTAGGCGTGCTCACCCGTTGGCACAGCACCTGCCGCAATTGGCGATCGTAGGCCGCCATTTCAATCTTGGTGCCGCCGATGTCGAAACCGTAACGCATCTGTGATATTTCCACGTTTCAGGCTCCACTCAGGGTAATTACCGCAGATTCTCGGCGTGCGCGTTCCGCAGCGAAGACCATCAGATGGCTTTCCAGCGTTTCCGCCGGTCCGGACAGCACCTGCGACGGATCGTTAGTGCGGATCGCGTCAATGAAATGCTGCATCAGGTAGTAGTCGCCGCCGCCGTGGCCGGACATGGCATGCAGATCGTCGGCTTCTTCGACGTCGTACACTTTTTCACTGTCGTCAACGAACGAAGTGATACGGATATAGCGACCGTCGCCCTCGAGACAGCCGTGGCTGCCGAAAATACGGGTTTTGCGATCTTCCAGTCGGGTAAAGGCGGTCATGGTGAAGGAGGCGGTGCGGCCACCGGCAAACTGCATATTGACCACCTGGTGATCGACCACGTTATTGTCGCAGCGGTAGACGCAGCGGCCATACTGACCGTCGCGCAGCGCCGCCTGCAGGTGTGATTGGCTGACCTCGGGCGTTAATACGCGCAGGAAGCCCGGCGTGGCCTTGTGATCGTCGCCAAGGTAAATACGCTTGGCGGAGTAAGGACAGCTGGCTTCCACGGCGCAGTCAAGGCAGTTGTCAGCCGCACCGGCAGGCTGGTTCTCCTGGCGAAAATGGCGTAAACCGCCGAACGAACTGATCTGTTCGCAGGGCAGTTCCATGATGTAACGGATCCAGTCAATGTCGTGACAGGACTTCTGCAGCAGCATAAAGGCGGCTTCATTGTCGTTGCGCCAGTTGCCGCGAACAAAGGAGTGTGCCTGATGCCAGTAGCCTACCGGTTCCAGATGCTGCAGGCTGACGATGTCGCCAATCACGTTATCGCGCAGCAGTTGCTTGAGTTTTTGGGTGTAGCGCGTGTAGCGCAGTACGTGGCCGACCGAGAAAATCAGCTTTTGACGTACCACCTCTTCAACGATGGTGCGACACTCGCTGGCTACCGGCGAAAGCGGTTTTTCCAACAGCATGGCATAACCCTGCTTGGCAAAGGCCAGCGCCGGTTCCAGGTGCAGGGTGTCCTGGGTGCAGATCAGCACCGCATCGGCCAGTTTTCCGGCGTCGGCGGCCTGTTGCCAGTCGGTGAACACCTTATCCGCCGAAATACCGTGCTGTTCGACGAACTGCTGCCGATAAACATCACGCGGTTCGGCTACCGCGACTACCTGCATTAAATCCGGATGCGCCAACGCGTAGCGCGAGTAAATTTCACCGCGTGCCCCGGCGCCAATCACCAGAACCTGAACCGGGCGACCGGCAAAACCATTTTGTTTAGCTGACGACATTGCTCGTTCTCCGATCTTGTTATTTGAGGTTTTGGCCGCTGATTTCATCAAACAGGTGCGCACGGGTCAGATCGAAAGCCAGATGGATCTGTTCTCCCAGACGTGGTTCCCAGTCTGGTTGCGACGCCATACGCAGCACAAAGCGCAGTTCAGCCAGTTCACAGTGCAGCAACTCTTCGTTGCCCATGCGTTCGATGGTGACAATCTTCGCCGGGAAGCAGTTGCTGCTGCCGGGCGCACACAGCCGCAGAGACTCCGGACGGATGCCCAGACACACACGCGGGTGCGGATAACTTTCCAGCTGTTGTTGCAGCGCCGGCGGCAGTTCGAGCGGATATTCATTGCCGATGCGCAGCCCAATACCCTGTGCGCTACGAGTCACCGCCATGTCGTGCAGGTTCATCGACGGGCTGCCGATAAACTCGGCGACGAAGCGGTTAGCGGGCTGGTGGTAGAGGTTAATGGGTTTATCCACCTGCATAATGGCGCCACGGTTCATCACGCAGATGCGGTCGCCCATGGTCATCGCCTCCACCTGATCGTGGGTGACGTAGACCATGGTGGCGGCGGCGCCTTCCTGTTTCAGTTGGTTATGCAGTTCGATCAGTTGGACGCGCATTGAGACGCGCAGCTTGGCATCCAGATTGGAAAGCGGCTCGTCGAACAGAAACACCTTGGGTTTGCGCACGATGGCGCGGCCGACCGCCACGCGCTGGCACTGTCCGCCGGACAGCTGACCCGGTTTGCGCTGCAGCAGGTTGGTGATCTCCAGCTTTTCGGCGGCATCACGCACCCGACGGTCAATTTCGGCTTTGCTTTCCTTGCCGATCAGGCCGAACGCCATGTTCTTGTAGACCGTCATGTGCGGGTAAAGCGCATAGTTCTGGAACACCATGGCGATGCCGCGATCTTTTGGCATGGTGTCGTTGACGCAGCGATCGTGGATCAGGATCTGGCCTTCGCTGACGCTCTCCAACCCGGCGATCATGCGCAGCAGGGTAGATTTGGCGCAGCCGGACGGCCCGACGAAGACCATAAATTCGCCGTCTTTAATGTCCAGATCGACCCCGTGCAGCGCATTGAAACCGTTGGGGTATACCTTCTTCACATTGTTTAACTGAATACCGGCCATGTTATTTACCTTGTGTTCGCGGTTAGCCTTTTACCCCAGCGCTGGCGATGCCCTGGATGAAGTAACGTTGGAAAAGAATGAACAGCATCAGCATGGGGATCACTGCCATCAGCGCCCCGGCCATCAGTAGCGGATACTCCACCCCGGCGCGGCTCGACAGCGACGCCAGCCCGACCGGCAGCGTCAGCTTTTCGGTGGTGGTGTTGACGATCAGCGGCCACATCAGGTTGTTCCAGCTCCACAGGCCGTTGATGATGATGCAGGCGATAATGCCAGGCCGGATCAGCGGCAGCATGATGCGCCAGAAGATGGCGAAGTAGCTGTAACCGTCAATCAGTGCGGCTTCCTCCATCTCCTTCGGTACCGCGAGGAAGAACTGGCGCAGCAGGAAAGTGGCATAAATACTGAAGATGCCCGGCAACACCAGCCCGGTGATGCTGTTCACCAGCCCCAACTTTTGCACCACCAGAAATTGCGGGATCAAAAAGGCTTGCCCGGGCACCATCAGGATGGAAATACACACCAGAAACACCGCATCACGGCCGCGAAAATGCAGGCGCGAGAAACCGTAGGCGGCCATGGTGGCGATCACCATTTGCAGGGTGACGGTGAAAAAAGTGGCCAACAGCGAGTTCAGGTAAAAATCGGCGAAGGGGATTTCGCGCATGATCTTACCGTAGGCCTGCAGGCTGGGGTGGGCCGGCAGCAGCGTCAGCGGGATCTGGATACTCTCGGCCTGAGTTTTCAGCGAGGTGACCAGCATCCAGATAAACGGCACGACCGAAGCCAACGCCGCCAACACCATAAACAGATACACCAGCGTTCTTTTACTTATGCTCATCGTCGCGGCTCCTCAGCTCACTTTCAGGCGTTTGCCAATCATCATTTGAATCAGGGTGATCAGCAGGGTGACGGCGAACAGCACCACGGTGATGGCGGAGGCGTAACCTTTCTCCTGCAGGTAAAAGGCGTATTTGTAGAACAGGTTGGTGACGGTCATCACGTCGCTTTCCACCAGCGCGCGGTCAAACATCAAAAACACCACGTCAAAGATTTGCAGGATCTCGATAAAACTCATTACCGAAACGAAGAACAGCGTCGGGACCATCATCGGCAGGGTAATACAGAAGAAGCGACGCAGGGTGCTGATGCCATCGATGTCGGCGGCCTCATACAGCTGGCGTGGAATGCTCTGCAAACCGGCCAGTAAAATGATGATTTTCAGCGCCAGCGACGACCAGATAATGATGATGGAAACGCTGATGCGCACCACGTCCGGATCGGATAGCCAGGCCACCGGTGAAATACCCAGTTGGCCAATCGCCTGGTTAATCAGGCCGAAGTCCTTGTTGAACAGCCATTGCCACACCATCGCCACCGCGGCGGGCATGGTGACCGCCGGCAGGAACAGCAGGGTGCGCAACAGCGCCTTGCCTCGGATATTTTGGTTGAGGCCAATGGCCAGCAGTAGCGACAGACTCAGGCTGACCGGTACACACACCACCACATAGAACAGGGTGTTGCCGGCGGCGGTGTAGAAATCGTCGTCTTCAAACAGATTGACGTAGTTATCGACGCTGAGGGTGCTCCAGCGCATAAACTGATTGAGGTCGGTAAAGCTGTAAAAGATGTTCTGCAAAAAAGGGATGAAGTAAAACACCGTCAACCCAATCAACAGCGGTAAAATCATCACCCAACCCCAAAAACGCTCGGCGCGCTCCAAGCGGCTGAGCGCAGGACGTGGGATGCTTTTTTGTTGTTTTAGGGCACCGTAGGTATCTGCCAGCGACATGTTGCCATTCCTCACCAGTAACGGCTTTGCGGTGTTCCGTTGCCGGCCGCGCCTTCGGGCAGGCGCAGCCGGCACGGGGCGATTACTGCTCCATGATGCGTTCGATCTTCTTGACCGACTTATCCATCTCCTGTTTGGCATCCGCGCCCATAAAGATTTTCTTCAGACTGGCTATCCACATGTTCTGCCATTTTGGCGTGTTGGTCCCGGCGGTCGGGTAGGCCTCGGTCACGTTGAGAGTGTCGATATAAGGCGTAACATCGACCTTCTTGATTTCCGCCGCCCAGGCTTTCGCCGCCACTTTATTGGCCGGGATCACCACTTTCGCCAACTCGGTTTGCGAAGCTTCGGTGCTCATAAACTCGATGTATTTCCAGGCTTCTTGTTTGTGGGTGCTGTTGGCGGACATGGCGAACGCCAGGCTGTGCGCCACACCGGATTGACGTTCGATTTTCGGCATCATTACCACGCCGATATGGTCGTTAATCAGCGGGTTGTTGGCGAACGGGGCCGCTAACCACGAGCCGGCATACACCATGGCTGCGCGGTTGGACTGGAAGATGTTCTCGGTTTTGACTTCGCTCATTTGCTGGGCGCTGGGCATCAGCCCGTCTTTCATCATTGACTGCAGCTGCTGATATACCCAGATGGACTTGTCGTTGGCGATGTCGGTCGGCTGGCCGTCTTTCGGGACGATGTGGTTGCCGTTCTGGAACAGCAGGTTCATGTAGCTGTCCTGGCCGTCGATGCTAAGGTCCATCACCAACGGGAAGGCACTGCCTTTCAAGCCGGTTTTCAAGGCTGCGGCTTTGGTTTTCAGGTCATCCCAGTTCCAATCGCTGGTGGGGTAGCTGACACCGGCCTGATCGAACAGCTTTTTGTTGTACCACACCGCAATAGAGTCCACGTCGCGCGGGATGGCCATCTGTTGGCCGTCATACTGATAGGCTTTTACCGAACTGGCGACCACGTCATTTAGCTTGACGCTGCTGCCGCTAATATAAGGTGTTAAAGGTTGCATAATGCCGTTTTTGGCATATTGAACAAAATAAGGCATGTTTATCCAGAATATATCTGGCGCTACGCCGCCAGCTGCGGCGGAATCCAATTTAACGAAGTATTGTGCCGACGGCGTTAATTCTATGGCTATTTTAATGTTTGGGTTTTCTTTTTCAAAGCGTTTGGCGATTTCCTGCTCGGCCGGTAATTGATTTCTGTCCCATACGGCATAACGCAAAGTTATTTGATCGGCGGCATATAACATGGTCGGCAATAATAATGCCGTCGCAATGGCAGAATGCGCCAGAAGACGGCCGGTATTTTTTATCGGTGACATTGCTTTCCCCTCGGTGGACGACGAATAAATATTTTCGTAACGTGAATTCTTTCTATCCCTTAACTTTCAATGTGTCAATACACCCCGATCTGCCCAAAAATGGGGCGCGAATGTTTCGATGTTGTTAAGATCGAAAGGGTTGGGGCGTAAACCGAAAGCGTAAGTTGTTCACAATTCGTTAACCTTTTGCGGCGGTTTTGGCCCTGCCGTTGGGCAATGACTGGCTGCTGGGGTCATAGGAATAAGTGATAACCCTTGCACCATAATGGGGATTAAAAACATTTTTATTGTGCATGTCTGGGTATCTTTCATTTTTGTGATGCAAATAAACAAAAAAATTGTATCGGCAGGCTTTGCCTCGACGTAAACGCCGTTTTTTGAATGACCACTATTGTTTGAATCGATAAAAGGGTTTAGCCTGAAAATCACTCATCGGTATTTCCCCATTAGAGCGAGATTATTGCTATGCGCCTTTCATTGACTTTTACTCACAGTCTGGAAAAGATATTTCACAGCCATAATGCACCACAGATTGATCAAATAAATAAGTTGAGTGGCCTGAGTAATGAAATGATTTCCTGGCAGGGGGTTTATTGCCTTCACCGGGCCGATAACGAAACTCGGCGTGAATTAAGCTACCGTCTTGAGGGATCACTGGCGGAGTATATCAGCGTGCGGCAGGTGCAATCGGTACCCAGCCACTTTCCCTGTTATGCCCAGACCGATGAGAACTATCTGCGTACCGAGCCGGGGTTATTTCCCGATCCGTTGATGCCGCTGGCCGAGCAGCGTTTCTTTGTCGCCAACAATTATTACGGCTGCCTTTGGCTGACCTATACACCGCCGTCGACGCCTGTGCCAGGCGGGGATTACCCGCTGAACCTGACCTTGTTTGATGTTATCAGCGGCGAAGCCTTGGCCAGCGCCGCCCTCACGCTGCATATCGTCCCGGTTGAACTGCCGCCGCAAACCCTGTTGCACACCGAATGGGTGCATACCGATTGTCTGGCGGATTATTACCGCGTGCCGGTGTTCAGTCCCGAATACTGGCTGGCGGTACGTAACTTTGTTCGCTGTGCGGTCAACAGTGGAGTCAACATGCTGCTGACGCCGATCTTCACGCCACCGCTGGATACCGCCGTCGGCGGCGAGCGCACCACGGTACAGTTGATTGGCGTACAGCGTTCCGCGCAGGGTTATCGGTTTGATTTCCAGCGGCTGGCCCAGTGGGTGGATATGGCGCAGGAAGAGGGGATTGAACATTTTGAGATTGCCCCGTTGTTCACCCAGTGGGGGGCGGCGCATGCGCCAAAAATTCTGGTGGAGATCGACGGCGCACTTTGCCCGCTATTCGGTTGGCACACTGACGCCCACGCGCAGGAGTATCAACAGTTTTTGCAGGCGCTGTTGCCGGCGTTGACCGCCTGGTTCCGCGATCGCCAGTTGCAACAGCAGGTCTGGTTCCATATCTCGGATGAGCCGACGCTGGAGAACATCGCCGTTTATCAGCGTGCCGTTGCCGCCTTGCGCCCGCTGCTGGCAGGATTTCGCACTTTTGACGCGCTGTCAGACTACGCGTTTTACCGGCAAGGCCTGGTGGAAACGCCAGTGGCCGCTACCGACCATATAGACGCTTTCCTTGAGCATCAGGTTCCGGGCCTGTGGGCCTATTACTGCTGCGTGCAAAAGACCGAGGTGGCCAACCGTTTCTTTGCTCAACCTTCGGCGCGTAATCGTATTCTGGGCATCCAGCTTTACCTGTACAACATCAGCGGTTTTCTGCACTGGGGGTTCAACTTCTATAACAGCGGCCATTCGCGAGAAAAACTTAACCCCTACGCGGTGACCGATTGCCGAAATGCGTTTCCTTCCGGCGACGCCTTTGTGGTTTACCCCGGCGAAAACCTGACGCCGGTGGAGTCGCTGCGGTTACGGGTGCTGCATCAGGGCTTGCAGGACATGCGTGCGCTGCAGCTGTTGGAAAGCCTGACGGATCGCAACACGGTAGAGGCATTGATTGAACAGGAACTGGGGATGCGTATCACTTTTAAACGTTATCCGCATCAGGCAGCACCGCTGCTGCGGCTGCGTGAAGCGGTGAATCAGCGGATCGAAGCGCTGATTTAATTGGCATAAAATGCGGCGAGGGGGCGACAAGCAGAGTGTCGCCACCAAGTTTTCAATAATTTGCTATACCTGATAGGTCGAGGGATTTCATTTTTTTGTCATGTTACTGACATGTTAGGGTCATAGCGCTGGCTTAATTTTGCAGCGACTAAGCCAGGAGATAACGCGATGTTTAGCTTGGACTCTCTGTTGCATGATGCATTTCCACACCGCAATACCCCTGCCTGGCAGCGTAGCCTGCTGAGAACTTTACTCTTCGAAAAAGAATTCAAACAGTTTGCCGCCGATTATCCCCATCTGAAAGGCCTGGATCTGATCGAGCAGGTGGTGGACTACTTCAACCTCAGTTGTGAACTGGTGGATGGTGACCTGGAAAACATCCCGAGCCAGGGGCCGGTGGTGCTGGTGGCTAATCACCCGATAGGGTCACTTGACGGACTGGTGCTGCTGCGTGCGGTCGCGGCGGTGCGACCGGATGTCAAAGTGGTGGCCAGCCAACTGCTGACCTATATCGAACCGCTGCGCAGCCTGTTCGTACCGGTAGACAACGTCGCCTATAAGACCAGCCGCAAGCAAATTGAAGGTATGCAGGCGCAATTGGACAAGCAGGGTGCGCTGATCCTGTTCCCCGCTGGCGAAGTGTCGCGCATGAGCCCGAAAGGCATTCGTGACGGGCATTGGCATACCGGTTTCTTGCGACTGGCGGCCAAGGCGCGCGCACCGATTGTGCCGATCCACATCAGCGCCCGTAACAGCAATTTATTCTACTTCACCTCCCTGGTTTATCGACCTCTGTCCACGCTATTACTGGTGCGCGAAATGTTCCAGCAGCAGGGCGGGCGCATTAAAATCCGCGTGGGTGGCCGTATTCCCTTTGCCAACTGGCACGACGGCCATACCAGCGCGAAAGATCTGGCGGAGCGTTTCCGCCGACACGTTTATCGCCTGGGACAGGGTAAAGAAGGATTGTTTGCCAGCGAATCTCCGATAGCCTTGCCGGAAGACCGACTGGAACTGAAGAAAGCGTTGGCAAACTGTGAGCGGCTGGGGGTTACCCCGGACGGCAAAATCATCTTCCTGTATCGCCGTCAGGATGAAGCGCGTACGCCTATCCTGCGTGAGCTAGGACGCCTGCGCGAAATCGCTTTCCGCGCGGTGGGGGAAGGCTCCGGTCGCCGCCGCGATCTGGACAGCTACGACGACGACTATTACCACCTGGTGCTGTGGGATGCGGACGAGTTGGAGATTGTCGGCGCTTACCGCTTTATCCCAACTGCCGAGCAGTTGGAGCGCAAGGGCCTGGAAGGCATTTACAGCAACAGCCTGTTCCATTATGACCGCGATATGGCACCTATTCTGGCGCAGGGGATTGAGCTGGGCCGCAGTTTCATTCAGCCGGCCTACTGGGGTAAACGCGGGCTGGACTACCTGTGGCTGGGCATTGGCGCCTACCTGGCGAAGTACCCGCAGTACCGCTATCTTTTTGGCCCAGTGTCTATATCCGGAGGCATGCCGGTAACGGCGCGCGATCTGCTGATCGCCTTCTACCGGCTGTATTTCTCGCCGGACAGCGCGCTGGCGCAGTCGCGGCAGCCGTATCCCGCCTCGTTACCTCAGGTGCTGGCGCAGTTTGCCGGCGATAACTATCAGGAAGATCTGGTGCGACTGAAAAGCCTGTTGAGCAATATCGGCTGTTCGATCCCCACGTTGTATAAACAATATACCGAGCTGTGTGAACCGGGCGGGGTGCAGTTCATCGATTTTGGCACCGATCCGGCCTTCAATAACTGTATTGATGGGCTGGTGCTGGTCGATCTCACTCGGCTTAAACCTGCGCGTTTCCAACGTTACATCGCAGTGCATCAGCCGCAGGAGGCGTGCATAGAGTAATTGGCGTGGCGCTCATGCGTTTTTGATCTAATCCGAAGCTTGGCGTCGGCGGGGGGAAATAGCCTAAGATAAGGCTTTGTTCCTCCGCCGGAGTTTTTCATGCCACAGCCGTTCGCCCCGTTTTTGTTGTCCGCCGAAGATCCCGCCGCCGTCGCGATTGAAACGCCAAAAGGCCTCGCGCCCTTCTTATTGCTTTGCGATCACGCTGGGCAGGCGATACCGCAGCAATTGGGCGATCTTGGGCTGCCGCCCGGCGAAATAGACCGTCATATTGGCTGGGACATCGGCGCACTGAACGTTTCACGTCACCTTAGTCGCCAGCTGGACGCTCCGGTGATTCATCAGCGCTATTCGCGTTTGGTTATTGACTGTAATCGGACACCCGGCATCCCCAGTTCCATACCAGAACTGTCCGAGTTGACGCCGATCCCCGGCAACGTGGGCATTGCGGCCGAACAGGCGCTGGCGCGCGAGCATGAAATTTTTCTGCCTTACCATCAGGCGATAACCGACAGCCTGGATGCGCGCCAGCGTAGCGGCTTGCCGACGGCGATCGTTGCCATGCACAGCTTTACGCCGGTGTTTAAAGGCAACGCGCGCCCGTGGCAGGTCGGACTGTTGTTCAACCGTCAGCCGGAGTTCGCGTTGTTGCTGGCTGAGCTGCTGCGTGAAGAAGGGGATTTGCAGGTGGGCATCAACGAGCCCTATGCCATGACCGACGCGACGGACTACACCCTGCCGGTGCATGCTGAGCGCCGGCAATTGCCCTATGTCGGTATCGAGATCCGCCAGGATCTGCTTGCCGATCAACAAGGTCAACAGGCCTGGGCAGAACGCTTCGCCAGACTGTTACCGCAAGCCTGGCATCGCTGGCAAATTTGACTTTAGGAATATTCCCAGTGATGATAACTGTAAGGAAAGTGTCAACGTCATTGGGAAGTGCCAGGAGCGTCAAGTGGAGCAGAATGATAACGGATTGTTTATCAAGCAGGAGCGCTTTGAAGTACTGGCGATTCTGCGTGAGATTTGTAAACAACGCACGCCGCTACGGGTCGTAAATGAGAAGCAGCAGTTTCAGAGTTTGTTATTGAGCGTCGGGCCGGACAACATCGTGTTTAGCGGCGATGAGGTGGATGCGACGGTTGATGGCGAATACACCATCGTGATTGAAAGCCATGATGCGAAGATCGAGTTCTCCGTAGGTCGGGCCGAATTCATCGAGCAGCAGGGCGTCAATGTCTGTTCAACCCAATTGCCGAAGCAGCTGGTTTACATCCAGCGCCGCCGTCAGTTCCGTGTGACTACCCCTCACTGGCGCCAGTTTTTGTGCAGTGGTGAATACGCCGATGGCAGTGAATATCAGCTGAGGATCCACGATCTGTCCGCCGGTGGTGTAGGGCTGCGCGTTGACGGTCCGTTACCGCCAAACCTACAGCCCGGCTTCCAGTTCAAAAAAGCGTTGTTGGATCTTGGCAGCTACGGCAGTTTCAAGGTCAATATGGAGCTGGTGGTGATCAACGACGATCACGAGCTGGATGACGACGACAACATGGTGCATTTTTCACGCCTGTCGTGCCGCTTTATGAAACTGGGTTTGGCCATGGAAAGAAAAATTCAGAGTGCAGTGTTTGCGTTTGAATTGGACTTCAACAAAAAGAAAAAACGCTAACCAAGACGCGAGGGGCAGCTGGCTGCCCCGTCACTCCAGGCCTATTTCAAGGCGCGCAGACTGCCAATTTCCTCCAGGCCGAAATGCTCCGCTTCCGCCAGAACATCACAAACTTCCCCCCCGGCGGTCACGATCGCCTCATCGAGACTTTTGCCGTGCAGCAGATGGCTGACCAGCAACGCGGCGAACATATCCCCGGTGCCTTTGACCTTTGATTGAATTCTGGGGTGGGTATAGCTTTGCACTTCGTCGTGCTTGACCAGCAGTAACCCCAGTTGATCGTCGTTTTCCGCCACGCCCGGTGCGCTGGTCACCAACACCCACTCGGTGGTGTCATTGAGCAACGCCTGTGCAGCCTGCCGCGTCTGTTCCTGAGTGGTCAGAGGGTGACCGCAAAGCTGCTCCAGTTCGAAGCCGTTAGGGGTCAGGCCATTGGCCAATTTCAGGAAGGGGGAGCGGTAGCAATCGACAATGCGCTTATCGACATAAACCCCTTCGCCGTAATCGCCCATCACCGGATCGATATAAATCTTTATCTGCGGATTGATCGCGCGCACGCGCTGTAACCAGGTATCCAGAATATGGCATTGGTCGACATTGCCCAGATAACCGACAATCACCGCCCGGGTGCGATTCATCACGCCGCGGGCCAGCAAATCCGCCAGAAAACCGCCGAACCATTCGGCGGAGATCACGCCGCCGCTGGGCGCACCGTAATAAGGGGGGCAACCGAACAGCACGCTGGGCACCTGCAGCACTTCCAGCCCCTTTTTCAACAGCGTGCGGTAGGCTATCCCGTTGCCGACGCTGCCATACACCACCTGAGATTGAATACTGATGACATCAATCTGCGGCGGCTGTAATTGAGAAATTTGTTGCATCTATCACTTCCTTGGTTCGATTTTATCCAACCAGCGCGTAAATACCTGGCGGGCGCGTTGCTCCAATTCTGTGCCGTAACGCGCGGCCTGTTGGCGCAAAAGCTGCGGCACGATGCCGGCCAGCTCAAGTTCACAGGCATGTCCCACCAGCCACCGTTCCAGATCGCGGTGATCGGCTTCCAGATGGAACTGTAGCCCAAGGGCGAAATCCTGATACTCAAATGCCTGATTAGGGCAGATATCGGTACCCGCCAGGCGGGTCGCGCCTTCGGGGATCATAAACATATCGCCGTGCCAGTGAAGCACCGGCGTGGACGCCAGTGGCGCCAGCACCGAGTCTTCATTATCCGTCAAGGTTAAGGGAGCGTAACCGATCTCTTTCACGCCAAGCGAAACGACCTCGGCACCCAGCGCCTGGGCAATCACCTGCGCGCCGAGACAGACACCGATCGTAGGCCGTTTTTGCTGGAGACGCTGGGTAACCAGTGCTAACTCATCGTTGAGAAACGCATAGTGTTGCTGGCCGGCGAAGTGTTGAGCGGCGCTGATTGGCCCGCCCAGCACCACCAGCAGGTCGGTATCCTCGTTAACGATGGTGCGGATGTCGTCACGGCCCGCGTCGAAATAATCAATCTGATAGCCACGCAATGACAGCAGTGAGCCCAGAATGCCGAGGTTTTCAAAATTCACATGTCGGATCGCGACAACTTTTTTCATTGTTGTGGTACCTCTTGGCTATGAGGGTAAGGTTCCAGTTCCAGCGTATCGCCCAGGATGGTGATGCCGCCAGTGCCGCTTTGATAAACTATCCGGCGCTCTTTGACCTGGCTGATACTCAACTGGTAGCCCTGATCGGCAGGGAACAGCGCCTGAGCCTGCTGAAGCTGATCGGCAGCCCAGGGCGTGAACATCTGCAAGCGGCCAAAGGCTTTCCCGCCCTGTTTAATATCCAGTACGTAATGTTTTTCCATCTTTACCCCTTAACTTTTCCGTTCGAAACAGGTAATCTATTTTGAACTAATACAAAAAGGTTTTATGTATGAGCTCATTGTATGCAAAAGGCGGCAGCGCTGTCCAGATTGCTGAACAGATCAGCACGCAGATAAAGCAGGGTGATCTGCAGCCGGGTGACCTGCTGCCGCCGGTGCGTCAATTGGCCGGCAAGTTGGGGGTCAACCCCAATACCGTCGCCAGCGCCTATGCCAAACTGCGTGATGCCGGTTTGGTGGCTACCCGCGGGCGTGCCGGTACTCAGGTACTTGAGCAACCTTTAATGACGGTGCGCAATGTTCGGCAAGTGCCTGAGGGGATGGGGGATTTGGCGAGTGGTAATCTGGATGCCACGCTGCTGCCGGCCCTGTCGCTGGGCACCGAAGACGTTTTCCCGCAGCAGACCGGTTATGACGTCAGCGGGGATTTACCGGCGTTATGTCGGCTTGCCGGCGACTGGCTGAGCCAGCAGGGCGCAGAGTTGCAGGAACCGGCGGTGTTTTCCGGCGCGCTGGACGCTATCGAAAAGGCGTTGCGTATCCATGCGGCGCCGGGAGCCTCGGTGTGGGTGGAAGATCCCTGCTGGCCACCGCTACTGACGCTGTTGCGGCATCTGCGGCTGAAGCCTTTGCCGTTACCGGTTGATGAACAAGGGTGCCGCTTGCCGGAAAAAGAGGCCGCACCTCTGGGAGCCGCGGTGATCCTGACGCCTCGGGCACAGAACCCGACCGGCATGTCATTAAGCGCGGGCCGGGCCGCGAGTTGGCGGGAATTTCTGTCGCAAAACCCCGGTTGTCTGGCGATCGTCGATGACTTCTGGGGACCGCTGTCGCAGCGGCCGCTGCATTTGCCCTTTACCGCAGATAATGGCCTGTATGTGTTATCGCTGAGCAAGTTCCTCAGCCCGGATCTGCGTATTGCGCTGGCCTGCGGCAAGCCGCAGCTGCTGCAGACCATGCGGGCGGATCAATACATTCGCGAGCGCTGGGTCAGCCATATCCTGCAGCAGATTGCCGTTAAACTGTGGACGCAGGCCCAGCAAGAGGGGCTGTTTGCACGGGCGCAGCAAACTTATCAGCAGCGGCGTGACGATTTGTCCGAGCGGCTGCGCGCATTGACCGGCGTGCCGGTGTCGTCGGGAGAGGGAGTGCATATCTGGTTGCCGGTGCGTTCAGAAGCCGCCGCCAGCCAAATGATGGCGCAGCGTGGCTGGCTGGTGCAGAGCGGCGAGCCCTTCCGCCTGAAAAGCGGCCCGGCGATCCGCATCAGCCTGGCTAACCTTGAGCCGGCGCAGCTGGAAACGTTGGCTCAGGATCTGGCCGTCGCCATCGGCACCGGCACCGTGGTTAACTGAATCAAACAGCATCACCCGCTAGCGCCAGCAATTGCAGAGAGGCGAGGCGGGCGGCAGGCTGGCTGATGGGGGTATCAATCACAAACTCCTCTACGCCGTACTGTTGGTGTAACTGATCCAGCTGTTGACGCACCTGCCGGGCGGTCCCCAGCAGTATGTGGCTTTCGCGCGGTTCGATACGGTAATCGGTAGCGCCGGCCTGTTGCACAAAGCTTTCCGCCTGCTCAAGACTGCCGACGGTCACGCTTTGCCCGCCGGTCACGTGGACACGATACTGCTGGATCCCAGCTGCCAGATCCTTGGCCTGGCTTTCGCTGTCGGCGACGATCGCTGCCACCGCCAACAGGGCTTTTCGACCACCGCTTTGCTCACTGTAATGAGCCAGCGCCCGTCGGATATCCTCCGGGTTGCCATTGAGATGAGCGGCAAATACGAAGGCCCAGCCGTGTTCGGCGGCCAGTTGGGCGCTTTCATTGCTGGCGCCCAGCAGAAAGCGTTGCGCCGGCTGAACCGGCTGTGGCGTTGCGCTCAGGCCGGGCTGTGCATCATCGTTCAGATAGGCATTTAGCTGCGCGAGCTGTTTAGGGAAGTCAGGCTTATTCTGCTGATCGTGCGCGGCCTGCAGCGCCTGAGTCGAGAGCGGTAGCCCGCCAGGCGCTTTTCCCACGCCCAAATCAACCCGGCCCGGTGCCAGCGTGGCCAGCAGATTGAAGTTTTCCGCCACCTTATAAGCGCTGTAATGCTGCAGCATGACGCCGCCGGAGCCGATACGGATCCGTGAGGTTTGTCCGAGCAAGTAAGCAATCAGCACTTCAGGGGAAGGGCAAGCCAGCTGCGGGGTATTGTGATGCTCCGCCAGCCAAAAACGGCGGTACCCCCAAACTTCCGCCTGCTGTACCAGATGCAGCGTGCGTTTGAGCGCCTCGGCGGCGCTTTCTCCTTCGGCAATCGGACTTTTTTCCAACACGCTCAGGGCATAAGCCATTTTCCTGTTCCTTTATCATCGATGATTGATGACAAATACCATGCAGAACACCAGCGGCGTAATATTGATTGGAGATAGGATATTCCATTGATAAAAAACGGATTTAGATATGCGCGGAGTGGTAAAGGGGCGCGTGGTTGACGCGCCCGATTCACATCAGGACTCCAGCCAGGCCTTCAGGCGAATAGCGTCGCTGTAGTGGCCGTAGCGCTGCTTTGAGCCGAGGAGGATGATCACCACCGGCTGCCCCTTGATCAGGGTTCGCATCACCAGACAGTGGCCGGCTTCGTTGGTGAAACCGGTCTTTTGCAGCTGAATTTTCCAGGCCGGATTGTTGATCAGCCCATTGGAACTGCGATAAACCAGCTGGTCCCGACCAGGACGGACGATTTGCTGCTTGTCGGTGCTGAAACGGCGAATGGTCTGATAACGGTAGGCGTGATTCACCATTTTCAGCAGATCCCTGGCGCTGGCAACGTTGCGCGGCGTCAGGCCGGTCGGATCGTAAAAACGGGCGTGTTTCATGCCGAGGCTGCGTGCTTTCTGATTCATTTTCGCCACAAAGGCTTTTCGTCCCCCGGGATAGCCGCGGCTCAACGCGGCCGCCGCACGATTTTCCGATGACATCAGGGCGATGTGCAGCATATCGCGCCGGCTGAGAATGGAGCCCAGGGTCAGGCGAGAATGGGTCTTCTTGAGCAGATCGCGGTCGGCAGGAGTGACTTTTATCGGGTTGCCCAGCGGGCGTTTGCTGTCTAATACCACCATGGCGGTCATCAATTTGCTCAGCGAAGCTATCGGCAACACGCGGTTGGCTTGTTTCTGATACAGCGTTTTACCGGTACGCTGATTGACCACCAATACCGAAGCAGAGTGAAGCGCCAGCGGCGCAGCAGCCTGCGCAGAGGGCTGAAACAACAGCAGCGTGAGAATCAAAATGACGCCGAAGCCTGAGGTGGAAAAGCGAAAAAGGGAATTCAATAAATGCATGGCAACCGTGACTATGTTCCTGACTGATGAAAAAATATCAGCAAGAGTCTGCACAGCAAATGTGGAGAAAATAAGGTGACCCTTCCGGATCTGAAAACTCGGCGGTGGCGTTCTGGCGTGAGGAGAAGGCAGGGAGGCGGCCAAGCGCCTCCCTGGCAGGGCATCAATACACTTCTGGCACGACCATATTATCCGGCACCGGGCTGCGACTGTAGTCCGGGCTGCGTTTGCGTGGTGGCAAGGTGATCACGTTGCCTTCGGCTTCTTCGTAGGGCACTTGCTTGAGCAGATGGCTGATACAGTTAAGCCGGGCCTTTTTCTTGTCGACACCCTGAACCACCCACCATGGCGCCTCAGGAATGTTAGTGCGCGCTAACATGACTTCTTTGGCCTCGGTGTAATCCTCCCAGCGTCGGCGGCTCTCCAAATCCATTGGGCTGAGCTTCCACTGCTTGAGCGGATCGTGAATGCGACTGAGGAAACGCAGTTCCTGCTCATCGTCGGTGATCGAGAACCAATACTTGACGATTTGAATGCCGCTGCGCGTCAGCATCTTTTCGAACTCCGGTACGCTGCGGAAAAACTCTTCGTATTCCTCGTCGTTGCAAAAGCCCATCACTTTTTCCACTCCGGCACGGTTGTACCAGCTGCGATCGAACAACACCATTTCGCCGGCGGCCGGCAGGTGGGCGATATAGCGCTGGAAGTACCACTGGGTACGTTCGCGATCGTTGGGGGCGGGCAGCGCGGCCACACGGCAGGTACGCGGGTTCAAACGTTGGGTGATGCGTTTGATCACACCGCCCTTGCCGGCGGCATCGCGGCCTTCAAAGATGATCACCAGACGGTGGCCGGTACGCATCACCCAGTCCTGCAGTTTGACCAATTCACCCTGCAGTCGCAGCAATTCGCGAAAATACTGTTTGCGCCAGGCTTTTTTCTGGTCGCTGTCCACCTCGGCGTCGTCAAAGCGCAGGTCGTCCAGTTCCATTTCCAGCTCTTCGTCATAGCTGTCGTAGAATTCCTGCAGCAGGCGCTGGTTGAAGGTGTCGTCGTGATTAAATTCATGCATAGCCATAGTTGATTCTCCGTGTTAGCCCGGTTTTAAAAATGGGTGAAGATCCAGTAGAGCCCGGCGGAAAGCAGCACCGAGGCCGGCAACGTCAACACCCAGGCCATCAGCAGATTGCGTAGGGTGGACATTTGCAGGCCGGAGCGGTTGGCCGCCATGGTCCCGGCAATGCCGGATGAAAGAACGTGGGTGGTGGAAACCGGCAGGCCGAAGGCGTCCGCCGCCCCGATAGTGGTCATCGCCACCAGCTCGGCACTGGCGCCCTGCGCATAGGTAAGGTGGCTTTTGCCGATCTTCTCTCCCACGGTGACCACGATGCGCCGCCAGCCGACCATGGTGCCCAGCCCAAGCGCTATCGCCACCACCACCTTGACCCAGAACGGAATAAAGCGGGTGGCGCTGTCCAGTTCGCCTTTCAGCGCGTCCAGATTGCGTTGCGAGTCAGCGGGGATCTGAAGTTGTTTTTCCGTCTTCAGGTGCTTAATGACCTCCGACGTCAGGTACATATCATTTCGGGTGTTGGATACTGCCTGCGCAGGGATTTTGTCGACCGAACCGTACTGGCGAATTTGATCGCCGATGGCGCCGGTCAGTTGGGCCAGGGCAGGCACCACCTCCGGCGTCAACTCGCTGGTGCGAACATAGCCGGTGAGGACTTCACGCGCAGGAACCTGACTGACCGCTGGGAACTGTTGCAGCAGTTGGTTTTTTGTCACTTCCGCCAATGCCGCTACGCGGGGGATTTGCTCCGGCGGCATCGAACGGTTCAGCGCATAGGCAATCGGCATGGTACCGACCAGGATCAGCATGATCAGGCCCATGCCTTTTTGCCCGTCATTGGAGCCGTGAGCAAAGGAAACGCCGGTACAGGTGAGGATCAGCAGGCTGCGGATCCACAACGGCGGCGGCGAGTCATTTTTGGGGGCGGTATACAACTGACGGTTTTTAACAAAGACCTTCAGCGCCAGCAGCAGCAAGGCGGCAAATACGAAGCCGATCACCGGTGAAAGCAGCAGGGCATACCCCACTTTAATGGCTTGCCCCCAGTCGACGCCGCTGGTGCCGGTGCGGCCGTGGATCAGGGCATTAGCCACCCCTACGCCGATGATCGAGCCTATCAAGGTATGCGATGATGACGCAGGCAGCCCCAGCCACCAGGTGCCGAGGTTCCAGATAATCGCCGAGAACAGCAGGGCGTAGACCATGGCGAACCCGTTGCCGGTACCGGCCTGCAAGATCAGTTCAACCGGCAGCAGCGAAATGATGCCGAAGGCCACCACGCCGCTGGAGAGCAAAACGCCGAGAAAATTAAAGAACCCCGACCAAACCACGGCCACCATCGGCGACAAGGAATGGGTATAAATCACGGTGGCTACCGCATTGGCGGTATCGTGGAAACCATTAACGAATTCAAAGCCGAGCGCGATCAATAACGCCATTCCTAATAAAAGAAACGGAACGTAACTGGTATAAACCGCGCCGGCATCGCTGACGTCGTTAAATAGATTTACGCCAGCAAAAGCTATCCCCAGCACTAATAATAAAATAAAAAAAAGAACAGTGAGTCGACTGTTCTTTTGGTAGATTTTTGGCAGGCTTGACGCAGATGGCGCACCCGCTTGAACGGCGCTGTTATCGCTCATAAAGGACCTTCCCGATAGGCTTCATTAGATTTCTGACGGTGCTGTACGGTGTTGCCATCAAAGTATTGGGAAATAATGTGACTTTTTTATGACGTTAATATTAATCATCGGGAACAGTGAAAATAATTAACGTTGGCATTTAAAGGTTGATATAAAGACTGAGATTGATTAATTCATGCGTGCGGTTATTCGGGACAAAGGTTTATGGCTCAAACGGTTGCGGAAAAATTACACAAACTTGATTTTGACGATGAGGTCACCGGGCTGATTTACGGCCACGTTTTTCGTACGTCAGAGCCACCGCAGCGGGTCTCTTCGCAGCAGGCCTGCCAGGCCTATCAGACGCTGTCGCCGGGGGAGGGATTTATCTGGCTGCATCTCAACCTGAATCATGCCGCGGCGGAAAAATGGCTAAAAAACCACTTCGAGATTTCTGAGTTTTTCTTTGACGAGATCCGCCACGGTTCTCATACCACGCGCATAGAGCGTCAGGGAGAAGATCTGTTCGCGGTGCTCAACGACGTAATCTTCCACCCGAAAGAGAACAACCCGGAGATTGCGACGCTATGGCTGTATTGCCGTAGCGGCCTGGTGGTCACGGTGCGGCACAAACCGCTGCGTTTGATTGAGCGGCTGCTGGGGCGACTGGGGCCGCTGCAGTTGGCGTCTTCTACCGAATTGCTGGCGCATTTGCTGGAAGAGCAGGAAGAGGTGCTGGAGCAGGTGGTGCGGCAGGCCAACCAGTACGTCGATACCATTGAAGATCGCCTGCTGAGCAACCATGTGAAACGCAACCGCACCGAACTGGGCAGAATGCGCCGTATGCTGCTGCGTTTTCAGCGTCTGCTGGCGCCGGAGCCCGCGGCGCTGTTTCGTTTGCTGAACCGGCCACCGACCTGGCTGAGCCGGGACGTGGTACAGGATCTGCGGCAATTTACCGAAGAGTTCACGGTGGTGCTAAACGATCTCGCCAGCTTGACCGAACGCATTCGCTTGTTACAGGAAGAGATAGGCGCCAAGCAGATGGAACAGAACAACCGCACGCTTTACACCCTGACGGTGATCACCGTGTTGGCACTGCCAATCAATATCGTCGCCGGTTTCTTTGGCATGAACGTGGGGGGGATCCCGCTGGCCAGCAACCACCACGGCTTTGTTTTGCTGGTGTTGCTGGTCGGCGGCTTTACGCTGGTTACCGGCTATCTGGCTTTCAGACGCCGGGATGAAGGCTGATCACAGTCTGGCCCGGTACTCTTCTTCCAGGCGAGTGTGAGTGCTCCAGAACGGCTGCGGCTGACGATTGTGCAGACGATCGACCAGGATATCCAGGTGGGTATGCCAGCCCCCGGCCACGCTGAGCATTTCATCACGGTTGGCCAGGCGACGGTGGGTGACCGTCAGCAGCACGGCTTTGCCCTGTTCGGTCAGTTCGAAGGTCACCTCGGAAGGGCGGCTTTGCCCCTGTTCAGCCCAGGTAAAACTCAGCAGCCGCGGTGGGAAAAGGCAGGTGATATGGCCGACGTTGCTGACGCTGCAGCTTAGGTGCTTATATTTGGCCGGCGTTTGCTCGTGTTCGCCGGTCAGATCGGAATTGCGAAACACCAGCTCTACCTGGGCGCCGTTTTCCAGCTTCATTTCGCCGGCGGCCAACCAGGTGGCGCGTTTGTCGGATTCCGTCAGATAGGCCCAGACCCGTTCGATAGGGCCGGGCAGCAGCCGCTGAATACGCAGCGTGCCAGTTTCAATAATCATGCCGTAGTCGTTCATGGTTCACTCCTTGGGAGGATTCGGTTCCGGTTGCAGCAGCGCTATTTCCAGCGCGTCCAGCCGCTCAGTCCAGAAATGCTCGTAGGTTTGCAGCCATTGCATGGCCTGCGCCATAGGCTCGGGTTCAAGCCGGCAGATATGGTTTCTTCCCTGCACGGTACGCTGCACCAGCCCAGCAAGCTCCAGTGCTTTGATATGCTTGGAAGCGCCGGCAAACGACATCTGCAACGGCGCAGCCAGTTCGCCAATGCTGTGCTCGCCACCGGCCAACGACCGCAATATTGCGCGGCGTGTCGGATCGGAGAGCGCATGGAAAATGGCGTCCAGCTGTGAGGAAGATAATTTAACCATATGGTTGAATATAGAACAGGCAGGCTAATATTCAACCAGTTTGTTGAATATTTTTTCTGGCTCCGACAAACAGGCCGGAGCCAGGGGATCAGGCGTGAGTTTGCGCCAATATGGCATTGAGCAACACGTTGGCACCGGCGGTCGACCACGCCGGGGAGATGTTTTCCAGTTCGTTGTGGCTGATGCCGTCCACGCAGGGGATAAATATCATCGCCGTAGGGGCTACCCGGTTCAGGTAACAGGCGTCATGACCGGCACCGGAAACCATATCCCGGTGCGAATAGCCCAGGGTCTTGGCGGCCTGCCGCACGCTGTCGATACAAGCTGGATCAAAACGTATCGGCTGATATTGGAATATACGCTCGGCATGGGCATTTAGCCCATCGACGCCCACTTCGGCCACCGCAGCCAGCAAACGTTGTTCCATCTGCGCCAATACTGCCTCTTGCGGGTGGCGGAACTCGACGCTGAAAAACACCTTGCTCGGCACCACGTTGCGGGAGTTGGGTGTGATTTGCGCCATACCTACCGTGGCACGGGCATCCGGCATAAAGTCGTTACCGATATCATTGACCGCCTTGACCATGGCGGCGAAGCCGAGCAGGGCGTCGCGCCGTCTATCCATCGGCGTCGTACCCGCATGGGCGCTGAACCCGGTGATCTCCAGTTCATACCAGCGCTGCCCCTGTGCGGCGGTCACCACGCCAATCTCAATGTTTTCCGCTTCGAGGATCGGCCCTTGCTCAATGTGCAGCTCAAAGGCGGCGTGAATCGGCGTGTTGCCCACCGGATGCTCACCGGCGTAGCCGATTTGCTGCAAGGCTTCGCCGATGCTGGTGCCCTGTGCATCCTGGCGCGACAGGCCGTATTCAAGCTCGAACACGCCGGCAAATACCCCAGAAGAGATCATTGCCGGCGCAAAGCGTGCGCCTTCTTCATTCGTCCAGTTAATGACTTCCACCGCACGTTCGGTTGCGATTTGTCGATCGTTCAGGGTGCGGATCACCTCCAGCCCGGCCAGCACGCCGTAAATGCCGTCGAAACGGCCGCCGTTGGGCTGGGAGTCAACGTGGGAGCCGGTGACCACCGGGGCCAGATCCGGGCGAGTGCCTTCACGGCGCAGGAACATATTGCCCATGCGGTCGATGCGTACGCTGCAGCCGGCCTCCAGGGCCCACTCGCGCAGCTGGTTGCGCGCCATGCGGTCTTCTTCGCTCAGGGCCAACCGGGTCACGCCGTCTTTCGGGATAGCCCCGAACTGCGCCATGTCGAGCAGGCTTTGCCACAGGCGTTCTCCGTTTACTCGATGCGTCACTTTTTTTCTCCCTGCGCTTTGGCGGCATAGCGAAAATCGCAGCAGGGCGCGCCGGACATGATGGTCTGGGTGCGCTGCAGTTCGACGTCGGGCGCGTAGCCGACGATAAACTGGCTGTCGCGCGCGCAGGACAGCAGATGGCCGATCTCACCCAGCCCCATCTGATGGTACATCTCGGCATAGCGACAGCGGGTGACGTCATAGTCAAAATGCTGCTCGTCCTGGTAGATCACCTTCACCTGCAGCGCATCGTCTTTTTCCCACAGGTACTGCAAGGCGGCGAAACTTTGCAAATCCGCGCCATTCGGCTCCTGCGCGGCGAAGTTTTTGCCGGCTTCAATGGCGGCATTTTCAATTGCCTCGCCAATCACCGCCTGTGCGCGCTCTTTGCCGATCTCGCGCACCAGGATCTGGTAGATCGGTTTGATGATTTCCGCTTCTATGCGGCGCCGTGCCAGAATACCCAACTCGTTTTTTGCATCGCTCATCACCTTGCTCCTCATTGCTTGCGGATTTTTATTGTTTTTTTGCGCCGCCCAATACGGTCTGCGGTTGCCATTTGCCGTCAACCACCCGGTACAGGGTGAAGCTCGGCTGTTGCAGGTTGCCCTGCGAATCGAATGCAATGGTGCCGGTGACGCCTTGATAATGAATGGCTCGCAGCTTCGGCAGATAATCGGCCGGATCGGCGGATCCTGCCTGCTCGATGGCGGCAATCAGTACCCGAGTGGCGTCGTAGGCGAACGGCGCATGCAGTTCGATATGGGTTTTATAGCGGTCGCGATAGGCCTGCTCAAAGGCTTTGCCGCCGGGCATATGCTCCAGCGGTAAGCCAGGCTCCAGGGCCACAACGCCTTCACCTTCTTTCTGTGCCAGCGTCAGGAAGGTCTGGCTAACGAAGCCGCCGGCCCCCATCAGCGGGGTGTTCATGCCCAACTGTTTGATACGGCGCGCCAGCGGCGCTGCCTGTGAGTCGACGCCGCCGAAGAAGATCAAATCGGCGTTCTTGCTGCGCACGGTGGTCAGCACCGCGCTGAAGTCGACGGTCTTGTCGTCGACATATTCACGCGCCACCGGCTGGATACCCTGAGCCGCCAACGACTTGATGAATTCATCCGCCAGTCCTTGCCCGAACGCGGTGCGGTCGTCAATCACCGCAATGCGCTTGGCTTTTAGCTGTGTGACGGCATAGATCCCGGCGTAATTGCCGCCATCGTCGTCATGGCCCATGACGCGGAAGCTGGTATCAAACCCTTGTTGAGTATAGCCATGGCCGGTGGCGACCGGCGCAACCTGGGCAATACCGGCGTCGTGGTAAATACGCGCCGCAGGAATGCTGGTGCCGGTGTTCCAATGGCCGACCACACCGACCACGCCTTCGTCGACCAGACGTTGCGCCACCGCGACGGCGGTGCGCGGATCGGATTGATCGTCTTCGGACAACAATTTAAAGGTGACCGCTTTACCGTTCAGCGTGGGTTTCTGGGCATTGGCATCGGCGATCGCCAACTGAGCGCCGTTCTCCAAATCTTTGCCGATACGGGCGGAAGGGCCGGTTAAAGGACCGGCCAGGCCGATCAGAATGGTTTCATCGGCCAGCGCCGACGAGGCGGCACCCAGGCTGACCAGAATAGCGGCGGCCAACGCCAGCGGCTTGAAGCGAGTTATGTTGTGCATGTAAAACTCCCGGTGTGGTTAAAAGTAAAAACGGTTATTCGCCCAAATAGGCTTGTTTAATTTTTTCATCGTCCAGCAGGTCGGCAGAGCGGCCGCTATGGTTCAGATTGCCGCTGTCCAGCACATAAGCGCGATCGGTCGACGCCAGCGCCAGCCTGGCGTTTTGTTCAACCAGCAGTAGCGTGACACCGTCACGTGACAGGCGTTTGATAACCTCAAAAATGGCCTCAACCACGATAGGCGCCAAGCCCATAGAGGGCTCATCCAGTATGAGCAGGCGCGGGCGGCTCAGCAGTGCACGACCGATCGCCACCATCTGCTGCTCACCACCGGAAAGTAATCCGGCCTGTTGACGCAGCCGTTCGCGCAAGCGAGGGAAAAGCGCGCAAACCTGCTCCATATCCTGTCGAACCGCCGGTTTGTCAGAGCGTGAATAAGCGCCAAGCTGCAGATTCTCCAATACCGTCATGCGGGCGAAAATCCCGCGGCCTTCCGGCACCATCACCAGCCCCTGCTGCAGCAAGCGATGCGGGGGTACGCCACGAATGGAAAGGCCGTCGAACAGGATTTCTCCTTCAAACGGCTGCAGGCCGGTCAGAGCGCGCAGGCTGGAGGTCTTGCCCGCGCCGTTGGCGCCGATTAACGTCACCTGTTCGCCGCTGTTCACCGTAAAATCGATGCCTTTCACCGCATGAATCCCGCCGTAAGACACTTTTAAATTTTTAACGCTGAGTAAGGGCTCAGACATGGGCAGCGCCTCCCAGATAAGCGCGGATCACCGCAGGCTCACGCCTTACCTGTGCCGGTTCGCCTTCGGCGATGACTTTGCCGTAGTCGAGCACCGTCATGCGGTCGCATAGCCCCATCACCAGCTTGACGTCATGCTCGATCAGCAACAGCGTTTTGCCACTGTCTCGAATGCGTAGCAGCAGATCGCGCAGTGCCACTTTTTCGGCCGCGTTCATCCCGGCGGCGGGTTCATCCAACGCCAACAATTTGGGCTCGGTCGCCAATGCCCGGGCGATTTCCAGCCGGCGCTGGTGGCCATAGGAAAGATCGCCGGCGCGATAATGCGCGAACTGACTGATGCCGACGTAGTCGAGCAGCGCGTGGGATTTTTCCCGCGTGGCCTGTTCTTCCTGTCGGGCGCGCCGATGGCGTGAAATCGCTGCCCACAGGCCGTTGCGGGTGCGCAAGTGGCAGCCGACCATCACGTTTTCCAGCACGCTCATCTCATTGAACAGGCGCAGGTTTTGGAAGGTGCGGGCGATACCGGCCTGGGCCACCTTATCGATAGCCTGCGGCCTGTAGCGTTGATCATGCAGGCGGAATTCGCCGCTGTCGGCGCGGTACAGACCGGTGATCAGGTTGAAGCAGGTGGTTTTGCCGGCACCGTTGGGGCCAATCAGGCCGTAAATCTCTCCCTGACCGATGCTGATACTGACATTGTCCACCGCGGTTAATCCGCCAAAGCGTTTACTGACGTGACTGAGCGTGAGAAGCGGCGTCATAAAGTGGCCCCCTGTGGATGACGTGCGGGCCACAGGCCTGCCGGGCGATACAGCATCACCAGAATCAACGCCAGCCCGTAGAACAGCTGACGGATGATTTCCGGATCGATCCACACCTGGCCGAACAGGGCCTGTTGCAGCGGCCCCATGGTGCTGCGCAGCAGTTCAGGCAAGGCGGCCAGCAACAAGGCGCCGAGGATCACCCCGGGGATATGGCCCATGCCGCCCAATACCACCATCGCCAGTACCGCGATGGATTCTTGCAGCGTAAAGGACTCCGGTGAGACAAATCCTTGAAATGCTGCGAATAAAGCGCCGGCGATGCCGCCAAAAGTGGCGCCGATGGCGAATGCCAACAGCTTGAAATTACGGGTATTGATGCCCATCGCCCGTGCCGCGTCTTCATCTTCGCGGATGGCGGTCCAGGCCCGACCCACCCGTGAATGTTGCAGGCGAAAACAGATAAACAGGATCAGCAGCAGCAGGGCGGCGAACAGGTAGTAATAGAGGTACAGTGACGAAAAGCGGAAACCGAACCACTGATGCATGCCCGAAAACTTCAGGCCAAACAGTGAAACCGGATCGATGCCGGAGATCCCTTTGGGGCCGTTGGTGATGTTCAGCGGCCGATCCAGATTGCGCATCAAAATGCGGACGATCTCGCCGAAGCCCAAGGTGACGATCGCCAAATAGTCTCCACGCAGTCGCAGCGTCGGTGCGCCCAGCAGAATGCCGCACAACGCCGCCAATATTGCCGCCAGCGGGATCAGCAGCAGGATCGACAAATGCAGCCCATCGGGGAACCACTGCAACAGGATTGGAAACTGCTCGGTCAGGTGGGGTGACGACAGCAGAGCGGTCAGGTAGGCGCCTACCGCGTAAAAAGCGATAAACCCCATGTCCAGCAAACCGGTTAGGCCAACCACGATGTTCAGCCCTAACGCCAGCATCAGGTAGAGCAAGGCAAAATCAATCACCCGCACCCAGTAGTTACCACCGGCGGCACCGGCCACCCAGGGGGCAAGCAGCAGGCCGAGCATAAACAGCGCCACGCCGAGTTTGGCGCGGCCAGGGGAATCGGTTTGCTGTAGGTGAGTCAAAACAGTCATTTTGTATCCTCAGGCGCGGGTGGCGACGCGTTCGCCCAGCAGGCCGGATGGGCGAAATACCAAAACGGCGATCAATATCAGGAAGGCGAAAACGTCCTGATAATTACTGCCGAAGGTGCCCCCGGTCAGTTCGCCGAGATAACCGGTGCCCAGCGACTCGAACAACCCCAGCAACAGGCCGCCGAGCATGGCGCCGCGCAGGTTGCCGATACCGCCCAATACGGCGGCGGTGAAGGCTTTGATGCCCGGCAGGAACCCCATGGAGAAACCGGCATTGCCGTAGTTGCTGGCCATCATGATGCCCGCCACGGCCGCTAAAGCACCGCCGAGGGCGAACGTCAGAACGATGATGCGGTTGGGGTCTATGCCCATCAGGCCGGCAACCTGCGGGTTTTCCGCCGTGGCGCGCATGGCGCGGCCAAAGCGCGAGTGTTCGACCAATAGCAGCAGCCCGGCCATCACCAGCAGCGCGATAGCCAGCGTGGCAATAGCGGTACCGGTGATCACTGCCGGCGCGTGGTTGGCTCTGCCAGACGTCAGGGCGATGGGCTCCATGGGCAACAGTTGCGGGAACATTAAGGGATTGCGTGACCAGATCAGCATCGCCAGCGTTTGCAGCAGCAGAGAAACGCCAATCCCGCTGATCAGCGGTGCCAGGCGCGGGGCATTGCGCAGACGGCGATAGGCCAGACGCTCAATACTCATCGATACCAGCGAGCAGACCGCCATGGCGATCAGCGCCGCCAGCAACAGCGTGACGTAAGGTGATAGCGTCGGGAAATGATGTTGTAACACACCGATGGCGGACAACGCGCTCAGCGCGCCGACCATCAGCACATCGCCGTGGGCAAAATTGATGATGCGCAGAATGCCGTACACCATGGTGTAACCCAGGGCAATCAATGCATAAATGCTGCCAAGCATCAGTCCGTTGACGGTCTGCTGTACCAGCGTATCCATAGGAAGGAGTCCCGAAAAATAATGATTCAGGAAGCTCACAGTAGAGAATTAAAAAAAATTGTAAAATACGGAAAAATAATTTCTTATACAGAAAATGTGTGTTTTTAATTGTTTGATTTATTTGTATATTAATTTTTAATCATCGGCGATTTTTCAGCAAAATAGTCAACATATGAAAAAAACAGAACAATGCAATGCGTCGTTACCCAATGATCCACCGCTGCGCGCCGTGCGGGCATTTGAGGCTATCGCGCGTTTGGGGAGCATCAGCGCCGCGGCGCTTGAACTGGAAATATCGCCTTCGGCGGTGAGCCATCAGCTCAAAACGCTGGAGGCCTTTCTGCAAATGCCGCTGACCGAACGCCAGGGGCGCCGGTTAATATTGCGCAGCGAAGGACGGGACTATTACCGTTCTATCCGCTCGGCATTTAACGTATTGCGTCAGGCAACCGAGCAGGTGCGCGAGCAGTCGGCTTCCCGGCAGGTCACCATCAGCCTGATCCCGTTGTTCGGCATGGGCTGGTTCATTCCGCGACTGCGCGGCTTTCTGCGCGAAAATCCCGAGATAGATATCAACGTGGTGTATGCCAATCATCGCAATTACCTCAGCGATGCCGCAGATATCTCGATCCGCTTTGGTGCGGGGCAATGGAGCGGCTATCGCAGTGAAAAACTGATGTCCGGCAAAATGGTGCCGGTATGCAGCCGCAGCTTTATCAAGCTGCACGGGCTGTTGGACACGCCGGAGCAACTTGCACCTTTGCCGTTGCTGCACGACGAAGAGCGCGCTACCTGGATGCAGTGGTTTCAGTCAGCCGGTGTCAAACGACCGCTGCGCAGTACCGGCCCGATGTTTGAAGACGGTCTGCTAACGTTGGCGGCGGTGCAGGCGGGCCTGGGCTGTGCGCTGATGCGTGAACCCCTGATCGAACCCTATCTCAACAGCGGTGAGCTGGTTAAGTTGTTCGATCTGGCGATTGACGATGGGCGCGATTACTACCTGTGCGTGCGGCAAGACAATGAACTGTCACCAGAAGGGTTGAACTTGCAGCGCTGGCTGCTGAAAGAGGCGGGGAACTGAAGGTTTTCACCCAATATCGGCACGCGCTAACCGCCTGAATTGACTATCCTGAATAAATCGTAATGGCTTATTCAGGAAACTTCGATGAGCACAGGGAATGAACAGGAACAGACGCCGAAAATAAGCATGCCGCTGTTGGCCGGTGGCGCACTGGGGGTAGTGTTTGGTGATATCGGCACCAGCCCGTTATACACCCTGAAAACCGTGCTCTATCTCTCGGGGGATGCGCCGTCCGCGCCGGTGATCCTGGGCCTGCTGTCGCTGATTTTCTGGACGCTGGTGATCGTCACCTCGCTGAAATACGCCATGTTTGCCATGCGCATCGATAACCGCGGTGAAGGCGGCATTATGGCGTTGATGTCGTTACTGGTCAGCAAGAAAAAGGCCCGGCCGATGGTGCTGTTTGCCGGCCTGTTCGGTGCGGCGCTGATCTACGGCGACGGGGCCATTACCCCGGCGATTTCGGTGCTGTCGGCGTTGGAAGGGCTGAACATCGTGCTGCCCGAGTCGAAACCCTATATTTTGCCTGCGGCGGTGCTGATCCTGGTGAGCTTGTTTGCCATTCAGCCGTTAGGGACCGCGCGTATCGGTAAAGTCTTTGGGCCTATCATGGCGCTGTGGTTTTTCTCTATCGCGGTGCTGGGTATTTGGGGCATCGTTCAGCATCCGGCGGTGCTGATGGCATTGAATCCGCTGTACGGCATCCACTTTCTGTTTTCCAACGGGCTGACCAGCTTTTTAGTGCTGGGTGGGGTGTTTCTCTGCGTCACCGGCGCAGAGGCGCTGTATGCCGACATGGGGCACTTTGGCAAAAAGCCGATTTGGCTGGCCTGGTTTGGTATCGTCTTCCCCAGCCTGCTGCTGAACTACGCCGGCCAGGCCGCGTTGATCCTCTCCGGCGCCGACGTCACCCAAAACATCTTTTTCCGCCTGTGCCCGCCGATGCTGCAGATCCCTCTGGTGATCCTGGCGACCTTGGCCACCATTATCGCCAGTCAGGCGATCATCAGCGGCGCCTTTTCCATGACTCGTCAGGCAATCCAACTGGGTTGGTTGCCGCGTTTGCGGGTGAAACAGACCACTGAGGAGAGCTACGGGCAAATCTATATCGGTGCCATCAACTGGTTGCTGATGGCGGTGACGGTTTTTCTGACGGTGTTTTTCAAGTCTTCCGACAATCTTGCCGCGGCTTACGGCATTGCGGTTTCTCTCACCATGATCATGACCACCGGGCTTTTGTTTGTGGCCATGCGCGAAGTATGGCGTTGGGGAACGCTCGCCAGCCTGTTGGTTGCCGGCGGCTTTTTTATCGTCGATCTCAGCTTCCTGTTGGCTAACCTCAGCAAAGTCATGCAGGGCGGTTATGTCCCGTTGCTGATGGCCACGCTGGTCTATGGCGTGATGTTAATCTGGCATCGCGGGGTGCTGGCGGCTTCCCGCACGCTGGGGGAAAAGAACCTGCCGCTGGCGGATTTTCTGGCGCATCTTGAAGAACGTAACATCCCAAGGGTGCCAGGCACGGCCATTTTTCTGACCCGAACGTTAAATGGTACACCGCCGGTGATGAGATGGCAGGTTAAACGCAACGGTTCGCTGCACGCCAATGTGCTGGCGCTGCACATCATGATTGTTAACGAACCGCGGGTGGCAAACGCCGAACGTTTGGTGATGCGGCAACAGTCGCCGGGTTTCTGGTGCGCGGTAGCCAGCTATGGCTTTATGGAACGACCCAATATTCCGCGTTTATTACAGCATGCGGAGGCGCAGAAAACCGGGCTGAACTTTGACGATGCTACCTATTACCTGGGCCATGAAAGCGTGGTGCGCCGTGAAGCCCGTGACCGATTGCCGGCCTGGCAGCGCAACATTTTTGCGCTGATGGTGCGTAACGGCATGCACGTGACGGATTATTATTATTTGCCCAGCGATCAGGTGGTGGAGATCAGCCGTCGGGTGCCGGTTTGATCCGTCTGGCTATAGGTTAAAAGCAAAGGTTATTTAGCCGTCGGAGCGCGAGGGAGTAAATTGCCGTGGCAGCGAAGGGCGCTGCTTGCTGATGAAGGGCTTATGTCATTATTCGATCTTACCGCGCTGGCCGCCGATTTGCCGCAGGCATGGCGCTCCAGCGTACTTGGGCAGGTAGGCGCGGCCAATATCAAAGTGTTGCGGATGGATCAGCGTGAGATTGCCGAAGAGGTCCACGATTATCATGAAGGATTGCTGGTGATCGCCGGGCAACTGCGGCTTGAAGTGCAGGGTGAGGAAATCACGGTTAACGCCGGGCAATTGTATCAGGCCGCCGCTGGCGTGCCGCATCGGGTGCTGGCGGGCAGCCAGGGCACCCTGGTGATTTTTGATTTGCCGGAGTGATCAATCCAACGTGGCGAGCGCAATTTTGACCGCCGCTTCCAATCTTGCCCTGCTGACGCCATCGCGCGCCTGAATCGACAATCCGTGCAGGAAGGCGGCGAAATAGTCGCCAAGAGCATCGGCATCGGTATCGGGCGGCAGTTCACCGCAGGCGACGGCGGCGTGCAGGCGATCAATAATGCCTTGGGTGCGAAGCAGACGATGTTCCGCCAGCCAGGCTTTGATCCCGCTGTTTTCGTCGCTGACGCTGGCGGCAGAGGAAACCACCATACACCCCTGCGGCAGGTCTGCGCGGCTGTAGAGCGCCACTGCATCGTCCAGCATGCGTTTTATCGCCAGGCGCACGCTGCTTTCTTCACTGAATGCGCGATCGGCAAATCCGCCTTCATGGCTTTCGTAACTTTCGATGGCTTCACGAAACAGCAACTCTTTCGAGCCGAACGCCTTGTAGATACGGGCGGAAGCGATGCCCAGTTCGGTCACCAAATCCGACATCGAGGTGCCTTCGTACCCCTGACGCCAAAATAAATCTCGTGCTTTCAGTAACGCCTGCTCACGGTCGAATTCGCGCGGTCTGCCTGCCATTAATCAATTCCTGGTTGCCTGTCCCTCAGCGAAACAGGATCGCTTAAATCTATTGTAATACCAACGAGTTTTTAAAATTCGCTTGCTGAGAGATTCATTTAAGCCTATTGTTTGTCAATCGACAAACAATAGGAGTTTACGATGAAAACCCTGAAAGGTCCAAGCCTGCATCTCGCCCAATTCAGTGACGACGCTGCCCCATTCAACAGCTTGCCGGCTATCGCTCAATGGGCGGCAGAAACCGGTTTTAAAGCCCTGCAGATCCCCGCCTGGGACAGCCGACTGTTTGATCTGGCCACCGCGGCGGAAAGCCAGACTTATTGCGACGAACTGATCGGCATGCTGGCGGAGCAGGGACTGGTAGTCAGCGAACTGACCACCCACATTTTCGGTCAGCTGATGGCGGTGCATCCGGCTTATGACGCATTGTGCGACAGCTTTGCGCCACCGGCATTGCATGGCAACCCGCAGGCGCGCAGCGAGTGGGCGCACCAGCAACTGCTGCTGGCGGCCAAAGCCTCAGCGCGACTGGGCCTGACCGAAATGGGCACCTTTTCCGGTTCGCTGGCCTGGCCTTATCTATTCCCGTTCCCGCAGCGCCCGGCGGGGCTTATCGAAACCGCGTTCGATGAGTTGGCCAAACGCTGGCTACCGGTGCTCAACGCCTGCGATGAACAGGGGGTGAACCTGTGTTATGAAATCCACCCCAGTGAAGACCTGCACGACGGCGTGACCTTTGAAATGTTCCATCAGCGTGTTGGCGGACACCCGCGCTGCCAAATACTGTTCGATCCGAGCCACTTCGTGCTGCAACAGCTGAACTATCTGGATTACATCGATATTTATAAGGATTTCATTCGCATGTTCCACGTCAAGGATGCCGAATTCAATCCGACCGGGCGGCAGGGCATTTACGGCGGTTATCAGTCATGGACCGAGCGCGCCGGACGTTTCCGATCATTGGGTGACGGCCAGGTGGATTTCAAGGGCATCTTCTCCCGGCTGACGCAGCACGGTTACGACGGTTGGGCCACGCTGGAGTGGGAATGCTGCCTGAAGCATCCACAGGATGGGGCTCGCGAAGGTGCCGCCTTTATTCGTGATCACATCATCAACGTGACCGACAAGGTGTTTGATGACTTCGCCGGTGCGCCGGTTGATCAACAGCAAATCAATACCTTGCTCGGCCTGCGCTGAGCCCGCAATTCCACGACGGAGAACATCAATGACACTGCAAAATAACGGGTCCATGACCAATGGACCTGAGCCGGAACACGTCTATGCGCGGGTAAAGGGTAACCGCATCCACTGCGTCACGCTGGGCGAAGGGCAGCCGGTATTGCTTATCCCTGGCTGGCCGCAGACCTGGTTTACCTGGCGTCATGTCATGCAAGCGCTGGCGGCGGCCGGTTTTAAAGCGATAGCGGTAGACCCGCCGGGCATCGGCGATTCGGACAAGCCGATCGGGGGATATGACACCGGCAGCGTTGCCGCGACGCTGCACCAGACCATGCTGCAACTGGGGCATGAACGTTACCAACTGATCGGCCATGACATCGGCATGTGGGTTGGCTATGCAATGGCGAGTGACTTCCCGCAGGCGGTGACGGGGCTGGTGCTGACGGAAGCGGTTATTCCTGGCCTGGCACCGGCGCCACCGATTTTTGTCCCGGCAGATCAAAATATTTTCCTGTGGCACTTCATGTTCAACCAACTGGCGGATCTGCCGGAGACGTTGACGCTGGGCCGTGAGAGGGAGTATCTCAGCTATATCTTTAACCGCTGGTCCTATCGTCGGGATCGGGTGGCGGCAGAAACCTATATTGCCGCCTATTCAGCACCGGGAAGCCTGCGGGCCGGTTTTGACTACTACCGCGCCATTCCGGAAACCATCCGCCAAAACCAGCGGCGGGCAGAGACTCGGCTAACCATGCCGGTGATGACCATTGGTGCAGAACATGCTACTGGCGAGGCGCCATTCGTCACGCTGCGTGACAACGCGGTGGATCTGCGAGGAGAAACCGTGGCCGGCTGTGGCCATTTCATCACCGAAGAGTGTCACGAGGAATTTATCGCGTTGGTGATCCCCTTCCTGTCAGGGAGCCAGAACCATGCCGCTTGATCCTCAGATTGCTCGTTTTCTGGCGGAGGCTGCGCAGGCACCAGCGCCTGCATCGCTCAGTGAGATGCGGGAGGTCGCTCAGGCCGGCTTGTTGGCGCTGCAGGGTGAAGCCGAAGCCAGTGGTGGCGTCCGTGATGGTTGGGTGACCGCTGACGACGGGCAGGCTATCGCCATTCGTGCCTATACGCCGGGAGGAGCGACGCCGGGTGAGCCTTTGCCTGCGATGCTGTATGCCCACGGCGGCGGCTGGTGTCTGGGATCGCTGGCGCTGTATGACCGGCCTTGTCAGGCACTGGCCAATGCCACCGGGCGAGTGATCCTGTCGGTTGATTACCGGTTGGCGCCTGAGTATCCCTATCCACGGCCGCTTGAGGACGTGTATCAGGCCCTGTGCGGCGTGGTGGAAAGGGCCGATGAGTGGGGCGTTGACGTTGCCCGCATGGCGGTAGGCGGCGACAGCGCAGGCGGCAACCTGGCCGCGGCGGTGGCGTTATTGGCCCGAGACCGCAAGGGGCCGCAGATTGAGCATCAGCTGTTGCTGTATCCGGCATTGAGTCGTGCTATGGATACCGCAAGCTATGAGGAGTACGCGCAAGGGTATTATTTGACGCGGGAAGTGATGGCGTTTTGTTGGAACACCTATCTGGGCGAAGCGGACAAGCCGCAGGATCCTTACGCAGAGCCACTGCATGCCCCAAGGTTACAGCGGTTACCCCCGGCGACCATTCTCAGCTGCGAATACGATCCGTTGCGTGATGAAGCCGAGCTTTATGCCAAGCGGTTACAGGAGGCGGGCGTAGCGGTGCGTTGCGAGCGGCTGCCGGGCATGGTGCATGCCTGCATTCACATGCTGGGCTTGACCCCGGCGGCGCGGGTGTTGTTCGACAAGGTTGGCTGATAAAAAATGCCCCGTATGAATGATACGGGGCATATGTACCGGCCTGAATGGCTTAACGGCCGGCGACGGTGACGAAGCGGGTTTCCAGATAGGATTCGATCGCTTCGCTGCCGCCTTCGGTACCGTGGCCGGAGTCTTTCACCCCGCCAAACGGCGTTTCCGGCAGGCCAAAACCGATATGGTTGATGCTGAGCATGCCGCTTTCCACATCGCGTCCCAGCGCCGTCACCGTGGCGATGCTGCGGCTGTAGGCGTAAGCCGCCAGACCGTATGGCAGGCGGTTAGCCTCGGCAATGGCTTCCTCATAAGTGGTGAACGGACGCAGCAGGGCTACCGGACCAAAAGGTTCTTCAGACATCGCGCGCGCACTCAACGGCACGTCACGTAATACCGTCGGTTCAAAGAAATTGCCGACGCCCGCCACCCGGTGACCGCCGGTCGTGGCTTTAGCACCCTGGGCAATCGCATCCTTCACAAAGGCATCAATGGCTTCTACGCTGCGTTGCAGAACCATCGGGCCCATGGTGACGCCTTCCTCCAGACCATTGCCCAGCTTGATATCACGCACCGCGGCTGTGAATTTTTCAACGAAGGCTTCATAAACGCCTTGCTGGATCAGGAAACGGGTCGGGGCGATGCAGACCTGGCCGGCGTTGCGGAATTTGGCCAACGCCAGCTCTTTGGCGGCAGCGTCGAGATCGGCATCGTCAAAAATCAACACCGGCGCGTGGCCACCCAGCTCCATGGTGGCTTTCTTCATGTGCTGGCCGGCCAGTGCCGCCAAATGTTTACCCACGCGGGTGGAGCCGGTGAACGAGATTTTGCGAATGGTCGGATGCGGGATCAGGTACTCGGAGATCTCCGCCGGAGTCCCGTATACCAGCGCGATAACGCCCGCCGGCACGCCTGCGTCGGCAAAGGCTCTGATCAGCTCCGCCGGTGAGGCCGGAGTTTCTTCCGGGCCTTTGACGATGATCGAACAGCCTGCTGCCAGCGCGGCGGACAGTTTGCGTACGATCTGATTAATCGGGAAGTTCCACGGAGTAAAGGCGGCAACCGGCCCAACCGGCAGTTTCAGGGTCTGCTGCTGCACATCGCGACTGCGGGACGGGATAATCTGGCCGTAGGTGCGGCTGGCTTCGCCGGCAAACCAGTCGATCACATCCGCCGAATTAAGAATTTCAACCTTGGCCTGCGCCACCGGTTTGCCTTGTTCCTGACTCATGATGGCGGCGATCTTCTCGGCGCGCTCACGCAACAACGCTGCGGCCTTGCGCATCAGGTTTGCACGCTGATAGGCGGAGGTGTCGCGCCAGACTTTAAAACCGCGTTCGGTTGCGTCCAGTGCCAGATCAAGATCGGCTGCGGCGGCATGCGCCACGCTGCCAATCACCTCATCGGTCGCGGGGTTGGTGACCGGCGTGGTTTTGCCGGCGACTGCGTTACGCCATTGTCCGTCGATATAGAGTTGAGTATCTGGATACATTGTTGCCTCTTACTTTCAAGGGGTTAAAAACGGGTTTCCCGTTCTGCGGCGGGATAATCAAGACGCCGGTGCCGGCTTGCTGACGCCGGGCGCTGAGTAAAATACCCTACGCTGAATGAGTACCAGCGTCCAGAGAACCGCGTTACGCACTACTCAAAACCTGCCGCGTTGACTATCATATCGGCACCAGCGAAATAGAAGCAGGGTGGCAAGGTGCAGGGTGTTCCACAACAGTTTCCCTTTGAAAAAGACAGCGCGCAATTTCGGCATTTGCCGCAGGTGCCGGGCGTTGAGCTTTATCACGCCCATATAGAGCGCTATGTTTTTGAGCCGCACACGCACAATGCATTCGCCATTGGCACCGTCGATTTTGGCGCTGAACGTTTCCGCTACCGTGGCGCGCAACATTTGGCGGCGCCGGGTTCGTTGGTATTGATGAACCCGGACGAGTTGCACACCGGTGAGGCGGAAACCGCCGGCGGCTGGAATTACCGGATGCTGTATCTGGAGCCGGACACGCTGGAATTGCTGTCGGGTGAGCAGGGGTTCTGGTTTACCGAAGCGGTACGCGAGGAGCCATTGGCGGCGCAGCGATTGTCCGCCACGCTGGCCGCGCTGTGGCAAGCCAAAGATCCCTTGACCATCGACGACTTGCTGATGCAGGTCATCGGCATTTTCCGCCCACACATTCAGGCGGCACGTCCGTTGAAGGCAGAGGCGGCGCACCGTTTCGATATCGTCAAAAGCTACCTGCACGATAACTTTGCCTCTGTCATTACGCTGGAGCAGTTAGCGGCGCTGGTTTCGCTCAGCCCATATCATTTTCTGCGTAAATTCAAAGCCCAATATCACGTATCCCCCCAACAGATGCTGATGGCGATCCGTCTGTCACAGGCCAAACTGATGCTGGGGCGCGGTATGCCCGCGGCCCAGGTGGCGGCAGCGGCGGGGTTGACCGATCAGGCGCATTTGACGCGCGCCTTTGCCAATCGTTACGGTGTCACGCCAGTGCGCTACCAGAAACAGGTCACCAACCGCTAAAACAGCAACCTGCTACAATATTTTCCCGCCCGAGCTCGTTAGGCTGACCCCCAAGTATTTAATCACGGGTCCGCATTGCTGTTCCCGGTTGTTGATGGAGTCATTATGTTTGTCGGCGTGTTATTTGCCTTGTCTGCCGGGCTGATGTGGGGGCTGATTTTTGTCGGCCCGGTGTTAATCCCTGAATACCCGGCGGCGTTGCAGTCGACCGGGCGTTATCTGGCCTTTGGGCTGATTGCCTTGCCGTTGGCGTGGTTTGATCGTCATCGTCTGAAAAAGTTACATCGTCACGATTGGCTGGAGGCGTTAAAGCTGACGGCGATTGGCAACCTGCTGTATTACCTGTGCCTGGCGAGTGCCATTCAACGTACTGGCGCGCCGGTTTCTACCATGATTATCGGTACGTTGCCGGTGGTCATTTCGGTGACCGCCAACCTGTTTTACAGCCAGCACGATGGCCGACTTTCCTGGCGTAAACTGACGCCGGCGCTGGTGCTGATTGCCTGCGGTCTGGCATTGGTCAACGTTGCCGAACTGCAGGGCAATACGGCCCCGGTTGACGTCTGGCGTTATACCAGCGGCTTGGGCCTGGCGGTGTTGGCGGTGGCGTGCTGGACCTGGTTCCCATTGCGTAATGCCCGCTGGCTGCGGGAGAACCCGGGCCAAAGGTCCGCGACCTGGGCAACGGCTCAGGGGCTGGTGACGCTGCCGCTGGCACTGATCGGTTACGTGGTGGTTTGCGGTCAATTGGCTTTTACCCAGCCGGAGTTTGCATTGCCTTTCGGACCCAGGCCTGAAGTATTTGTCCCGTTGATGATTGCCATTGGCATGTTGTGTTCGTGGATTGGCGCATTGTGCTGGAATGAGGCGAGTCAGCGCCTGCCGACGGTGTTGGTCGGGCCGCTGATCGTCTTCGAAATTCTGGCGGGGTTGGCTTACACCTTTATGCTGCGACAGGCCTGGCCACCGCTGCTGACGTTGGGCGGTATTGCCTGCCTGATCGTGGGAGTGGTGTCTGCGATGCGGATTAAGCCACAGCCGGTGGTGGTCAGTATTGGGGCCAAGGAGTAATGCCTGCCGCAGAGCGCGGCAGGCGGTAAGTTTACTTTTTGCTGTGGTGAATGATCTCTTCGGCCACGTTGCGCGGCGCTTCGGCGTAGTGGCTGAACTCCATGGTGTAGGTGGCGCGCCCCTGCGACATCGAGCGCAAGGTGGTGGAATAGCCAAACATCTCCGACAGCGGCACCTTGGCATGAATCTCCTTGCCGCCGCCGCCCGGAATATCTTCCATCCCTTGCACCAGTCCGCGGCGTGACGACAGATCGCCCATCACGCTGCCGGCGTAATCTTCCGGCGTTTCTACCTCTACCGACATGATGGGTTCGAGGATCACCGGATCCGCCTGACGGCAGGCCTCTTTAAAACCGAAGATGGCCGCCATGCGGAACGCCTGCTCCGAGGAGTCGACGTCGTGGTAAGAACCAAAGGTCAGGTGCACTTTGACATCGACCACCTGATAGCCAGCCAGCACGCCGTTATTCAAGGCTTCCAGCACGCCTTTTCTTACCGCCGGGATAAATTCGCCCGGGATCACGCCGCCTTTGATTTCATCGAAAAATTCAAAGCCCTTGCCCGGCTCATTGGGTTCCACCGTCAATACCACGTTGCCGTACTGGCCTTTACCGCCGGACTGGCGCACGAACTTGCCTTCCACGTCGGTCACGCGCTTGCGGATAGTTTCGCGGTAGGACACCTGCGGTTTGCCGGTGGTGGTCGCCACGCCAAATTCACGCCGCATGCGGTCGACGATAATTTCCAAATGCAGTTCGCCCATGCCGTAAATAATGGTCTGGCCCGACTCTTCGTCGGTACGCACGCGAAATGACGGATCCTCTGAGGAAAGGCGTTGCAGCGCGATGCCCATCTTCTCCTGATCGGCTTTGGTTTTCGGCTCAATCGCCTGAGCGATGACCGGTTCCGGGAACACCATTTTCTCCAGCGTGATAATCGCGTTGGGATCGCACAGGGTGTCGCCGGTGGTAACATCTTTTAGCCCCACGCAGGCGGCGATGTCACCGGCGTGCAGCTCTTCGACATCTTTACGATCGTTGGCGTGCATTTGCACGATGCGGCCAATACGTTCTTTCTTCCCCTTCACCGGGTTGTATACGCTGCTGCCTTTGGCCAATACGCCGGAATACACTCGCACAAAGGTCAATTGGCCGACGAAGGGATCGGTCATCAGCTTGAATGCCAGCGCCGAGAACTTTTCATCGTCAGACGCGCGGCGGATCACGATATTGTCGCGCTCGTCGTGGCCTTCCATCGGTGGAACGTCAAGCGGCGAGGGCATCAGCTCAATCACCGCGTCCAGCATGCGTTGCACCCCTTTGTTGCGGAATGCGGAACCGCACAGCATCGGCTGAATTTCGCCGGCCACGGTGCGCAGGCGCAGGCCGCGAACGATCTCTTCTTCGCTTAGCGGTACCTGATTAAGGTACTTGTCCATCAGCTCCTCCGAGCCTTCGGCGGCAGCTTCGACCATTTTATCCCGCCATTCCTGTGCCGATTCACGCAGTTCCGCCGGGATCTCTTCAAAGCTGAAACTCATCCCCTGGGTTGCTTCGTCCCACAGGATTGCTTTCATGGTCACCAAGTCCACCACGCCGGTGAAGTGGTCTTCGGCACCAATGGGTATGACGATCGGTACCGGATTGGCCTTAAGGCGCTCGATCATCATTTTGCGCACGCGGAAAAAGTCAGCGCCCACGCGGTCCATTTTGTTGACGAACGCCAGCCGCGGCACCTTGTATTTATTGGCCTGGCGCCAGACGGTTTCCGACTGTGGCTGTACGCCACCCACCGAGTCGTAGACCATGACCGCGCCATCGAGCACGCGCATCGAACGTTCGACCTCAATGGTAAAGTCTACGTGCCCGGGGGTGTCGATAATATTGATGCGGTGCTGCGGATAATTATGCTGCATGCCGTTCCAGAAACAGGTCGTCGCCGCCGAAGTAATGGTAATACCGCGTTCCTGCTCCTGCGCCATCCAGTCCATGGTGGCGGCGCCGTCGTGCACTTCGCCCAGCTTGTGACTGACCCCGGTGTAAAACAGAATCCGCTCGGTGGTGGTGGTTTTGCCGGCATCAATATGCGCCGAGATGCCGATATTGCGGTAGCGTTCGAGGGGGGTAGTACGTGACATAATTAACCTTTCTTAGCCGCATCAAAGAAGGGCGGCTTTAAGCAGCATGAATAATTATGATAATCCTCTGTGGGTTATCTCCGGACGGGTGAATGCTTGCACCGGTCACAAACTAATCGTAGTTGATGAAAGGGTTTTTACTCAACGATGGCTGCGATAGGTTTTATCGTTAAGCGAGTTGAGTGAGACGCCAGGGTACTGCAACGCGAAGGCCAGGTTCGGGGGATACCGGCACCTGTTCTGTAGGCACCGGTTTGACTGAGATGCAGGTATTACCCGGCAAAAATATGTGCCTGACCGATGATATTCAGATTGACCAGAGTACCGGCGCGAAGGCCTTCGCGGCTGACGGTTTTAAGCTCAATCGTGGCGTCGTTGTTGGCCATACGCAAATTCAGGGTGGAGACAAAACCGGCGAAATCGATGTGGGTCACTACCGCCTGGCTGGAGTGTTGCGACTCGGACTGACTGATTTGGACTTGCTCCGGCCGCAGCATGATGCGAGCAGGCCCACGGCGGTTACAGTCGTCCACGGCAATCCGCCCCAACGCGCACTGGGCCCAACCCTGTTCCAGATCGGCGGAGAGCACCAGCGTCTCACCTAAAAATGTGGCGGTGGGTTCGTCGACCGGTCGTAGATAAAGATCCTGCGGCGGCCCAACCTGTGCCAGACGGCCATTGCGCATCACCGCCACCTGATCGGCAAACGACAACGCTTCAGTCTGATCGTGGGTCACCAAAATAGACGCCACTTTGGCTTCGGCCAGCAGCTCTGCCACCGCTTTGCGGGTCGCGGCACGCAAGCCAGTATCCAGCGCGGAGAAGGGTTCATCCAGCAACATCAATTTCGGCTGCTGGGAGAGTGCCCGGGCCAACGCCACGCGTTGCTGTTGCCCGCCAGAAAGTTCGTGGGGCCACAGTGCACCCAGGCGACGATCCAGCGCCACCATGTCCATCAGCGCATCTATACGCAGCTGCTTGTCGCGCTTGCTGCCCTTCAGGCCAAAACCGATATTGCCAGCCACGGTGAAGTGCGGAAACAGCGCGCCATCTTGCGGGACAAAACCAATGCCCCGCAGGTGCGCCGGCACCCAGCCGCTGCCATTGTCCATCGAATGGCCCTGCAACATCACCCGACCGCTGTCCGGTATTTCGAAGCCGGCGATGATGCGCAGCAGGGTAGTTTTCCCCGAGCCGGAAGGGCCGACAATCGCGGTGCGGCTGCCCGGGGCAACCTGCAAATCAACATGCTCCAGCACCTTGATCGCGTTATAGGACTTACCGATGCCTTGTAGTTCAAGCGTGCTCATAATCCCGCCGTGCGTTTGGATTGAGAATAAAGAAGCCAGGTCAGTGGAAGTGATAACACCACCATAATCAGCGCGTAAGGGGCCGCCGCCACATAGTCGATCTCGCTGGTCAGCGCCCAGAAAGCGGTAGCTAACGTGCGGGTGCCGTTGGGGGCCAGCAGCAGGGTGGCAGTCAATTCGTTGGAGATGGCCAGAAACACCAGTGCCGCACCGGCGGCCGCGCCGGGAGCCGCCAGTCGCAGCGTGGTACTCCACAGCGCCTGCGCCGGGGATCGGCCGAGGCTGCGCGCCACATTTTCCAACTCTACCGGTGCCTGAGCGATGCCCGCACGCAGGTTGATCAAGGCTCGCGGCATAAACATCAGTAAATAGGCCAGCAGCAGGGTAATTTCGGTTTGATAAATTGGGCGGAAGCTGTGAATGGTGATGGTGACCAACGCCAACGCCACGACGATACCGGGCAGCGAGCTGGTGACATAATTGCAGCCTTCCAAAATCCGATACAGTCGTGCCGGATAGCGTACCGAAAGCCAGGCCATTGGGATGGCGCATAAGGTGATCAACAGCGCTCCGCTGGCCGCCAATGACAGCGTTTGCAGCAGGGCTGGCAGCAGTTCGGCATTGCGCCAGACCTCAAATCCACCCAAGGTCAGCCAGCGGGCCAGCGTGATAAAGGGCACGCCCAGCGCCAGCGCGGTGAGTACCAAGGGCAGTAGCAGGCCGAACAGGGTAGCGGCAGGCCCAAGACGGTAAGCGTTCTGGCTGCGGGCGCTGCCGGAACCGACGCGAGCATAGCGTGCTCGGCCTCGACTGCCGGCTTCCAGCAGCAACAGCACCAGGCAGCAAAGCACCAGTACCCCGGCCAGCATATTGGCCGCCGGGCCGTTAAAAGTGGACTGGAACTGATCGAAAATGGCGGTGGTGAAGGTATCAAAGCGGATCATCGCATACAGGCCGTATTCCGCCAGCAAATGCAAAGCGATCAACAGTGAACCGCCCCAAATCGCCAATTTCAGCTGGGGCAATACCACGCGGAAAAACACCGCCAGCGGGCGGGTGCCCAGCGAAGTGGCGACGTCTTCAATACCGGGATCAAGCCGGCGCAGTACTGCGGCCGCCGGCAAGTAAATAAACGGGAAGTAGGCAATGACCGAAATAAAGACCCCTGCGCCCAAGCCATGCATCGAAGGTACCAGGCTTATCCAGGCGTAGCTTTGCACAAAGGCGGGCACCGCCAGCGGTGCGGTTGCTAACAGTGACCAGATACGCCGTCCGGGCAAGGTGGTACGCTCGGTCAACCAGGCCAATGCCACCCCAAGAACGGCACAAATAGGCAGTGTGAAGACCACCAGCAACAGAGTATTAAGCAGCAGTTCGGCCACCCGGGGGCGAAAAACCAGAGCTTTCACCGTCGGCCAACCGGTTTCAAACGCCACGCTAATGACAAACCCCAACGGCAACAGTGCCAGCAGGGAGAGTAAAATGGCGACCGCCACGATAAACAGCCCCGGCCGCTGATGGCGTCGGGCTGAAGCGTAACGTGGCGCTGCACCGGCAGCGTTGAAACCTATATTCGACATAGGGCTAAAAGCTCTCTTTACGGACAAGACTGGCTTACAACAAACCGGCTTCGGTCATCAATTCGACGACTTTTTTGCCGTTCAGCGCGGAGGCGTCGACTTTAGGCGCGTCCAGCTCTTTCAGCGGTACCAGTTTCGGGTTGGAGGCTGCGTTAACGCCCACGGCATATTCGAACGCATTGTTGGTACGCAGGATCTCCTGGCCGTTTTTACCGGTGATCCACTTCACGAACGCCTGAGCCTGCTGCTGGTGTTTGCTTGAGGCCAACACGCCACCACCGGAGATGCTGACAAAAGCACCCGGATCCTGGTGTTTAAAGTAGTAGAGCTTGATATTTTTACTGTTCTCGCCGGTCTTGGCACCGTCGACAAAGGGATAATAGTGATAGATGACACCGCTGTCGATTTGGCCGGCATTCACCGCTTTCATCACGGTACTGTTGCCTTTGTAAGCGGTGAAGTTGGTTTTCATCGCTTTCAGCCATTCCAGGGTGGCTTTCTCGCCTTTTAGCTCCAGCAAGGCGCTGACGATCGCCTGGAAATCCGCACCTGAAGGTGAGGCAGCCCAGCGGCCTTTCCATTCCGGCTTGGCCAGATCCAGCAGTGATTTCGGCAATTGCGTTTCGGTCAACTTAGCCGGGTTGTAGACGAACACCGTTGAGCGGGCAGCAATGCCTATCCAACGGCCATGCTGTGGACGGTACTGCGGTTCAACCTGGGCCAGGGTAGCGGCGTCCAGGGGCGCAAACAGTTTGGCGTTATCCACCAACACCATCGCCGGGGAGTTTTCCGTCAGAAAAACGTCGGCAGGGGATGCACTCCCTTCTTGCACCAGTTGATTACCCAACTCACTGTCGCCACCATTACGCAGGGTCACTTTAATGCCGGTGTCTTTGGTAAAACCGTCCACCCAGGATTTCACCAGGTTTTCATGCTGGGCGTTATAAATAACGATACCTTCATCCTGAGATGCAGCATTGGCGGAAAACGCCAGCATCATGGACGACGCCAACAGGGCAATGGGGCCGAGAGAAGTGAAACGCAGCTTCATACAGTCATCCTTTTTATTGAGAGAGTGCAGAGAAGAAAAGCGAATGAATAAGGCCTGACGAATGCCGGGCAGCCCTGATTGTATATAAGAACATTAATAATGATAGTGAAAACGATTCGTATTAATTTATTTTTATAAATTGCTCACTAATTATCTTGTCTTAAGGAAAAATTAAGCTTGCGTATTATTGATTCTTTTATTCGCTAATTCATCAGTATTTATAATGCGTTAATCGATTGGCAGTGCAATGAAACAATAACCTCGCTGTTTGGCCTGTCATCTCCGCGGTCGGTGCCGCTGCTCTCAGAACCACGAGTGACGCTGTTTAATGCATTCAATCATCGCCATTAAGTGTTGGCCGGGTAGCCGTTAACATTCCTTCAGCCCTGGTGAAAAACAGACTCATCAGGATGGCGAGTAGGAGTCTGATAATGAAAGAAATTCATGTTGTTTCACACCAGTTATTTTGGTTATGAGTCATAGCGTTTAATGATTTAATTTATTCAACTGCTTCGATGAATATAGGCGTCGACAAAACACCAATAAGGGATAACGACGTGACATATTCATTCAAGCTTAAGGGATTGGCTGGTCTAATCATCTTGTCTTTGCAGGCTGGCGTGGCGGTGCAGGCCGCCGAGGTGCCTGCAGGCGTTCAACTGGCCGCCAAACAGGAGCTGGTGCGGGCCAATGGTTACGAGCCGGCTACGCTGGATCCGAACCTGGCGGAAAGCAACGTGGAATTTTATATCTTCAATGACCTGTTTGAAGGGCTGCTGCGGGTGGGAAAAAATGGCGAGGTGATCCCCGCATTGGCCACCAAGTGGGAAACTAAGGGGACTGTCTGGACCTTCCATCTGCGGCCAGAAGCGAAATGGTCAAATGGCGATCCGGTGACCGCCGATGATTTCGTCTTTAGCTGGCGGCGCTTGACCGATCCCAAAACTGCTTCACCCTACGGCAGCTATCTGGCGTCGGCCTATGTATTGAATGCGGCGGAAATTAACGCCGGTAGCAAACCGCCGAGCGAACTGGGCGTGAAAGCGTTGGATGCCCATACCCTGCAGGTGACGCTGGCTGAACCTAACTCCTATTTGCTTAAACAGCTGGTGCATTTTCCGGTGCTGCCGGTAAATCGGAAAGTGGTGGAGCAATACGGCAAAAACTGGACCCAACCGCAAAACTTCGTCGGTAACGGAGCTTTCAAACTGGCGCAGTGGGTGGTGAATGAAAAAGTGGTAGTAGAGCGCAATACCCAGTATTGGGATAACGCCCACACTGTGCTCAATAAGGTGACATTCCTGCCGCTGCAAGGGTTCCCGGAAGTGGCGCGTTTTCGCGCCGGTGAGATCGAACTGGGTTATAGCGCGCCGCCAGAGTTATACCAACAGCTGAAAAAAAACCTGGGCGATGAGCAACTGGTGACTTATCCGCTGCTGTCGACCAGCTACTTTGCCTTTAATAACCGGCAGCCGCCCTTTAACGACGTGCGGGTGCGTCAGGCGCTGAATCTGGCGCTGGATAAACAGGTAATTGCCGGCAAGGTCTTGGGCTATGGTCAACAGCCGGCCTGGACCTTTACCCCAACCGGCGCCGGTGGCTTTACCTTACAGCCTGGCGTGGCGGCGGGGTGGTCGCAAGAGCAACGCATTGCCCAAGCGAAAAAGCTGCTGGCGGAAGCCGGTTTTAACGCGCAGCATCCGTTACGTTTCACTCTGCTGTACAGCAACGACGCCACCATCAAGAAAATTGTGATCGCCGCTAGCGCGATGTGGAAAAAGAACCTGGGAGCAGAGGTCACTTTGCAAAATCAGGAGCGCAAGGTGGTATTGGACAATATCAACAACGGTCAATACAGTGCGGCGTTCAGCCGTTGGTTGGCGGATTACAACGATCCTTCCACTTTCCTGAATGTATTCCGCTCTACCAGCAGCGAGAACTCGGCCAAATATGCCAATGAGCATTACGATCGGCTACTGCACCAGGCTACCGCGGCGCAAAGCCCGGAACAGGTGCAGCAGGCCTTCCAGCAGGCAGAAGATGTGTTGGCGGTGGATACGCCGGTGGCACCGGTGTACTACGAGGCTAACGCCACGCTGGTCAAACCCTATGTGAAAGGCATCGACTTTACCCGCCAAGGGCCGTTGTACGACAAAAACGTGTATATCCTCGCGCATTGACGGTAAATAATGTGGGTTAGGATTGTTCCGGCCCACATTTTATTATTTTTACCGAAAATGTTTTTTCTAAATGTTTCATCAACGGCAAGCCAGATTTTTGCCCATCGATTAAAAACCCTGCCTATACTGCCCCCCGTAGTTTATATGCAGTATCTCGTTTGGCGAGGCTCCTATACAAACACAGGTTACTGATCTGACGACATCGAGAGATGCCCAAGGTTAAGACAGGCTTTATCGGATTAAGGTTCAGCCCAAAGTAACTTCTGATTAACACATCAGATACGTTGTATAGTGCTAAAACCTGGACGCGGAGATAGGCTTTCTGCACTCCCTCTGTGGTTAACGCCCCTATGCGATTCGCTGTTGAAGTTTAAACAGAAATAGGGACTAACATAATGAAGTCACATCAAAATTACCTCTCCCCGGCGCTGGCCCGTGCTGAAACTCAAGACGAGTCTTCGATTGCGAGCTATATGAACGCCGATTTTATTACCGTTCCCGGCAATATGACGGTCAACAAAGCCAAGGAATATTTTCTTTCTCAGTTAAAAACGGATGAAATTCCCGCTCAGCTGTTTGTCACTGCTGATGATTATCATCTGCGCGGTACGCTGTCGGTAAAAAAATTATTGCAGTGCGAGGACGATGATAAACCTGTTGGCGTGATGATCAATCACAGCTATTTCCAGGTCTCTCCCGATGACGACCGTAATGACGTTGCCCATTTATTGGGTAAGGGCGGGCTGGACGTAGTACCGGTGGTGGTGAATAAAACGCTGGTGGGCGTGCTGGGCGAAAAAGAAATCGCCCGGCTGATTGAAGACGAAAATACCGAGGATGCGCAACGCCAGGGCGCCAGCCTGCCGCTGGACAAGCCTTATCTCGAAACCAGCCCCTGGGCATTGTGGCGCAAGCGTTCGGTGTGGTTACTGATGCTGTTTGTCGCCGAAGCCTATACCGGCAATGTGTTAAAGGCCTTTGAAGAACAGCTGGAAGCGGCGATAGCACTGGCATTCTTCATTCCGTTGCTGATCGGTACCGGCGGTAACAGCGGTACTCAAATCACTTCTACGTTGGTACGTGCCATGGCGCTGGGAGAGGTCAGCCTGCGTAACCTGGGCGCGGTGATCCGCAAAGAGGTGTCCACCTCGCTGCTGATAGCCGCTACCATCGGCATCGCAGCCTGGGCGCGCGCCTGGATCATGGGCGTGGGTATGGACGTTACTATGGTGGTCAGCCTGTCGCTGGTGGCGATTACCGTTTGGAGCGCCATTGTTTCATCCATTATCCCGATGCTGCTCAAGCGTGTGGGCATTGATCCGGCGGTAGTGTCGGCGCCGTTTATCGCCACCTTTATTGATGGTACCGGGCTGATTATCTACTTCAAAATCGCCCAGCACGTGCTGGGGATATAAAGGGGCTTCCGCTCCGTGTGGTTGCCGGAGCGGAAATTAATTCTCAGTAAACAGGAGGTGCGTAAATATTCATGAATAATGAGATTATCCACTTTTTAATTAAAGAGGCTTTTATCGACAATAATTAATCGAGGACGAAATAATGGGAAACATGATCTTCTTTGTAGGATTCCTGAGCATCATCAGCTCACTGGGCCTGTTCGCCGCCTATATGAGCTCTAAATGGGATGATTAATGAACGCTAAAGATCCGCCTGGATGCATCCTCCCCGAAGTGTTTTATTACGACGGGGAGGATGCGATTAAACTCTGACCGCCTGATGCGGTTTTGTGGAGTATAACGATAATGATTATTTCTATTCTTGGTCTGCTCTATGCCATTTTGATGATTGCCGTGGGTGTGAATGAGATTTATTTTTATTCAACCGGAAAATCAGAATTTCTGTCTAGTTTAATGCTGACATTCTCGGGTAGTATGCTGCTGGTTGCTTTTTCCTGGCAATACTCGACTAAAATAAAGAAATGAATGCCCCTTTGAATGTGAGCCGTAATATGCAAAATGAAAAACAATCCGTTGCCAGAAATTCGATGATAGCCAGCGGGCTATTGGCGACCGGGAAATTTATTGCCGGCATTTTTACCGGCAGTATTGGTCTTATTTCTGAAGGGATCCACTCTTTCACCGATTTTATTGCCACCAGTATTACCTGGCTGGCGGTGCGCATCAGCGACAAACCCGCTGATGACGACCATCATTTTGGTCATGGCAAGGTCGAAAATCTGGCCGCGCTGTTTGAAGTACTGTTGCTGTTGGGGGCTGCCGGCTGGATTGTTTACGAGGCCGGCAAAAGCCTGCTCGGGGAGGCGCATGAAATTGTCGCTGCCCCTGTGGTCATTGCGGTGCTGTTGATCTCGATTGTGGTCGATTTTTTCCGCGTCAGGGCGCTGAATCGCGTGGCAAAGGCCACTGACAGTGCGGCGTTGGAGGCCGATGCGCTGCATTTCTTCTCAGATATGTTGGCTTCCGCCGTGGTGCTGTTGGGCATGGTGTTCGTCATGCTCGGCTTCAATCGTGCAGACGCCATCGCGGCGTTGATCGTAGCCTGTTTTATTGTGGTCGCGGCGGTGAAACTGGGGAAACGTTCATTCGATTCGCTGATGGATACCGCGCCTGCCGGTGCCAAGGAAGAAATCGATGCCTTGCTCCAGAGTTTCCCCGCAATACTGGCCACCGAGAATATTCGCATCCGCAACGCCGGTGCCATGTTGTTCATTGAGGTCACCGTCGCCGTGTGCCGCACCTTGCCGCTGGAGCGTATCAACGCGCTGAAAAAGTCGATTGCCGAACGTCTGGAACGGCAATATGCCAATGCCGAAGCCACGGTGATTGCCAACCCGCAAACCCGCAGCGACGAAGACATGGCGACCCGTATCCGGGTGATCGCCGCCAACCACGGGGCGGTGGTACAAAATTTGGCCCTGCAACAGCTGCCGGAACGCATGTCGATCAGTCTGGATCTGGCCGTACCTGCCAGCGCCAGCGTGGCACAGGCTCACGATATCGCCAGTGAGATTGAAACCTTGCTGCGCGAGGCGATTGGCGAGGAGACTGAAATTGAAACTCATCTTGAACCGCAGACGCACCACTGGGTAGCCAGTGAAGATGTTGCACCGGAAGAGCTGGCGCACATTCGTCAGATCCTGCATGTGGCGGTAGAGAACGGTGAAATGGTGCAGGACGTGCATAACATTCGCGCACGCAAAACCGCGAACGGCATTATCGTCAACTTTCATTGTCGGGTTTCCCCGGCGGCCTCTATTGTGTCCGCGCATGCTGCGGTAGACAGCATCGAACGCCAGTTACGCGCACTTTATCCCAGCATATCGCGGGCAGTAGGGCACGTGGAGCCGATTAAGCCTAAACCCGGCATCTAGTTTCTGGTGCTTATCAAGGGGCGCTGCCGACGCAAAATGACAGCGCCCAGTGAGGTCGGATCCCCGGTTTTTCAACCCAGGCCCGGTAAGCCGTCGGTGGTACCACCGACAGCCAAAAGGCGAGGCCGCCCGGATTGTCTGCCAGCACCGACAGCTGCCAACGACCGGGATGCAGGGCAAACAGTGCCTGCACGGCACTTTTACCTATGCCGTATTTTCGCCAGGGTTTGGCGACATAAAACTCCGCCATCTCCATAGTAGTAGCTGGCAGCAGCGTTCTGACCAAGGCAAATCCCACCGGTTGTGCCTGGTTTACTATCAGATACGGGTACCTGCCGTTTTCATGCCAATAGCGAGCCAGGTGTGGATAGTCAGTATCCGCAGCCAGCTCCCGCAAATAGTTGGGCAGCATCGCCGCCAGCAAGGGTTGCTCCTCACGGGTTGCCAACCTGAGATGAATATTCATATCCGCTCCCTAAGGAAAAGGCCGCCCGCAGGCGGCCTGTACAGGTTAGTCCAGATTTAACTGTGCGGTAATGGTCGCGATTTCACTTCGCCATTGCTGCTGCAGCTGCACTTTTTGATGCTTGGGTTTACGCGCCAGATCTTCTTGCAGTTTGCTTTCCAGTTCAAACAGCGTGGCCAACAGTCGCTCCTCGTCTGCATGCTGCAATTCGCGACTGGCAGGCTGCTGGGACGAGGTGGTCATTGGCGCGGCCTCCGTCGCTTGTGCCAATCGGTGGTAGACCGGCTCCAGATCCCGCCACTCTTCCAGCCTTTGCTGGTCAATCAACCAGAAGCGGTTACAGCTATTTTCGATCAGCATTCGGTCGTGGGTGACCAGCATCACTGCGCCTTCAAACTGACGCAGGGTCTCGGCCAGCTCTTCTTTGCCTTCCATATCCAGGTGGTTGGTCGGCTCGTCGAGCAATAACAGAGAGTAGTTGGCCAGCGTCAGCCCAACAAACAGCAGGCGCGAACGCTCGCCGCCGCTCAGGGTGCTGATGCGCTGCTGATGACGCAGGTAAGGGAACCCGGCACCAATCAGCGCCATTTTCCGCTGTTCCTCGGTCAGCGGCGCGAAATGCGACAACGCCTCGCTCAGCGTATCCTCGTCACGCAGTTGCTGCAGGCTTTGATCGTAATAGCCGATGCGGACTCGCGGGTGGAACACGGCTTCCCGTTGGTTTGGGTCTTGGTATTCGCGCCACAGATGATGTAGCAACGAAGATTTACCGCAGCCGTTACGCCCGACGATGGCGATGCGATCCCCGCTTTTAACCCGCAGCGATGCAAGCCTGAACAGAACCGGAGCCTCCGCCGCCGGGCGCACGTCCAGTTGCGGCAAGGCCAGCAGGCGATCGGCATCCAGCACCTCGCCCTTTAACCTGAGCCGCCATTGGCTGCCTGCGCTCAACGTGGTTTGCTCTTCTTTCAGCCGTTCAACGCGTTTTTCCATTTGCTTGGCCTTGCGAGCCAGGTCTTCGTTATCGTAAACCCGCCCCCACACGGCCAACCGCTGGGCACTTTTCGCCACCCGGTCGATCTCTTTCTGCTCCGCCTGACGGCGGTGTGTGTCCGCTTCATCCTGTTCCTCCAGTGCCTTGCGTGCGGCGGTACAGGGCAGGCGGAAAAACTGCAGAGTTTTATCGCGCAGGATCCAGGTGCAGTTGGTGACCTGATCCAGCAAATGCCGATCGTGAGATACCAGTACGAAGCTGCCGGACCAGTTTTGCAGAAACTGCTCCAGCCACAGCAGGGTCGGCAGGTCCAGGTGATTGCTCGGCTCATCCAGCAGCAGCAGGTCGGGTTGGCGAATCAACGCGCGCGCCAACAGCAAGCGCGTATGCTGGCCGCCGCTCAGTGTGCCCGCAGTCAGTGTCCATGACGTTGGCGCAAAGCCAAGGCTGCTTAGCAGCACTTCGCCTTGCCAGCTTTCACTGACGCGTTGGTTTTCCGGTAGTCGCGCCATGACCGCATCCAGCAGGCTGCAGTCGTGCAGAGCTTCGGGCAGGTGCTGTTCCACCCGCGCCATCAGGCACTGGTGGGCAGGGGTTACGCTGCCGGTGCTGGCGGGCAGATCGCCACTGAGGATTTTAAGCAGGGTGCTTTTACCGCAGCCGTTGTGGCCGATTAAACCGATGCGATCGCCTTTTTTCAGGCTAAAGGAAACCTCAACCAGCAGAGGGCCGAAATTGTTGTCGTAGCCGACAGATAATGCAGAAAGTAATGTGCTCATTGCTTACTCAAGAGTTACAGGCATGTGTATGCCTATCGTCAAACATCGCTGACGACAACCCGGTAAGCCGGAGGGAAGGGACTCAAATGTTAGTAAGCTTCGCTCAAGCCTGGGTTATCGCAGCACGATACCGGCAATGCTTGAGCAGCGGCAATTACTATAGAAGTGTGAGTAAAAAAACAATTCACACATCGGCATAGTAATCCTCCTTTTATAACGTAGGTTAATGAATGAGCTGAGTATAGGGGGCTTTGGCAGGTTGCGCTAGTGTAAATTTGCAGCGTTATCAGTGCGGTAAGCGGTAAGCGGTAAGCGGTAAGCGGTAAATCTTCATTGTTTTTAGTGACGTTGTCACCATGAGAATCGTGCTGAATGGGAGTAATACTGATATTTAAGCGGAGATTAAGCAGTTATCATAATCTCAGTTTATGATTAGCCAGGCGGGTCGGTGACTACCGGCCCGCCTGTTTCGTTTGTCTATCATGTAAAGGCTGAGCCACGAATTTATGTTAAAGCCCCGTCAGATTATTCTTTTCCTGTTCCTGCTGTTTGGCTTGCAGTTGGTGCCGCTGACCAGCGTTGCCGCACAGGATGACAGCCCGGTAGCCGAAAGCCAGCCGGACCCTGCGACCGCCCTGAAAAACTACCAGAAGCAGTTGGACAGCATCAAACAGCAGGTTTCCAAAGCCAGTAACGATACCCAGCTCAGTAAGCTGAAATTGACCACTGACGATCTGGCCGCCAAGCTGGAAAAGCTGGCGGCCGACTTGCAACCGGCGCAAGAGAAGCTGCAGGCGCAGCTGGACGTGTTGGGGCCGCAACCGGCGGCAGGCGCGTTGGCGGAAAACGCGGCAGTGGTACAACAGCGCAATGCCTTGAATAACAGCAAGAAGCAGCTCGACGAAGCGGTTCAACGCGCACAGGCGATGAGAGCTGGCGTGCTCGATCTGGGGCAACAAATCAGTGACTTACGTCGCGTCGCGTTCAAAAGTCAGCTGGCGTTGAACACCGGTAGCGTGTTGGGCACCAAATTTTGGACGCCGGTGATAAAGCCTGCCGATGACGACGTGCAGCGCCTGGATCAGTTCAACGCCGCAATGAAACAGACCTGGGACGCCAGTTGGCAGGAAGATTCACGTTACGGCACCCTGGGTCTGTTGGTATTGGCGGTGGTTATCTGGTCGTGGGGGCGCTATTTTTCCGAGCGTTTCCTGGCGTGGGTGAGCATCCGTTATCTTCCGGACGGGCGTTTGCGCCGCAGTTTTATGGCAATCATGACCGTCACCGTCACGGTTGTTACTACCAGCATTGCGTTGAACCTGCTGTTCCTCACCTTCACACGCGTACAACCCTTACCGGTGATGCTGGAGGATTTCGCCGGGAGTTTTTATCAGTTAGGGATTTTCTGCGCGCTGATTGCCGGACTGGGGCGCGCAACGCTGTCACTTAATCGCCCTTCGTGGCGCCTTGGCACCCTGGATAATGCCGTTGCCTCAGGTCTGCGCTATTTCTCGCCGCTGTTGGCCGGGCTGGCATTGGCATTTGGTACGGTAGAACTTATTAATAATGCCGTCAGCGCCAGTTTGAGTACCACCATTTTTGGTAACGGCCTGGTTGCCGGCTTGATTGGCATGGTGTTGCTGGCGATGCCACTGCGTTCTCAGCGTATCCGCCGTCAGTTGGAGCAGCAGGGCGAACACGTAGAGAAGCGCTCCACCATCAGTGGGCTTTTGCATATGAGCACCCTGGTGTGTTCAAGCGTGATCTTGCTTTCGCTGCTGATAGGGTATATCGCTTTTGCCCGTTTCCTGACCTATCAGGTGATTTGGATCGCACTGGTGTTAATGACGTTCTATTTCCTGGTGTTGTTCGCCACTGACCTGTGCGCGGCAATCTTCTCGCCGCAAACCGCCAGCGGCAAGATGCTGAAGAAGTCGCTTAATTTTAAGGATCGCCACCTGGAGCAGATGGCGATCATCTTCACCGCCATCGCCAAGTGCTCGCTGCTGTTGTTGATGATTGTCTCGTTGTTTAACGGCTCGTTTGGCACCACGACGCCCAACTCGCTGTTGGAAAAGATCATCGCCATTCTTAGCGGCGAAGGGCTGAAACAACTGAACATTGTGCCCGGCAACCTGATCAATGCGGTGATTTGCCTGGCCATTGGCATCTATATACTGCGAGTTACCCAGCGCTGGTTAAGCCAGGAACTGCTGCCAAAAACCATTGCAGACATTGGTATTCGTGCGTCGCTGGTGACGTTGTTCAGCAACGTGGGCTACGTGCTGTTGATCCTGATTACCCTGGCGGCGCTGGGCATCCAGTGGAACAACCTGGCCTGGATCGTCAGTGCCTTGTCGGTGGGTATCGGTTTTGGTTTGCAGGAAATCGTGAAGAACTTTATTTCCGGTTTGATTCTGTTGACCGAACGCCCGGTGAAAGTCGGCGATATGATCGGTATCGGCGGCGTAGAGGGGGACGTGCGTCGTATCAATGTGCGCGCCACCGAGATCCAGCTTAGCGACCGCTCGACGATGATCGTACCTAACTCTCAACTTATCTCGCAAAACGTGCGTAATGCCACCATGGGCAATGCGCAGGGGGTGGTAACCATTGCGCTGACCTTCCCGACGGATATCGATCCGGAGCAGGTTCGCAACATCCTGCTGAGCGCTTATCAGGAATATGAGGCCATTCTGGATGCCCCGGCGCCCTATGTGCGCTTCAGCCAGCTCGGCCCGGATGGCATTATCCTCAGCGTGACCGGTTATGTCGCCAGCCCGCGCATGGTCGGTTCAACCAAGAGCGAACTGTTGTTCAATATTCTCAAATTGCTGCGGGCACACCGTGTCAACATGTCGAGCCCGCAGGAAGTGGTGTTTATGAAACAGCAGGCGAAAAATCTGGCCAACGAAGAAGAACAATCTTCGTAGCTGGGATTACCACAGCCCGGCGCAAAGGACAGCGCTGAGATAAAGGCCTACGCCGAACACGGCGTGGGCCATCAGGCTGCGCAACCGTGCCACCGGCGGATTAGGTGTTTTGCTGGCTGCGATACCGGCACCCATACCGGGCTGCATCAGTAAAAACGGGGCGCAGACGCTGACCACGCCAAACGCCAGCGCCGGTAACAGCGTAGGGTGACGCAGCCAGTTTTGCCCGCCCAGAACCAGCAGCAAGGCGGCGAAAACTATCCCTATGGCGTAATGGGCCCCCCAGCCGATCGGCTTTTCGAAGCGTACCTGCGCTGCTTGTCCGATGTTTTCATGCCTAAAGCGGCCACGTGGAAAATGTCCGATCCAGCGGCCCACCATCGCGTAGTTTAGCGAGGGGATGCCAAACACTCGCTGGAGTAACCCAGCCCAAAGATCCATAACCAGCGTGGCTCCGGTGCCGAGAGTCAACGATGCCACGATAAACTCCATTTCGTTATTCACTGCCCATTCTCCTTATTGTTGGGGATGGTCGATTATTCATGGGGTTTTTGATACACTATCATTCAATTGATTTATTGAATGATGAAAGAGGGCGGATGGAATGTCAACCAAGGATAACGATCCTCAACCGCAGCTGTTTGCCGAGTTGGCGGAATTGGCACGCAGCCTGGGGAACGCGCATCGGCTGATGTTGTTGGAGCATATTGCCCAGGGTGAGCGAGCGGTGGAACGGCTGGCGGCACTTGCCGGGCTGACGATCGCCAATGCTTCGCAGCACCTGCAACACTTGAAACACAGCGGGTTTGTGCAGAGCCGTCGTGATGGCAAACAGGTGCTATATCGCCTCGGCGACGGCCCGGTGCTCAACCTGTTGGCGGCACTGCGTCAGTATGCGGAACATAACCGAGCGGAAATCCGCGCGCTGGTAACGGACAGCCTGCAGCAACCTGAGGCGTTAGAGGCCATTTCGCGTGAAGAGCTGCTGTCGCGGATAGAGGAAAACGACGTAATTCTGCTCGACGTACGCCCGCATGAAGAGTATGCGCTGGGGCATTTACCGGGCGCATTGAACATTCCGTTGGAAGAGCTTGAGCGTCGATTGGCCGAGTTACCCGAAGGCCGTGAAGTGGTCGCCTATTGCCGCGGCCCTTACTGCGTGCTTTCGGTTAACGCCGTTGCTGCGCTGCGCGCCAAAGGTCGCGAGGCCCGCAGGCTGGAAGACGGATTTCCTGACTGGAAAGCGGCGGGCCTGCGTATAGAGATCTGATCGCGGCCCGCATGGCTTGCGTTAGTGCATCGCCGGTACCACGGACTGAGAGCAGTCGCTGTTGGCGCTGGCGGAGGAATTATTGCAGGTTTGTGGATCATTATGCACCGGCGGTGGCGGCACATCCTGTGGGCCGCCCCGGCCAAGGCAGCCGGAAAGCATCAGCATCAAAAACAGGGGAATTATCGCTTTCATCTCAATTACCTCCTATCTGTACACTCCGTTAAGTATATGCCTTGTAACAGATTGGGGGCGCCGAATGATGCGTTATAGATAGGGTCTATATTGCACCGGGTGAAACCAATTTCACTTCGGCCTGCCGCCGGCTCTATGCTGTTGTTGCATAGGCAATCTTTTTCTGGAGGCACAATGGAAACACATCAGCTTGCGGCGTCGGTGCTGGCCGCCTTTGGCGGAGCGGAAAACCTGACCAAAATACGCTACTGCGCCAGCCGTATCAGGGTGGAACTGCGCGATGCCGGGTGGCTGGATCGACCGGGCATCGAAGACCTGAACGGTGTTAAAGCGCTGTTGGAGGTCGACACTCCACGTCTGACTACCGAATATCAGCTGGTGGTGGGGCCGGGCAATGCCCGACCGCTGTACCAGGCGCTGGTGGCGCTGACCGGCGAGAAGTAGCTACGACAACAGCGGGCGGATCTGTTCCAGGTGCTGCTGCATTAGTGTTTGCATCTGCACCACATGCGGGGCATCCGCCTTTTCACGCATCAGATAGATACCGACGGTGCAACGTGGTCCCGGCTGGATCAGCTGCAGGGGTTCAATGCCGTAATCCGCAAAATAACCCGCCATACAGGAGGGATAGCTCAGCAGTACCGCATCGGAATCGTTGATCATGTCTACAGCCGACATCATGGAATTGGTCGAACAAATTACCCGCTCCGCCAGATGCAGGCGGTTTCGCGCCAGCTTTTTCGGCTGCATATCTTCCACCATATGATGATAACGACTTTCATCCGGGGTTAGCTCAACGCAGGGGTAGTCCAGTAGCGCATCCGGGCCCACCGTTTGTCCCAGCAGCGGGTGTCCGCGCCGCACGAACATACTGTCGGTGGTGCCAAACAGCGGCAGAAAGCTGATACCTGCTTTAGGGTTCAGCCCCTGAATTTCATGGCCGATAAACAAGTCGATATCCCCGCCCAATAACAGGTCCATCAGGCGCAGGTGGTTGCCCAGATCGATATGGATATTCACCATCGGATGCAGCTTGCGGTAGGCATTGAAGCTGTCGCGTACAAACATATACCACCAGGCATGACCCGTGCCCATACGCAGGCTCTGCTCCTGACGTGCTTTGATAAATGCCAGTTTGATCAGCGTGTTGTCGTAGATACGCTGCATCATCTGCGCCTGCTCCAACAGCAGATCGCCGTACTCGGTGGTTTTTACCCCGGTTGAGGTTCGCTCCAGCAGCTGTACCCCGAGGTTCTCTTCCAGTTTCTTCATGTTGTGGGTCAGCGTCGGCTGGCTCAGGCAAAGTTTGTTTGCTGCATGACTCACATTTTTGAACATCGCCACTTCGATAAACTGCCGCAGAATTTTGTCCACGATCATATTTTCCACTGGTGGTATAGAAAGTTTCTATATCGTAGCGGTGAAAAACGATTTCCGCCAATGACCTGCCTTCGATAGCTTGCTCCTATGCCGGTATTCCCAGCCGCCACCAGAGAGGATGCAATGAGAAGATTGATACCGAGTATGGTTGCCGCCGCACTGGCGTTGATGTCCGGGCAAGTATTGGCCGACACGTTGCGTATGCAATGCGCGCCAAGCAAAGAAGGGCGCCAATACTGCAACGAGATCAAACAGCGCTTTGAGGCTCAGACTGGCCATACCCTGGAATTTATCGATCTGCCTCCTGCCTCCGATGAAAAGCTGTCGCTGTTCCAGCAACTGTTTGCCGCCAAAGACGCCAGCGCCATCGATCTGTTTCAGGCCGACACCGTATGGATCGGCGTATTGAACAAACACCTGCTGGATCTGACCGACAGCGTGAGCGACATCAAACAGGATTTCTTCCCCGCCGCCTGGCAAAACAACGTGGTTAATGGCCGGGTCAAAGCGGTGCCAGCCTATCTGGACAGCGGTGCGCTCTACTACCGCAAGGATCTGCTGGAGAAATACGATGAACAACCGCCGGAGACCTGGGCCGATCTGACCCGCGTCGCAACCCACATTCAGCAAGCTGAGCGTGCCGCCGGCCACAAAAACTTTTGGGGGCTGGTGTTTCAGGGAAAATCTTATGAGGGGCTGACCTGCAACGCCCTGGAGTGGGTAGCGTCGCAAAACGGCGGCAGTTTTATTGATGCTCAGGGCAATATCACCATTAACAACCCGCAAGCGGCGCAAGCGCTGAATATGGCCGCCGGTTGGATTGGCAAAATCACGCCGAAAGGCACGCTTGGCTACATGGAAGAAGAGTCGCGGGCGGTATTCCAAAACGGCGATGCGCTGTTTATGCGCAATTGGCCCTACGCCTACGTGCTAGCGCAGGACAGTAGCAGCGCGATCCGCGGCAAAGTGGGTGTGATGCCGTTGCCGAAAGGGGCTGACGGCCATTCGGTCAGCGCGTTGGGCGGTTGGCAGTGGGCGATCAACGGCTATACCAAACACCCCGAGGCGGCCATCGCGCTGCTGAAAATCGTCAGCGATGCCGAATCGCAAAAAAGGGCGCTGGCGTTACTGGGTCAGGCTCCTTCGCGCACCGCGCTGTATGACGATCCGCAAGTATTGGCGCAGGCGCCTTATTTGGCAGATTTCAAGGGCATATTCGCGCAGGCCATGCCGCGCCCGGCCACTCAAACCAAACGGCAATACGCGCAGGTTTCCCGAGCCATCTACAACGCCACCTTTGACGTATTGCGCGGTGACAGTGACGGTGTCACCGCCGTGGCGGATTTACAGCAGCGACTGGAACGGATCAAAGCCAGAGGATGGCGCTGAATCATCTCCCCATTAACCGCCGGAGTCTGATGCATGAAACGCGATACGCACGCTTTATCCCTGACGGCTACCCCTGATGAGTCAGCCCAGGTGCTGCCGGCCAGGCGCAGCAAGCTTAATCACCAGCAGCGGCGCAGCCGCATCGCCTGGTTACTGGTGGCGCCGGCGATGTTGCTGCTGGCGGTGGTAGCCGGCTGGCCGCTGCTGCGCACCCTGTTTTACAGCTTTACCGACGCCATGCTGGACGCGCCGGACGATTATCGGTTTGTCGGCTTCGCCAACTATCTGGATCTGACCGAGGGCGGCCACCACTACGGGGTGTTGGCGGATCCGCTTTGGTGGCTGGCGGTAGGCAACACGCTGCGCTTCAGTTTGCTGTCGGTATCGCTGGAACTGGTGTTCGGCATGCTGCTGGCGCTGCTGATGAATCAAAAATTCCGCGGCCAGGGGCTGGTGCGCACCGCCATTTTGGTGCCCTGGGCCATTCCGACCATCGTGTCCGCCAAAATGTGGGGCTGGATGTTCCACGATCAGTACGGCGTGGTGAACGACCTGCTGCTTAAAACCGGCATTATCGCCACGCCCTTGGCCTGGGTAGCGGAGCCGGGGCTGTCAATGTGGGCGGTGGTGATTGCCGACGTGTGGAAGACCACGCCGTTTATGGCCTTGATGTTGCTGGCGGCGCTGCAACTGATCCCCGGCGATCTGTATGAGGCCGCCCGCGTCGACGGTGCCAATGCCTGGCAGCGGTTCCGCCGCATCACCTTGCCGTTGATTATGCCGGCAATGATCGTCGCGCTGATTTTCCGGGTGATGGATGCGCTACGGGTATTTGATCTGATTTACGTGCTGACTTCCAACAGCGAAGCCACGGTATCGGTGTCCGGTTACGCCCGCGATCGTATGGTCAGCTATCAGGAAATGGGCTCCGGCTCTGCCGCATCGGTACTGGTCTTTATGATGGTGGCGGGGATCGCCGCTTGCTTCCTTACGCTGGGCCGCCTGAACGACAAGGAGAAACAAGCATGAAACTGAGCCGCCAACATCAGAAATACGGCCATAAAACGCTGATCTTCGCCGCGGCCGCCTTGGCCAGTGTGATCTGCCTGTTTCCGTTCTACTACGCGCTGATCACCTCGTTGCGTTCCGGGCAGGATCTGTTCCAGGTTGCTTATCTGCCGGGCAATCTGCACTGGGGTAATTATCTGACCGCATTGATGGAAAATGGCATTGCCCGCAGCCTGCTGAACTCCATTGTTGTGGCGACGCTGACGGTAGGCATTTGCCTGCTGGTGTCGATCACCGCCGCTTTTGCTCTGGCGCGTATCCGTTTTCGCGGCCGTAAGTATCTGCTGTTCACCATTCTTTGTGTCTCGATGTTCCCGCAGGTGGCGGTGTTGTCCGGCATGTTTGAGTTGGTGCGTTTTATGGGGCTGTACGACTCCTTGGGCGCTCTGGTGCTGTCCTATACCACCTTCTCGCTGCCGTTTACCGTCTGGGTGCTGACCACCTTTATGAAGGCGATCCCGGCGGAGCTGGAAGAGGCGGCGATCGTCGACGGTGCCGGCACCTGGACCATTATCACCCGCATCTTCGCGCCAATTATGGGGCCGTCGCTGGTGACCACCGGGCTGCTGGCCTTTATCGGCGCCTGGAATGAATTCATGTTCGCCCTGACGTTTGTCATTTCCAGCGGCAAGCGCACCGTGCCGGTCGCCATCGGCATGCTGCAGGGCGCCTCTCAGTTCGAACTTCCCTGGGGCACCATCATGGCGGCCTCGGTCATTGTCACACTGCCGATCATCGCACTGGTCCTGATATTCCAGCGTCGCATCGTCAGCGGATTAACCAACGGCGCAGTAAAAGGCTGATTTTCGATTAACCCTGAAGCAGGAGAAAAGTAATGGCTACAAAAATCGTTTTAGTGGGTGCGGGCAGTGCGCAATTCGGCTATGGCACGCTGGGGGATATCTTCCAGAGCAAAACGCTGTACGGCAGCGAGATTGTGCTGCACGACATCAACCCGTCTGCACTGGCAGTGACCGAGAAAACCGCCCGGGACTTTCTGGCTGCTGAAGATCTGCCGTTTACCGTCAGCGCCACTACCGATCGTAAAACTGCGCTGAAAGGGGCGGAGTTCGTGATTATCTCCATCGAAGTGGGTGACCGTTTCGCACTGTGGGATCTCGACTGGCAGATCCCGCAGCAATACGGCATCCAGCAGGTATACGGAGAAAACGGTGGGCCTGGCGGGCTGTTCCACTCGCTGCGGATTATTCCGCCGATCCTCGACATTTGTGCCGACGTTGCCGACATCTGTCCCAACGCCTGGATATTTAACTATTCCAACCCGATGAGCCGCATTTGCACCACCGTGCATCGTCGCTTCCCGCAGCTCAATTTTGTCGGCATGTGTCATGAAATCGCCTCACTTGAGCGCTATTTACCGGAAATGCTCGGCACGTCGTTCGAGAATCTAAACCTGCGCGCCGCTGGGCTTAACCACTTCAGCGTGTTGTTGGAGGCCAGTTACAAAGACAGCGGCAAGGATGCCTATGGCGACGTGCGCGCCAAGGCACCGGACTATTTCTCCCGCCTGCCGGGCTACAGCGATATCCTGGCGTATACCCGCACCCACGGTAAACTGGTGCAGACCGAAGGCAGCACTGAGCGTGATGCGTTGGGCGGCAAAGACAGCGCTTATCCCTGGGCTGACCGCACCCTGTTCAAGGAGATTCTGGAGAAATTCCACCACCTGCCAATCACCGGCGACAGCCACTTTGGCGAGTACATCCGCTGGGCCAGCGAGGTCAGCGATCATCGGGGCATTCTCGATTTTTATACCTTCTATCGCAATTACCTGGGGCACGTGCAGCCGAAAATCGAATTGAAGCTGAAAGAGCGCGTGGTGCCGATCATGGAAGGGATCCTGACCGATTCCGGCTATGAGGAGTCGGCGGTCAATATACCGAACCTGGGCTTTATCAAACAGCTGCCGGACTTTATTGCGGTGGAGGTGCCGGCGATTATCGATCGCAAAGGCGTGCACGGTATTAAAGTGGATATGCCGGCCGGTATCGGCGGGCTGCTCAGCAACCAGATCGCCATTCACGATTTAACCGCCGATGCGGTGATTGAAGGCTCGCGCGATCTGGTGATCCAGGCGCTGCTGGTGGATTCGGTCAACGACAAATGCCGTGCGATCCCTGAGCTGGTCGACGTGATGATCTCTCGCCAGAGCCCGTGGCTTGATTATCTGAAATAAGCCGGATAGCGGGGCGCACATTGGCGCCCCGCTGACTGCCAACTGGGGTGAGAACGGGGGGAATATGGCGCAACTTACGCTTGAAAAACTGCAAAAACGCTATGGCGCTAACGCAGAGGTGATTAAATCGCTGGATCTGCACATCAACAGTGGGGAATTTGTGGTGATCGTCGGGCCTTCCGGCTGCGGTAAATCAACCCTGTTGCGGATGATCGCCGGGCTGGAGGAGATCAGCAGCGGCGGCATGTATATCGATGGCAACTACGTTAACGACGATACCCCGGCTGAACGCGGTATTGGCATGGTGTTCCAGTCTTACGCGCTCTATCCGCATATGAGCGTCTATAAAAACATGGCGTTTGCACTGGAGCTGGCGGGCCATTCCGCGGCTGAAATCGACAGCCGGGTGCGCGAGAGCGCACGCATTTTGCAGCTCGAGCCGCTATTGGAACGCCGCCCGAAGGATCTTTCGGGCGGGCAGCGGCAACGGGTGGCGATTGGTCGGGCCATCGTGCGCGAGCCTAAGCTGTTTTTATTCGACGAACCGCTGTCCAACCTCGATGCGTCACTGCGGGTGCAAATGCGTATGGAAGTGACGTCGCTGCATAAGCGGCTGGGGTCGACCATCATTTATGTTACCCACGATCAGGTTGAAGCCATGACCTTGGCGGATCGCATCGTGGTGCTGAACCAAGGCCATGTCGAGCAGGTCGGCACGCCGCTGGAACTCTATGACCAACCGGCCAATGAATTTGTCGCGCAGTTTATCGGTTCACCGAAGATGAACCTGATCCCGGCGATACTCCGGCGTGCCGGTGAGCAGCAAAGCGTGGTCGAGCTGGACAACGGCAAGGCGCTGATACTGCCGATCGCCACGCCTCCCGAGGCGGAAGGCCAGAGCGTCAACGTCGGTATCCGCCCGGAGCATATTCGGGGGGGCGAACGCGCTGAGTGCGAGTTTCAGGGCGAGGTGATGTTTGTCGAACACATGGGGAATGAAACCTACCTCTATCTGGACAACGGCAACGCCGGTGAACCCTGGGTGCTGCGCAATCCCGAGCGCTCCAGCATCCAGGCCGGCGATACCGTCGGCGTGCGGCTGCCGGTAGAGTGTTGTTATCTGTTTGACCGTCAAGGTCGGGCGTTTCAGCGCATTTTGACCTCGGCGCAGGCGCATTAATTTATTAAGGAAGCACAGCCATGAGCGGTGGGCAGACAGTACAGTGGTGGAAGCAGGCGGTGGTGTATCAAATCTACCCGCGCAGCTTTATGGACTCCAACGGTGACGGTATAGGTGACCTGAATGGCATTACGGCCAAGTTGGATTACTTGCAGTGGCTGGGTATCGACGTGATTTGGATCTGTCCGATGTACCGCTCGCCGAACGACGACAATGGCTACGATATCAGTGATTATCAGGCCATAATGACCGAATTTGGCACCATGGACGACTTTGACCGCCTGCTGGCCGAAGTACACGCCCGGGGAATGCGGCTGATACTCGATCTGGTGGTTAACCACACGTCTGACGAACATCCGTGGTTTATTGAGTCCCGATCATCTCAAGCCAGCGCCAAACGCGATTGGTATATCTGGCGTGACGGTAAAAATGGCGCGGAACCCAACAACTGGGAGAGCATTTTCAACGGCTCGGCCTGGAAATATGACCCCGGCAGCGAGCAATACTTCCTTCATCTGTTCTCGGAGCGTCAACCGGACCTGAACTGGGAAAACCCGCAGGTGCGTGCGGCGCTGTACGACATGATGCGCTGGTGGCTGGATAAGGGCATTGACGGTTTCCGCATCGACGCCATCTGCCATATGAAAAAGCAGCCGGGGCTGACCGACATGCCCAATCCGCTTGGGTTGCGTTACGTGCCGTCTTTCGAGCGGCATCTGAACTATGAGGGCCTGCTGGAGTATGTCGATGACCTGTGCGAACAGGTGTTTAATCGCTATGACATCATGACGGTGGGCGAAATGAACGGGGCTTCGGCGGAGCAGGGTGAAGACTGGGTAGGCGAGCAGCACGGCCGCTTGAACATGATTTTCCAGTTCGAGCACGTCAAGCTGTGGGAAAACAACCACCAGCATTCGCCGCATGCCGGAGCAAACGTGCTGGGCCTGAAAGACATCTTTACCCGCTGGCAGACGCTGCTGGAGGGCAAGGGGTGGAATGCTCTGTATGTTGAAAACCACGATATCCCGCGCGTGGTGTCGAAATGGGGCGACGATAAGCAGTATTGGCGCGAAAGTGCCACTGCCATCGCCGCGATGTATTTCCTGATGCAGGGAACACCGTTTATCTACCAGGGGCAGGAGCTGGGGATGGCCAACACCCGCTTCGATAGCCTGGCCGATTTTAACGATATTGCCGCCAGAAACCGTTTTGCCAAGCTGCGCGAGCAGGGCATGGACGAGGCGCAGATCCTGGCGTTTCTGGGCCGCAGCGGACGCGATAACTCGCGCACGCCAATGCAGTGGGACGACAGCGTCAACGCCGGTTTCAGCTCAGCCGCGCCCTGGTTTGCGGTCAATGCCAACTATCCGCAGATCAACGTGGCGCGTCAGCGCGAAGAAGCCGATTCGGTACTGAATTTCTATCGGGCGCTAATCCGTCTGCGCAAGCAGGATCCAGTGTGGATCGAAGGTCGCTATCAGTTACAACTGGCGGAACATCCGCATATTTACGCTTATAGCCGCACCCTGGGTACGCAGCGGAGGTTGGTGCTTTGTAATTTGAGCAACGAGGCGCAACGGATAAATTCACGGGTATTAGCGCTGGGTGAATGGCAGCTGGCATTAGGGAATTATCAGGACAGCGGTGAGCTGCAAAGGCTGCGCCCATATGAAACTCGAGTCTATCAGCGGCAAAAAAATCTCAGCTGTATTTAATCCCGGCCGTGTTCGCTCTCCTCGGATGCAGCTGGCTGCATCCGAGGAGACAGGATCAGAAATCTACCGTCGCCTGCAAACTCAGGCTACGGGGTTCGCCCTCGATCACACGCAGGTTCCCTGCACTGGACTCATAATATTCACGGTTGAACAGGTTTTTGACGTTCAGCTTAATCTGGGTGTGTTTACCCACCAGTTTGCTGTCCCAGGCAATAAACGCATCCGCCACGGTATATGCTGGCATGGTAAAACTGTTTTCCGGATCGCCGGCGCGGCGTCCGACATAGCGTCCGCCGCCACCAAGGCGCACATCACCAGGCACTAACGGCACAGTGATGCGATGGCTGAGGTACAGGCTACCCATATTGGTTGGGGCGTTGACCAACCGGTTACCGACGTTATCCGGATTGAGGTTGTCTTCGACAATCTGGGTTTTGTCGTAACTGTAATTGGCCGTAAGATCCCAATCGTGGGCCACTTCACCGTTGAGTTCCAGCTCAATGCCGGTGGAGCGAGCCTTAGGAATGCTGCGGGTCACGCCGTTGATGAAGATCGACATGTTTTCTTCATCTATACGGTACAGCGCCAGCGTGGCATCCACCGCCGGAGTGATTTGCCATTTGCCGCCCATTTCATAGGTCGTGCCGGTTTCAGGCGTCGCGACGTTACCGTTGTCATCCACCGCCGTCGAGGGGGTAAAGGACTGACTGTAGTTGGCGTACAGAGAAACGCCCGGCGTCAACTTATATACCACGCCAGCCTGCGGCAGGAATTTGTTGCCTTTGTCATTCAGTGTGTTTTGCGGGTTTTGGAATCCGTTGCTGTTGTTCTGGTAGTACGACTGGTAGCGTGCGCCCAGGACGGCAATCCACTGGTCAGTTAAATGAATGCTGTCTTTGGCGTAGACCGAGCGGCTATATAAGCGGCTGCGCAGATTACTTAACGCATCATTGTAAGTGCTGCTGTTGGTTATCGGCGTTTCGCCGTAGACCGGATCGTACATATTAAAGGTATTCGACACCTTGCCGCGGTAAGAGTAGGCCTTGTACGTTTCATTTTTTTCATAGTCAACGCCAACCAGCAGGTCATGCTGCATGCTCAATACCACCGGCGACCCGTTTACGTCCCAGGAATAGTAAGAGGTTTGATGGTTGAAGCCGCGGTTGGCATCCGCCCGGCGTGAAACCACACCGGTTGTAGTGTTGATGGCGGTGGCGCGCACTTCGTTGCTGTCATAGCGTCGCTGCATCCAGGCATAGTTAAAACGGGTGGTCCAGGTACTGTCCAGCGCGTACTCATAATGAGTATTGAGGCGTTTGTTTTTGCCCCAGGCGTGGTTGGCATAGTCGTCCAGCCTGCGGTTATAGGGGACATCGACCGGCGTGCCATTGATAAAGGCAGTGCCGCGATCGTAAGGAATATCGTACTTATACTCACTGTAGGCTATGTTGAAGGTCGCTTTATCACCATACCAACTGAGTGAGGGGGCTAACAGCGTATGTTCATTGGTGCCAAAATTGCGCCAGTAATCCTGATGCTGACGCTCGGCGATAAAACGGAAAGCAAAACCGTTTCCCAAAGGGCCGGTGACGTCGAGGGTACCACTGCCGCCACCAAAGCTGCTGGTGGCACCGCTGATGCGGGTATTCCAGTCGTATTGCGGTTTTTTGCTGATTAGATTAATGATGCCGCCGGGATTGAGAATTCCGTACAGCAAAGAGGCAGAGCCTTTCAACACCTCAACGCGATCGGTGGTGGCATCCATGCTCAACCCCTGATTGCTGCGGACACCGTCGACAAATACCGAGCCGTCAGAGTTGACGCCAAAGCCGCGTTTGACAAAGCCGTCCTCCGTGCCGCCCAGGGTATTACCTTGAGTCACGCCGCTGACGAATTTCATCGCATCATTGACGCTTTTAACCTGAAAGTCGTTAATGATCTCAGGCGTGACGACGCTGACGGACTGCGGCACGTCACTGAGCGGAGTGGCTGTTTTACTCCCCGTTGAGGCCGTGTCGGCATTGTAACCCTCAGTGGGAAGTGAGCGCGTGGTCACGGTAAGCGTGTCATCTTCGGCCCAGACGGTGGTCATGGCCAGCCCCGGTAAAACGGTGACGAGGAGGGGAAGTGTACGAAGCGCCGGATGCTTTTTTGTTTTAGTCGGACGTGGGTTTTCTACCTGATGCATACCATTCCATATCAAATTAATAAATAAAAACGATTATCATTATTATTATAATTTGCATATGTAGGATTTGTGTAGTGAATGTTTATCAAGCGCGCACTGGTGGGGGAATTTGACCACATTGTTCCGTGTTGGATTTGGTCGGCGGTGTTTTTATCTGAAGATTAATCGCCAAGATAACGATATCCGCTCCCTTGCTCTTCAGGCTGCCGCAGAGGTGACAGCTTGAAACATAATAATATTTTTAAATTTTCAATTAGCTGATGCCAGTCCGGTGAAAACTGGCAATAATATCTGTCTGACAGCACATTTTGCGTGCGACGTCAGGCATGCTGGCCAGCGGGTTGGACGCCGTCATGCAGACAGGATTTTTCGTATTTTTTGCAAGCTTCTGGAAGCAAGATGCACACCACTGAGTTACCTGGTGCCACAAAATTACAGCACGCATTAATCGTATTCCTGCTGGTGTTCGGCCTGTGCCTGTTTGGCATTGTGAGCCGGCCCTCCGGGCTGTTGTCCTCGTTTTGGCCGGCCAATGCGGTGCTGCTGGCGCTGCTGGTGCGTTATCCGGCGCTAGCCAGCCCCTGGGGTTGGCTGATGGCGATTCTGGGCTATATGGCGGCGGATCTGATCACCGGCAGCACGGTCGTGAAAGCCGCATTGCTCAATGGCGCCAACATTACCGGTGTCGCGGTCGGGTTTTTCCTGTTTATGCGTTTGTCGCCGCAGGTCAGAACGCTGGAACGCACCTCGTCCAGCATTTTTCTGTTCGCCATCTGCCTGACGAGCGCGACCGCCACGGGGTTAGTCGGTGCCGGGGCTTCGGTGCTGCTTTTCGACCGCCAATTCCTGCCCGCCATGGCGCTGTGGCTGTCTTCGGAGTTTACCCATTACATTACCCTGATGCCGTTTATCCTGACTTTCCCCACCGACTGGAAAGGCTACCTGCATAGCCTTAACCAGGCGGTGTTCCGCCGCAGCCAGTGGTACAGCATCTGTAGAAAAATGGCGGTGTTAATCCTGCTGCTGGTGGCGTGCATTTGCAGCGTCCTGATCGGCGGCCCCGGTGCGGTGATTTTCCCGATGCCGATCCTGTTGTGGCTGGCAATGACCTTCTCCTTGTTCAGCACCATGATCGCGGTGCTGGCCTATGTATTGTGGTGCCATTTCGCCATCGACATGGGGCTGATTGCGACCAATCTCGACATGAAGCTGTTGCAGAATACGGTGTCGATGCGGCTTGGCGTGGCTTTGTTGGCGTTGGGCCCGATCGCCGTTGCCAGCATGAACTATGCCCGCAATGCATTGTTGCGCAGGCTGGAACATGTGGCGAATCACGATGCATTGACCCACGTATTAACCCGCAGCGCGTTTATGCAGCGCGGTACCAAGCTGGTCAGCCAGAAAGGGGAACACGTCTGCATCATGATGCTGGATATCGACTACTTTAAGTCGATCAACGATCGTTTTGGCCACGCCGGCGGTGACGCGGCGCTGCTGTCCTTCACGCGAGCCATTACCGCTGATCTGCGCGATCAGGATCTGTTTGGTCGCATGGGTGGGGAAGAGTTTGCCATTGTTGCGCCGATAGCCCAGCAGCAGGACGCACTGTCACTGGCCGAGCGGCTGCGCCGTCGTGTGGAAATCGAATCCATCACCATGCCTGCCGGAACCTCGTTGCAAATTACCGTCAGTATCGGCATGGTCACCTGCATTGGTGGGTCAGGCCAAAACCTGGACAACCTGCTGAAAATCGCCGATCTGGCGGTCTACAAAGCTAAAAACAGCGGCCGCAATCGGGTCGCCACGCCAGAATTACTCTCCCGCGCTTATACCGACCTCTGAAGCCCCCTGCGCCCTGTGAATGGTTGACCCCACTAATGGGGTCTAAAATGGTAGAGGGCACCGGCAACTCCGCCGGCGCCACCCCGACTGTCGAATCGACAAGAGGAATCTCCTATGAAATATGTTGATGGCTTTGTAGTGGCGGTGCCGGCCGCCAATAAGGAGGCGTATCTAAAACTGGCGGCTGCGGCAGCTCCTCTGTTTAAGGAATTCGGTGCCACACGCGTTGTTGAGTGTTGGGGCAATGATGTCCCCGACGGCAAACTTACCGATTTTCGCGGTGCGGTGAAGGCCGAAGCCGATGAAGTGGTGGTGTTCAGCTGGATTGAGTACCCCTCCAAGGCGGTGCGTGACGATGCCAACCAGAAGATGATGGCCGATCCGCGCATGAAAGCCTTGGGTGACCAAATGCCCTTTGACGGCAAACGCATGATTTTCGGCGGTTTCGAACCGATCCTGGATCAGTAGCGGAGGGGGATATCGTGAAAATCACCCAACACTTATGGTTTGAAAAAGATATGGATGCGGCGCTGCGGTGCTACATAGATTTGATCCCCGGCTCCTCCCTGACCTGGCATTCTACCTTGCCCGCCGATACTCCCAGCGGCCCGGCTGGCAGCGTCAAACTGGCGACTTTTGTTCTCGGCGACCAGCGCTATGCGGCGATTGAAGCCGGGCCCCTGGATCCGTTCAATCACAGCTTTTCCATCATGGTCGAGTGTGCGGATCAGGCGGAAGTGGATCGGCTGTGGGAAGCCCTGAGCGACGGTGGCAGCGTTGAACAGTGCGGTTGGCTGCGCGACCGCTGGGGATTGAGCTGGCAGATTGTGCCCAAACGGTTGACGGAGCTGATGGCTGACCCCGATAGCCTGAAGGTGAAAAGGGTCACCGAAGCGATGCTACGGATGGTCAAGCTGGATATCGCCGGGCTGGAAGCGGCGGCTCGTGAGTAATATGGCCTTGGCAAATGCCCCGCAGAAGGTACGCCTGCGGGGCGCTTTAGATGATTACTTGTCATTCAAAACCTACCAAAAGTTTATAAATTGACGTAAATCACCTTATTGCATCAATGCTGCTCATCTAAGGCTGATTTTTTATCATTTGTCAGCTCAGGCGAATCGCTGCACTCTAGGGCTAACCTTTTTGCAGCGCAGAGAAAAACAATGGAAAAGACACAGATTCAGCAATTAGTGACGCAATTCCCGCTGGTGCAGGAGCTGATCGACCTTAAGCCGGTGACCTGGTTCAACCCGCAAGCGACGACTTTGCAGGTCGGCTTGCCCCACGTCGGGCTGGGCGCTGAAGACGTAGCTGAGGCAGAACAGCGGCTGGCGCGTTTTGCGCCTTACCTGAGCGTAGCCTTCCCCGAAACTCAAGCCACTAAAGGGGTAATCGAGTCTGAGGTTGTCGCTCTGCCTGCGTTGCAAACGGCATTGAACCAACGCTATGGCCTGACATTGGGCGGGCGGTTACTGCTTAAAAAAGACAGCCATCTCCCGATCTCCGGTTCGATCAAGGCTCGCGGCGGTATTTACGAGGTGCTGGCGCATGCGGAAAAGCTGGCTCTGGAAGCCGGGCTGCTGCAGTTGACGGATGACTACGCCAAGCTGTTTTCGCCGGAGTTCCGCGAATTTTTCGGCGGCTATCGCATTGCCGTAGGGTCGACTGGCAACCTCGGGATGTCGATCGGCATTATCAGCGCTCGCCTCGGCTTTAGCGTCAGCGTGCACATGTCGGCGGATGCCCGCGAATGGAAAAAGCAAAAGCTGCGCGATAACGGCGTCAACGTGGTGGAATATGAACAAGATTATGGGGTCGCCGTTGAACAGGGTCGTTTGCAGGCGGCGAGCGATCCACGCTGCTTCTTCATCGATGACGAAAACTCGCAGACGCTGTTTCTGGGCTATGCCGTGGCCGGTGGGCGGCTGAAACGCCAGTTTGCCGAGAGCGGCATTCGGGTCGATGCTCAGCATCCTTTGTTTGTTTATCTGCCCTGTGGCGTCGGCGGCGGCCCCGGCGGGGTGGCATTTGGCTTGAAACTGGCCTTCGGGGACCACGTACGTTGCATCTTTGCCGAGCCGACGCATTCGCCTTGCATGCTGCTTGGTGTGCATACCGGGCTGCACGACGGTATCTCGGTCCAGGATCTGGGTATCGACAACCAGACCGCCGCGGATGGATTGGCGGTGGGGCGCGCCTCCGGTTTTGTCGGCCGTGCGATGGAACGTCTGCTTGCGGGGTTCTATACCCTGAGCGATGCTGAGATGTTTGCGCTGTTAGGCCTGTTGGATCGACATGAACATATTCAGCTTGAGCCTTCGGCATTAGCCGGCATGCCGGGGCCATGGCGCGTAGCGGCCGATGCGGAGTGGTTGGCGAGCCAGGGGTTGAATGAGGAGCAGATGAACCATGCTACCCACCTGGTGTGGGCAACCGGTGGCGGCATGGTGCCGGAAGCTGAGATGGCGAAATATTTGGCTCAAGCGGCACAAGCGCTTTAAACGGGCAGTAGCGAAATCAGAGTAATGCGCTGCAGGGCGTCGTCACGCGTATCCGGGTAAATGGCTCAATATGGCCAGCGACGCCATAACTTTAGGCCCCCTGGCAAAGGTCACCACGGGGCGGACAGTAAAACATCAGGCGTGGTAAACGCTTCTCAGCCAGGTTTTGGTCATCACCGCTTTCTCAGGTTGTTAGTTAAAGCGCCACATAGCGCAGCGTTGCCACGACGGCCAACCGACGGTTGCGGATCACCTGATCTTCCGGCGGTTCCTGACTTTCAAACAACGTATTAAAGGTGTACCTGTTGGCAACATAGTGGAAGCACAAACTGCTGATCAAGCGATGCACGTCCGTGGCGCAGGCGTCCGGAGTGAATTGCTGCCCTTGTTTACCGCGTTGTAAAATATCCTCCAGCAAGGTCAGGGCGCTTTGATTCAGCGCCTTGATGCGTGACGACTGACGGATGTATTGGCCGCGCATCATGTTTTCCATACAGATCACACGTATGAAGTCGGGGTGTTCCGCATGGTAGTTAAAGCTTTCTTCTACCAGTCGGGTCATGGCCTCTACCGGGGGCAAAGCATGCAAATCCAAGCCCGACTCATGAGCGCGAATATGCTGATAGACGTGTTCCAATACCTCTATGTAGAGCGATTCTTTATTCTTGAAATGATAAACCACCATGCGTTTGGTGGTGGCGGCATGCTCGGCAATGTTCTCCATGCGTCCACCCTTAAGACCGGCTTCGGCAAACTCACTTAATGCCGCAGCGAAAATACGTTGCTTCAGGCCAACGGGGTCATTTTTGCGTTTGGTTGCGGGTATCTCATCATTCATCAAAACATCAGTCACTTATAATTTGGAGGACACCGGTTAAGATTAACCGGGGTCAGCTGGTAATACAATCTGGCAGGTTAGCGCTTTGTGAACATTGTCATCCTAAACGCCGATGCAGCATGCTCAGTAATAATAATGACACAAAGGCCGATACTGGGTCGTGAGCAATAATTATTCACTAGGGTTTTTGAATGCTTAAACGGCAGTTCAAAAATAGGGTGAAGGGAATAAATGTACTGAGAAAGAATGCAATGAAATCGTGTTGATTTTTTTCGTCTCTGCAGTTAATGGTGAGCGGATTGTTTCGAAATCAGGGGCCTTTTACATAAAAATCCTAAGATAGCCTAAGAACATTAACTACCCATAACAGGATGATATTTGCTCAGATGGGTTTTTCCTTTTCCTCTGCCAATAGGTCCTGATTTCAATATTAGCTTTCCTTGGCATTGATCAAGAAAGAAAAGATCCGAAAGAAAACAGCGTTGGTTTTAACGCGACTCAATGTTAAGAGCGTGCCCATTTATGCCAAAGTGCCTACGTAAGCGGAAAACGGGGCTGAGTCGTCATGGTTAAGCACGCTATCATCGGTGAAATATCTGAATTTTCTGTAGATAGAAAAGCCTCCATTGCCAAAAGACTGTCTAAGGTTAGAACTAGAGTTGATTTGCAGGGGAAAGGTACGGGGTAAGGACAGTTATCAGGTTCAGAGCCGCTTGGCGGCGGGTTTCACTTGATAAACACGATCTCCAACCCTGGTTAAACCAAGATGAAATTTTATGATTTTTTACGATTTCACTTTTAATTTTACATTAACAACGTCGATTTTGGTTTTAATATTATTTTTTTTCACATGCCAGTCATCCGCTTTGAAGCTACTCTTGTTACGTAATGTCTAATAAGGAAGATGTCATGTTTAATAGGCAAGTTAACATAGGGACATGTTATGGATTACTCTGTTAATTCAGTGGATGTTATTGTCTTGAAAATCTCTCTCAAAGCAATGTCATTTTATAACTCTGCAGAATATGGTTTTATTTTAACTGAAGAACGACTGTCCAAAAGAGATACGTTCGGGTTTTCATGAGAATAATAATGGCGGTTGATGCGGTTGTTTTAATCTTTTGATCTTAGAACTATTCATTGTGAGATGTTAGAGCTCAATGGCAATAAGTCTGGCGTTATTACATAGATGCCACTGCTGCACGATTTATTTTAACGTCAATGCCGGGATCAAATTTCGTTACGTTATTTTACCAGACCAATATTATATTTCTGGAAAAAGATTTATTCACTCAGGAGCACACTCAATGAACCAGCGTTTGGACTTTATCGGTATTGGCATCGGTCCGTCCAACCTAAGTATTGCTGCGCTTGGTAGCGAGATCGAAGGGTTTAATTGCAAATTCCTCGAGCGCAAACCGCACTTTTCTTGGCATCCGGGCATGATCCTGGCAGATAGCAGTATGCAGACCCACTTTTTGAAGGATCTGGTGACGGCGGTTTCACCCACCAATCCTTACAGTTTTCTCAACTATCTGGTGAAGCGGAAAAAGTTCTACCGTTTTCTGACCAGCGAACAGCGTACCGCCTCTCGTGAAGAGTTTGCCGATTATCTCAACTGGGCTGCAACGGGGTTGGACTCACTGGTGTTCAACCAAGAGGTTCAGCGGGTGGAGTTTGATGACCGTCAGCGACAGTTTGTCGTTACCACTCAAAACGACGTATTTTACGCCAAACACCTTTGTGTAGGCATAGGCAAACAAATTAAGCTGCCAGACTGCGTGACTCAGCAAAATGATCAATGCTTCCACGCCAGCGAAATGATGTTACGCCAGCCTAACCTGGCCGGAAAACGTGTGGCGATCGTGGGTGGGGGGCAAAGCGGGGCCGATCTGTTCCTGAATATTTTTCAGGGGCAATGGGGCCAACCAGAACAGCTGAGTTGGATTTCCCGCCGCAATAACTACAACGCGCTTGATGAAGCGGCATTTGCCAACGAGTATTTTACGCCAGAATATGTCGAGAAATTCTGCACGCTAAACAACTCAGCCAAGCAACACATGTTGCACGAGCAAAAGATGACATCTGATGGCATCACCAGCGAGTCTCTGTTAGCTATCTATCGTGCCATGTATCACCACTTCGATGTACTTCGCGAGAAACGATGGGTGAAACTGTTGCCCAGCCGTTCAGTGACCGCCCTTACAGCCAAAGATAATTTCTATCGGTTAGAGACGCAGCATCACCTTGATCAAGGCCACGAAATCGTTGATGCAGACGTGGTGATTTTTGCTACCGGTTACCAACAGGTGCGCCCGGCGTTTCTTGAATCTCTGGCTCATGGTCTATCAACCACCGCCGATGGGCAATACCGTATTGCCTCTGATTTCACCTTTGAGCGCGAAGGTGAAGCTGAGAACTGCTTGTTTGCCGTTAACGCCAGCATGCACCACCACGGTATTGCCGATCCTCAACTCAGTCTGATGGCCTGGCGTTCAGCCCGGATCCTCAATCGCGCATTAGGCCATGACCAATTTGATTTGAGCACGCCCCCAGCGATGATCCAATGGCGCAGTGAGCAACAACAACCTATAGCTTCAGCTTCCTTTGGTGCCATTCAGTCACCGTTTTAATTTTGTCGTCAAATGATGAGACAGGGTGTATGAGAAGAAATATTAATAAATTTATCATGAATCAACTGGCGACATTTACGCCGACCTTCAAGACAAAATTTATCTACAAAAAGGCATTCGGGAAAAAATTGAATCTCAATCCACCGGTAACGTGGAACGAGAAAATAAATTATCTAAAACTTAACGATTACAGTAACAACGCGCTGGTTACGCAGTGTGCCGATAAATACGCAGTGCGAGAGTATTTGAAGGCGCAGGGATGTGAAGAAATTCTAAACGAGCTGTACTTCGCCTGCGACTCTGTACATGAGATCCCATGGGATACGTTACCCGAAAAGTTTGTGATCAAGGGTAACCATGGTTCTGGTTACAACCTGATTTGCCAGGACAAAAGTAAGTTGGACATTGGGCGAGCCTCTAAAATCATAGATAACTGGATGCGAGAGGACTACTGGAAAGTCTATGCAGAATTAAACTATAAAAAGATAAATAAAAAGATAATAGGTGAAAGATATATAGAGTCTGCGGGTGGCCATGGCCCGGAAGACTATAAAATATACTGTTTCAATGGCGTACCTTACTGCACGTTACTCTGTGTCGGTAGGGATAAAGGCATGCCGAAATATTACTTTTTTGACAAAGACTTCAAGTTCCTGTGCTACAGCCAAGACTGCCTGGCCCTTAGCCCAGAAGAGATCGACGCTTTTGTTAAACCCGAGGGTTACGACGATCTTTTTGAATACGCGAGAAAATTGTCGGCGCCCTTCGAGTTTGTTCGTGTCGATTTCTATATCTCCAATGGCAAAGTCATCTTTGGTGAGTTGACCTTCACCCCCTCTGCAGGGATTGATACGGATATTCTCGAACCCACAGACATTTTGCTTGGGAAGATGCTTAATCTGAAGTAATACCCTGCATTAATAGAATGCAGCCTAAGGAAAATAAATGGCTTGGTGATTTTTTGGGCAAGTGTTGTCGCCTTGGAAGTCGCTAATACAGTTTTGACCCGACACCCTGCGAGTAGTGCAGGGTGTCTTTTTATGTGCGTGGCAAGCAGGAATCAGAGCGGGGCGGAGGGAGAGGGCGTCTGATCGTACCCCCCCCAGACTGACTGATCGAAGTTAACGATAGAACCGGTCATCAGGCCGGATTCATCGCTGGCCAGGAAAGCGACGGTACGTGCCACTTCTTCTGGCTGAATCAAACGACCAAAAGGCTGCTCGGCGGCGGCTTTTTCCAGCCAGTTATCCTCGGCACCATGATATTGCTTCATTATGCGGTCTTCCCCTTCGGATGCCATCCACCCGATGTTCAGACCATTGACGCGGATCCGGTTGCGTAACAGGGCGTAGGCGGTGTTGCGTGTCAACGTAGCCAATGCGCCTTTCGACGAACAGTAGGCGGAGATAAAAGGCTGCCCGGCCAACGCTGACATGGAACAGATGTTAACAATGCTGCCCGCCGTATTTTCACGACGCATAATTTTTATCGACTCTTGCATCAGATAAAACGGCCCGCGAACATTGGTGGCAAACATCTTGTCGAACAGCTCGGGGGCCGTATCGATGATGGTGCCGCGATCGGTCATGCCCCCGGCGTTGACCAGAACATCGACGCGGCCAAATAATTCATCTGTTTTAGCGATAACCCGGCGACAGTCTTCCACGGAAGATAAATCGGCGCGTACAAAAATCACTGGGGTGTCAGTTTCTGCATTTAACCTCTCAGCGATTTCTGCGCCTTTTGCCTGGTTTCTTCCGCAAATAATCACCCCGGCGGCCCCTTGCTGGCTAAAATGGCGCGCGATTGCGGCCCCCAGCCCCTGCGTGCCACCGGTGATGACGGCCACTTTTCCGACTAACTGATCCATCATATATCTCCTTCTGTATAGCGATAGCCTGCCGCGCTGAGCGCTTTGCACAGGGTGTTATAGCCGAGACGGGCATACTCAAGGGGCGGCGCTTTGGCCGGATCCTGTTCGGCTTCAACCACAAACCACCCCTGATAACCTATAGCGGCAAGCTTATTAATGACGGCGGTGAAATCGATGGATCCATCACCCGGTACGGTATAAATGCCCTTCAATACGGCATCCAGAAAAGAGTCTTTATGGCGGTCGATACCGTTTAACACATCCAAACGGACATCTTTGGTATGCACATGGATGATGCGATCGCCATGTTTTTCCAGCACCCTGACAGGGTCCACGCCGGCGAACACCAAATGTCCGGTATCAAATAACAGGCCAACGTCTTTACTGGTTGCCGCCATTAAGCGGTCAATATCCTGTTCATCTTCAATTGCCGTGCCCATATGATGATGGAAGGCGAGTGGCACGCCGAAATCCTTGCAGAAGGCGGCGAATCGAGACAGTTTGTCGCCGTACTCGCTGATTTCTGCGTCGGACAACCGACGTCGTTCAGCCAGGGGGACGTTCTGCCGGTTCTGGATGGTACCGGCAGTTTCTCCGTAAACCAGGCAGGCGGCACCGCAGTCGCGGAAAAGTTGCATTTGTGGCAGCGAGCGGCTGATTTCTTCGTTCAGGCTGTTATCAAGCAGCGTGCCCGAATACCATCCCGAGACCAGTTCAAGCTGGAAGTATTTCAGGGTAGGTTTGAGCTCCTCACTGGTTTTTGGGAATTTGCCGCCCGTTTCAACGCCCTGAAACCCCGCAAGGTGGCTTTCAAACAGGCAGGTTGCCAACGAGGTTTCGCCCCCTAGCTGAGGGAGATCGTCATTCGACCAAGCGATAGGCGCGATGCCAAGCTTTGCTTTAAGAACCATGTTCTGCCCCTTCTTTAAATGCCGATACGCTGATTTTTGCGTCCTTCGAGATGTTCGCGATGCGCCTGGTTAACGCTCTCGCGCTCGCTCACTTCCGGCACGCCGACATCCCACCATGCATCTCCGGGCGTCCAGTGGTGGGCGTCGGTGGCAATGGAAATTACCGTGGTACGATCGTTGCCTTTGGCCCATTTAAGGGCGTCTTCAAGCTGTTCTAGCGAGGTCACCTTGCGGGCATAAGCCCCCATCGACTCGGCATTGGCGACGAAATCCACCGGGAAAGGCTCTTTCACGCGGCAATCCTTAAGCAGGTTATTGAAGGAAGCACCGCCTTTGGCGTTCTGCAAACGGTTGATCACCGCATAACCGCCGTTGTCGCACACCAGTAAAATAAACTTATGACCGGACAGTACGCTCGAATAGATATCTGAGTTCATCATCATGTAGGTGCCGTCCCCAATCATGACGAAGACATCCTGTTTTTTGCCCGCCATGGCGGCTCCCCAGCCTGCAGAGAGCTCATAACCCATACAGGAAAAACCGAACTCACAATCGAAGGTGCCGGGATCTTTGACACGCCAGCCTTTCACCAACTCGCCAGGCAGCCCGCCGGCGGCACTGATGATGTAATCTTCCGGCGCCGCCACTGCATTCACCACGCCGATCACCTGGGCGTAGCTGGGGACATCGGCGGTGACTCCAGGTTCTTGGGTTTTTGCAATCAGTGCGTTCCAGTCAGCAAAAGCCGCTCGTCCCTTAGCCAACCAGTCGGGTGCGGCCACCCATTCGCCCAGTGCATGGTTTAGCTCGATAATCCCTTCACGGGCATCGCACACCAGCGGAATAGCGCGGTGTTTATGCGCATCAAAGCGCGCAGCATTGAGTGAAATGAACTGTGCCTGTTGATCGAATACCGTCCATGAGCCGGTGACGAAATCCATCAACCGGGTTCCTATGGCGACCACGACATCGGCTCGGGAAGCCAACTCATTGGCTGAGGTGGAACCAAGAATACCAATCGGCCCCATATGGATAGGGTGGTCATGCGTAAAAGCGCCTTTACCGGCAATGGTTTCCACGACGGGTATGCCATGGCGAACCGCGAAAGCCTCCAGTTCAGCTTCCGCCTGTGAGTAGCGCACGCCTCCACCAGAGATAATCAATGGGCGTTTGGCGTTCATCAGGCATTGTGCTGCGTGAGCAAGCTGAAGGCGATCGGGCCGTGGACGAGGCATCAGATGCAACTGCGGGGCGAAAAAGGCTTCCGGGTAATCCCAGGCCATTTCCTGCACGTCCTGACACATGCCGATAAAGGCCGGGCCGCAGTCGCCCGGATCCAGCATGGTGGCCACGGCCTGCGGCAGCGAGGACATGATTTGTTCAGGATAGGTGATGCGGTCCCAATAGCGGCTTACCGTTTTGAAAGCATCGTTGATGGTTTGTGTCGGATCGTTGAAATGCTCGATCTGTTGCATTACCGGATCCGGATGCCGCCGCGCAAAGCTGTCGCCGCAAATCATCAGCATGGGCAAACGGCTGGTGTGCGCGACGCCGGCAGCGGTTAGCAGGTTGGCGGTACCCGGCCCGATCGAAGCGGTAACCACCATGATCTGCCTGCGAACCATCGCCTTGGCAAAACCAATAGCCGCAAAACCCATCGATTGTTCATTTTGGCCGCGCCAGGTTGGCAAAATATCCTGTACTGCTTCCAGCGCTTCACCCAGACAGGTGACGTTGCCATGGCCAAAAATCCCATACACGCCGGGAAAAAGCGGGACGCGTTCACCCTCGATTTCCGTAAACTGGTTGCTCAGATAACGAACGACTGCCTGAGCCGCTGTACAACGAATCTTGGCCATATCTTCCCCCATTCGGATTGAACGCCTGAAAGCAGCATGATTATTTTTTTTGCATTTTAAATTGCTGTTTATTTTAATTGGCAATAAAAATTGCAAATTCAAACGACAAGACTCCCATCCCGACAGGGCAGAAGTCTGTTTTAAACGTGATTCAACTGCGATGACGCTTGCGGTTCCCCTCACTGCGTTTTTCACGCTCGGTAATGGTTTCAATGCAGGGCTGGGCTTTTTCCGGCTGTAATGCCGCAGCCAATGCCATCGCAATGCTCTGCGCCAGACACACCGGCGCCGCCAGAGATCGCGAAAAACTGTATTCTTCTTCCGGTATGGTAAACAGCACTTTTGCACTTTTCGCCAGTGGTGAAAGCTGACTGTCAGTAATGGCCACAATAGGGATGCCACGCGCACCGGCATCATCCGCAATGGCGATCACTTCTTTCGCGTAATGGCGAAATGCTATGGCAATAAGCACATCATTTTCCCGCATATTGTTGGCCATTTGCGGTGCCAGTCCTCCGGCAGCATCCAGCAGTATCACGCGACGATTGAGCATGGTTAAAAGATACCGCATCAACGACGCGACAGGTTCCGAGCGCAGCTGGCCGGCAATATAGACAGTTTCAGCTTCCTTCAGCAGATGGGCGGTCTCATCGAGATCCTGTTCGGTGATGTTATTCAATAACTCCTGCAGCGTTGCGATATCACGAATGACCAGACTTTGCAGGAAACCCAAGCTGCCTTTTTCATCATTTTTTCGCAGATCATTTTCCAGGGCGGTGATCCGCTCGTTGTAACCGGGCGCTGCCGTAGCCAACCGTGTCTGGAAAACGCTCTGCATCTGTTTAAAACCGCTATAACCAAAAGCCTGGGCAAAACGCACCAACACCGATGGATGTAATCCGCATTTGGCCGCCACGGCGTTAATCGACTCCAGAGCAACCGTATTGGGGTTCTGGGTTATGTAGCGTGCCGCCTGCTGATAGCGCTCCGACAACTGCGGATAGCGTCGGGTGATTTCGTTGACGACCTGCTCGTAATTGTCATGAGGTAGCGGTTTAAGCGCGGCCAGAGTTGGGTCTGTTTTTTTCACCATCAGAATTTCCTTTCCAGGCATTAGCCAGTCATTTTCCAGCACGCTACAGCAATAAAAATTGCAAGTAAAACTCACATGCAATTATTTCTATCTCATTTGCCTTGGGCTGGGAAAAATTCTTCGTGAGATTTGTGATTCATCTCTAAAATATTTATTTCAATTACGGGTGCGTATTGAAATTTTCAAACCAAAATAATTTTTAATGTCTTGATATATTTGAGTTTAAATCGATTTTAATTATGATTTTTTGCCCAAGGTGGTGTTGTTGCAACTTTTATTGCTGTGTGTCTAGTATTGCAAATATTGATGCTTTAGCGGCACTCTGCCGAAGCAAAATGCTGAGGGACAACCCATCATGTATGACAATTTTGGACAGTTTATCAACGGTGAGTGGTGTACCGGCCGTGGCACCGAAAGGATAACGGTGATCGACCCGGGCAAGGGCTGCGAGTTGGGTCAGATTAAGGCGGCGTCTGCGGTGGATACGCTGGTTGCGTTGGACTGTGCCGATCGAGCATTTCCCGGCTGGAAAAACACACCGGCCTGGCAACGCGCGGATCTGCTTCAGGCGGTAGCGCGTGCCATGGTGGCGATAACGCAAGAAGCCGCAGTGATGGTTTCGAAAGAAAGTGGCAAACCCTTGGCGCAGGCAAAACGTGAATGGGAGCTGTCTGTCGATCAGTTTATTTGGCATGCGGAAGAGGCGCGGCGCATCTATGGGCGAATTGTCGAAAGTCGCGTTCCCGCAGGCCGCTGCGAAGTCCTGCATGAGCCGATCGGCGTGGTGGCGGCGTTCACCGCCTGGAATTTCCCGGTGGTATTGGTGGCTCGCAAACTGGCCCCCGCACTTGCCGCAGGCTGTACGGTGGTGTTGCGTCCTTCGAGTGAAGTACCGGGTTCCGCGATGCTGATCTTCGAATGTTTGCGTCAGGCTGGGCTGCCGGCCGGCGTCGCCAACCTGGTGGTGGGGCCGACCGCAACCACCTATGGGCCTTTAATGTCATCGCCAACGGTCAGGAAGGTTTCCCTGACTGGCTCTACGCAAATCGGTCGGCAGATGATCCGCGATTCTGCATCAACCATCAAGCGGCTCAGCATGGAGTTGGGCGGCAATGCGCCAGTAGTCATTTTTAACGACGCCGATATCGATAAAGCGCTAGATCTCTCAGTTGCCACGAAATTTGCCAACAGTGGTCAGGTGTGTGTAACCGGCGATCGTTTTTATGTTCATGAACACTGCTATCAGGCCTTTGTGGAAGGCTTTGCTCGGCGAGCCAGCCAGCTGAATGTGGGTTATGGGCTCGATGAAGGCACCACCATGGGGCCGCTTATCAACATGAAACGGCTTCACGCGATCGAAGACATTGTTACCGACGCGCGCGCCAAAGGCGGAAGAGTGGTGACTGGCGGGCATCGTCTTGAACTTGGCGGGGGCTATTTTTATGCGCCCACGGTGATTGCCGATTTACCCGACGATGCGCTCGCAATGGCTGAGGAGAATTTCGGCCCCATTGCGGCAATCACTTCTTTTAGCGACAGCGAAGCCTTATGGGACAGGGTTAACAATTCCAATTTTGCGCTCTCGGCCTATGCCTTTACGCGAGATCCGGCTCGGATCCGCGAAGCCGTTTCTCGCTTCGAGTCCGGCATGGTGGGGATCAACAGCTATGCGCTGGCAGCGGCTGAAGTGCCGTTCGGGGGAATCAAGGCCAGCGGTATGGGACGTGAAGGGGGTTCAGAAGGTATCCACGACTACATGAACACCAAACTTGCACAGATCGTGGTTTAAGGAGCCGCAATGAAACGCAATAACGTCAAAAAGCGTTGGGATGAGGGGCAAACGGTGTTGAACGGCTGGCTGAGCGTTGCCAGCGCCTTTACCGCCGAGATTATGGCTGAGCAGGGGTACGATGCGCTCACGATAGACCTCCAGCATGGGTTTGTCGGTTACGAACAGGCAACCCATATGCTGCAGGCGATGCGCGCCAGCGGTATAGCCCCGCTGGTCAGGGTGCCCTGGCTCGAACCGGGCATGATCATGAAGGCGCTGGATGCCGGGGCCTGGGGCATTATTTGCCCGATGGTAAACACTGCCGAACAGGCCCGTACCCTGGTTTCCTGCGTGCGTTATCCCCCCACTGGCAGCCGGAGTTTCGGCCCGACCCGTGCGGTGATTTCTGCCGGCGCTGACTATGGTCAATTCGCCGATGAGCAGGTGGTCTGTCTGGCTATGATCGAGACGGCCGAGGCCGTTGAAAATATCGAATCCATTGTGGCTACGCCAGGTCTGGACGGCGTTTACATCGGCCCGGCGGATCTGACGCTTGGCTTGACCGGACGAAAATACCGTACCGGGTTTGACCGAGACGAGCCCGAAATCATCGAAGCCATAAAGCATATCCTGGCCACTGCGCATCGTGCAGGCAAGAAGGCAGGGTTGCATAACGGCACTGCCGCCTATGCCGCGCAAGCCGCTGAATGGGGCTTTGACCTGGTGACGGTATCCAACGACGTACAACTGCTGCGGTCCGCGGCTTCAGCCAGCGTGGCGCAGTTTCGTCAGTTGAATGGCGAAGTCAAAGACGCAGAGCACGCCGTTCGGGGAGGGTACTGAAATGCCGCATGTACTGGTGGCCGGAAAAATCCACGATGCCGGTTTGGCCATCTTATGCAACGCACCTGGCTTTACGGTACAGCTGGTGGCGGAAGTGAGCGTGGAAAGTTACGCGCCTTATCTTGCCGAGGCCGATGCATTGTTGATTCGCACCCAACCCTTGAGCGCGAAAGAAATCCAGACGGCTCGGAGACTCAGGATCGTCTCGCGCCATGGCGTGGGATATGACTCGGTGGACGTGGCGGCTTTGACCGAACGACAGATCCCACTGACCATTATCGGCGATGTCAATTCACTGTCGGTGGCTGAACATACCTTCTCCTTGCTGTTGGCTTTGGCTAAGCGTCTCTGTTACTTCGACCGCAGTATTCGTGAAGGTGAATGGAACAGACGCAACGGGTTTTCCGCGATGGAAATGGCCGGAAGGACGCTTTTCATCCTGGGTTTCGGCCGTATTGGCAGGGAGGTGGCCCGGTTGGCTAAAAGTTTCCGCATGCGGGTTACGGCCTACGATCCTTATCTTCCAGACGAGGTGTTTACCCAGCTCGGCGTTGAACGAATGGGTGACATCAGCACAGGGCTGAAGACCGCCGATGCGGTCACTGTTCACCTTCCACTCAGTGACGAGAAACCGCTGATTGGCCGACAGCAGTTGGCGATGATGAAACCGGGCGCACTGTTGATCAACACCGCACGAGGGGGAATTGTCGATGAAGAGGCGCTCGCGGAAGCCTTGCAAAGCGGACATCTCGGCGGCGCCGGTTTAGACGTGCTGAAACAGGAGCCAGCAAACCTCGGTTCGACACTGATAGCGCAAACTGAACGGCTGATCCTCACGCCACACTCTGCCGGGCTCACTGCAGAGGCGGCGATGCGAATGTCAGTGTCGGCCGCCTCCAATATCCTCGATTTTTTCAATGGTCAGCTCGAGAGCGGACTGGTGGTTAATCAGCAGGCCCTGAAGCTTCATGGCCATAAATAACTGACTTCTTATGGAGACTGTCATGATCAGAATTGCGATTCTCGGCGCCGGGCGTATCGGTCAGGTACATGCGGCGAATGTGGCTCGTCATAACGATGCATTTCTTGCCGCTGTTGCAGACCCTGTTATCGAAAATGCCCAAGCGTTGACCGCGGCCTGGGGGGGCGTTGCGTTAGCGGACCCGCTTGAAGCCATTCAAAACCCTGATATTGATGCCGTCATCATAGGCACACCCACGCATACCCATATTGATCTGATGCTGGCCGCGGCTAAAGCCGGCAAGGCGGTGCTGTGCGAAAAGCCGGTGGATTTGGATATCACCAAGGCGTATGCGGCGCAAAGGGCACTGGGCGAGCATGCCAGTCAGGTCATGCTGGGCTTCAATCGCCGGTTTGATCTGGGGTTTAGTGAGATTAACCAACGTATCCGCAGTGGCGATATTGGCGACCTTCATCAGGTGATCATTACCAGTCGAGATCCTGGATTGGCGCCCATGGGCTATTTGAAAAACTCGGGAGGAATTTTCCGTGACATGGTGATCCACGATTTTGACCTTGCCCGCTGGATCCTGGGCGAAGAGCCGGTGGAGGTGTTTGCAACCGGCAGCCGTCTGTTCGCCCCCGAACTGGAGGCGTTGGGCGATTATGACACTGTAATGGTGCAATTGCGCACCGCCTCAGGCAAACAGTGTCAGATCAACTGCAGTCGCCAGGCAATCTATGGCTATGACCAACGTATGGAGGTGTTCGGTTCCGGGGGGATGTTGTTGAATGACAACCTGCGGGCGACTCCGGTTAGACGTTATAGCAAGCAAGAAACCGAAGCGCGTGGGCCATTGCTTAACTTCTTCATGGAGCGCTATAGCGATGCCTACCGGCTGGAAATAGACGCTTTTATCTTGGCAATTAAGCAGGGCACACCTATGCCGATCACGGTGCATGACGGTTGCATGGCCTTGAGGTTGGCGGATGCCGCTCAGCTTTCCGCAGACACTCATGCGGCTGTGGCGCTGGATTGAGGAGAATGGCGATGCAAAAAATCGGTATTGGACTTATTGGCACCGGCTTTATGGGGAAATCGCACGCCAGAGCCTGGCGTGCCGCTGCCACGCTTTCCGGTGATATTCAGCCGGTATTAATCAGCGTGGCGGATATTGACGCCGCTGCGGCTGAAAGCGCCGCGCAGCAGTTTGGTTTTATGCGCTGGACCCAACGCTGGCAAGATCTGATCGATGATCCGGATATTGATGTTATTTCGATAACCTCACCAAACAGGTTTCACGCCGAACAGGCCCTTGCCGCCATCGCGGCGGGGAAACATGTGCACTGTGAAAAGCCCTTGGCACCGGACAGCGAGACCGCTGAGCGAATGCGCCTTGCGGCAGAGAAAGCCGGTGTCTTCACCCAGGTGGGGTTCAATTACATTAAAAACCCGTTGCTGAAGTTGGCTCGCCAGATGATAGCCAACGGCGATTTAGGCGAGATTACCGGCTTTAGGGGGATCCACGCGGAGGATTTCATGGCGGATCCTGCAATCCCCTGGTCGTGGCGGTTAGATCCGGCCGGAGGGGCCGGCGCGGTGGCGGATTTGGGCAGCCATATTCTGGGTATGGCCAGATTTTTGCTCGGCCCGGTAAGCGAAGTGTTCGCCTCTCTCGATACGGTGATTAAAGCTCGGCCGGAAAGCGCGGGTTCGAGGGTGCTGAAACCGGTAGAGGTTGACGACATTGCGCGTCTGACCTTGAGGTTTGCCCGCGGTTGCGGTGGCCATATCGAGGCCAACTGGGTCGCCACGGGCCATAAAATGCAGCTGGGGTTTGAAGTCACCGGTACCCAGGGGGCCCTGAGCTTCAATCAGGAACGTTTTAACGAAATCCAGTATTTCCGTTATGACGACACTAGCGGCCTGAACGGCTTTAAAACGCTGGTTGCCGGGCCGGAGCACGCGCCTTACGGGCTTTTTTGTCCGGCTCCGGGGCACCAACTGGGGTTCAACGATCTAAAAACCATTGAAATGCTTGAGTTCATTCAGTCAATTCAGCGGGGAGATACACAAGGGCCAGATTTTAAAGAGGCGGTTGAAATACAGCGTCTGGTGGACGCTGCGGTACGCTCATCCGCGGAACGAAGCTGGATCGCACTTTGACGAGTCCGTTCGTATGGCAGCCCCTTTTGGGTTGTTCTGACGTACGGGCGGCGTCACCTGCGTTAGCTATGCCGTACAGGCCAACGCAATGTCATAGCAGTAAATAATTAACCCTTCGTACTGAAATTACACGCTATTCACCATTAATGGGAAAACGATTATGAAGAAAATTATCTTACTCTGTCTTTCATTGCTATCGCTCAGCCCTTCGGTATTTGCTGTGCAGGTTGGCGTCAGCATTGCCCAAATGGATGATGTTTTTCTCTCGAGGTTACGCGGCTACATTATCGAAAGAGCAAAAACACACCCGGATCTAAAATTGCAGTTTGAAGATGCCCAGGGGGCGGTAGATAAGCAACTGAGTCAGGTGCAGAGTTTCATCAATGGGAAAGTGGACGTGATTATTGTTAATCCGGTCGATACCCAGGGCACCAAAAATATTACCGAGGCCGCCAGAAAGGCCAAAATACCGCTGATTTATCTTAATCGTATGCCCTCGGATTCCACCATGGGCAATGGCATCAGCTATATCGGCAGCGACGAGATTGAAGCCGGCAGGTTGCAGATGCAATACCTGGCTGAGCTGGTCAAGGATCGTAAAAGCGTCAATGTCGCCATTATGAAAGGGTTATTGAGTAACGATGCCACTCGTTTTAGAACCCAAGGGGCGAAAGAGATTATTGCCAAGAATCCCAACATGCACGTCATTCTGGAGGACACGGCCAAATGGATGCGTGAAGATGGCATGAATCTGATGAACAACTGGATATTGTCAGGCGACAAAATCGATATTCTTTCCTCTAATGCTGATGAAATGGCGATTGGCGCAGCTATGGCGATTAAAAGTAATGGCAAGAGCGTCGGTAAAGATATTCTTATTGGTGGAACCGATGGCGGACCAAATGGCCTGCAGGCGATAAAAAAGGGCATGCTGACGGTCACGGTGTTCCAGGATGCTAAATCACAGGCCTACGGTGCGGTCGATATGGCGGAGCAAGCGGCAAAGGGGGAAGCTATCAAAGATGTGAACTTTATTCCTTTCCAACTGGTTACCCCGCAGAACTATGAGAAGTTTATGACCCCCTAGCCGTACAGGCTACGCCGCTGTTATGCGGTGACGGTAATGTTTTACCGATACCGCATGAGGTTATAGCGTGGGCATGAAAAAGGGCGGTAAAACCGCCCTGATGAAAATACCGGAATTAAAGCTGTTCGCCGTTGCTGGCGATCACGGTGCGGTACCAGTCGAAACTCTTTTTGCGCGAGCGCTCGAGGGTGCCGGTGCCATCATCGTGTTTGTCGACGTAGATAAAGCCGTAACGCTTGCCGTATTCACCGGTGGTGAAGGACACGCAGTCAATGCAGCCCCACGGGGTGTAACCAATCAGGTCCACGCCGTCTTCGATGACCGCTTTTTTCATCTGTTCGATGTGCGCGCGCAGATAGTCGATACGGTAATCATCGTTGATCTGGCCGTCAGCCTCTACCTTGTCGAATGCACCGAAGCCGTTCTCAACGATAAACAGCGGTTTCTGGTAACGCTCGTACAGCACGTTCAGCGAATAACGCAGCCCGACCGGGTCAATTTGCCAGCCCCAGTCGGAGGCTTTGACATGCGGGTTCGGGACGTTACCGGGGAAACTGAACATTTCGTTGTCGCTGCTCACCGCATCGGCCTGCAGGGCGTTGCTCATGTAGTAGCTGAAACCGATGTAGTCCGCGCAACCTTCGCGCAGGGTTTGTTCGTCCTGCGGTTGCATCTCAATCTGGAAGCCTTTGCGCTCCCAGTCACGCAGCAGGTACGACGGATAGTAGCCGCGCACTTGTACGTCGGTGTACAGGTAGCGCGAGTGCATGGCTTCGACGCTGTACATGACGTCGTCCGGTTTGCAGGAGTACGGGTAGAAGGGGACGCAGGCCAGCATGCAGCCAATTTGGAATTCCGGGTTAATCTGGTGACCGAGTTTCACTACCAGGGCGCTGGCAACAAACTGATGGTGCAAGACCTGATACAGCGTCTGCTCCGGTTTCTCTTCCTGGGTATACACCACGCCGGAGCAGCAGTAGCCAAACAGCGGATACTGGTAGTTGCTCTGGTTGTTGATCTCATTAAAGGTCATCCAGTATTTCACTTTGTGCTGATAACGGCGCAGCACCACTTCGCTGAAGCGTACGAAGAAATCGACCACCTTTCGGTTCTTCCAGCCGCCATATTCCTTCACCAGGTGATAAGGCATTTCAAAGTGGGACAGGGTGATCACCGGCTGGATATTGTATTTCAGCAGTTCATCAAACAAATCGTCGTAAAACTGCAGACCGGCTTCGTTTGGCTCCAGCTCATCGCCATTCGGGAAGATACGCGTCCAGGCGATAGAGGTGCGGAAGCATTTAAAGCCCATTTCGGCGAATAGCGCCACGTCCTGCTTGTAACGGCCGTAAAAGTCCACCGCTTGGTGATTAGGGTAACGATAGCCTTCCTGCACGCCGTCGGTCATAACGCGATCCACACCGTGAGAGCCGCCCGAAAGAACGTCGGCAATGCTTGGGCCTTTGCCGCCCTGATCCCAACCGCCCTCAACCTGGTGCGCCGCCACGGCGCCGCCCCACAGAAAATCTTTCGGTAACTGTTGTTGTTTCATCGTAGGTTTCTCATCGGATTATTATCAGAAAGCACTGAACTGCCGGAATGAGAATATAGTAGCAAGCTGGAATTGAATGTCACGATATAACAAATCACCACTCAGGTGACGTGTCACATTAAAAAAACAGGCTGTTTTATTTTGCGTAATTAATATGCCCCAGCCGCTTGCCGATGGTTTCGATAATGTAAATAACCGGGATCTGGGTGGTGATATTGTGTTGCCCGGCGATCAACTGCGGGGGAACGTGGTAAGAGAGGTTAAAGTCCGCCATGCGTGCCAGCGAGGAGGTTTCGTTGTTGGTGATGCTGATGATTTTGCAGTGGTGCAGGCTGAACTGGCTGGCGAGGCGCAAAATTTCTTCGGTCTCTCCAGACACCGAAAGTATTATTGCGACCGCGCTTTTATACATGTCGCTATTGATGGGATAATAAGGGTCGTCGATATGGGTGCTGAATTTTCCAACGTTGGAAAAGAAACGCGCGCCGTATTTCCCCAATGCTCCGGAAGTGCTGACGCCGACGAAAATAATGCGCTCAGCAGCGGCAATATGCTGCACCGCCTGATCTAACAGTTGATTAAATTCGTCGTTGTTAATGCTTTTAAAGAAGCTGATGATTTCACTGGTGCCAAAATCCATCGGCGGTGCTTCGGTCTGCTCAAGATACAGCTTGAAACGGATGCGAAATTCGGAGTAACCGTCGCAGCCCATTTTCTTGCAAAAGCGCAGTACGGTAGTGGTGGATACCCCGGCGGCCTCGGCCAGTTCGCGGATGGTCATATACATCACCGGGTTCTTGTTTTTGGTGATGTAGTTATAAACCAACAATTCCAGCGCATTGAGTTCGGCGATTGCTTTATGGGTAAACATAGACCTAATCCAGCGAGTAACAACAGACCTTAATCAGCGGGCTAACATAGCAAATTTTGCCGTAGCCCGCTCGTGGTTTTCGTTGTTATTCAGGCCCGTTTGGCGTTGTCCAGCAGTTTGTCGTGCGTCGGTTCACTGCCGGTCAGGTCACATTCCTTCGGCAAACGCCAGGCGATGATGCCAGCGATGATCAGTGAGACTGCCAGACCGCATACCGCTACGTTCTGGCCATAGAGGTAGATCATCACGCCCACCAGGTAAGGCCCGCAGAAACCGCCCAAATTGCCCAAACCGTTAATCACACCGCGTGCGCCGCCGGCGACCTCTGCCGAGGCGATACGCCCAGGCATGGACCAGAACGGGCTGGTAGCGGCTTTGAGGAAGAAGCCGCACACCACCAACGCAATGTAGGCCGCCACCACGTTATGACGCAGCACCACCGAAGCCAGTAGCGCCGCAGCAAAGCAGAACAATGAAACCATCACCCACAGGCGGCGTTTGCCGGTTTTATCGGTGAGCACTGAAATCAGGTAGATCCCCAACAGCGTGGCGACGAACGGCAAGATTGCCAGGAAGCCGACCGAGGCCATGTTACCGCCGGTCAGATTTTTTAAAATGGTGGGCAGCCACAGGGTGTAGCCATAGTCGCCGGTTTGATAGAAAAAGTTCAGCAGCACCAGCTTCATCAAGCCCTTGTTACGGAAGACATCTCTCAGTGGTGCTTTGCTGACCGGTTGCAGTTTGCTGCGTTCTTGCCGTTCGCGCGTTAGTTCGGTTATCAGATAGTCACGCTCACGGGCCGGCAGCCAGCGCGCTTCCTGTGGGCGGTCGCTGATCAGCAGCCACCACACGGCCAATACCACCAGCGACAACAGGCCTTCGATGATAAACAACCAACGCCAGTCGAATGCGTTAATGATGGCGCCAGAGATCGGGGCGGTGAGCATGCCACCCAATGGGGCGAACATCATGACAAAGGCGTTGGCGCGGCCCAGTTCTTTTTCCGGGAACCAGTTGCTGATCATGGTTAACACTACCGGTAACATACCGCCTTCAGAGATGCCCAATACGAAGCGTAATACCAGCAGTTGATAGTGGTTAGTGACAAAGCCGGTCGCAACTGACACCACCGCCCAGGCACACAGGGACCAGGCAATAAAGCGCTTGCCGCTGCCGTTGACCGCGATGCGTCCGCCGGGAACCTGCAAAAACAGATAACCGATAAAAAAGATGCCACTGGCCAGCCCGGCCATCTGGCTGGTAATGCCCAGGTCGCTCTCCATACCGCCGGGCAGCGCAAAACTGATATTAACCCGGTCCATAAAGGAAATGATGCAGGCGATCAGGATCGGGGCAATAACCCGCAGCCAGCGGGTGTTGGGTATTTTATTATCCATGGCGATCTCTCTTTACAGGGCGCAGGGAGAACCTCTCAATGAAGAGGTTCTGTGATTCGGCGGTAATAAAATCGAAAAGAAAACGCGTCAGTTACTCGATGGCGTGGGGCAGCGGCGCCCGGTTGAAGAAAGCTTCAACGTTGGTAAACACGATATCGCTCATCTTTTGCCGGGTTTCCTGGGTGGCGCTGGCGATATGCGGTTGCAGCACCACGTTTTCCATGGCGATCAGTTCTGCAGGAACCTCGGGTTCGTGGGCATAAACGTCGAACCCGGCACCGGCGATGGCGCCACTTTGCAGGGCGGTAATCAGGTCGGGTTCATTAACGATGCTGCCGCGAGCAATGTTAATCACCAGGGCATGGGAAGGCAGGGCGTCGAATACCGCCTTGTCCACCAGGCCAGCGCTGTCTTTACCGCCGGAAATAGCAATGATAAAGAAGTCGCTTTCCCGCGCTAAAGCCAGCAGATCTGGGAAATAGCGATAGGGCAGCGAACTGTCCTGCGTGCGGCTGGCGTATTGGATACGCATATTGAAACCGGCGGCGCGTTGGGCGATGGCGCGGCCGATATTGCCCATGCCGAAAATGCCCAGCCGTTTGCCGCTGACCTGCACCGACAGGCCCGGCGCCTCTTTCAGCCAGCGACCTTCACGCACAAAACGATCGTTGTGGCACAGCTGACGAGCGGTAGCCAGCAACAATCCCAGAGCCATATCCGCCACGTCTTCCGTCAAGGCGCCGGAGGTGATGGTGACGGCAATGCCGTGTTTACGGGTGTAATTCAGATCAATCGCGTCAGTGCCTACGCCGAACACCGCAATCAGCCCGAGGTTGGGTAATTGTTCAAGCACTGGCGTCTCGACCCCAATATCCCCCCGAGTGACGACCGCACGGAAGGCCGCACCTTTTTCGGCCAGAAAAGCGGCCGCATCCTCTTGTTCATATAACCGATGTACCACAAAGGCTGCCTCAAGGCGGGCCAGCAGGTTATCCATTACTGGGGCAATCAACAGCACTTCATTGGATGTAGAGGTCGTCATGGTTTCACCTGTCAATAAATAGCGTTACTTCGTATTGCTATAAAAGCGGTTTTCGGCAGGCGGTTTTGCGACAGATATCACGCTGAAGAGTGTTAAAAAACTGTGTTACCCGTAATGTGATCGACGGAAGGAAAAGGGTTGCTGTCACCGGGGAAGAGCAGCAAAAACTGCCGTATTGCGAGCGAAAATCAGGCTGAGTGCGCAGATCCTGGTCATTTAACGGATGGGTAACATGGGTGCGTAACAAGCGGGGGGAGGCAACAAAAAGAAAAGCCGCACCTGGGTGCGGCCGAGCGTTCACGACGAACAAAACAAGGACAAAAATTCCGGTAGACAGGCCCTGAAGCAAACCTCAGAGACAGATCATGATGATAAGCAAAATATTTTCGGGTGTGAAATGCCGAATATGGCTTAGTTAGTCGAATTAATAGATAAATAATCAGCCACTTACTTCCTCTCAGTTTCATGCGCTGCACGGGTTTCCACGTTGGTCGCCAGCAGACCGTACGCGGTAGATCCCTCCGTCAACGACGGGTGCGCAATCACTACGTCCTGCTCTAATGCCACTCGAAATTGATGATAAATACCCACTTTTCGTTAAAGCAATTGGCACTACATACCCTTAACATTAGAAAGTCTTTTAATGATTATAATTAGCATGCTGCGAATTATTCACCGCAGTGATATTACGGAGAAATCCGTTTGGTTAAGGATATGTATTCACCATGGAAATAAAAATAAACGGCCGGATGGTCGCGCTGGGCGCCATTTCACCCGAAACGCCGCTACTCTACGTGTTACGCAACGATCTGGGCCTGAATGGCCCCAAATATGGCTGTGGCCTCGGGGAGTGCGGTGCTTGCACGGTACTGATCGACGGCGTTGCCGCCCGTTCCTGCTCGCTGCCGCTGAGCGGTGCCCTCAACAAATCCGTTACCACGCTGGAAGGCCTGAGCGAGGCGGGGCTGCACCCGGTTCAACAAGGCTTTATCGATGAGCAGGCCGCGCAGTGCGGTTATTGCACCAACGGTATGATCATGACGCTGGTTGCTCTGTTTGAGCGAAACCCGCAGGCAGATGAACAAGAAATAAAAAATGAGCTGGCTTATAACCTGTGCCGCTGCGGCACCCATATTGAGATCCTGCGTGCTGCCGCCAAAGCCCGTCAGCTGTTGGCGGAAAGGGGGCAAGCATGAGCCGCCTGGAAATAACGCGCCGCCGCCTGTTGCAGGCCGGTGGCCTGGTAATGGTCAGCAGCCTGTTGCCTGTGTCGCTTAATGCCCTGGCAACGACGCCAGTGGTAGGCGGCGATCTGCCGCTCGATCGCGTGGACAGCTTTATCGGCCTGACCGCCGATGGCCGTGTCACCGCCTTTAACGGCCATGTGGATCTCGGCACCGGTATTCGCACCGCATTGGCACAGATTGTTGCCGATGAAATCAGCGTACCTTTCGAGCACGTTACGGTGATTTTGGGTGACACCCAGCGCACGCCGGATCAGGGGCCGACCATCGCCAGCGCCACGATTCAGGTGACCGCTATACCGCTGCGCCAGGCAGCCGCACAGGTGCGGCAATTGCTGCTGGCGCTGGCCGCAAAGGCCTTTGCGTTACCGCTGGAACGCCTGCAGGCTGAAAATGGCCGGGTATTTGCGAGGGATAAACCCAACGTCAGTCTGAGCTATGGTGAACTGGCCCGCGGGCAAAATTTACAGGTGGCCCTGGATAAAACCATCAGGCTGAAGAGCGTGGCGGAGAGCCGTTACGTGGGTAAGGCGGTGCCGCGGGTGGATATCCCGGCCAAGGTGACCGGCCAACTGACCTATGTGCATGACCTCCGCCTGCCGGGCATGCTGCATGGCAGAGTGGTGCGCCCGCCTTATATCGGCGCCGACAGCAGCGCCCCGTTGGGCAGCGGCCTGCTGTCGGTTGACCATGACTCCATTGCCCATTTGCCTGGCATCGTAAAACTGGTGGTGATTAACGATTTCATCGGTATCGTCGCCGAACGCGAAGAGCAGGCGATTGCCGCCATGCGGCAACTGAAAACCGTCTGGCGTCCCTGGTCCGGTTTACCCGATCTTTCGCTTACAGGATTGCATAAGGCCCTGGTGGAAAACCCCAAAACCGATCGCGTGCTGCGTGATGATGCCGGGGTCGATGCCGCTTTGGCCTCGTTGCATACCGAGGTCAGTGCTGATTACGTCTGGCCTTACCATCAACACGCGTCGATCGGCCCGTCCTGTGCGGTGGCCGACGTCGGTCGCGATCGCGCAGAAATCTGGTCTGGCACGCAAAATCCTCACGATTTGCGTAAGGACATCGCTCATTTGCTCGATTGGCGGCCAGAGCAGGTCCATATCAATCGCATGGAAGCCTCCGGCTGCTACGGTCGCAACTGTGCCGATGACGTCTCCGCTGACGCTGCGCTGTTATCGCAGGCCACCGGCAAGCCGGTCAGGGTGCAGTTGATGCGTGAACAAGAGGCGGGTTGGGAGCCCAAGGGCACCGGGCAACTGATGCGAGTCCGCGGCGGGTTGGATGAGCACAATCAGGTGGCGGCTTACGAACTGAAAACCAGCTACCCTTCAAACAATGCTGTGACGTTGTCACTGGTACTGGCCGGTAAAGTGCCCAATCGGGCAGACGTGCAGCAGATGGGGGACAGAACCGCCATTCCCCAATATGAATATCCCAATATGCGGGTAGTGTGCCAGGACGCGGCGCCGATTGTGCGGGCTTCGTGGATGCGTGGGGTCTCGGCGTTACCCAATGTGTTCGCCCACGAATCCTGGATTGATGAACTGGCGTGGCGAGCCGGGCAGGATCCGATCGCGTTCCGCCTGCAATATCTGAAAGATCCGCGTGCCGTGGCGCTGATTCAAGCGTTGAAAAAGCAGGCCAATTGGCAGGATGGCCCGGCCTACCGCAGCCCGGTGTCCGGCGATCCTGAATGGGTGACGGGACGCGGCTTTGCCTATGCGCGTTATTTCCACAGTAAATTCCCTGGGTTTGGTGCCGCCTGGGCGGCCTGGGTGTGCGATCTCAGCGTTAATCGCCACAGCGGTCAGATCAAGCTGGATAAAATCTTCGTTGCCCATGACTGCGGCCGCATCATCAACCCGGCAGGGGTTCGTCACCAGGTGCACGGCAATATCATTCAGTCCGCCAGCCGGGTGCTGAAAGAGTTCGTCACCTTTGACTCTGCGTCCGTGACGTCGCTGGATTGGGGCGGTTACCCGATCCTGCGGTTTGACGAGTTACCGCAGGTTGATATCCAACTGCTGGACTATCCGGATGAACCCTCTATGGGGGCAGGAGAATCCGCCTCGGTGCCGAGCGCAGCGGCGATCGCCAATGCGTTGTTCGACGCGCTGGGCGTGCGTCTGCGAGAGGTGCCTTTTACCCCTGAGCGAGTGGTAAAGGCGTTAAAACAGCAGGCTTCCGGCAGCGCAGAAAGGGATAAGTCACTATGAGCAGCATAAAGAAAATCGCCGGCTGGGGCAGTCTGACGGTCGTTGCCACCGTGGTCATTGGGGCGATAGCCAGCTGGCAATCAGAAATAGCGCCGCTGGAGGAAAAGGATCATCACGTTTTTAGTCAGCAACAGATCGCCCAAGGGAAAGTGCTGGCCGATCTCGGCGACTGCGCGGTGTGCCATACCCGGCCCGGCGGCGAGCGCAATACCGGCGGATTGGCGATGGAGATTCCGTTCGGTACCATTTACAGCACCAATATCACTCCGGATAACGACACCGGCATTGGGAAATGGTCGTATGCCGCCTTTGAACGAGCGATGCGTCATGGGGTTGATCGCGAAGGGCACTATCTCTACCCGGCCTTTCCCTACACGGCGTTTACCCGCACCAGCGATGAAGATCTGCAGGCCTTGTACGCCTACCTGATGTCGCAACCGGCCGTGAAATATCAGCCGCCGGCCACCGAATTGGGTTTCCCGTTTAACATTCGCCAGGGCATCGTCACCTGGAACTGGCTGTTCCTCAAGCCTGGCGCCATGAAGGCCGATCCGACACAAAGCGCCGAATGGAATCGCGGGGCCTATCTGACTGAAGGCCTTGGCCACTGCAGCGCCTGCCACTCGCCGCGCAACCTGATGTTTGGCGAGAAAGGCGGCGCTGAACACCTGAGCGGCGGCGTGGCGGAAGACTGGACTGCTCCGTCGCTAACCGGCAGCTCTTTGGCACCGCTGGAGTGGACACAAGATGATTTGCTCAGCTTTATGCGCACTGGGTATTCGGCAAATCACGGCGTGGCAGCCGGGCCGATGGCACCGGTGATCGAAGAGGGGCTTTCGCGGTTGCCGGAGCAAGACTTGCAGGCCATAGCCACTTATCTGCGCACTTATCATCCGAGCGAGTCTAAGGTGACGGAAGCCAAACGTTTGAATGAATGGGCCGAGTCGCGGACCGAGCCGTTAACCACGGAAGGCGCACGTATTTTCTCCGGTGCCTGTATGGCATGCCATGCTCAGGAAAAGGGGGCTCAGCTGATCGGCGTTCGACCTTCACTGGCGCTGAACACCAACCTGTATGCCGATAAGCCGGACAATGCCATTCGGGTGGTGCTGGACGGCATTCAACGCCCGGCCAATAGCAACCTGGGCTATATGCCGGCATTTCGCCATAACCTGAACGACAGACAGATCGCCGAATTGCTTAACTATCTGCGGCAAAATTATGCGGGGAAAGCGCCGTGGCCCGAGCTGCAAGCGCAGGTCAGTCACTTGCGCGATCAAACGGCGGAAAAATAGATCCATTAGCTTGAGAACCGGGGCCACCAAGGCCCCGTTATCGTCAATAACGCACAGCTCATTCCAGTAACTGAAACGAATGCTCTGCTTCAGTCGGTCATTCCACACGTAGCGTGCCATCGTTAACTCCTCCCGTGTCTGGTTAAATAAATAACAGCTCTTGCCGGCCAGGGCGAATACGTTAATTCGCTGAGCTTTTGATATTTTTGGGATAGGCGTTTCGCTTATTATTCGGCAACGAACGGTTTTAAAAATCGCGCTCAGGGTTGTTGATCACCGGCCACGCGCACGGGTTTGCTCGCCCGTACCAGCCGCCAGCCAAAGTTCATGCCCGCTGCTGCAAGCAAGATGGCGGCGGCGCCCGACAGCTGCATCAGGCTAAGGCGGTGTCCGAATACCGCCCAGTCGACGATAATCGCCACCAGGGGATAGACGAAAGACAACGCGCCTACCAGGGCAGTGGGGATTTTCTGGATGGCACTGTACAGCAGGGAAGACATCAGCCCGGTGTGCACCAGACCCAGGGTCGCCAGCAGCAACCAGCCGTTAGCCGTCGACGGCAGTTGGGCCCAGCCGGCGAACGGTGCCAGCAGTACGACGCCCAGAGTGAGCTGAATCAGCACGATCAGGTGCGGCGGCACCCCTTTCAAACGCTTGACGATCGCCGCCGCTACCGCATACATAAAGGCAGCGCCCAGCGCCAGCAACACGCCAGTGAAGTAATCGGCACTGGAATCGCCACCATCTTGTTTACCGCTAATGATCAGCAACATGCCGACGAAGGCCAGTAGCAGCCAGCCAAACTTTGTCGCCGTCATTTTTTCGCCGAAAAACAGCACCCCGAGCCCAACCAGCATAAAGGGCTGGACGTGGTAGGTGACGGTCGCCACCGCAATAGAGGCATGGCTGTAAGCGCCGAACAACATTACCCAGTTCAGCACCAGGGCGACGCCGCCCAGCACCGCAATGGCAGCCTGACGTCGGGTTAACATGTCTTTTTTAAGCAGGCCAAGCAGGGCGCAGGCGATCAGCATCGCTAGCGCGCCAAACGCGCAGCGCCAGAAAACCACCGTAGCGGGCGGCTGCCCCAGTAGCATTACCGGCCAGCCCACGGTTCCGGAAATGACCATGGCGAGGGTCATCTGTAATACGCCGCCGGTTCTTATCTTCATTTGCCTTCTCCCTGCTAGTGCGCTTGCCGCCGTTGGCGGTTATCATTAAAATGAACAATTGAACATTATGATGAACGCTTGACGGTTGTTCGTCAAGCCGAACAAACGAACGATATGGTGAACAATGAGCGACTTTGTCAGCAATAACGCTACGCCCATCGGCCTGCTTTCGGCCGCCATTCGCCGTGAACGCGAACGATTGGGCCTCTCGGTTACCGAATTGGCTCGCCGAGCCGGCATTGCAAAATCGACGCTTTCGCAGCTGGAAACCGGCAGCGGCAACCCCAGCCTGGAAACCTTGTGGGCGTTGGCGATGGCGTTGGATGTGCCGGTCAGCCGGTTGATTTCTCAGCCACGCCAACACGTACAGGTGATCCGTGCCCATGAAGGGGTGACCACGGTTTCCGAACAGGCCAACTACGCCGTCACCCTGTTGGCGACCTGCCCGCCAGGGGCACAGCGCGATATTTACCGTCTACAGGTTCAACCGGGCGAAGCCCGCATTTCGCGGCCGCATATGCCGGGTACCATTGAGCATGTGATTATCAGCAGTGGCAGGGCGTTAGTCGGGCCGACGGACCAGCCGGTAGAATTGAACGCAGGGGATTACATCAGTTATTCCGCCGACCGCGAGCATATTTTTGACGCTTTGGAGAACGATACTACGGCTGTCATGTTGATAGAGCAGGGTTAGGTCGGGCACACCCGGCCGAATCGGTATTTTATTGAAAACGATTCTCAGTTGTATTAGTGTGCCGCTCTTGCGCCAGTGGTCCGCACTTTATCAATGTCACTGTTATCGTTTAAAAAACTTCAAGGAACGAAGATGAAAATTGTCATCCCTTCTCTCGTGTTGGCCGCTGGACTGGCGGCGACGCACCCGGCAACGCTGTTGGCCGTGGAAGCGCCGTCGGTCGCCACCAAGGATGCCGCCGTTAGCAATGATTTCAGCTTTGTGCGTTACCGCGCGGATTATCAAGTCCATGCCAATGCCAGCAACACCAAGACCGAGAGCTATGAGGTGCTGCTCAAAACCAAGGCGGCAGTCGAGAAGTTCAGCCAAATCCGCCTGAGCTACAGCGAAAAAATGGAAACGCTGAAGGTGGTTTCGGCCTATACGCTGACGGCCGATGGACAGCGCCATGATGTCGCGCCCGATCGCATTTATACCCAGGAAAGCTACTCCAGCGCCTCTGCGCCACTGTATGCCGATCGCAAGGTAAAGGTGATCGTCTTCTCCAACCTGGCACCCGGTTCTCGCGTGATGTATCAGGTGTTGCGCACGCAAAATACCCCGTACTTCCCAGACTACTTCGGCCTGTGGGAAACCTTCAGCGTCTTCGACCAGTTTGATGACGCCGAGGTCAATTTGCAGGCGCCGGCCAATGTGCCGATGCATGTCTTTACCCGAGGAGTAGAGGGCGCAGATAAGCCGCAGATCCGTGACGGTCAGGCCCACTGGCGCTGGCATTACCGGCGCAGTGAACCGCTGAAAGCGCAAAACTGGTCGGCGAACAGCTGGACATTCAGCCCAACCATCATGGCCAGTACCTACCGCGAATGGCCACAGCTGGCCAAAGCCTATCAACAGAAAGCCAATCAGGCGGCCAAGGTGACCCCGGCGATCCAGGCGTTGGCGGATAAAATTACCGACGGCATCAGCGACCGTCGTGAGCAGACGGCGGCGATTTATCGCTGGGTGGCGCAGAATATTCGTTATGTGGCGGTCTATTTGGGCAACGGCGGGCTGGAGCCGAATTCGGCGCAGAGCATCCTGGATAATCACTATGGCGATTGCAAGGATCATGTGGTGATGCTCGAGGCGTTGCTGGCCGCCAAGGGCATCGTCAGTTCACCGGTGCTGATCGGCATGGACCAAGGGCCGATATTGCCGAAGGTGCCGCTGCTGGGGCGCTTTAACCACGCGATTACCTACGTGCCGGAGTTCAATCTGTATCTGGATTCTACCAGCCCCTGGGCGCGATTTGGCCAACTGCCGGGGGCTGACCTTGGGGCTCCGGTCCTGCTGACGCGCGAAGCCAAACTGGCGCGTACCCCTGACAATGACGAACAGCGCAACAATACGTCGCTCAGCGTGGACTTCTACTTCGATAAAGCGGGCAATATGCGAGGCCAAACTGAACGCAAGCTGGGTGAGGTGGATGAGATCGACCTGAGAGGTTATTTCTCGCAAATCAATCAGCAGAACCGGACGCGAGTCGAAGAGAACATCATGGCGTCCTCAGGCATTGATGGCCGTGGGGTTATCGCGATGCACGGCGATGCGTTCGATCTCAAAAAGCCGTTTGCCTACAGTTATAAATTCAAAGCCGAGGATTATGTCGATTTCAGCGTGGTGGGCGGTATGGCCGTACCGACGCCGCCCGGCGGCAAGTCTTTCCGTACGCTTTACTCGACGACGTCCGCCCCGACTAACGAAACGCCGTTCTTCTGCACCGCGCAGCAGTACGACGAGACCTATCGCCTGCACCTGCCCGCCAACGTGCCGATTATCGCCATCCCCAAGAACCAGCAGTTCAGCAATGCGGCCGGAAAATACCAGGTTGAATGGCAGCTCGAAGGGCAACAGGTGGTGGTCAATCATCGGCTACAGCTGAATGCCGTTCGCGGTAAGGACGCGCTCTGTCAGGCACAGGATTATCCTGCCTTCCGCGCATTGTTCCAGCAGGTTCGGCGCGGCTTCCGTGGCCAGGTAGTGTATGGCGAGCTGGCGAACGCCGGGGTTAATTCTGCTGCAGTCGCCAAATAGAAACAAAAACACCGGGCGTACCTCTAACGGATCCGCCCGGTGTTTTATCGTTATTTTTTCACTACCAGCCCCACACCGCGGCCACGCGGATCGGAGGCGGTTTCCGGCGTGTCACCCTTGACGCGGATCGCCTGTATGTCCCCCATGTACCAGCCCTGATCTTCCAGTGTGTAACCCATCGCTTTCAACTGTTCAGCCACTTTGCCGGTCAGTGGAGCAAAAGCGTCGTAGAAGATAGTGTCTTTCGGCAACAGTTGGTGATGGACGCGCTGCGCGGCCACCGCTTGTTGCAGCGGTAACTGGTAGTCATAGAGATTGTTTATCACCTGGAAAATCGAGGTGAAAATGCGAGAACCGCCAGGGGTACCAATCACCAGACTAACGTTGCCGTCGCGGGTGATAATGGTCGGGCTCATGGACGAAAGCATGCGTTTACCCGGTTCAATGGCGTTGGCGTCGCTACCGACCACGCCAAAGGCATTGGCCACGCCCGGTTTGGCGCTGAAGTCGTCCATTTCGTCATTCAACAGGAAGCCTGCCCCTTTCACTACCACGCCGCTGCCGAAGTCCCAGTTTAGCGTATAGGTATTGCTGACCGCGTTACCCTGCGCGTCAACAATCGAGAAATGCGTGGTTTGATGGGGTTCCAACCCAGGCCGCACCTTCTCGGTCGGTGAAATGGCGGTCGGGTTGATCTCCGCAGCCCGCTTTTGCAAATAATCCGGGGCGACCAATTGAGCAACCGGCACCTTGGCAAAGTCAGGATCGCCGAGGTAATCGGCGCGATCGGCAAAGACGCGCTTTTCGATTTCCGACAGTAAGTGAATATAGCGGGCGGAGTTCAGCTCAACGCCTTTGAAATCGGCAGCACGATCTTCCTTTATGCCCAGCAACTGCGCCAGCGCGATGCCGCCGGAGCTCGGCAGCGGGGCGGTATAAAGGGTATTGCCGCGCCAGGCGATTTTCATCGGTTCGCGCCATTTCACCCGGTAGTCTGTCAGATCCTCCTGGGTGATCAGGCCGCCATCGCGCTGCATCTGGGCGATCAGCAGCTTGGCCGTTTCCCCCTGATAGAAGTCGTCAGCGCCTTTGTTGGCGATGCGTTCCAGCGTTTTGGCCAGCTCCGGCTGTTTAAACACCGCGCCGGGTTTCATGCTGCCAAAGTAATCGCCGAAGTTGGTTTTGTCGGCGAACAGCTTATTGGCATCCTCACGGTATTGGTATTGCTGGCCGGCCACCTTAAAGCCTTGTTGCGCATAGCCGATAGCCGGGGTCAGCAGTTCTGCCCAGGGCAACTTGCCGAAGCGTTTATGCGCTTCCCACAGCCCGAGTACCGTGCCGGGTACGCCGGCGGCCTTGGTGCCCACCAGGCTGAGGTTCTCGATCACTTCGCCTTTTTCGTTGAGGTACATGGTTTTGGTGGCCGCTTTGGGGGCGACTTCCCGGTAGTCGAGGAAGTAGGGCTTGCCGTCGACGTACAGGGTCATAAAACCGCCGCCGCCGATGTTGCCGGCCTCCGGGTAGGTCACTGCCAGCGTAAAGGCGGTGGCGACCGCAGCATCGACGGCATTACCGCCGGCCTTCAAAATTTGTTCGGCCACTTTGGCACCATATTGATCCGGCGCCGCCACGGCACCGGCGTTCAGATTAGCGGCGAATACCGAAGGACTGAGGGTGGCCAGCGCCACGCTGAGTGCCAATGTTTTCAATAAACCAGTATGCATAGCCTTTCCTTTTCGAATTGAACGATGACAGGTGAATTCAATCTCAACAACCACTTAGCACCATTGTTTAAGCTTGTTCTGGCGCTTGATTGAAAGTAGCACCGCTCAATCTGCCGCGCTTTATCCGGCGTTTGGAAGCGTGAGGTAGAACGTTAAATCACCGCCGGCAATTGGGTTAGTAACCACTCACAAAAATGCCGGGTGAGCGGGTTGTTCTCGCTATCGCGATGAATAAGCCAGGCCCACTGAGGGCCACGTACGCTTTGCTCCGTCATCGGCTGCAACACCCCACGCGCCCGAGCCTGTTGCGCCAGCAGTTCGCTGACCAGAGCGATGCCCAGGCCGTCGCAGGCCGCATCCAACAGCAGGCCGGGATCGGAGAAGTTCAGGCCGTGGCTGCTTTGCCCAACGTTGGTGCCGCCCTGAACGGCCCAATGGCTCCAGTCCATCTCGCGTTCGCCGTGCAGGGTGGTGCGTTGTGCCTTGTCCTGTTTCAGCAGCTCAGGATGGCAAGCCGGATAGAGCCGATCCTGATGCAGCATTTTGAGGCTACATTCAATTTGCGCACTGAGATCGTCACGGATCGCCAGATCGACGGTTTCGGTCGCCATATCCGGCGGGTCGAAGGTGGTGAACAGCCAAAGGTCGATATCCGGGTGCTGCCGGTGGAAGCTTTTAAGGCGCGGAACCAGCCAGTGACGGGCGAACGCCGGCGTGGTGTTGACGATCAACTGGTTGGGCTTGCGGTACTGCTCCAGACGGCGGATGCCAACGGCCAACTGTTGCAGCATCACCTGGGCGGTGCTGTAGAGATCCTGACCGGCATCGGTCAGGCTGACGCTGCGGCCGCTACGGAAAAACAGCGGTTGCTCCAGGAAGGCTTCCAGGCTGCGAATTTGTTGGCTGATCGCCGACTGAGTGAGGTGCAGCTCATCGGCGGCCTGGTGGAAACTGCCCAGCCGGGCGGCGGCTTCAAAACCGCGCAGGGCGTTCATCGGGGGCCAGTGCTTTAACATTATTGATAAGCCTATCTAATCAGGTGTCCGCTAAATGTATCCTTTGTTTTACCCGGAATAAAAGGAATAACATAGATGTTATCGACATCACGCCGTCTTTTGCTGAATAGTTTAGCTTATTATTTTGGCGGCAATACAGGAGCAAACCATGTCAACACGTCGTGAATTTATCAAACAGGCTTCCCTGATTGCCGGCATTAGCCTGACGGCCTCGATGGGGCTGGCATCATTGTCCAGCCACGCGGCTCAGAAAACGGCTGGCGGGAACTGGCGCATGCCCGATGAGGGGGAGCCTCAGCAATGCGCCTTTATCGCTTTTGGCGCACAGCGGGCGATTTGGGGGTCGTTCACGGCGGACGTGCAAGATGCTCTGGGGCGCATTGCCCGTGCTATCGCGGTTTACCAGCCGCTGACGGTATTTTGTCGCGAACGTGAACGAGAGTTAGCGGAGAGAAAATGCGGTAGCCACAATGTGACCTTTGTCATTACCGAGCTCGATGATATTTGGATGCGCGATATCGCTGCCAATTTCGTTACCAACAACGCGGGTGAATTGGCGGCGGTGGACTTCAACTTTAACGGCTGGGGCAATAAGCAACGGCACGGTAAAGATGCTCAGTTGGCCGCTTTCCAGGCCAGACATTTCGGCGTTAACCCACTGCGCCGCAGCGCTTTGACAGGAGAAGGCGGGGGCATCGAGGTGGATGGTCATGGCACCGGCATCATGACCGAGAGCAGTTGGGTCAATCGCAACCGCAACCCTGGCTGGAGCCGTGAGCGGGTAGAGCAAGAGCTCAAAGCGATGCTGGGCCTGCGAAAAATCATCTGGCTGCCGGGGATTAAAGGCAAAGACATTACCGACGCTCACGTCGATTTTTACGCCCGTTTCGTCAGCCCAGGTGTGGTGATCGCCAATCTGGACAGCGATCCTGAGTCCTACGACCATCAGGTCACACTGGATCATTTGGCGATCCTCAAACAGGCCACGGATGCCGATGGCCGCAAGATACAGGTGCATACGGTGTCGCCACCGCTGGATCCACGCCGTAGCCGCTTCAGCAAGGGCAATGCGGATTTTGCCGCCGGTTACATCAATTACTTTGTCATCAACGGCGCGATTATCGCCCCGGAGTTTGGCGATGCTGAGGCGGATGCCGCAGCTTTGGAATTATTGACGGCGCTTTACCCGCAGCGTGAAGTGGTTCAGTTGAATATCGACGCTATCGCCGCTGGCGGTGGGGGCATCCACTGCGTGACCAGTCAGCTGCCGGCCATTTAAGTCTTGTTACAACAGGGCCAGCCTTGGCCCTGTCGAGAGAACGCGGATCAATACGTGTGGAAGTAATCCTGAATGACGCGAGGATTATGGGTTTTGGTCAGCGACAGCATCAGCAGAATACGCGCCTTGGCCGGGTTGAGCGAATCGGACACCAGGCCAGGTTGCCCGCTGTCCTCGGGGACAATACCGCTGCCGGTGCGGCTGGCGCGAACCACCAGCACACCGGCCTTCTCCGCTTTTTTGATCCCGGCAGAGCTGCGCACTGAGACCGAGCCGGCACCGGTGCCAGCGTAAACAATGCCATCCACTTTATGCTGAATGGCCGCATCGTACATGTATTCAGGGTCGTCCTGATAACCATAAATAATGTCGACTTTTGGCAGCACCTTGACATCACGTACGTCAAATACCGAGCGAGTGGTGTGGATCTTGTCGACTCGGGTTTCAAAGTAGGGCTTGCCACCGACAATTACGCCCAGATAGCCTTCCTCCGGGGCCTTGAAGGTGTCCAGCGTGGTGGCGTTGGTTTTGGTGCTGAAACGGGCCGAGCCAATGCGATCGTTCAGAACGACCATAACGCCACGCCCCACGGACTGCTTGTCGGCGGCAACGGTGACCGCATCCAGCAGGTTCATTGGGCCGTCGGCGCTGATGGCCGTGGCAGGGCGCATCGCGGCGGTAAACACCACCGGTTTGTTGCTCTTGACCGTCAGATTAAGAAAGTACGGCGATTCGTCCAGCGTATCGGTTCCGTGCGTGATCACCACGCCATCCACATCACTGCGTGAAAGCAGCTCATTGACCCGCTTGGACAGCTTGAGCAGGATATCGCTGGTCATGTTTTCGCTGCCGATATTGGCAATCTGTTCGCCGTCTACGCGGGCGACTTTCTGCATTTCCGGCACCGCTGCAATCAGCGTTTCCACTCCCAGTGCCCCAGCCTTATAACCAGTGGTTTGTGTATTACTAGCCGCAGAGCCGGCGATGGTGCCGCCGGTGGCTAAAATCACGATGTGCGGTAAGTCCCCGGCGGCGTTTGCCACGCCGGTAAAGCTGAAGGTGAAGCAGAGCAAAGCCAGTCTAATTGTTTGAAACATAAGCTACCCCTGATTAACAAGCCAAATTAGCAGGAGTAGCCAAAGCAAAAAGGGTGCCAGCTAGACAGTTAGCGGTAGCAGAGGACAAGGAGCCATACCGATGCGACATGACGCTCGTTGGAGGAGCGAGTCGCACCAAAATGGATCTCGTTCTAGCGCTGCGGTCCCAGCCCGTAGCTTAATAATGCAATGGCATGCCGCGCGATGACTTCAGCGCGCTGCGGGCCGTTGCTGCTGTTGTTGTCGCGGTGCCATTTCGGCGCGGTGGCCAGCGGCAGCAGCGTCATGCCAAACAGGGTGATAAACAGCAAAGAGGGTTCCAGATCGGCACTCAGCTTGCCTTCTGCCTGCCAGCGCATAATCGACTTCAGGGCCGCTTTGCGCTGCGCATCACCAAAACGCTCATCCATCCGTTGCTTCAGTACGCCGTTATCACTCATCACTTCTCGCAACCACAGTGGGGCGAACCAGGGATGCGCGATGGAGATATCGATAAACCTTTGGGCCAGTTGGGTGAAGGCGGCAATAGGATCGTCCGCATTGGCGTCGAAAACGCTGCCGGCGGCCAGCCGTACCGGCAGGAAACGCTCTTCGATCAGCACGTCCAGCAGCTGTTCGCGGTTGTGAAAATAGTAGTGGAGCATGGCGGGGGTGACGCCGGCTTCACGGGCAATGGCATTGAGCGAAGTATCGGCAATGCCCTGACGAGCAAATAAATTAAGCGCCGTGTCCAGCAGGTGCTCGCGTTTTTCTGTGCCCTTGGTGCCGCCGCTCGGCCGACCAGGGCGGCGCGGGGCTTGAACGTTTTGTGCTGTCATCGCGGTGAGATCCATTGACCGGAGAAAAGAATCACTCATATATTAATTACTCGATTAATTAATTACAAGTGAGCTCATCTAAATGGGGATCAGTCATCTGGCAGGCAGTGAAGACAGCGGCAGGGCGTCTGGGCAGGCGCCCTCGATCCGGCTGTTGTTCTCCGCATTGCTGCTGGTCATGTTGCTGGCGGCGCTCGATCAAACCATTGTCTCTACTGCATTACCGACCATTGTTGGCGAGTTCGGTGGCCTGGAAAATCTGTCGTGGGTAGTCACCGCCTATTTGCTGGCATCGACGATAGTGGTGCCGCTGTATGGCAAGTTCGGCGATCTGTTCGGGCGTAAAATCGTGCTGCAGATTGCCATTGTGGTCTTCCTGCTCGGCTCGGTGCTGTGCGGATTGGCGCAAAACATGACCCAGCTTATCCTGATGCGTGCCCTGCAGGGGTTGGGCGGTGGCGGTTTGCTGGTCGTCACCATGGCGGTGGTGGGCGATGTGATCCCGCCGGCCGAACGCGGACGCTATCAGGGCCTGTTTGGCGGCGTATTCGGCCTGGCGACGGTGGTGGGCCCGTTGATTGGTGGGGTGCTGGTGCAGCATTTCTCATGGCGCTGGATTTTCTATATCAACCTGCCGCTGGGGATTTTCGCGCTGTTGGTGATTGGCGCGGTGTTCCAATCCAGGGTCAATCGGGTCAAGCATGAAATCGATTTCCTGGGGGCCAGCTATCTGGCTGCCGCGCTGACCTGCATTATTTTGTTTACCAGTCAGGGCGGTACGGTCATGGCCTGGTCTGACGGGCAGCTGTGGTGCATTTTGGCCTTTGGTTTGGTGTCATTGGGCGGGTTTATCTACGAAGAACGCCTGGCGAGCGAGCCTATCATTCCGCTCGACTTATTCCGCAACAGGACCTTTTTGCTGTGCGCCTTGGTCGGCTTTATCGTCGGTATGTCGCTGTTTGGTTCGGTGACTTTCCTGCCGCTGTATTTGCAGGTGGTGAAGAATTCCACGCCGACCCAGGCCGGGATGCAGCTGCTGCCGCTGATGGGCGGGATCATGATCAGCTCCATCGTTAGCGGTCGGTTAATCAGTAAGCGCGGCAAATACCGTATTTTCCCGATTATAGGCACCTGCTGTGCCCTGGTAGGCATGATTCTGCTGGGGACGCTGAAAAACTCGACGCCGGTACATCTGCTGTATCTCTACATCAGCCTGCTGGGGTTGGGATTGGGTATGGTGATGCAGGTGATGATCCTGGCGGCGCAAAACAGCGTCGAGCCAAAACACATGGGCGTTGCCACTTCGAGCGCTACGCTGTTTCGCTCTATCGGCGGATCCATCGGGGTAGCCGTGTTTGGCGCGATTTTTACCAATGTGCTGCACAGTCGGTTGGCCAGCTTGCTGCCTGAAGGAACGGCGTTACCGCGTTCTTTGGGCGCGGCGGCGGTGCATCATCTGCCGTTGACGTTGCAGAACGACTATTTGCAAGCCTTTGGCGGGGCCATTCACTCGGTGTATCAGATTGCCGCCGGGGTCATGGCGCTGGCCTTTGCATTGACCTGGTTGCTGAAAGACGTGCCGCTTCGCCATAAGTAAAACCGCCAAAACCGGTGCGTAAAGCAGGCGCGCACCGGTTCTCCTCATGCTCTGCGATGCAATTTTACGCAATCCTTACGCAACCCTGTCAGACTAAAAACGGCGCTTTCTATATATTGAGAATAAACGTTCTCAATAGGATAGATAGTCGATGCAAAGGAAAAAGGTTTTACTTGTCAGCCTGTCGCTATTGCTGGCCGCTTGTGATGGCCAGAGCGGTGGAGCACCCGCCGGCGCCGGTAGCGTGCAAGAAGTGGGTGTCGCGACGCTGCAGGCTCAACCGGTAACGCTGAGCAGCGATTTGACCGGCCGCGTGAACGCCACCATGACCTCGGACGTTCGTCCTCAGGTGGACGGCATTATCAAAAAACGCCTGTTTACCGAAGGTGCCGAGGTCAAGGCCGGACAGGTGCTGTATCAGATCGACCCCGCAACCTATCAGGCCAGCTACGATCAGGCTGCCGCTCAGTTGAAAAGCGCTGAGGCCACCGTGAAGTCCAGCCGCCTGAAGGCGCAGCGTTACGCCGCACTGGTAAAAGAGAATGGCGTTTCCAAACAGGATGCGGATGATGCCATGGCAACCTATCTGGAGGCGGTTGCCGCCGTCGCACAGTATCAGGCCTCTTTGGAGTCGGCCAAAATCAATCTCGCGTACACTCAGGTGCGCGCGCCTATCTCCGGCCGTATCGGCATTTCCTCCGTTACGCCGGGTGCTTTGGTGACCGCCAGTCAGACCGACGCCCTGGCAACCATTCGCGCGCTCGATCCGATTTATGTCGATCTCACTCAGTCCAGCAGTCAATTGCTCAAACTGCGTAAACAGCAGGCATCGCTGAAACGTGACGATGTCACGCCGGTAGCCATCAAACTCGAGGACGGCACGCCATATACCCACCCCGGTAAACTGGAGCTGACGGAAGTGGCGGTAGACGAGTCGACCGGCTCCGTCACCCTGCGTGCGGTGTTCCCTAATCCCGAGCACGAATTGCTGCCCGGCATGTATGTTCACGCCACGGTAGACAACGGCGTCGATCCCAAGGGGATTTTGGCGCCTCAGCAGGGGATCACCCGTAACGCCAAGGGCGAAGCCACGGCGCTGGTTGTTAACGCGCAAAACAAAGTGGAGCAACGCACGGTCATTACCGAGCAGGTTATCGGCAGCAACTGGCTGGTCAGCAAGGGCCTGAATGCCGGTGACCGTCTGATCGTTGAAGGCACCAATAAGGTGGCTGCGGGCGTTGAGGTCAAAGCGGTTGATGTGAAACCACCGACGGCTAACGGCGGGGAGCAGTAACCATGGCGCAGTTCTTTATTCGGCGACCGGTTTTCGCCTGGGTGATTGCGATCATCATCATGCTGTGTGGGCTGATGTCGATCAACTCGCTGCCCATTTCGCAATATCCGGACGTCTCCCCACCGCAGATTTCCATCTCCGCCACCTATCCGGGTGCCGATGCCGAGACGCTGGAAAACAGCGTTACTCAGGTCATCGAACAGCAGCTTACCGGGCTGGACGGGCTGCTTTACTTTTCAGCCACCAGCAGCTCCGACGGTTCTGTGAGTATTAATGTGACTTTCGACCAGGGCACCGATCCGGATATCGCGCAGGTGCAGGTGCAAAACAAGGTGCAGCAGGCGGAAAGTCGCTTGCCTACCGAGGTCACCGCGCAAGGGGTTACGGTCAAAAAATCTCAGAGCAGCTTCTTGCTGATCGTCGGTCTGTATGACGAAACCGACAAGGCCAGCATGGCGGACATTTCCGACTATCTGGTGAGCAACATTCAGGATCCGCTGTCGCGCATCGAAGGGGTTGGCGATGTGCAGGTATTCGGATCGGAATACGCCATGCGCATCTGGCTTGACCCGACCAAGCTAGCGTCCTTTTCACTGATGCCTTCCGACGTATCAACGGCGATAGAAGCGCAAAATACCCAGGTTTCCGCCGGTAAGGTCGGCGATTTACCGTCCGGTGCCGATCAGCAGTTGACCGCCACGGTAAAAGCGCAGTCGCGCCTGCAAACGCCGGAGCAGTTTCGCAACATCATTCTCAAGAGTGACAGCAGCGGCGCACTGGTGCGCCTGGGCGACGTTGCGCGGGTAGAGTTGGGCAACGAGGATTACTCTTCCAGCGCCCGGTTGAATGGCCATCCAGCCTCCGGGATTGCGGTCAAGCTGGCCGCCGGTGCCAATGCGCTCAACACCGCCAAGCTGGTCAAAGCCAAAGTGGCGGAATATCAGACTTCAATGCCGAACGGTTACAAGGTGGCCTACCCGAAAGACAGCACCGATTTTATTAATATCTCGATCGAAGAGGTGGTGAAAACGCTGATAGAGGCGGTGGTGTTGGTAGTGATCGTGATGTTTGTGTTCCTGCAAAACCTGCGTACTACGCTGATCCCGACCATTACCGTGCCGGTGGTACTATTGGGCACCTTTGGCGTGCTTGCCGCCTTCGGCTATTCGATCAATACCCTGACGCTGTTTGGCATGGTGCTGGCGATCGGTCTATTGGTGGATGATGCCATTGTGGTGGTGGAAAACGTCGAGCGCGTGATGCGGGAAGAGAAGCTGCCGCCGCGTGAGGCTACGGAAAAATCGATGAAGGAGATCACCGGGGCTCTGGTCGGTATCGCCATGGTGCTGTCGGCGGTGTTCCTGCCGATGGCGTTCTTTGGCGGCTCCACCGGGGTTATCTACCGTCAGTTCTCCGTTACCATCGTGGCGTCGATGGTGCTGTCGGTGATCCTGGCGCTGACGCTGGCACCGGCATTGTGTGCCACTTTACTCAAACCAGCTCATGACGATCTGACCGATAAGGGCCTGCTGGGTAAATTTAACCGTGGCTATAACCGCCTGCAGGAGAAATACGCCGATAAGATCGCCCGGGTGATACACAGCCCAATGCGCTATCTGCTGCTGTATGGTCTGTTATTGATCGCCGCCGCCGTGATGTATATGCGGCTGCCGACCGGCTTCTTGCCCAATGAAGATCAGGGCGTGGTAATGGTGCAATACACCTTGCCTGCCGGCGCGACCGATGCCAGGACATCGGCGGTCAGCGACGCGGTAAAAGATTACTTCCTCACCGACGAGAAGGCCAACGTCAGCACCATTTTCACCATCAACGGTTTTGGTTTCAGCGGCAGCGGGCAAAACGCCGGTATGGCCTTCGTCAGTCTCAAGGATTGGAGCCAGCGGCCTGGCAGTGCCAACACCGCCGATGCCATTGCCAAACGCGCAATGGCGCACTTTGCCACTATTCGCGATGCCCAAGTGTTCTCGATGAGCCCACCGGCGATCGACGGTTTCGGCCAGTCCGACGGTTTCACCTTCGAACTGCAGGCTAAAGGGGCTACCACCCGTGCGGAGTTGCAAGTGATGCGTGACCAGATCATCGCCGCTGCCGGGAAAAATCCGAGTCTGAGCGCGGTGCGCGCCAACACCCTGCCGGATACGCCACAGCTGCAGGTAGACATCGACAACGACAAACTGCAGGCGCTGGGCCTGAGCGCCGGCGACGTCAGCAGCACGCTCACCAGCGCGTTCGGCAGCACCTACATCAACGACTTTATCGACCGTAACCGGGTGAAAAAGGTCTATATGCAGGGTGACGTCGAGTATCGGTCAAAGCCGGAGGATCTCGATAAGTGGTTTGTTCGCGGCACCTCCAGCAGCACGACCAGCATGACGCCGTTCTCTGCCTTTGCCTCTTCACATTGGATTTACGGGCCGGAAAACCTGTCGCGTTATAACGGGCTGTCCTCGTTTGAAATCACCGGCGAGGGCGCACCCGGTACCAGTTCAGGCACGGCAATGGACGAGATGGAAAAACTGGCATCACAGTTCTCTTCCGCCAGCAGCTTCTCCTGGAGCGGGTTGTCATATCAGGAACGCCTGACCAGCGGACAGGCGGCATCGTTGTATGCCATTTCGTTGGTGGTGGTGTTCCTGTGCCTGGCGGCGCTGTATGAGAGCTGGTCAATTCCGTTTGCCGTGATGATGGTGGTGCCGATGGGCGTGGTGGGATCCCTGTTAGCCATCACGCTGCGCGGGCTGGAAAACGACATTTATTTCCAGGTGGCGCTATTAACCATCATCGGCCTGTCAGCCAAGAACGCCATTCTGATCGTTGAATTCGCCGAAGAAAATTACCAGCGCGGCGAAGCCTTGATCGCCGCCGCCGTTGAGGCTTCCCGTATGCGCCTGCGTCCTATTCTGATGACCTCTCTGGCATTCAGCGCCGGCGTATTGCCCTTGGCGGTTTCCAGCGGCGCGGGGGCCAACAGCCGGATCGCCATAGGTACCGGGATCATCGGCGGCACCATTACGGCGACATTACTGGCAATCTTCTTCGTTCCTTTGTTCTACGTATTGGTACGCCGGATGTTTTCACGCAAAACAACCTCCGCCAAACCAACAGAAAACACTGCGCCGCAGGCAGGAGAATAACGTGCTGCAACGTTTAATCACTTTGACCTTTCCGCTGGTGCTGGCGGGGTGTATCTCGCTGGATCCGGATTATCAACGCCCGCAGGCACCGGTGCCCTCAACGCTGCCGCAAGGGGCCGCTTATACTGCGCCCTCGGGTAAATTGTCATTAAGCTATCCGGACATCCCATGGCGTGACTATGTGGTCGATAGCCGGTTACGGCAGGTGGTGGAGATGGGGCTGAGCAGCAGTCGCGATTTGCGCGAGGCCATTGCCAACATCGAATCTGCCCGGGCGCTCTACGGTGAGCAACGTGCCGATCTGTTTCCTACCATCAATGCCGGAGTGGACGGCAGTCGTGGCCGGGCATTGACCGGTAATGGCAATGCCACGGCGATCAGCCAAAGTTACGAAGCGACGGCAAGCACCAGTTCTTTCGAGCTGGATCTGTTTGGCAAAAATCGCAGCCTGACTCGCGCTAAATTCGAGAGCTATTTGGCGGAGTCCGAAGCGGCGAAAAGTACCCGTTTGGCGCTGATTGCCGACACCGTGACCGACTGGGTAAATGTGGCGGCCGCACGCAGCAATCTGGCCGCCGCCAAAGGCACCATGGAAAGTGCCAAACAGTCGTTGGCGGTAACGCGCAAGAATCAGCAAAACGGTATTTTGTCGATGGTTGACGTGGCGTCGGCGGAGACGGTCTATCAGCAGGCGCGTTCGGACGTGGCCAGCTACTCCACCAGCGCGGCGCAGGCGAAAAATGCGCTGGATCTGGTGGTCGGGCAAAGCGTGCCGGAGAGCCTGTTGCCTGATGGGATCGAAGCGTTGTCTGGCATCATGAAAGATATACCGGCCAATGTGTCGTCGCAGGTGCTGCTGAACCGTCCGGACGTGCTGGAGGCCGAGCATAACCTGAAGGCTGCCAATGCCAATATCGGTTCCGCCAGAGCGGCGTTCTTCCCGTCTATCAGCCTGACCGCCAGCGGCGGGGTGGGCAGTGGAGAACTGTCATCCCTGTTTAGTCAGGGGGCGGGCGTTTGGTCGTTCGCACCGAGCATCAGCCTGCCGATCTTTACCGGTGGCTATAATACGGCGCAGTTGAATTACACCAAGGCGCAGAAAGACCTCTACGTCGCCACCTATGAAAAAGCGGTGCAGACGGCATTCCAGGAAACGGCCGATGCGTTGGCACGCAAGGGCACAATTCAGGAACAGTTAGCAGCGCAAACCGGCTATGTGGCGGCCTCGCAGGAATATTATCGCCTGGCGGAGCTGCGTTACCGCCATGGCGTGGATACCTATCTGGTGATGTTGGACGCGCAGCGAACGCTATATACCGCCCAGCAGTCGCTGATTGCTGCTCGCCAAACCGAATATCAGAACCTGATTACTCTGTATAAAGTGCTGGGTGGGGGCATCGCGGCAGAAAAGCAGGGCGATGGCGTGGTTGCCAACAATAGATCTTTAACCCAATAAGATTTAGCCCAGGCAATAATTAAATAACGCAGTGTGATGATAGCGCGCTGCGTTTTTTTATATTCATTCTGTGGTGGAAGTGTAAAGAAAGAGAAAATGACCAGACGATGGAGAACTCGCCACAATCAGCAGGGTCTGAATAATATCGCATCATCCCCGCGGCCAAATATATTGAGGTTGAAATGGAAAGTGATATTCAGCAACAGGTCATTTCAGTGATTGATCGCTATAATTCGCCCAGTCTGCTTAAAAAGGGGGTTGCCGTTACTCTCAATACGGAAATAAATAAAGAGCTGCACCTCTCCTTGCCAATGTCGGAAACGCTGATGCGTGGCTATTTCGACGCCTTTCTCATCGACAGCAGCAATTACAATCATGAGCTGTATTTTCGTCGGGAGTCAAAGTCGGCGTTATTGTTCACCTCATCAAATCGTCGCGCGAATCACTGGGATCTTGAAATGGAAAGGATCCGGCCATTGTATGTTTATATGCTGGTGCGATCCGCACGGGCCAAACGCTGGCTTTACGACATCCACTTTCTGATTGAACAATTAAAATGATATCGCGATATTCTCAATATTGGATGAGTTAACTCATCGCGCCGAATACAGTTTCAGGCCCGCAAAGAAATTGCGGGCCTTTTAACGGAGTTACTGTGCCAGTAGCTCGGCAAATTTCGCCAGCCATTGTGGATGCGCCGGCCAGGCAGGGGCGGTCACCAGATTGCCGTCAACATGGGCCTGATCGATACCGATATCCGCAAAGTGGCCACCGGCCAGCTGCACTTCCGGGGCGCAGGCCGGATAAGCGCTGCAGGTTCTGCCTTTCAACACCCCGGCGGCGGCCAACAGCTGCGGGCCGTGACACACCGCGGCGATGGGTTTGCGTGCGGCGTCAAAAGCCTGCACCAGCTTGATCACCTGCGGGTTCAGGCGCAGATACTCGGGCGCTCTGCCGCCGGGGATCAACAGCGCGTCGTAGTCTTCTTCTTTTGCCGCGGCAAAGTCGGCATTCAGAGTGAAACGGTGGCCAGGTTTTTCACTGTAGGTCTGCGCGCCGTCGAAATCATGGATTGCCGTCATGATGTAATCACCCTTGGCCTTGTCCGGGCAGACGGCGTCCACCTGATGGCCAATCATCTGCAATGCCTGAAAGGGCACCATGGTTTCATAATCTTCAGCGTAATCACCAACCAGCATCAGGATCTTTTTCTTGCTCATACGGGGATCTCCGGGAGGAATAATCCCTAACATATAGCCTACCGGTGTGTGGAACGCGAACCTGCTTCTGGCGTAGGTGCATCTATACTGATTTTACCGCCGGAGGCGGTTCAGGGAGATCAACCTCAATGAGGTGGCGCAGTATCTCAATTATCGACTCACCGGGCTTCCCGGTTTCTGCTCATGAGACCCCCATATGCTTAATTTGGCCACATTGCTTGAAGAGAGTGCGCGTACTTTCCCCGATCGTCTGGCGCTGGTTCAGGACGAATTCCAGCTTAGCTATGGCGAACTCGATCAGCTCGCCAATCAGGTTGCCCATCTGCTGAGGGTTCGGGGCGTGAAACCGGGGGAGCGGGTGGCGTTGGCCTGCCCAAACCGTTGGGAGTTTCCGGCGATTTACTTCGGCATTCTCAAAGCGGGTGCGGTGGTGGTGCCGTTAAATACCTTGCTGAAGGCGGGGGAGTTTGAATACTACCTGCAGGATTCGCAGGCGGTGGCCTTCTTTTGTTTTGAAGGGGGCCATGGATTAACCTTGGGGGAAGAGGCAAAAATCGCGTTCGATGCCACGCAATCGTGCCGAGACTTTATTATTATCGGTGACAGCCTGCCGCTGAGCGGTGACCGCTTCAGCCAGGCCATTCGCCAGCAACCTACCGATTTTGACAGCGCCAGTACCCTGGAGTCCGACACCGCAGTGATCCTCTACACCAGCGGAACCACCGGCCGTGCCAAAGGGGCGGAGTTGACCCATTCCAACCTGGTGTTGAATGCGCTGGGTTCGGTGCAGTTATTCAATAGCTCGGTTGAACGCCCCGATCGCCATTTGGTAACGCTGCCGCTGTTCCATACTTTCGGCTCAACCGTCCAGATGAATGCCGGCTTCGCCTTGGGAGCAACGCTGGTGCTGGTGCCCCGTTTTGATGCAAAGCTGGCTATCTCGCTGATGCAAAAGCACGCCATCACTTTTTTCGCCGGCGTACCTACCATGTATTGGGCACTGCTGAACGCGCTGGACGACAGCGTAGATCTGGCGATGTTGCGCAAAAATTTACGCATGGCGGTCTCCGGCGGGGCCAGTTTGCCGGTGCAAATCATTGAAGATTTTGCCCGTCGTTTCGGCGTTAACATTCTGGAGGGGTACGGGCTGTCGGAAACCAGTCCGGTCGCTACCTTCAATCACCCAGGACGCGTCAACAAAGTGGGGTCTATCGGCCAACCGATCTGGGGCGTTGAAGTCCGGCTGGTTGATGTCACCGGCAAAACGATAACGGAGATCGATCAGGTCGGTGAGTTAGCGGTGCGCGGTCACAACGTGATGAAAGGTTATCTTAATCGCCCGGAAGCCACGGCAGAGGTTCTGGAAAACGGCTGGTTTAGAACCGGCGATCTGGCACGGCGCGACGCCGATGGGTTTTATTTTATCGTCGACAGGTCGAAAGACGTGATTATCCGGGGCGGCTTTAACGTTTATCCGCGTGAAGTGGAGGAACTGATGATTCGCCACCCTGCGGTTTCGTTTGTGGCGGTGATCGGGGTGCCGCATCCATCGCTGGGAGAGGAAATTAAAGCGGTGGTGGTGTTGAAAGATCTGGACGAGGCGGTAACGGAAGAAGCCTTGATTACCTGGACCAAAGAGCAACTGGCGGCGTTTAAATACCCGCGTATCGTGGAGTTTGTCGAGCGGTTACCGATGACCAGCACCGGAAAGGTGTTGAAAAGGTTGCTCCGTTAGAAGGGGATATTTTGAAATGATCCCGGCCTGCAGTGCAAGCCGGGATGGATAACGCATTAACCTGGGTAAATGCCACGCTCTTTACGTGCGGTCAGGATACGCTCACAGGCGACGATGTAGGCCGCGGTGCGCAGGCTGCATTTCTTCTCTTCGGACTTATTCCAAACGTGAACCATAGCGTCGGTCATGATCTTGTCCATACGCTCGTTGATTTCGCTTTCGCTCCAGAAGTAGCTGGCCATGTCCTGCACCCACTCGAAGTAACTGACGGTCACGCCGCCGGCGTTACAGATAACGTCAGGCACTACGGTGATGTTGCGTGAACGCAGAACGTCGTCCGCATCTGGGTAGGTTGGGCCGTTTGCCCCTTCCAGTACCAGCTTGGCGCTGAGGATTTCTGCACGTTGACGGGTGATCTGACCTTCCAGGGCGGCTGGGATCAGGATGTCCATGTCGACGGACCAGAAAGCTTCGCTTTCGATTTCTTTAGCGCCAGGGAAGCCAGCGATCTGCTTGTTCTTGGCTTGCCATTCGGTCAATGCGTTCAGGTCGATGCCGTCTGGGTTGGACAGGGTCGCTGAGTGGTCCTGGATCACGACTACACGTGCGCCGATGCCGACGAACAGACGAGCCGCTTCGCTGCCCACGTTACCAAAGCCCTGTACTGCCACTTTGGCACCTTCAAGCTGTACGCCCAAACGTTTGGCCACTTCACAACCGGTCACGAACACGCCACGGCCGGTCGCTTTTTCACGGCCCAGAGAGCCGCCCAGGTGGATAGGCTTGCCGGTGACGACGCCGGTGATGGTAGTGCCGTGGTTCATGGAATAGGTATCCATCATCCAGGCCATCACTTTGGAGTTGGTGCCGACGTCCGGTGCGGGAATATCTTTCTGTGGCCCGATGATAAAGCCGATTTCGCTGGTGTAGCGGCGGGTCAATCTTTCCAGCTCGCCTTCAGACAGTTTGAAAGGATCGACGCGGATCCCCCCCTTGGCGCCACCGTAAGGCAGGTTGACTGCCGCACATTTGATGGTCATCCAGGCTGACAGCGCCATAACCTCATCGAGATCAACATCTGGGTGGTAACGGATGCCGCCTTTACCCGGGCCGCGCGACAGGTTGTGCTGAACGCGGAAACCTTCGAAGTGGCGGATTGAACCGTCGTCCATCTGCAGAGGAATATCAACGATCAGCGCACGCTTAGGGTGACGCAGGGTATCAACCCAACGCGACAGCTCACCGAGATAAGGTGCAACGCGGTCGATTTGTTGCAGATAGGTGGCCCAGGCCGTTGTGCTGCTTTCTGAAGCGTAGGATAGCTTTTCCATAACCAACCTTTTTATATATAGGTATTTATTTTGTTTAACCGTGGATTACTAAGTGCATAACACTTTTGCGACGCTAAATTTACCATTAAAAACGCGGCTTGTTAGCCCCCACTCATCGGGCCACAGGCCGCTTTCAAGCCGGTTTGGCGGCGTAAAAATGAATAGTTAATTACTTTTGTACGGTGGTTGCGGGAGCTACTCATGGTTTATGCATAAAAAATGCATAAAACCCGTTTTTATCTATTTTTCAGAAGCTTGAATGTGATCAAAAAGTTTCATTTTATTTAAGTGTCGTGTTGACAATGCCGTTTCCTGACGCCAGAGTTAAATTCATGTTAAATCGACGTTGTCAGCGTTTTATTCTTGAACAAAAATAATCATAACCGACTGATAATAAATGAATCACCCTCCACGCTCATGCTTCGCATGCTAAATGTGGGCTAGCGCGCAGCTCGAACAGCCGTTTTCTGATGCGTACATTTTTTAACTTCCCTTTAACAAAGGGACGGTATCGTTTTGCCTGAATTTTTTTGCCGGTACAACGCGCAATGCGTTTCACTCCTGCAGCAGCGGCTGTCCGCTGCTTAATCGCCTTAATGACGGACAGGTAACACCATGACAAAAAGTAAGCAACATCGGTTGAAGGCTTCTTCAACCGAGGGGCCTGACTGCGCCCAAACATTGCAACGCGGACTCAGCGAGCGCCATATTCAACTGATTTCCATCGGCGGCGCCATTGGGACTGGCTTATTTATGGGATCGGGCAAAACCATCGCGCTTTCCGGCACCTCTATTGTGTTGACCTATGTGATTGTCGGCTTCTTTATGTTTATGGTGATGCGAGCGATGGGGGAGCTGTTGCTGACCAAGCTCGACTACCGCTCGTTTGCCGATTTCGTTTCCGAATACCTGGGGCCGAAAGCCAGCTTCTTTCTGGGGTGGTCCTATTGGCTGAGCTGGGTGGTGACGTGCATTGCCGACGTGGTGGTCTGCGGCGGCTACATACAGTACTGGTACCCCGAGGTTTCGCCCTGGCTACCGGCTTTACTGACCTTAGGGCTGTTGTGCCTGTTCAATATGCTGTCGGTGAAGATGTTTGGCGAAGCGGAGTTTTGGTTTGCCATCATCAAGGTGATCGCCATTATCGCGTTGATCGTCACCGGGGCCTGGATGGTGTTTATTGGCTGGACTTCGCCGGACGGGGTTACAGCCTCGGTGAACAACATCACCGATCCTGCTATTTTCATGCCGCACGGCATTCTTGGTTTCTTTGCCGGCTTCCAGATCGCCATCTTTTCCTGCACCGGTATTGAGCTGTTGGGCACCATGTCGGCTGAAACCAAGGATCCACACAAGGTACTGCCGAAGGCGATTAACGTTATCCCGGTACGGATCATCATCTTTTATGTGTTTTCCATGCTGGCGATCATCGCCGTAACCTCATGGAGCCATATTTCACCGGACAGCAGCCCGTTTGTGATGCTGTTCGATCAGGCGGGGTTACCTGCTGCCGCTGCGGTCATCAACTTTGTGGCGCTGACTTCGGCGATGTCCTCAGCCAACAGTGGCGTCTATTCCAGTACCCGCATGCTGTATGGCTTGTCGATGGAGAAGCATGCCCATGGGCAGTTCAAGATACTTTCGCGCACTACCGCCATTCCGATCCGCAGCCTGATGTTCTCGTGCTTTTGCATGGTAGTGGGGACGATGTTGCTGATCCTGATGCCGAACGTCATGACGCTATTTACTATCGTGTCAACCGTGGCGGCGATACTGGTGGTTTACAGCTGGGGCATGATCCTGGCGGCCTATCTGGTTTACCGCAAACAGCGGCCCGACCTGCATGCACGTTCGCTGTTCAAAATGCCGGGCGGGGTGATAATGACCTGGCTGACATTGGCGTTCTTTGCCTTCACGCTGGTGCTGATGATCTTTGATCGCGATACCCTGATAGCGTTGTGCAGCATGCCGCTGTGGTTTATCACCCTGGCGATCGTTTGGCGCTTTAGAATCAAAGACAGCGTGGCTCAGGAAGGCTATGTGTTTTACCAAAGCCGTCGCGAGGCGGAATAAGCCAGTCTCGGGAGGGCGGTTAGCCGTTCTCCCGCTCGGCATTGCGGGGCAACTGAGGTATGCTAAGCGGCTGACCCAATGATGAAAACTGGCCAATATCATCATGCCTTATCGCTATGGAGTAACAGCAGAGTGCTGAAAACCACGTCCCAATTAGAATTATTGCAGTCGGTTGCCGACGGCATTGCTGCGCTGTTTTTTCCCAATGTGGAAGTGGTGATACACGATCTCTCTACCAATAAGGTGGCGTACCTCGCCAATAATCTGTCGAAACGCAAACCGGGTGACGATGCCGGTTTGGAGGATTTTGACATCGACAGCGAAGGTCAGGTGACCGGGCCGTACGAAAAGCTCAACTGGGACGGCAAGAAAATGCGATCGGTGAGCATTGCCGCGAAAGACGAGCAGGGCGTTCCCCGCTACCTGCTGTGCATTAATTTGAGCACCGCGACATTTGAAGATGCCAGAAATGCGCTGGATATGTTCCTGTCGGTCACCCGTTTGCAGCCTCAGCCACAGCAGTTATTCAAAGACGACTGGCAGGAGAAGATCAATACCTTCCTGCACGAGTGGATCCGCCAGCAAAACGCTTCATTGGGTTCATTGAGCCGTGAACAGAAAAAGCAGTTGGTGATTGACCTGTATAACGAAGGGGCGTTTAAAGCCAAAAGCGCCGCCGACTATATCGCCAACGTGTTATCCCTCGGCCGCGCCACGGTTTACAAATACCTGAAAGAGTTAAAAAAGGGCGAGAGCGCCTAAAAAACCTGAGCGTGCCTGATGACGGGCCGCTGTCCTGTAAGACTCATGCCCCTTTGCACTGCTGAATAACTCTGATATGGTTGCACGATACAACCACATCAGAGTGCCGATCATGTCAATCACCCAACCAAGTCCGTATTTACACCCGATCAGGGATGCGTCGCGCCATTTGGTGCGTGAGCTAGGCTTTATGGGCAATACCCTGGCAGGAACCGAACTGCCGCCATCGGCGGTGCATGCGTTGATTGAAATAGGCGATCGCCAGGTTGATACCGCCGCTGAGCTTTGCAACGTACTTAACCTGGAGAAATCCAGCGTCAGCCGCATGTTGAACAAGCTGATCAAAGCCGGGGAGCTGGAAACGCAGGCCAGCGCGCGAGATGCCAGAGAGAAGATCCTGCGGCTGACGGCGCAAGGACGAGAAACCCTGGCGGGCATCAATCGTTTTGCCGATCGTCAAGTGCTTACCGCGCTGGAGCAGTTACCGGCAGACGCCAGCGTCAGCATTGCCAATGGACTGCAGAGCTATGCCACAGCGTTGCGAGCACATCGCCTGGGAGAAACGCCGGTTGCTGCAACGTCCATCGAGATTGTCAGCGGCTATCTGCCGGGGTTTACCGCCAGAACGCTGGAAATGCACATGCAATACTATTCCCGCACCGTGGGTTTCGGCGCCTTCTTCGAAGCTAAGGTGGGCGCGGCATTGGCCGATCTGGCCGGGCGTTTGTCGAATCCATTAAACCAGACCTGGTCCGCGCTGAAGGGCGATCGCATTGTCGGCTCTGTTTCGATTGATGGTGAAAGCTTGGGGGACAACCGTGCTCACTTGCGCGCATTTATTATCGATGACAGCCTGCGTGGCAGCGGTATTGGCCGCCAGTTGCTGAACCGGGCGGTCAGTTTTTGCGATGAGCATGCCTTTGACGAAACCCATCTGTGGACCTTCAAAGGGCTGGATGCGGCCCGGCATCTTTATGAAAGCGTCGGTTTCGTGCTTGCAGAAGAGCAGCCGGGCACACAGTGGGGGCAATTGATGACCGAACAGCTATTTATTCGCCGCTCAGTTGCCCCAAATTGACATACTGGGTCTCGAGATACTCCTCGAGCCCCACATCCGCGCCCTCACGGCCCAGGCCAGACTCTTTGACGCCGCCAAAGGGCGCCACTTCAGTCGAGATAATGCCCTCATTGATGCCCACCATACCGCTTTCCAACTGGCGCGTGACACGGAATGCACGCGCCAGATCGCGAGTGTAGAGGTAGGCGGCCAATCCGAAAGGCGTGTCGTTAGCCCGGCGAATCACTTCCTCTTCGGTATGGAAACGGAAGCAGGCTGCCAGCGGCCCGAAAGTTTCTTCATGCGCCAACCGCATCTGTTCATTAGCGTCGGCCAATACCGTAGGTTGGAAGAAGGTTCCTCCGAGCGGATGGCGCTCACCCCCGCACATCAGCCGCGCCCCCTGGCTTAACGCATCCTGCAGGTGAGCCTCCACTTTTTCTACCGCATTCAGATGGATTAACGGCCCTTGCTGGGCTCCGGGCGTCATGCCGGGGGCCACTTTCAACGCCCGGGTGGCCTCGGTCAATAACTGGATAAAACGATCGTAAACGCCGTCCTGAATATAGAAGCGGTTCACACACACGCAGGTTTGGCCACTGTTGCGGAATTTAGCCGCCATCGCACCCGCCACTGCCGCAGTCAGGTCGGCATCGTCAAACACGATAAAAGGGGCGTTCCCCCCCAGTTCCAGCGACAGTTTTTTCACCGTATCCGCCGCCTGACGCATCAGCAGTTTCCCCACTGTGGTCGAGCCGGTAAAGGAGACCTTGCGCACCTGGGAACTGGCCATCAGTGAGGTGCCAATCGCCGGGGTGTCGCCGGAGACGGCGTTAATCACTCCGGGAGGAACGCCGGCCTGTTCCGCCAGCACGATCAGCGCAAAGGCGGAAAGCGGGGTCTCATTGGCCGGTTTGATCACGGCGGTACACCCGGCCGCCAGCGCAGGGCCGAGCTTGCGCGTCAGCATTGCCAATGGGAAATTCCACGGCGTGATGGCGGCAATGACGCCAACCGGCTGTTTGAAGGTCAGGATTTGGTTGCCGGCTTGGGTGGCAGGAATGGTGTGACCGTAGGCGCGCTTGGCCTGCTCGGCAAACCATTCAATAAAGCTGGCGGCATAGACCACTTCCCCCAGGGCTTCGCTCAATACCTTGCCTTGTTCTGCCACCATCAGTTCCGCCAACGGGGCCTGATGCGCCACGATCAGTTGAAACCAGCGCTGCAGGATCTGCGATCGCGCTTTTGCCGGCAAGGCGCGCCAGGCGGGTAGCGCGGCTGAGGCTGCCGCAATTGCCGCTTCGGTTTCTGCGGCACCTGCAAAGGCGACCTCGGCCAGCGTTTCGCCGTTGGCGGGGTTGTTTACGGGATAGTGCCGTGGTGCGCTGCGCCATTGGCCGTCGCAATACCAGCCGTTGCGTAACAGGGAGGAATAGGAGGTCATGCAATGTTCCTTGTGTCGGTATTGTCCAGGGTAAACAGGCCGCGGGTTGGGCGGCTCTCACGTGCAATGCGTTTGCCTGCGGTGTAATCGTTAATCACATCGCAGGGGGTGTAGTGGCGTTCCAGCTCATAACGTTCATCTTCGCTAAGCGGGGTTAATAAGGCACTGACAGCGCTGTTTATTTGTTGCACCGTGTCGGCGCCGACCAGCATGCAGTCCACTCCCGGGTGACCCAGCACCCAGGCCTGAGCAATTTGCGCCGGCGGAAGACCGCGCAGCGTCGCCACCTGGCTGACGGAGTGTGCGACATTGCGCGAAGCCGCATCGGCATACATCTCCTGAGTGAAGAAATCCGTTTGGTTTCGCACCGAGTTGAAATCGCAACTGAGCAAACCGCGCGCCAGCGGGCTGAACACCGAAATGCCCAAACCTTGATCGCGGCACAAGGGGATCATCTCGCGCTCTTCTTCGCGGTAGGCGCAGTTGAGCTGCAATTGCATGTTGATGGGTTTGACGAACCCCTGCCGCTCGCACATCCACAGGATTTTCGCCAATTGCCAGGCATACATGGTTGAGACGCCGACATACCGCGCTTTGCCTGAACGGACGATATCGTTCATCGCCGACCAGGTTTCTTCGATGGGGGTGTTCACGTCAAAGTAGTGCAGCATGTAAATATCGACATAATCGGTGCCCAGGCGACGCAGGCTGGCGTCAATACTGGTCATGATGTGCTTGCGGGAATGCCCCTGATTATTGGTGCCGCCGCCAAGTGGGTAACCAACCTTGGTGGTCAACACCAGCTCGTCGCGCTGAGCCACGCGCGCAATGATGCGGCCAACCACTTCCTCGCCTGCGCCGCTGGAGTAAAAATCCGCCAGATCAATGAAGTTGATCCCGCATTCGAGCGCGTGGCGTATCAGCGGCTCACTTTGCTGTTCGTCAAAAATCCAGGGTTTCCACTGTTTGCTGCCCATGTTCATGGTGCCGAGACACAAGCGGGAAACTTTCAGTCCGCACTGACCAAGATTGATGTAATCCATGGCGTTCTCCTCAGGCACGCGGGGTATAAAAGGGATTCGCCAGCTGCGGCAGAGTCTGGGCGAGCTGACTGCGGTTGGGCAACTGATTCATCGCCGCATGGATCGCCTGGCTACAGGCGCGATAGTTATTCCTATACACCTCGTCGAGATCATCACAGGCCGGATTCACCCAGTTGGCGGTCACGATGCACCACTGGTCTTCGGCCTCTGGCGGCAAGATCCCCTCCAGCAGGGCTTCAGTTACCGCTTTGGCGATGGCCGCCTGGGAGGCGCCCCAGGTGGCATTGCCATGCAGTTCGCCGCTGATTTCGGCCTTGTTGACGTACAGCGTCATAGGCTTGGTCGGCACATTGGGCTTCACCACCACCATAAAGGGGCAGTGTCCCTGGCTGGGGGAGGCCAGACTGGATGCGAACGCCTGACCTACCGCGCCATGACGCGGGCCGATCAAAATATTGATGTGCGAGGCGTTTACGCCGTTACCCTCAAACCCTTCACCGATATACATTTCCACGTCATTGCTCCTGTTTTCAGTCAGATAGTGTTATTTAATCGACGCGGCCAACGCATTGTCTGCGCGCTGCGCCGGATCCTGGCTGGCGTCCACCAGGGTTAATCCTTTGGTTTCTGGCGCCCAGGCGATGGAGACCAGCGCGCCGATAATCAAGATCACGGCCAGAATGCCGGTGGTGGCGGGCATGCCGTAGTGGACAATCGCCAGTGGCAACAAACCGGTGCCGATGGCAGAACCCAGGCGGCTCATTGACGTGGCGAACCCGACGCCCATTGAGCGGACTTCCGTAGGGAAACTTTCCGCGGGAAAAACGCCGACCAGGTTGCTGACCGCCGACATCACCAGCGTGAAAGCCGCAAACAGTGCGATCAGCCACGCCGACTGGCTCACGGGGATCAGGCTAAGCAACACTAAGCACGCCGCGAGGAACACAAAGGAACCGATCAGGAAGCCACGTCGGGAACAGAACATTGTCAGCAAAATGCCGAGTAGTGCACCGACGATCAGCAGACCGTTGAGCAACAAGTCAGTGGCAAAATTTTGATCCAGGCCCATGACCTGCAGAATGGACGGCAAGAAGGTATAAATCGCGAAGTAGGGGATCACCAGACAGACGAAAAACAGGCTGTTGAACGCGGTGCGCCGACGATATACCGGGCCAAACAGCGACAAAAAACGCTGTTTACTGAGGGTGGGTGCCTCATCGACCAGCATGACGTTAGGGCCAAAATAGCGGTGTACGATGGCCATGGCCTGTTCGCGACGCCCTTTTCCCATCAGCCAGCGGGGAGATTCCGGCGTGCCTATCCGCATGAGCAGGATGATGACGGCCGGCACGGCGGAAGAAGAGAGCAGCCAACGCCAGGCATCCGGTCCCATCGCCGTCAGGAAGTGACCGGCAAACCCGGCGGCTACGTAGCCAAAAGTCCAAATCACGCTGAAAGATCCCAGCAGTACGCCACGGTGTTTACGGGGAGAAAATTCGGCCAGCATGGTGTGGCCCACGGAGAAGTCGCCGCCTAATCCGACGCCGACCAGCACCCGCAGCAAGAAGAGTTGTTCCGGCGTGGTGGCGAAAAATTGCAGCGCCGAGGCCAGGGTGATCACCACAAAGCTAAAGCAGAATATTTTTTGCCGGCCGATGTAGTCGGCCACCCAGCCGAGCAGCAAACTGCCGATAAACAGGCCGATCAGCGCTGAACTGCCCAACATGCCTTCCCAAAAGGCGGAGATCCCCATTTGCGGTTTGATTTGCGCCAGGGCGAAACCTATGACGCCCAGTACATAGCCGTCGGTGAAGTGGGCGCCGAAAGTCAGCCCGGCGATTTTGAGATGGAATCGGTTTAACGGTACGTCATCCATACGTATTTGTTGTGATGTCAGATGTTGCATTGCCCTGTCCTCCAGTTGGAGTGGTGTGGGGTTATTGTTGGTTTTATGTTTTGAATGCGTAAACAATGTGGCAGCAGACCCGCGCTTCGGCGAGTGCGTTTTAGTCATACCCTCAGGTGGAAAACGCATGTGATCGGCTTCTGGTTTTACGGAAATAAACGGGATGCACACTGGTGAATCACTGCAAATTAGCAACATATAGTTAACATGTTGTTTTATGCACAGAGGCCTCGCGTATCGTGAGAAAACTTCCTTCACTCAGTATGTTGCGCGTATTCGAGGAAACCTGCCGAACGCTGAGTTTCAGCAAAGCGGCAGAGGCGTTATTTATTACTCAAAGCGCTGCCAGCCGACAGATCAAGCAGCTTGAAGCCTTCCTGGGCAAGTTGCTGTTTATCCGTAGCCACAGTGGCCTGGCGTTGACGCAGGACGCGATATCGTTGCTGCCAAGAGTGCGGCAGTCGCTGGATATCCTTGAAGAGGGGATCCAGCATGTACAACTGCACAATCCGTTACAGCACCTGCGCCTGCAGGTAGCACCGACTTTCGCCACCCGTTGGCTGGCTCCCAGATTGGTGGCGTTGCGCAGCCGTAACAGCCAGTTGCAGATCGCCCTGATCAGTGAAACCCGGCAAAAATATTGCGATTTCGACTGCGCCATCCGCTTTGGCGATCCGGATGACTGCGCCGCCCGGGGCGAATGGTTATGCCATGAACGACTGGTGTTGGTAGGCAGCCCTTTACTGATGGTCGATGGCGGCTTCCCGCCGTTGCATACCCAGCCTCAGTTGCACATCCTGAATGGCGATATTCGCCTGGATAACTGGCCCTGTTGGCTGGCGACGGCGGGACAGCCCATTGCCGGCCAGCAAAGCGGGCTGGAGTTCAGTACGCAAGACCAGGTGATTAATGCCTGTATTACCGGAGCAGGTTACGCCGTGTTGGATCGGATGATGATCCGCAATGAATTGCAAAGCGGCCTGCTGGTGCTGCTGTCGCCGGTTGAGTTGAAAAGCCGCAACGGATACTGGCTGGAAATTCCCGCAGGCAAGCGCGATATGCCCCGGGTGGGGTATTTTCACGATTGGCTACAGCAGGAAATCCGGCAGCGGTCAGGGTATCCTGAACCGTTGCCGGGCATGATCGCAGCGGTGTGAGCGGACGTGGAGATACCGGTGTAGGGGTGTGTTACCTTGTTGTTAATGAGCATTGCCCGCCGTTCTTGCTGCGGGCCTACCAGGGGAATAACGTGTCTTCAATTGTTGAGTTGTTAAAACTGCATCCGGTGATTGCCGCCGTAAAAGATAATGAAAGCCTGCAGGCGGCGGTGAAGTCAGACTGCCGGATTATTTCGGTGCTCTACGGCAATATCTGCAACATCGGACGCATCGTGCAGCAGATTAAAGAGGCCGGAAAATACGCCTTTGTACACGTCGATTTGTTGGAGGGAAGTTCCAACAAAGAAATCGTGATTAACTTTCTGAAGATCGTGACCGCTGCCGACGGCATCATCAGTACCAAAACCTCAATGGTCAAAGCCGCGCGTCAGCAGGGGTTCTATGCCATCCACCGGCTGTTTATCCTCGATTCCATCTCTTTTAATAACGTCGACAAGCAGGTGGCGCAGTCCACGCCGGACTGCATCGAAATCCTGCCGGGCTGCATGCCGAAAGTGTTGGGTTGGGTGGCGGATAAAATCGATTTGCCGATCATCGCCGGGGGCCTGGTGTGTGATGAAGACGATGCCCAGACGGCGTTAAAAGCCGGAGCGATTGCCGTCTCCACCACCAACCATGACGTGTGGAAGTTGGCGTTATAGCTAATCCACCAGAGGGCTGAGCGCACGCAATAACGGATCGAGGTGTGCGTTCACCTGTTGGTAAACCCGCTCATTGAGTTGCTGATAAAAAAGGTGATTACGGTTGTCCGGCGTAAAGCCGTCGCCGATTTTCACCAATCTTTCGGTGGCCTGCTGATAGCTGTCGAACGCACCAATCGCCATACCGGCATTGATGGCGCATCCCACCGCGGCAGAGCCGCTCATCAGGTTCCGACGCGTCGGGATACCGAACACGTCGGCGAAAATTTGCATAAACAAATCGCTGTTGGCACCGCCGCCGGAGATGATCAGGCTGCGGAAGGGCGTATTCAGTTCCTGCGCCATTTTATCCATATGGTTTTTCATGGTGAAGGCGATACCCTCCAGAATAGAGCGGTAGATGTGCGCCCGAGTATGACGGCCATCGAAGCCAATCATCGCGCCTTTGCGGTATTCGGCTTCTGATGGCGGTGCCCAGTCATGCACGGTGATCAAACCTTCACAGCCCGCGGGCACCCGTTCGGCCTCGTGGTTCAACAGTTCCTCGATGCTAACCCCTGCGTCATGGGCCGCAGACAACGCAGCCGCGCCAAACTGGTCGCGAAACCAGCTTATGGTCCACATACCGCGACGCACGCCCATGCATTCATACAAATAACGGCCGGGGATCGATGCCTGGAACGGCCAGAAATGACGTGCGTTTTTCACGTTGGCATGGCCGTGCACCATGGCGCCGATATAGGTGCCAAGGGAGATAAGCGCGACACCTTCGTCCAGCGAACCGGCCCCCAGAGCCTCTACCGCTTTATCGTGCGCGGTCGCGACCACCGGGAGACCTGCCGGCAAACCGATTTGCTGCGCCGCGCGTTCGCTGAGATAACCGAGAATTTCCCCCGGCTTCACCACGTCCAGTACCCGATCGCGCGTCAGATTGCAGCTTTGCCAGACCGCCGGATCCGTGCTCCAGTCCAAGCAATCATTGTCCATCGGCCACCAACCGATGTAATTGGCGCAGGTGTCTTTGAACTCGCCGGTCAGCCTATGGGTAATATATCCCGAGGTGGTGGTGATATAGCGCACCTCCCGGTAGGCATCTATATACTCATAGGGCTTGTTGAGGCGCTTATCCATCCAGTTGATCACCGGGTAGGCCAGCTCACCGTTTTCTTTTAGCAGCGCACGGCAGCAGCGAACGATGCAAATCCCCATCGACAGGATGTCCTGCTGCTGACCACCGTATTCAGCAAAACGCTGCATGACGCGACGAAACGCCACCTTTAGGGCGTCCCAGAGGTCATCATCCGGATGCTCCGCCAGCAGCGGTGCGGGGATCTCCAGCTTGCGCAGTTGCTGTTTCCCTTCGCAAATGACGTTGCCGTCCAAATCAAAAATCACCACTTTTGCGCTTTGGGTGCCAACGTCCACCCCCATCAAATACTGCTTCTTCATGCGTTCGCTCCTCAAGGAAAATCCATTAACCGACCAGGGGTTTTATGGTTGTTGTTTTTGCATCGGCCGTTTTAATCTTGTTGAACAACAGGTATGTAAACACCACTACCAATCCGGTGGCGGTCAGCCCCATCAGCCACATATTGCGATAAGCCTCGGCTGCTGGCAGGGTGTCTTGCCAATGCCCAACCAACGGGTAGACAAACACATCCGGCAGAAAACCGATCACCGAGCAGATCCCCACCGTAGTGCCCATAATGAATTTGGGCGTACGGACTTCACCAATACAGGCGAAATACAGCCCGCGCGAGGCATAGCAGGCAAAAGCCAATAACAAGATCAAACCGATACCCACGGCGACCGAGCCCGGTTGTTGATTGGTGACTAACAAGGCGCCCAGCGTGATCAGGCTGACCAGCGCCAGCAGTTGAATCACCCGGGTCGGCGATTTCAACCGACTGTGGCTGGTGATCAATCCCCCGAGCGGACCACAGATGGCGCGGAATATCTTGTTAATCACAATCCCCATGTAGCTGGCGGCAACCAGCGTCATGCCATACATTTCGGTCAGGTAATTGGTCGAGTAACTCAGGATGGCGTAAATGGTGTAGACGCCGAAGATGATCATGCTGCAATACCAGGTGCTGCTGACCTTGAGCACTCTCAGGATGTCACCGAGGCTAAAGGGAGGTGAGGGCTCGGTACTGCTGCTTGCGGTCTGGGAAGAACCCTCGCTGACGAAGAACCAGCAAAGCACGCCGAGCAGAATATATACGCCGCTGTAAATCAGGATAACCGCTTTGAGGCTGTTGGGATCCTCGGTAGCGAATAAAGAGAAGATCCACATGGTGAACACCGCCAGCGCCATTACGCCGACGCCTCTTAACCCCTCCATCCAGCCCATGATTTTGCCCTGTTCCTCATGGTTGCCGAGCAGTGACGCCGCCTTGATGGAAACGGACCAGAGTAGCAGAATGGTGGTAATGGCGAATGCTACCTGTATCAGGATCATCACCCAGAAAGGCGGGTAAAACGCCATCAGTCCACCTAGCAAGCCGGTCGCGATCATGGCGAAAGTCATGACCTTACGGTGGGAAAACTTATCGGCGACAATGCCACTGGGGGCATAAAGAATAATGGCGGCAATACCGAAGGTGCTCATAATCAAACCTATTTCGGTATTGGAAAAACCCATAAACTTCGCCATGGGTATTTGATAGATATAGCGTAAATAGGCCAGATCAAAACTAACGCCGCCACTAATACTTATTATTGCCAGGGTTAACCAACGGCGGAAATTTGATTTCTTCATGCGGCATTCCCATTAAATTGTCAAACAAAAAAAGAGAAAAGCAAGCTCCCCGCATTACGGGAAGTTACTTTTCTCTTGGGCTCATTCAGTAACTGCCCTAACAAATAGCACGTCGTCGGGAATAATATCCGTGATTGTTATCACAAAAGCCTAAAATGAGAATTGGCGGGCTGTTATCAAGGGGTAATTACTCAGTGAGACAAGTCATTTTTATTATCACGCTATTTTTAGCATGGAATGATTTTGTGAAGTCAATCACGGAAGCGAACGGAGTGGGCATGTTAGCTTGCTTCTCAGTTACTAGAGCCGATGAGAAAAGTAACTTCTTTGCCCAGTGCAGAGGAGCTTACTTTTCTCATTTTTTTTGCTTTTTTTCCAGGCTAAGGAGTCAGGACATGTCACTAGATGCGTTGAATGCGTTCTCACTGGATTTCTTTTCGCTGAAGGGGAAGACGGCGATTGTCACCGGCGGCAACAGTGGGCTGGGGCAGGCGTTTGCCGTGGCGCTGGCCAAGGCCGGGGCGAATCTGTTTATTCCCAGCTTTGTGATGGATCAGGGGCAAACCCGTGAAATTATTGAACAACAGGGCGTGCGCGTGGCCTTTATGCAGGTGGATATCACCGAGAAAGGCGCGCCGTCCAGGGTCATCGCCGAATGCCTGGCGCACTTCGGGTCCGTGGATATTCTGGTCAACAATGCGGGCATCTGCAAACTGAACAAGGTGCAGGATTTTGGCCGCGCTGACTGGGATCCGATGATCGACATCAATCTGACGGCCGCCTTTGAAATGAGCTACGAAGCCGCCAAAGTGATGATCCCCAACCAGCAGGGTAAGATCATCAATATTTGCTCTCTCTTTTCTTACCTTGGCGGTCAATGGTCCCCGGCTTATTCTGCCACTAAACATGCCCTGGCTGGTTTTACCAAAGCTTATTGTGATGAACTGGGGCAATATAATATTCAGGTCAACGGTATTGCACCGGGTTATTACGCTACCGACATTACCGCAGAAACCCGAAGTAATCCGGAAACCAACAGGCGCGTATTGGAACATATTCCTGCCAACCGCTGGGGTGACACACAAGATTTAATGGGGGCAATGGTATTTTTAGCCAGCAGGGCATCAAATTATGTTAATGGCCATTTGCTGGTGGTCGATGGTGGTTATCTGGTTCGTTAAATAAGCGGAGCACTCTCCGTTTTATCTAAATTACATTTTATATTCTTATTAACAGGAAGGAGTAACCATGTCTCTGACTCGTGAAGCTATTGTCACTCATTTAAAAGAAATTGTGGGCCCAGAGCGGGTCATTACCGACGAGGAAACGTTGAAGAAAAACAGCGTGGACCGTTTCCGCAAATATGCCGATATTCATGGCGTCTTCACTCTACCGTTGCCGGCAGCCGTGGTTAAGCTGGAAAATACCCAGCAGGTCGCGGATGTGCTGAAATTTATGAACGAAAATCGCATCAACTGCGTGCCGCGTACCGGCGCATCCGCCACCGAGGGCGGGCTGGAGACGGTGGTCAAAAACTCGGTGGTGCTGGATGGCTCGGGATTGGACCAGATCGTCAGCATCGATATTCGCAACATGCAGGCAACGGCCCAGTGTGGCGTATCGCTGGAAGTACTGGAAAACCAACTGCGCGCCCAGGGTTACACTACCGGACATTCGCCGCAGTCCAAGCCGCTGGCGCAAATGGGCGGTCTGGTCGCGACGCGCAGCATCGGTCAACTCTCTACGCTATATGGCGCGATTGAAGATATGGTGGTCGGGTTGGAAGCGGTCTTCCCGAACGGCACGATTACGCGCATCAAAAATGTGCCACGCCGTGCCGCCGGGCCTGATATTCGCCACGTGATCATCGGCAATGAAGGGGCACTGTGCTTCATTACCGAAGTGACGGTGAAAATTTTCAAGTACACGCCGGAAAACAACCTGTTCTACGGTTATACCCTCGACAATATGCAGACCGGCTTTGATATCCTGCGGGAAGTTATGGTCGATGGCTATCGCCCGTCAATCGCCCGTCTGTATGACGTCGAGGACGGTACCCAGCACTTTACCCATTTTGCCCAGGGCAAATGCGTGCTGATCTTTATGGCAGAAGGTGCAAAAGGCATTGCGCAGGCGACAGGGGCAGGCATTGAGGCAATTGTGCAAAGTCACGCAGAATGCCACAAAGTGGACAGCAAGCTGATTGAGCAGTGGTTCAATAACCTGAACTGGGGGCCGGAGAAGGTGGCGGCGGAACGCCTGCAGATCATGAAAACCAACAACATGGGGTTCACCACCGAAGTTTCCAGCGACTGGGCCAGCATCCATACCATCTACGAGAATGTGATCCGCAGAATACGCGCGGAATTCCCACATGCCGATGACATCACCATGCTGGGCGGCCACTCTTCACACAGTTACATCAATGGCACCAACATGTACTTCGTTTACGATTACAACGTGGTGGATTGCAAACCGGAAGAGGAGATCGACAAGTACCATAATCCGTTGAACAAGATTATCGTCGAAGAAACCCTAAAACAGGGCGGTTCTATGGTACACCACCACGGCATCGGCAAACATCGTACGCATTGGACCAAAGACGAACACGGCAGCGCCTATTACATCCTGAAGGCGTTGAAGGAAGTCTACGATCCCAACGGCATCATGAACGCCGGCACCATTTATCCGCTGGAAAAATAATCTTGCCTCTGGCCCGGTCCACCGGGCCTTCTTAGCCTTACTCTCCTCGCTGCGTTTACCCCGTTGTTTCTCTCCATCGGTGGCGAGCACGCATTAATTATTCAATATGCGCGCTAAAGCCCTTACGCCCGGGAGCAATATCGGGTTTCAGCGTCAATGCCGGGATCTCGTACTCGCCCGCATTCTGCCTACGGAAGGGAATAGGCGAGGTTTGCTCCAATTCATCGAGGCGTTGCCCCAGTGCGTTACAAGCCTCGGCAAAGCGCGCTTGATCAACCCGGCCGGTACGATAAAGAACAAAGGGCGGCAGCACTTCGAAACCGGGATAATGCAGGATGCCATGTTGGATAGGGAACAGAATGTCATCGATCGGGCCATTGATGCCGCGTTGCGCATAGTGCGACTCCCATCCGCCGGTAGTGACAATCAACATCGCGCGTTTACCGGCGAGGGTGCCTTCACCATAACGATCCCCCCAACGGACATCAGAGTGCTCGCCGACGCCATAGGCAAATCCGTAGGCATAGACGCGTTCAACCCAGCCTTTAAGGATCGCCGGCATCGAAAACCACCACAGCGGAAACTGCAAGATCACCGTATCGGCCCACAGCAGCTTTTCCTGTTCCAGTTCAATGTCTTTGCTCTGTAAACCCTGAGCAAAAGCCTGCTGGGAATCGAGCGACGGATTGAAACGATCACCGGGTTGGGCCGTACTGTCATTGGCGTCGAGCGTCGCTTTCCATTGCATGGCATACAGATCGGAAACTTGCACCGCATGGCCGGCAGCTTCGAGCCGCTGTACTGAAAAATCCCTGAGTGAACCATTTAATGACTGCGGTTCAGGGTGGGCGTAGACGATTAAAACATTCATTGTGGAACCTCCATTGATTGATGGAGGCAGGTTAGGCTGCTGCAAGGTATATTAGAAATGAATTTCTAATATTACAGGTATTAGCATGAATAATATCAGACGTCTGGATCTTAACCTGCTGGTCACGCTGGACGCCTTGCTTTCAGAGCACAACGTTACCCGGGCGGCACAACGTTTAAACTTCTCACAACCGGCGGTCAGTGTGCATCTCGCCAAACTCAGAGACATCTTTAACGATCCGCTGCTGTTGCCGGGGCCACGAGGAATGCGGCCCACCGCACGCGGCGACGAGTTACGCGAACCGCTGCGGCAGGCACTTGAAGCACTGGAACAGGCGGTGTCACCTTCAGCGCCCTTTGATCCCAAAGTGGCTGAAAATACCTGGCGCGTAGCGGCTTTTGACTATGGCGAGTCGACCATTGTTCAGCCGGCGTTGATGGGCCTGCGGGCTGCGGCACCGAACAGCAGACTGGCAGTGATCGAGACAGTGCCTTCACGCATCGCCAGGCAGGCGGAGCAGGGTGAGATAGATTTGGCCTTTCATACCCGTGAAGGGGCTCCAGCCCATTTGCGACAACGAATTTTGTTTAGCGAACGCTACGTGCTGGTGGGACGAGCCGGACACCCAGGCTTGCAAAAACCACCTTCACTGGCTGAGTTTTGTGAGCTGGAACATGTGATAGTTTCGCCGGACGGCGGGGGCTTTTTCGGTATCACCGACAAAGTGTTGGCGGAAGCCGGTTTGACCCGGCGAGTGGTGCTTTCCGTACCGCATTTTCTGTTTGTGATGTCGGTGCTGGCAACCTCAGAGCTGGTGGCCATGCTGCCGTCACGTCTGGTACGCAATAATAGCGCGTTGCAGGTGGTGGAGCCGCCCGTCGAGCTGCCGGGCTTCGAGATGACCATGCTATGGCATGATCGTGCCCATCGCGATCCGGCGCATCAATGGCTGCGAGAGCATATTGTCTCGTCGCTTGCATAAAGATATCTGCACGGTTTCAGGCATGTGGGCGGCTGTATTTCAGCAAATTGCCCGTGAATAACAAAATCAGCGCGCGGAGCAATAACAAACATGGGGCGGTGGCATGCATACACCGCCCCATAGCACCTGGTTAGAAGGTGATATTCACCTTGGCCCACAGGGTACGGCCCGGTTCATTGACCGACGTATTCGATGAATAGCCGAAGGTACTGTTACCTGCAAGATTCAGGTGTTCGCTGTAGGTTTTATTGAGAATGTTATCCAGGCCGGTGCTGAGCTTGACGTGCGAGTTCACCTTGTAAGCAACATTGGCGGACAGCACGCCAAAACCCGGACTGTCGGCAAAGTCTTTACCGACCACGTTGCCCTGATTGATGGCTACGCGGTGCTGACTGCTGACCACCCGCCACAGGCCGGTACTGCTCCAGTCGCCTCGTTCGTAGGTTAAACCAAAGCGAGCCTCCAACGGTGGAATTTGCGGCAACGGCTGGTTGTCGCTGGTGTTTTTCCCCCAGGCATAAGCCAGGCTGGCATCGGTCTTCCAGTGTTCGGTCAACTGGTAACCCATACCCATTTCACCGCCCATGATGGTGGCATTAACGTTATCGGCCTGGCTGATACGGGCGTGATGCGGATCGTATTTGAACAAGATAAAGTCATTCACATGGCCAACATAAGCCGATATCCAGCTGTTAAACCGCTTATCGGTATATTGAGCACCGATATCGATCTGCGTGGTTTTTTCACTCTTCACGCTGTCAAACGCACTCTTGTTGCCGCCAGGCCCAAATGTCGGGGAGAACAGCTCCCAATAGTCGGGGAAACGCTCGGTATAGCCGATCCCTGCGTACAGCATCAACGGCATGCCGGCCAATGTGTGCTCAATACGGCTAAAACCGCTCGGCAGCGTATCGGAACGCTCAGTGTCGTTGCCGGTTTTGTAGTTATCCACCAGGGTGCGATCGAGGCGAGCACCGCTGATGATCTTGCTCTGTTCGGTCGCGCTCCAGGTCAGTTCACCAAAGGCACCGTAGTTATGGAACTGCGCATCCTCTTGCCAGGCGTTACCCCGTTTGTTGCGATGCGTGTTGGTTTGCGTATCCATACCGCTTTCCAACTTAAAATCTTGCCACAGCCAGGTTCCCATCACTCGACCGCCGACGGTGCGACGATCCAACTGCATGGTCATGCCTGCGTGCATAGGCATCCCCATGCCCATGTGTCCCATCGCCATGCCGCCTTGGCCGGGTGAACGCAGGGTGGTGTTATCCATAATATGGTTGGCGTAGTTGTAATACACCTGGGCTTCCAGCTTGTCGAACACCTCGCCAATATTGGATTTTTCTACCCGCATGCCCAGGCTTTCGCGCTTGAACTGCGAACCATCCATACTACGCCCGGCATAGCGCGCTTCACCATTACCCCGACCCATGGTCACTTCCAGCAGGGTATCGGTGTCCGGAGTCCAGCCCAGTGCCAGATCGCCATTCCATTTGTCCCAGCGAGAGGGCACGCGATCGCCATTGCCGTCCTGGTAATCATGAGAGCGTGATTTATTGCCCATCAGGCGCAGATAACCTTGTTCACCGCCCAGGCTGGCATCAATGTTTTCATCCCAACGGCCGTTGGAACCGGCCAGCATGCTGGCGTTGCCTTTGATGCCTGGTTTATCAAACTGCGGACGTTCTCGTTCAAAGCGCACCGTACCGGCAGAGGATCCTGCGCCCCAAAGCACCGTTTGCGGCCCCTTGGTAATCGTCAACAGGTCATAACTTTCTGGTGAAATATAGGAAGTCGGCGCGTCCATTCGTGAAGGACAGGCACCCAACATTTCGCCACCGTCGGTCAAAATTTTCAGCCTGGATCCAAACATGCCGCGAAACACCGGGTCGCCATTGGTGCCGCCATTACGGATCTGTGAGAAACCCGGGATAGTTTTCAGATAATCCGAACCGTCGCTGGCAGGCACTGGCTGGCGAGGGGTTTTCGGTGAGGTCACTATCGTCATCGGCGAATAGAGCGGTGCGGTGACGGTGATCACGTCACCATCATTGGCCTTTACCGCCACTTCATGCTGGGGCTGTTGTGCAGCATGAGCATTGAAGCCCGCCAGGACAAACAGCGGCATAGCCGCAGTAATATGCAGGGAGAGAGGGCGCTTCTTATAATTGTTGGTTTTTCCGAACATCATCGTTCCTTAATGTCAATTTTGACGCTAAAAATACTTTTACATCGCAACAGTCGGTTATTTAGGCGCAGTGAAACCCGGAGTATCATGCCGCCGTTAATAAGCTTTGGCCCGGTTTTGGCGTGAGAATAATGCCAACAGGGTTGCGATGTTTATTGAGTGCAGTGGGGAATTCCGACAGGCGTAAATAACCCGCCAGGTTGAATAGTCTCAACAGGAATAATTTGGCTGCAGCCTATTTATTTTTAAATCAACGGAAGCGATGCTGGTGGAGCGCGAGGTTGGGACTCGGAGTGGATCACATGGGCGAATAGCGGGAAGATATAATGCAGCGGAGGGGCGCGCGACAACAGCGAACCAGACCAGAATAGCGGTGAACTGGCCAAGTCTAACAAGGGAGCATGGATCAGCAATACACAGTAACCGCAGGCGCTGTCATCCATCATCATCGCCATATTATGGCTGCCAGTCTGCATGGTCATCGTCATGCTTTGTGCGCCAGGCTCCGGCGGCGGATGATGGCCATGTGCAGACATATCCATGCCGCAGTCTGTCATTGCGACCGTTTCAGATTGCCCCACGCGCGCATGCTCCAGCGATCGAGAGATCACCGGGGCGATGAACAACATCAGGATCGCAAAAATCCCCAGACAGGCCGGGAGATGGCTTCGCGATGTGGCAGTCCGAATTAACGACACATATATCCTAAAACAGTGCAAAATTAACGGACGGAATTGTACTGTTTTATGCTGCAAATGTTAAAACATTTTCTGCATGGTTGGGTTATTGATAAAAGAAATTGCCGTTTGGTTCACGTTATCAACCATTTTAACTGTTTGGATATATTGTGAGCGCGTGGAATTAATAATACTAACAGCAAGAGTGGTGATATATCCCGCTTGGCTGATTTTTTTGCCACAATCGCTGTTGCTCTTTTCAGCGGGATAATAAGGAATCTCAGGCGCTGGGTGAATTGATATTGGTCATTCCAACGGCAATTCACCTAGCGATTTTAACCAAACGATGAAGGCATCAATTTTTGGCCACTGACGGTCGGAAAGCGTTGATACATAATAGTGCTGATCGCATTTCAGCTCCATTTTGGGCAATGGCGCAACCAGCTCGCCGGTACTGAGTTGCTTGCGGATAAGTCGCTTACGCCCCATGGCGACGCCAACGTGGTTCACTGCCGCAGTGACGGCCAGATCGGAGCGATCGAATCCTATTCCCGGCGAGGTATCCAGATTGACACCGAAATGTTGAGCCCAGCTGTGCCATTCATCCGTACCAGAATCATAGCTCCAGGCCTGACGATCGTGGAGGAGGGTGCAGTGTGAGAGGTTGCCGGGAAAATTGACCAGCTCAAATTGGGCTGCATATTCCGGGCTGCATACGGGAATAATTGCCTCATCCATCAGGTATTGGTAATGAAGCTGTGATGAGGGAGTCGCATCAAAATAAACGGCCAGATCAATGCCTGCCCGCTGGAAATTGACGTTTTCATTGCCAGTCAGAATAGTCAGGTTGATGGCGGGATAACGCCGAGAAAAATCGGCCAGGGCTGGCACGATCCAACACTGGGCGATCGACGGCCGGGAGTAAACCGTCAGGGAGCCTGACAGCGCCTGGTTCTTGATATCCAATATTTCCTGGTTCAGGGTACCCAATGATGTTTTTAACGCCCAAAAAACCCGTTCACCTTCAGCGGTGAGTTCAACTTTCCGATGAGAACGAATAAACAACTTTAAGCCGAGATTTGCTTCTAGCTGATTAATGGTATGGCTTACCGCACTGGGGCTCACCGACAGTTCATCCGCCGCCATGGCGAAAGACTCGTGTCGAGCCGCCACTTCAAATGTAAACAGCCGTGAGAGCTGCCAGCCATTAAGCGATCGGTGCTGACCCGTTAGCAGATGGTTCCCCGACATATTTCCCCCTGAAAGTATAAAAACCTGCATTCTACGCATCAGTTTGGTGAGTAAAGTTGATGCATGTCGCTAAATTGCGCCATTTCTTGGCGCAAGTCACTCGTTTGATTCTGTTTTACTCATGTGAGGTGAGATTTTTATCGTTTGTCACCGATCGTCGTTTTCCTGTCCAATAAAGACAATTCAATGACAGGGGATATGGGCCATGGATTCACACATTTGGGTTGCCGGCACGCTGATCGCCAGTATTGCACTCATCATTTTGACCATCGTAAAGTTCAAGTTTCATCCTTTTTTAGCGTTGTTGTTAGCGAGCTTTTTTGTCGGTGGCATGATGGGGATGGGCCCGATTGATATGGTCAATGCCATAGAAAATGGCATTGGCAGCACGCTAGGATTCCTGGCTGCGGTGATTGGGCTGGGCACCATTCTTGGCAAGATGATGGAGGTTTCCGGTGCTGCAGAACGCATTGGTATCGCGCTGCAGCGCTGCCGCTGGCTTTCCGTCGATGTCATTATGGTATTGGTAGGCTTGGTTTGCGGCATCACACTGTTTGTCGAAGTGGGCGTGGTGTTATTGATTCCATTGGCTTTTTCCATCGCCAGAAAAACCGGCACCTCACTGCTTAAACTGGCCATACCGCTTTGTACTGCATTGATGGCAGTGCATTGCGTCGTTCCTCCACATCCTGCGGCGCTGTTTGTGACCAATAAGCTGGGTGCAGACGTAGGAACGGTGATTGTTTACGGTCTTCTCGTCGGTTTAACGGCGTCTCTGGTCGGTGGGCCGTTGTTCTTGAAAATGCTGGGGAAACGCTTGCCGTTTAAGCCGGTACCGCCCGAATTTTCCAATCTGACCGTGCGAGAAGAACATGAGCTGCCTTCGCTGCGGGCAACGTTGTTTACGGTGCTATTGCCGATTGTGCTGATGTTGGTGAAGACGGTAGCAGAGTTGAACCTGGCTAAAGAAGGGCGTCTGTTTGGCCTGATGGAGTTTATCGGCAACCCGATTATCGCCATGTTCATTGCCGTGTTTGCGGCCTATTACGTTCTGGGCATCCGCCGTCATATGGGGATGAGTACGCTGTTGCGCCACACGGAAACGGGTTTTGCTTCTATAGCCAATATCTTGTTGATCATCGGCGCGGGCGGGGCCTTCAACAGCATATTGAAGAGCAGCGGCTTAGCGGACACCCTGGCGTTAATGCTTTCCAACCTGCATATGCATCCGATCTTGTTGGCATGGTTAGTCGCGCTTATTCTTCATGCGGCAGTGGGCTCCGCCACCGTTGCCATGATGGGAGCAACGGCCATTGTCGCACCAATGTTAGCACTCTATCCTGACGTCAGCCCGGAGATCGTGACCATTGCCATAGGCTCTGGCGCTATCGGTTGCACCATAGTGACCGATTCATTGTTCTGGCTGGTGAAACAGTATTGCGGCGCAACGCTCAATGAAACGTTCAAGTACTACACCACGGCAACCTTTATCGCTTCGGTGCTGGCTTTAGGGATGACCTTTTTACTTTCATACATTATCTAAGGCAGTCCTTTTGCGGCAGTCGTGAGCGAGTACTTTCCATGGCTTACGATTGCCATTGCCGCCTCACAGAGAGGGTAACTCAACGCTTCACCCGATAAGCAGGGCGAAGCGATCGAATTTTATTCAGTTAATTTTTTGCTGGCAGGGCGCACGTAACGAGATGGCTTAGGCCCGCTGCTGGCGCCATTCACGATAACGCCGGGTGATGCGCTTGGTCCGTAACTGGTTGATGATTAATGTAAACAGGGGGGAATAATGGCTGGCACGAGTATGCCCTTCGCCCAGTGCGCGTAAGCGGCGAGTGACCAAAGCCATTCGAGCCAAGCCTGCCATGGTTTTATTTTTCCATGTTACCGGTTTTGGCAGTGCATAAGGTTCATTACCGGCTTTCCACTGGAGCGGCAGGTCAGGAACCTGTGCCATGGCTGTTGCTATACCCGCCACGGCGACGCCGCTATCCAGTACTTGTTGCGCCACGGACTTACGGGCGATACCTCCCGTCGTCATCACCGGCATGTGGGCGATGGCGGCCAGATCGCGGGCAAACTCCAAAAAATAGGCTTCGCGCGCCAATGTGCGTCCATCCGCGGCGTTACCCTGCATCGCTGGGCTTTCGTAGCTGCCTCCTGACAGTTCAATCAGGTCGATAGGCAATTCATTCAGCAACAAAATCACTTGTTGCGCATCTTCTTCAGAGAAGCCACCGCGCTGAAAATCGGCCGAGTTCAGCTTGATCGAAACGCAAAAGCTTGGCGAGACACGTTCACGCACGGCTCCCACGACCTCTAACAGTAAGCGAGCACGATTAGCCAGGCTGCCACCCCATTGATCGTGACGTCTATTGGTCAAGGGAGACAAAAATTGCGAGAGCAGATAGCCGTGTGCTGCGTGGATTTGTACGCCAGTAAATCCAGCCTGTTCGGCAGCATAAGCAGTGGTAGCAAAACGTTCGATCACCTCATCGATCTGCGCCTGGCTCATGGCCGTCGGTTGTGCGAATAACTTGCTGTGCTTACCCATTTCCACGGGAACGGCCGACGGTGCCCAGGCTTCGCCCCCCATACTTGCCATGACCTGGCGGCCAGGATGGTTAATCTGCATCCAAACCTGCGCACCGGTCTGGCGTGCGGATTTGGCCCAAGCCGTAAACGGGGCAAGCGGGGTATTGGCCTCAAGAGCCACGCCACCGGGCCCCGTCATTGCACGACCGTCGATCATGACATTACCGGTAATGATCAGGCCAACACCACCTTGCGCCCAGCTCTGGTATAAACGATACAATGCCGGGCCAGGCACTTGGCCGACGTCGGCCATATTTTCTTCCATCGCGGCTTTTGCCAGGCGGTTGGGAAGGACGCTGCCGTTAGGCAGGGTAAGCGGGGTGAACATCATGGCGGATCCTTAATCAACAAGAGAACCCGTGTATACTAAGATTAAAGTCAACTTTAAGGTCAAGCGAAATGAAAATAGGGGAATTGGCAGAGCGTTCGGGTCTGGCCGCATCGGCCATACGTTACTATGAGCAACAGGGATTACTGCCTAAGGCATCGCGCAGCGCCAACGGATATCGTGTTTATAGCGAGACCTCGCTGGAGCGTTTGCATCTTATCCAGATCGGACAAAATCTGGGTTTTGCACTGGATACGATCCGCGGCGTGCTGTCGCTGGAAGGAATGGCGTACCAGGACAGCCTTATGCAGAAGCTTGATGCGCGGCTTGAGGAGATTGATCGCATGATGGCGACGCTGAGTAATCAGCGGGAAACGCTGCAGGACACCAAGCGCAAGCTGAATGAATCGGGGTTACAGGGCATATGTCCAGATAAAAGCAGTTTGGTTAAGGTGACAATGTCACGATGAGTGAGGTGCGAGTTGATGTTTCTATCCCAGAATTGCTGTATACGCAGTATGAGTTCAAACGCTGATCCTGTTTCATATTAGTGCACCGGCCATGGATGTCATTTCATCCCAAAACACCAGGCCACAATTTGCGATGTACGATCACCAAGATGAGAACTGCCGCGTGAAGAAGGTTATCTATTCTGGAAAACATCGGCTCAAGGGGAATGCTTTAGTGCACAGTGCAAAACCGGTGAGAAGAAGCTCAGTGTGAATTTGGTTTTCATGGCGGAGAGATTCCGGATGAAACATTGAGTGTTTGAATCAGCATGGCATTAAGCGTAAAGCATCGGCATAACGGGATATGAATAAGCCATGGTAAAGCCCAAAAGCTCAGATTCTACGTAGAGCTACCCAGGTGCGCATAATGTATATTATGTTAAATTGCATATTGAGATAGCTGAGCCTTAACCTGACTACCCGCCCCCAAGGGTTTTCTTTCTGTAGAACCTGTTCTTTCATCATCATTCCCAGTTTTCCTTTTCGTAAGGTTTTAGCCAGTTCTTTTCAGTTACAGGTACTCGTTCACCATTAAAGGTATACGTACAACAACGGCATCGAACCGGGACGTCTTCTGCAGTGAATTCAGGATTAACCTTCTGCAGCAATCCTTGCTCATCGATGCAAAGCCCGCTGTAGTAACTCGATTCGCCATAACGTACGTAGCTGCTCCAATTTTTACGCTGTAATGCAACCAAATAAAAAATCGGCTCTTCCTTATCCAGTCGACTTATTGCTTCACGATGCACATCAATCCACGGTTGCCCAACGTTACGCAGCAAAAATTTGAACAACGGCGTGTAATCAATACCTTGTTGCATTCTGCCGTGCATGCCTTCCCGCATCGGCAAGTTCTCATCAATCGCGTGTTTCTTATGGCGCTGCCAGCGGTACTCACCACCATGGCGGATTGCTCCCCTTGCAGTAGTGTTCTCCCTGCGAAAAAGCATTTTCGGCCTGCCTTTCTTAAACATCATCCTTTTCCCTGTTTTATTTTGATCGCGCTACGTGAAATCTGAGAAAGCCTGGCAGCAATTTCCCTTGCAGATTTCACCAAAATGCACTGTTTAACTGGCATTAAATCGACCAATATATCTGCATATTCACCCTGAGTTGGGCAGCATTAAAGCACAAATCAGTAGCCCTGACGTAAAACAGATCCTCTTCCTCGTTGATGATGAGCGATTATGCCATGAGTAAAACCCGCGGATATCCGCTCACCGGTGATCTGTTTACCAGGATAATTTGTCGCTGCGCTGTCCATGTTTCTAAGGCGTCGCTAAAAATTCAGGAGCAATTTTTGACTCAGTTCAGTATCCGGTAAATCATCATTCTAACAAAAATCAAATAACATCATGTTTTACATTAAGTTATCACTGTCATTTGAACTCAGGCACCTAAAATTCTATTTAACATAATGCGATAATTGTGACGTTGTCACTGAAACTGCTTCTGCTCAACCAACCTTTTTGTCCTGCCACTCACGCCTGATCTCCTCCAGCCCCTCGCGATACGTCGTTACGTTAAAGTTTGGGAAGCGGCGTTTGAATTTTGTCGAGTCGAACAAATTGTCCTGCTGATATCGCGGTAACAGCTCCCGAATCTCACGGGCTCCTTTTGAAAACAGGCCCGTAACACTTAGGACCCATTTGTTGATGACGGAGTAAGAGATATTTTTCCCGAATACCTCACAGGCCAAAGAAACGAATTGAGCGTAAGTCAGTCGATCATCGCAGCACGGCAAGTGCCACGTCTGACCGGAAGTATCGGGTGCATTGCCAAGAACAGCCAGCGCACGGCTGGCGTCAGGTGTCCAGATAAGGGTACGTAGTGTATCGTCACATACAGGGACACACGGTTTTTCATCCGCCTTGAGTTTGTCGATGATTAACGCATTGGTGAAGCTCTGCGTTTTCCCCGGCCCATAGAACTCGGGGGCACGTCCAAGAGTGACGGGAATATTCTTTTGCTCCATTTCCTTTAGCACCATATTCGCCATCAATGCTCGCACTTGCCCTTTTCGCCCCTTAGGCGCGAATGGAGTTTCTTCCGTTTGCACATCGCTGTTCTGCGGATACATATAGGTGTTATCAAAGTAAACAAAATGAGCTCCTACCGAGCGGCTCGCGTCCAACGCATTTTTTAACATCGTTGGAAACTGTTTCTCCCACAGTGCTGAATCCGGTGGTAATCCTGCAACGAAGTAAAGCGTGTCGCTGCCTTTTGCAGCTTCAAGAGTCTGTTGTGCATCCAGCAAGTCTGCCGCGATAAGCACATCGCTTTGATTGACCTTCCGCGGATTACGACTGACCAACCGCAGATCATCGGTGTATGAACGCTTCAGCTCTCGCGCAAGCTCTTGGGCGATCTGGCCATTGGCCCCCAGAATCGTTTGCATTTCAATTTCTCATCTTTGCAGTATGGCGCTATTTACGCACTCAGAAGGCGCTGCCAAAGGGGGCGGGCGACAGGCCCCTCCAGAAGGAGCCTGTTTTTTTCACGAGAACCGTGTTTCCCGCATCAGCTATTTACAAAGGCCAGTAGATCGCTGTTGACCCGATCAGCATGGGTCGTAGGTATGCCGTGCGGCGCACCTTTGTAGGTAATAAGCTTGCCGTTTTTGACCAACTTGGCCGAGAGCACGCCTGAATCTTGGTATGGAACCACTTGATCGTCATCGCCGTGGATCACCAAAACCGGGATGGAAATACGCTTGAGATCGTCGGTGAAATCAGTCTGTGAGAACGCGACGACGCCGTCATAATGAGCCTTGGCGCCGCCCATCATGCCTTGCCGCCACCAGTTCCAGATGACCGCATCCAACGGCTTGGCGCCGGGCCGGTTGTAGCCGTAGAAAGGTCCCGCGGGAACATCGTAATAGAACTGCGCCCGATTGGCGGCCAGTTGCGCCTGGAAATCATCAAATACCGATTTAGGTGTCCCTTGCGGATTACTGTCGGTTTTCACCATCAACGGCGGCACAGCACTGATCAGTACGGCTTTCGATACCTTATCCTCACCATGACGCGTGATGTAACGCACCACCTCGCCCCCGCCCGTTGAGTGACCCACATGCATGGCACCTTGCACGCTCAAATGTTTCACTACCGCAGCAACGTCGTCCGCATAGTGATCCATATCATGCCCTTCCGATACTTGACTGGAACGACCATGGCCACGTCGATCGTGCGCAACAACGCGGAATCCTTGGTTTACGAAGAACAGCATCTGGGCATCCCAATCATCGCTAGACAGCGGCCAGCCATGATGGAAAAAGATGACTTTTCCATCTTTTGGTCCCCAGTCCTTGTAGAAAATGTCAACGCCATCGCTAGTGGTTACGTAACCCATATCAATTCTCCCATTCAGCAATTAGTCAAAGGGTAATGCTTTTCTCGGCCACGCGCAGGAAAGGCCGGTTCCGGACCTTGCACCCGAAAGCGGATTTGCCTTCGGTCCTGCGTTGACCGTTTAGAGAGTATAGGTTTAAAGTTAGCTTTAAGGTCAATAGGGGTTTTTCGAACGGTATGAAGATTGGGGATTTGGCAAAGGCAACGGGGCTCTCTCCCTCCCGGATTCGTTTCTACGAGGCAGAAGGCTTAATCAGCCCTCCTCCACGTCAAGGCAATGGCTACCGAAACTACGCACCCGAAGTTGCAGGTGTACTGAAGATCATCGATAACGCCCAGCAGGCAGGCTTTTCGCTTGAACAAATACGTCAGTTCCTGCCGCGCAATCAAGCGGGCTGGGATCACGAAGGGCTGATCCATTCCCTCAATACCCGCGTAGCCGAGATTGAACAACTACAACAACAACTTAAGGAGAGCAAAAAAGCAATATTGGCTATGATCGCCAACCTCAAAAATCGGCCGGAGGGTATTTCCTGTGGGGACAATATGCAACGGTTGATAGGCCTGATGGAGGATCCGTAACTACATGGATTCACTCTGCCGTTGGCGTTCCCTGATGGAACCGCATCTGCCAATGGTCATCGTTCTCGCTCGACGATCGCAGCCAGATTGAAGAGCGGAAAGTACTACGGGTCACGTTGCCGTCGGCGCCGCGCTGAAAACTTCTGTAGGTTAGTAACACCACTCCTTCGGCAATAGTGGACAGCTTGAAATTTTCGGCATAAATAGGCACCTGGCCAGTTTCTTCCTGCAATGCCGCAATGGTATGCCCCTTGTTGTAGCGCTGTCCCGAACGGCCGATCTCTTCAAAATCATCATGCAGCAGTTTTTCCACCGTAACCGAGTCGTTTCGCAGCAGTGGCTGATGCAACATCGTTTCCAGAGACTGGATTTTGGTTAACAACGCTGTGGAATGGCTCAAAGCGCCCTCCTTATTGGCACTGCCTGACAGGCCAACAAGGTTGGCCCGTGATAGACAGGTCTGAAAAATAGAGTGGGATTATCGCCTGCGCTCAGTGTTCGGCAGGCTGACAGAACAAGAATTAGCGCGCCAACTCCACGCCATCCAGTTCGGAAATCGCGAGACAGTAAACCTCTGTGAGAGCATCCACGGTATAGGCGGTATTGGCCGGGATCATAAACATTTCATGGGACTGCAGGGTTTGGTCGCCGATCTTAAGCTCACCGGACAGGACCATCAGTTTGACCCAGCCCGGATGCAGGCGGGCTGACTGGTGACTGCCTGCATCAAGTTTCAACAGCGCCGTGTGCCCATGTGCCTCGCGTTTCAGAATATGGTAATACACCCCATCGTAAGGCATTTTATCGTAGTGCAATGACGCCAGTGTTCTTTTATGCATGATAGTTCCTCGTAACCTGTGAGTCGTTGTCTGCTCGGTTGCAACATCAAGAGGCAATAGGTTCCTCACTGACCTTTACTCTGCTCCCGAAAGCACATGTTCCGTCAACATCTTTGCAAACTGATTATACTGGCCACTGATGCACAATGCGGGCTGATATTCGCATCTTTATTCAGAGCCTGTTAATAAATATATAGAACCTATGGCTCAGACGCAAAAAACGAAGGGGAGTAAAAAAGGCTTTTTTGTCACAAAATACAATGTGCAGCGGTGCGGGGAAAGCATTCGCCCGCAGGATGCGGGCGAGTCAGGCTGGGGTTTATTTGCGGTAATCAGTCAATCCACAGCCTCAGCGGCGGCGTAGCAGCAGGCCTGCCAACAGGCTCACGCCGGCAAAAATCGCTACCGTAGTGAGAGGTTTCTTCTTGACCAGATCGCTGACGCAGCTAACAGCATCGCCATATTTTTCTTGTAGTGCGCCGGCAACGTAGCGGGTAGATCCCTCAGCCTGCAAACGCTCATCGCCGGTAACATCACCGGCCACTTCCTGCGCCTTGCCTACCACTTTATCCATCACGCCATTGATTTTATCGCTGTTCATTCTGCACTCCTGAGTGAGGTTTGTTTCGACGTTTGCATAGTGCAAATGCCTGCCTTGTCTCACGATAGTAAGCCGTTGATGAACCGCTCATAAGGTCAATTTGCAGGGGATTGGCCAGTGCATTTGCACCCTACTTTCCATTTTTAGACGACCGTTCACCGGCAAACAGCCCCCGCTCTCTGGCCCAGACGATGGCTTCGGCGCGGCTATGGACGTCGAGTTTGGAATAGACCGTCGCCACATGATTACGCACCGTATTCGGGGCAAGATTAAGGCGCGCGGCGATCTTTTTGTCCGGCAGCCCCTCGCAAATCAACCCCAATACGTCGCGCTCGCGGGCGGTAAGATCGGTGAAGGAAAACCCCGCCAGGTTAGGCTTATTGATACTTTTCACATTGGCCAGTTTTTCGAGCAATGTCTGGCTAAACCAGGAAGCGTCTTGCATGACTTCCTCGATGGCAGCCACCAGATCAAGTTCAGAGCGTTTGCGTTCGGTAATATCCATCAGTACCAGGAGATAACAGCGGGCATCCTGAATGCTCACGGCATCCGCTGAAGCCACGCAGTCGATGGTTTCATTGCTCTTTTTGCGTATTTTAAGGTCTTGATTCTCGACGTTACCGCTTTTTTCCAACGTGGTAAATAACCGCCGGCATTCCCCTTGCCCATCGATCACATTGATCTCTTCGACCGTCTTGCCGATTAACTCCTCGGCGGCGTATCCGGTGGTTTTTATAAAGGCCTCATTGATGTCCAGCACCCGCTGCTTGTCCGCCGTGCACACCAGCGTGGGCACCGGACTTAAACGAAAGGACTTCGCAAACCGCTCTTCACTCTCGCGCAGCGCCGACTCCGCCTTGCGACGGGGTTCGAGGTCGGTAAAGGTAAACAGCATGCAATCTTCTTCATTGATGTCCAGCGGCTGGCCGGCGACGATCACCAGCTTGGTTCCGCCGGTCGGCAGCTTCAGCTCGGCCTGCATCTGTGGAATGGTCGCCCCTTCGCTCAGCAATTGCACCGCTTGTTCCTTGCGTTCCGCCTGTTCCAGCACGTCCAGCGCATACACCGAAGTGCCCATCACCTGATCGCGTGTATAGCCCGTCATATCGAGGAACCCCTGGTTGACCTTTATGTAGCGCAGGTCGCTCAGGCTGCAGATCACGGCCGGTGCCGGGTTGGCGTTGAACGTCTTTTCAAAACGCTGCTCGGCACTGGCCCACTCGGTGGCATCACTCAGGATCAAAACCAGCAATTCGGCTTGCCCTTTGCTGTCGGTGATCACCAGGCTGCGTAAACGGTGAACCCACAGGTACTCCGATTCGCTGGCGGGCCGAACTTCGACCAGTACGTCGCTGAAGGTCTCGCCGTTGGCAGCCCGGTTAATCGGATACTGTTCCGGCGTCAAAGGGTGATTGTTGCGATAACGCAAGGCAAAGCGCTCCGCATATTCACCGCCATTGGCACCCAGCTCACTCAACTTGCTCAACCCATGCATGCTCAGCGCTGCCTCGTTAGCCCACAGAATGGTCTGGTCGACCTCGGCCAGGATCACCCCTTCCGACAACCCTGAGATGATCTGCTGTAGCTGGCTACGGTTAGTTTCGTTGGCAAGGATGGATTGACTCATGTTTTCTCCAAAAGACGAAGTGGCTTGGCCGCCTGACGGCGATCGAAGTGCCTGATAGTGGCGCTGTTCCCAACAGCATAGTGCGTAACAGGTGCATTCGCGGGGTGTGAATGCACTAGCTTTGTCGGTGCAAATGAACCGGGACGGTCAGTGGTGCCAAGCGGCAGACTGATTCTGTCGGCGCGGCCCTGTGCTGTGCGTACAACCACTTGTTTAGTCAATATAAGGAATAACAATGACCACTGTCTATGAATCCAATCGCTTTGCGTTTCACGTTTCATGGGGTTCGGTATTGGCCGGGAGTGCCATGGCGTTGGTGACCTATCTGATACTGAGCGTGCTGGGCACGGCCATCGGCGCTTCGGCCGTGGATCCGTTGCATGAGGGCAACCCTCTGAGTGGCTTTGGCACGGGCACCGGGATCTGGTTGTTTGTCACTACCCTGGTCTCGCTGGCGGCTGGTGCATTTGTCGCCGGCAGAACTTCGCCAAACCGTGGCGGTTTGCACGGTCTGCTGAGCTGGGCAGTGACCACATTACTGACGACGTGGCTGGTGATTTCTGTGGCGAGCGGCGTGGTCGGTCTGGCCGGTAGCGCCGTCGGCAAGGGGCTCTCTTTGGCCGGCAACGGTATTGCCGCCGCAGCGCCGGGCATTGGCGAAAACGTCAAACAGCAGTTAGACAAAAATGGCATCAGCCTGGACTGGGGTAATTTGGAAAACCAGTTAACCACCACCCTCAAGCAAAGCGGCAAGGCTGAGCTGGACCCGTCCAAGTTGGAACAAAAGAGCGATAGCGTCGCTGCGGATGGTAAGCAAACCGCTACTGATGCAGCCACTGACCCAACACAGGCGGCTGCAGAGCTCAAGCAATGGTTTGAACGCGTCAAGCAATCCGGTGAACCTACCCTGAATGCGGCTGATAAGGATGCGCTGGTGAATATCGTCGCAGCCCGTACAGGCAAGAGCCGTGCAGAAGCGACCCAGATCGTAGACAACTATGCCCAGGCTTATCAGCAGGCGGTACAAAAGGTCGACCAGCTGAAGGCGCAGGCCGAGCAAAAAGCCCGCGAAGCGGCGGAAGTGGCGGCCAAACAGGTATCACGCGCGGCATGGGGTTCATTGCTGATCCTGCTGTTGGGCGCGGCGCTCAGTTTTGGCATCGGCCGCATCGCCATGTCAACCCGTCGTCCCCTGGCTGTAGGGTAATGAATAATGGATGTTTCAATGAATAGAAGGTTGTCAGGTATCTCATTGAACTATCGAAAAGTGGTGGGTGCTTCGGTCCCCGTACTGGTCATCGATTTCTTCAATGAAAAAAACGAGCGTTACACTCTGCGCTATAACTTGCCACCGGACACGCCGGAACGGACAGAGCGCCGCGTATCATTGCTGCTGCACCTGCTTCGTAAACAAAAGCCGATGGATATCGGTGACGCAACGTCATAAATCTTGTTGAATCCGCTCAACCCGCGCCTGCTGGCGTGGGTTGAGCCTTAATCACTCCCCCTCTGAATAATATCGTTTTTTCGTCGTCAGATTTATTTCACCCTTGCAGATGCCAGGGCAAAACAGAACGCCGTTCTTAAACCTATGTCGCGTCACTGACGCCGTTCATCGAGCCGCAACGTCGGCAAGCAATGTCTCTGCGGCCAACTTACCCAGATTGTTGGAGGCCAACGGGCTGTCGCCGGTCAACAAACGACGGTCTTTGTGGACTTTCCCGGTGATGTCGCTGTTGAGGATCTTGACGCCCAGTTCGCGAAGGCGTTCACCGACCAGCCAGGGCATTGGGCCCGGAATATAACCGATATCGATATTGGCGCCGGTATCTAGCGAGTCCGGGAACACACAGATCTCGTAACCGCGATACAAGAAGTTTTCCTTGTCCTCACCCAAACCCGCCGCCAACAATCCGGCAGGCCCGTGGCACAGTGAAATCACGTAACGGTCGTTGTCATGGGCCCAGAACAGCGCTTTTTTCACGTCTTCGCTGAAGGGGATGTCGTTAAGTACCCCATGACCGCCCGGGATAAAGACACCGATATAATTACCCGCATCCAAATCCTTCACTACCTCAGTCAGCTTTTTCGGTTGCTTGAGCTGACGGCGATATTTCTCATAGGTGGCCTTGACCGCCGCATCCTCACCAGGGAATGCCCACATCTCAAGCTTTACCGGGTCGCCGGATGGCGTTGCAACGTCGATTTCGAACCCGGCAAGATCCATGTGGTGCATGGGCAATAACATCTCCACAGGGTGGTTCCCGGTAGAGAAAAACTTTCCGTTTTGCATCATCAGATAGCGTTCCTGAGACGCAATCATCAACACCTTCCACTTGCCGCCTTTATAAGGCGCAGGATAGTGGGCGCCGTCAAAATCCGTCTTTGCCGACGTGTATTTACTCAAAGAGTAAGGTGACGGAAAGAACGCATTTTCTTCAGCGGCATCAGGGGCAGGATTACGATCTTCGGATGGTAAGTTAGTCATGATGATCTCCTTATGTGCGATTTGCATTGCAGCTTTAGCTTAGGTAACTCAGCCTAAAGCCGCAATGAGGGATATCCCTCATTAGCTGCCCCCTAGCCCACACGGCACTTCACTTAACCAAAATCCCCCATTTCTTCATGCGTGAAAGCAGCGTGGTGCGTTTCAGTCCCAGGCGCTGAGCGGCCCCGCGTGGGCCGGCAACCACGCCGTTGGTTTCCTTCAGCACCCTGATAATCTGCTGGCGCTCATCTTCCCCTGGCTGACTGGGCTCCGCTTTGGGAACCGGGAGCGCCATCGAAGGGACCGGGTATTGCAACTCAGGCAGTTGCAGGTTCAGCACCGTACCACGCGTCAGCAGTACCGCACGTTCGATGACGTTCTCAAGCTCGCGCACGTTTCCCGGCCAGGGCATTTGGCTCAGCAGGCGCAAGGTTTCCGCCGGGATACTGTCGATGGTACGTTTCATGCGGCGCGCAATTTTGTAGGTCAGAAACTTCACTAACTGCGGGATGTCTTCCGGCCTCTCACGCAATGGCGGAATAACGATCGGGAAGACGTTAAGCCGATAGAAGAGATCGCTGCGAAACTCGCGGTCGGCCACCATCTGTTGCAGATCCCGGTTGGTCGCGGCAATCAGGCGCACGTCCACCGAAATCACCTTGTTACCGCCAACGCGCTCGAACTCCCTCTCCTGCAGCACCCGCAGCAGTTTCGGTTGCAGCTCTACGGGAATTTCACCTACCTCATCCAGAAACAGCGTTCCCTTGTCCGCCAGTTCAAAACGCCCCATTCGTTGATTGGTCGCCCCGGTAAATGCCCCTTTTTCATGACCAAACAGATCGCTTTCCAGCAACCCGGCCGGCATGACTGCGCAGTTCATTTTCACCATGCGCTGATCGCGTCGTTCGCTGAGGTTGTGGATGGCTCGGGCTATCAGCTCTTTACCGGTGCCGGTTTCGCCGAGGATCAGCACCGAACAGTCGCTTTTCGCTACCATTTCCACCTGTTTGAGCACGGCGGACATCACCACGCTGCGGCCGACAATCTCGCCGAAGTCCGGGTTATTGCCGTTAATCTGCTCGGTCAGATACAGGTTCTCATGCACCAGGCTCTCTTTGAGCCGGTTAATTTCCTGATAGGCCAGCGCGTTATCCACCGCAATCGCGATACGCTCGGCGATCTGCTGCAACACCCGCAGGTTGGCAGCGTTGAAGTTGTCCGGCTGACATTGCGCCAGCTTGAGTACGCCCAGGGTTTTGTTGCCGAAAACTAACGGCAGCACGCACAGCGTTTGAATTTGCTCATGCCAGAGATCGAACAGCTGGCGCTCATAGGCCGCCAGCCGGTCGGAATGCTTCAGATTCAACAGCAGCATTTCACCGCTTTGCATCACCTGTTCCGACAAGGTGCCCGCCAGCGCTACGCTGTACTGCTGACGCTCAACCACGTCATCTTGCAAATAGTGGGTGGAATAAATGGTGACCTGTTCGGTTTTATCGACGCAAAGCACAATGCTGATCGCGTCGATTTTGAAGAAACGGTGAATTTCCTTTGAGATCTCACCGATCAAATCATCCAAATCGAGTTTCGACAGCACCGCGTTGGTCACGTCGACCAAAATGCGGTAATCATCTCGTTCATGGCGCAATTGCCGTTGACGGAGTTCCGCCTCCTCCCGCAGCTGGAGCTGCTCTGCCGCCAATGCCACCAACTCCATCAGTGTCTGCAACTGCACCAGGCTGGCGTCGGCGAACGGCGCCGGGTGACAACGTAACACTTCACAACCGCCAATCAGGGTACCGCCTGCATGCAGCGGCATCAGGCAATACTGATTAAAGGGTAAATACAGCGCCAGAGCTCCAATTTGCGGATAGCGCGCGTGCAGATCATCGCTCTGCCAGCGCTGTGGCAGCGGGCTTTGTCGCAGCCGACTTACCGGGCCATTTGCCAGCAGGGTCTCATCCTGATAGCTCACCGGCTGTCGATGCGCATCCAGGCCATAAAAGCTGACCCGTTCGCTGTCAGGGTCAAACAGCACCAGCGTGACCTGATCCGCCAATTGCAGGCGTTGCAGTATCTGACGCAGTTGCAGCAACAGATCGGTGAAACTGCGCTGGCTCAGCAGCGTGCGGGTAATTTCCAGTAGTTCTTGTTTTTCTAATTGTGCATTCGACATTGTTTATCACTTGCCTGAGTCGCGATGAAGATTTGTGAGTCACATCGCAAAGTGTAACGCTGGGCCGCGACGTTCTCCCCCGACGGGATCAACAAATCCGCGGCAAAGGCTCGGCATGCGGCAAATCCAACAGGCGGCTGATGCCATAAGCACCCTGCAGCCTTACCTGTCGCCCCTCCGTCACTGTACCAATCAGCGCCGCATCCGCGCCCAATGGGTGAGCACGCAAGGCACAGAGCACGTCCTGTGCGGCTTGCGGTGCGGCCACGACCACCAGTTTTCCCTCGTTGGCAAAATTAATGGCGTCCAACCCCAGCAATTCACAAATGCCACGCACTGCCGGGGCGATCGGCAACAGGCTTTCTTGCACCTCGATGCCCACGCCGGCCGCACGGGAGAACTCATGCAAAATGGCATTCACCCCGCCACGGGTCGCATCACGCATCGCCCGCACACCGTGAATGGCACGCAATGGCTCAATTAACGGCGTTAACACCGCGCAGTCGCTGATCACGCCCAGAGACATACCCAACTTTTCGCGCAGGTTGAGAATAGTTGCCCCGTGATCCCCGAGGGTACCGCTGACAATCACGGCATCGCCGACGCGGATATTTTGCGCCGCCCAGTTCAGACCGGACGGGATCACCCCGATACCGGCGGTATTGATAAATACTTTGTCGGCTGCGCCACGCTGCACTACCTTGGTATCCCCGGTGGCAATGCGAATACCGGCCTGCTGCGCGGTGGCGGCCATCGAGGCGACCACGCGTTGTAACTCGGGAAGCGGCAAGCCTTCTTCGAGAATAAAGCCGCAGGAAAGATAGCGCGGCAGCGCGCCGCTCACCGCCAGATCGTTGGCCGTACCGCAGATGGCCAGCTTGCCTATGTCACCGCCCGGAAAGAAAATCGGGTCAATCACGTAACTGTCGGTGGTAAACGCCAGCCGATCGCCCTGCTGCGTTAACTCGGCCAAATCCAACCGGGCCTGATCTTCACGCTGATCCAACTGCGGGTTGGCAAAGGCCGGCAGGAAAAGATCGTCCAGCAATTGCTGCATGGCAGCACCACCGCTGCCATGAGCCATAGTAATCACGTTATTCATGCCGGCGTCTCCTCTGTTTCACGGCGATATTGGTACCAGGCGGCGCAGGCTCCTTCGGATGAGACCATCAGCGCGCCAAACGCGTTTTGCGGCGTACAACCGCGACCAAACAGCGGACAGTCGCGCGGTTTGCATCGCCCGGTGAGCACGTCTCCGCAGCGGGATCGCGGATCGTCAGCCACTTGCCGCCGCTGCGGACGGAAACGACGTTCGGCATCAAAAGCCTGGTAGCCTGGCGTTAGGGCAATGCCTGAGTTGGCAATGGTGCCCAGCCCGCGCCATTCGCTGCCGCCTCCCAGGACAAAAACTTCGCTCATCGCCTGCTGTGCCAGCCGGTTGCCCTGTTCCGGTACCACCCGCCGGTATTGGTTTTCGGTTTGGCTTTGTCGGCCAAGAAACTGCTCGACCAGCATCAGCACCCCTTGCAAGATATCCAGTGGCTCAAAGCCGGTCACCACCAGGGGTTTGTGGTATTGCCTGCTGATAAAATGATAGGGCTCGGTGCCTATCACCATGCTGACGTGGCCGGGTGCCAGAAAACCGTCAATGCGTACATCCGGCTGTTGCAGCAGGCTGCGCAAGGTGGGGATCAGGCTGATGTGCTGACAAAATACGCTGAAGTTGTCCAGGCCTTCCTGCCGCGCCTGTTGCAGGGTGATCGCCGTGACCGGCATGGTGGTTTCAAAACCCAGCGCGAAGAACACCACCTGCCGTTGCGGATTTTGCCGCGCCAGCATCAGGGCATCCAGCGGTGAGTAGACCACGCGCACGTCGGCCCCGCGCTCGCGCGCCTGCAGTAAAGACCCCTGCTGTCCTGGCACCCGCAGCGCATCGCCGAAGGTGCAAAAAATCACTTCGGGGTGCCCGGCGATTTCGCAGCAGGCGTCGATGCGCCCCATAGGTAAAACGCAAACCGGGCAGCCGGGGCCATGAATGAATTCGATTTGCGCCGGCAGCAGCTTATCCAGGCCAAAGCGGAATATCGCATGGGTATGGCCACCACACACCTCCATGATTTGCAGCGGTCGTTCGGCGGTAAACGGCAACTGTGCGGCGCGGTGCCAGATATGTTGCAGCAGTTTCTTTACCCGCTGCGGATCGCGAAATTCATCTACGTAATCCATGGTTATCCTCCCCCGCCAAAAACAGCGCCACGTCCTGTTCCACTTCCCCCATCGCCTGCAGTGCTGCCAGCATATCCTCGGCCTCTTGTTGATCGAGGCGGCTCATCGCAAAGCCCACGTGAATCAATACCCAACACCCCAGCATCGCTTCTTTGGGTTCACCCTCCCGGCAAACCAATGCGATATTCACTTCTCGCTGCACGCCGCAGACGTCGGCCCAGGCGTGCTGAGGCTGGTGTTGATCCAACGCCACGATCTGCCCGGGGATCCCTATGCACATAGCTGCAGCTCCAGCCAGGCCAACCACTGATCCATCCCTTCCCCCTGAGTCGCAGAAAGGGTAATTATCTCGATGTCGGGATTAACCTGACGGGCATTGGCGATACAGGCGGCCAGATCAAACTTCAAGTACGGCAGCAGATCGACCTTGTTCAGCAGCATCAGACGTGCGGCGGCGAACATATGCGGGTACTTGAGGGGCTTGTCTTCCCCTTCGGTGACCGACAGCACCGCCACCTTGTGCCGCTCCCCCAGATCGAAGCTGGCTGGGCAAACCAGGTTGCCGACATTTTCGATAAACAGCAGGCTGCAGGGTTTGAGCTCCAGGCGCTGGGCGGCTTCGTGAACCATTTGCGCATCCAGATGACAGCCTTTGCCGGTATTGACCTGGATCGCCGGCACGCCGGTGGCGCGGATACGTTCGGCATCGTTGGTGGTTTGCTGGTCTCCTTCCACCACCGCGCACTCACGCATCCCGCGCAGCCGCAGCAGGGTTTCGGTCAGCAAGGTGGTTTTGCCAGAACCGGGGCTGGAAACCAGATTCAACGCCAGGATGTGTTGCTCGGCAAAATACTGGCGATTGCGTTCGGCCAGACGATCGTTTTTATCCAACACCCGGGTTTCTATTTCCAGCATTCGCCGCTGGCTGATGCCAGGCGCATGAGTGCCCGCCAATCCCAGTCCATAATGCAGGTCCCCCTGCAGAGGCCGCTGCGGGCGAAACGGTACCTTTGCTTGCCCTTCAATCGTCATTTCCCCATGGGCACAACCGCAAGTGCTGCACATGTTCTTTCTCCTTTCAGTTATTCAATTTCCAGACGTTTTATTTGCAATCCATCATCGGCCTGCACCCGCAGGTTTCTTCCGGCGCAGTGCGGGCAGACCAAAACCTGCGGGATCAACAGCTCGACGTCCGCCTGGCAGTCATAACACCAGGACAAGGCGCGTTGTTCAGTCAGATGCAGCTCACAGCCTTCGGCCAGGGTGTCGCGACATACCATGTCAAAACAGAACCGCAGCGATTCCGCCTCCACGCAGGAAAATGCGCCAATTTCGAACCACACCGCGGTAATACGTTTCGCACGATGTTGACGAGCCTGTTGCTGCATTATTTCCATCGCATGTTGGCACAAGGTTATTTCGTGCATCCGGCCTCCACTCAGGGGGATAAAACGTTTCGTCACCTTGCGTTGCAAATATGGTGCCAAAACCCATTTGGCATATTTGTCGAGTGTCATGACGTCGACAGTAATTAGCTGGCGGTCCCCAATCCAATTTAAAGATTAATTCTAACCCTGATGATTGAATTAAAAGGAAATAATGAAAATCACCAGAGACTGGCACGCTTTATGCTTTAAGTCGTTCACCCGAAGCGATTCGACAATGACCATCAATTTTGAGTGACGACAATGAGTACTATCAGTGAAGTAACCAGCCAGGCCGATTATATCGCCAACAAAAGCAACCGCCTGATGGCGCAGTGGCAAACCTACCACAGCACCTTAATCAAAGCGGTTACCACCACTAAAAAGAAGATTAATCATCAGTTTACTTACGGTCAGGACGACGATCTGCGTTTTGTACTGTTCAACCACTTCACGGTGAGCATTCAATTAAGTGAGGGATTTTACAGCCGTGATATCTGCTATCGCATTAATTTGGCATCGCCGCATGAAGCGGAGAATTTCGCCCCCTTCGCCCATGCCTCGCTGGATGAAGACGGTAATATTGACGGTGTAATAAACAATCGCGATATGCCGGCGGTATTTGAACATTATCTGGATAAGATCGCCGTTATTTACCAATGCCTGTTTGATTCGCTGCATGACGGCCACGCCATTCATGACGCACTGAAAAAAATAACCCTGTCCGTCTGACTGTCGGCGTTACTCACTGACAGAAAACTGTCGAAACGTCATTTTTTACTGACGATTTCGTCATAAATGACGAAGCAAGGAGTGTGCATGAACCGCTTTATTATTGCGGACCCCAAATTGTGTATTGGCTGCAATACCTGCATGGCCAGTTGTTCTGCAGAACATCGGCAACGGGGTTTGCAGGCATTACCCCGCTTGCAGGTGATTCGTAACGCCCGCGATTCGGCACCGGTGATGTGCCATCAATGTGAGGATGCGCCCTGCGCGCAGGTCTGTCCGGTAAACGCCATTCGCCATCAGGATGATGCCATCGTCCTGAACGAGAGCCTGTGCGTCAGTTGCAAACTCTGCGGTATTGCTTGCCCGTTCGGCGCCATAGGCTTCGGCGGCAGCACCCCGTTAGCGATCCCCTCAGACTGCAACACACCGCTGGCCCTGCCTGCCGCTAAAGCGCCGCGGCCGATTGGCGCCTTCCTGGATTGCGTGCCCGGTGTCCGCGCCGTGGCGGTCAAGTGCGACCTTTGCGCTTTCACCCCCTTAGGCCCGGCCTGTATCCGCACCTGTCCTACCCAGGCCATTCGCTTGGTCAGCGACCACGACGTGCGTAACGCCAGCGAACAGAAAAGGCGCAACGCCATGCAGGCGCTCAGCGCCGAGCTGCCGTTAGCTACCGCCCCAGAATCCCGCAAGGAGCCGAATTGATGTTTTACCCCATTGCGCCCGACCCATTGTCGTTGCTGACTCTGGCATTCGTCGGGTATCTCCTGTTCGCGTTGCTGAGCTGGCTGCTGGCCCCCTGGCCGCGTGTCAATGCCTTGCTGGGTGGCGGCACCTTGCTGTGTGCCATCGCCACCTTGTTGGCCGCCGGACAACTGCTGTTCGCACCGCTGCACAGCACCCGTTTGCCCTGGTTGAGTTATGCGGTGGAAATCAGCGGTATTAATGCGTTGTTATTGCTGGTGATGGCTTTGTGTGGGATCTGTGCCGCGCTGTATCACATCGGAAGCGTCGCGAAGCTGAACGCCAGTGCAGGTGGTCGGTTGGGCGGGCTGATCAATCTGATGCTGGCAGCACTCAGCGCCGCCGCGATCGCCGATAATGCACTGGCCTTGCTGTTGCTGTTAGAACTGGCGGCGCTGTGCGGCTATTTCTTGATTGTCCTCGCCCCGAACGCGAAAAGTCTGCGGGCCGGGCACAGCCAGTTTTTGCTGATGCGCCTGGGCACCCTGCTGTTGGTTATCGCTTTCGCACTGATTTATACCCACAGCCACAGCCTGCAATTCAGCGTGATCCGCGCTACGCCATTACCGGATGCACTGCGTAACGGCGTCTTCCTGCTGGCGTTGGCCGGGTTTGGCATTTTTGCCGGGGTGATGCCGCTGCATGCCTGGGTGCCTCAGTCCCACAGCAGCGCGCCGGCCTCTGCCGCCACGTTGTTTTCCGGCGCACTGATGAAGGTCGGCCTGCTGGGGATCCTGAAGATAGGACTGGATCTGCTGGGTACGCCCCCGCTGTGGTGGGGATTGCTGGTCCTGCTGCTGGCCGCCGGCACCGCATTTTTTGGCGGGTTGTATGCGCTGATGGAGCACGATCTGCGGCGCTTGCTGGCTTACCACACGCTGGAGAATATCGGCATCATCCTGCTGGGCATTGGCGGTGCCATGGTTGGTATGGCGCTGCAACAGCCATTACTGACGGCGTTCGCCCTGATCGGCGGCCTGTTCCATTTGTTGAACCACAGCCTGTTCAAAAGCGCATTGCTGTTGGCGGCGGGCACCATTGAACAACAAACCGGGCTGAAGGACATGGAGAAAATGGGCGGGCTGGCACGGCTGATGCCCTGGACCGCCATTTCTCTGCTGATCGGCCTGGTGGCCATGGCCGCACTGCCGCCATTGAACGGTTTCGCTAGTGAATGGCTGATCTATCAGGGACTGTTCCATTTCAGTGCGGCCCCTGGCTTTATTGGCCATCTGTTCGGGCCGTTGCTGGCGGCTGCGCTGGCCCTGACTGGTGCGCTGGCAGTGATGTGCGTCAGCAAGGTGTTTGGCGTCGCCTGTCTGGGAGCCCCGCGCTGCGCTGCTGCGGCCCAGGCCGTGCAGGCTAACTTGTGCCTGACGCTGAGCCATGCGCTGCCCGCGTTGCTGTGTCTGGTTTGCGGCCTGGGTGCGCCCTGGGTCATCCCGCTGTTTGCCCGGCTGATCGGCATGACGGCCGAACAATCCCTCTCCGTGTCCGACACTTTGGTTTCTACCCCGTTGATCGCCATTTTGTTGCTGGCAATGCCGCTGCTGCCGCTATTGATTGCTGCACGTTATCAGACCCGTCGTCAACCTCGCCGGGTACAGGGTAGCGCCTGGACCTGCGGATATGGTCATGAGGAGGCGATGGTGATCACCGCCACCGGTTTTGCCCAACCGCTTCGGGTGATGTTCGCCCCGCTCTATCAACTGCGCCGTTGGCTGCCGGAATCCTTGTTCAACCCGTTACATTGTAACGCCTTCGTTGCCTTCTGCCGCGGCCTGGCCGCAGTGGAGCTTGCGGTGCTGTTGGTGGTGGCTTTTGCCTGAGGAGATGACAATGACCTATCCCAATGTGTTACTCGGTCTGGCGCAGGCCTTGCTGTTACTGGCCGTCGCCCCACTGTTTGCCGGTGTCAGCCGCGTGCTGCGCGCGCGGATGCATAACCGTCGCGGCCCCGGAGTGCTGCAGGAATACCGCGATATCGCCAAATTGTTGAAGCGTCAGAACGTGGCACCGGCGGCTTCCGGTCTGGCCTTTCATGCCATGCCGTACTTGCTGACCGGCACCCTGCTGGCCATCGCCTGTGCGTTACCCATGTTGACTGTCGCCTCGCCGCTGCCTGCCATCGGTGATGTGATCACCCTGATCTATCTGTTCGCCGTGGTGCGCTTTGTTTTCGCCATTGCCGGTCTGGACACCGGCAGTCCCTTTACCGCCATCGGCGCCAGCCGCGAAGCAGTGTTGGGCATTCTGGTCGAACCCATCCTGCTATTGGGGCTGTGGGTGACCGCCCTGGTGGCCGGTTCAACTCAGTTGAGCGCCATGGTGCAGAGCCTGCTGACGTTGCCACACCCCGCTTGGTTGCCGCTGCTGTTGGCCGCCCTTGCCTGTGCGTTCGCCACCTATATCGAGATGGGCAAACTGCCTTTTGACCTGGCGGAGGCCGAGCAAGAGCTGCAGGAAGGGCCACTGACGGAATATTCCGGTGCCGAGCTCGGCATTTTGAAATGGGGCATCAGCCTCAAACAATTGGTGGTGCTGCAGTTGTTCCTCGGCGTGTTTCTGCCCTGGGGGCAAGCGGCACAATTTACCGTCCTTCACCTGTCGGCGGCGCTGGTCCTGGCACTGCTCAAGCTGCTGTGCGCGCTGACGCTGATCGCGATTATCGAAAATAGCGTGGCGCGTTTGCGCTTCCTGAAAACGGCCCGTACCACCTGGGCCGGTTTTGGACTGGCTTTTCTGGCGCTGGTTTCCTGGCTGGTCGTCGGCTGAATAATGACAAAGGCAATCAATAATGACTAACGAACATCAAGGCCAGCACTATCTGGCGGCGTTGCAGCAACAATTCCCTGCGGCCATGCTGGCAGCCGAATGGCAAACTGCCGATCAGCTGACGGTCACCGTTAAGCTCAACGCGCTGCCGGACGTGGTGGAATGGCTGTATTACCAGCAAGGCGGTTGGTTGTCGGTGCTGTTTGGCAACGACGAGCGCACGCTGTGCGGCCATTACACGCTGTATTACGTTCTGTCGATGGAGCAAGGCACCAAATGCTGGATCACGGTGCGCGCAGAAGTGGATGCCCAAACGCTGGAGTTCCCTTCCGTCACGCCGCGCGTGCCCGCCGCCGTTTGGGGCGAACGCGAAGTGCGTGACATGTACGGTCTGCGCCCGGTGGGATTGCCGGATGAGCGGCGGCTGGTGCTGCCTGACGACTGGCCGGACGATCTTTACCCGCTACGCAAAGACGCGATGGACTATCGTCAACGCCCCGCGCCCACCACCGATGTGGAAACCTATCCGTTCGAGAGCCTGGCCGGAGCCAAAGCCAATGTGGTGCCGATTGGCCCGTTGCACATCACCTCGGACGAACCCGGGCACTTTCGCCTGTTTGTCGATGGAGAAGACATCATCGACGCCGACTACCGCTTGTTCTACGTGCACCGCGGGATGGAAAAACTGGCCGAAACCCGTATGGGCTATAACGAAGTCACCTTTCTGTCGGATCGGGTGTGCGGCATTTGCGGCTTTACCCACAGCGTGGCCTACACCAGCTCGGTCGAAAATGCGATGGGCATTCAGGTGCCGGAACGCGCCCAGATGATCCGCTCGATCCTGCTGGAGGTGGAACGCCTGCACAGCCACCTGTTGAATCTTGGTCTGGCCTGCCATTTCGTCGGCTTCGATTCCGGTTTTATGCAGTTCTTCCGCGTACGCGAGCAGTCGATGAAGATGGCAGAAATACTGACCGGCGCGCGCAAAACCTATGGTTTGAACCTGATTGGCGGTATCCGTCGAGATATTTTGAAAGAGGACATGCTGCAAACCCTGAAGCTGGCCGCGCAAATGCGCAGCGAACTGGTGGATTTGGTCGATATCTTGCTCAGTACGCCCAACACAGAACAACGCAGCGTCGGGGTTGGGCGTCTCGATCCCCAGGTGGCCCGCGATTACAGCAACGTGGGGCCGATGATCCGCGGCAGCGGCCACCGTCGCGATACCCGCATCGACCATCCGTTTGCCGGCTACGCCAAACTGCCGGTGGAGTTATGCGTGGAAAGCGGCTGCGACGTCTATTCCCGCCTCAAGGTGCGCATTCACGAAGTGTTCAACTCGCTCGGCATCATCGAGTTCGGTTTGCAAAGCTTGCCGGGCGGACCGCTGGCGGTGGACGGCTTCACCTATATACCGCACCGCTTCGCCCTGGGCTTTGCCGAAGCGCCGCGCGGCGATGATATCCACTGGAGCATGACCGGCGACAACCAGAAACTGTTCCGTTGGCGCTGCCGTGCCGCCACCTATGCCAATTGGCCCACCCTGCGTTACATGTTGCGCGGCAATACGGTATCCGACGCCCCGCTGATTATCGGCAGTCTCGATCCCTGCTACTCCTGCACCGATCGCATGACCATCGTCGACGTACGCAAGCGCCAGTCCATCATCGTGCCGTACAAAGAGATCGAACGTTACGGCATCGAGCGGAAAAACAAGCCGTTCTAACCGGAGCCCATCATGCTGAAACTGATTAAAAAAGTGCTGAAGACCGGCCCGGCCACTGTCGCCTATCCGGCCCAGCCGTTGGCCATTGATCCGAACTTTCGCGGCAAGCCCGAATACAGCCCACAGCAGTGCATAGCCTGTGGTGCCTGTGCCAACGCCTGTCCGTCCAACGCGTTGAGCATGACCCCCGATCTCAACAGCGGCACCTTGCGCTGGCAGCTGTTTCTTGGGCGCTGCATCTTTTGCGCCCGCTGCGAGGAAGTGTGCCCAACCGCCGCCATTCGGCTTTCGCAGCAGTTCGAACTGGCAGTGTGGCGTAAAGAGGATCTGTACGAACAAGCCGACTTCGCCATTTGTCATTGCCGACAGTGCGGCAAACCCTATGCGGCGCAAAAGGAAATTGATTATGCGATGGCGTTGCTCGGGTTGAGCAGCTCGGAGGCGGCAACCCGCCGTGCGCAGTTTGAAACCTGCCCGGCCTGCAAACAGCAGCAGAATCTGACCCAGGCCGATCGCATTGATATCGGCCGCCATTTGACCCGGGAGGTCATCTCATGAATTCGCCATTGATTGGACCACGTGATGAAAATGGCCTGCCGGTGCCAATCACCCTCGATGACAGCATCGCCAAGCTGAAAACCACCCTGCTGCAGGATATCCGCCGCTCGGCCTATGTCTATCGGGTGGACTGCGGCGGCTGTAATGGCTGCGAAATTGAGATTTTCGCTGCCATTTCACCGCTGTTCGACGCGGAACGTTTCGGCATCAAAGTGGTTCCTTCCCCCAGACATGCCGATATTTTGTTGTTCACCGGTGCAGTGACCCGTGCCATGCGCATTCCGGCGATCCGCGCCTGGCAGGCCTCACCCGATCCTAAAATCAGCATCTCTTACGGTGCCTGTGGCAACAGCGGCGGTATCTTCCACGATCTTTACTGCGTGTGGGGCGGTACCGATCGCATCGTTCCGGTCGATGTCTATATTCCCGGCTGCCCGCCGACGCCGGCGGCGACCATTTACGGTTTCGCCATGGCACTGGGCCTGCTGGATCAGAAAATCAAAGGCCACCAGCATGATGAAACCGACGGTGAAGCTACGCGCCTGTTGCACCCGCAACTGCCCCAGCCGCTGCGAGTGCTGCTGGATCGCGAAGCCCGGCGTATGGCCGGTTACCGCTACGGTCGCCAAATCGCCGACCAGTTCATGCAACTGCTGGCAGCAGAGACACCAGAACCGGTCGAACAGCGCATCGCCGCTTATCTGCACCAGCAAGATGACCTGCGCCTGAATGAAATTGTCGGCAACCTGCAGGGCATTTATCAACGGGTGCTGCGTGGGGAGCTGCGGCTATGACCGATTCCCAAGGGCAGGTGGTGTTTTACTCCCTTAGCCGCAAGTTTGTGCAGGAGAAAAAGGCCCCGCCGAAGGCCCAGGAGGTGATCTATTACAGCCTGGCGATCGGCCATCATCTGGGGGTGATCGACTGCCTGGAAGCCAAACTCAGCTGCCCGCTGGCGGGGTTTCGTGCCTGGATAGCGCAGTTGCCTGCGGGCAGCACCGCACGGCGCAAACTGGAAGGGGTCGATCGGTTTGGCGAAATCTGTATCGACAACAGCCATACCCACCTGTTGGCCACGGCGTTGAGCCACGCGGCGCCGCGTATGAACACTGAACAGCAAAGCTGGAGCCAACAGCTGATCGCCCTGCTTCAATCGATTGAAAACGAACCCGCCATTTACCTGATGGTCCGGAGGCATGATGACTGACGTTTTATTGTGTGTGGGCAACTGCATGATGGGAGATGACGGTGCCGGGCCGCTGCTGGCTGAACTCTGTGCCGGTCATCCCCCCGCGGGTTGGCAGGTGATTGACGGCGGCGCGGCACCGGAAAATGACATCGGACATCTCCGCGAGCTACGCCCAGATCGCCTGGTGATCGTCGACGCCACCGACATGGGGCTCGCGCCGGGTGAAACACGGGTGATCGACGAAAAAGACATTGCCGCCATGTTCATCATGACGACGCATAACCTGCCGCTTAACTTTCTGATCGACCAACTGCGCGAAGACATAGCGGAAATTACCTTTATCGGCATTCAGCCCGAAGTGGTGGCGTTTTATTGCCCGATCAGCGCGGCGGTGAAACAGGCGGTGACGGTGATCCATCAACGCTTGTTTCACTGGGCAGATAATGGTGGTTATCCGCAGCTGGAGGTGACGAATGTCTGACGCGGCATCGTCATTTCTGTCGACCTGCTGTCGACCCCGGGGCCATAAAAAGATAACCCTCTGCTTTTTAAGCATTTTCAATATTGGCATGTTTTATGCCTAACCAGAGCCACGACCTCTCTTTTGCCATACCCGGATGAAGGGTAACCCAGGAGTTATTGATGAACCGGTTTATCATCGCCGATCCCAAAAAATGCATCGGCTGCCGTACCTGTGAAATTGCCTGCGTGATGGCGCACAGCGAAAGCCAGGATATTTCGGCGTTGAACGCCACCAGCTTTGCCCCGCGCCTGCATGTGATTAAAGGCGTCAACGTCAGCACCGCCGTGCTTTGCCGCCAGTGCGAGGACGCCCCCTGCTCCAACGTCTGTCCTAACGGTGCCATCAGCCGCACCAACGGCATGGTCCTGGTGATGCAGGAACGCTGCATCGGCTGCAAAACCTGCGTCGTGGCCTGTCCCTACGGCGCCATGGAAGTGATCACCCGTCCGGTGGTCCGCCAGAATGGCGCCATGATGAGCGCCACCACCGAGAAAGCCGAAGCCCATAAATGTGACCTGTGTATCGGTCGCGACAGCGGCCCGGCCTGCATGGAAACCTGCCCAACCAATGCGTTGCACTGCGTCGATCGCAACATGCTGCAGGAAATGAACGCCGAGAAGCGCCGCCGCGCCGCGCTCGACACAATGTCGTCACTGTTTTAGGAACTGAACCGATGAAAAAAATCACAACCGTCTGCCCTTACTGCGGTGCAGGCTGCAAAATGAAACTGGTGGTCGATAACGGCAAAATCATTCGCGCCGAGGCGGCTGACGGCGTGACCAATCAGGGTGAACTGTGTCTGAAAGGCTATTACGGCTGGGACTTCCTGAACGACACCAAACTGTTGACCCCGCGTCTGAGCCAGCCGCTGATTCGGCGGCAGAAAGGCGGCAAGTTTGAGGCCGTCAGTTGGGATGAAGCGATCAGCTATACCGCACAGCGGCTGCAGCAGATTAAAGACCAGCACGGTGCCAGCGCCATCATGCACACCGGTTCCTCTCGCGGGACCGGCAATGAAACCAACTATGTGATGCAGAAGTTCGCCCGCGCGGTGATCGGCACCAATAACGTCGACTGCTGTGCCCGCGTCTGCCACGGGCCTTCGGTCGCGGGTTTGCAGGCCACGCTCGGTAACGGTGCCATGAGTAACTCGATTGGCGATATCGAAAACTCCAAGTGTCTGCTGATCATCGGTTACAACTGTGCCGACTCGCACCCCATCGTGGCGCGCCGGGTGCTTAAGGCTAAAGAGAAAGGCGCGCAGATCGTCGTGTGCGACCCGCGCCGGATAGAAACTGCACGTATTGCCGACCAGCATCTGCAGATCAAGAACGGCTGCAACATGGCGCTGGTGAATGCGTTCGCCTACGTGCTGATTGAAGAGAATCTTTATGACCGCGATTACGTGGCCAAATACACCGAGGGATTCGAGGCCTACCGGCAGCAACTGGCGGATTATGCGCCAGAAGCGGTGGAACACCTGACCGGCGTTACCGCACAGCAGATCCGCCAGGCCATGCGCACCTATGCCAGCGCCCCTTCGGCCACCATCATGTGGGGCATGGGCGTGACCCAATTCGGCCAGGCGGTTGACGTGGTCAAAGGCCTCGCCAGTTTGGCGCTGCTCACCGGCAATTTGGGTCGCGCCAACGTGGGTGTCGGCCCGGTACGCGGGCAGAACAACGTACAGGGTGCCTGCGATATGGGTGTGCTGCCCAATGAATTCCCTGGCTATCAAGCGGTTACCGATGCGGCCGTGCGCGCCAAATTCGCCGCAGCCTGGGGAATCGACGCCACAAAAATGGATCCCAACGTCGGCTATCGCATCACCGAAATCCCGCACCTGGTGCATGAAGGCAAAGTGAAAGCCTACTACATCATGGGGGAAGATCCCTTGCAGACCGAGGCCGATCTGAGCCTGGTGCGCAGCGCGTTCGAAGCGCTGGAATTTGTGGTGGTGCAAGACATCTTTATGACCAAAACCGCCGAACAGGCGGATGTGATCTTGCCTGCCACCTCCTGGGGCGAACATGGCGGCGTCTTCTCCTGCGCCGATCGCGGGTTCCAGCGTTTCGAAAAAGCCATTGAGCCGCAGTACAACGTCAAGCGCGACTGGGAAATCATCAGCCTGTTGGCCAGCGAAATGGGCTATCCGATGCACTATGAGGATAACCAGCAGATCTGGGACGAAATGCGCGAACTCTGCCCGCTGTTTTACGGCGCCACTTACGAAAAAATGGGCGAGCTCGGTCATGTGCAATGGCCTTGCACTTCGCTGGAAAGCCAGGGGACGCCGTACCTGTATCAGGGTAACCAGTTCACAACGCCGTCCGGTAAAGGGCAACTGTTCGCCACCACCTGGCGTGCGCCGGCCGAGATCCCGGATGCAGATTACCCACTGGTGCTCTGTACCGTGCGTGAGGTTGGGCATTACTCCTGCCGTTCGATGACCGGCAACTGTGCCGCCTTGCAAACGCTGGCGGATGAGCCCGGCTTCGTGCAGATCAACCCTCAGGATGCCGCCGCGTTGGGCATTGCCGACCAGCAACTGGTGTGGGTTGCCTCTCGTCGCGGCAAAGTGATCAGTCGAGCCAACTATAACGAGCGTATTAACCTGGGTGCGGTGTATATGACCTACCAGTGGTGGATTGGCGCCTGTAACGAACTGACGCAGGAAAACCTGGATCCGATCTCCAAAACGCCGGAAACCAAATACTGTGCGGTAAAACTGGCGGCGATTACCGACCAGCACTGGGCGGAGAACTATGCGCAGCAAAGCTACAGTGATATGAAAGCTCGCCTGCGCCGCGCCGCAGAAGACGTGATGTAATCCCGTCATACTTGAAGCTGCCTCTGTGTTGGCGGCAAGCGCTCACCCCAGTCACTTACTTAAGTAAGCTCCTGGGGATCCCCGCTCTTGCCGCCTTGATGCAACTCCAATTATTTAGGGAATACCAGGGAATAAATTGACAGGAGGCTACGCAGGGTTGTGCCTCCTGATAATTTATAAAAACCCAAAGAGGATAATAAACCATGTCCTATCCCGGGCTGCTGCTGCGTATCAGCGGCAAAGTACAGGGCGTCGGCTTTCGGCCTTTTGTCTGGCAACTGGCCAACCAGCTCAATCTACGTGGCGAAGTCTGGAACGACAGCGCCGGGGTGGAGATTCGGCTGGTGAATCCCGTCGACCTTGAGCTGTTGCTGCATCTGTTGTGCCAGCAGGCGCCACCGTTGGCGCAGATCGACAACATTCAGCAACGGCCCTTTACCTGGCTGAAAAAGCCCGATGATTTTCGCATCCGCGCCAGCCAACGCGGTGCTATGACGACCCAGATTGTTCCCGATGCCGCGACCTGCCCAAAATGTCTGCAGGAAATGAACGATCCGCAGGATCGGCGCTATCGCTACCCTTTTATCAACTGCACGCACTGCGGCCCACGCTTCACCATTATTCGTGCTATGCCTTACGATCGCCCGGCAACCAGCATGGCACCGTTCCCGCTCTGTTCGCCCTGCGCCCAAGAGTACCGTTCGGCGCACGACCGGCGCTTTCATGCCCAACCGGTCGCCTGTAGCGACTGCGGCCCTCAGTTGTTCAGTTTCACCGTTGAGGGACAACCTCAGCATCAGGGGGAAGAAGCCCTGCAGCAGGCGGTAGCCGCATTAGCTGCCGGGCAGATTGTGGCCATCAAAGGGCTGGGCGGTTTTCACCTGGCTTGCGATGCTACCCAGACGGAGGCCGTAGAACGTCTGCGGCTTCGCAAACGGCGCCCCGGCAAACCTCTGGCAGTGATGCTGCCGAATATCGACTGGCTGACTCGCTGCACCCGTGGCATTGATCTGGCGCACACACAGGCTTTGCTGGCGTCCGCTGCAGCGCCTATCGTGCTGGTGCCCCACTCGTCCCACTCGCCGCTGTCTGAGGCTATCGCCCCGCAGTTGAACGAAGTGGGCCTGATGTTACCCGCCAATCCCCTTCACCATTTACTGATGCAGGAGATACAACGGCCCCTGGTGATGACCTCCGGCAATGCCACCGGCCGAGCTCCGGCATTAACCAATAGCCAGGCTTTGGCTGATTTGGCCGGCATTGCCGACCTGTGGTTGCTGCACGATCGCGAAATCTTGCAGCGCGCCGATGATTCGCTGGTGCGTCTGCTGCCTGAAGGCCATGAAATGCTACGTCGGGCGCGCGGATTTGTTCCTGATGCCCTGCCATTGCCTCCGGGCTTCCCTTCACAGCCTCCGCTATTGGCCGTGGGCGGGGATCGCAAAAATACCTTTTGCCTGCTGCAGGGAAATAAAGCCGTACTCAGTTCACATTTTGGCGACCTGCAACAGGAGGATATTCAGCAACAGTGGCAGCAGGCCATGGCGCATTTTATGGCGTTGTACCATTGCCAGCCACACCGCTTAGCCAGCGACGCTCATCCGGGTTACGTCAGCCACCAATGGGCCGCCCGACAGAGGCTGCCGGTGACCCCGGTGCTGCACCATCATGCGCATTTGGCCGCGTGCCTGGCCGAACACCATTGGCCACTGGAAGGCGGAGCGGTTATCGGCCTGGCGCTGGATGGGCTGGGGTACGGACAGGACGGCGCGCTGTGGGGCGGCGAATGCCTGTGGGTCGATTACCGCCGCTGTCGTCATCTGGGGGGATTGCCTGCGGTGGCACTGCCCGGCGGCGATCTGGCCGCGCAACAACCCTGGCGCAATCAGTTGGCGCATTTTGCACGCTTCGTGCCTGACTGGCAAAACAGCCCACAGGCCGAACGGCTATTGACGCGCGCCTGGCGCCCCCTGCTCCAAGCCATTAACGCCGGCATCAATGCGCCGCTCGCCTCCTCCTGTGGCCGTCTGTTTGACGCGGCCGCCGCCGCGCTGGGATGTGCGCCCGAACGACAAAGTTGGGAAGGCGAAGCCGCCAGTATTTTTGAGGCGCTGGCCCACCAAAGTGGCTCTTGCTCTCACCCGGTGACGTTGCCACGTTGCGCAGCACAGCTCGATTTAGGCGTGTTCTGGCGGCAGTGGCTGGCCTGGCAAGCGCCGGCCGCTCAACGGGCCTGGGCGTTTCATGATGCCCTGGCGCAGGGATTTGCCGGCCTGGCCAAACATTTTGCCGCAGAGCATAACCTCCGGCACGTGGCGTTAAGCGGTGGCGTACTGCACAACCGCCTGTTACGCCAACGGCTGCAGCATCATCTGGCCCCGCTGCACGTGCTGCTGCCACAACGGCTGCCGGCGGGCGATGGAGGGTTGGCATTCGGTCAGGCATTGGTCGCCTGCGCGCAGCGTATCCCCTTGACTCGTCTCCCGTTCAAAACCCAACAGGATGTAACATGTTAAACCGCGAGTTTTTCCATACCCATACCCGCGCCTTTTGGCTGTTGTTGACGTTAGTGGCGCTAAACCTGCTGGCATGGGGGGCGGCCTTTGCTGCCTTTCATCATCACCCGGCACTGATTGCCGCCGCGCTGCTGGCTTACGGTTACGGACTGCGCCATGCGGTGGATGCCGACCACATCGCCGCCATCGATAACGTCACCCGCAAATTGATGCAACAAGGCCAACGCCCGGTTTCCGTCGGGGCCTTCTTCTCTCTGGGGCATTCCAGCATTGTGGTACTGGCCTGCATCGCGATTGCCGCCACCTCATTGGCATTTGGCGATCGCATCGGCTGGTTGCATCAGTATGGCGCCACTTTGGGCACGCTGATCTCCTCGCTGTTCTTACTGGTGATGGCATTGTTGAACTGGCTGATCTTCCGCGACGTTTACCGCATTTTCCGTCGGGTGAAGCGCGGTGAAACCCTGGTCGAACAGGACGTAGTCCTGCTGGTGAGCGGCAGCGGCGGCGTAATGACGCGGCTGTACCGCTTTGCTTTTAATCTGGTGAATAAAAGCTGGCATATGTATTTAGTCGGCTTTTTATTTGGCTTGGGCTTTGATACGGCTACCGAAGTGGGCCTGCTCGGGATCTCCGCGACCGGTGCTACATCCGGCATGTCGGTCTGGTCAATCATGGTGTTCCCGCTGCTGTTTGCCAGCGGCATGGCGTTGATTGACTCACTGGATAATTTTGTGATGGTTGGCGCTTACGGTTGGGCGTTCAATAAACCGATTCGCAAGCTGTATTACAACATGACCATCACCGCCACCAGCGTGGTTATCGCTGTGGTGATCGGCGGGCTGGAAGGCCTGGGGCTGCTGGCCGATAAGCTGGGGCTACAGGGCGGGCTGTGGCGGGGTGTTGAGGTGCTCAATGACAACCTGGGCAGCGTCGGATACGCCGCTATCGTGCTGTTTGTGGTGCTGTGGATCCTGTCCGCGCTCAATTACCGCCGCAAAAATTATGACTCGTTAAGCGTCTAGTCCGCTTACGGCAGCCCGGTCATCCCTGGCTGCCGCCGCATTAAGAGCAGGTTGCTCCCCCCTGGGGCATCGAGGCAGCGTGGAGCGTGCGTCGACCGAGAAGCACGATAATCGTCATCACAACGCCTGCAGCAATGGCGATGCCGAAGCCTGCGCGTGCGCCATAAGCGTCGATGACCAGCCCCGCCAGCGCGGCACCCAGCGCCACGCCAATGCTGATGCCGGTGGTCATCCATGTCAGCCCTTCGGTGAGCCTGGACGGCGGTACCAGGATAGTGCCAAGGTTCATCACGACAACCATGGTGGGTGCAAAGGACATACCGGCGACGAAAATGGTCGCCATCAGAATGTAAACGTCCGCAGACAGGAGCGGCAACACCGACGTTGCCGCCGTTAGCAGCACCCCAATAAAGAACTGACGCTCTATCGGCAAGCTAACTCTGATCGCGCCAAAAGCCAGACCGGCAACCATGGAACCGAGCGCGTAGGCAGCAAGAATCAAACTGGCGGCCGTCGGCCACCCTTGTGCGTTGGCGAAAGCGACTACCGCCACATCGATAGATCCGCCAATCACCCCCATGGCTAAAAGTGCCAGCACGATGGTGCCGAGGCCCGGGATACGCAGGGTCGAGCCGCGGTGTTCAGTCGTGTTTTTGATGATTTTGGGCGCCGTCTGTCGTTGCAGAAGAAAAGCCGTGACGCCAATCACCAGCAACACTATCGCGGCGAGGGGCCCGGCTTCGGCGGCGATACCGGTGCTCAAGCCAATAGATAAAGGGGGGCCAATAACGAAGGTCAGCTCTGTCAGCACCGTATCCAGCGAGAAGGCGGTGTGGAGTTGCGGCTTGCCCCGGAAAAGCTGTGTCCATCTCGCTCTTATCATTGCCGGCATGCTTGGCATAGTGCCGGCCAGCATGGCGAGAATACACAGCAACGGGACTGGGGCACGCATATGCGCAGCGGTTATCAACGCCAGCAGCATGGTAATGCTAAACGCGGTGACCCATGGAAGCACCCTGTTCTGGCCTCGCCGATCAACCAGCTTCGATACCTGCGGACCCATGAGCGCGTTCGCCAGCGTAAATATACCGGCTACCGCACCAGCCAACCAATAGTGACCGCTCTGCTGTACCAACATGGTGATAATACCGATGCCGATCATCGCCTGCGGTAAACGGGCAACCGAGCTCGCAATCACTAACCCCCCGACGCCGGGCGTGGTCAGAAGTTCGCGATAGGGATTAGCCATAACCTCTCCAGTTCGTCATTCGGCATCGTGGCGGGATATCCGTATCGATGCTTTGTGCCACAACCACGACGTTGTGGATAAACGGAGTCATGGCGGCTCCGACTGTCATTTCAGCCGGACCATATTGGTTGAAAAAAAACGGAAGTAAAGGCCGATGTTATTGCCCGGAGAGTTTCCGGGCACAAGGTTATCCAAGGGTTGCCCTGGCATGGTTCAGGCATCAAGCCCTATTGGCGGGATAAGTACTCTTCCAGCACCAGCGGATAGCCCTCGGTGGTCGGTTCTACCGGCGTGTTGGCAAAGGCACTGGCTTCGGTGACCCATTTGCGCTGCGGCGGCAGCCCCCAGGGCAGTAACTGCTGGCGTTGATCGGGTGCAAGAATATTGGTTTCCAGCTCAATATCGATTATCTGATAAGGGGTGTTGTGCAGCTCGATACGATGCCCGTCCGGATCCCGCAGATAAACATAGAGGACATGGCCCATGCCGTGCCTGCCCGGCCCGCGTTCAATGCTGCTGCCGAAGCCCAGATTGCCGGCAGTGTCGCAGGCGCGCAGGATCTCTTGCGAATCGGGGATGGTATAACCGAAGTGATGCAGACGCGGGCCGGGGCCATGCAAGTACACCAGATCCTGCGTATTGCCTTTGCGTTGTAAGAATGCGGCCCCCATTCCACCCTCATTGAAATAGATGTCTGTCGCACGGAATCCCAGCTTCGTCATGTAAAATTCGGCTGCCCGCTGCACGTGGGGAGTGTGCAACTGGAAGTGATCCAGCCGCTGGGCGCTGCCGCCACGGTACAGATGCACCTGATGGTGCAAGCGCGGCACCACGGGCATTGAGGCGCACAGTTCGATCAGCGTACCAGTCGGATCGGTGAAATGCAGAGTACGCCCCTGAAACGGCACTTCGGCCCAACAATTTTCCAACCCTTGCTGGTCCAAAAACAGCTTGGCCAACTCCAGATCTTTTTCACGAAAAACACGCAGGCCAACGCGTTCGCACTGGGGCTCCGCCTTGCTGAGCTTGATAACCAGACTGTGGTGGCAAGCCTCTTCCAGCCCGCGCAAATAGAGCCGGTCCTCTTCCCGATGGGTCAGCACCATGCCGATCACCTGGGTGTAAAACAGCTCACTGGCGGCCAGATCACGCGAGGTCAGCACCAGATGGCTGGCGCGGGTAATGGAAAATGGCGGATCGTATTCGGTGAGGGGCAATGTGGTCATTGTGATTCCTTACCGGGGCCGTGGCCCCGTTTCCGTGGGATTCAGTAGCACATGATGACGGATTTAAGTTCGGTATAGGACTCGATAAACGCGCTGCCGAACTCGCGGCCAATACCGGAGGCTTTCATCCCGCCGAACGGCACCGCCGGATCCATAATGGTGTGCGAATTTACCCATACCATCCCGGCCTCAATCCGCCGCATCAAATCCATCGCCTTGCTGAAGTCATTGGTCCAGATACTGGCGGACAGGCCATAGGACGAATCATTCATCAAATGCAAGAGTTGCTCTTCATCCTCAAACGGCATAAAGCTCAGCACGCCGGCGAAGGCTTCTTCACGCATCAGCGGATCGTCCTGACCGGTGGCGCGGATCACCGTCGGGGTCACATAGAACCCCTCTCCGTCCAGCACCGTACCGCCACTCAGTACCTGGTCATGGCTGTGCGCCTGATCAAACATCGCCTTGATGCGGTTAAAATGCGCCTGGTTAGCCAACGGACCGTACTGCGTGGCTTCGTCCATCGGCGAACCTATTTGCAGCGCCTCGACCCGGGCGATAACCTGCTCGACAATCTCGTCGAAGCGCGACGCATGAATATAAAACCGCTCGGCAGAGGAACAGACCTGCCCCTGATGCACCAGCCCGGCGAGCATAATGCCGTCCACCGCCCGCTGGGTATCGACGTCGGCAAGAAACGCCGCCGGGTTTTTTCCACCCAACTCCAGGGTGATGCGGGTCAAATCGGCTTTTATCGCCGCCTGGCCGATCGCGATACCGGCCGGAACCGAACCGGTGAAACTGACTTTATTGACCCGTGGATGCTCGATCAGCCACTGCCCCACCTGGCGTTCGCCATTGACCACGTTGAACACGCCCGCAGGCACCCCGGCCTGATGGGCCAACTGCGCCAGACGCAGCAGGGTCAAAGGTGCAAACTCACTGGGTTTGACCACGATGCAACACCCGGTGCACAAGGCGGCTGCAATTTTCCAAATGGCGATCATCACCGGGAAATTCCAGGGAATAATGGCCGCCACCACGCCCACCGGCTCGCGGTAAGTCATCGCGGTATATCGCTCGCCGTTAAACGAAGGGATTGACGGCGCGAGGGTTTCACCATGCAGTTTGGTGGCCCAACCGGCGTAATACCGGATGAAAACGCAGGTATGGTCAACCTCGAACAGCCTGGAGGAACCGATCAGCTTACCGTTGGTCAGGGTTTCCAACTGGGCAATCTCCTCTCTGTGGGCCTCCAGCAGATCGGCAAAGCGTAACAGTATCTGCTGACGCTGGGCCGGCAGGCTTTTTCCCCATTCGCCCTTCAGCGCCCGGTCAGCCGATTGCATCGCCTGCTCCACTTCGTCGGAGGTGGCACCAGCCACGTTGGCGATCGTCTGGCCATTGGCCGGATTGACTACCGGCAAGCGTTGCCCGCCCGCCGCCGGGATCAGTTGTCCATCGATAAACTGCCCATGTTCCTGCGCCAGAAAGGCGGAAACCTGTGGAAGCACTTTGATATCAGCCATCGTAATCCACCTCGTTTGTCGGAAAAGAGTCCTTTAACGCCCTAAGGCGTCGTCAATCACCGGGTTACTCAGGGTGCCGATACCGGCAATCTCAACCTCCACCCGATCCCCCGCTTTCATCCAGACCGGTGGCTGTCGGAATGCGCCAACGCCACCGGGCGTACCGGTCACCAGCACATCGCCGGGCAGCAGATCGGTAAATGCCGAGCAATACTCGATCAGCGCCGGAATCGAGAAAATCAGGTCATCGACAGAGGCTTGTTGCATCACCTGCCCGTTCAGACGGGTTTCCAGCGTTAGCGCACGCGGGTCGGGAATGTCGTCGGCACTGACCAGCCAGGGACCAAAGGCCGCGGTGTGGCGGAAGTTTTTACCGGGAGTGAATTGCGAGCTGTGCCGCTGCCAGTCGCGCACGCTACCGTCGTTGTAGCAGGCGTAACCGGCGATATGCTGCATGGCATCGCGCTGGGCAATGCGGCGCCCCCCTTTACCTATCACCACGGCCAGCTCGCCTTCATAGTCAAATTGAGACGACTCCGGCGGTGCCAGCAGCGGCTGCTGATGTCCGACCTGCGAAGAAGGCAGCCGCAAAAACAGCGTTGGCCGATCGGGTTCCTCCCGGCCGGTTTCCAGCAGGTGCGGGCGGTAATTCAGCCCCACGCAAATAATTTTGTCCGGGTTGGGCACCGGCGGCAACCAACTGACCTCGCTGGCTTTCAGGGTGGCAGGCGCATTCACAAACGGCAGGAACACGTTAAAACTGCCGGCGACTAACGCGCTACGCACGTCCGGATAGGGCAATGACTGGCTGCAGTCGACAATCTCGTCGACTCCGCGCAGCAGGCCATAACCTGCACGCCCCTGGCTAATAAAACTGACGATCTTCATTTGGCCTCCGGGGACGCAGCCGCGCCGTTGAATATGGTGCTGTCGGCCTGGTTGATAATCCGCTGCACGGTGCTTTGATAATGCTGACTAAGCAGCTCGACGGCGCGGTCGGCATCGCGCGCCAGCACCGCATCCATGATGGCCTGATGCTCACCGTCGACATCGCGCGGTGAATCCATCCCTTCCAGCTCATAACCGAACCGCAGGCGGCGATAGCGCTCCGACTGATCGAACAGCAAGTCGGAAAAGCGCAGCATCCACGGTGAATTGCAGGCCATCAGCAGGCTGCGATGAAAGCTGTAATGGAGCTGGCTCCAGTTTGCCGAGTGATCTTCGTCATCCATGCGCGGGCAGCGCGTCAGTCGGTGAAAGGCGGCGATAATCCCCGCTTCCCATTCGGCATCGCCGTTGGCAATCGCTAACCGCAAAGCATGGGTTTCGATCAGTTGTCGATTGGCGGTAATGTCTTTCAGTTCGCTGAGTGATACCTCACTGGCACGAAAACCGCGTTGCTCGTGGGCGGTCACCAGCCCTTCCGTCACCAACCGCGACAGCGCCTCACGCACCAGCCCTGGGCTGATGTCCAATTCACCGGCGATATTGCCGATCACCAGTTTGCTGCCCGGCGAGTATTCACCGTTGATAATCCGACGGCGGATCAGCGCCACGGCGGCGCCGCTCAGGCTTTTGAAAGTCCCATTCTGCAATTGCAGGTTTTCTGTTTGTTTGCTGTTCATTCGCTGTTTTATCTCGCAGTACGGTTATAACAACGCTGGATAGGCGCCGCCGTCCAGGTGCATGTTTTGCCCGGTAATAAAGCCGCTCAGGTCGCTGCACAGGTAAACACAGGCCGCGCCGAATTCGGCAGGCTGGCCCATGCGACCGGCGGGGATCGAGTCAATCTGTCGTTGGCGCGCCTGTTCGAAGGTAATGCCGCTCTGTTTCATCGCCACCTGCGCCATCTGCTGCTGGCGAGGCGTATCAAAACGTTCCGGCAGCAAATTGTTAATGGTGACGTTATCGACAATGCATTCGCGGGACAACCCTTTACAGGCGGCCGTCAGACCGGCGCGGGACGCAGCGGAAAGCGTCATGTGCGCCCGCGGCGTACTGACCATCGCCGAGGTGATATTGATGATGCGGCCAAATTTCCGCTCGCGCATCCCCGGTATCAAGGCGCGGATCAACATCAGCGGTGCCAGCAAATTCCCTTGCAGCGCCGACAGCCAGGTCTGCTCGTCAAACTCAAAGAAATTCCCCGGCGGTGGCCCGGCGTTATTATTGACCAGAATATCGGCATCCGGGCAGGCAGCCAGTAAGGCTTCGCGCCCTTGTAGGGTGGTTATGTCACCGGCGACAGTAAAAACGCGCCCGCCGGTCTCAGCCTTAAGCCGCTGCTGCGCAGCCAGCAGGCGCTCTTCGTCGCGGCCATTAATCCAGACGCTGACCCCTTCTCTAAGCAGGGCTGCGGCACAGGCATAACCCAAACCACTGCTGGAAGCGCATACCAGGGCGCGTTTATCAGCCAGTCTCACATCCATAACCGTTCTCTCCTTCTAGCGAGGCAGCTCATGACTGAGCCGTGGGATGTTGCATAAATGTCATGCTATCGACAAAAAATAGTGACATCAACAAAAAATATTCTTTATATTAAAAAATATATTTTTCTTCCATCGCAAATTTTCCACCCTCATCTGCACGGAGAGAGCATGAAAGAGAATGAAAGGTACGACTACATTGTGGTCGGCGGTGGTTCTGCCGGTTGCGTGGTTGCCGGTTTGTTGGCGGCAAGAACCTCGGCGCGCATTTTGCTGCTGGAGGCCGGGCCAGAAGACAAAGGGATCTTCATCCGCATGCCGGCCGGATTTCCGGAAATTGTCGGCAAGCTGGTCTGGCCCTATCAAAGCGATGCCGAACCCCACATGGCCAATCGATCGATGAGCGTACCGCAGGGCCGTGTGCTGGGCGGTGGCAGCTCGGTGAATGGACAGCTCTACGTGCGTGGCAATGCCAGGGATTATGACGATTGGGAAACCCAGGACGGCTGTACCGGCTGGGGCTATCGCGATGTGCTGCCCTATTTTATCCGGTCGGAATGCAACCAAAGCCTGCACGACGACTATCACGGCGATAGCGGCCACCTGAAAGTCAGCGACTCCGGTTATCGCCATCCGCTCAGCTACGCCATCGTCAAAGCCGGTCAGGAGCTGGGTTATCCCTATCTCAATGACTTTAACGGCGCCAGCCAGCAAGGCATAGGCTTCTATCAAACTACCACCTATCAGGGGCACCGTTGCAGCACCTCGGTGGCCTATCTGGCACCGGTGCGCCAACACGCGAATCTCCAGGTGATGACCGGCGTGCTGGTTGAGCGCCTGTTGCTGGAGCAGGATCGTGCTACCGGCGTGGTATTTACTGACGCCGAGGGGAAACGCCAACAGGCGCTGGCCAGCCGGGAAGTGGTGTTATGCGCCGGCGCCATCGGAACCCCAAAACTGTTGATGCTGTCCGGCATCGGTCCAGCGGAGCATCTGCGCGAAGTCGGCGTCAAACTCCTGGTCGACAGCCCTCTGGTCGGCCAACGCCTGCAGGATCATCTGCATTTTTCGCTGATTGCCAGCCTGCGAAAGCCGATTAGCCTGCTCGGGCAAGACAAAGGCCTGAAGGCGTTGGCGAACGGTCTGGAATGGCTGCTGTTCAAACGCGGTATCTGCGCCTCCAACCTGCTGGAGTGCGGCGGTTTTTTCGCCACCGGCGACGACGATCGGCCAGATGTGCAGCTGATGGGGCTGGCGGCGTCGGATAACGTCGACGACAAGGGAAAACAGGCGCAAAACCAGCATGCCCTATCCCTCAAGCTGGCGCACCTGCGGCCACAGGCCAGGGGTGAAGTCCGGTTGCGCGACGGCAATCCACGTTCGTTACCGCGCATCAGCCTCAATTATATGGGGACAGCGGAAGATGTCGCTGCGCAGGTCAGAGCGGTACGTCTTGGCTTGCAGCTGTTCCAGGCCCCGGCGTTGGCGTCACTGATTGATCAGGTTCTGTTGCCCGCGCCGAATTTGAACAGCGATGAACAGTTGGCGTCGTTCGTGCGCGAGCATGGCAAAACGGAGTATCACCCTACCGGTACCTGCCGCATGGGGGCAGATCCCGCGACTTCCGTGGTGGATCTGGAACTTCGCCTGCGTGGCCTGGCGGGAGTGCGTATCGCTGATGCGTCGATTTTCCCGCGCATCCCGGCAGGCAATACCAATGCACCGACTATCATGGTGGCAGAGCGCGCAGTTGATTTGATGCTGGCCACTTCTCAGGAGCAGGAACATGCATAAAAAACTCACTTTGACCTTTGATAACGGTCCCCATCCCCAGGGAACCCCGCTGGTGCTGAAGACGCTGCAGGAGTTCCGCATTCTGGCCAACTTCTTCCCTATCGGCGAAAAGATCTCCGCGCCTGGCGGTGAAGCTCTGGTTAAATCGGTGAAAGACGCCGGTCACCGGGTCGGCATTCATACCCTGACCCACTCTCTGCCGCTGGGGCTGGGGGCACCGGGTTTTGCCCGTCACGAAATTACCGAAGGCCAGGCCCGACTGGGTCAATACGCCGAGTCGCCGCCGCTGTTTCGCCCCTATGCCGGTAAAGGGATCCTCGGACCGCACGTGTTGAATCAAGAGGCGGTTGAGGTGCTGCAACAGCAAGGATTCAGTCTGGTGTTGTGGAACTCGGTACCGCGGGATTGGGAACTGCCGACCGACGCCTGGGTGGCGCGTGCGCTGGAAGATATCGCCAATCAGCCCTGGACGGTGATGGTGTTGCACGATGCCCGGCCCGAAGCGATGGAGCATCTGGCGCATTTTATTGAAAAAGCGGTGTTGATGGACGTGGAAATCACGCAGCAACTTCCCGATTGGGTAATGCCGATGCAGGCGGGCCAGATCCGGCATCCCTTTTCTGAGTTGATCGCCCCTGTGGCGGAGTAACCGGCAACGACAAGGAGAATCTTTATGCAACAAGAAAACGTGATTGGTGAATTCCGCTATCAACAATATGCGGTCAAGCTACCGTCGCTGCACGATAACCGTGAACAGCGTCGGCATCGGGTGGTGATTGTCGGCGGTGGACCGGTGGGCTTATCGCTGGCGCTGGCATTGGCGAAACAAGGCATCGCTTCATTGGTGGTGGAGAATGATACCCAGGTATGCACCGGCAGCCGGGCGGCGTGCATCTCCCGCCGCAGCCTGGAGATCCTCGACAAACTGGGGCTGGCAGACATCTTTGTCGGCAAGGGTCTCGCCTGGACCCGTGGACGCAGCTTTTATCAGGGCGAGATGGTGATGCAGTTCGACATGCTGGTGGATGATAACCAGCAGTTTCCGGCGATGATCAACCTGCAGCAGTATTATATTGAGCAATTTTTGCTGGACGAGGTGCTGCGCCATGAGGATTTGATCGAACTGCGTTGGGGTACCGAACTCCAGAGCCTGGTGCATCATGACGAAGGTGTGACATTGTCACTGAATGCTGTCGGGGTCGATTACCAGTCAGAAGCCGACTGGGTGATTGCCTGCGACGGTGGCCGCAGCCGGGTGCGGGAACAAATGGGCCTGCATCTGCAGGGGGATGTGCATCATGGACGCTTCGCCATCATAGATATTGAATTGGAAAGCGAGACCCCGGCAGAACGGCGCGTGTGGTTCGAAACCGCCCTGCGCCCTGGCCCAATGTGGATGCACCGCCAACCGGACAACATCTGGCGCATTGATTACCTGCTGGAAGACGGCGTCAGCGACGAAGAAGGACTGAAGCCGGAAAACGTGCTGCCGGTCGTCGAGAGTTTTCTCGATATGGTCGGTGAAAAAGGGAAATGGCGCCCGATTTGGATCAGCATGTACAACGCCAAAGCGCTGTCGCTGGACAACTATCATCACGACCGGGTGCTGTTCGTCGGCGATGCGGCGCACGTAGTGCCAATTTTCGGCGTACGTGGGCTTAACGGCGGGCTGGACGATGCCTATAACCTCGGCTGGAAGCTGGCCTACGTGCTGAAAGGGTTGGCGCCGCCGTCGCTATTGGCCAGTTATTCCAGCGAACGTCAGAAGGCCTGGAGTGAAAATGCCGGACAAGCCAGCCGCAGCGCCGAGTTTATGTGCCCGGCGACCCCGGCCGGCAGCACGCTGCGTAATGCGGTGCTGTCGCTGGCGGCTCGCCACCCGCAGTTTTCCGCGCTGATCAATCCCCGTCAGACCCACAGCATTTGTTACGGGGATTCGCCTTTGAATACCCCGACGGTGACGGCCCCCGCGGCTGTAGGGCCCAAACTCGGCGCGGTATTGCCGGAGTTCCCCCTGTTACTGAATGGTGAGCCAACCCACCTGACCCGATTGCTGGATGCGCGACTCTTCACCCTGCTGCGCTTCCCGGCGCAGGACGCTACCAGCGCTGTGGAAATCAGCGACCATCCGTTGCTGCGCGTGGTCACTCTGGGGCGGCCTGGACAACCGCAGGCCGGTGCTGCCGGATGGGTGGAAGATCCTGATGGACAGGTGCACGCGGCCTACAGCGGGCCCGCCGGCGCACTCTATCTGATCCGACCGGACGGGCACGTCTGCTGGCGCTGGACGCAGAGTGATGATGTGGACTCTGCCGTCATCGAACAGGCCATCTTGCGGGCCAGCGGCTGGCAGAACGATAACCAAGGAGCAAAAGATGCAGGCTAAATTGACCGAACAGCAGCTCGATGAGCTGTACAGCCAGTTTTATCTGGCCGCCGAGCCGTTTACCGGCGAACCTCTGGCGCTATTTTTGACTCGCCTTAACCTGCTGTTGCTGGACGCATTGGCGAATGAAACGCTGGCGCGGGAACTGATAGCCGAAGCCGCGCGCTTTAAGTTCGACGCAGAGTAGCCCTGCGTTCAGGCAGCCGGCGGGGTGTCCGTGAGTTTCTGCCCCGGCGGTAATCTGGATTGCCGATAATACTCCGCGACAAAATCGACAAAACTGCGAATGTTAACCGGCAGATAACGCCGGTTAACATAGACCACATACAGCGATCGATGGCTCCAGGTGTAATCCCTCATTAACCTGATCAACGCGCCGCTGGCCAACGCCTCTCTCACCACGAACTCCGGCTCAAGAATAATGCCTCTGCCCTCCAGCGCGCTGGCCAACAAGGCATCGCCACTGTTGGCTCGCAGCGATCCGCATACCGGCACCTCGATCAGACGCCCCTCCTCATCCAGGTATTCCCATTGTTCCGCACGGGGCAACAGTGAGTAGACCAGACAATTGTGCTCCCGCAGTGCCTGTGGGTTGTCCGGGGTCCCGTGGTGCTTTAAATAATCGGGAGACGCACAAAGTATTCGGGGTATTTCACACAGCTTGCGCGCCACCAGAGACGAATCCGACAGATTGGCCACGCGGATCGCCACATCAATCCCTTGGTCGATCAGGTTGATCAACTGGTCGCTGAGGCAGAACTCCACCGACACCCGCGGATAACGACGCTGATAACCGGCCACTATGGTTGCCAGTTCAGCCCGACAATAGGGGTGTGGCGCACTGATACGCAAGGTGCCTGCGGGCTGCCCCTGGTTGCCCATATAGGCTTCCAACGCCTGGCATTCGCCGGCAATGCGCTGGCTGTATTCGTAACATTCCCGCCCGGCCTCCGTCAGCGTCATCGACCGCGTGGTACGGTGCAGCAAGCGCACGCCAAAATGCTGTTCCAACTCGGCAATACTCTTGCTCACGCGCGGTCGGGAAAGGTCAAGCGCCTCTGAAGCCGCCGTAAAATTGCCGCCTTTTACCACCGCATTGAATATGCGTAATGCATTCATCATGTCCACATTCACGTCCTTTCAGCACGCTCGTCATTAGCACAATATACGTCATCCATTGGTGCCTGTTCGGCACCAGTGTGATACGGCAAGCCCTCTGGTTGTTCAGCCTGACCACAGCTAGTTTAGCTTTATCCCTCGAAAGAGGATCCCCACAGACTGAAACAAGGACTCCCTATGAGTAGCCAGACGAAAACCTTTAAACAATGGCAGCAGCAGGCAAACGCACTGCAGATCGAAGGGCGTGCCTATATCGACGGTCAGTATCAGGACTCTGCCGACGGTGCCACTTTTGCCGATATCAGCCCGATCGACGGTCGGCTGCTAGCGGCGGTTGCCGACTGCGACGCCGCCACCGTGGATCGAGCCGTTGCGGCGGCGGCCCGAACATTTGCATCCGGAATTTGGCGCGACCAATCGCCGGTACAGCGCAAAAACGCCCTGCTGCGCCTGGCCGATTTGGTCGGTCAGCATCAAGAGGAACTGGCGCTGCTGGAAAGCCTGGACACCGGCAAAACCATCCATGAGTCGCTGGATATGGATATGCAGGACGTGCAGATCGCACTGCGTTATTACGCCGAGGCGATCGACAAGATTGCCGGCGAAATCGCCCCTACCAGCGACAGCTTCCACGGCATGATCACCTACCAGGCCTTGGGTGTGGTAGCGGTGATGACGCCGTGGAACAACCCGCTGATGATTGCCTGCTGGAAGATTGCGCCGGCGCTGGCGATGGGTAACTCGGTGGTGTTCAAACCTTCTGAAAAAGCGCCGTTAACCGGTATCCGCCTGGCGCAGCTGGCGCAACAGGCCGGTATCCCCGATGGCGTATTCAACGTGGTGACCGGCGGGGCTCAGGTCGGACAGGCACTGGCGCTGCACCCCACCGTGCGGGTGATGGCCTTTACCGGCTCCACCCAGGTGGCCAAACAGCTGCTGATTTATGCCGGCCAGTCCAACATGAAACGCACCTACCTCGAAGGCGGCGGTAAGAACGCGCATATCATTTTTGCCGATACGCCAGATTTGGCACGCGCAGCACGTTTTGCCGCCTTGGGCTTTTGCGCCAATCAGGGGGCGGTCTGTGCCTCAGGGACCCGCCTGCTGGTGCAGTCATCCATCAAGGAGCAGTTTGTCGCGCTGCTGATTGAAGAAGTGAACCGCTGGCAGCCGGGGCATCCACTCGATCCCGCAACCATGATGGGGCCAATGATTGATGCCAGGCATCAGGCCAATGTCCTGCGTTATGTCGACTCCGCGCGTGATGAAGGCGCCAGCATCGTCTGTGGTGGCCATGCGGACGACAGCATCGTACCTGGTGGGCATTTCTTCTGGCCAACGGTTATCGACAACGCCACCCCGACCATGACCGCGTCGCAAAACGAAATCTTCGGCCCGGTCGCTTCGGTCATCGCGTTTGAAGACGAAGCAGACGCCATCCGGTTGGCAAATGACAGCGAATACGGCTTAACCGCCGGATTCTGGACGCCGGATATCGCCAAAGTTCACCGCGTTGCCCGCCAACTGGAGGCAGGAACCGTCTGGGTCAATCACTTCCTGACCCGCGATATTCTCTCGCCTTTCGGCGGTTTCAAACAGTCAGGCATCGGCCGCGACCTGTCGTTACATGCGATGCGGCAATACGGCGAAATGAAAGCCACCTGGATTGCTCTGAAAGACGTCGACGCTCACTAAGCCCGCGCGTCCAAACCAATAAAAAGGGATCGTCATGAAACAAGATAAACTACAGACCGACGCCGGCCGCCGTCGGTTCATTGCCGCCAGTCTGGCAATGAGCGCTGCAGCCGCACTGCCTTTCTCCGGCTATGCCCGCCAGCCGGCCCCTCGCAGCACCGGGACCGGAAGCGACGACAAAAAATACGACTACATTATTATCGGCGCCGGTTCGGCCGGCTCGGTGGTGACCCGCCGGCTGGTTGATGCAGGATTAAAGGTCCTGCTGCTGGAAGCCGGGCCACGCGACGATATGCCGGCCATTCATAACCCGCCGGAAGCCATGGCGCTGTGGCATTCCGCGGTTGACTGGGGTTTTTCGACTCAACCGCAGATTTACGCCGGCAAACAGGATATTTACTGGCCGCGCGGCAAGACCCTGGGCGGTTCCAGCGCTATTAACGGCATGATGTACGTTCGTGGCCTGCCCTCCGATTACGACAACTGGGCGGCGATGGGGGCTACCGGCTGGAGCTGGAAGGACGTGCTGCCTTATTTCCGCAAAGCGGAAAACTGCAATATCGATGGCTTGTCTAACCTGCATGCTACCGGAGGGCTGCTGCAGGTATCTCGTCCCGCCATGACGCCATTGGCCCACGCCTTTGTCGAGGCCGGACAACAGGCCGGATTGCGGCTGGTGCAGGATTACAACAACGGCCAGGATTCCACCGGCGTCAGCTTCCCGCAGTACACCATGACGCCAGACGGCAAACGGGCCAGCGCCTGGGTCTGTTACGGCGATGCCATCCGCGGAGCGGATAACCTGTCGGTGATCACCGAAGCTCGGGTATTGAAGCTGCTTAACCAGGGCGATCACATTACCGGCGTGCACTTTGTACATCGTGGCACCGATTATCGCATCGAGGCCCGTCATGAGGTGCTGCTGTGCGCAGGTTCACTGATGAGCCCTTCCATTCTGCTGCACTCCGGTATCGGCCCGGCCGAGCAGCTGGAGAAAATGGGCATTAAGACCCTGGTCAACCTGCCAGGCGTGGGTGAAAACCTGCACGATCATCTGGTGTGTCCTATGGTTTGGTCTTCGCCGCAGCCGGTGGCTGTCGGTCTGGCCTCCGGCATCGAAGCGCAGATTTTCCATAAGTCAGCCCCGGAGCTTTCCGCACCGGACACCCAGTCCCTGCTGTTCACCATGCCGTTCATGCCGGGCGTTACCCAGGGTTACACTGTCACTCCAGGTCTGGTCGCACCGAAAAGTCGTGGACGTCTCTGGCTCAACTCACGTGACCCGCTGCAAGCCCCACTGATGGATCCGCGAGTCTATTCTGAAAACGAAGATCTTGAGGTCATGACCGACAAGGCCCTGCTGTTGCGCGAAGTGATGAAGCAAACCGCATTGGCACCGTGGCGCGGCAAAGAGATGGGCATGGAGGGTGTGAATAACCGCGATAAAATGCGCGATTACATTCGCCGAATGACGGCTTCCTACCACCATCAGGTCGGTACGGCGCGCATGGGGACCGACAACATGGCAGTGGTTGATCCGCAATTGCGCGTGCACGGTCTGTCTGGTCTGCGCGTGATCGACGCCTCGGTGATGCCGGTCATTCCTACCGGCAACACCAATGCTCCCAGCATTATGATCGGTGAAAAAGCCGCAGACATGATTTTGTCGAGCAAGGCATAACCATGACAACCACCGTATTGATTACGGGTGCCAACAGGGGCCTGGGTCATGAAACCGCCCGGCGTCTTGCCGGGTGCGGGTGGCACGTAGTCCTCGGCGCGCGGGATCCCCTGCGCGGCGAACAGGCCATTCAAGAGCTGGCGCAGCAGGGCCTGCATGCAGAATTGCTGATCATCGATGTGATTTCCGAGGAGTCAGTGCGTCAGGCGGCGGCGGATTTCAGCAAGGTGCACGATCGCCTTGATGTTCTGATCAATAACGCCGGCGTTTCTGGCCCCTGGGGACACCCAAGGGAAACCTGCGCCGTAGCCCTGACGGAAATCTACCAAACCCAGGTTTTTGGCGTAGTTCGCATGATGCAGGCCTTTCTCCCCCTGCTGCAAGCCGCCGCCAACCCCAGAGTGGTGATGGTGTCCAGCTCGCTGGGCTCGTTTCATACCATGACCGGCAAAAGCGGCACCTTCGAGTCCAGAATATTGCAACTGGCCTATCCCTCTTCAAAAGCGGCGCTCAACATGCTGGTAACGCAATACGCCAAGGCGTTGCCGAAAATCAAGATTAACGCCGTTAACCCGGGCTTTACCCAAACCGATCTCAACCCTCTGGGTTGCCAGACGATAACCGAGGGTACTGATGCGATCGTGGCACTGGCCTCCATCGCAAACGATGGCCCAACGGGAGGATTTTTTGATCGTCATGGCGAAATTCCCTGGTAATGCGCCAATGGCACCCTTTTCCGCTAAAGTCCGTTAATGTCTAAGCAATGCCTTATTTATATTAAGACATTGTTTCAAAATTCCTTCCGCATGTTGCTGACCTTTGTTTGAAAATTACCTTCAAAATAAACGTATTGGGCCGGTACCCTTACTTTTCTTGAGGAGGTTTTTTGTGCCGTGTCAAGCCCGCAATCGCCCTTAAATCGTGCCATTATTGGCCACAAAACAAGCAATTTATTGATTTTTATTAAAAAAACCATAAATACCCCCCGGCCAAATAACTATTGAGCCGGGGGGTAAAAAGCCATATATTGGGCCCGTTTTTCTCACGGTAGTTAATTGTTCAATTCAATAATTCAACTAGGGCGTCATTGTTACCCCCAGTTGTAGGAGAGATATGATGACGGATAAAGTCCGTATTGATAATTTCGGTGTGAATTTAGAAAGTGTAAATAACGAAACATATTTGGCGCGACAAGCTGAATTTGAATCGAATGTCAGGAGTTACCCCCGTAAATTGCCGTTGGCAATTGCGAAAGCCCAAGGCGTTTGGATCACTGATGTTGAGAATAATCAATATCTTGATTGCCTGGCTGGTGCGGGTACGCTGGCTCTGGGTCATAACCATCCTGACGTCCTCCAAAGCATCCAAAATGTCATTACCAGCGGCTTGCCGTTACATACCCTCGATCTTACAACACCGTTGAAAGATGAGTTTTCTGCCTATTTACTCTCTTTATTGCCAGGTCAAGGCCAGGAATACTGCCTGCAGTTCTGTGGCCCTTCGGGCGCAGATGCGGTAGAAGCCGCACTGAAACTGGCGAAAAAGCATACCGGCCGTACCGGCGTGATCAGCTTCTCCGGCGGTTACCACGGCATGACCCATGGCGCACTGGCGGTCACGGGCAACCTGTCGCCAAAAGAAGCCATTAACGGCATGATGCCGGAAGTCCAGTTTATGCCTTACCCGCACGAATACCGCTGCCCGCTCGGCATCGGTGGCGAAGCCGGGGTCAAAGCGCTGACTTACTATTTCGAAAACCTGATCAATGACGTCGAAAGCGGCGTGCGCAAACCTGCGGCGGTCATTCTGGAAGCCGTTCAGGGCGAAGGCGGCGTTAACCCGGCCCCGGTCGAGTGGCTGCAGCGTATTCGCAAAGTCACGCAGGAACACGGCATTTTGCTGATCATCGACGAAGTTCAGGCTGGTTTTGCCCGTACCGGCAAACTGTTCGCCTTCGAACACGCCGGTATTGAGCCGGACATCATCGTGATGTCCAAAGCGGTTGGCGGCGGTTTGCCTCTGGCAGTATTGGGTATCAAGAAACAGTTCGACGCCTGGGAGCCTGGCCACCATACCGGTACTTTCCGCGGCAACCAACTGGCGATGGCTACCGGCCTGACCACCCTGCAACACCTCAAAGATAACCAGGTGGCCGAAAAGGTTGCCGCGCAAGGCGAATGGCTGAAAGCCAAGCTGGCCGAGCTGCAAAAACGTTATCCGGTGATTGGTCATGTGCGTGGTCTGGGTCTGATGATCGGTTTGGAAATTGTGAAACCGAACGAAGCGCAGGATCACATGGGCTGCTACCCGGCTGACGGCCAGCTCTCTGCCCTTCTGCAGAAGAAATGCTTCGAAGCCGGTCTGATCCTGGAGCGCGGCGGCCGTAACGGCTGCGTGCTGCGTCTGCTGCCTTCCCTGCTGATCACTAACGACGAACTGGCTATCTTCCTGGATAAATTTGAACAGGCCCTGTTAGCTGCCGGCATCAAGCCGGTGGATGTGGAGTGAAGTCGATGTCCCGGTTAAACCCGATTCTGGCCGCTTCTGCGCAAAGCACCGAGGCGTACCAGCAAGCGATCGAACAGAGCAGTCAGGCCGTGGTGCAGTGGCTGCAACAACCCGAGATGTATCAGGGGAAAACCGTTGCCGAGCTGCGTGAACGCATCAAGCTTGATTTTACCCCTCAGGGCCTGGGCAACCAGGTCGCTATCGAACGCGCCATTGAGTATTTTTTAAAAGACAGCCTGTCGGTGCATCACCCGCAGTGCGTCGCGCATTTGCATTGCCCTAGCCTGGTGATCAGCCAGGCTGCCGAAGTGTTGATCAACGCCACTAACCAGAGCATGGACTCTTGGGATCAAAGCCCGTCAGCGACCCTCATCGAGATGAAGCTGATTGAATGGTTGCGTACCCAGGTAGGTTACCAGCCTGGCGACGCCGGGGTGTTCACCAGTGGTGGCACCCAGAGCAACCTGATGGGGCTGATGTTGGCGCGTGACGCCTTCTTCGCCAAACAGGGCCACTCTGTGCAGCAGGATGGCCTGATTGGTAATCTGAGAAAGATTAAAGTGTTATGTTCTGAAAATGCCCACTTCTCGGTGCAAAAGAACATGGCTTTACTCGGCCTGGGTTACCAATCCGTGACGCTGGTGAAAACCGATCAATTCGCACGTATGGATCTGAACGATTTGGCCGAAAAACTGGCGCAGGCCAAGGCCAATGGCGAGCAGATCCTGGCGATCGTCGCCACCGCAGGTACCACGGATGCCGGGGCTATCGACCCGCTGCGCGGCATTGCGCAATTGGCGGCGGAACATCAGATCTGGGTGCATGTCGATGCGGCCTGGGGCGGCGCCTTGCTGCTTTCCGAGAAGTACCGCGACTATCTGGATGGCATTGAATTGGTGGACTCCGTCACGCTGGACTTCCACAAACAATTCTTCCAGACCATCAGCTGCGGTGCTTTCTTGCTGAAAGAAGCCCGTCACTATGAACTGATGCGTTATCAGGCGGCCTACCTGAACTCCGAGTTCGACGAAGCTCAGGGCGTGCCTAACCTGGTGTCCAAATCCTTGCAGACCACCCGCCGTTTTGATGCGTTGAAACTGTGGATGGGCCTGGAAGCGTTGGGGCAGGAGCAATATGCGGCGATCATCGATCATGGCGTAACGCTGGCGCAACAGGTGGCTCACTACATCGGCGATCGGCCAGCGCTGGAACTGGTCATGCAGCCGCAGCTGGCCAGCGTGCTGTTCCGCTACCGTCCGCAGCAGTTAGCCGCCGCCGGCGATGCCGCCGTGGCACTGCTGAACCAACGGATCGGCGATGCGTTGCTGGAATCTGGCCGCGCCAACGTCGGGGTCACCGAGTTTAACGGCGTGACCTGCCTGAAAATGACGTTGTTGAACCCGACGGTCAGCCTGGACGATATCAAAGTCCTGCTGGCGCTGGTGGAAGAAACCGCGCAGCAGTTGCCTGCCGCCTAATCCGCCCGCTCTGCCCTAACCGGCAGCCAAAAGCCGATAACATTAGCTTGTTATCGGCTTTTTTGTTGGGCAGAAGCAGCATTACCATCGTCCGCAGGAAAAGCATCTTCAGCAATCTGTCACCGGCGCAGCACTAAGGGTGTCCGGCCAAACCCCATTAATGGCGCAGCGCATCGATCAACAAGGCAAACGCCGGGGGATGTTGCCTCCGGCTGGGATAATAGAGGTAGTAACCGGGAAATGTCGGACACCATTCATCCAGGATCTGGATAAGCTCCCCTGATTTGACTGCGTTTTGGATCATATCTTCGGGTACGCAGGCGATACCAAACCCTGACGATGCCGCGTCGATCCTCTCTGCCAACAGATTAAATGTCAGTTGCCCTTCCACTTTCACACGCAGCGGCTTACCGTCTTTCTCAAACTCCCAGTGGTATAAACCGCCGGCGGTAGGAAGCCGCATGTTGATGCAACGATGTTGCTGCAACTCGTGGGGCGTCTGCGGGATCCCGTGCTCGGCAAAGTAACTCGGCGCCCCCACAACCACCATTCGCATGTCCGGTCCGATTTTTACGGCAATCATGTCCTTATCTACGCTTTCCCCAAGGCGAATACCTGCATCGAAACGCCCTTCCACGATGTCAACGAACCCATTATCCACCACCAGTTCGATATTGATTTCCGGGTATTCCAAGAGAAAAGGTTTTAGCTTCGGCCACAGCAGGCATCGCGCTGCATGCTCCCCGGCGGAAAGTCTGATATTGCCCGAAGCGGTGCCATTTGGTTGGAGCAGGATTTCAAGTTCATGCTCAAGATCGGCAAGACGTGGCTCGAGACAGGCGATTAACTTCTCCCCAACCTCCGTTGGGGCGACGCTGCGGGTGGTTCGGGTCAGAAGACGCGTATTTAAACGTTGTTCTAATGCCTTCACCGCATGGCTCAATGCCGACTGAGAAACCCCCAGCTTAGCCGCCGCTTTGGTAAAGCTTTTCTCTCTGGCAACCACCAGGAAAATTTGCAGCTCATTGAAGTTTTCTTTCAACATGAGGTATTTCCTTAACGCATTGAGTAATGGCAGATAAAACTAATGACAACGCGCGATCTACGCAATCATTTTAGCCCGAAATGTCCAGCCAATTAGCGGCAAGATGCGTGAGTCATCGCAACCCCCAATCCCCGGTATGCGCCAATGAGCAGCATGGTCTGTTGCTGTTTTGGCGGTGTTTGCATGCATGAAAGTATTCCTCTGTGTTTCCGTTGTCATGTGCGGTAAAAAATATAACTATGCTAAATAGATTACGGAAGACGCAGCATTTGTACTAATCACCTGCATCGGACGCCTCTCCTATCAATAAACCAGGATCCCCGACATGTCAGAACCCGATCTCAATTTACTGATTGCGCTCGATGCGTTGCTTACGCTCGGCAGCGTGGCCGAAGCTGCACGCCGCCTAAACCTCAGCGCTTCGGCCATGAGCCGCACGCTTGGCCGCTTGCGGGCAGTCACCGGAGATCCTTTACTGGTAAGGGCCGGCCGCAATATGGTGCTCACTCCCTATGCCGAAGAGATTCGTGAACGTACGCAAAACACCGTATTTGAGGCGCGTTCGATACTGCGCCCCTCGGTTTCAGAACTGAGTTTATCAACGTTGGAACGCACATTTACCCTGCGCGCCAACGAGGGCTTTGTCGAAGCATTCGGCGCCGCACTGATCTCCGCCGTGGCAACGGCAGCCCCGTTGGTGAGACTCTGTTTTGCGCCCAAACCGGAAAAAAACTCCCGCCATTTGCGTGAGGGACGGGTTGATTTGGAAATCGGCGTTTTGGGGGATATGGGGCCGGAAATTCGCTTGCAGGCACTGTTCCGCGACCGATTTGTCGCGGTGGTCAGAAAGGGCCATCCGTTGGAGCAGAAAGCCGACATCACCGCGCGGGCCTATGCCGACTGTGGCCATGTGGTCGCATCACGCCGTGGGCTGGTCACCGGCCCGGTAGATCAGGGATTGGCTGAATTGGGGTTGGAGCGAAAAATAGCCGCCGTGGTGCCGAGTTTTCCCGCCGCGCTGGCGGTGGCTCAGGCGTCCGATCTGGTGGCATTGGTCCCTGCTTCTTTCCTGATCAATCAACCGCTGGGCACTGCGCTTTATATGTTTGAACTGCCGGTAAAAACCCAAAGCATCACCGTTTCACAGATGTGGCACCCGCGTTTGGAGGCCGATCCTGCCCACCGTTGGCTGCGGCAATGGGTGTTGAAGGTGGTTCAACAACGTTTTGCCACGCTAAATAACTGAAAGCACTGTGCCGGCAGATATTCTAGCCTTAATTTTCATCGCGTCGGAAGTTTGAGTCAGGTATCACGATAACCACCCCTTTTCTTCTGTATTCTTTGCTAAGGAATCTATTTTATCGGGAGATTAGGTGACATGAAAAAAACAGTTATATTCACCATGATGGCGCTGGGCAGCCTTATCGCCAACGCGCAGGCGAGCGACAAACTAGCTGGTAATGAAATACTTGCCGTTCAAAAAGGCGGCGTGCCAGACAAGGTTTTCACGCAGGATAAACCGCATTTGAAGATAGCCACCTATAACATCGGTAAAAATGAAGCCTCCTCTGCCGTCTCCGATTTCACTGCACTTAATTCGGCCATTAAAAGAATAGATGCGGATATCATCGCCATTCAGGAAGTGGACAATAAGACCCAGCGCAGTCAAAAACTCGATCAGCTTAAAAAAATCGCTGATGCCAATAAAATGCATTATGCCTTTGGCAAAGCGCTTGATTTCGATGGCGGCGAGTATGGGGTAGGACTGCTTTCCAAATATAAAATTCTACATTCGCAGGTGGTGAAATTACCCTCGGGTGATGCCGAACAGCGCGTCACATTACTGGCGCAAGTTGAGGTTCCCGGATTTGATTCAGCGCCAATCATCATGGTCACCCATCTCGACTGGCAAAAAGATCCGGCAATACGCACTGAACAAGCACGCTACCTGTTGGATTTGAGTATTGGCGATGCCGCATCTGATTTCAAAGATATGGCTTCCTCGATTAAGATCCTCGCCGGCGATTTCAACTCGACTCAAGATGAACAGCCATTGAAAGAAATACGCTATTTTTTCAATGAAGTTGCGAAAGATGGAGCCGATACTCGCAGTTGGCCAGCGGTTAATCCCGCTATTGATATAGACCATATCTTCACATTTAAGGGGCAAAAGTGGAACGTGAAGAATCTGGCTATCCCACATAATTCGCCTGAATTTACCTGGTCAACGGCAAGCGATCACCTGCCGGTTATTGCCGAGCTTGAGCTTTCAGAACAGTAAGGCCAATGAGGAAGCCAGTCACAGGCTTCCTCACTGTTTTTTACCCATCATGGTCCTTGCTGGCCTCAGACGCGAACCACCAGTTTGCCCTGAGCACGGTCATTCTCGATCATGCGGTGAGCGTTGGCGACATCGTCAAAGTCGAAGGTTTTCACCCGCAGCGACGGCATGGCCTGGTCCGCTACCTGTTGAGCAATCCACTTCAGCGGCGAATCGGCCAAAGGCAGCGCTGCGGTGCCAAGCAACCCACTGCCAAAGAAGGTCAAGCGTGTTGCATTGGGAAGATCGTTCATCAGATGCAGATTATCCAACACCGGTGCCCCGCCCAGCAGGCCTATTACCACTGCGGTACCAAAAGGTTTGAGCGCATTGAGGCTATCGCGCACCGTGGCGGCGCCAACCACCTCAAGGGCCACATCTACGCCTTCCGGCGCTACACCCCGTATTTGGTCTGCAATTTCACCGGTATCAATCACCACCGCATCTGCGCCAATGGCGGTCAGCCGGGCTGCGTTACTGGCCGAGCGGGTGGTGGCGATAACCCGCTGTCCACGCGCCTTGGCATAGGCCACGGCAGCCTGACCCACCGAAGAGGTCGCGCCGCGCACCAGCACCGTCTGCCCCGGTACGTTGTCGATTAAGCGGCCCAGAGCCCCCCATACGGTAAGATAGCTCTCCGGCAATGCGGCAAGTTCTTCCCATGAAAGGCTGATGCCGTCCAAATCGATGACGTTGCTGCGTAACACCGTGACCTCCTCGGCGTAGCTGCCGTTGCGGGTGAACTGCAATCCCCCCATGGCGGTGGCCACATGCTGCCCGGTGCGAAACAGTCCTGAAGCATCCTCAATCACTTCGCCTACGGCTTCAATCCCAGGCACAACCTGTCCGGCGATCGGGCCCATTTTACCGGCACGGCGGTAAATTTCGGCGCGGTTAAGACCAAACGCCCGTACCCGAATGCGAACTTCATCCGCCTTTGGCGCGACAGAAGGAATATCGCGCAGTTGCAAAACGTCCGGGCCGCCAACTTGTTCAATCACATAAGCTTTCATAACCGTTCTCCAGTTCAACAGTGAGTTAATCAACGAGCTATCTCGCCGATAGGTTGAACTGTATAGATTCCAATATTGATGGGGAATACACGAAAATGGTAACGTCAATCTCATAAATGAGAGGAGTGTCGTATGGACTTCAACGCAGCCAAAATGTTTGTCTCAGTCGTACAAGCAGGCAGTCTTTCGGCCGCCGCCGACAAGACCCATGTGCCGCTCCCTACCCTGAGCCGGCGCATACGTGAGCTGGAGCGCGAACTTGACGTGCAGTTGCTGGAGCGTTCGCCGCGCGGTATCAAGCTGACTGAAGCCGGCAGCCGTTTATATGAACATGCCAGCCGCGGGGTGGAAGCTCTGAACGAAGCTCAGCAGGCCGTGATGAACGATGAAACCCGGCTTAAAGGCCGCCTGCGTCTGTCGATGCCCCCCAACTTTGATCCCTGGTGGGACTTGCTGGGGGCTTTCCAGCAACGGTTTCCCGAAATCAGCGTTAGCGTATTTTCAACGGAACGGCGGATCGATCTGGTACAGGATGGCATTGACGTTTCGCTCCGCGTCGGCACCATCGTGCATGAGTCTATGGTGGCACGACAAATGCTGAAGTATCGGCATCTACTGGTTGCTGCGCCGTCATTACTGGCGCAGTTTGGCCAACCTGCCAGCGTGGAGGATTTGCATCGCTACCCTTGCGCGAGCTGGGCGGCGGACTCCAGCGCCCGTGGCCTCTGGCGGCTGGGCCATCAGGTGTTTGAGCCGAAGGCGGTACTGGTGGCGAACGATTACGCACTTTTACGCAGCAGAGCCGTCGCGGGTCAGGCGGTCACTGAGTTACCGCCCTTTATGGCGAACAAGGAGATCGCCGCCGGCCGTTTGTGCGCAGTCTTACCTTCTCACCCGTTGCCAGAACAAACGCTTAGCTTGCTCTATCCATCACAACGGCATCCCTCGCGACTGGTGCGGGCGTATCTCGATTTCTGTCAGGAACAGCTGACAACCTACCTGAGCGCGAATGTTGAATAAGCCAGATAGCGGCGAGGTTGGACGATAAAATTCACAGGTGATTGATAGCGGGAAATTTAGCAGAGGACGGCGTTTTTTGGGATTTTCCGCTTTAAGATTAATAATGCTTTAATAGTGCCCACTATGCAGTACAGTAAAACGATGACGCCCAATCAATCGAAGCACTGCATAGTGGAATACTAATGTTAACGTAATGAGTTAATTTCTATAACCTTATGTAACTAAAGAAACTGAAAAGTAACCTGATAATCCTTTCTCGTTGCCAGAGCAAAAATATAAAAGCGACTGGGGTATATTCTCTCTGTATAACACTCGTCCTTTTTACTTCCAGCAAACGCCTCAGGGTTTATAAATTAGTCAATAACCGCATCATTAACGCACAGCTTTAATCCAGAAAACGCGAGCGTATGCCCCATCCCATTCAACAATGATGCAGGGGCTATTAAAGGCTTTCGCCATTGCTTCTGTGTAAGGCGGTGCCTCATCCTGTCTTCACGCAATAAATAATAACTGCGGCAGTTCAGCAGATACGGCTGGCGTATGTGGCTGCTACCTTCCTTTAAATAACCAGGCATCACAAATTTTGCGCGGGGGTACCTTGCGGGCTTGGGGAGTTGCTGGACGCCTAAGCCGCGTTCTCTCCAGGATGGAGCACGCTGCCCTGCAGTTGTTGCAATTCGGGCTAAGAATTTAGTTAGCAGGCAACATATCCTTAACTTTATAATGAATCAAATGGTACAATATCGACATTCCATCGTTTGATTTACGCTCTGCTTTCACCCCACCAGGGAACGGTACGGACGCGATCATTCGAGGTAAACATGAAGAAAAACATTATCTTGGAGTCTTTCAGACATGCCTGAATCAAATGCCCGTCCGGGTATAAAACTTAAACTATGGTGTTGTTTATTAGGGATAATCCTTACCGCTGTCGGCCTATTCTTCGCCATCGCTGGCGGTAAGCTGGTTTCGCTGGGGGGCAGCAGCTACTTCCTGATTGCCGGTATCGTAACTCTGCTTTCCGCCGTGCAATTCTTCCGTCGCAAATCTTCGGCCGTGCCGCTATTCCTGCTGGTGTTTGTCGGCACGCTGGTTTGGTCGGTGGTTGATGCCGGTTTCGATTTCTGGCCATTGGTTTCGCGGCTGATGGTCCCTGCCGGTTTGATGCTGTTGGCCTTCCTGAGCTGGCCGGCCCTGCGTAAGCCAGAAGGCAAAACGCCGTTGGCAAAATTGTCTTACCTGCTAAGTGCGGTATTGGCCGTTGGCATGGTCGGCACCTTTGTGCAGATGTTCCAGCCACACCCTACCGTGGCTTTCAGCGGTGAGCCGTTGCCGCTGATCCCAGTGGACAAAAGCAAACAACAAAAAGATTGGGATAACTACGGCAATACCCCGGGTGGCAGCCGCTTCGTGGCGCTGGACCAAATCACCCGCGACAACGTGAAAGACCTGAAGGTCGCCTGGACCTTCCACACCGGCGATACTCCGTTGAGTCCGGATGGCAACGGCGCTGAAGATCAGCAAACGCCGTTGCAAATCGGCAACCGTATCTTCCTGTGTACGCCGCATAACAACGTGATTGCCGTCGATGCCGACAGCGGTAAAGAGATCTGGAAACGTGAAATCAACGCGAAATCCCAGGTCTGGAACCGTTGTCGCGGCCTGGCCTACTTTGATGTTGCCAAGCCCCTGCAACAACCGACCGTACCCGGCTCTACGCCCGCTACACCGGTCACCCTGGCTGCGGGCGACAGTTGCCAGCGCCGTATTCTGATGAATACCATCGATGCGCGCCTGGTGGCAATCAACGCCGATAACGGTGAATTCTGTCAGAACTTTGGCAACCAGGGCGTGGTTGATCTGAAAGTCGGTCTGGGCGATGCGGCCGATCCGAAATATCAGCTGACTTCCGCACCCACCCTGGCGGGTACCACCGTTGTCGTCGGCGGCCGCGTAGCCGATAACGTACAAACGGATATGCCTGGCGGCGTGCTGCGCGGTTTCGACGTGATCACCGGCGCGATGCGCTGGGCGTTCGACCCGGGTAATCAGGATCCAAACTCGGCCTTAAAACCCGGCCAGACCTTTGTACGCAGCACCCCAAATTCCTGGGCACCGATGTCCTATGACCCGGCGATGAACACCGTGTTCCTGCCAATGGGCAGCTCCTCGGTGGATCTGTGGGGCGCTAACCGTAACGCGTTGGATCACAAATACGGCGCTTCCATCCTGGCGTTGGACGCCACCACCGGTAAAGAGAAATGGGTTTATCAGACCGTTCATAACGACCTGTGGGATTTCGACCTGCCGATGCAGCCTAGCCTGATCGACTTCCCAATGAAGGACGGTACCACCAAACCGGCCCTGGTCATTGGTGCCAAAACCGGTCAGATCTTCGTGTTGGATCGCCATACCGGGAAGCCTTTGACCGAAGTGAAAGAGCTGCCGGTGAAAACCCGCACCATCCCCGGTGAGCAATACTCCGCCACTCAACCTTTCTCTGTCGGCATGCCACAAATTGGCGCTGAAAAACTGACTGAGTCCGACATGTGGGGCGCTACGCCGTTTGATCAGCTGATGTGTCGCATCAGCTTTAAATCCATGCGCTATGACGGCCTGTTTACCGCACCGGACACCGATATTTCACTCAGTTTCCCAGGCTCTCTGGGCGGCATGAACTGGGGTGGCCTGTCGACCGATCCGAACAACCATTACATCTTCGCCAACGACATGCGTTTGGGCCTGTGGGTACAAATGATCCCGCAAAAAACCGATGCCAATACCCCGGCCAGCAATGGCGGTGAATCGGTCAATGCCGGTATGGGTGCGGTACCGTTAAAAGGCACGCCTTACGGCGTGAACAAAAATCGTTTCATGTCACCTCTGGGCATTCCTTGCCAGAAACCACCGTTTGGTACCCTGTCGGCGATCGATCTGAAAACGCAGAAAGTGGTGTGGCAAGTGCCGGCCGGTACGGTTCAGGATACCGGGCCTTTCGGTATCAAAATGCGTGCACCAATGCCGGTGGGCATGCCGACGCTCGGCGGCACGCTGGCGACTCAGGGCGGCCTGGTATTCATTGCCGGTACTCAGGATTACTACCTACGGGCCTTTGACTCCTCCACCGGTAAAGAAGTGTGGAAAGCGCGCCTGCCTGTCGGCAGCGGCGGCACGCCAATGAGTTATGTTTCACCGACAACCGGCAAACAGTACATCGTGATTTCCGCCGGTGGCGCTCGTCAGTCGCCGGACCGTGGCGATTACGTCATTGCCTATGCACTTGATAAATAAATCTAACCACAGGTTATGATCGCAGCCCCCGCCTCACCGCGGGGGCTTTTTTATATTCCCAGGCAACGGTCTAATAGCCGAGACTTCATTAAGCTGGCCCATTAAAAGGCGGAAATACGAGAGTATTCCTAATGTGTTAACCGACTTTATATCTCATTCTCTCTGGCGGCTTTTTATTGCGCAGAAACGGCTATTGAATATTTCCACCCGCAGGCTTTTTATTAGCTAGCATAAAAGACAGGTGGTTTTCAGAGGAAATGACGAATGAGTGTTCTACCCGAGCGCAGTGATGAAAAACCGCCTGTGGATATGGCTAATGAAATTTTTAATGGTTTACCTAATCTCATTGGCATGGGTAATAGTCTCGGGGGACATTTCAATAAGCTTTGGTGTGAATATACCGGCCTCTCCTCATTTGATAATCCAGGCGCTTGCTGGTTGAAAGCCCTGCACCCTGCCGAATATCCTCTTATCGAATCGCTATGGCAGCAGGCGATTGCCACGGCGACCTCTTTCGTTAATGAAGTTCGCCTGCGACAGTACAACGGCGAGTACCGCTGGTTTTTACTGTCTTTCGGCGCGAAGAAAAAGCCTGATAGCGAGGAAACAGATTGGTATCTGAGCGGCACCGATATCCATGATTCCGTATTGGAAAAACAGCGAATTACCACCACGCTGGCCGCGCAGAAAAACATGCTTGATGCCAGCGTCGACTGCATCAAGGTCATCAATAATGACGGCACGCTGCTGCACATCAACAGAGCCGGCAGCGTCGCGCTGGGCATCGATGAGCACCAACCGCAATTTGGCATGCCCTGGCTGAATCTGCTGCAACCCGAAGTGCGCTCGCGCGGCAAAAAAGCGCTGCGTAAAGTGCTAACCGGTAAAAACGCCCGCTTCGCCGGCCTTAGCGCCACGCCTGACGGCAAGCTGCAGCACTGGGACAATATTCTCAGTCCGGTCTTCGATAACGAGGATCGAATAGAAAATATATTGTGCGTCTCGCGCGACGTTAGCTCTCAGCGAATAGCTGAAAAACGTTTGCTGATCGCCAGTCAGTATGACGAATTGACCGGTTTGCCCAACAGACGCTTATTCAAGAAAAGATTAAAGCAGGAAATGAAGCGAGCCCTGAGCAGCAATAAATCGCTCGGGTTGATTTTGCTGGACCTGGACCATTTTAAGCTGGTTAACGACACCCTAGGGCACGCTGCCGGCGATCATCTGCTGCGCGTGTTGTCCCGTCGGCTGACGGCTTATTTAAATCCGAACTCGTTCGTTTCCCGCCTGGGCGGCGACGAGTTTGCGATTGTGATCGGCGACGTCGAAAACGAGCAGGATATTTACAAAATCGCCAATACCTTTCTGTTGCAGCTGGAGTCACCCATTACCCATGGCGGCAAGGCGTTGCATTGCGGCATGAGTATCGGCTGCGCCCTCTATCCTCAGGATGCCCGCGACGCCTCGGAATTGATGAAATGCGCCGATACCGCGTTGTACGAACTCAAGGACGGCGGCCGGGGCGGCGTGTACATGTTTAATCCACAGATGATGGATAAGGCCAAAGAGCGTGCCGCGCAGCTTAATCACGCACGGCAGATAGTTCGCGATAATCAAATCCGCCCCAGTTACCAACCCAAGGTCAGCCTGGCAACCGGTGCCATTGTGGGCTTTGAGGCGCTGCTGCGCTGGTATTGTCCGCATCATGGTATGAAGATGCCAGATACCGTCGTCGAAGCATTCAACGATTACGAATTGGCAACCAAGATCAGCGAAACCATGCAGATGAAGGTTTTTGCCGATATCGCCACTTGGATCGCGTCTGGCGTGGAGGTGTTGCCGGTGTCTTTGAACGCCGCACCTATCGAATTTTTACGTGATAACTACGCCGAAACTTTCCTGCGGCGTCTGCAAATGTTTCGCATCCCCCACCATCTTATCGAGCTGGAGGTCACTGAACATGCCTTCAACAAACACGGGTCGAAGTATGTGCTGCGAGCCTTGCAAATGCTTAAGGAAATGGGGATCAGGATCGCGCTTGATGACTTTGGCACCGGCCACTCCTCCTTTACGCACCTGATGGACTACCCTCTGGACTGCATCAAGTTGGATCGGGATTTCATCCGCCGCATGAATAACGAACCGGCGATTTTGGGCATCGTGGAAAGTATGGGAATTTTGGGGCAGAAATTATCCATTGATATTATTGCGGAAGGCATTGAAACCGAGCAGCAGCGGCAAACGCTGCGTGATTCCGGCTATCACCTGGGGCAAGGGTTTCTGTTCAGCCAGGCCGTTGAAGCGACCCAAGTCATCAATATGCTACGAGAAAACGTCCCTTCAAACACCTGAACCGGTACAATACTTTCCGGGACTTCTTAAGGAAAGGCATGATGATTCGACAGTTCATCAAAGGCGATGAAATTGCGCTGTTTCGCGTTTTTTTCTCTGCGGTGCATGAGGTCGCATCACGCGACTACACCACTGAGCAAGTCAATGCCTGGGCTCCCGCCGATACTGATCCCCAGCTTTGGGCGGCTCGCATGAGAGATTTGCATCCCTTTGTCGTTGAGATTGATAAACAGATTGTCGGCTATGCCGATCTCCAGCCTGACGGCTATATCGACCATTTCTATGTATCCGGCGCCTGTCCCCGACAAGGCATTGGGACCTTATTGATGAATCGAATCCATAAAGAGGCCAGACTGTTAGGGCTTAAAGAGCTGACCTCAGACGTCAGTAAAACCGCAGAACCCTTCTTTATGCGCCAGGGATTTCAGGTCGTTGAGCGGAAAAGTCCGGTCCTGCGCGGCATCGTGCTGCAAAATGCTTTCATGCGTAAAAATCTCGACGTTTAAGCCCCTCACGCTCACCGAGCGCTCCCCCTTCTTTGCAACCTAACCGTTTGTAAAATTAGTTAGCCAATTTTGTTCGTTCACAGATTTAGCGGCTTGAAGGATAGTGAGTTGACCGCCTCAACAACATAATAATGCAGGTAATAATAATGATATATAGCGCAAAACTCACCGCAGCGGCGGCTCTCCTGAGCCTTTCCGCCCTGGCCCATGCCGCACCGGGGCTGGACCTGATCGCCAACGAAACCCCTATTCATACCCAGAAGGATCCCGAGGCTGCGGCCAAAATCCCCGCCGGGTTCAAATTTGTTGAACCGGGGACGCTGACCGTAGCCGTCGCGATCTTGGGCAGCGGCCCACCGTTCGGTCTGTACGCGCGCGACAATAAAACGGTGATTGGCAGCGAGTCGGATATTGCCAGGCTGGTTGCCGACGGCCTGGGGTTGAAACTGAAACTGGTTCCGACCTCATGGGAAGACTGGCCGTTAGGCGTCACCTCGGGTAAATACGACGCCGCGGTTTACAACATTACCGTCACTCAGGAACGTAAAACCAAGTTCGACTTCGCCACCTATCGCCAGGATACGTTGGGCTTCTACGTGAAATCCGACAGTAAGATCACCTCGATCAAATCGGCGCCGGACATTGCCGGCAAAAAGATCATCGTAGACTCCGGCACCAATCAGGAAGCTGTGCTGCTGGCCTGGGATAAAGAGAACCAGGCCAAAGGGTTACCGGCCCTTCAGCCGATTTATGTCACTGACAAGGCGGCGTCGACGCTGGCCATCCAGTCCGGCCGTGCGGATGCGACCTTCGGGCCGAACGTGTCCGGCGCTTATCAGGCAAAATTGACCGGTAAAACCCGGTTGGTCGGCATCGTGCCGGGCGGTTGGCCGCGCAGCGCCAACATTGCCGTTACGCTGAAGAAAGGCAATGGTTTGGTGGAAGCGGTGCAGGCGTCGCTCAATAGCGCTATTGCCAACGGCAGTTATCTGAAAGTGTTGGATCGCTGGGCGGAAAGCGACGAGAAAATCGAACGATCCGAAATCAACCCACAGGGATTGGGCGATAAATAATAACCACGCGGGGCCCTGAATGGGCCCCCGCTTTGTCAGCTCTCGGCGCGATGTTTCTCCATCTTGCGGTAAAGCGTACTGCGCGAGATCCCTAATCGTTTTGCCGCCAGGCTGATATTGCCCTTGGCGTTTCGAATAGCCGTCAACATGTCTACCGATAAGCTCTGCGGCGCTACGGGGCGAGCAAGCAGATAAAACTGCTCCGGCAGATCCTCAAGCCTGATCAGGTTACCGTCATCGGCCAAAGCCAACAGCACTTTCAAGGTGCTCAACAACTGCCGCACATTACCGGGCCAGGAATAACCCGCCAAGGCGGTGATAGCGTCCGGTGCCAGTCTGATGCCCCGCGTATCACCCCCCAATTCGCTCCAGAGATTGAGGATAAAACGATCAACGTGCGCGCGCTGCCGCAGCGGCAAGATGCGCAGGCTGAATTCCTGAATGCGATACAGCAAATCTTCGCGGAATGCCCCTGCCGCAACCCGCTGTTCCAGATCCTGATGGGTGGCACAGATAAGCGAGAAATCGACCGCATAGCTGACGCGGCTGCCGAGCGGCGTGACCGTCTTTTCCTGCAGCACCCGCAATAACCGGGTCTGCAAACTCAATGGCATATCGCCAATCTCATCAAGGAACAGCACCCCGCCGTCGGCCTCTCTGATCTTGCCGACGTACCCTTTGGTGCTGGCGCCGGTAAACGCCCCTGGCGCATAGCCAAAAAGTTCGGACTCGATCAGACTTTCCGGCAGGGCTGCACAGTTGATAGCCACAAAATTGCCCTGTCGCCGGTGGCTTTCCTCGAACAAACGCTGGCTGAAATACTCTTTACCGCAGCCGGTTTCCCCGCTAATGCATAGCGCCAACCCGGCATTAAGAATACGCAGGGCTTTCTGTCTGTCTGCTCCGTCACGATCATAAGGCTGCAACTGCTGCCTGACGCACTGCGATGGGCGTTCCGGCATCTGCAACAGTGAATAATAGTGACGATTATTCACCGCCAGAGTCTGTCGCGGCGCATTCATTGTCTGGAGGGACATTTCCGGAAACAGCGTGGCAAAGTCCATCGACCCAAAGGCCGCCGCGCTGAGATTGAATTCTTGCATCGCTAATCGGTTGGCCGCGGTGAGGATCTCATCGCGAAACACCAATATCATCTCATGGGCGCTGCCGAGAACCCGCGCATCGCTGTGCAGGCGCAGTGTCCAATGTCGGTCGGTGACACAGCTTTTCACCCATTGATGTTCAATGTGCCGGACAGCCTGCAGAATCAACGAACCTGCTTCGCTGTAAGGATGTTGGGCAGGCGTCGAGATATCCAATACGCCGGCGATCAGGCCGTCGGGGCGATAAATCGGCGCTGCGGAGCAGTAAAGCCCGGCATTCTGATTGAGAAAGTGCTCGTCGCCATTGACTTCGCACAGCGCCCCCATTGCCAAAGCGGTACCGATGGCATTGGTGCCACGCTCCTGCTCGCCCCACAGATTGCCCGGAGCCAGAGAAACCCGCGATGCCTTACGTAAAAAGTGCGTGTTGCCACAGGTTTCCAGCACCAGGCCACCGGCGTCGGACACCACCACAATGGAGGGTTGTCGGTTGATCTCACCACCCAAGCGCTCGATCAGCGGCCGCGCGAGCTGCGCAACCCAACCGTTTTGCCCCCGCACTTCTTTCAACAGGGTCGGCCGGATAAAAGGAACATGGTCGTCGCTTCGATTGAGGCCATAGTGCCGGCTGCGTAACCAGGATTCGGAAAGTGGGCCGGAGAGTGACAGGCGATCGTCGTCAGAGATACACCCGGTCTGGGTGGTCTGGTCTTTATGCAGCATACCCAACTCCCGCCAATTAAAGTGTTGCATTTTTGTATCATAAATGTGTCCCATGCGTTGCGACATGGAACACAAAAAACAATAGAAATGAATAGTAAGCCAGGGGCTTTATTGGCATTGGTAGCTATTATTCTTTTTTAATTAGTTGATATTTTTATATTATTTATTTATGTGGCACAGCTTTCCATCAATGTGGCATGGGCAATGCTTAAGTGTCTGTAGAGTGCCGGCAATCAGGCACCACCCTTACAGTCTCCGTTCCCATGAGAGGTGTTACATGAAATACGTTCATCCCGGTTTGCCTGGTTCGTTGGTCTCTTTCAAACAGCGCTACGGCAACTACATTGGCGGTAAATTTGTCGAACCCGTTTCAGGCAACTACTTCACCGACACCTCCCCGATGACAGGTCAGACTGTCGCCGAATTCCCGCGCTCCGACGCGAAAGATATCGAACAAGCGCTGGATGCGGCGCATGCCGCAGCCGAAACCTGGGGGAAAGCCAGCGTTCAGGAAAGGTCTAATGTGCTGCTGGCGATCGCCGATCGTATGGAGTCAAAGCTCGAATTGCTGGCACTGACCGAAAGCTGGGACAACGGCAAACCGATCCGCGAAACGCTGAACGCGGACATTCCGCTGGCGATCGACCACTTCCGCTATTTCGCCGGCTGTTTGCGTGCACAGGAAGGCACCGCCGCTGAGATCGATCAAAACACCGTGGCCTACCATATCTATGAGCCACTGGGCGTGGTTGGGCAGATTATTCCCTGGAACTTCCCGCTGTTGATGGCCGCATGGAAACTAGCCCCGGCGCTGGCCGCCGGCAACTGCGTGGTGCTTAAACCGGCGGAGCAAACCCCGCTCAGCATCTGCGTGCTGCTGGAAATGATTGGTGACTTGCTGCCGCCGGGCGTGCTCAATGTGGTTCACGGTTTCGGTAAAGAAGCCGGTGAGGCATTGGCAACCAGCAAGCGTATCGACAAAATCGCCTTTACCGGTTCAACCCCGGTAGGCCGCCATATTCTGGCCTGCGCGGCGGAAAATATCATTCCCAGCACCGTGGAGCTGGGCGGTAAATCGCCTAACATCTTCTTTGAAGACATCATGCAGGCGGAACCCGAATTCATCGACAAGGCGGTTGAGGGGCTGATTCTTGGCTTCTTCAACCAGGGTGAAGTCTGTACCTGCCCTTCGCGCGCCCTGATTCAGGAATCGATTTACCCGCAATTTATGGAAAAAGTGCTGGCGCGCATCACCACCATTCGCCAGGGTGACCCCTTTGACACCGACACCATGATCGGTGCTCAGGCGTCTCAGCAGCAGTTCGACAAGATCCTGTCTTACATCGAGATCGCTAAAAACGAAGGCGGCAAAATCATTGCCGGCGGCGAGCGCGCCAGCCATGAGCAAACTCTGCAAAGCGGTTTTTATCTGCAGCCCACCTTAATCACCGGCAATAACAGCATGCGTTTCTTCCGTGAAGAGATCTTCGGACCGGTGATCGGCGTGACCACCTTCAAAGATGAAGCCGAAGCACTGGCATTGGCCAACGACAGTGAGTTCGGGCTGGGTGCCGGTTTGTGGACTCGCGACGTAAATCGCGCCTATCGCATGGGGCGCGCCATCAAGGCCGGACGCGTGTGGACCAACTGTTATCACCTGTATCCGGCGCATGCTGCCTTTGGCGGCTACAAAAACTCCGGCGTCGGCCGCGAGACCCACAAGGTAGCGCTGTCGCATTACCAGCAGGTCAAAAACCTGTTGGTCAGTTACGACAGTAAACCGCTCGGGCTGTTTTGATTTTTAGCGTTACTGCAAACTAAGGCCACCTCGGTGGCCTTAGTTATTTGCGCGGGATTATGATGCGGAGAGATCGATAACCATGCGGCCACGGATAGTGCCCGACTTCATCTCTTCGAAGATCGCGTTGATGTCGCCCAACGGACGCTTGGTCACTTTCGGCGTCACTTTGCCTTCGGCGGCAAACTGGAAAGCTTCTTTAAGGTCTTCACGGGTTCCCACCAACGAGCCCACAACCTGAATACCGTCCAATACCAAGCGTGGAATGCTCAGATCCATACTCTCTGGCGGTAGCCCCACGGCGACCACTTTGCCCCCTGCGCGAACCGCATTGACCGCAGAATTAAAGGCTGAACGCGCCACCGCGGTGACTACGGCAGCATGCGCGCCCCCGACTTTTTGCTGAATGATTTCTTCGGCGTTTTCAGTTTTGGAGTTGATGACCAGATCGGCGCCGATTTCTTTGGCGAAATCCAACTGCCCCTGGTTGACGTCAATGGCGATCACTTTGGCGTTGAACACGTTCTTGGCATACTGCAATGCCAGGTTGCCCAAGCCGCCCAGGCCGTAAATCGCGATCCACTGCCCCGGTTTGATGTCGGAAATTTTCACCGCCTTATAGGTAGTGACACCGGCACAGGTAATGCTGCTGGCTGCAAAGGAGTCCAGGCCATCCGGCACCTTGACCGCATAGTCCGCCACTACGATGCACTCTTCCGCCATGCCGCCGTCGACGCTGTAACCGGCATTTTTCACCGAGCGGCACAGCGTTTCGTTACCATTAACGCAATATTCGCAATGACCACATCCCTGATAGAACCAGGCGACGCTGGTGCGATCCCCGACTTTCAACGAGGTGACACCTTCACCTACGGCGGTGACTACCCCAATCCCTTCGTGCCCCAGGGTGATGCCGGGCACTTCGCCAAAATCGCCATTTTTGACGTGAAGATCGGTATGGCAAACGCCGCAACACTCCATTTTCAGCGCGGCCTCACCGTGTTTCAGTGGACGAAGCTGTTTATCCTGAATATCGACACTGTGGTCTTTAGTCACTACGGCTGCTTTCATAGGATATCTCTCCTCAGGTGAGTTGAAGTACAGTTGTTAATGTAGTTACTCATAACCCTGAGGGCAAGAAATGTGGGGTTTTGTTTAAAAACAAATATTTAATATCAACCAGCACGATTGCGGTTGTGAAACGAAAATAATGATTAACGCTTGGTTTTAGTGATTTTTGTCGCTTTGGCAGGGTTACCGGCAACGAACTCCAGCGTTGGCGAATAGTAAAAAGGCAACCAGGCATGGTAACTGCTTTCCCACTCCCATTTTACCGGGCAGGGCCACAGAATATCTTCATGCAGAATGTAGTAGACCCATCGGCCATGCGGGCGGCGTGGTTTGGTGGTGCGCATAGCGTCTGACTTCTTCGGGGCGGATCGGTTATCGCTGATATTCAATGGCCCGCAGTCGCAGAGCCACGTTGCAGGCCTTAGGGGCAACATCCTTCGTGATGGGATAAAAATGGCCGATCTTCATGTTAAATTCTCTTTGTCATCAGGGATACAGAGTTACCTGGCACAAATTTAACATGGACCGCGGTCCGCAAGCCATCTTTCCCGCCAGCATGCTCACTGCCTGAGACCGGCGGCTGCGGACTTGCTCGTGCTCTGCCTCAGCCGGCTTGCTTTAACGCCTCTTGCCGCAGAATCGATTGAATATAGGCATTATTGTTTTTTAACGTCACAAAGTCGCCGCTGGCGACGATACCAATTCACGAATAAATCGACTCAGGACGCCAATTCACCACCGCCCGCGTAGGCAGTCTTACCGGCAATCTTCATCACTTCGGCTCCCAGGGTGACAAAAGGCGCTTGCCGACAGGCATAAATCAGCCCGCCGGCCTTGGCGCGCACCGCTTTTACCGTATCGGTGATCGGGTCGATAATTTCGGCCACCGCCTCGTCGGCCTCCACCCATTCCCCCGGCTGGCGCAACAACAGCAGAATACCGCTGGCGGATGCGGTAATGATCTCCCCGGCGGCGAACGGCAGCATCGCTACTTCGCGTTGCGGTATCGCCGGAGAGGGTCCGGCCACGGCGCCTCGGTGCTGTAAATAGCGGTACAAGCGTTCTGCGTCACCGCTGGCCAATTCATGACTGATATCTCGTTGTCCGCGTAACTCCAGCGTAACCGCCATGCAGCCCGGTTTGAGCTGGCTTAGGTCAGGATGCTGTTGCGACAGCCGAAGCCAGGGCAAACCGCAGGCTTCATCAAATGAACCACCACCGCTGTCTTGCGAAAGCAGTACCGCCTCTATGTTCATAAAGCGCGCCAGAATTTCGGCCTGCCGTTCCCAGGCCGGATCGGCGTACATATGCAAGATCGCCCGATCGTCACAGTGCAGATCCAGCACCACGTCGGCATCACAGGCCAGTAGCAGCAATTGCCGCCGCAGCGCCATGACTTCACTGCCCTCGGTCATGGCTTGCAAAACGGTACGCATGGCGGCCCGGACTTGCGGCTGAAGAGGTTCCGAGGCGGTAAAATCGTAGTTTTGCAGCAGACGCGCCAGGTCGGGAAAATCGCGGTTGAAGTTGCGACCGCTAACCAGGTCGAAGCGCCCTACGCCGCCGTTGAGCAACACCTGCGCCAGCCCTGGAGGATTGGCCAGCGGCACCAGAATTATTTCGCTTTGCAGCTCACCACGCCGTTCCGCCTGGCTGAGTAATCTTTTAAGATAATGCAGCACCAGCATTCCGGGCAGTTCGTCGGCATGCAGACCGGCCTGCAGGTAAATTTTTTCGCCTTTGCCCGGCTGGCCGAAATGAAAACTGGTGAATTGACGCTGCCCCCCCAGGGCATGTTCAGGTAACTTATGATGTTTACTTTTCATTGGACGCCCTATCTGTGGAAAAGAAAGCCCGGCTTGATCGCATCGACAAAAAAATCCTTGAAATACTGTGCCGGGATGGCCGCATTTCCTATCAAAAGCTGTCCGAGCAGGTCAATCTGACCGCTCGCCCCTGTCTGGAACGGGTGCGTGGGCTGGAGCGCGACGGCATCATCCGCGGCTACAGTGCCATCATTGAACTGCCGGAGCCGGAGCATGCGTTCGTGATCCAGGCTCAGATCGCGCTGGCCGACCACGGTCATTCCCAACCGGCGTTTGAGCAGGAGATGCGTAATACCCCGGAGGTGCTGGATTGCTGGCTGGTCAGCGGCAACTTCGATTTTCTGGTGCGCATTGGCTGTCGCAGCATGGAAAACTACCGGTTGCTGGCCGACAGCTGGCTGACCAGCAAGAAATTCCGGGTGGATAAAATCGTCACCCTGACCGAACTGCAATCCATCAAACGTTCCTGAACGGTCTCAATCACGACGTATAAAGCCCAACCAGCGCCGCTCTGCCCGCGAAAACAGGAATATCAGCAGGAAGGTGCACAGCAGGTAGAGCGCCGCGGCCATCAAAAACGGGATAAATGGCGAATAGGTGGCGGCATAAAGTGCCCGTGCCACGCCGGTGATATCCAATAGCGTTACCGTGCTGGCCAGCGAAGTGGCATGCAGCAAAAACACCATTTCGTTGTTGAGTGCTGGAATGCCGCGTCGTAGCGTTGCCGGCAGCACCAGTCGGCGAATGATCTGCCGCTGGCTCATGCCATAGGCTTCACCGGCAATCCACTCCTGGCGCGGGAAGGTCTCCATCATGCCGGCCAGCAGCTGCGCGACGTAGGCACTGGTATTGAGCACCAGCGCCAGCGTGGCGCAGAAGGTCGCGTCGCGAAACAGCAGCCAGAAAGGTTGGTCGTTCTGCCAACCCAACTGCACCACGTCAAACTGCGACAGGCCGTAATAAATCAGCATCAATTGCAGGTACAGCGGCGTACTGCGGAAAAAGTAGGTCACGCTGCGGATCAGATAAGACAGCGGACGCGGGCCGTAAACCTGACCGATCGCCATCAGCATCGCCAGCACTAAACCGGGGACGACCGACAGCAAGAAGAGTTTGGCAGTCATCGCTAGCCCGGTGACGTCGGACCCGTCACTCCACAGAAAACTCGGTGCGGCTTCCAGCATATTTTGCAGGTTCATCAGCGGGCTCCTGCATTTGAGGAAGCCAAGGCGTATCGCCGCGACAACCGGCTAAAGCCCCAACTGGAAATCGCCGTGATCGCCATATAGATCAGCGCCACCAGGAAATAAAACAGGAATGGCTTTTGCGTTGCCCGCCCGGCCTGTTCGGCCAGCCAGACCATATCCTCCAGCCCGAGGATCGACACCAGCGCCGAGGCCTTCATCAGCCCAAGCCAGTTGTTGTTGATGCCGGGGATGGCAAAGCTCAGCATTTGGGGTAACAAAACACGGCGAAATACCTGGCCTGGGCTCATCCCATAGGCCATCGCGGCCTCCAGTTGGCCACGCTCCACGGTAAGAAACGCGCCACGGAAGGTTTCGGTATAGTAAGCGCCAAACACGAAGCCAATCGCCAACACCCCAGAGATAAAGGTGTTAAACCGCAGCGGCCCCAGCCCCAGCAGACCCAAGGCTCCGTTAACCAGCATCTCACCGCCAAAGAACAACAGCAGCATAATCACCAGTTCGGGGATACCGCGCACCAGCGTGGTGTAGCCGGTTGAAACCCAGCGCAGCCAGCACGGACCAAAGAGTTTGATCAGCGCATTGACCAGTCCAAGCGCCAGCGCCACCGCCAGTGACACCAGCATGACGCACAGCGACAGCGCCGCCCCCTGCGCCAGCAACGGTAAATACTCTGTGACCATACCCGGCCTCCCATACTTGACAGATTGCCGGGCCAGCCGGCATTAGCGCGCCGGTTTAGTTACCGTAAATATCGAAGCTGAAATATTTTTTCTGGATGGCTTCGTAAGTGCCGTCGGCACGAATCGCCTTGATTGCACCGTTTAGCGCATCGCGCAGCGCCGGGTTGTCTTTGCCTACCGCGATGCCGACGTCGGAGGAAATGCTGCTGTCTTCAATCACCGGGCCGGCAAAGGCAAATTTCTGTCCGCGCGGGGTATCGATAAAGCTGCTGGCGGCCTGAGTATTGTCCTGCAACGACGCATTAATACGGCCGGACATCAGATCCAGATAGACATTATCCTGGTTGGCGTAAGAAACAATTTTCACCCCTTTTCCGCCCCAATGTTGTTTCGCGTAGGCTTCATGTATCGAGCCGGTCTGCACGCCGACGATTTTGCCTTTCAGGCTGGCAACGTCAGGCAGTAAAGCGCTGCCTTTACGCGCCACCAACTGGGCGGAACTGCGGTAATAGCGATCGGTGAAATCCACTTCCTTTTTGCGCTCATCGGTGATGGTCAGCGAAGCGATAATGGCATCGAACTTATGGGCATTGAGCGCGGCAATCATGCTTTCGAAGGGTTGTTTGACGAACACGCATTTGGCATGCAGCTGCGTACACAGCGCATTGGCGATATCGATATCAAAACCGGTGATCTCACCGTTGGGCGCGAGCACGTCAAACGGCGGATAGCCACCGTCAACGCCAAAACTGATGGTGTCGAAGGCCTGAGCCGCCGCAGGACCGCCCAACGCCAGGCTGGTCAGTAAAACCGCTAATGTTTTTTTCATCGCTGAGATCCCCGGTAAAAGAAAAGATTAGAAACGAAGTGACAGGCAGGTCAGGCCGCCGTCCATTTTTTTAAATTCACTGGTGTCGAGCTGAACGATGGGCATGCCCAGCTTTTCGATTTGCGCAAGCGTGTATGGATAGCCCTGCGGCGTAATCAGCGTATCGTTGATCCACAGCGTATTGCCGGCGTAGGACTCCGCTTCAGGAATGACGATCGAACTGAAACCGCTAAAGGCAGGATGGTGCTGGTAGTCTTCGGTCAGCAACAAGGTATTGCGGCCAACGTAATTAACAATGGACTTAAGGTGCAGACCGGCGCTGACTTCAATCGCCGTCACCCGATAGCCATAGGGCTCCACCGCCGCGGCGAATTCGCCAATACCAGCCTCATCGGTACGGGCCGTCAGGCCGACGAAAAACTGGCGATCGACCAACAGCACATCCCCCCCGTCCAGATGACCGCGTTCACTCATACGTACCACTGGCCGTTCGCCTTCAAACAAGGGCGCAATGGTGGCCACCTCGCCCTGACGGCTGGGTGCGCCCGGATGGCTGATCACCGCCAGCTCAGGCATCACCACCGCCGTGTCTTCAACAAAGTGTGCATCCGGGAATGCGGGTGCTGCCGGTAAAACGGTCACTTTTAGCCCCAGACGGAGCAAGGTGTCCACATAGGCCAAAAACTGACGGCCGGTGGCCGCGATATCGGGCACGCCCAATTGGGCGGTAGTTTGTCCGCTGCCGCAGCTGTCGGCAGGGAGTCTGGCAATGGCTTGAGTAAAGTGCATGGCGATTCTCTCGATTGAAAGGGACGATCACTGTTGCTTCGATTATCAAACAGATAACGCCGCCAATCAGGTTGAATCCGCGCGCCGACACTCTAGATTTGCGCTGTATATCGCTCCGCTAACGACAAATTCCGCTGTACGCGTTTTTAGGTCGTTGGCGCATTTGCGCCGGTGATACGCGGCATCACCTCTTTCATCAGCTCAAGGAATTTACGCAGCCGGGCAGGATAATAGCTGGCGTACGGATAAAGCAGATAAATCGGCAAGGGCGCGGCACGCCAGGTTGGCATTAAAGGAATCAGAGCGCCCTGCTCCAAATCCTGTTTGACCACCCAGGAGGACAACATCGCCACCCCGACGCCGTTCAACGCGGCTTTACGCACCGCATAAAGACTGTCGGTGCTTAATCTGGGAGCAATGTCAAAACGATAGGCTTCACCGCTATCCCTGTGAGTCAGGGTGACTTCGTTACGGTAAAAGCTATTCAACGCCAGCCAGGGCAACTGCGCTAAATCGCCGATCTGCTTCAGAGGATCATGACCTGCTAATAAGCTCGGTGCTGCCACCACAATGCGCGGCACTTCCGCCAGCAATACCGCCACCACCGAAGGATCGGTTACGGCCCCCACGTGGATCGCGCAGTCCACGCCTTCGGGGATAAAATCCGGTGAGTGGTCGTTAAGCGTCCATTCCACGCTGGTCTGGCGATAGCGTTGCAAATAGTCACCCAGCGGCCCGATTAGCTGATCCTGGCCGAAGGCATGCGGCGCACGTACCCGTAATACGCCGACCGGCTCATCGCGCACGCCGCGCAGCTCATCCTCCATGATTTGCCACTGCTCTATCAGCTTGCGCGCATGCTGATAACAACGCTCTCCGTCATCCGTCAGCTTCATACTGTGGGTGGTGCGCTGGATTAATTTAACGCCCAGCAGTTGTTCCAGCACCTGCAGGCGCCGGCTAACGGTGGGTTGTGAGGTCTGCATTTGCGCCGCAGCGGCAGAAAGACTGCCGCTGTCTACGATGCGCACCAGCGTTTGCATCATGGCTATGCGATCGCCATTGGGAAATGAGTTTTTATTCATACGTATTACGTATAACAGTTCTACCCGTTCGGGGGCTACAGTTTGCGGCAAATACTGGCAAAAATAAGCGCACTTTACCTCTACGGGATAATTACCATGACCCTGATTTCACCAGCCAATCATACCGGCACCACACCGGCCCATGCGCTTTCCGCCAAGGTTGTCTTTCTACTGGCGACCGGCGCCGGTCTTAGCGTGGCGTCCATTTACTATAGCCAGCCGATGCTAGGGATTATGGGGAATGCGTTCCATGCCGGAGTAAGTGACGCCGGCTGGGTCCCTACGCTCACCCAGGCAGGCTACGCACTCGGGATCCTACTGTTGGCCCCGCTGGGCGATCGTCACGATCGTCGCCAGATCATCCGTATAAAAGGCTTGCTGCTGGCTGTTACCCTGCTGTTCTGTGGTTTTTCATCCTCATTCCCGCTGTTGCTGCTCGGCAGCCTGGCGATCGGCCTGGCCGCTACGGTGGCGCAGGACATTATCCCGGCGGCCGCAACGCTGGCAACCGACGCCAATCGGGGTAAAACGGTGGGAACCGTGATGACCGGACTACTGGCGGGGATTTTGCTTTCACGGGTGTTCAGCGGCGTGGTGGCGGAATATTTCGGCTGGCGCAGCGTTTACCTGCTGGCGGCCGTGGCGGTGTTGGCGATCAGTTTTGCCATCGGGGCCGTATTGCCCCGTTTAAAACCCAATACTTCCCTCAGCTACCCGGCGTTGTTGCGTTCATTGGGCCAATTGTGGGCCGATTACCCGGAGCTGCGGCGTGCAGCGCTGGCGCAAGGCTTGCTGTCGATCGCGTTCAGCGCTTTCTGGTCTACGCTGGCAGTGATGTTGGCGGAACGGTATCAGTTGGGTAGCGCCGTCGCCGGGGCTTTTGGTTTGGCCGGTGCGGCAGGCGCATTGGCTGCCCCCTTGGCAGGCATGCTGGCCGATCGTCACGGGCCGGACTATGTCACTAAGATTGGCGCTGCCATGGTGGTGGTTTCTTTTGCCCTGATGTTCCTGCTGCCGTTGCTGTCGCTCCCCGCGCAATTGGCGTTGATTGCCCTGAGCGCGGTAGGTTTTGATCTCGGCATTCAGGCCACGCTAGTCGCCCATCAAACCATTATTTACGCTATCAATCCGGCCGCCCGCAGCCGCCTCAACGCCATCATGTTTACGCTGGTGTTTATCGGCATGGCAGGCGGGGCCGCGCTGGGCAGCAAGATCCTGGAAGCTGCCGGCTGGCCTGGCGTAGTGACGTTGGCCTCGCTGACGGCTGCTGGCGGTCTGGCAATGAGGTTGTTCGCCAAAACCGCCCCGCGCGTGACGGCCTGAAAAGTACATCACCGATAGCCGCAGTCACTGCGGCTATGATGCCATCGCCTCACGGCCACCAAGGGCACTATATCTACTTCTGATTAACCGCCTGGAATTCTGCCAAATTCTGCTGTGTGATGGTTTTGTAAGGTACCCAGTTATAAGGCTCGACCTTTTGTTTTTCCAACAGCGCCTTGGTTACCTGCACCGCCCCGATGGCCTGCCCTTTGGCATCCTGGAAAATGGTCAACGTCATGCCGCCGTTTTTAATGAACTGCTGACCGTCCGGCGTGCCGTCGATGCCCGCCACCAGAATGGTTTTGTTTTTGGCTTGATTCAGCGCCATGATGGCACCAATCGCCATTTCATCGTTGTTAGCGGCAATCGCGTCAATCGGTCGGCCGTTCAGCAGCCAACCGGACACCACGTCCACCGCCTCGTTGCGCTGCCATTTGGCGGTCTGCTTCTCCAGCACCTTCATGTCTTTGTATTTGGCGATCACCGCTTCCACGGCGCGGGTGCGCTCGCGTGCTTCTTCATTGGACAACGCCCCCATCAGGATCGCCACGTTCCCACGGTAGTTCATCTTTTTCGCCAAGGCTTCCATCTGCATTTCACCACCCACCGCAGAGTCAGAGCCTACGTAGGCCATGTCCTTGCCCAGTTTCACCTCCGGTTTGCGGTTGACGAAAATCAACGGAATATTGGCCCGTTCGGCGGCGTCCATCATCGGTTTCACCCCCTGAGTGTCAACCGGGTTGAGGATAATGGCGTCCACCCCGAGGTTGATAAAATCGTCCACCTGCTGCACCTGCAACGCCACGTCCCCTTTGGCATCGACAAACTGGCCGTCCATCCCCAACTGCATAAGTTCGCTCACCATCTGTGAACGCAAAATAGAGACAAAGTTAAGGTCGAAATTGGCCAGCGCCACGCCGACCTTGTAGGTTTTCGCCTGGGCGCTGAAGCTCATGACGATGCTCAGCAGTATCAGTAGCAAGCTTTTGGTTTTCATGATGACATCCTGTAGGTTGAGGTTTATTTATTATTAAAATCAACGCATCATTTTGAATGCCGGGCAGCGGCCCTGCCCGGATGTGTTCAGGCTATCGGGTAAAATGGTCGCGGAACTGTAACAGCGCCTCGGTGCTGTCACCGGATGCCCACCCTTCCATCGCCACCACGCCCTGATAACCGATGTCTTCTAACGTGCGTGCGATGGCGCGGTAATTGATTTCACCGGTACCAGGCTGTTGCCGCCCCGGCACGTCCGCCACCTGGATTTCCCCTATTGCCGGGCCACAGCGACGGATCAGTTCGATAAGATCCCCTTCGCCAATCTGCGCATGGTAAAGATCGAGATTCATCTTCAGGCCCGGACGGTTTACCGCCTCCACCAGAGCCAGGGTGTCGCAGGCTTTGGCGAAGGGTGTGCCAGGGTGGTCGCGTGGCAAATTGAGGTTCTCCAGCGTGAAGACTTTCCCGGCCTGCTCCGCCATGTGCGCCAGCCGGCTTAGCGTATCGGCCGCCTTGAGCCACATCGCACCGGTTACCGCCGCCACCGGTTTCACCGGTAATCCCTGAGGATCCAACCCAGTACCGTGAAGATTCAGGCTCGGGCAATTCAAGCGTTGGGCGACGGCCAATGACTGCTCCGCGCTGTGCAACAGTTGGGCAATGTCTTCGTCGTCGGTCAGGTTGCCGGTCAGATAGCCGGTCATTGATGTAAAGCGCGCCCCGCTGGCGGCCAAAGCATCAAGGTCTTTATTGGCCCAGTTCCACATTTCAACGCCAAAACCCAGCGCATCGATACGCGCCACGCGTTCGATAAACGGCAGATCGAGAAATACCATTTCTGCGCATACAGAGAGCTGATAACTGGCCATTATTGCCCCCCTAATTTGACCGGTTTGCCCTGCTGCACCGACTCGATACAGGCCAAGGCTATCGCCAGCGCATTGCGCGCATCTTGTCCGGTAGCACGCGGGCTGCAACCCTGCCGGATGCTCTGGGCGAATTCGGTCAACTCCGCCACGTAAGCGTCACGCAGCAGATCGGTGTCCTGCCGCGAGGTTTCTATGGCGATGCCTCCGGCGTGATAACGCACGCAGTTGTTCAGGTTGATATTGCCCGCCTGCAACATGCCTTTGCTGCCAAACACCTCGCCGCGTACGTCGTAACCGTACACCGCCTGGAAATTGGCTTCGGCAGTGGCGATTGCCCCGTTGTCAAAGCGAATGGTGACCACGGCGGTGTCCAGCAGCCCTTTGTCTTTGAAGTCCGGCCGCACCAGGGCGTCCGCCAACGCATACACCTCTACCGGCCTGGCGCCAGGGTTGAAATGCAGCAAGGTATCGAAATCATGAATCAAGGTTTCAAGAAAGATGGTCCACGCCGGGATAGGCGCCGGATCCCGTAGCAAGGGATCGCGCGTCACCGAACGGGATAACTGCGTAGTGCCATTCTCACCCGCCTTTACGGCGGCGATAGCGGCGGCAAATCCGCTGACAAAACGGCGATTAAATCCGACCTGCAGAACCACGCCCGCCCGTTTTGCGGCGGCAATTGCGCTGTCTGCCTCATCCAGCGTGATGGCCATCGGCTTTTCGCAGAACACATGCTTACCGACCTGTGCCGCTGCAATCACCCACTCCGCATGGGTGCGGGCCGGAGATGCTATTACCACCGCATCAATAGCCGGGTTGTCCAGCATCGCCTGCAAATCGCTGTAGGCTTCAACGTCCAAACGTTCCGCCAGCCGTTGCGCCGCACCCGGCAGAGGATCGGCCACCGCCGCCAGCACCGCCCCCGGCACGCGCCGTGCCAACGACTCCGCATGGAAAGTGCCCATTCTGCCAGCACCGATCAGACCAACACGCAGGGGTTGGGATAAATGACTCATAGTGATTCCTTATGTGAGGTAACACCCTATTGGGCAACGGAGTTCACCCTGGGTATTGCAAAGGGGATGCCAGCTCAAAACACGCGGAATTTGTGAGACGTTGCACAGATAGGCATAACAAAGTGACAACTAAATTGACATGTCAATTTCACATGTCAATAAAATGAACATTACATTCCAAACAGCGGAGCGCACCATGCAGACAGCCGCCGGCCTGATGCCGATCAAAGACGAGAGCGATCCGATCTTCAGCCTGCCTGAAGGGGCGGAATCCGGTGAATGGGACAGCCTGTTTTGGCAAGGGTGGCAGGCGTTTAATGAAGGCGGCCAGCCCGGCTGGATACGCAAGTCGATCCTGCAATCCTGGCGACGCTCGCGGGAATACGGCATCGATCCCGATGAGTTTGTCTATCACGCGCCACCGCCTGACCAACTGCTGGCGATTCTGGCGCACAATGCCGAGCTGATTGCCGTGGCGCGCAGCATCATGGAAAATTTGCTGGCCTATAATCCCGACGGTCACATCAACCTGACCGATGCCCATGGCGTCACCCTTCACTACTGTGGCGCAGACATGACGCCGATCGGCAGCATCTTGCGTGAAGAGGTTCAGGGCACTAACTGCACCGCACGCTGCCTGCTTGAACAGCGGCTGGTATATGTGCTGAGCGGTGAAAACTGGAAGATGGGCCTGCGGCAACGGCATCGCCAATGCGCCGCCGCGCCGGTGCGCAACGCCGAAGGCGTCATGATTGGCGTGCTGACGCTCACCGCCACGCCGGACAATTTCAATGCCCACACTCTGGGTACCGTGCAGGCGGCTGCGGAGGCCATCGGTCAACAGCTCAAGCTGCACCGGCTGTTGGCCGAGCAGCAGTCCATTTTGGAAACCCTGAATGAAGGCGTGATGGTCTGCGATAGGCACGGCCAGCTGAAAACGGTCAACCGCTATGCTCGCCAAATTTTTGGCGGGCTGGAACCCGGTGATACGCCGATCGATGAGCTGTTGTGCCCCCAATCCGGATCGTTGTTAACCATGCCGTTTTGCAACGATCGTGAAATGGTGTTTATGCCCGTCGGCAAGCCGGCCCTCTCCTGCGTGATTTCGCTGATGCCTGCGCCAGATAATGGCCGGGTGCTCTCCCTGCGCGAAAATCAGCGCATCCGTGCCATCACCCGACGAGTCATGGGCGTGAGCGCCAGCTACACCTTCGAGATGATTTTCGGTCATTCCAGCCGCATGCGGGAGGCGATCATGCAGGCGCGCACCTGCAGCCGCAGTGACAGTACGGTCTTGCTGACGGGGGAAAGCGGCACGGGCAAGGAGCTGTTCGCTCAGGCAATCCACAACGGCGGTGAGCGCTGCAACGAACCCTTTGTCGCGGTCAACTGCGGCGCCCTGCCGCGCGATCTGGTGCAAAGCGAGCTGTTTGGCTACGTCGATGGCGCCTTTACCGGATCGCGTCGCGGCGGTTCGGCAGGCAAATTCGAACTGGCGGACGGCGGCACGCTGTTGCTCGACGAAATCGGTGAAATGCCGTTGGATGCACAAACCAGCCTGCTGCGCGTATTGCAAGAAGGCGAAGTGTTGCGGATTGGCGCGGCGCATCCGGTCAAAGTGAATGTGCGAATTATTGCAGCTACCCATTGCGATTTGCTGCAGGCCGTGGAGAACGGCGCGTTTCGTCGTGACCTTTATTACCGCCTGAACGTCCTTTCCCTCCCCGTTCCGCCCCTGCGTGAACGTCGGGAAGATATCGCCGGACTGGTCAACGGCTTTATTCACAAGCTGAGTACGCGGATGAAGAAGATCCCGCCCCAGGTCTCACCGCAGGCCATGGTTTGCCTTAACGCCTGGCACTGGCCCGGCAACGTGCGCGAATTGGAAAACCTGGTGGAGCGGATGGTGAACCTGTGCGAAGGGTTGCTGATCGACGTGGATGATTTGCCCAGGGAGATCGCCCAGGCTTTTCCTGAACAGGAAGCCATCCCCTCAAGCCGCCTGGAGGACAATGAGCGCGCCCATATCATTCAGATCATTGAATCCAGTAACGGTAATCTGCGACAGGCGGCTCGTCTGCTCGGGCTTTCGCGCACCACCTTGTACAATAAAATCAACAGGTGGCAGATTGATTTGACCTTGCTGCGTCCCTGAGGAAGACGGCTTGACAGCACGACGGCGGCGTTCGATGATGCAGGCTCTCTCTCGCCGCTATGGTTCTGCCCATGAAAACATCCCCTGCCGTCACCATTCACTATTGTTCGCAATGCAACTGGCTGCTGCGTGCGGCATGGATGGCGCAAGAGTTGCTCCACACCTTCAGCACCGATTTAGCCGCCGTCACCCTGGTACCCGGTACCGGCGGCATTTATGAAATCACCGTCGACGGCGTGGTACTTTGGGATCGTAAAATCGAGGGCGGCTTTCCGGATGCGGCGGCATTGAAACAGCGCTTGCGCGATCGTTGTTTCCCCGAGCGCTCATTAGGGCACGTAGACAATAAAGGCACGAAAGCTTAAGGGGTGACGGCTTGAGCCGCCTGACGCAGTTGGCCAATGGCCGCCGGCATGGCCAGGCCAAAACTCAGCAGCGCATTATCATCAATCACCAACAGGCGCCGTTGTTGACCCGCCGGGGTAAAAGCCAATCCCGGCAGCGCCCAGATATTCGCCTCACCGCCCATCCGTCGCAAACTGCCTTTGCCTATCACCAGCAGCTGGGGCGCAGCGGCCACCAGACCCTCCTGGGTTAACGATTGATAACGTGCTACGCCGCCCATGGCATTTTGCAGCCCGGCGCTGCGAATGGCGCCATCGGCGGCGGTACCGCTGCCGGCCCCCATGGCCGTGATCCCGGTGTGCGCCATGATAAACAGCACCCTGACCGGCAGAGGGTTCGTCGGCACCGCGGCGAGCTGGCGATCCAACGCTGCCTGCAGGGCTTTCCCCTCTTTTTCGCGGCCCAGGATAGCGGCGATCGCGGTTATTTTTTCGTCGATCGCGTTCAGTTCAGGTTTGCCTGTCACGGTGACGACTTTTACCCCGGCCTGCTCGACCTGCTGCAACGCCAACGAGGGTTGTGACAGCATGCTGGCAATCACCAGCGTGGGTTTCATCGCCAGCATCCCTTCGGCATTGAGCTGTCGCATATAACCGACATTGGGCAGCGCCGTGGCTTGCGGCGGTTGCAGACTGGTGCTGTCGCGTGCGACCAACGCTTGCTGGGCGCCAAGCGCATAAACAATCTCCGTGACGTCTCCGCCAATCGAGATCACGCGTTCGGTGGCGCAGAGCGAAAACGGCAGTGCCAGCAAGCCGATAATCCACAGTTTCATGGGGTGTCTCCTTCAACGGGCGATGGATGACCAAGCCGCCTTTCACTGGCGAAGGGCGGCATAAGGAACGTTAAGGTTTCATCCACCGGATGAGCTTAGAAATCCACGTTTACGCCTAACTGGAAAGTTCTTCCCGGCATAACGGCCAACGCATTATCGTAAGCATCCTGTTGAGTCGAGTCCGTGAGTTCGCGGCTGCTCAGGTAGTCACGGTATTTTCTGTCGGTGATGTTATACACACCGCCACTCAGTTTCACATTGCGGGCCACCTGCCAGTACGCGGACATATCCACCAGGCCATAACCCGGCACGCGCAAATATTCCGTGGTTGCGTCGGTGAGCGTACTGCCGCTGGCGTTGTTGTAGCTTTCACGGTTGGTGGCCGTTGCCTGCTTGCCTTTAACGAAGGTCGCCGTCACCGCGGCGCCGTAGCGTTTCGCCGGATCGTCCCACGCCACGCCGACAATGGCCTTCATTGGCGCAACGCTGTCGATATCGACATATTTATCGCCGGAGTAACTGGACTTGGACTTGCCCTGGTTATACCCCAGGGCAAAGTTGGCGCTCAGGCCGTTAACCTGCTCAAACCAGGTGCCAAAATTCAGCCGGGTGCTGATTTCACCGCCGTAGATGTAGGCCTTGTCGCGGTTTTCTGCCTGATAAATGGTGTAGATATTGGACGGCACGTTAGCAAACTTGTCCGGACTGCTGGCGCGCTGGTAGCGGGTATAGGCAATGAAGTTTTTATAGGTGTTGTAGAACAGCGAGGTGCGCAGGGTCACGCCTTCGACAACCTCTCCCTTCACGCCCCATTCCAGGTTATTGCTGGTCTCGGTATTCAGATCGGCGTTGCCGATCAACGCATACTGCGCGGTGCCTGCGTAGCTGGAGCCGAGGTTCCATGAGCCATAAAGTTGGCTGGCGTTCGGGAACTGCGCACCGCGTTTGTACTGGAGATAAGTCATCAACGTCGGCGTCAGATTGTACTGGAAGCTGAGTGACGGCAGGACCTGGGTATCGGTGTTGCTTTTGCCGTACAGCGTTTCCAACTCGGACTCCGTCAGCACCGTGCTGCCGGTAGTCAGGCTGCTCAGGTTCTGCGGCTTGGTACTTTGGTGAGCCACGCGCACGCCCGGCACCACGGCAAAGCCGTGCCCGTCGAGATCAAACTGGATCCTGTCCTGCACATAACCGCCCAGCACATAGCTGCGACTGTCGGACTCCGGCTGCATGATGGCGGTAAATGCACTGGGTGCAGGCTCTTCACGGAACGGTCGCTCGGTATCGGTCAACCTTGCATTGAGTCCCCCGCTCAGCGTGTGCCGTCCCCATGTTTTGGCTATCTGGGTTTCAAAACCATAGGTGTTGACGTTGTAGTCGGAGTAAACCCGTTCCATGCTGCCAGTGCTGGTGGGCATATAGGTGTTGTCATGCGCCTGAGTCTGTTGGTAATAGACTTTTGAGGTCAGGGTATCGACAAAATCGTTGTACGGCGTCCATTCATCTTTCAGGCTCACTCCCCAACGGCGCGTATTGCTTTGCTGTTGGGCGGTCCCCAGAATGGCGCTGCCGGCCGAGTTCCAACTGTCGTAATGGGTGTGGTTGGTTTTGTCATAGTAATCCACCGTGCCCGTGAGTTTGTGTTCGTCGTTCGGTTGCCAGATACCGGAGGCCATCAGCGCATTGGTGTGCCAGTTGGCCGGATAGGCCTGGTGGGTGCCGCTGTTATTGCGCGTTTCCTGGCCGTCACGGCGACTGTAAACAAACACCCCGCGCAGTTGTTCATCGCCCGCAGCGGCGGTAATGCCATTGTGCCAGCTGCGATTGGACGAATCGTAATCGCTCTGGTAACCAAAGTAGGTCTGTTTGGTGGGGGAAAGGTACTGATCGGCTGATTTCGGTAAAAACGAAACGGCGCCGCCAATAGAAGTATTACTGCGTTCAATCGAGGTTGCGCCCGATTCGATCTCCACCTGGCCGTACATGTAAGGGTCGATATAGTCCCTGCCGATGCCAAAGGTATTGAGCCCGGCGCGGCTGACGTAGCTGCGTCCGGTGGCATCAGGCTGTGGAATGCCGTCGACGTCCAATCCGACGCGATTGCTCTCCAGGCCACGGATGTTATAACCGGTATACCCGCTGCGATCGAAACCGCTTTTCCCCGATGATGAGCCCCCGCTGACACCGGTGGCACTGATCAAGGGTTCGTAGCGCATAATCGAACCGAAATCATTGCCCCCTTTTTTCTGCATGTCTTGCGCGGTAATTGTGGTGATTGTCCCCGATTTGTTTTCAATAACCGGCGCCACTACCGTTATTTCTTCTTCACTTTGCGTGGTCTTTTCTAATGATATTTTCTTAACTTCCGCATTGGCGTTAAAGGCACTGGCGATTAACGCACCCCATAAGGCGGAATGCCCGATAATTCCCCGACAATTAAAAGTTCTGCACATGTGTTAGCCCTGCATTAATTATTAGTATTCGCTCGCAGTTGCTTCGCCACTCGGGTTTAACCGAGTTAAAGAGATTAAAAGAAATTAATAATGCTAAAATAAAGGTCTTTCTTCGCAGACTCAGTAAATTGATAATAATGACAATGCTTACCATAAGCAACGTCGTTATAACCTTATTAAATACATTGATGAGATACTTCCAAACCGCTTACGAAATCCTTACAAAGCGGCGACGGCAGCCGACGTGGCGAAGAGACGTTATGGGACGCAGGGGAATAAAACCGTAATAAAACGGTGGGCATAGCCCACCGTGACAGAATTAAACAATAAAATCAGTGGCGGTATTTGCCTGGCCTACGATATTCACCAGGAAGTCCGGTGTCGCATGACCACTTATATTCAATGCCAATTCACTAAAATCACTTTGTGAATTATACGTCAACGTGGCCTCACCTGCCTGACCGCTGAAGCTGTCAACGAAATGAATAAAGTCTGTACCGTTATCGCCCTGATTAAAGAAAGAGAGGTCAATCTTGTCGATACCGGTTTCAAAGTCGAGGATCTTATCCGGCGATTTGAACGGTGAATCGCTCACGGCGGAGAAAACAAAAATATCACTGCCGCTGCCACCGGATAACTGATCCTGCCCACCGCCACCGTAAATAACGTCGTTCCCCGCGCCGCCCTGAAGAATATTGGCGGCGTCATTGCCGACAATGACATCATTCCCCGAACCGCCAATGGCGTTTTCGATGACAGCGCCTACGGCGATGGAAATATTGCCCTTCAATCCGCCAACGTCAGAGAACGAGCCTTCGGTCAGATTAATACGCTGGTCTTGCGAGTACCCTGAGAAATCAAGGGTGTCGTTACCGCCCGCATCCCAGACGGAGAAAATCAGTTTCTGGCTGCTGTCCGTCGCGGTGTAGAAATCTCTGCCGGAATTAGAGTTGAATCCATATACCGTGTCACCGGTGCGCGTGGTGGTATTGGCACCATATAAATACTGAATGGCAGCAATATCATCGACCAGCGGAGCCGCGGAATAATAACCGCCGTGATCGCCGCCGGTGACAGATTCATCCCAATAGCTCATCACGCTGAACTGGCGAGTATCTTCGGCGTAGGTAGCCTTGGCATAACTCGGGCTTTGTCCGGCATTGTAAACCCCTGGGTGATCCAACCCCAAAGTGTGCCCCAATTCATGGGTGATGCTCAGGCGGCCATAGTTGCCCAATTCAGGATGTAAATTGGCATAAACACCATCACGGGGATCTGCATAGTCGTAATTAATATTGAACCAGCTTTGACCGTCGGTATTATGCCCGCGATAATCCGTACCTGCGCCGGTAAAAGGTTTAATCGCATAAGCCTGACCGTCGCCCTCATAATTACCAAAGGTAATGTTGGACTTTTGCCCTGGGGCTACCTCGACGAAATTAAGGTTCGCCACATCGGCCCAAGACTGCAGGGAAAGCTTGGCCTGCGCTTTTTGATCGGCGGTAAAGGCGCTAAGGCCGGTGTCTTGGCTGGCAAAGCGACCATTTAAATTGCTCTGATTATAATCCCAATCCGGGAAGGAGTAAGTGACGGTGGCGCCTTGGCCGATGACGTGAGTTCCATTCCAGGTTTGTTCACTGCGCGCTATTTGCTTGCCTGCCGCTGCTATATCAAAAGAAGGCTTATTATTAATGGTTAAACCATTGCCTCTATTATGGTAATTCAGCAAATCATTAACACTATCCCAACCGTTGGTTTTTCCATTTAGGGAATTATCCATATCCATCTCCATTAGGTTAATTCATTTCCGTTATATATAATTCGCTCGCGATATAAAAACCCACTGCAATGTCATCATGCAGCATTTAAAGGCTAGTCTGATTTTCGGATAGCTCAATATATATTGATAAAATATTTTTTTGCGGAGTAAATAGCTTAAAAACACGCAGTGATTAAAGGGGCTTATTTCTTTCGCATGGCATTCCCTCATCCCGGCGAAATCCCCTTTCAATCCTCGCGGGCTCTCTTGCCTTTTGACGGGCCTCTTGCGTTATACTGTATCCCACTTTTTGTAACGAACTCAGATGACTATGGAACGCTTTCTAGAAAATGCCATGTATGCCTCCCGTTGGCTACTTGCCCCGGTTTACTTCGGCCTGTCCCTGGCCTTGCTGGCGCTGTCGATTAAATTTTTCCAGGAGATATTCCATGTTCTGCCGAACATTTTCTCCATAGCCGAAGCGGATCTGGTTCTGACGCTGCTCTCGCTGGTCGATATGGCGCTGGTTGGCGGCCTGCTGGTGATGGTGATGTTCTCGGGCTATGAAAATTTTGTTTCGCAGCTGGATATCAGCGAAAACAAAGAGAAACTGAGCTGGCTGGGCAAGATGGATGCCACCTCATTAAAGAACAAGGTGGCCGCTTCGATTGTCGCCATTTCCTCCATTCACCTGCTGCGGGTGTTTATGGACGCCAAAAACGTGCCGGACAACAAGCTGATGTGGTATGTGATCATCCACCTGACCTTTGTCCTTTCGGCTTTTGTGATGGGCTACCTCGATAAGCTGACGCGCTACAAAAACTGATCCCCCTTAGCCGCCGCTCTCCTGCTGGCGGCTAACTTCCTCCCCCTCGAAACACGCAATATCTTCAACAAGTTGTAATTACTGGCGTTTGAATCGGCTGACGTTATTCGCTGTTTTTCAACCCAGAAGGCTTTCATTTGGTGCATCTGATGATAATAACATTATAATGTCATTACACTTCGACCGGCACAGAGGCCCACGCAAGCTGAGCTTTGCCCGCTGACAGGATCCGAAACACACATGCCGCTAAATGGTAATCCACTGCAGTACCAGGATGTTCAATCTATCCTGCCACACCGTTTTCCCTGTCTGCTGGTTGACCGCATCCTGCCTGCCGGCACTTGCATTGCCGAAGGCCGCCTTAGCGCCATCAAAAATATCACCGCCAACGAACCGACATTCTGGACCGGCCATCATCAGATGACGGTGTTTCCCGGCGTATTGATGGTGGAAGCGTTGGCGCAAACCACCGGTCTGTTGGCACATTATTTTCTCAGCCCGTTGCTGCCAGGCGAGCATTACTATTTTGCGGCCATCCATCGCGCCCGTTTCTATCGTTCGGCACGGCCCGGTGACCAACTCTGTATGGAAGTGACATTTGTCCGACAGCGCTCCGGCATTGCCCGATTCTCTGGCCGTGCGTCGGTCAATGGCCGCAGGATCTGTACCGCAGAATTTATGTGCGCCCGTAAGTAAGGCTGCCTTTTTAGGATGGAGGCTCGACGAAACTACTATGTCATTGGTTGATAAGCTGCTAAATAGCCTGGATTTCTCCCCTCGCGGTCAGGTGATTGCACGGGAGTTGGATCACTGCGGCGAAATTATCGTCTCCGATCACAAGGGTTACCGCACCCTGCGTTTTGACGGTATCTGCGAACAGAGCAAAATGTGCATCAGCGCGCCGCAGGTGCCGGTTCATAACTACATCAAAACCATGCTGATGGCGGTCGCCTGGCAGCCCCCCGCCTCGGCACTGATCCTGGGGCTGGGCGGCGGTGGCCTGGTGCGGGCGCTGCACGCCTATGATGCCAAGATGCTGTTGGAAGTGGTGGAATTGCGCCAGGCGGTGGTATCCGTCGCCCGCCGATACTTCACTTTGCCTGCCGTTCATAACATCACGATGCACATCGCCGATGCCGCGGATTTCTTGCAAGCCCCCGCCCAGCGGCGCTATGACCTGATTTTTTCCGACCTCTACAGCGCCTTTACCATGGATCCGCAACAGGGCACACAGGCCTTTTTGGCGCAGTGCGCCGAGCGGCTTTCGGATCCAGGCTGGTTAGTACTGAACTACCATGAAGTGCCGGATGAGGGCTCACTGCTGTATCACAGCTTACACCGGGTGTTTAACACGGTTCTGTACTGCGTGGCACCCAGCGGCAACGTGATTATCTACGCTGCGCTTGCCAATACCGAAACGCCACTCAGCCTGCTGCGCCGCCTTTCCGCTGAGGTCGGGCCAAGCTTTAGCTGCGATCTTCGCTACCTGTCACGCAAAATTGAACGGCTGCACTTTAGCTGAGGCGGTATTGCCGCCCTGCTATTATCATTTGATTATCATCCTCTGGAGCAATCACCATGGAAAAGAAAACGGCGCGTCTGACCGTCCTCATCGACCCAGACAAGAAAAAAGCCCTGGAAGAACTCTGTCTGCAACAGGACGTGACCCCCTCTCAGGTGATCCGTCAGTTGATACGTGACTATCTGCACAAGCACCAGGTGGAGTATCCCAGCCAGCCGACCCACTCCAATCCTCGGGTGGACAACGCCTGACGTCAGATGACGCACACCCAGCGCCATCCGTACCCCTCAACGATGCTGTGACTCCACAAAGCTAAGCGCAGCGCGCAAGCTGGAATCGTTGATCGTGATCGGCAGCAGGTGAATCGACTCGCCCTGCTGCAGGGTGCGTTCGATCAGCCGTTTAATTTGCGCTTCATCGTGGATATCCACCTGCAGCGCTGCCAGGCTGACCGGTAAATCCAATCGCCGGTAAAGCGCAATCAATTGCGCCACGGTTTCCGGTTGCCCCAGCAGTGCACTCTGCACCAGAATGCCGTACGCCACCTTGGTGCCATGCAAGAAGGCATCGGTTTGCGGTAGCGCGGTCAACCCGTTATGCACCGAATGCGCGGCGGCGATGCGGGTATAGCGATCGCCCAGTCCCCCCACCAAACCACCACCGGCGATGATCGCCTCCAGCACATTAAGGAAGTCCTGACTCAATTGTCCTTGCGCCTGTGCCTGCAACGCCGCCTCGCTTTGGTTGAGCAATACGTCGCGCAGCGTCAGTGCGGTATTGAGGCCCAGTTGCACGGTTAACGGCAAACGTTCCGGCTGCGGACTCAGCACCACCGCTTCATACCATTTCGCCAGGGTGTCGCCGATCCCTGCCAGCAAGTACTCCTTTGGAGCACGCAGGATAATTTCCGGCTCGACCAACACCAGATGGTTGGCATCATGGAAAATCTCATAGCGCAATGCTTGCCCCTGGTCGTTGTACCACACCGAGAGCGGCGTCCAGGCGGCACAGGTAGCGGCAATGGTCGGGATCGCCACCAGCGGCAGTCCTAAGCGACGGGCCACCACTTTGGCCGTGTCCAACACTGCACCGCCGCCAACGCCGATCACCACCTGCCGATCCGCGCCGGCCTGGCGCACGATATCCTGCACGCTGCTCTCGCTGCAGTGGCTGTTAAACAGCACCCGACGAGCATCGGCGTCGTCGAATACCGCCGGTAACCAGGGTTTTGCCGCCGCCAATGCGCGCTCACCATACACCCAGAGCGCCTTGCTCAGCTGTTGCGAGGAATAAAACTGCGCCAGTTGGTCAATGGCTCCGGGGAATGCAAAATAGTTGGCGGGGCCGGCGACCACGCGGATGGAGTTATCACTCATGCTCAAGTCCTTATTTTATCAGCTATTGCCATCATAGGGGCGAGGACGCCAATCACTAATACTCTTTTGCATTAGCTTATGTTTTTTCGTTCATTGTCATCCGCCGGTCGGCCATGGAAACTGGCTGCCTCAATTCATCCTTTCAATAAAAAGCCATCCCAATGGTGACGATGAATTGTCCTCTCGCTTTTTAATGATGCTTAACCATGCAGGGTAAAACTCAATGAAATTGTTCAACACCTCACTTCTGGCGCTCAGCCTGTTCGCCGTGTTTCCGGCATTATCCGCCCCCACTGCCGCCCCAATCCCGGCAGCGATAGCGAATCATCAGGGGCCGATCCGCATTGCGGTTATCCGCAATTTGGGTTCTGACGACAATACCACGCAGTTCGTATCCGGGGCGGTGCAGGAAGGCCGCAAGCTCGGCTTTCAGGTCAATACCTTCCTGACCAACGGCGACGACGCCAAATTCCAGGACTTCGTCAATCAGGCCATCAGCCAGAAGTACGACGGCATTATTCTGTCTCAGGGGCGCGATCCTTACTCAACCGCCCTGCTCAAACGCATCGCCGACAGCGGCATCGCGGTGGCCGCCTTTGATACCGCCGTGCAGGGCGAAATCCCGGGCGTGACCATTACCCAGCAGGACGACGCTTCATTGACCGATCTTTCGTTTGGCCAACTGGTAAAAGATTTCAACGGTCAGGCGAATATCATCAAGCTATGGGTCGCGGGCTTCCCACCCATGGAGCGGCGTCAGGCGCAGTACCAGAAACTGCTTAAACAACAGCCCGGCATCAAAGAGCTAGAATCCATCGGTGCGGTGTCCTCCGACGTTCAGGGCGATACGGCCAACAAAATTGGCGCGATCCTGGCCAAATACCCAAAAGGCAAAATCGATGCCATTTGGGGCACCTGGGATGCGTTTAGCCAGGGGGCCTACAAGGCCCTGCAGGAGAATGGCCGCACCGAAATCAAACTCTACAGTATCGATATCTCCAACCAGGATCTGGCGCTGATGCGCGCTAAAGACAGCGCCTGGAAGCTCAGCGTGGCGGTGGATCCCAAGCTGATCGGCGCCGTTAACCTGCGCCTGGTGGCCAATAAAATTGGCGGCGAGAAAACCCCGGCAACCTATGAATTTAAAGCTGCGGCAATCCCGCAGGCCCTGTTGCTCAGCCATCCGGCAGCCACCAACGTCGCCTCGCTGGCGAAAGTGATCCCGGACTGGGGTAAATCAGACGATTTCATCGCCCCCTGGTTCGCCACGCTTGAAGCGCAACAGGCTAAGAAATAAGGAGCGGTGATGGCAACGCAACCCCTTGTGCAGCCCGAATACAGCCGCAATATGCGGCTGATCGGTCACAGCGATCAGGGCGGCAGGCCGGACGGCGTACAGGTGATGGTTCATCGGGGCTATGCCTATATCGGCCACATGGTTTCGCAGGGCTTTTCCATCGTCGACGTACGCGATGCGAAGGATCCGAAACCCGCCGGCTTTATCCCTGCGCCACCCGGCACCTGGAATGTGCATTTACAGGCGCATGATGATTTGCTGCTGGTTATTAACGCCCGGGATTTATTTGCCGACGTCCGTTTTGCCGATGAAAAAGTCTATTACACCCGCGCCATCAGCCAGACGGTATCGAGCAGCGATCTCCGCGGCTGGAGCGCCGGGATGCGTATTTTCGATATTTCCACCCCGGACCGGCCACGGGAGATTGGTTTTCTGGCGCTGGAAGGGATCGGCGTACACCGCATCTGGTACGTGGGCGGGCGCTGGGCTTACGTTTCGGCGCTGATCGACGGCTACAGCGACTACATTTTTTTGACCGTCGATCTGGCCGACCCTTGTCATCCGCAAATCGCCGGGCGTTGGTGGCTACCGGGTATGCACAACGCCGGGGGTGAAACGCCCAACTGGCCGGAGGGCAAGCGCTACGCTTTGCACCATGCGATCATCAGCGGCGATACCGCCTATGCCAGCTGGCGCGACGGGGGGCTAACCCTGTTGGATATCAAGGACCGCAGTCAACCGCAGTTAATTGCCCATCGCAACTGGAGCCCGCCGTTTGGCGGCGGCACCCACACCGCACTACCGCTACCGGATCGGGACCTGCTGGTAGTATTGGATGAGGCGGTGCTCGACAACCAGCAGGACGGCGAAAAGTTGATCTGGCTGTTTGATATTCGCCAACCGACCAACCCGGTGAGCATCGCGACCTTCCCACAGCCGGATGAACGCGATTACGTCAGCAAAGGCGCACACTTCGGCCCCCATAATCTGCATGAGAACCGTCCTGGCAGCTTTATCAGTTCGACGCTGATTTTCGCCACTTACCAAAATGCCGGCGTTCGCGCTTACGACATCAGCAACCCTTATCAACCGAAGGAAACCGGCGCTTTGGTTCCCGCTGCGCCGCAGAGGATGATGGACACACGCCCCGATCGTCCGCAGGTTATTCAGTCGTGCGACGTATTTGTCGACGCTCAGGGGATCATTTACAGCACGGATTACAACGGCGGTTTGTCGATCATTGAATATCTGGGCTGAAAATTCAGCGCCGCGTCGTTCCTTTTGGGGCTATTAAGCCTAAGCTGAAGGAACGTGTAAGCAGGGACAAATAAGGGAAACTATGTTTAGTCATATCACCGTAGGCGTCAGCGATCTGGACAAAGCCGCTGCATTTTACGATGCGATTTTGCTGCCACTGGGACTCAAGCAACGCCCGGTCACGCCCGATGGCGGCCCCGGGGCTCGTTGCTGGGTATTGCCTGACCGGACATTGCCGCGTTTTTACGCCTACCAACCTTATAACCGACAGCCGGCCAGTGCCGGCAACGGCAGTATGGTGGCGTTCACCGCCCAGAATGAACAACAGGTTCGGCAAGCCTATGCCGCCGGGCTGGCGGCGGGCGGCACATCGGAAGGTGAAGCCGGCGAGCGGACCCATTACGGCAAAGGGTATTTTGGCGCTTATCTTCGCGATCCGGACGGCAACAAAATTCATATCACCTACCGGGGCGACCTGCTGTAATCATCCTCGTGCGGGCGGACGCCACCGTTTCTGGCAGCCATCACCAGCGCAAACGCCGCCAGCCCACCCGCGACCAGGTAGGTAATCTGCATGCCATTTGCAACGGCGTGCGACGAAGCCAACTTGATATCGCCGGTGTGGGTTGCCAGCATAAATAACGCCCCCATGGCCGAAGCGCCGGTGATCAACCCAAGGTTGCGCGAGAGGTTGATCATGCCCGAGATCACCCCACGCTGCTCGGGGGCGGCATGCTTCATCAAGGCCGTATTGTTGGCGACCTGAAAGAGCGCATAACCCAGCGTCATCAGGCACAGAGGTGCCACGTAGCCGAACACGCCCTGATTCAGCGACATCATCGACATGATGCCTGCCCCAACAGCCATGGTCGTCAGCCCCACCATAGTGATCCTTTGCGCCCCGAAGCGATCCACCCACCGACCGGCCGGTACCCCGAGCAACGCGGCCACTATTGGCCCCGCCGACATTACCAGTCCCGCTTGCCCAACCGCCAAACCCAGCCCATGCGTCAGATAAAATGGCCCTACCACCAGCGTCGTCATCATGATGGTCATGACCAGCGCACTCATCGCCAACCCGACGCTCAGACCCGGTTGGCGGAACAACGCCAACTGGATCAGGGGAAGCGCCGTGCGCTTTTGCAACCGGACAAATAACCCCATCCCCAGCGCCGCGCCCAGCAACAACGTCAGGTTAACGACGCCAAAGTCACCGCGCCCCAACGTCATCGACAGCGCATAGCAGGCCAGCGTTACCCCAAGCAGTAAGGTCCCTGCCCAGTCAAACCGACCGCGTTCTTTTTGCCGTTGCCGTTGTTCCTGCGGCAGGGAGCAATAAACCAGCAGAAAAGCCACTACGCCCACCGGTATGTTGACCAGAAACATCGCCCGCCAGCCGAAACCCAATATCAGTGCGCCCCCCAGCGAAGGGCCAAGCGCCGTGCCGATGGCCGACATGCTGCCCAGCAATCCCATGGCACGGCCGGTATTTTCTTTACCCACCGCCTCACCAACCAGCGCCATGGTCATTGCCATCATGACGGCCGCTCCCAAACCTTGCGCAACGCGCGCCGCCAACAATAGCCAGATGCCCGGCGCAATAGCACACAATCCGGACGCAAACGTGAACAGAGCAATCCCCGTCAGCAACAGGCGGCGGCGCCCCATCCTGTCCCCCAAGCGGCCCATGGCAATAATCGACGTGGTAACGGCCAGCAGGTAGACGATAACTACCCATTGTACCGCCTGAAAAGAGCTGTTGAACGCCTGCGCCAGCGTCGGCAAGCCCACGTTGGCAATGCTGGCGCCCAGCGAGGAAACCAGCATCGACAAAGAAAGGCTGGCAAGGATCCCACGCAAATTGACTGGCGGGCTGGCGTGTTGGGTTATTGACTTCATGTTGCTGACTCCTGAAAGAACCTGTCAGTAGCCTATGCCGTCCAGAGAGCAGGCGGAAGGCGCAGCAAATGCAGTTTATTAGTGCACCAGGCGCCATGTCACGGCGGACCTGTACCCGCATTAAGAAGCAAACGTCAAAACGGCTTCAGGTAGATGATGAGGACACCCCCTCAAGGAGAGATAGATAATGAAAATCGACCTGCTGTTTGACGATCTGTCGATGCGCGCCGTGCAGTACAACGCCCGTGCCTCGGTAGAAGATTTTGACGCCTGTATGGCGCAATATGAACAACTGGCCACGCAGGCCAAAGCGCAGACGCCGGGGATTTACGATATCCACTACGGGATGGGCGTCGCCGAGCGCCTGGACTTGTTCCCTGCCGCCAGACAACCGTCACCGCTGTTGGTGTTTATTCACGGCGGTTATTGGCACTCCCAGCGTAAGGAAGAAGCCTGTTCGATGGCGGCAACTTTCACCCAGCATGGCGTAGCGGTCGCTACGTTGGAATACACCTTGCAACCTGAAGCCACGCTGGCAGAAATCGTCCGAGAGGTTCGTAGCGCAATAGCCTGGCTTTACCACCACGCCGGCCAGTACGGCATCGACCCAGAACGCATCTTCGTCAGCGGCAGCTCGGCCGGCGGCCACCTGTGTGGCATGCTGATTGCCGATGACTGGCAGCACCTGTATCAGGTGCCCGTCAACGTGATCAAAGGGGCGCTGGCGCTGAGCGGCCTGTACGACATACGACCGCTGTGCGATATCTACATCAATGACTGGATGCGCCTGACGCCTGAGCAGGCGGCAACCCTCAGCCCGCTGTTTATGCTGCCGGAAAAGGCGCATGCGCCGCAGATCCTGCTCGACGTCGGCGCCAAAGAAACCCAGGGGTTCAGAAACCAGACGCTGGCTTACTTCGCCGCCTGCCGAGAAAAAGGGCTGAATGTGGCGCTGCTGGAAGATCGGCACAACAACCATTTCACGCTGGTTAACGAGTTGGCCAACCCCGACAGCATCCTGTTCCAACGCGTTATGGCAATGATTAAGTGACGCCGTGAGTCACTGCGGCGCCGATTCGAGGGTAGAGCCTGATTTTAAACGCGATCGTCACCGTCGCCAGCGCCGCGAACACCCCACCGGAGAGCATGATGCCCTGCAGCCCCACGGCATCAATAAAGCCGCCGCTGACCACCGAACCCAACGCCACCCCCAGATTGATAAAGGCAATATACAGCCCGGTGGCGAATTCCGGTGCCTGCGGCGCTTCGGCCGTCAGCCACATTTGTGTCACTATCAAACCGCTGGTATGCGCCGCCCCCCAAAACAGGCAAAGAACGATCATCGTGCCCAGATGGGTGCTGCCGTACAGATACAGCAACCCATAAGCCAGCGCCAGCACCACTGGGTGCAATAAGGTGGCCGCGAACCGGTGACGGTTCAGTAATTTCCCCGCCAGCAGATTGCCGGACACGCCGCCCAAGCCAAAAATCACCAGTAGCAAGCCAACCCTTGGTCCACTGATGCCGATTTCACCACTCAGGTATTCGGTGGCATAGGCATAAACGGAAAACATCGCAGCGAAGATCAGCACACAGGCAAGAATATTCAGCCACAGCGCACCGCTGCGCAATATTGCCAACTGCTTGCCATATTCCATTCGCTGGGGGGCACTATCAGGCAGGCAGAAAAATAAGCCGATACCCGCCAGCAGGTTAACCAGGGCACAAAACAGGAAAGAGGCCTCATAGCTGAACTGCCCGGCGATCCAATGCGTCAAGGGGATCCCCAGCACCATGCCCATACTGGTGCCGACAAAAGCATAAGCCGTCGCCCGCGTCACCTGCTGTTGGGGATACAACGAAGCCGCCGCCACCATCGCCAACGCGAAATATATCGGGTGGAACAGCGCCGGTAAAATGCGCAACACCAGCAGGGAGCCGAAACTGGCCGCATAAGCCGAGAGCACACTGGTCACGACAAATACGGCCAGTGAAATCAGCAGCATGCGCTTACGGTTAAACCGTGAGGCCAACAGCACCAACAGTGGCCCCAGCAAAGCAATCGTTATCGCGAAACCCCCCACCAGCCACCCTGCCTGCGAGGCTGAAATTGCGTAACGTTCCATGATCAGCGGTAATATGCCCACCACGCCAAATTCGATGCAGTACACACCGAACAGCCCCAGGGCAATGAAAAAAATCGGCGACAGGATTTTCATCATCATTGGTCTCCTGCGAGAAGCGGTAATCCGTCATATACCGCCTGGCAGAGTTCCCCGACAAATGCTCCCGCCATCCCTTCCAGCGCGGTATTGGTAAAAGCCACGACGCTGAGCTGCCGGGCCGGATCGACAAACCAGGAATGGCCGTACGTCCCGCCCATACGCCAGGTACCTACCGATTCCGGCGTCTGGGCCGCCCGCGGATCTTTCAATACGGTGATCCCCAGCCCAAAACCGCGCCCCGGCCAGAATGGCATCGGTAAATCGCCGATCTGGTTGCTGGTCATGACCGTTACCCACTCTTCGGGCAGCAATGGTGCGCCGCCCCGACGCAGGGTTTCCAGCAAACGCAGAAAATCTTCCGCCGAACCTACCATGCCGGCCCCGCCTGACGCATAGGCGCTGGCATCCAGCGCCCTGGCAGGTGAAAGCTTAAAACCGTCGGTGCCGTCAATAAACTCGATGCGATCCGGTTGTTGCAGAGGCCGGGGCTCGGGGTAATGGTTAGCGTAAGCCACTGTCAGCCGCTGCGCATCGTGGGTACTGAACCCGGTATCTCGCATCGCCATCGGTCCGGTCACCAGATGTGCCACCGCTTGTGCCAACGGCAAACCACTGGCTTGTTCAATCACCGCACCCAGCACATCGGTGGCAATCGAGTAGCGCCATTCGGTTCCTGGTGCTGCCTGCAGAGGAGCCGAGGCAATACGACGCACATTTTCCGCCAGGCTAAGCGGATCGTCATCCATACCGTCGGAAACTCCCGCCTGCGCATAGGATCCATGCTCAGGTTGGAAAAAGCGGTAACTCAGCCCTGCGGTGTGGGTCATCAGATGACGTACGGTCACTAAGGGTTGCTGGCCGTCCGGCGTACGCGGCCGGAACGACGGCAGCCAGCGCACCACCGGGTCTTCAAGCCGTAAACGCCCTTGAGCCATCAGCACCAGTGCCGCCGTGGACAGGATCGGTTTGGAGACCGAAGCCAAGCGAAACAGCGCATCGATGCGCATCGGTTTGCCCGCCTCTCGATCCGCCATACCGGCCGCACGACGATAGACCTGCTCGCCGCCCAACGCCACCAACACCACTGCACCCACCAGCCGTTTTTGTTCCAGCGCCAGATCGATGACCTTATCAATAGCCTTGGCATCAAGTTTGTATTTATTCATTAGCCATACCTCAGGTTGACAGCGAATTCTGTCAACCCCGAGGATAGATTGTGGCGAAAAGAAGAAAAACAGGCTAGATTTCCCTTCATAACGGACATTAACGTCCGTAATAGGAGGCACGAGATGGATAATCTGGCCGGGATCTCCGCCTTCGTTCAGGCGGCAGAAGCGCTCAGTTTTGTCGAGGCCGGACGCCTGTTGGGCGTATCCGCTTCGGCAATCGGTAAAAGCGTTGCCCGATTGGAGGCCCGTCTGGGCGTGCGATTGTTCCATCGCAGTACCCGCAGCATGACTTTGACGGCCGAAGGTCGGCTTTTCTTGCAGCGTTGCCAGCGGATCCTCGGAGAAATGGCAGCGGCGGAACAGGAACTCAGCGACACTCGCAGCGCCCCGCGTGGCAAACTTCGCGTCAGCTTGCCCCTGGTCGGCGGACTGCTCAACCCGGTGCTGGCGACGTTTATTCGTCGATATCCCGAAATTGAACTTGAACTGGACTTTTCCGACCGTCGTGTTGAGGTAATCGAGGAAGGATTCGACGCGGTGATCCGTGTTGGGGAAACGGAAGACTCAAGATTAATGAGCCGCCAACTGGGCAGTTTTCATCTGCAACTGGTCGCTTCGCCCGCCTATTTGCGTCAGGCCGGCACACCACAATGCCCGGACGATCTGCGTCAGCACGCCTGCTTGCTGTACAAATTCCCCACCACCGGCAAAGTCGAAGCCTGGCCGGTAATGGACTGGGATAAAATGCTCGGCGACGGTCTGCATGCAAGCGCAGTGTGCAACAGCGTCGATACGCTGATCTATTTGGCAGAACAGGGCCAGGGCATTGCCTGCCTGCCTGACTTTGCGGTAAAGCAGTCGCTGGCTGAGCAACGTCTTCAGCAACTGCTCGGTGCGCATTGCCGGCACACGGGCAGCTTTAAAATTCTCTGGCCCTCCAGCAAGCACCTGACGCCCCGACTGCGGGTGTTTATCGATCTGCTGAGTGAACAACTTTTCCCGCTTTAGCGCCCTTTTTTCTTAAGCCAAATGGCGACTTTGCTTTGCCTTAAAATGACTAAGCCAGATGCCCCGCGGTATTGAGCCAGCTTTATTGCCGGGATCGGCATCCACCATATTCCATTTTGAAATATGAAATTTCCGTTCGTTCTTTCGGGGCTAATGAAATCGCCACACAATGAAATCTGAATCGCAGGCCGGCGCATAACCGCATAAAAAATCAGGTTTTATATCTTGTCATCGCTCATAACCGCTCAATTTGCCCATTTGGTGCTGGATAGCCGGCCCGAAGCATCAGCCCTGTCGGCCGCCCGCCTTGGGCTGATAGATTATTTTGCCTGCGCGTTGCCGATCGCCCAGGGCGTACTCACCGACAGCGGCCTGGCAGCGGTAAAAAAAGTGTTCCCGCCTGCCAGTGCCGAGAACCGTGCGCTCTATTTCGGCTATATCAGCCATTCGCTGGATTTTGACGATTATCACCCCGCGCTGCGCGGGCACCCCAGCACGGTGGTGCTCTCTGCGCTGCTGGCATTGACCGACGATAACCCCGACGTTGACGCGCTACTGACCGCCTATGTCATTGGCGTAGAGGCAGCCGGGCGACTGGGGCTGGCTGCCGGTACTCAGCACTATCAGTTGGGATTTCACAGCACTGCCACCCTTGGTGCCGTTGCCGCCACTGCGGCGGCGGCACGCTATTTACACCTCACGCTGCACCAAACGCAGATCGCCCTTGGGCTGGCGGCCACCCAGGCCGCTGGGCTGCGCAGTCAGTTCGGGTCAGCCGCCAAGCCGTTGCACGCAGGGATCGCCGCTCGGGCGGCAGTCAATGCCGTGCTGCTGGCGCAACTGGGTTTTGCCGGGCAGCCGGAAGGCGTGATAGACAGCCTGTTGAGCTCGCATGGCGACGGACGGCAGCGGCCCGAGCTGTTGACGGCCGATTGGGGGGCGCCGTGGCGTATCCTGCAACCGGGGCTGGAATTTAAACGCTATCCCACCTGCGGCGGTACCCACAGCGCTGCGGAGGCCGCATTTATCCTGCGCGAACGCCTGCTCGAACAAGGCATTGCCGTCGAGGATATTTCCGCTGCCATCGCCAAGATCCAGGTCAGTTTTCCACCCGGTGCCGATACCGCTCCCTATATTCGCCGCCCGTCAACCGGCGTTGAGGCGCGTTTTAGCCTGGAATACGTCATCGCCGATGCGTTGTACAGCGGCAGCGTGCCGCTAATGCACTACGGTGAGGCCCCCGTTGACCCAAATATTTCAGCCCTGGCGGCACGGGTTGAACGCCATGCCGACCTGACGGCACCGCCAGACGAGCTGGATGCGGAGTTACGCTTCCACCGCGTCACGCTAACGCTGCACGACGGCCGCCAGTTAAGTGACATTGTCACAAGAAAGCAAACCGCCGCCCGACAGACCGACGTCGGTGCGAAACTGCGCAGCATCCTGCTATTGCTGCCGCATTTGAACGGTGACCGCGTGATCGAGGACTGCGCGCTAACGCAGCCCGCCGCGCTGAGCCGTTTAATCGAATTATTAAACCAATAATAAATATAGGAATAATTATGAGTACTTCACCTTCAACACCATCGCGTCAATTACGTCTCGGCCTGTTTGTTCAAGCTCTGGGCCATCACGTCGGCGGCTGGCGTGCCGAAGGGGCCAGCGGCTCGCCTACGGACATTGACTGGTTCACCTGGATCGCCCAAAAGGCCGAAGAAGGCACCTTTGATATGTTCTTCGTCGGCGATGCGCTGGCGACCAGCGTGCACCGCTTGCCTTCCACCCTGTCCCGCCTGGAGCCGCTGACGCTGCTGGCGGCGCTGGCGGTCAGAACCCGACACATCGGCCTGGCGGCCACCGCCTCCACCACTTTCGACCAGCCTTTCCACCTGGCGCGCGCCATGGCCTCTATCGATCACATCAGCCACGGCCGCGCCGCCTGGAACGTGGTGACGTCATTCTCCAGTGACGCGGCACGTAACTTCAGCCGTGACGATCTGCCTTCGCACGCCGAGCGTTATGAAGTGGCACGAGAGTTTCTCGAAGCCAGCTACAAGCTGTGGGACGGCTGGGAGGAAGGGGCTATCGTACGTGACAAGCACAGTGGCGTGTATGCCATTGACGAGAAAATCCACGCGGCCAACCACCAAGGCAAGCACTTCTCGGTGCAAGGCCCGCTGAACATTGCCCGTTCGCCACAGGGGCGCCCGGTGATCATCGAAGCCGGTTCTTCGCCGGCCGGACAACAGCTGGCCGCAGAGACCGCCGAGGTGGTGTTTACCGCCGCCGCCACGCTGGAGGAAGGCCAGGCCTTCTATCGCAGCCAGAAGAAATTTGTCGCCGATGCCGGCCGCAACCCGGATCACCTGCTGATCCTGCCGGGCGTGATGCCGATCGTGGGCCGCACCAAAGCCGAGGCGCAGGAAACCTGGTATCAGCTCAATCAACTGGTGGATATCGATAACGGCATCGAACAGCTTTCCGCCCGCTTCGGCTTCGATCTTAGCGACTTCCCGCTCGATGGCCCGGTACCGGACGTCGGCGCGACCGAAGGCGGCCAAAGCCGGGTGAAGCTGCTGACCGATCTGGCGGCACGCGAAAACCTGACGCTGCGTGAACTGGCGGCGGTTGCTGCCGGTTCGCGCGGGCATCGCGTGGTGGTGGGAACTGCCGAAGAGATCGCCGATGACTTCCAGCTGTGGCTGGAACAGCAAGGTGCCGACGGCTTTAACATCATGCCTGCGGTATTGCCGAATCAGTTGGAACTGTTCGTCGAACTGGTGATCCCGGAGCTACGCCGTCGCGGCCTGTTCCGCGAGGAATATCAGTATTCAACCCTGCGTGAAAACCTGGGCCTGCCGCAACCGGCAATCAACTTCGCTAACGTAAAATCGGCTTAATTCGCAGGGGAACATGATGAAAACCAACCTCAAACGCACCGTACTCTCCCTGCTGCTGGCCGGCGCTACCTTGGCTCCGCTGGCCGTTGGTTATGCCGCTGAAGGCGATGTGCCCTTCCGCGCCGCGGTAAAAGCCAGCGCCGATCCCGCACTGCACGACAGCCTGCCGGAAGCAATAAAAAAAGCCGGTTACATCGTGGCGGGCACCAACCCCAATACGCCCCCGACCACCTTCTATGAAGCCGACAACAAAACGCTGGCCGGGCGTGAAATCGACGTGATGAGCGCCATCGCCGATCGCCTCGGCGTGGCAATCCACTGGAAGGATACCGGCGGCTTCGACAATATCATCCCCGGCCTTAAATCCGGCCGTTATGACGTTGCCCTGGCCAATATCGACGCAAACAAGAAGCGCTTCCAACAGGTCGATTTTGTCGGCTATTACAACGCGTCCAAGCTGGCGCTGATCGCCCGTAAAGATGCCGCCCTCGGCCCTTACACCGAGCTGGCGCAGCTTTGTGGACAAACCGTCGGCGCCGGGGCGGGCACTTCACAAATTACCCGCTTGCAGCAGGCCAGCGACAGCTGCGTCAGCGGCGGAAAACCGGCGATCACCATTCCGATTTTCCCCGACCGTCCGGCCGGTGTTCAGGCCGTAATCAGCGGACGCGTGCCGATGTTCTTTGGTCCGTATGAAGGCCTGCGTTATCAGGCTACCCACGTTAAACCGCTGGCGCTGGCAGGCGACATCAACATTGAAGGCACCACGGTCGCCCTCGCCTTGCCGAAAGGTTCCGACCTGGTGAAACCGGTGCAGGCGGCGCTTAACTCGCTGATTGCCGACGGCAGCTACCAGAAAATCCTCGACGGTTGGGATATCGGCTTCGGCGCGGTGAAAACCGCTGGCATCAATGAAGAGATTGCAAAATGAATGGGCCACAAGCGACCGGTGATGCCGAACTGCGCATCGTCGGTCATCGGCATTATGGGCGCTGGTTCAGCGCCCTGTTGGTGCTGCTGATCGTCGGCATTATCGCCAATTCGATGCTGCATAACCCTCGCTTCGAATGGGCGGTGGTGGCGGAAAACTTTACCGAAGCGTCGATTATCAATGGCGTGATCATGACGCTGAAGCTCACCGTGATTTCGGTGATCTTCGGCTTCGCCGGGGGCGTGCTGCTGGCGTTGATGCGTCTGTCGGCCAACCCGGTGCTGGTGGCGGTGAGCTGGTTTTATACCTGGTTCTTCCGCGCGGTGCCGATGCTGGTGCAGCTTTTCCTGTGGTACAACATCGCCGCACTCTACCCGCGCATCAGTCTGTGGATCCCCTTCCTGGGTGAAGTGGCCAGCGCTCCGACCAACACCATCATCAGTACCTTCAGCGCGGCGGTGATCGCCCTGGTGATGCATCAGTCGGCTTATGCGGCGGAGATTGTGCGCGCCGGTATCCAAAGCGTCGGCAGTGGCCAGCTGGAGGCCGCCAAGGCCTTGGGGTATCGCCGTGGACAAATCCTGTGGCGCGTAGTTTTACCGCAGGCCATGCGCACCATTTTGCCCCCTGCCGGCAATGAGGTGATCGGGCAGCTTAAAACCACTGCGGTGGTGTCGGTGATTGCCCTGCAGGACGTGCTCTATTCGGCGCAGATCATCTATCAGCGCACCTATGAGGTGATCCCGCTGCTGTTGGTTGCCACGTTGTGGTATCTGGTGATGACCTCGATTTTGTCGATCGGCCAGTACTATGTTGAGCGCTATTTTGGTCGAGGTAGCCAGGCGGTGCGCAGCAACTGGCTGTTCCGTCCCCGCAAAGCCGCATCCAGTCCGCCACAGGAGACACAATCATGAGCGCCGCCATTCAGATCAACCAGGTGCGCAAGTCATTTTCCGGCACCGAAGTGTTGAAAAATATCAGCCTGCAGATCCCGGCAGGCTCGGTAACGGTGATCCTCGGCCCTTCCGGTTCGGGGAAGTCGACCTTGCTGCGCTGCATCAATCACCTGGAAAAACTCGACGGCGGAACCATTCGGGTGGGCGAGCAACTCATCGGGTACCGCCAAAAAGGCAACCAGCTGTATGAACTGAAGGAACGCGAAGTGGCCGAACAGCGTAAAAGCATCGGTATGGTGTTCCAACAGTTCAATTTATTCCCGCACCGCACAGTGCTGGAGAACGTTACTGAAGCCCCGCTGCTGGTCAAAAAGGAAAAGAAAAGCCTGGTGGTGGAACGGGCAAAAGCGCTGCTGGCCCGCGTCGGGCTGGAACATCGCATTCACGCCTGGCCACGCGAGCTTTCTGGTGGACAGCAACAGCGAGTGGCGATCGCCCGCGCCCTGGCGATGACGCCAGAGGTGCTACTGTTCGATGAGCCCACTTCTGCGCTCGATCCCGAATTGGTTGGCGAAGTGCTGCAGGTGATGAAAGGCCTGGCGCACTCTGGCATGACCATGGTGGTGGTGACGCATGAAATCGGTTTTGCCCGCGAAGTGGCGGACCAAATCATCTTTATGGATCAAGGAAAAGTGGTAGAAACGGGGACGGCAAAACAGGTGCTGGATGAACCGGTACATCAAAGAACGCGGGATTTCCTGGCAACGGTACTTTAAGCCTGCATCGGGGGGCATTGCGCCCCTCGAACATTATTTCAGCGTCAGCTCTTTTTCCCGCCCACGGCAGAAAACAGATTAAACAGTTCACCCAAGCCATAAATCGAGCCAAGCAACAAGGCAATCATTACCGGCACCATGATCACCACGGTGGCCAAACTCTCTAGCATTTCTAACATCGTTGTCTCCTGGTTTTTAAGCAGCAAAAAGCCTGCCCAGAAAGGAAAATTTCCCTGGAATTTCTTAAGGTTATTTTTGCTTGATTTCAATCTGTGATGCAGATCACAACTCAATATCGCTAATGTAACTTACACAGTTGCATTACCGCAATGCAAAAAAATGCTCTCTGTCAGGGACAACCAGCACCAGAAGCAGTGGCGCCAACACCCAGCGGTATCCGTACGCCAATGCAGGCCGGAACGCGTCATAGCCCATAACCCTCAGCCTTAGGATTTTTAACGCGTTTTAAGGATTATCCAACCTGCCCCAAGAGATAACAGGCTGGCGATTTAATCATCACCCCAAAGTAAAATGGCGATTAAATAAAATCCGATGGCACAAAATTAAGAATATTTACCTGTTCTATTTTCTTTCGGCAGAATACATTCATCTCAACTTCTACCGGCCGATTAATCAGTGCTTTCTTTGTCTGTTAATTAGGCAATTTATCAGGAAACTCTTATGAACCTTAAACGTGCCGCAGGCGTGATGGTTATCATCATGGCAACACTTTCTGTCACCGCATGTGGGAATATGTCTCACCGCGATCGCAACACCGCTATCGGTGCCGGCGTTGGCGCCCTGGGTGGCGCAGTATTGACCGACGGCAGTACGCTGGGTACCTTGGGCGGCGCAGCGCTGGGCGGTATCATCGGCCACCAAACCAGCCGTTAATATTTTTAGGCCGGGTTGTTTTCAATTCAAAATACCCGGCAGAATTTATTTTAATCGCCACGCATTGGTGCATCAGATTCTTTTTATTTTATAGAATTAATCAGATTGTCTTATCTATAAATATTCCCGCCCAGACAAAGTATCGACGCTTAAAAAATATTCCCCTTTTTAATAAAACCGCCAGATTTATCTTAACTTCACTCGTGATGTCGAATGGGCACAGGCCCACCTTGCGACGTTGAAAAAGTGACTGGTTCCCCCTCCACAGAGGGGGAACATCAGGTTAGCCTTTAACCTGCGAAACGACGTTCAACGGCTGGGCATCAGGCAAGATATTCATATGTTCCAATACCTGCGCCATGATCTTGCCGAACACCGGGCCAGCCACCGAACCACCGAAGTGCTTGCCGGCTTTCGGGTTGTTGACCATCACCACCAGCGCCACCTGCGGATCGCTGGCGGGCGCCACGCCGGCGGTGTAGTTAATGTAACCACCGTCGTATTTGCCGTTGGTGCCCATTTTCTCTGCGGTACCGGTTTTAATCGCCAAACGGTAACCTGGTACCGCAGCGCTGACCCCGCTGCCCCCCGGTAAGGCATCGCTTTCCATCATATGCACCACGGTTTTTACCGTATCTTCCGGCAGAATGCGCTGCCCCATCACCGGTGGCGTCACTCGGGTGATCGACAATGGCCGATAAACGCCATAGGAACCGATAGCCGCGTATTCACGCGCCATCTGTAACGGGGTCACACGCAAACCATAACCAAACGAGAAGGTTGCGCGTTCGATGTCAGCCCAGCGTTCGCGGTGCTGCGGCAAATAACCGCTGCTTTCGTTGCCGATGCCCAGGTCGGTCGGTCTGCCCAAGCCAAAGCTCTTGTAAACCGCAGGCAGTACGGTGGCGGGCAGCGCCAGCGCAATATGTGAAACGGCGATGTCGCTGGATTTTTGCAGCACGCCGGTAATGGTCAATTTCGACCAGTGGCCTACGTCCTTGATCAAATGACCATTGACCCGGTAAGGCGTGGTGTCCAGTACGGTATCCGGCTTAATCAACCGGTGTTCCAGCCCGACCATCACCACCACCGGCTTCACGGTAGAACCCGGTTCGAAACTGTCGCTACTGCACACGTTGCGGATATCTTTGGCCGGGGTATTGGCGTAGTTGTTCGGGTTGAATGACGGGTAGCTGGCCATCCCCAGCACTTCACCGGTATTCACTTTTACCAGCACCGCACAGCCGGAATCGGCCTGGTTTGCCACCACGCCGTCGCGAATTTGCGCGTACAGCACGTACTGGATGAATTTATCAATACTCAGCGTGACATTCGGCGGCGGCACAGGATCGACGTTCTTGATCACGCCAATCACCGCCCCGCTGCCGTCCTTCTGGTAAACCCGCAGGCCGTTCTTGCCTTGCAGCAGGTGGTTAAAGCCCAGCTCGATACCTTCAAGACCCTGATTGTCCTGCCCGACAATGCCGATCAGCCCGGCGGCATCCTGGCTCATCGGGTAGAAACGGCTGAAGTCCTGCAGGGTACTGACGCCGGTTAAACGCAGCTTGCTGATGTAATCGGCATTATCATCTTCGACTTTGCGCGCCAGATAGACAAAACGCTTGTGGGCATTAGCCTGGATCAGCTTTTGCACCTCGGGTAGCGGCATTTTCAGCACGTTGGCCAGGCTCTGCCAGCGTTCATTGCCGATATCGGTATGGGTGTCGAGAATATGCTTGGGATCCAACACAATATCTTTCGATGACACGCTGACGGCCAAGGCCTCGCCGTTACGGTCGGTGATCATCCCCCGGTTGGTGGGCAGCACCTGGGTGCGAATCGAACGCTGATCGGCCTGATCCGCCAACTGCTGATGCTCCAGCAACTGCAAATAGCCGACCCGAAAGGCCAGCAGGAAAAAGCAAACCAGGATCCCGCCGCAAATCCAGCCAAAGCGAAGGGTCGAATAATTTTTACCGCTTTTTTTTGTTAATGGCGCCACTGTTAACCCTGCGTTTTTATTAAAGTTATGTGATTATTTCAGTCTACCCTGACAGAAATAGTTAGAAGATTGCAGTTTGTAAGAAAGTAAAAACAAACGCGTTTACTGTTGCACATCCGCGCTGTCGTTTAACTCCGGTTTAACTTTCTGGTTAACCTCAGGCTGCGGGGCGTTGGCCGGGTCAAAAATATGGTCGAGGATCGCCCGGGCCGTCGGCCCCGCGACCACACCGTCACCGCCGCCGTTTTCCAGAATTAATGCCATCGCCACCCGCGGATTTTTATAAGGCGCGAACAACGTATAGAAAATATGGTCGCGCAGCCGTACCGGGATCATTTTGGCGTTATAAGTCTGATTCTCTTTCAGACCAAACACTTGTGAAGTCCCGGACTTGGCGGCAATCTGATACGGCGCAGTATGGAACAGCTTATAACCGGTGCCGTTTGGCAGATTGGCCATGCCGTACATGCCATTGCGAACGATGCCCCAGTACGGCGATTTGGCATCACCAATCTGTGCACTCTCTACCGGTGGCTGGTAGCGACTCACCAGGTTGCCCTGCCGCATGGAGTACAACAAATGGGGCGCTTTCACCTTGCCGTTGTTGATCAGCGTCGTTAACGCCTTCACCATCTGGATCGGCGTAGCCACCCAATATCCCTGGCCGATGCCTACCGAGATGGTGTCCCCCTGATACCAGGCTTTTTTATGCACCCGCTGTTTCCATTCGCGGCTTGGCAGCACGCCGCGATACTCTTCGTTAAGGTCAATCCCGGTCGCCTGACCGTAACCAAACTGGCTTAGCCAGCTGTGAATACGGTCAATGCCCATTTCAAACGCCACCTGATAAAAGAAGGTATCGGCGGACTCCTCTATCGCCTTGGTCACGTTCAGCATGCCATGCCCGGTTTTAAGCCAGTCACGATAACGGCGCTGGGTACCCGGTAAGGTCCAGGTCGGCGCGCCAAAGAAGGTGGTGTTGGGGGTGATCACTCCGGCAAACAGCGCGGACGTGGCCATGTAAGGCTTCACCGTGGATGCCGGTGGGTAGAGCCCTTGCGTGACGCGGTTAATCAGCGGCAGATCGGGGTTGCTCAGCAGAGCTTTATACGCGGGATAGCTGATGCCTTTCACAAAAGGGTTGGGATCGTAACTGGGGCTGGAGACCATGGCCAAAATGCCACCGTCGCGCGGGTCTTCCACCACCACTGCCGCCCGCTGCCCTTTAAGCACTGATTCGATATATTGCTGCAGCGGCAGATCGAGCGTCAGGTAAATGTTTTTGCCCGCCTGTGGCGGTTGTTCTTTCAGCAGGCGTATCACGCGACCGTGGTTATCCACTTCGACTTCCTGATAACCGGTGGTGCCATGCAACTCTGACTCATAATAAGCCTCGATGCCCTGCTTGCCGATATTGTGGTCGGCGGCATAGTTCTCGCTGAGGCCCGCCTTGTCCAGCCGCTTCAAATCGCCATCGTTGATTTTAGACACGTAACCCACCACGTGGGCCAGTTCGGCACCGTAGGGATATTCCCGCTGCTGATAGGTGTCAATCGTCACCCCGTCAAAACGGTATTGATTGACCGCGAAGCGCGCCACCTCGGTTTCCGTCAGCCCGCTTTTCAAGGTAACCGGCTTGTAGCGGCCATTGTGGTGCATGTCATCGCGAAAAGCGGCGATGTCTTCGGGGGTCAGATCGACAATCGGCGTCAGCGCCTGCAGCAGCGCAGTCATATTGTCGATTTTGCTGGGGATAATCTGGATCTGATACAGCGTAATGTTACGCACCAGCGGAATGCCGTTGCGGTCGAAAATCAGCCCGCGACTGGGGGCAATCGGCACCATCTTGATGTCGTTTTGATTGGATCGCGTCTGGTAGAACGCATGCTGTTTTACCTGCAGGCGGTACAGGTTGAGGATCAACACGCCAAAACAGGCGACAACCAACACCATTGCCACGCCGGCGCGGCGTATAAACAACATTTCTTCGGCGGAATGGTCGCGAATTTTATCTTTTAATAGGGCCATACGTGGCGAGTTACCTGTCAGACGTCACATTTTCCCAAGATAAATCAGGGCAGTGAAAAGTCGGCAAGCATAGCGTTATTGGTTTGCGCTCCCCATTAAAAGGTTGCTAATGAAATGGCATAAATGTTTCAGCATGTTGGAATGTTACCAAATGCCGATTTTTCTCCCGCTCAGGGATTGAGCAGCGATTTATCCCAGTGCTACAATGTGACACAGATCACACTATTTCACCCATTGCCCTGACCTTCCGGCCGCTCGCCGGGAGCAGCTTTATCACCAAGGATCCCGTTCGATGAGTGCCATTGCCACAGGTTTTATTATGATGCGCTGGGAGTTGCTTAGCGCCGTTATGATGTTTATGGCCAGCCAGCTAAACGTCGTTTGCCGTAAGACCAGCCGCAACGGCATGGCATTTATGTTCAGCAGCCTCGGGTTGTTCACCACCTGCTGGTTCGTGATGGGCCTGATGGGCATTAGCTTCAGTCAGGAAGGCTTTACGCAATTCTGGTCCCACGCCTGGGACATGTATGTCGAGGTCGTCAGTAACACCCCTACCGATTGGCCACTGCCCTGAGTTATGGCATTCGCTGGCGACGGAATTGACCGTTGTCAGCCTGACCATTTTCAGCCCTGCAGAGCAAAGGGTTGAAATCGCCGGTGGTAACATCCCGTTATTACCCAAAGGTTCACAAAATAAATAAAATATAAGGTAGCGGTCTGAGGCAAATACCGGCTTATGCTGGCCGCAGACAAACCTTGTCACACCGACCGGAAGGCAAACTTCCTGCCCACGCGTTCCTGTTTCCCCCAATTAATCCAGAATCCGGCTTAATAATTAACCGATGACTGGCCTGGCTGATGGATAGCCACGCGCCGCCATCAGGAAACGTGATGATTTCTCCCTCTGCCCTTATTGCAGACAACAGCCTGATCGCGCCCGGCGCGATGATCGGTGCGCACGTGCGTATCGGGCCTTTTTGCGTCATCTCCGCCGGGGTTGAGATAGGCGAAGGCACCACTGTTGCCTCGCACTCGGTAATTAACGGCCTGACCCGTATCGGCCGCGACAACGTTTTCGGCTCGTTTTCTTCGATCGGCGAAGCCGGCCAGGATTTGAAGTATGCCGATGAACCGACCTCGTTAATCATTGGCGATCGTAACCGTATAGGCCATTACGCCACCCTACATCGCGGTACAGTACAGGGGCGCCAGCGCACCGTCATCGGTAACGACAATCACCTGCGAGATAATGTGCATGTTGCCCACGACTGCGTCATCGGAAACGGTGCTTACGTCGGCGAGCACAGCGGCCTGGCCGGGCATGTTGAGATGGGCGATGCTGCATGGGTCGGCGCCCGGTGCGCGGTACACCAATTTTGCATTATCGGTGCCCATGCAAAAGTTGCCGACGGTGCCCTGCTGGTGCAGGATCTGCCGCCCTTTGTTCAGGCCGGCGGCCATCGCGCCAAACCTGACGGCCTGCATCTGGCAGCGCTGGCTTTTCTGGCCGCCGATCCGCAACAACAGCGAGTTATTCACGCTCTCTACGATATGCTGTATCACCGGTCGATGGCGTTGGAGGATTTACGGCAAGAGGTTATCCACCTGAGCGTGGAATACCCATTGCTACGCCTGTTCCTCGACTTCTTCACACGCTCGACGCGCGGCATTATCCGCTGAGCGTATCGCCGTCATCCTACCTTATGGCAACGCACCGCCGTGCCGCCCAAGTTGACTCTCAAACTTTGCGGTCGCTGGCACCCCTCGCCGGCGTAAGGGCAACGTTCGCGAAAAAAGCAGCCCTGCGGCAACTGCCGGTTGCCCGGTAATTCCCCTTTGCGGTCTTCAATTGTGCTGTCGCTCAGTGAACGGCCGGTACGGGGCACCGAATCCAGCAGCAACCGGGTGTAAGGGTGCTGCGGCTGGCGCAACACCTGCGCGGTCGGCCCCAATTCGACAATCTGCCCCAGATACATCACCGCTACCCGATCGCTCATGTGCTGGATCACCGAGACGTTATGCGAGATCAGCACATAAGTCAGGTTGCGCTGGCGTTGCAGTTCCACCAGTAAATTGAGGATCTGCGCCTGCACCGAAATATCCAGCGCCGAAGTAGGTTCGTCCAGCACGATGATGTCCGGCTGTGACGACAGTGCGCGTGCAATGGAAATACGCTGTCGCTGTCCGCCGGAAAACTCGTGCGGCAACCGGTCAATCGCCTCCGGCCGCAGTCCCACCTGCTGAGCCAACTCCGCCGCCTGCGCCCGTCGTTCCGCCACGCTGTTGTGTTGCTGCACGTACACCGGCTCGGTGATAATTCGCCATACCGGCAGGCGCGGATCGAGCGATGACTGCGGATCCTGAAACACCATTTGCATGCCGCTGCCAAACCAGGAGCCGGCATTGCGCGCCCGCAGCAGCTCGCCGCTGCTGGGCTTCAACAACCCCATCAGCAACTGCGCCAGGGTGCTTTTGCCGCAGCCGGACTCGCCAACGATGCCCAAGGTTTCGCCGCGCATAATGTTCAGATCCAACCCATTGAGCGCATGAACATACTCTCGCGGCTTGCCGCGCCAGTTATAGCTGGCGGGGAAACGTAATCGCACGTCGCGCAGTTCCAGCAGTGCCTCAACGTTCATTTTGCATCTCCAAATCGACAGACTGCGGATGCCAACAGGCTACCCTTTGGCTCGGCTCTGCCACCAATGGCGTAAGTCTTGGCGTATGCCGACACTGAGCGTCAGCATGGCGGCAACGGTTGCTGAAAGCGCAGCCTGGCGGTAACGCGCTCAGGTTGGGCACCGTACCGGGGATAGCCTGCAGCAGGCTGCGCGGTTCGGCACGCTCCGGCGCCGCCAGCAATAACCCAATGGAGTACGGATGACTGGGATGCTCAATCACATTGGCGGTTGCGCCACTCTCAATCACGTGTCCTGCGTACATCACATACACCCGGTCGCAAAGTTGCGACACCACAGCCATATCGTGAGTGATAAATAGCACCGCCGTGCCGCTGGCTCGCGCCTTCTGCTGTAGCAAACGCAACACCTGACGCTGGACCGTGACGTCCAGCGCAGTGGTGGGTTCGTCGGCGATGATCAGTTCCGGTTCGCAGGAAAATGCCATGGCAATCAGCACCCGTTGGCGCATACCGCCGGACAACTCAAACGGATATCGCTCCATCACCCGCGGTGCATCGGCAATCTGCATTTCCTGTAACAGCTGAATCGCCTTGTCGCGAGCCGCCGAGGCGGAAAGTCGCTGGTGCAGGCGGATCACCTCGCACATCTGGCGGCCGATCTTGCGCGTTGGATTAAGCGCACTCATGGGTTCCTGAAAAATCATCGACACCCGCGCACCGCGCAACTGGCGCATTTGCCGCTCGCTGGCGTTAAGCACGTCGGTGCCCAGCATCTCCAGCGAACCGCCGGTCACGCGGTAACCCTCTTCCGCCAGCAGCCGTAACGTCATCATCGCAGTGACCGACTTGCCGGAGCCGGACTCGCCCACCACGCCGACGATTTCACCCGCCTTGACCTGCAACGAAACGCGATTGAGCGCCTTGACGCTGCCGCCGTAAACCGGAAACTCCAGCTGCAATTCATCGATTGATAAAACGGTGGTTTCACTCATCAGCGCCCCCGGGTTTTAGGATCCAGCAGGTCGCGCAGACCGTCGCCGAACAGGTTGAAACCGGTGGCGGTGATCAGGATCGCCGTGCCGGGAAAGGCCGAATACCACCATTGGTCGAGCACATAGTTGCGTCCATTGGCCACCATAGCGCCCCATTCGGCGGTCGGTTGCTGGGCACCCAGGCCGATGAAGCCCAGCGTAGCCGCCATCAGGATTGCGGTACCGATATCCAGCGACGCCTGCACCACCAACGGCGGCATCACATTGCGCAGCACGTGCCAGCCAATCAGATGCCAGCGCGAAGCGCCAAAGGTGCGCGCCGCTTGCATATACGCCTGATGACGCAGCGTTAACGTTTGGCCGCGCGCCAGCCGCACGTAGAAAGGAATGCGCACTACGGCAATCGCCAACATGGCGTTGAACAAACTGGGGCCCAACGCCGCCGCCAGCGCCATGGTCAGCACCAGCGACGGCACCGACAGCATGATATCCATGCAGCGCATAATTAACGCATCAACCGTACCGCCCATCACGCCGGAGAAACAGCCGAGCAGCGAGCCAATGCTCCCCGCTAAAACCACCACCGCCAGCCCGGCGGCCACCGATTGACGGCTGCCAACCAGGACTCGGCTGAACAGGTCCCTGCCCACTTCGTCGGTACCGAACAAGTGCTCGGGCGAAGGCGGCAGTAAGCGCGCGGTTAGGTCAATGGCGTCCGGGTTATGCGGCACCAGCCACGGCGAGAACAGCATCAGGAACAGCACGGCTATCATGATGGCGGCACCCAGCAGCGTCAGCGGACTCCGCCGAACCCGGTACCAGGCGCGGCGCAGGCTAAGATAGCGCAATACGGGTTCCGCGATCGGTGGTTGTTCGATTTGAGTCATTGTCATTATCCCTCGCGCCCCATTCTTGGGTCGATCCACAGGTAGAGCAGATCGACGATCAAATTAACCATCACGTAGGCAAAAGAGACCACCACGGCAAACCCCATCACCGCCGGAAAGTCCAGCGCCTGAATGGAATCCACCACGTAAGCGCCCATGCCCGGCCAGGCGAAGACCGTTTCGGTCAGCACCGCGCCATAGAGTAAGTCCCCCAAAGCCAGCCCCAACACCGTCACCGAGGGGATCAACGCGTTGGGCAACGCATGCCCAAGCACCACTCGCCAGTGCGAAAGGCCGTTGGCACGGGCCGTGCGGATATAGTCTTCCCCCAATTGTTCAAGCATCGCCGAGCGGATTTGGCGCGCCACTACCCCAAGATGAACAAAGGCTAACGTCAGCGCCGGCAGGATCAGGTGTTGCAGGCTGTTCCAGAACGCCTCGCCGTTGCCGGTCAGCAAGGAGTCCAGCAGGTAAAACCCGGTGATGTGGGTGGGAGGATCCAGCCAGTCGTCCAGTCTGCCGCCGCCGGGCAATAGATTCAGTTGCCCGTAGAACAGGATAATCACCCCCAACCCCAGCCAGAACGCCGGGGTGGAGATGCCGGTCACCGACAACAGCCGCACCAGATGATCGGGCCATTTATTACGATACACTGCCGACACCACCCCAAGCGGGACACCAAACGCGATCGCCAGCAGTAAAGCGCAAAAAGCCAGCTCTAGCGTGGCGGGAAAGAAGGCGCGCAGATCTTCCAGCACCGGCCGCCCGGTGCGAATGGAAGTCCCCAAATCGCCATGCAGCAAATCAAGCACGTAGCGGCCAAATTGCACATACAGCGGCTGGTCCAGCCCCAGCTGTTGGCGAATATGCTGGACGATTTCCTCGCTGGCGCGGTCACCGGCCAGCAGGCGCGCCGGATCGCCGGGGATCAGGTGCGAGATGGTAAAGGTGATCACGCACACCCCGAACATCACCAGCACCAACCCCCAGCAGCGCTGACGGATAAGGCTCCAAACGTTCATAGCGGTTTCCCATGGTGCAGGGGCAGCCAAACGGCTGCCCGAAAAAAATTACTTGCTCATCTGCCCAACGTTGAACACCTGCTCCAGCATCGGGTTATACACAAAGCCCTTCACCTCTTTGTTCATCGCCACCTGATAGTTTTTCTGGAACAGATAGACGTAGGCCGCCTGGTCGATGACGATTTTCTGCGCCGCCTGGTAATCCGCGGTGCGAACCTGCTGATCGGACACCGATACCGCTTTCTTCAACAGGGCATCCACCTGCGGATCGCTGTAGAACGACCGGTTGCCCGGCAGCCCTTTCTTGTCGGATTCAAACCAGTAGTTCATGAACATATAGGGGTCGGCGAAATCCGGGCTCCAGTTGCCGATGGCGATATCGTAATTGCCCTGACCGATGCGATCCCGCATGGTGGCGTTAGCCAGCTTCTCCAGTTTGACGTTGAGGCCGACCGTCGCCAGGCTCGCCTGCACCGACAGCGCAATCGCCTCCCAGTTAGGGTCACTGATCGAATACAGGAAGTTCAGCGAAGCGGGTTTGTCTTTCACCGCCGCCAGTGCTGCCTTGGCCTTGTCCGCATCCTGACTGTACTGCTGGGCATTGGCGTCATAGCCCCACATGCCTTCCGGGATCGGGCCGCGCATCTGTTTGCCGTTGCCCCCGAGAATGCCCTTCACCATGCCCTGATAATCCACGGCGTAAGAGATGGCGCGACGCAGATCCACCTGGTTAAGCGGCGCTTTGCCGTTGTTAAGGTACAAATAGGTCACCCGTAGCGACGGGTACTCGTTGACCGCAACCTTGTTTTCACTTTTCAGCGCCGTGAGCTGGTCAATCGGCAGCGATTCGGCAATATCCAGGTCGCCTCGGGTCAGTTGCAGACGGCGGGTGGCGCTTTCGCCGATGATTTTCACCGTGACGCGTTTAAACGCCGGTTTGGCACCGCTGTAATGCGGGTTAGGCACCAGCACCAACTGCTGGCCCTTCTGCCAGCGATCCAGTTTGTACGCCCCAGAACCGGCACTATGGTTCGCCAGCCAGGCCTTGCCCTCGTCTGCCGGATTCGCCTTGGCAATCGCCGGATTAACGATGCCGGCACCGTCATTGGCCAAGGTGTACAGGAACGGCGCAAACGGCGTTTTCAGAGTGAAACGCACCGTCAGCGGATCCACCACCGTGACCTGCAGGTCTTTCGGGAAGGCCTCTGACGGCCCCTGACCAATCTTCATCAGACGCTCGAACGACCATTTGACCGCCTCGGCGTTCACGTCCGAACCGTCATCAAACTTGTTGCCGGGTTTTAGCTTAAAGGTCCAGACCAGTTGGTCGTCTGAACTGGTCCAGCTGTCGGCCAGCTCACCCTCCACCTGGGTCGAACCTTTTCCGCCTTCGGTCTTGTACTGCACCAGTCGCTGATAGGCCGGGTAGGTCACCGTCCAGTCGTTGTTATCGATAGTCACCGCCGGATCCAGCGTTTGCGGATCGGCCGCTTTGCCAATCACCAGCATGTCTTTGGGCACCGCCGCCTGTACCGGCCCGGCTACCGTCAGGCCCAACGTCACTGCAGCCGCCAGAGCGGCGTATTTGATCTGATTCATAAACAAAGCTCCTGATGCGTTGAATGTGTGTTGTTTTAGTCGTAAGAAAAACAGCCGAAGCGATCGGCCAGCAGCGGATAATCCCCGGCGTTGGGCAGCTCGAAGTGCCACCATTCGCTGGCGATCCCGCGAAAACCTCCGGCGGCCATCACCGCATTCAGCAGCAGCCGGTTGCGCTGCACCTCCGGAGGGAAATCGGGATAAAACGGGTGTGATTTTTCGCTCATTTCATCAAAGCCGGTGCCCATATCCAGAGCGATACCCTCGGCGTCCAAAAGCGTCACGTCGATCGCGACACCCCGGCTATGATGCGATCCGGTCAAGGTGCTGGTGACATATTGCGGATCCGGACAGGCTTGCCACAGCAATGCCTGCGCCTGCTGCGGTCGATAAGCGTCAAACACCAGTAGGGAAAAACCGGCCAGCCGCGCCGCCAGCAGGCAACGCGTCAGCCCCTGCACCGCATCAGGATGCAGCAGGCAGCGGCTCTCGCGATAAATCGCCCGGCCCGTCAGGTTGTCGGCGCCGGCATATTTCAACTCAATCGGCAGACCAGGGAAGGCCTCGGCCAGATCGGTTAATGTTACATTGTCACTCATTGCGTTTTCCCATACGGTTAAGATTCAAATTGCCCCAGCTCTTTTTGCAGCATTCGGTTGCTTGCCAGCCGTTGCTCGACCGCTGTACCGCCCTGTTCCAGCACCGAAGACAGCAGCAGGTTGAACAGGCAACTGAGCGGGGCCAGCGAATCCCAAAACTGACCGGTGTCGGTTTTTACCTGCAGCAGGTCGATCGGGTAATCCCGAGCCCAGGGGCAGTAAATATCGGTAATCAGCGCCAGCCGCAGCCCACGCGCACAGGCCGCCTGGCAGTATTTTTGTGCGATGGTCGAATACGCGCGCGTGTCCGTCAGCACCAGGTATGGCGCACTGAATTCCGAATTTAGCGACTCCACATAGGTGCCGGATAACCCGTCCGCGTAATAGACCTTGGGCCGCAGATATTCCAGATGGCTGTAAAAGGCATTGGCAATGCCGCGCGTAGACTGTATGCCCACGACAAACACCGCTTCCGCCTGCGCCAACTGACGGCTGACCTGCGCAAAGGCTTCGCCGCCGGCCAATTGGTAAACGTGTTCGATCGCTTCCAGCTCCAGCGTTAATGACTGACGTAATTTTTGGGGTTGCGGCTGTTCGCGCCGGCGGCGGTAAGCCCCCAGGCGATCGGTCACGCCCCAGGGTTGACGCAAAGCCGTACCCTGCTCGCGCAAGGTGCGCTTTAAGTCCTCAAGGTTGCGGTAACCCAGGCTGCGCAGGTAGCGCCCGACCGAAATACCGCTGGTCGCGGTGCTACGAGCAATGCTGTCGGCGGTCTCAAATGGCACCTGCGGCAAATTGGCCAGCAGATATCCGGCAATGCGTTTCCCGGTGGGGGTTTGCACCGCAAATGACGCTTCTATTTGTGCCATCACATCTGGATGCTCTGCCATAGTTCGCCCGCTGTTGTTGAGTTGTCACCAAACCCCACTTTGTTACTCAGATAACAAAGCGAGATGATGACAATGCATGGCCTGTGCCAATTGCGGATTACTGGGGAAATTTCACGCGCGACGGCGTACGGCGGCGCAGGAACGACAAAAACCTGCGGTTACAACATAGTCATCAGTTGATAACTATTGCACAACATTTGGGCAATGCATCGGGCGATGCACCACCCTGAACCCTTAATTTCAATTTTATGACCAGGCTTGCGAAACCAGTGAAAATGTCAGTGCAACGTCGCAATCCGGTCTATGGGGCACGCCACGCACCATAATGGTCGGCGTATCGACGCAGGGTAAACCGCGCTCGGCCAGCCAAGGGCTGAGGCCGCTGGCCAGGGGAGTATCCACCCGCACAAACTCGCCCTGACAAGGCAGGCATAAGGCGTCAACCATGGCAATGGCCCCCGTTAGCTCAGGCGCAACCACCGGGCCGATCATGTTGCCGTGACCAAAACGACGGCGGAAGGCAAATCCGACGGCAATCCCCTGCTGCTCCAGCACCAAAGCCTGTTCGGCGCTTGCCAACATTGCGGCCAACAGGGGTTGGCGGCTGAGGCCGCTGGCGGCCAAATCCAGCTCAACCAGGGTGGCAAGATCCTGCGGCAAGGCCGGCCGTAAACTTGCCCCCTTGGGCAAAGGTGCGGTATGGCCTGCCGGCATCTCCCGGCATTGGTGCTGCGCCAGTAATCCCTGATCGATAAACCCCAATTTTTGGTACAGCGGTTTGCCTTGATCGGTCGCTACCAGATGAAGCTGATAGTCGGGCAAAGGCGCTATCATCTGCTGTAACATGGCTCTGGCGATACCTTGCCCACGACATTGCTCTGCAACAATCACCAACCCTAGCGTGGCCCGTTGGTCGCCCCATAGCCAGCGCAGGGCGCAGCCAACCACGTCTCCCTCGACTTCAGCGATCACCCCGCCACCCAATGACCACGCTTGCTGCCAATCTTCCAGCCGATGCGGCCACTGTATTTTTTGCGACAGTAGATGTGCGGGCGCAACATCGGCCGCCCCCATCTCTCGCAGCGTAAACGTCATTTCCCGCGTCTCCTGAACAATGCTGATTCCTTGCTATAGCACCATGACGGCATCGCCGATGGCAACCGGCAATCTTGCGTTACCGGTGATCATTTTACAGTAGCATTACGGCGCCATAGCGCGGGATATTGCCGTTACAGAGCCATCCGCCAACCGGCAGGTTTTACTTTTGTTCACTTATTTCATCCGGCATGCCCTGGTAACCGGTGTTATTATTATCTTGCTCAATAATTCCCTCCTAATTCAAAGTGGTACGACAAGCTGATGGAAGCGTGGAAACTCAATCTGATTTCGGTCTGGCTCGGCTGTTTCTTCACCGGGCTGGCAATGAGCCAAATCCTCCCTTTTCTGCCGCTGTACGTCGAACAGCTCGGCGTCAGCGGTCACCAGTCGCTCAGCATTTGGTCGGGCCTGGTGTTCAGCGGCACTTTTTTGGTGTCTGCACTGGTGTCGCCGCTGTGGGGCAGTCTGGCGGACCGCAAAGGCCGCAAGCTGATGCTGTTGCGCGCCTCGCTGGGCATGGCTATTGTCATTGCACTGCAGGGCATGGTCACTAACGTTTATCAGCTGTTTGCGCTGCGTGCGTTGATGGGCCTGACCTCCGGCTATATCCCCAATGCAATGGCGCTGGTTGCCTCGCAGGTGCCGCGCGATAAAAGCGGTTGGGCGCTGGGCACCTTGTCCACCGGTCAAATTTCCGGAGTGATCGCCGGCCCGCTGCTCGGCGGACTGATGGCGGACCACTTGGGGTTGCGCGTGGTGTTTTTCGTTACCGCTGGGCTGATGTTCGTCAGCTTTTTGATTACCTTGTTCCTGATAAAAGAGCGGCGTATCGAGGTAAAAAAAGCCGACCGATTGAGCGGCAAGGCCGTTTTCCAGTCGCTGCCCTATCCTGCGCTGATTGTAACGCTGTTTATCAGCACCCTGATGATCCAACTTGCCAACTCCTCCATCAGCCCGATACTGACGCTGTTTATTAAAGAGTTGTCAGGTGATAGCGGTAATATCGCCTTTATTAGCGGCATGATTGCCGCCGTGCCTGGGGTGGCGGCGTTGATTTCCGCACCACGCCTCGGCCGGCTGGGCGATCGTATTGGCACCGCACGCATTCTGCTGGCGGCGCTGGGGCTAACCACCCTGCTGTTCGCCATCATGGCCTGGGTGGAAACACCGCTCCAGTTGGGGATCCTGCGTTTTCTGCTGGGCTTTGCCGACGGTGCCCTGATGCCTGCGGTACAGACGCTGTTGTTGAAGTACTCTTCCGATCAGGTCACCGGCCGTATCTTCGGCTATAACCAGTCGTTTATGTATCTTGGCAACGTGGTCGGTCCGTTGATTGGTTCTGGGGTTTCGGCGCTGCTGGGGTTCCGCTGGGTGTTTGCCGTCACGGCGGTGTTGGTGCTGCTCAATTGCTTACAGGTACGCAGGCAGTTCAAACAGGTCGAGAATGGGCGCAGATGAGTAACAGGGCCGCCGGAGCGGCCCTGTAGCGTTAGAACATGGTGTTGTCGTTGGCCGATTTCTCCGGCACTTCCTGATTGACGTCCCAGTGTTCGGTGATTTTTCCCTGATTGTTCACCCGATAAATATCCACGCTGGCGGTACCGCGGTCTTGTGGATTGTTTTTATACAATACGTGGACATACACCAGGTCGCCGCTCACTGCACTGCGGTATATTTTCGCGCTGAACTGTGGATTATCTTTAAAATTCTGGCTGAAGAAATCCAGGAACGGTTTAATGCCATCGCCAACAAACGGATTATGTTGCTTGTAGTTTTCCACTATCAGCCGCTGCGCCACGCTGATATCATGCTTATTAAAGAAACCGGCGTACAGATCTTCCACTACCTTTAATTTCTTTTGATCCTGAATGTTTTTATTTCCAGCGACTTTATGAGGCTCGCTGTTTTTAACCGCCAATGCAGGGTAATTGGCCAGCATACTGCCGACGATAACCAAAGGGATAAATACCTTTTTCATTGTAGCTCCTTTATTTTCCTGAGTGACCTATGATTTTCAATTGCCCTTTCAGATGGGTGAAAGTCCCATCCTTACTGGCGATATTGGTGTAGACCTCACCCCGCTGAAAATCCTCGACATGAGTGACATTATCGCCGGACTTGGGTTCGCTCCAGTAAACCATGTAGACCTTGGGACGTATCTCAACCGCCGTATACTGAACGGTGTCGGTAACGCCCTGAGAGGCCGCGCCAACCCCCGTAAAAGTCATGGTTTTGTCGTCGGTGAAATCCAGTTTGAAGGCAAAATCGCCGAAAGTAACCTGCACAACTTTTCCGGCCGCGATAAACGACGGCTGCGTTTGCTGGGCCGTAACATCCTTATTTGGCATATTGATATTCTCCGCCATTGCCGTAGGTAATATCATCGTCATTCCCAGGGATATTAATGTTGTCATCCCTACCCTTGCTAATTTGCCCATAGTTCCCTCTTCCTTTCCTTGGTTGAAAACGAGAATCATTATTATTTTAGCGATGGGTGTGGAATATAAGAATTATCTCTATTTAATTTTCCTTAGCGTGTAATTATGAGCACCCTAATTTTATTTAGGCCTCTAAAGAAAGGAAATAACGATCTATGGATGATGTTTTTATCTAACTGACAGGAATAACTATCACCAATCAAATGAAGAGCTCGAGAACAATAGATTTATCGGTTAGGGTTTTGAATAAGCTAATAATAAATTTTTCTAAAAAACGATATATCCCCCACCAGCGGCGAGGGAATTAGACCAGTGAAAATCAATCACGCAACCAAGGGGTAAAGGTAACGCCAATCAATAGCCCTTCAGGGCTGAGCAACCGTGTGACACTCTGGCCCCAAGGCTCTTCGCAATTGGCAACCAGCAGACGGTAGCCACGGTCAATCAACCCCTGAGTTGCCAGCGCCATATCAGCGACGTCAAATTCCATCCAGGCTTGCGGCACCGGCAGGTCTGTCGGCCATTGATCGCTGCCAAAACACGACTGCGCGGCCTGCGCCAGCGGCCAGAGAGCAAAGTGCTTCACGCCTTCCAGCGCGCCGTGCTCGCTCAGCAGATAATCGGCATTGCCTTCCATCGGCTTCAACGGCAGCCCCAGGGCATCGACGTAAAATGCCTTGCTGTGCTCTGTTTGTTGGGTAATAGGCCCAAATCCGGCGACAAACAACACGCCCAGTCCTGCGAACTGCTGTTCCATGTTCTCTCCTGTTGAGGTTAACGCCCCTGACGCCGCTGCGTTGGGGAACATCCATAGGCCACTTTGAAGCGATTGCTGAAATGACTGGCTGAGCTGAAACCGCACTCCAGCGCTATCTGCGTCAGCGGCAACTGACTGTGGCAAAGCAACTGCTCTGCCTGCTGTAGCCGTGCGCGCATGACAAACTGATGCGGCGCCAGACCGGTGTCATGTTTGAACATACGGGCGAAGTGGAACTCGCTCAGCCCCGCCTGCGCGGCCAAATCGGCCAATACCAGCGGCAGATCCAGATGCTGCTCGATATACTCTTTCACCCGTTTGGCAACGGCCGGGGCCAGACCGCCACGGACCTGCGGCAGCGTCCATTGCAGTTCACTGTAGCGCTGAACCAGACAGGTCATCAGCAGCGTTGTGGCACTGCTGAGGGACAGCTGATTGGCCCGTTCCTGCCAGTTGCAACTGAGTAGAAACTGGCGATACAGCAAGGTGATTTGCGGGTCTTCGGCAAACGCGTTGGGCACCAGATTTATCGACGCAGGGCTGCGATCCCAGATTTGTTCCGCCACCTGACGCAGGTGCTTATCGGTACAGTAAAGGTGGACGAAAGACAGATCGCTGCGCACGTCCCAGGTGGACTCATACTGGCGCGGCATAATGCAGAAACGGTCAGGTCCGCCGCCGTTTCTCCACCCTCCGGGCACTTTTTGATAGCACTCGTAACCGTCGGCGACGTACAGGCTCAGAGTATGGTGCTCCGCGCTTTCCTGGGTAATACGGTCGTCACAGTTGGACCAGGCGGCCAGCTCCACGCCGCAGCTTAATCGCACACTGTCGTGCAACTGCGCTTTATGTTCCCGCAGCGTTTCAAACGCCTTGTATCTGGACATTACCGACCCCGCTTTGCTCAATCTTTCCAGTTTAGAGAGTGGCGCGGTGCCATACCAGCCATCAGCACGCGCTTTTGACAAAAAAAGCGCAAGAATATGCAATTGCTCGCAAAGCGCTGAAAGCGCGGCGCCGTGCAGCGGCGGATACTGAGCCTACCCATTTTGCCGGAGTTAATTATGAACGTGCTGTTGTACCTTGCCGTGGTGCTGATTTGGGGCACCACCTGGATTGCCATTACCCTGCAGCAGGAAGGCCCGGTGGCCATTCCCGTTTCCATCAGTTACCGTTTTGTGGTTTCCGCAGTAGTGATGCTCGTCATTCTTTTATTGGCACGACGCCTGCGCCGTATCGCCCTGCGCGACCATCTGTTTTGCGTCCTGCAAGGCTGCTGCGTTTTCGGTTTTAACTTCTACTGTTTTTACCATGCCGCAGCCTACATCAGCAGCGGGCTGGAATCGGTGATTTTCTCGATGGCAGTGCTGTTCAATGCCGTTAACGGCATTATTTTCTTTCGCCAGCGCCCTAGCCCCAATCTGTTACCGGCAGCGGTGCTGGGCCTGACCGGGATCGTCGCCCTGTTCTGGCAAGATCTGGTGGCAACGCAAATGGCGCCGGACCTGTTGAAAGGCATCGGGCTGAGCGCTCTTGGCACCTACGGCTTCTCTTTGGGGAATATGATCAGCTCCCGCCACCAGCGGCATGGGCTGGACATTCTTTCCACCAATACCTATGCCATGAGCTACGGCGCAATCCTGATGGCGCTGATTGCGTTGGCCCAGGGCGCCTCATTCCAGATTGAGTTCAGCACCCGTTACATCGGCTCGTTGCTGTATCTGGCGATTTTCGGCTCGGTGATTGCCTTTGCGGCCTATTTCAGCCTGCTGGGGCGGATCGGCGCCGGGGCGGCTGCCTACAGCACCCTGCTGTTTCCTCTGGTGGCACTGACCATTTCAACCCTGTATGAAGGCTATCAGTGGCACACCAATGCGGTGATAGGCCTGTGCCTGATCCTGCTTGGCAATCTGGTGATGTTTGCCAAACCGGGCCGGTTTGCTGGGTTATGGCGGCGCCCGGTGGCATAAACATACGTCAAAAGCGCCTGAACCCAAGGCGCTTTATCCCAAAACTCCCCAATCTGACTCCGCCATTTACATCCCACTAAAAATTAACAATTAATGCTGAACGACAGACATAACCGTTGACATTAGCGGCTGCAGATCAATACATTGAATACTAAACCGTTACAGTATTTTTTGTATCTTAACGCTATATATCACCATTTTGGTTTGGAAAACAAAGATGAGTAATAAAAAAACTCATTGGAGTATAAAGAGGCTGACCCGTTTCCTGGTCGTCGTGATGCCTTTATATTCTTCATTGAGTTACGCGCAAACTGCTGACGCAGAGAGTGATTTTGCACAGCACAAAGGCCGATATTTAGCCATTGCTTCAGACTGTGTGGCCTGCCATACCGCGTCGGGTGGCAAGCCTTTTAGCGGGGGGTTGGCTATGCCATTGCCCATGGGCAATATTTACTCCACCAACATCACGCCAGATAAAACCTACGGCATTGGCGAATATACATTGGAAGATTTTAAGAAGGTATTACGGGAAGGGATTAGACGTGATGGTTCAAATCTTTATCCGGCAATGCCATTCCCCTCTTACACCAAGTTAACGGACGAAGACATTGCCAACCTGTATGCCTATTTTATGCATGGCGTTGAGCCTGTTAACCAACCGAATAAAAAGCCTGACTTCTCTTGGCCCCTTACCCTGCGCTGGCCGCTGATGGCCTGGAATACTCTATTTCTGGAGAAAGGGGCTTATCAATACAAATCAGACCGCAGCCCAGAGTGGAACCGTGGCGCTTATTTGGTGCAAGGCGCCGCACACTGCGGCTCTTGCCACACCCCCCGCGGATTGGGCATGCAAGAAAAAGCCTATGACGAAAGCCAGAAAGGCTTCCTGGCCGGCGCCAAGATTGGCGGCTGGGAGGCGTTTAACATCACCAGCGACAAAGCATCAGGTATCGGTAGCTGGACACAGCAAGAGATCGTTCAATATCTGAAAACAGGCAATGTCCCCTTTAAAGCTCAGGCAGCCGGTTCCATGGCGGAAGCCATTACCCACAGCTTCAGCAAAATGAATGATGCGGACCTGAACGCCATTGCAGGGTATTTGAAAGACATACAGGCCGTAGGTGATGAACAGACCCGACCGCGCTCATCTCAGGTGCAGCCGAGGCCGAACGACGAAATGCCGGGCGCCAACATTTATCTGAACAATTGTGCAAGCTGCCATGGCAGAGAAGGTGCCGGCACAACGGACGGTTATTACCCTTCAATGCTCGGCAACAGCGTGATCGGCGCGAACGACGCCAACAACCTGATTCAGGTCATTCTACACGGCGCCAACGTGAACAACGGTAAGGACCACTACTTTATGCCCGCGTTCTCAGATCAGTTGAGCAATCAACAAATCGCTCAACTGGCTGAATATCTGGTGGAAAGCTTCGGCGGACATGCACTCAACGTCACCCCCGATCAGGTTGAAAAACTGCGTGGTTCCAGCAATGAGGACGTCGTGCAATGAAAAAAGAGAGCAAAAGTAAAGCGAGCTACGGCTTTTCTCGTCGCCATCTGCTGAAAAGTACCCTCATCGCGGGGGCTGCCTTTCTGTCGGTCAATGCCGTTTCAACCCCGCTAAAACGGCTCGATGACAAACACACAGAGGGGCTTTTTAATCAGTTGGCTCAGTGGCTGACCCTCCGACAGAACCTCGATCCGGCATTTACCGCTGCCATGTATTCAACCATGGCGTCCCATACCGAGAAGTTTGGCGACAGGCTCGGCATGTTGGAAAAAAGGATAAGCGATAGTGGTGCCCCCGATGTGCAATCCTTTATTTCTGCCCTGCCCGCAGAGGATGAAAATCGGAAATTAGCACTGCTAATTATAGAGAGCTTTTATACCGGTAATGTAGGGCGTGGCCGCCAGGCCGTAGTAGTGAATTACGAGAAAGCCTTGATGTTCCAGGCAACGAGTGATGTGACCGTGATCCCTACCTATATTCGCGCGCGACCCAATTACTGGATAGCCACGCCAAATTTAGAAAATTGAAGATCATTAGTGAGCAAATATGGCCATTGAATATGATTGCGACATTATCGTCGTGGGTGCCGGTATTTTAGGCGGTGCTATTGCGAACAGCCTTGCCAGGCAAGGAAGATCCGTCATCATTTTAGAAGCGGGCCCCCGCGTTAAGCGTGCGGAAATCCTTGAAGCATTTCGCCAATATGGGAATAAATCAGATTATAACGGCCCTTACCCAGACCTGCCCTGGGCGCCCAAATCGGCGACCGGCAAGTATTCTGACGACTATATTGAGAGCGTGGGCAATATTACCCAAAAGCCTTCCTTCTTGCGTCTGGTTGGGGGAACCACCTGGCACTGGGGCGGGGCAACCTGGCGTAATCTGCCTGCAGACTTCAAATTAAAAACGCTCTATGGGCACGGTCGTGACTGGCCTATTGACTACGACACGCTGGAACCCTGGTACCAATTGGCCGAAGAAGAAATTGGCGTGAGCGGCTCCGATACCGATGACCAGCGTGGCCATGGTGAAGAACCCTATCCCCCACGCTCCAAACCTTATCCCATGGCGATGCAACCCTGGACCTATCTGACCCAGCAGGTAGCGGAAAAAGTCTCCAGTGCCCATCACCACTTCGTCGATGAACCCAATGCACGTGCGACCCGCCCCTATCAAGGGCGACCAATATGCGCGGGTAACAACAACTGTGCCCCTATCTGCCCGATCGGTGCGCAGTTCTCTGGCGATAAGCCGGTCGTTTGGGCAGAGCATCGGGGGGCAAAGCTGCGGGTGAATGCGGTGGTTTACCGTATCGAAAAAGGCCCGGACAACAAAATCGTCGCCGTGCACTATAAGAATCCGCAGGGGGAAAGTACGCGCCTCACGGCTCGCTATTTCGTGCTGGCTGCCCATGGAGTCGAAACACCGAAATTGATGCTGATGTCGGACATAGGCAACTCGTCGGATCAGGTCGGACGTAACATGATGGGTCATACTGGGCGGGCTATCGCCATGCTGGCGAAAGATCCCGTTTGGGCAGGTCGTGGTCCGACGCAGCAGGGAAGCATCAACACCTGGCGCGACACGCCGCTGCGACACCAGCATGCGGCAATCCGCCACTTTCTCGATAATACCGTCCCTAACGAGTTGATCACCAAGCGTTTGCTGGACCAGGGTATCGTCGGCCCTGAGCTGGATCGTCTTATTCGTCACAACAGCGCACGCTACCTGAAAATTGCGTCCTACGTCGAGGTATTACCCGATCCCGCGAACCGCGTCACTTTGAGCAATAAGCGCGATGCGCTTAATTTGCCGACGCCGCGTATCAATTACGACATCGCACATGAATACACCCTGAACGCCATGGGCCAACTTTATCAAGACTATGAGCAGTTCAAGGCGTTATTTGGCGCCACTGAAGTGCTAAATGACATCCAGGCATGGGTACCCAGTTCCCATATCATGGGCACCACTATTATGGGCAGTGATCCACGGGACTCGGTGGTCAACCACGAGTGCCGCTCCTTCGATCATGCCAATCTCTTTATCACCAGCACCAGCGTCCACCCCAGCTCTACCGTGGTGAATCCAACCTTAACCGGCTATGCCATTGCCCTGCGCGTTGCCGATATCATCAATAAAGAGATTTAATAACCTATTGCTGTTAAAAAGAGCCCGTCACCAGGCTGATTTCCCCCCTTCGCCACCGGTTCGCCGGTGGCAAAAACCTTCGGCGTTAAACACCGGCAGAGGGTTCGTCGACCATTGAAAGATTAAACGGCGTCACCACGCTAACCCTTGAAAAGGCATGCGTGATGATATTGCCGGGAACAAAGCCGTGGTATTGCAAAATGGCCTGGAAGGCATTGCGCGCGTCCCGTTGTAAATCGTGGTCGATCACCGCATCAATCCGCTCTTGTGCCAGCAGTTGGCGATTCTCCTGATCCAAATCGTGACCAATAAACGCCGCCAGCGGCCGCTGTTGCCGGCTGAACGCCTCAACAATCGCGGAGTTCCCGCCACCGACGCTGTAAACCGCGTGAATATCCGGATGACAGCGCAACGTTTCTGTCACTCGTGCCAGAGTCGGTGCATACACCCCCAGGCCGCCGCTAATGTCCACCACGCTCAGGTGCGGTGCCCTTTCCCGCAGCCATTGACGGAATCCACTCTCTCTTTCTTCTTCGCCGCGAAAACCCTGGCTGCTGATCACCACTGCCACCCGCTGCGGCTGGGGCGGTAACCAGCGTGCCATCAGATAAGCCGCTGTACGACCGGCGGCTCGGTTATCCATGCCGATATAGCTGATGCGCCGACTTTGTGGCAGATCGGTCACTATGGTCACCACCGGTATGCCCTGCTGCTGCAACAAACCGACGCTGTCATTGAGCAATTGCTCATCGCTCACCTTCAGGATCACCCCGTAGGAGCCCTGGCTACGGCAGCGCTCGAGCACCTGCTGCAATTCAGCGGTACCGATCTGTTCGAAAATATGAAAGCGCAGCGTAATGCGAAACGGCACAAAAGCACTCAACTGGCTACACAGTGCATCCGTAACCAACTGACTGAAACGCTGCGGCGTGTGCATCACCACGTCAATCGGCAGCGTACGGCCGCTGGCCAGGCCGCTGCGCTGCTGATTTTCCAAATCCTGCAACGCCTGCTCAATACGCCGCAAGGTTTGTTGATGCACCTTGCCCCGCTGATGCAGCGCGCGATCGACCGTTGCCTTGCTGACGCCCGCCTGCGCGGCAATTTGCTTGATAGAGAATTTCATGACGCCACCAAATTGAGGTCTTTTTGAGGTTTCAGTGAGGTTTTGTTAACAAAATGTAGATGCTAGGGTTAGCAATAGCAAGATGAAGATAAAAACAACCGATTGATTTTCAATATCAAAAATTATCTGAGGCTGATGCAATGCACGAGAATGTAAACACTATGTTTTCCGGAAACTATTACGTGGTGACGGGAGCAACCCAGGGGCTAGGCGCTGCGGTGGCACAACTGCTGGCCGAGCGCGGAGCCGCCGGGCTGATGCTTTGCGGCCGCAATCAGAAAGCGGGGGCCGCCCAGGCAGAGAAGTTACGCGCTACCGGCTGCGATGCCCGATTCGTCACCGCTGACATTGCCGATCCGGCAGCCTGCCGCAACGTCATTGCCGAAGCGGAAAACGCTTTCGGTACCCTGCATGGGTTGGTTAACTGCGCCGGCATGTCCGACCGCGGTACCATAATCGACACCACGCCAGAGCTGTTTGACGCCATTTTCGCCGTCAATATTCGCGCGCCCTTCTTCCTGATGCAGGAAGCCATCAAAGTGATGATCAAGCATCAGGTTGCGGGTGCCATCGTTAACATCATTACCATTACTGCGCACGGGGGTCAGTCGTTTCTCGCGCCTTATGCCGCGTCAAAAGGCGCACTGATCACCCTGACCAAAAACGTCGCCTTCAGCGCCATGCGCAACCGAATCCGGGTAAACGGCCTGAATATCGGCTGGATGGACACGCCACATGAGCATGAAATTCAGCGCCAGTATCACGACGCCGATGAGAATTGGTTAGCGCAGGCGGAACGGCAACAGCCGTTTGGGCGCTTGTTGAAACCACGGGAAGTGGCGCGTGCGGTGGCGTTCTTGCTGTCTGAGGAGTCCGGAATGATGACCGGCGCGGTTGTCGACTTCGATCAGGGGGTGATTGGCTGCGGCGATGGCGGCTCACCTAAACCGGACCACCCGCTGAGCCTGAACTCGGGAGCACATCATGACTGAAACTCTTTTTTTACAGCCTGACCGGCTTTCGGTTGATGACTTTGGCCAGACATGTGAGCAGTCGCTCACATTGAGTGACTATCCACTGGCGGCCGACGCGCAAAAAAACGTGCTGATTTATCACGCCGCCACGTTGATTGAGCGTGCGCAAACCGATAAAACCTCGGTATTGAGTGAGCTGCACCGGGCGCTTTCCACCGGCCCCGGCGTGCTGGTGATTAAAAATACCTATCCCGACAAGAGCATCATAGAGCGCCATAACCGGGTTTTCGAAGCCATTTTCCAGGAGGAGGCCGCCAGAGGGAACGCAGGCGATCACTTCTCTGCCGCCGGCAATAACGGCCGCATCTGGAATTCGCTGCAAAAGGCCGCCCAGCACGATCCCGATGCTTTTATTGATTACTACGCCAACCCTGTGCTGGCGTTGGTCAGCGAAGCCTGGCTCGGCCTCTGGTATCAAATGACGGCGCAGGTCAACGTAGTGCGCCCTGGGGGCAAAGCACAGCAACCGCACCGTGACTACCATCTGGGCTTTCAGGAAAATCAGGACGTACAACGTTTTCCGTTGCCGTTGCAACTGCTGTCCCAGTATCTGACGCTGCAAGGTGCGGTGGCGCATTCTGCGATGCCGCTGGAGTCCGGCCCAACCCAATTACTGCCGTTCTCACACCAGTATCCCGGCGGGTACCTGGCCTGGCGACGTCCGGAGTTTATCGACTATTTCCAGCAACATGCCGTACAGCTGCCGCTGGAGCTGGGAGACACGCTGTTCTTTAACCCGGCGCTGTTCCATGCTGCGGGCAACAATGTCACCCGCGACCATGTGCGCATCGCCAATCTGTTGCAGGTCTCATCGGCATTCGGCAAGCCGATGGAAACCGTGAACCGCTTGCGCCTGCTGCAGCAGATCTATCCGGCGTTGCTGCGACGCTATCAAGCAGGAGAACTGCTGGGTGCGGAGTTGGCGGCGACCGTCGCGGCGGCGGCAGACGGCTACTCTTTCCCCACCAATCTGGACAGCGATCCGCCGCTGGCCGGACTGGCTCCGCAGACCCAGCAGCAGTTGCTGATGCAGGCGCTGCAGGCGGATTGGGCCCCCGCGCATTTCAACCAGCAGCTTGAGCGCCAACAACAGTTGCGCAGCGCCTAGCGTTTCATGCCTCCTTTTCATCAGGGAGGCATGGTCTTTACGGCTATACTCAGACTCTTGCCGATTTTCATAAGGACATCAGGATGCTGAGATTGACCCGTCGAGTCGCGCTAGCCGCTGCGCTGGCCGCCTTTTCTGCCAGCGTGGCTGCCGAAACACCCAAATACGGTCAGGAGCTACAGGGCTTTCACTACCCTTACCCGCTGCAACAATTCAGCTTCAGCTCTCAGGGGCAGCAGTTAAGCATGGGCTATATGGACGTGCCGCCAGAGGGCGATGCCAACGGCCATACTGTGGTGCTGATGCACGGCAAAAACTTCTGCGCCGCCACCTGGCAAGACACCATCAAAGCGCTAAGCAAGGCCGGTTATCGGGTGATCGCGCCCGATCAAATCGGCTTTTGCAGCTCCACCAAACCGCAGCACTACCAATACAGCTTTCAGCAGTTGGCGAACAATACCCACGCGCTATTGAATAACCTGAAAATAGCTAAAGCGGTGATCGTCGGCCATTCTACCGGTGGCATGCTGGCAACCCGCTATAGCCTGATGTACCCGCAGGCGGTGGAACGGCTGGTGATGGTCAATCCGATTGGGCTGGAAGACTGGAAAGCCAAAGGCGTGCCGTGGCGCAGCGTCGATCGGTGGTTCGAGCGTGAATTGAAAACCTCCGCTGCCGGTATTCGACAGTACGAACTGCAGACCTATTATGTTGGCCGCTGGAAGCCGGAATATGACCGCTGGGTCGATATGCTGGCCGGGCTGAACAATGGGCCTGGCCATCGTATGGTGGCCTGGAACTCGGCGCTGATTTACGACATGATTTTCACCCAGCCGGTGTTCTACGAGTTCAAGGATCTGCAAACGCCGACCACCTTGATGATTGGCACCGCCGACACCACCGCCATCGGCAGCGATATCGCTCCCCCCGCCGTCAAGGCTCAGCTCGGGCACTATAACCTGCTGGGGAAACAGGTGGCGAAAATGATCCCGCACGCCAACCTGATCGAATTCCCGGGCCTGGGGCATGCGCCGCAAATGGAAGAGCCCGAACGGTTCAATCAGGCGCTGATCAGGGCTCTGCGCCCTTAAAAACCGGAGATGGCAGCTTGAGAAAAAGGGCCCTCGGGCCCTTATCAAGCGCGGCACTCAGGCAAACAGAATATCGCTTTGCTCCACCTGGCCTACGACCTGGATTTTGAAATCCGCCGCATAGCTGTCGTTATGGGTATTCAGCAATAAATCGGTCGTGCCGTTAAAGGTATCGAAGTTAAGTTTGAACTCGCCTTTCTGTCCGCTGAAGCTGTCGGCACTGTCGATCAACCGCAGTTCACTCAGGCTGTTGTTGAAACGCAGCCCGGAAAGGTCGATTTTGTCGACGCCGTGCTCGAAATCCTCGATCACATCGAATGCCGTCGTGGTGGACTCATTAGCATTGAGGTAAACGAAATAATCGGCGAAGTTGTTGGCGTCTTTACCCCCCCACAGATGGTCCGCCCCCAACCCGCCATACAACATGTCCGAACCGGCATTGCCGGCCAGTAAATTGTCCTGTTCGTTGCCGATGAGCACATCACGACCACTGCCACCAATGGCGTTCTCGATCGCCGCATTATTGGCGATCGATACGTTCTGCGTGCCGCCGCCGACGCTGGAAAAGGCGCCGTCATTGAGATTAATCAGTTGCTGCTGGCTGTAGCCGGAAAAATCCAGCGTGTCGTTGCCGCCCGCGTCCCACACCGCAAAGTTCACCGGCTTGCCGTTATCCGCCGTTGCGGTCAGGAAGTCACGCCCGGTATTGGAATTAAACCCGTACACCGAATCCCCGGTGCGCGTTTCCATATTGGCACCGTAGAGTTTCTGCATCGCGGCGATGTCGTCAATCATCGGGCCATAACCGTTGACCCCTTTGGTATCGGAGCCGGTGTTATTGCCGCTGAAGTAGCTCATTATCGAATATTGTACCGAATCCTGATAATACACGGCGTCATCGATATAAGTGGGGTCCTTGTCGTCGGAAGCATCATAATCGCCAGGGTGCATCAAGCCCAATGCGTGGCCAATTTCATGGGTGAAGGTCTGGCTGCTGAAATCCCCTGGCACCGGCGCTTGATGAGTAAGAAAACCTTTATTAAACCAGACCGTACCGGCGTAGCTGTTATCATCCGCAGGATCAGAGGTGGCGGGATAGTAACCAAAGGCATTGTCATCCGCAGCGCTGCCATCGGCTTTCTGGGTGTAATAAGCGAAGGTGATGTCTGCCCGGTGGTTCAGATCCGTGGACTGCGCTTCGGTAAAGGTGACATTTGCCACGTCTGCCCAAGCCTGCATCGATTTTAACGCCTGGCTTTTAGCCGCTTCGGTCAACGGCTCCAGCCCTTTATTGGCGTTGTTACCCGTTCCGGTTCTGCCGATAACATCCAGCGCTTCCTGGGTCAGGAAGGAAAAGGTCAGATCTGCCGGTTGATGGAAAACGTTGTCGCCGTTGTGCGTATACCCGCTGCGAGTCAGCTGATCGGCAGCGCGCTCGGAGCTGTAGTTTTCGCGGGTCTTACCCCAGGTAGTCAGCGGGCCGGTACCTCGCTGGTTGCTGTAGAGATTGGCATTATCCAACGTCAGATAAGCGCCATAGCCCAGCCCATTGTAGATGCTGCCGGTTTGGTGATAGTAGAATTGATAGTTGGGATCGTGGGGGGATGTGGCCGCCAGGCCGGTAAACGCTTCGTCATCTTGCAAAATTTCATTGTGATTGCGGTTCATCGCATTCTCCTTTACACAATAGGAATTCAGTCAATTGGTGAGGCATTCAATCAAAATAACTAATGGGAACATTCCAGTTCCGCAATCCAGCATAGGGAATTAGTCTGACGGCGCAACCATACAACAGTGGAATAATAAGCAGGCATTTCAAATCAAATAAAATCATTAAAGCAATTAAAAACAAATAATTGAAAAATATAGACCACAATAACAAGAAGACTACTGGCTTTAATTGCTCGTCATTTATACTGCGGGCTATTCATTGATTCAGAATAAACGAGTATTAAAATCACTTATCCTTGGATCACCCAGCAACAAGGATCGTGCTATGGTATTAACGGATTTCAGTAAGGAGTGGCCGATGTCGAGATTTCTCTCTTTGCGCGCACTCAGGCGCGTTGCCCTGACAGGAGTTGTTATGAGCCTTATGTTAAGCAGCACTACCTTTGCCAGTTCACTGCCCCTGCTGGCCCCCTCTGCGCTGAAGGGGCACTGGCAGTTGAACGATGCCGAAGGCAAAGCCCCAGCCTGCAACGTTGAATTAAGCGATGAACTGATCGAAGGGACTAACGCCTACCGTTTCACCGCTTCAGAGCAGTGTCTGCAACCCTTGTCGCTCACCGAACTGCCGGTGGCCTGGCGTCCGACGCCGGACGGCATGACGCTGACCAATGCCGACGGCAGCATGGTAGCGTTTCTGGCGCTGACGGCCCCCAAACGCTATGAAGTGATGAACCATAACGGCAAGCCCCGCTTTTCGCTGACGCCGCGCCAGTAACTCACTCTGGCGGCAGCAGCCCCTGCCGCCAATATCGATTACGCCACCAACAGCCCCAGTATTGCCCCGCCCGCCAACACCCATAATGGGTGGATACGTTTGCTCATGCTCAGCACCGTTGCCAGCAGGATAATCATCGCCAACGGCCAATTCGGTGCGGAAGCTTCGGCAATCAGCACGCCACTGGCCGCCACCAAACCAACGGTCACCGGCACCAATCCACTTTGCACCCGACGCCGCCAGGGCTTGTCCTTGAAGCGTCGCCAGACGCCCATCACCAGCAGGGTAACAATCGACGACGGGCCGAACTTGGCGATGGAGGACACCAACAGCCCGGCCCACCCGGCCACGTGCCACCCCACCAGCGGCACAATCATCATATTCGGCCCCGGCGCGGCCTGCGCCATGGCGAACAGCGCACTGAACTCCTGCGCGCTCATCCATTGGTGAACCTCCACCACCTGACGCTGCATTTCCGGCAGAATGGTCATGCCGCCGCCAAAGGCCAGCAGTGACAGCTCGGTGAATATGATCGCCAGCGAGATCAATACCGCCATCATAAGCGATCCCTCCACCACATCAGCAGGATGCTCAACGGCGCCAATGTCAGCATGGTCGGCAGTAAGGGCAAACGCAGCCAGGCGATGGCGATCAGACACAGCGCCACAATGCCCAGTGCCAGCCATTTACCGCGCAGCGGCAGCAGCATCTTCACCCCGGTAGACAGCAACAAACCGGCCGCCGCGGCAGCCAGACCGGCAAATACGTGTTGTACATGCGCGTCATTTTGGAAGCGGGCATAAACCATACCCAAACCGACTACGATGGCCGTCGGTGCGCTGATCAGCCCCAGCAGGGCGCAAAAAGCCCCGCGCAGGCCGCGAAACTCCATGCCAACCGCTACCGAAAGGTTAATCACGTTGCCACCCGGCAAAAACTGGCACAGCCCCAGCAGCTCGGTAAACTGCTGACCACTGAGCCAGCGGCGATCTTCCACCAGCATATTGCGCGCCAACGGCAGTACGCCGCCAAAGCCAATCAGCCCGAGCATCAGAAAGCCCAAAAACAACTCGCCGTTGCCCGGCGGTGCTGCCTGCGGGTCATTTTTTACCGCATCAGATTCCGACATTGTCCGTTCCACATCGCTTATTTTGATGGCTGGTATGATGCGCGTCGCCATGCCATGATGTCTAATGCATTTCATAAGCAACAAGGATACCTTCAAGGTATGTCAATGATCGAACTTCGCCGCCTGCGGGCTTTCGTTACCGTGGTGGAAGAAGGCAACATCACCCGCGCCGCCGAACGACTGTTTATACAACAACCGCCGTTGACCCGCCTGTTACAGGGGCTGGAAGAGGAATTGGGGGTAAAACTGCTGCAGCGCCTGCCCCGTGGCGTACGCGTTACCGAAGCCGGCAGCGTGTTGTTCAATGAAGCGCGGGCGCTACTGACGCGGGCAGAGCATCTGACCGAAGCGGTGCACCGCGCCGCGCGGGGTGAACAAGGGCATATCGCTATCGGCTTCACCAGCTCCGCCGCCTTGCATCCCTTCGTGCCCAATCTGCTGCGCCGCTACCGTGAGATCCTGCCTGGCATTACCACTCAGTTGGAAGAAGCAGGCAGCGGCGAACTGTTGGATGCCTTGGTGGATGAGCGGCTCGACGTGGCCTTTGTCCGCTCGCCGGTGGGCGGTATTCCCGGTTTGACAATTGAGCCGGTGCTGCGCGAACCGATGCTGATCGCCCTGCCCATCGGTCACCCGCTGGCCACCCATGACGACCAGCCGCTACCGCTGACTGCGTTAACCCAGGAGGCCTTTATTCTTTATCGTCGCCCGGCGGGCCAGGGCTTGTATGATGCGATTCTGGCGGCCTGCCACGGTGCCGGGTTCAGCCCACGCGTTATTCAGGAAGCCCCGCGCCTGCCCGCAACCCTTAGCCTGGTAGGTGCCGGTCTGGGGTTGTCGATCGTACCGGCCTCCATGCGGCGGTTGGGTGGGGACGGCATCGTTTACCGAACCATTGCCGAACAGGCCCAGCTCAGCGCGCCGCTTTATCTGGCGCTGCGCAGCAACCGGACGTCGGCCATCATCCAACGCTTTCGCGATCTGGTGGCCGAAGCCGTCAGCGAGCAGTCGCCCGGCTAATCAGACCGGTCGGCGATACGCGTCAGATGGATCACCAGATACAGCAGTTCATCGTTCGACATCTCCATCTGCAGCAGATTCTTCACGTAGTCGCGGATCAGCAGTGCGCCGCGATAGGCATGCGGATACTCCCTGGTCACCTGCGCAAAGATAAAGTCGTCTTTCGACGCCATTTGCTGCCCCTCGATCATTCGCTGAATAAAAAACTGCATATGCACCAAAAAACGCGAGTAGTTGAGCGAGTCAGTGTCGATAGTGATGCGAAAATGGTATTTGATGATATTGAAAATGTCTTTCAGCATCTTCACCGACAGCAGCGTGTGCTCCATGTTCTGCACGTCGGTTTGACCATTAACCAGATGAAAAGCGATATTGCCCGCCTCTTCTTCCGGCAGCGCAATGTTCAACCGCCGGTTGATGTGTGCCAGTGCCTGGCTCGCCACTGCGAACTCCTGCGGGTAAAAGCGCTTCACCTCGAACAACAGGCGATTTTGGATTGCGATACCCTTGTGATAGCGCTCAATGGCGAAACTGATGTGGTCCGCCAGGGTGAAGAAAATCTGCTCGTTAATTCGCCCGTTAAGCTGCCGGTTAGCCTCCGCCAGGATCATCTGCACAATCTCGATGTGCTCTTCCGGCGTGGTTTCAATCAGCCGCAGGTAATCGCGACCCTTTTGACTGTTCTGCACCACATACACTTTCTCTATCGCGGCCGGGTCGAGAACGTCACCCACTTTGCTGTTAAAGCCAATACCCTTGCCCATCACGATAGCTTCATTGTTATCGTCATCCGCCGATAGCACCAGGCTATTATTGAGTACCTTAATGACTTTCATCGTCGCGGCCACACCCTCTGTTTTTATTATCGTTGCCGGCCATTGGAGATAATCAGCCGTTGGTACCAGTCAAAACTGCGCTTTTTGATCCGCCGCAGATCCTTCAGATCCTGCTCACCCCGGTTTACATAGATAAACCCATAGCGCTTGGCATAGCCCTGATGGGTGCTGACCACGTCTATTGCCGCCCAGGGGCAATAGCCGATCAGTTCGACGCCGTCGTTGATGGCCAACTGCATCTGTTCGACGTGTTGTCGCATAAACTCGATGCGGTAATCGTCGTTGATTGTATCATCGGCCTGTAGCTGGTCCGGGGCGCCAATGCCGTTTTCAGTAATTAATATCGGTAAATGGTAACGTTCCGCGGTTTTACGTAGCGTCAGCCGCAATCCGACAGGATCGATCACCCAGCCGTAGCGGGTTTTACCGACGAACGGGTTCTCCGCCGCGCGATATACGCCCGGTTCCCCCAGCATGATTTGCTGATCGCCGGCTCGCGCGCTGATGTCCGACGCATCGCCTCGGCTGGCGGCAATGGTGGCGGTCGAGTAATAATTTATCGCCACGAAGTCCGGTTTGCCCTGCAGCAACAGCGCCGCATCACCGGGTTCCATCCGTGGCGCCAATTGACGATCCAGCAGGTAACGCCAGGCCAGCGGGTTATAACGACCCTGCACGGCCACGTCGAGGAAGCTCCAGCAACGCAGCGTTTCCCAGTTATGGGCGGCGATGGCATCCAGCGGATTGCAGGTTTCCTGATACATCGAGGTGGTATTTATCGCCGGGCCGATCTTCCCGGCCGGGCAGCGCTGATGATACAACGCCATCACCCTGGCCTGAGCCACCAACATATGGTGGCTTTGCTGATACAGCACTCGCCTGGATGGCAGTTCACCGCCCTTCGGCGTGCCAATGGCGCCCGGATGCAGGATCATGGTGTTCTGCTCGTTGATGGTCAGCCAATACTTTACCCGGTCACCGAATGCGTCAAACAACACTTCGGCATAATCGACAAAGGCATCGATGGTGGCGCGGTTCGACCAACCGCCCTGTTGCTCAAGCACATAAGGCAGATCGAAGTGATAGAGCGTTACCACAGGCTCTATGCCATGGCTCAGCAGTTCATCAATCAACTGGCGATAAAAATCCAGCCCTGCGGCGTTGACCTCATCGGTCCCCTGCGGCAGCACTCGCGTCCAGGCAATCGAGAAACGGTAGGCCTTTAACCCCAGTTCGGCAAACAGCTGCACATCCTCTCGGAAGCGGTGATAGTGATCGCTGGCGACCTTAAAATCAGCGGTTTCTGCCGGGTGATCAAGCATATCCACAATCGATGGACTTTTGCCGTCTTCGTTCCAGGCCCCCTCCACCTGATAGGCAGAGGTGGAAGCCCCCCACAGAAAATCTGCGGGGAAATCGTTCAGTCGTTGGTAAATCATGCCTGCTCCTGCTGCGCATTATTAAGGGTGATGATGGGCTGCCCAAAATCCACTGCCCCCGGTTGGCGGCAATTCAACTCAGGAAAAGCTTCGCTGTTAACCACCAGCACCGGTGTGGTGATGTCGTAACCCAGCCCGACGATCGCCGCCAGATCAAAGCGCACCAGTTCATCTCCCACCTGGACGCGGTCGCCCACTTTAAGCTCGGAAGTGAAATGCTGTCCCGCCAGATTGACCGTATCAATGCCGATATGCACCAGCAGCTCGACGTCGTTGTCACCTTTGATACCGACCGCATGCATGGATGGCAGGAACGTCACTACTTCCCCCGTCAGCGGTGCGCGCAACACGCCTTCCTGCGGCCGTATTGCGACACCCTGACCCAATAGCCCCTGTGAGAACACGTCGTCGTTAACCTGCGCCAATGCCACCAGTTGACCGTTGAGCGGACTGAAAATTTGCTGTTCGTCGCCACTGACGGCCTCCGAGCCCCCAGATCCCGTTTCTTCAACCGGATCGTCGAACCCCAGCATCCAGGTCAGTGCAAAAGTCACCACAATGGCAATGGCGCAGGTGATCAGCGCATGGACAATGTTCATTGGGTTTTCGCCGATAAACGCCGGCAGCGCCGCTAATCCGGGAGAAACGAAGGCATAGCGCACCAGCCCACTCAGCCCGGCGTAAATACCGGCACAGCCGCCGCCGATCATTGCTGCAATCAGCGGTTTGCGCAGTTTGAGCGTCACGCCGTACAACGAAGGCTCGGTGATACCCAGCAGCGCGGTGAAACCCGCAGAGGACGCCAGCTGGCGCAGATTTTTGTTTTTGGTGCGAAAAGCCACGCACAGCGTCGCAGCGCCCTGTGCAATGTTGGAAGCCAACATGCCTGGGCCGTTAATCATTTCGAAACCATTTTTACTCAGTTGACCGGTAGCAATCGGCGTCATTGCCCAGGCCGTACCGGTGATCACCAGAAACGGCTGGAGGCCGCCCATCAGCATCGGGATCAGCCAACTGGCTTTACCGTCGACGATAGCGGCACCGGCGGCCACCAGATCGTTGAGGAAAATACCGAACGGCCCTACCACCACCAACGCCAACGGGGCGGTCACCAACAGGATAATCATAGGTTTGGTGAAGAACTTGATCATCGTCGGCGACACTTTCTCGGCAAACCGTTCGATATAGGACATTAACCAGACGGTGAAAATGATCGGCAACACCGAGCCGGCGTAATCCGCCAGGCGCACCGGTATGCCGACGAAATCAATCACCGTGCCCGCCGCCAGCATCTGCGCCAAATTGGGGTGCAGCAACGCGCCGGCAATGGTCATTGCCAGGATCGGGTTACATTCGAATTTGATTGCCGCGCCATAAGCCAGCAGCACCGGCAGGAAGAAAAAGGCCGCATCGGCGATGGTGTCCAGCAGATGGTAGGTCGGGCTGGCGGCATCTATCACTCCGGTCAGTTTGAGGATCGCCAGCAGCGCCTTAATCATCCCCGCACCGGTGATAGCCGGGATCACCGGGGTGAAAGTGGTTGAAATAACGCTGATAATCTGTGAAATCACCCCGCCCCGCGCCTGGGAATTTTTCTCACTCTGACGGCCACTGAGATCGCCGATTTCTTTTTGCATCGCACGGAAGGTTTGCTGCACGTTGTTGCCGACCACGATCTGAAACTGGCCACCACGCTCCACCACGCTGATCACCCCAGGCAAGGACTCGATCGCTTTCGCTTGTACCTTGCTGTCATCGTTAAACTCCATCCGCAGACGGGTGGCACAGTGCGTCAGTTTGCTGACGTTGTCCTTGCCCCCGACCTGCAGCAAAATTTCCAGGCCCAACTGTTTGTAATCCATCGAATATCCCCGGTAAAAAAGCAAAAAAAAAAGACCAAAATCAAAATGCGCCTCATCACAAGGAGAGGTGCATTCCTATTTTGGTCTTGCCTGCCTGAGCAGTAACACGCCGTAATAAAAATGTCTGGCGATCGCTAAGATCGCGGCGAAAGTATCGTCATAGTTGCCATTTTTCGGCAATAGTCTTAGTTACGCTTTGTGATTCACATCACTCTTTACCGAAAACGCACTTCAACTTAGCCCGCCGTACCCTGCCATGCCTTTTTTACTGATGCCCATTTACTCAACCGCATAAAATAGCACCTGAACACATTATCCACTTTAATTAAACTCACTTTGTTTACCCTTTATTTAATAATGGAATACATTTATTTGATACCGGTAGATAACTATTTTAAAGCGGATTTAAAAATCACAGCCGCACTCAATTAGTAACATAAATTAATATATTATTCGCGGCATCCAATTTTTGACTCACTATGCTTTAACCGTTGCCGAATGCTTCCATTTCAGCAATAAACCGCCTGCACACAATAAAACCAAAGAATAAACCCAGTCAGCCGTATTCGCTGTGGGCCACTTTTATTTGGAGAAAGCCCTATGTTATCGCGTCGAGATATATTGAAAGTTTCCGCAGTCAGCGCCGCAGCCGCCGGCGTTATGGGCGGCATGATTAAATCCGCCAGTGCCGATGAACATCGAAATATAGTTCCCCCCAGCAATTTCCAACCCGCTGCCGATGCGAAAAATCTGTATAAATACGTCTTTAGCCACAGTAAAAAACGCAGTTTACCCAACGGCTGGGCCAGGGAGGCTACCGTCGAACAATTCCCGATTTCAGAGGGGGTTGCCGGAGTGGATATGACGCTGGAGCCGGGTGGCGTACGTGAACTGCACTGGCACGCCATCGCTGCCGAATGGGCATTTATGCTGGAGGGGCATGCCCGCATTACCATCATTGATCCTGAAGGAAAATGTGAGGTGGCAGATTTCGGCCCCGGCGACGTCTGGTATTTCCCCAAGGGTTACGGCCACTCGATTCAGGCGTTGGCAGACGGCGCACATTTTGTTCTGACCTTTGATAATGGTCACTTTTCCGAGTTCGGCACCTTCAGCATTACCGACTGGGTAGCCCACATGCCCAAAGAAGTGTTGGAAAAAAGCGTGAATATGCCGGCGGCGGTATTTTCCAAGGCAAAACAAGGTGAGGCTTATATTGTCGGCGGTGCCATTCCGCCCGCACTGCCCTTACCAGCCCACGACGGCGGTTTAAATAATGCACCTTTGGCTCATCGCTATGAATTAATGAAGCAAAAGCCTTTCTTCGAAAATGATGCCGGCAGCGTGCACTTGGTCTCTTCAAAAGAATTCCCTATTTCCACTACCATGACCGGCATTATAGAAATCGTTAAGCCTGGGGCGGTGCGGGAATTACACTGGCATCCCAATGCCAATGAGTGGCAATACTATATTTCCGGCAAGGGGCGCATGACGGTGTTCAGTTCGCACGGCCATGTGCAGACTGAAGAATATTCTCCTACCGACGTTGGCTATGTTCCACAGGGTTTTGGTCACTATATCGAAAATATGGGGGATGACGATCTTAAGGTATTAATCGTGTTGGATAATGGCATCTATCAGGACATTTCGCTGTCTGACTGGTTGGCGAAAACTCCAGCCTACCTGTTAGCGGATAACTTCAATAACGAGGTTGCCGATTGGCTGGATCGCCCCAAAGACAAACTGGTAATGTCCCGGCGCAGAAAATGACAGGTAGCGAGGGGGGCAGCCCCCCTCGCCGCCTCTTACTGTTTGCGTTGTTCAGCGACTTGTTTGGCCGTTACCTTGCCCTGTTTTTCGCCAAATTGGCCGACAACATAATTGGCAACCGCCGCCACTTCCTGGTCCGAGTATTGAGCACCGAAGTCCGGCATGAATTCATGCTGTTCGCCGATGCTGATGCGCGTCCCCTTCAGGATCGCCTGCACCACGCTGCGGCCCTGCGGATCGTTAACCGCCGTGCTGCCGACCAAGGAAGCATATTTGCTCTGGCGTCCCGTTCCGTTCCACTGGTGGCAACCGCTGCAGTCTCCGGCGAACAGTCGGCGTCCCAACGAGTCTTCCTGCCCACCCGGCAATATCGCGCTGGACGACGTTGCCCCCTTCGGCTGCAGATTGACCGCGCTGGCACTGTCCGTGGCGATAGGCTCGATATTGCGCAGGTATTTCACCAGCGCCTGATTATCCTCCGGCGTCAGATACTGCAGGCTGTTTTCCACCGCCTCTGCCATCGGACCGGCTGCGCTGCTGCGCCCTTCCGCGTGACCGGTCGCCAGATACTGCGACAGCTGTTGTTCGCTCCAGGCACCGATACCGGTCTGCGGATCGGGAGTAATGTTGGCCGCAAACCACCCCTGGATCACCTCACCGCTGAGGTTTTTACTCTGATTAATGCCAAAGCCCAAATTGCGCGGCGTGTGGCATTCGCTGCAGTGTCCCAGTGCGGTGGCCAGATATGCGCCTCGGTTCCATTGCTCATCCTGATTCAGGTTCGGCTCGAAGCGTTTTTCGTTGAAGAACGCCAGGTTCCAAAACTTCATGCCCCAGCGCTGGTTAAACGGGAACGACAGCCCATTTTCCGGATTGGCCTGCTTCACCGGCGGCAGGCTGAACAGATACTCTTTGATCGCCAACACGTCGTCACGGCTCATGGCCGTGTATGAGGTGTACGGCATTGCCGGGTAAAGATTACCCTGCGGCCCAACGCCTTCACGCACCGCACGCACAAACTGATCGTCACTCCAATTACCGATACCGGTGTCGGGATCGGCGGTTATATTGGTGCCGTAAATGGTGCCGAAAGGCAGTTTAAAGGCAAAACCGCCGGCGAAAGGTTTACCGCCGGGCGCAGTGTGGCAGGCCACGCAGTCCGCAGCCCGCGCCAGATATTCGCCACGGGCCAATTTATCGCTGATCCCGGCAGGGGCACCGGCGATCGGCGCAGCAGGTTCCGGGCCGACCGGCCGCAGCAGCGTATAGATCGCATAACCGCCGGCCAGCACCACGATTGCCACGATCAACCAAAATAGCCATCTCAGGGCGTTGCTCATGAGTTTCTCCCTTAATCCAACGCCTTGGCGGCCTGGTGGATGGCAGCGCGAATGCGCACATAGGTGGCGCAGCGACAGACGTTGCCGCTCATTGCCGCATCGATATCCGCATCGCTCGGATTTTTACTCTGGGCCAGCAGTGCACTGGCACTCATGATCTGACCGGACTGGCAGTAGCCGCATTGCACTACGTCCAGATTGACCCAGGCCGCCTGCACCGCTTTGCCCGCCGGCGTTTCGCCGATCGCTTCAATGGTGGTGATTTTCTTGCCTTCGGCGGCAGAGACCGGCGTCATGCAAGAACGCACCGGCACCCCATCCAGGTGGACGGTACAGGCCCCGCACATCGCGATGCCGCAGCCGAATTTGGTGCCGGTCAATCCGGCCTCATCACGCAAGAACCACAGCAGCGGCATATGGGGATCGCCATCAAACGTCAGCGGTTGGTCGTTTACAGTTAAAGTTATCATGCTGTTCTCCTTGCTCAGACGCTGGCGTCACGGTTGGGACGGTGTAAAGGCAGGCTAAGTGAACTGCGAGGTCTCCCGAGCAGTGCCAGTGCATTGCCGACGGCCGGAGCGATGGTCGGCACCCCCAACTCGCCAACGCCGGTAGGCGCTTCGCTTGAAGGTACGATAATCACCTCTATCTCCGGCATTTCGTCGATGCGCAGCGGACGGAAATTATTGAAGTTGGACTGCTCAACCACCCCGTCTTTCAGCGTAATGTTGCCGTACAGCGCAATACTCAGGCCATAACCTATGCCGCCCTCAATCTGCGCGCGGATCACATCCGGATTGACCGCCACACCGCAATCCACCGCGCACCACACCTTGTGCACGCGCGGAATGCCGCCTTCGCCGATAGACACCTCGGCTATCTGCGCCACCCGAGTATTAAACGCCTTGGCGACGCCTACGCCGCGTGCTCGTCCATCCACCACCTTCGCGCCCTGCCAGTTGGCGGCTTTGGCCACCGCCCGCAGCACGCCGGCCTCACGCGGCGCATCACCCATCAATGCCAGACGCCCCTCGACCGGATCCTGCCCGGTCTCCTGCAACAACTGGTCAATAAAACTTTCGACGGCGTGACCGGTATGAGTACTGGCGACCGATCTTAATGAGGTGGTCGGCACTTTACCCGCGACGATATGCGCGTCGCAGAGGAAGTTTTCGAAGGTGTACGGCACTTCGCTGGCACCTTCGACCATCATCTGGTCGAGACCGTTAACCACCAGCGCCGTCATCGCGCTGTTAAGCGTCCAGGAATGACCAACGACGGTATCGCTCCAGCCCACGACTTTACCGTCGCGGATCGCCCCTCTCATCCGGTGGAGGATCATCGGACGATACCAGCCGTTGCGAATATCATCCTCTCGCGTCCACACCACTTTGACCCCGTGACCGGGACCAATAGCTTTGGCCGCCGCGGCCATGTCCGCCGCCAGGTCAGGCCCGAGCTTCGGGTTGCCCAGATCGATGCGGCGGCCAAAGCTGCCGCCGGCCAAAATGGTGTCGATTTGCACTTTTTCCGGCGGTAGCTGGAACAGATCGCACAGCTGTTTATGGTCGAGGGTTTGGATTTGGCAGCCGTACCGTGCCTTGACGCTCTCGCCATCCCAAAACAGATAGCCATCCAACGGCTCCATCGGCGCATGGGCAACATAGGGGAAGGTATATTCCGCTTCGATCACCTTATCCGCCTTATCGAAAATCTCGCCCGGCTTGCCCTGGCTTTTCGCCACTACGCCGGGCTTTTGCGCCAACTGACGGAATTCGGCAAATATCTGCTCGGTGTCGCGCCGCTCTGCCTGCGAGTCGTCCCACTCCACCTGTAATTTTTCACGGCCCTGGATAGCCGCCCAGGTATTTTTGGCATATACCGCCACGCCGGTATCGGTCTGTTTCACATCCACCACGCCGGGCACCTTCAGCGCCCGGCTGGCGTCGAACGAGGCCACCTTGCCGCCAAAACGCGGCGGTTTTTTAATGGTAACGGTCAGCATATCCGGCTCATGAATATCCTGAGTGAACTGCGCCGAACCGTTGGTCTTCGCCAACGAGTCTACGCGGTGCAAGCCACTGACCTTACCGATCAGGGTGAAATGGCTCGGATCCTTCAGGGTCAGGCTGGCGGGATCGGGTGGTGGCAACTGGCTGGCCAGCGCCGCAAACTCACCGAACCCTGCTTCGCGACCACTGGCGGCATGGCGGATCTTGCCCGCCTGCACGGTGATTTCTTCCGCTGAGGTTTTCCAACTTTGGGCAGCGGCCTGAACCAGCATGGCGCGCGCCATCGCGCCCATGCGACGCATCTGCTCGTAGGCGTTGGCCACCGAGCTGGAGCCGCCGGTGCCCTGAAAACCGAACGCCAGATTCTTATAGACATTGGTATCCACCGGAGCGGCAACCACCCGCACCTGCGACCAGTCGGCATCCAGCTCTTCAGCGACCAGCGTTGCCATGCCGGTATAAACGCCCTGGCCCACTTCGGTGTGTTTACTGAGGACGGTGACAATGCCATTTTCGTCGATCTGCACGAAAGCATTGGCTTCATAAGCGGTGTTTTCTGGCGCCGTGGTCGTCGTTGTACGCGCCAGTGCGCCGGTTGACGGCAGATAGGCGCCGATCACCAATGCACTGGCGCCAACGATAAACCGCCGCCGGGTAAGCGGGACTTGAGGTAGTTTCATTGCTCATCGCTCCAAAATGCCGATCAACCTTAATCAATGCGGCGACATCGTTCTTTTTATCTGCGCCGTCTGCCTGCACTGACGCGACGGGCTAATAGTTAGCGTAGTCTATTATTTTGTCTGTTTAACATTTCATCAGGATTTTCCGTTACGGATTCGTGCTGTGCATTGAGCCGCTATTGCAACCCCTATGCTATAAATTAGACCTTTGTTTCATGACACTAATGAGTGTAAAAGCCATGCCGCAGACCCATAAAAAGTTCCGTTTCTATCGTCCGTTGAAAAGCTTCACCCACACCTTTGGTGACGAATGGTTTGCGCTAAAAGCCGAAGCCTTCGCCCGTTTTTTCGGCACGCCAACCTTTCTGGTCGGCCAAACGGTGGTGGTCGCCGTCTGGATCTACCTTAACCTGGCGGGTTTCGCCAAATTTGACCCCTATCCCTTTATACTGCTGAATTTGGCGTTCAGCCTGCAGGCTGCTTATGCCGCCCCGCTGATTCTGCTGGCCCAAACTCGCCAGGCCGAACGCGATCAGGCACATGCCTTGACCGACGCTCAGCACCGCGAAGATTTGGATGAAGCCATGGCCCAACGCCAAACCCTCGCCGCGCAGCAATCTGAACAGTTACTGGAACTACTGAAGCAGAACACCGAATTAACCAACTTGACGAAACAAATGGCTGAACGCATCGAAAGTCTGGCCATCCAGTTGGCTAATCGCGATCGTGCCTGAGACAGGATCTAGTCGTGAAAATATGCCCCGTCGCAGACCAGTGATTGCACCAAATTGCATCATAACGCTCCTGATAGCGCTCTGACCGCGTTGCCCGCTGAGCATACGCAGGCTGGTACGGAAATTGCTTCTCCCCATCGTGGCTATGGAGGAGAAAAACATGAAAGCAATCATCATTGGCGGCGGTATTGGTGGGCTGTGTAGCGCCATCGCATTGCAGCGTTGCGGTATCGAAACCGAGGTTTTTGAAGCGGTCAAAGCGATCAAACCGGTTGGCGCGGCAATCTCGATCTGGCCTAACGGCGTCAAATGCCTCAACTATCTGGGGATGAAAGAACAACTGCGGGCGCTCGGGGGCCCGATGCATTTCATGGCCTATCAGGAATACCTGCACGGACAAACGCTGACGCGTTTTAGTCTGGATCCGTTAATCACCAGCGTCGGCGAACGCCCTTACCCGGTAGCGCGTGCCGAGCTGCAGGCCATGTTGCTGGACACCTACGGCCGCGACCAGGTGCGCTTCGGCAAACGGGTTAGCGGTATTGAAGAAACCCCGCAGGGCGTTACCGCCTGGTTTGAAGACGGCAGTCAGGCCAGCGGGGATTTTCTGATCGCCGCCGACGGCACCCATTCTGCTATTCGCCCTTATGTGCTGGGCCATGGCGTGGAGCGGCGCTATGCCGGATACGTCAACTGGAACGGGCTGGTCACCATTGATGAGTCCATCGCGCCGGCCGACCAGTGGACCACCTTTGTCGGCGAAGGTAAGCGCGTGTCGCTGATGCCGGTCTCCGGCAACCGCTTCTACTTTTTCTTCGACGTTCCCTTGCCGATCGGGCTGGCGGAAGACCGCAGCACCGCGCGAGCCGACCTGCAACGTTACTTTGCCGGCTGGGCCGAACCGGTACAGAAACTGATTGCCGCAATTGATGCGGAAAGCGTCAACCGCATTGAGATCCACGATATCGAACCTTTCGAGCAATTGGTGCGGGGCCGCGTAGCCTTACTCGGCGATGCCGGGCACAGCACCACTCCGGACATCGGTCAGGGCGGCTGCGCGGCAATGGAGGACGCGGTGGTGCTGGCGATTGCCTTGCAGACCAATTCACTGGGTATTGAAGATGCGCTGCTGCGCTATCAGGAAAAACGCAGCTATCGGGTGAAAGATTTGGTGCTGAAGGCACGTAAGCGCTGTGATGTCACACACGGCAAAGAGATGGACGTCACCCGCAGTTGGTACGAGGAGCTGAAAACCGAAACCGGTGAACGCATTCTTTCAGGCATGAAAGAAACGATTCTGGGTGGGCCGCTGGCCTGATCCGCCCCCTCTTCGAGTCGAAGAGGGTTGATTCACCCTTTGCGCCGGTGAAGACGCCCGGCCGCCAGTTCGACGACCCGATCCGCCGAGGCGATGGTTTCCGGGCGATGGGCAATCAGTAAAATCGGCAGGCCAAGCTGGCGCAGGGTATGGCTAATCAGCATTTCATTATTCACGTCCAAATGGCTGGTCGCCTCATCCAGGATCAACAGTCGTGGTTTTTTGTAAAGTGCCCGCGCCAACAACAAGCGCTGTTTTTGCCCGGCAGACAGGGTGCCTCCCATTTCACCGATTAACGTCTGGTAGCCCATCGGCAGGTTATCGATATCCTGATCCAACTGCGCCAGCCGCGCGCATTCAACGAGCTTGTCCTGATCAACCCGTGGCGTGAAAAATGACAGATTCTCGGCGATAGAACCGCGAAACAGCTGATCCTCCTGCAAGACTACGCCGATATGCTGACGTACCTGCGAATAATCCCCCTGTCGATGCTCAATGCCCAGCGTACGTATCATGCCGGCCGTGGGCGAATACAGCCCCAACACCAGTTTGGCCAATGTGGTTTTGCCGCTGCCGGACGCCCCCACCAGCGCCACTACCTCACCGGGCATAATGTCCAGCGAGACCTGCGACAGGATTTCAGATTCGGTGCCGGCATAGTGAAAACTGACCTGCTCCAAACTCAGCGCCGGCCGATCTTGGGGCCAGGCGCTGGCGGACAATAACAGCGTTGAGTTGCCCGCCGCCTGCGCCGCTGCGTCTTCACGCGCCGTCAACACGATATCCGCCAGCCGTTGGTTGTAAACATCCAGCATTTTGTAGGCAACGGCCTTGTCGATCAGGCCGCTGATACTGGCGGAAAACCGGCCCTGAAAAGACATGTAGGCCACCAGCATGCCGACTGAAAACTGCCCGGCCAACACCGCCCCGGCCCCCAGCCACAGCACCGCCGCCCCAACCAGGCTGCCAATGACGGTTTGCATAATGCCGTAAACCATCATCAGCTTGCTTTCGCGCAGTTCAGCATTGCGCCGTGCGACATTGAGGTTACGCCAAACCGTTTCCCGTGGCGTAAGCGCCCCGTTGACCCGCAGGCTCAGTACGCCGCGCAGGCTTTCAAGAAAATGACTGGATTCCTGGGTGCCGGCAACCCAGGAGTCATCCGCCGCTTTACGCAACGTACTGAACCAAAACAGGCGCAGCAGCCCATACACCATCGCGGCGGCCAAAGCGACCAGGGTTAACTTCACGCTGTAGAAAAACATCATGGTTAAGGTACCAAGGACCAAAAGCACATCCAAAAAGGCTTCAAGCAACGTGGTGGTGAGGGTGTCCTGAATGGTGTCGACGGCATCAAATTTCGCGCTGATATCGCCCATGTTGCGCGATTCAAACCAGTTGATAGGCAGCCGCAACAGGTGGTGAAAAACATTCGCCGTCCACTGCATATTGAAGTTGACCGCCATGGTGAGCGTCGCCCACTGGCGGGCCAGCTCCAGCAGCGTCTGGGTGGCGGCCATCAGCAGCATGGCAATGACGATCAACGTCAATAAGCTGGCGTCCAACGCCACCAGCACCTCATCAATCACCAGTTGGTTGATTAATGGGCCGATCAACGCAAACACTTCCAGCGCCAGCGCGAAACAGAAGATCCGGGCCAAGGCCGCCTTCAGCCCCTGAGTTTTACCGATCAGCTCCCTCAGGCGGATCTTTTTTATCTGATCTTTGACGACAAACTGATGGGTTGGCGTCAATTCCATCGCCACGCCGGTAAAGTGACGATTTGCCTCCTGCAGACTCATTTTAACCAGGCCCCGCGCAGGATCATGCAACTCCAGAGTTTGCCCTCGCACCCGCTTGAGCACGGTAAAATGATTCATGTCCCAGTACAAAATGCAGGGCAGCGACAACAGGTGTAGCTCTTCAAGCTCCAGCTGCACTGCTCGGCCGCTCAGGTGCAGCCGTTCGGCGCAGGCAATCAGCTGCGAGAAGGTCATGCCGAGCTGAGAAACTTTAAACTGCGCACGCAGCGTAGGCAGATCTATGCGATGCCCATACCAACCGGCAATCATCGCCAGGCACGCCACGCCGCATTCTGCGGACTCCGTTTGGCGTATCAACGGTAGGCGCTTTCGCCAGCTCCAGTTGAGCCCTTCTGTAACGTCCATGTTTATATCCTTCCTTGCAGACTCCATAACGGCTCCAGCAGCCACTCGTACAGGCGGCGGCGATCCAACTCCACGTCTGCGGACACGGTCATCCCGACGCGCAATGGTTCCTGGCGCCCATAGGCGGTAATGGTGGTTTTCTCCAGCGCAACGATGACGCGGTAATGCCCTTCGTTTTCCTTCCAGGTCATCGGATTTTGCTGCATGACGTCATTGGCGCTCAGGCTGGCATCGGTGATGGCGCGGGTGGCGCCATACTGCACGCCAAACTTTTCATAGGGAAAGGAGGCAAAGCGCAACCCGACCCGTTGGTGAGGTTTGATAAAGCCCACCGCTTTGCTGGGCGCAAAGAGTTCAACCTGCAGCTCGGCACCGTCAGCGACCATCATCAGCAAAGGATCGTTTTGCTTGACCGTCTGCCCCGCCCGGGCCAGCACTACTACGACATGCCCGTCTACCGGCGCAGTGAGCGTGTGGTCACGCTGGGCAACCAGTTCTATTTCCTGTTGCCTGATGCCCTGCAACTGGCGTTCAAGTTCGGCGTCACGCCCTTGTTGATGTTGCGCCAGCGTCCGCAGTTCCGAGGCCGCCGCGGCAAGCTCACGCTTTAACCGCAACTGCGCCTGACGCTGCATTTCTACTTTTTCCCGCGCCGTCGACAACGTCATTTTCTGCTGCTGAAACTCAAGTTCGGAAACGTAACCTTTGCCTATCAGCTTGTGGTAGCGCGCCATCAGCGAATGCGATAATTCCGCCTGTTGCTTTACCTCCACCATTGCCGCCTCTGCGCTGGCCAGTTCATCCTGAAGTTGCGTCATGCGCTGGCGCACACCGGTTTGCTGTAAAATCCGAGTGGCCAGTTCTTGTGCGCGTTGGCGCTCCAGCATGTGATATTGCCGTTTTAACGAGTCGGAAACCGACGCCAGCGTCGCGATACCTTGACCATTGAAATATTCGCCGCTGAGCCGATAAAGTGCCTGGCCGGCTTTGACGGTCGCCCCCTCCGTCACTAAACGTTCGGTAACCTGTCCGGCGCTGCGGGCAACCACCTTGATCAAACCGCTGGATGGCATCACCACACCGTCCAAACGCGCTTTACGGGTATATTCACCCAAGATCAGAAATAGCCCGATAGCCAACACCAGCAAGATGCTGGCCCAGGCATAGGCGGTCAGACTGAGGCTGGCAGGAATAATTACCTCACCCTCCGCTTTATTGACCTGCGCAGCGAAATAACCCTCACGATAAATCTGGAGAGAACGTTCTGACATGGGGGTTACACCTTTATCGGGATTTTGGAACGATAATTATCTTACTGACCGCGACGCTTCCATTTGCGGACTCACCCTCGCGCTGAATTATATAATTTTTTCATCAATGTCATTACCCCTGGCGGCAATGAAAAACAAATCATCCATTTAGCCATTGCATCAGGGTTACTGTTCCTGATCAGGCTGCCCTATTGGCTAATGCCCACAATAAAAACAGATTATGGGATAGCGTAACGGCAAAAAGCACAATAATAAAAGCTGTCGAAATTGTTTTCGCCCGCCCTCTTTTAAGAACGTAAGGAAGATATAGATATAAATACACGTCGCCGCCATGTCAATATATAAAACCATTTCTGTCGATAGAACCAAGTGAACTAAATAGAATGAATTACACGGAACATTTAATTTAACCGCTAATACAACCCAATTACTTCGCAACTGCGTGAAATATTATTTACTCGCATTTAACTAATGCCATTCCACACTATTTCAATTCCCAAAACTAACAGACCGATAAAAAAACAGCGACGAAATACCGCAGGGCGACAATGCTGGCGCAGCACACTCCCCAACCACATCCCCACCAGCGCAGGAAGCAATGCCAATAATGAGGTGCCTAGCAACGCGCCCGGCAATGCATGTTGCCACGCCAGGCCAGCGGCTAATGCCAACGTCGAAACGGTGAATGACAGCCCCAACGCCTGCACCAGATCGTCACGCGCCAATCCCAATGCATTTAAATAAGGAACCGCCGGGATCACGAATACCCCGGTAGCACCGGTAATCAGCCCGGTAAGTACACCGCATAGAGGGCCCAACCTGCGTTCAGCCCTGGGTGAAAGCCGCCACTGAAAACGGCTAAAACCCAACAGCGCGTAAACGACCAAACAGACCCCCAACGCTATCGGTGCCAACCGGTTTTGACCGGTGGTCAAGGTGCCCGTGGTCAGCATTGTGCCCATGGCGACACAGGCCATCATCGGCCACAACCTGCGGCAAAGTGCACGGACGTCCGGCCCGGTGAACAACTGCCAGAAGTTGGTCACCAGCGACGGCACCAGCAACAGCGCCGCAGCCTGTGCCGGAGACATCAGCAGGCTGAGTAACCCCATAGACACCGTCGGCAGCCCCAGGCCAATCACTCCCTTTACCGTGCCCGCCAGCATAAAGATGCCCAGCAGGGCTAAAATTTCAGGTAGCGTCAACGTCATAGGTCTATCCTTCCTCATTATCCCTTGGTGCATGGATTGTCCGCAGCCCTTGCCTGCCGCACAATGCGGCAATCACTGAGCCAGCCTGAGGCAAATACGTAGGAGAAGCCGATGCATTTCGATTTTACCGACCTGCGGCTGTTTATCGCCGTGGCAGAGGCGGGCAGCATCACCGCCGGGGCCGATCGTGCCTGCCTGTCGCTGGCATCGGCCAGTGCCCGCATTCGCGGATTGGAGCAACAGGCTGGTATTCAGCTTTTGGCCCGCGGCGCGCGGGGAGTACAAACCACTCAGGCCGGTGAACGCCTGTTGGGCCATGCTCGTCTGTTGTTACAGCAAAGCGAACGGCTACGGGGGGATATGGCAGAGTTTTCCCCGGGCAACGCCTGCCATTTGCGTATTCTGGCCAATACCGTCGCCGCCAGCGCTTTTCTTCCGGAGTTGCTGGCCGACTATCTGCTGCTTAACCCACAGACGGACATTGCGTTGGAAGAGTTGCCCAGCACGGCGATCAGCCAGTCGATCCTCGATCAAACTGCGGATATCGGCATTGTCGCCAACCACGCCGACCTGCGCGGGCTGGAAAGCTACCCGTTCCGCCAGGATCGCCTGGTGCTGGCGCTACCGGTCGATCATCCGTTAGCCGGGCGCGCCAACGTCAGCTTTAGCGAAACGCTGGCATATGACTTTATTGGCTTAAGCGACGACAGCGCGCTGCAGCAACATTTGGCGCAACACGCCCTACGCAACGGCGGCCCAATGCGCTTACGCGCCCGGGCAGGAAGCTTTGAAGTGGTGTGTCGGATGGTGACGCGTGGTGCCGGTATCGCCGTGGTACCGGAGGAGATCGCCCGGCAATGGCCGGGCATGCAAGTCAGAATTCTTGTGCTGGACGATACCTGGGCCACACGCCAGCTGTCTATCGTAGTGCGTCAGTTGGCCCAGTTACCGCTACCGGCGCAGCGGCTTATTGCTTTCCTGCAACCGCAATAGCACCGTTTTTTAACGACAGTTAATGGCTGCCCGGATTGGCACGTAGCCTGGCAACCTGCGTTTCGACATCGCGCCATGCCGGTTTGTCCCCGGCATAATGCTGCCGTAGATAATTCACCAGATCAGCCACTTGACGATCGGAAAAACTGTCTTTGAATCCAGGCATAAAGCCCAAATCAGCGGTAGCCGGTTTGGAAATTCCCTGCAAAATCACATTAATCAGGTTATCCGGCCGCTCGCTGAATATATTGGTGTTGTTCGCCAAGTCCGGGCTGACGCCAAACAGCTGCGGCCCGCCGCTGGCGGCGCTGTGACAGGCTTGGCAGGCGCCCTGAAACAGACGTTCTCCGCCCAATTGCCCTACGGCGGTCGAAAGAGTGGTAGCCGGTTTAGCCTGCGGTTCCAGGTTCAATCCGGTCGGGTTGCTCAATGAAATCAGGTAATTGGCCATCGCTCGAACGTCGGTTTCCGGCAGTGTGGCCAGTTCGCCGACCACCGGCCCCATCGGGCCGGCCGCGACGCCGTGCTCGGCAGAATGACCGCTACGCAAATACTGGAATAGCTGCTCTTCGGTCCAGGATTTGTCCGCATTGGCCAATTGGTTTAATGCCGGCGCTTCCCAGCCATCCACCATCGCCCCCGCCAAAAAGTTGCTGCCGCCCTTTTCAGCGCCCATTAGATTGCGCGGGGAATGGCAGGCGGCACAATGGCCCAACCCGTTAACCAGGTAAGCGCCACGGTTCCACTGCGCGCTTTGCGCGGGATTTGACTGAAATTCGCCCTGGCGGAGAAACAGCGCATTCCAGCCGGCCATTAACGGGCGCATATTGAACGGAAAACGCATCTGATTAGCCGGGGTACTTTGCAGCACCGCCGGTTGCGACATCATATAGGCATACAGCGCTTGCATGTCACCCTCGGTCATCTTACTGAACGCCGTATAGGGAAATGCCGGATACAAATGCCTGCCATCGCGGCTGATGCCCTGACGCATCGCCCGGTCGAACGCGGTAAACGACCAGTTGCCGATACCGGTTTCCACATCTGGGGTGATATTGGTGCTGTACAGGGTTCCAAACGGAGTTTCCATCGCCCGCCCCCCGGCATTGGTTAGCCCTTCTGAGGCGGTATGGCATACCGCGCAATCCCCGGCGGCGGCCAACTGACGCCCCCTTTCCAGGGTCGCGGCAGACCAGGTACCTGAGCCAGGGGTAGCCACCGGCGCAATTTCGGCACGCCATGGCAGTGCCGTCGTCGCAACACCCAGCGCGGCGCCTAAAATCCCGGCCACGCCACCAAACCACCATTTACTGCGTTTGGTTTTGACTGGCTGCGTTGACGGCTGCCGCTGACTATCCGGACCGTTCAACGCCTCGCGCAGTCGATCAGAGGTGATCGGCAACTCGCGAAACCGAATACCGGTGGCATCAAACACCGCATTGGCGATGGCTGCCGCGCTGGGCACCGAGGCAGACTCACCGGCCCCCAATGGCGGATCGTAAGGGCGTGGCATCATCACGACATCCACCTCTGGCACCTCCGGGAAAGTCAGGATCGGGTAAGCCCCCCACTCTTTGCTGGAGATCGTGGATTCTTCGAAGGTCACTCGCTCTTTTAGCACCCGGCTGGTCGACTGGATAACGTTGCCGTGGATCTGGTGACGTACGCCGTCCGGATTGACCATCATGCCGGCGTCGTGCCCGACCACAATCCGCGTGACCGCCACTTCGCCGCTGACTTTGTCGATAGCAACGTCGGCGACCCAGGCGGCCCACGCGGCACCGAAACCGGGAAACTTACTGTGAATATAACGCGCATAGGCAAAGCCTCGTCCACGCAGTACGCCGTCTTCCGCCGGGGTTTGCATAGGTTCGGTATGCGGCGTCCAGCCGGCACGTTCGGCGGTACTGCGCATCAGTTCGGTGGCACGTTGATCCTTGATATAACGCAGCCGATATTCAAGCGGATCGACGCCGGCGGCGATAGCCAGTTCGTCAATATAGGACTCGTGCGCGAAGGTATTCGGCAGTGCCGATACGCCCCGCATCCAGGAAGCGCGGACAATCGGTGCCATATCCTCAATGCTGACGCGCAACGCCGGATATTCATAGGGCGGTACCGAAGTGCGATCCCCCATCTCATAAGCCACCGGCACCGGCTCCACCCTTCCGGTCAGCAACAGCGCCAGAGTGGGTGCACCGTTGGAAGGATAATAGGTGCGAAAATCATAGGCGACCGGATCACCGGCGGCGTCCAACCCACCGTCAACCTCCATCAGTTGCGCAGTGCCCTTCGGTTCCCACAGATGTTCCTGCTCACGGGTTAGCTGCACCCGTACCGGACGGCCTACCGCTCGCGACAGCAGCGCCGCATCCGCACAGACATCATCGGCGCAGTTACGACCATAACAGCCGGCGGCCTCCATGCGGATGATATCAATCTGATTTTCCGGGTACTCCAGCAGCCAGGCGAGATCGGCGCGCAACAAGTGCGGGTTCTGGCTACCCGACCACACCCGCAGTTGCTGTGGTTGGTAATCTGCCAATGCGCAGGACGGGCCAATCGACGCATGCAGTTGATATGGCCAAAGATAACTGCGGGTAAAGCGTCGGTCGGCGGCAGCCAACGCTGTATCCACGTTGCCGGTATCATGCACCACCCGCGTCGAATGGGGATTATCGCGCAGCGCCTGAGCCACATCGGTCATCTGCGGCAGGTTACGCCGCCAGTCTTTCCAGCTCACCTGCAGCGCCTGTGCCGCCTTGATCGCCTGCTCCTCGCGCTCGGCAACAATGCCGATAAAGTCTTCTATCACCACCAGCTTGACGATGCCGGGAATATGGGCAATCGATCGTTCGTCCACCGCCAGCAGGCTGGTGCCGACAAACTCACCGCTGTCGTAGCCCGCATACGGCGGTCGCACCACCCGCCCGTGTAACATGTTCGGCAACCGCATATCGTGCACATAGGTGGATTCGCCTGTGGCCTTGGCCGGGATATCGACACGTGCGGTGCTGGTCCCCACCAAACGGTACTCGGCCTGCGGCTTAAGCGGCGCATCACCGCTGATCGTTAATGCAATATGTACACCAGCCACCAGTTCGCCATAGCTCAGCCTTTGCCCGTCAGGGCTAACAACGATGCCGTCGTCCAGCGTCAGTTGCTCTACTCTGAAGTCAAAACGTTGTGCCGCCTGCTGCAGCAACCAGCGGCGCGCTTCGGCGGCGGCATTACGCAGGGGTACCGCCGAAATCTGCAGGGTGGCACTGGCGATAGTCGCCCCCTGATTCGGCGTGCTCTCAGTGTCGCCCAGCACCATGCGCACCTGATCCATGCGCAGGTAGAGCTCTTCGGCGACAATCTGACCTAATGCGGTGCGCACGCCAGTGCCCAGATCGACATGGCCGTTGAAGGCATAAACCTCACCGCTGTCGCAAATGGCAATAAACAACCCTTGTTCTTTGGGTTTCAGGCTCGGCGTCTGACCTTTCGGTACCAGCCCTGGCGGCGGTTGGATCTGATCGACAATCAGCAATGTGCCCTGGCGCTGCAATAGCTCCGCCTGACTCGGCAATGAGGAATGGGTATCAGTCATGGGACGAGGTTTCCTCGTTGCGATACAGAGTGATAGCGCGCTGAACCGCACGCAGGATTTCGATATGGGTGCCGCAACGACACAGATTGCCGGACAGTGCCTGACGGATTTCTCTGTCACTGGGCGAGGGATTTCGATCCAACAGGGCTTTGGTGGTCATGATCATGCCGTTCAGGCAATAACCGCACTGCGCCGCCTGTTCTTCAATAAAAGCGCGCTGCACCGGATGCAGATGTTGGCGATCGCCCAGCCCTTCCAGCGTGGTGACCTCACGGCCGGTCACACCCAGAGCCGGGATCACGCAGGAGCGTGCGGCAATGCCGTCAACCAATACGGTGCATGCGCCGCACTCTCCGAGGCCGCAGCCGTACTTTGGGCCATTGAGCGCCAAATCGTTGCGTAACACCAATAACAGAGGCGTATCCGCCATCACCCAGGTATGAATATTTTCGCCATTTACCGACAGCATCAATGGGTGCTCCGTCAGCGTTTTTACCGCGCCTTCCCTGGGCGATTGCACTTCAGATATCGCCATTCTCGCGTCTCCGCCTGCGCTCTGGTGATACCCGTCATCTTTCACGCCGCTGCGTCGTTGCCGCACTTGCCCATCCCAGTTACTGACTTGAGAGTGGGCAAGCTGCCAGCCTGGCTGCAATTTGAAAGCTATAGGGTATGAATTGTGGGCCGTGACCTCGCCGCCACCGCACTCACCAGACAACAGCAGTTGCGCGGGGCGAATCAGCCGGGTGGCTGGTCTTCCAGCATTTTATTGAGCAGGAACATCAGTGCTATACGCTCGGCCGGATTGAGCGTGCCGAAGGTTAATTCTGTGATCTTCGCCGCATGCGGCACCGTTTCCCTCAACAGATCGGCACCGGTATCAGTCAGCCCGACCACCACTTTGCGCCGGTCGACAGGATCCGGCATAACGGTGATCAGCTCACGCGCTTTGAGGCGCTCGACAATGCCGCGAATGGTGGCTTGATCGACTGCCGTCACCTGCACCAGCTCAGTTAGCGAACTCGGGCCCATGTCACGCACCGCGCACAGGGTAATAAACTGCACCGCGGTCAGCTGCGAATCGCCAACGTTCTGCTGAAAGATGGCCACATGGCGCTGGTAAACCTTACGAAGCAGGTGCCCGACTTGTTCAGTAAAATGATAATTTTCGGTCTTGCCGTTTTCTGCAGCCGGGTATTCGGGGGGCGTCATTGCGTTACTCTCACCATCTATGGAAACCACCGAGAATAGTACAAACCCCCGCGTTTAGCAGCAAGGTTAGCCCTGGCTTACTCGGGACGCCGCAGGAGCCACCACTTCGCCATCCGCCACTACCGTCGTGCCGTCCAGGCTAATGTCGCAATGGCGCAGCGCGATATCCATGTGGCACGGCGTTTTACGCGTACCACCGACTTCGGTATTCGGCCCGGTGGAAAAAAGGAAGTTGCCATAGAAGGCACGTGCATCCATACACATCCCGTCGTTTTTGTCGTGCAGCCCCATCGCCGTCCACTGTGCACGTGGCTGTAAGCCCCAGCCGATGTGCGAGATGCCGTACACTTCCGGATCGTTGAAATATTTCATGTACTCCCGAAGATATTCCGCCTCAAACCCCCCGTGAATACGCGTCACAAAGCCCTTGTCTATCTCCAGCGTGATCCGTTCCCGCGCATAGCTCTTGAACGGCAGCAGGATATCGCCCACATCCAGCACCAGTACCCCTTCGGCCTGTTCCTCATTCGGCCAGGTGAACAGGAAGCCGCTTGGCCAGTGATCCCAACGTCCCGGTTCGTCGGCGTAACCGTATTCGGTTACCGTGGGGTATTGCCCCAGCGGGGCGCGAAAATCGCTGCCGGCGACAGATTTCACCTGCATTAATTTTGCCTGTTCCAGCACGGCAGCCGCCGCCAACACTCGCGCTTTGTCTTCCGCATTAGGCAACATCCGTGCCAATACCTCCGGCGGCTCGACCGCCAGCAAAATACGCGTGCCGGTCTTAAGGATTTGCTCCTGCTCCGGCGAGTGCAGCAACATCATGGTATCGACCACCAGATCGGCGGCCTCCAACGCTCGCTGCGCCGCATGGTTGCCGGTCAATGCCGTATCACCGCAATAAGCAGTCATGTCGTTGCCCATGGCGCGCGGATGGTTAAACGAGGGCAACTCCACCGCATAAACCTTAGCGCCCAATCGCAGTGCAGCATCGGTAGCTGCGCGTACCGTGCGCGCATCGGAATAGTGACTTTTCAGGATCGCCACGCTTTGCGAAGCATCAACCTTTGACAGCGTAAGCACCTGCTCGAACAGCTGAACCAACTGACTATCATTGACCGCCATGCGGTATCTCCTGTTTTGCCTAAAGGGGTCGACGCGCCCGGCGCCAACGAGGTTATTTTGTACAAATTACAGTGAATACACTCTTTTAATTATCTAAGACTAAAAACCCACCGGAAGCAAGAAGCCCGAGACACCTATAAGCAAATCCTATTTTAAGCCCTTACCATCCTGTGATTAACATAAGGTTAACAGAAACCGGCAACCAATTAGCGTGAGCCAAGTCAAAATTAACACTTGTGCAACTTTGCGTTATTTAGCGTATACACTATAAATCGATTATCCGTTATCGCAGCGGATAGCAGGTAAAAAAACCAACAGTCAGGGGAAAAATGATGAGCAAACAACAACGCATTGCCGTAGTCGGCGCCGGTTTGGGTGGCGCCGCCGCCGCCGGTCTGCTGCAAAAAGCGGGCTTTACCGTCGATCTGTACGAACAGAGTCCGGTGTTTTCACGATTGGGTGCCGGTATCCATATGGGGCCAAACGTATTGAAGATTTTCCGCCGTCTCGGCATTGAACAACCCTTGGAGCAAATGGCGTCTCACCCGGACTTCTGGTTCAGCCGCGACGCCGAAACGGGTGATTATCTATCTCGCATCGAACTGGGGGCATTTGCCCGCAAAGAGTACGGTGCCGCTTACGTGACGGTACACCGCGGCGATCTGCAGGCCTTGCAGATGGCGGCGCTGCAACCGGGCAGCGTGCATTTTGGCAAGCACCTGAGCAAGATTGAAGAGCGCGAAAACCATGTGGTGCTGAATTTTGCCGACGGTACTCAGGCCAGTGCAGACATCGTGATTGGCGCCGACGGCATCAATTCCCGCATTCGCGAACACCTGCTGGGCACTGAAGCCCCTACCTACAGTGGTTGGGTGGCGCACCGGGCGTTGATCCGCGGCGATAAACTGGCCAAATACAACCTGAGTTTTGAAGACTGCGTTAAATGGTGGTCGGCGGATCGTCACTTGATGGTCTATTACACCACCCAAAAGCGTGACGAATACTACTACGTCAGCGGCGTGCCGCACCCGGCATGGGATTTCCAGGGCAGCTTTATCGACAGCAGCCGCGAGGAAATGTACGAAACCTTCGCCGGTTATCACCCGATTGTGCAGGCATTGATCGAGTCCAGCGAACAGGTCACCAAATGGCCGTTGCTGAACCGTAAACCGCTGCCGTTGTGGAGCGAAGGCCGCATGGTACTGCTCGGCGATGCCTGCCACCCGATGAAACCGCACATGGCTCAGGGCGCAGCCATGGCAATCGAAGACGCCGCCATGCTGGCGCGTTGTCTGCAGGAAACCGGCCTGACCGACTACCGCACCGCTTTCCAACTGTATGAAGCCAACCGCAAAGAGCGCGCCTCTCGCGTGCAGGCGGTATCCAATGCCAATACCTTCCTGCGCACGCAGGAAGATCCCGCCTGGGTTTACGGCTATGACCTGTATGCGCAAGCGCTGAAATCGGAGAACGCCGCATGAGCCACTTTCTGTATGGTGCCAACGTGCAGGCCAACGGCATTCGCCAGCACTATCTGCGCTACGGCGGGCAAGGCCCGGTGGTGATCCTGATCCCCGGCATCACCAGCCCGGCGATCACCTGGGGCTTCGTCGCCGAACGACTGGCTGAAAAGTACGACACCTACGTGCTGGACGTGCGTGGGCGCGGACTATCCGCCAGCGGGCCGGACCTGGCTTATGACGCCGAAACCTGTGCCCAGGACATCACCTCTTTCGCTTGCGCTTTGCAATTGGAAAACTACGCCCTGCTCGGTCATTCAATGGGGGCACGCTTTGCCTTACGCGCTGCCGCGCTCCATCCGGCAGGGGTGCGACGGCTGGTGCTGATCGACCCGCCAGTTTCCGGCCCCGGTCGGCGCGAATATCCGGGCAAGTGGCCCTGGTATGTCGATTCGATCCGTCAGTCACTGTTGGGTATGAACGCCGAACAGATGCGCACTTACTGCCCCAGCTGGAGCGAATCGCAGCGCCAACTGCGTGCCGAATGGCTGCACACCTGCTATGAACCGGCCATCCAACGCGCCTATGAAGATTTCCATCAGGTCGATAGTCATCGCGATTATCCCGCGTTGAGCATGCCGACATTACTGATGGTCGCGGGCCTTGGCGGCGTGATCCAGCAGGAAGACGAGGCGGAGATCCGCGCATTGCAGCCAGAGATAACTCTCGCGCACGTTGAAAATGCCGGACATATGATCCCGTGGGACGACTTTGACGGTTTCTTCCGTGCTCTGGGCAATTTTCTGGATTAATTAAGGAGTGGTGTCATGACTAAAAATTACCGCATCGGCCAAATCGTCCCCAGCTCCAACACCACGATGGAAACCGAAATTCCGGCGATGCTGAACGCTCGTCAGCTAATCCGCCCGGAGCGTTTCACCTTTCACTCCAGCCGTATGCGCATGAAACACGTCAGCAAGGCGGAGTTGGCGGCGATGGACGCCGAATCCGACCGTTGTGCTCTGGAACTTTCCGACGCACAAGTCGACGTGCTCGGTTATGCCTGCCTGGTGGCAATCATGTCGATGGGGCTGGGCTATCACCGTGAGTCACAGGCTCGGCTGGCACAGGTGACGCAAGATAATAACGCCGGCGCTCCGGTCATCAGCAGCGCCGGAGCGCTGGTCAACGGTCTGAAAGTGCTGGGGGCCAAACGCATTGCGTTAGTCGCCCCCTACATGAAACCCCTGACCCAAATGGTGGTGGACTATATCGAGCACGAGGGTATTGAGGTCAAGGTATGGCGGGCACTGGAGATTGCCGACAATCTGGCCGTGGGACGCCATGACCCGGCCAAACTGCCGGGCATTGTCGCCGAGATGGATCTGAGCGACGTTGACGCCATCGTGCTGTCCGCCTGCGTGCAAATGCCGTCCTTACCTGCGGTGGCTACCGTTGAAGCACAAACCGGCAAACCGGTATTGACCGCCGCCATCGCAACCACTTACGCCATGCTGACCGCACTGGAGCTGGAGCCGATCGTTCCCGGCGCAGGTGCCCTGCTGTCCGGCGCCTATTAAGGAGCAACTATGGCATCCGCAGCCGATAACTCACTCACCGATAATTACAGCGGCGTCTGGGGCAGCCGCATCGGCTTCGGCCGACATCCGGCCCTGCTGATGATCGATTTTATGCAGGGCTACACAACCGAGGGTGCACCGCTGTTCGCTCCCGGCGTGGTCAGCGCGGTCGAAGAGAGCGTGGCGCTGTTGGCCACCGCTCGCCAAACGGGAATTCCGGTGATTCACACCAATATCCGCTATCATGCGGGGCATTTTGCCGATGGCGGCATTTGGGTGAAAAAAGCTCCGGTTATGAAGGACATGGTGGAAGGCAACCCGCTGGCGGCTTTTTGCACGCAGGTAACTCCTCTGGCCGCAGAAGTGGTATTAAGCAAACAGTATGCCAGCGCCTTTTTCGGCACCTCTTTGGCCCCGATGTTGGTGGCGCTGGGCGTCGATACCCTGCTGTTGGCCGGTTGCTCCACTAGCGGCTGTATCCGTGCCAGCGCAGTGGACGCGGTACAGCACGGCTTCCGCACCATCGTCGTGCGGGAATGCGTAGGCGATCGTCACCCCGGGCCGCATGAGGCCAATCTTTTCGACATCGACAGTAAATACGGTGATGTCGTGACTAAAAAGGAGGCCCTCGACTATCTGAACCGGCTGTAACCCAGAGCTTCACCTGCACGGAGAGCTGAACAATAAAGAAGGCGCGGAAAGCGCCTCAAAAGCAAACACACAACGCTCCTCCTCCGGAGGCCACCATGCACCACCTGGAGACATCATCATGGCCATTGTTGAAACCCCGTTAACCGGGAAAGCGGGAGCAGAATCGCTTCTGTACCGCAAAATCACCTGGAAGCTGATCCCGTTCCTCTGTTTGTGCTATCTGGCCGCCTATCTCGACCGCATCAACGTCGGTTTGGCCAAGTTGCAGATGGCCGACCAATTGCAACTGAGCGAGGCCGCCTTCGGGCTGGGCGCCGGGCTGTTCTTTGTCGGCTATATCCTTTTTGAAGTGCCGAGTAACCTGATCCTGCAGCGCGTCGGCGCCAAGGTGTGGATTGCCCGCATCATGATCACCTGGGGCCTGCTTTCCGCCTGTACGATGTTTGTCACCACCCCCAACCAGTTTTACATCATCCGCTTTTTACTTGGCGTAGCGGAAGCCGGCTTCCTGCCAGGAGTACTGTATTATCTGACGCTGTGGTTCCCGACTTACCGTCGCGGCCGCATCATTGCGCTGTTCATGATCGGCCTACCCCTGTCTAGCGTGCTTGGCGGCCCGCTGTCTGGCTGGATCATGGGACATTTTGATATGCGACACGGGCTGCACGGGTGGCAATGGCTGTTTCTGCTGGAAGGCATTCCCAGCGTATTGTTGGGCGTACTCACGTTCTGGGTGCTGCCGAACAACTATCGACAGGCCAAATGGCTGTCCGAGGACGAAAAACAACGCATTGCAGAAGATCTGGCCCAGGACGACGCCGAAGCCAGCCACAGCAAGCACAGTTTTCGCGACGGTTTCTTTAACCTCAAAGTGTGGATGTTGGGTGGTATTGACTTCTCGATCCTGCTTAGCGCCTATGCCATGGGCTTTTGGATGCCAACCTTTATCAAGACTGCCGGCGTGACCAACATCACTACCATCGGCCTGCTGACTGCGTTACCGAGCGTTGCTGCCCTGCTGGGCATGTTGCTGATCGGTACCAGTTCCGACCGCATGCGTGAGCGTCGCTGGCACATCATTGTGCCCTTTATTGTCGGCGCGATGGCGATGGCCGGCAGCACGTTCTTCACCCATAACGTGATCGCCACGGTGTTGCTGTTCTCTGTTGCGCAGGCCGCAATCATCGGTGCGGTACCGGTGTTTTTCAGCCTGCCAGCCACCTTTTTGCGCGGCACAGCAGCGGCAACCGGCTTCGCGCTGGCCTGTTCGCTGGCAAACATTGCCGGGTTAGTGAGTAACTCGCTGATGGGGCTGGCATTGGACCTGACCGGTAAAAGCGGCGGCGCTCTGTGGGCATTCGCCGGGTGTCTGCTGATCAGTTCATTGCTGGTAGTTGCATTGCCTGCCAAGGTGGTTAACCGCTGAGGACGTTGGGCCCCGCTCGCGGGGCCTGACTTATTGGCAACCACAGGATCGGTCTGCCATCTTTGTCCTTGATTGCTCACGGGCCAAAATATCCGGCGCATGATAAATCCTCGTTTCGGCTATGTCCCGACGAAAAAAAGGACGCAAGAAACTTGCGCCCTTCCGGGAGTTTTGGGTTATGCCGCGAACTGTTATTCGTCTTTAAGACCGCGGTTGATCAACATCGGCTCGATGCTCGGTTCTTTACCGCGCCACTCGACGTACAACTTCTCCAGATCCTGGCTGTTACCGCGCGACAGCACCATATCGCGGAAACGCTGGCCGTTCTCCGCCGTCAGCCCACCGTGCTCGCTGAACCACTGGAAGGCGTCATCCGCCAGCATTTCAGTCCACAGATAGGCATAATAACCGGCGGCATAGCCGTTACCCCAGATGTGTTTGAAGTAGCTTGAGCGATAGCGTGGCGGCACGTAGCTGAGATCGATCTTGTCTTTCATCAGCGATTCGGCTTCGAATTTATCCACGTCCTGCTGCGGCTGATCGGCGCTCAGCATGTGCCAGTGCATATCCAACAGTGCCGCAGACAGCAGCTCGGTCATGTCGTAGCCCTTGTTGAACTTGTCGGCTTTTTTGATTTTATCGACCAGTTCCTGCGGCATGGCTTCACCGGTTTTGTAGTGTTTGGCGTAATGCGCAAAGACTTTAGGATCGCTGGCCCAGTGCTCGTTGAACTGCGAGGGGAATTCGACAAAATCACGTGCGGTATTGGTACCTGAAAGGCTTGGGTATTCCTGATCGGCGAACATACCGTGCAACGCATGACCAAACTCGTGGAACATGGTGATCACGTCGTCGTAAGACAGCAATGCAGGCTGACCTGCTGCCGGTTTGGTAAAGTTGGCAACGTTGTAAATCACCGGTTTGGTGCCTTTCAACTTCGACTGTTCGACGAAGTTGCTCATCCAGGCGCCGCCGCCTTTGTTGTCGCGTTTAAAGAAGTCGGTATAGAACAGCGCCATCGATTTGCCGTCTTTATCGAACACCTCATACACGCGCACGTCCGGCTGGTAAACCGGGATATCCTTACGTTCTTTGAAGCTGATGCCGTACAGCAGGTTGGCGGCATAGAACACGCCGTTGTTCAGCACGTTATCCAATTCGAAGTAAGGTTTGATCTGCGATTCATCCAGATCGTACTTCGCCTTGCGCACCTGTTCGGCATAGAACTGCCAATCCCAGGCGGCAACCTTGAAATCGCCTTTCTGCTGGTCGATCACCGCCTGAATGTCTTTGGCTTCTCGTTCGGCACGCGCAGTGGCTGCCGGGACGATATTACGCATAAAGCTCAGCGCCGCATCCGGCGTTTTGGCCATCTGGTTTTGCAGCTTCCAGGCCGCATAGTTCGGGAAGCCCAAGAGTTTGGCCTGTTCGGCACGAACTTTGGCCAGGCGCGCGATGGTCTGGCGAGTGTCGTTGCCGTCGCCCTTTTCTGCCCGGTTCCACGAAGCGTCAAACAGCGCCTTGCGAGTGTCTCGATTTTTCAGGCTTTGCAAATCCGGCTGCTGGGTGGTGTTTTGCAATACCAGTAACCACTGCTTGTCCAGCTTACGCTCACCGGCGGCCTGAGCGGCTGCGGCCAGTTCGCTTTCAGACAATCCGTCCAACTTACCCTTGTCGGCGATAGCCAGCGCACCGTCTTTGGTCGCCGCCAGCAGCTTGTTGGAGAACTGGGTACTCAGCGTCGCCGCTTCCTGGTTCAGCGCCTTCAGCTTGGTTTTATCGGCGTCGGAGAGATTGGCCCCCGCCAGCTCGAAGTTTTTGTAAGTCACTTCCACCAGGCGGCGAGATTCGGCATCCAGCTTCAGCGCATCACGCTGCTGATAAATGGTCTTGATACGCGCGAACAGTTTGCTGTTGAGCATGATGGCGTCGTCCAGCGCCGCCAGCTTCGGTGAGCTTTCTTCATCCAACTTTTGCAGCGCGTCGCTGGTGTTTGCCGAGGTCATGGCACTAAACACGTTCATCACTCGCGACAGCAACGCCCCAGACTGTTCCAGCGCCACGAAGGTATTTTTAAAATCAGGCTTGGCCGGGTTGTTGGCAATCTTCTCCACTTCCTCCAGCTTTTGCTTGATACCGGCATCAATTGCCGGGGCGTAGTCGCTCTCTTTAATCAAATTGAACGGCGGCGCCTGGAACGGCAGGCGACTTTGGTAGAAGAACGGGTTCTGGTTCTTTTTATTGTTGTGCTGGTTGGCTTCACCGGTCACGTTAGCCTCCTTCGCCTGACCACTCGGCAACGCGGTGTGGTCAGCGTGCGGGTTAGTTTCTGCTGCCTGTGCCTGCGAGCTCAGCGCCATGCCGATCGCCAACACCAATGTAGATAAACGCATCAAATCGAAACTCCTCCATGTTCACAGAATAAATTGCGCGGGAACCCCAGTTCCCAGGCCACATCCTAGCTTAGGCGCAGTTGGCAGTTTGAGCAAAAACAAGTGATTAGAATGTTGAGTTGGCCTAAGCATCAGGCTTTTGGCCTTCGGTTTAATGAAAACCTTTTCAGCGTAAACCTTGTCCGTAGCAGGCAATAACCTCTCCGGCCACCGCCACCGCGATCTCCGCCGGCAGTTTGCCCTTCACGTCCGGCAGGCCCAGGGGGCAGCGCATGGCGGCGATCGCCGTTTCGCTGATGCCGCGTTGGCCGAGCTTGTATTCGAAGCGTTTGCGTTTGGTCAGCGATCCGATCAGGCCAAAGTACCCTGCGTCGCCGCGACGCAAAATACGCTCCGCCAGTGCCAGATCCAGCGCGTGATCGTGGGTCATGACGATAAAGAAACTGCCCGGCGGCATGGCGTCGACGATCTCCAGCGGCTCATCGCTGATCTCTTGCTGCACCCCGGCGGGAATAACCCGCGGGAATTCCGCAGCGCGGCCGTCCACCCAGCGCACCCGGCACGGCAGCGTGGCGAGGATATTCACCAGTGCGCGCCCGACGTGGCCGGCACCAAACAGCGCGATCTGCGGGCGCGGCGATATCATCGGCTCAAACAGCACGCTGGTGGTGCCGCCGCAGCACTGGCCCAGTCGCGCCGCCAGCGGGAAACGCTCCAGCCGTAACTGGGGCGCAGCCTGTAGCAGCATTTCTCGGGCAATCGCCAATGCCTGAAACTCCAGATGGCCGCCGCCGATGGTATTCACCGCACGTTCGACGGTTACCAGCATTTTGGTACCCCGGTTGCGTGGCGTAGAGCCTCGTTCATCGACCAGCGTCACCAATACGCAAGGTTCACCGCGTCGCCGCAGATCGGCCAGTACTTCAATCCACTCGTCCATCGCCGTTCCCCCGCACGTCATCGGTGACAACGTCACCGTGTAACATCTGCTGCACGCCCCACAGCACCCGTTCCGGCGTGGCCGGTGCGTCAATGTTGGGTTGCAGGCGGTAATCCGCCAGGCTGGCGACCGCATCCTTGATCGCGCACCAAACCGAAATCCCCAGCATAAACGGCGGCTCGCCCACCGCTTTGGAATGAAACACCGTATCTTCCGGGTTTTTGCGGTTTTCCAGCAGCCTGACACGCAAATCGGCAGGCACATCGCCGATAGCCGGGATTTTGTAGCTGGCTGGCCCGTTCGTCAGCAACTTCCCTTGTTCGTCCCACACCAGCTCTTCGCTGGTCAGCCAGCCCATGCCCTGCACAAAGCCCCCCTCGACCTGACCGACGTCGATTGCCGGGTTCAGCGAGTCGCCCACGTCGTGCAGGATGTCGGCGCGCAGCAGTTTGTACTCGCCGGTCAGGGTGTCGATCAACACTTCCGCGCAGGCCGCGCCGTAGGCGAAGTAATAGAACGGGTGACCGCGGGCCTGGTCGCGATCGTAGAAAATTTTCGGCGTGCGGTAATAGCCGGTGCTGGCGAGCGAAACCTGATTGAAATACGCCTGCTCAACCACCTGCTCGAAGCTGAAATAACGCTCGGCCACTTTGACCTGGCCGTTATTGAAAATAATCTGCTCCGCACTGACCTGATGCTGTTTGCTCAGCATCTCGATCAGCCGCTGTTTAATGATCAGCGCGGCATTCTCCGCCGCCTTGCCGTTGAGATCCGTGCCGGATGACGCCGCCGTCGGCGAGGTATTCGGCACCTTGCCGGTATCGGTAGCGGTGATTTGAATACGTTCGATGTCCACCTGGAACACTTCGGCGACAATCTGCGCCACCTTGGTGTTTAGCCCCTGGCCCATTTCGGTGCCGCCGTGGTTAAGTTGAATGCTGCCGTCGGTGTACACCAGCACCAACGCACCTGCCTGGTTAAGGAAGCCGGCGGTGAAGGAAATACCAAACTTCACCGGCGTCAGCGCCAGCCCTTTTTTCAGGATTGGATTTTGCGCGTTGAACTGCCGGATCGCCTGACGGCGGGCCTGATAATCGGCACTTTGCTCCAGCTCTGCGGTGATTTCCTGCAGCAGGTTCTGCTCCACCGGCTGATGATAATGCGTAACGTTGCGTTGATCCTTGCCGTAATAGTTGTTTTTTCGCACCGCCAACGGATCGAGCGCCAGATAGCGTGCAATATGATCCATGACCTGCTCAATCGCCATCATGCCCTGCGGCCCGCCAAAGCCCCGGTAAGCAGTATTGGAAGCGGTATGCGTCTTACAGCGGTGGCCGGTAATCAGCACATCTTCCAGAAAATAGGCATTATCAGCGTGGAACATGGCGCGATCGACGATAGAACCCGAAAGGTCGAGCGAATAACCACAGTTGCCTGCCAGGCTGATTTTCACCCCGTGCAGCAGCCCGCTGTCGTCGAAACCTACGTCATATTGAATATAAAACGGGTGGCGCTTGCCGGTGATCAACATGTCATCGCGGCGGTTAAGGCGCATTTTGACCGGTCGCCCGGTGAGATGCGCCATCACGGCGCACAAACACGCAGGACCGGCAGCCTGCGTTTCCTTACCGCCAAAACCACCGCCCATGCGCCGCGTATCAATTGTCACTCTGTGCATTGGCAGGTTGAGCACCGAGGCCACCAGCTTTTGGATCTCGGTCGGGTTCTGAGTCGAGGAATACACCAGCATGCCGCCGTCCTCGGCCGGCATCACCGATGCAATCTGGGTTTCCAGATAAAAGTGTTCCTGACCGCCGACATGCAGCTCCCCCTGAATGCGGTGTTTCGCCTGCGCCAACGCGCGGTCGGCGTCGCCCCGTTGATGACGATGCGCCTCCTGCACCAGGAAACCTTCCCGTAAAGATTGAGTGACGTCCAACCGTGCCGGTAAATCCCGATAGGTCACTTTAATCGCCTGAGCGGCACGCCAGGCAATTTCCGGATCTTCCGCCGCCACAACCGCAATGACCTGTCCGACGTATTCCACCTTATCTTTCGCCATCAGCGGATCGCCGTGCGTTAAAGGGGCGATATCCAGTTCGCCCGGTACGTCCTGCCAGGTGATCACCCTTACCACGCCGGGAAAGTCGTAACAAGCCGACAGGTCCAGCTTTTCGATCTGCGCATGAGCCCGTTCGCTCAGCCTGGCCGCCAGATGCAATTGGTTCGGAAACTCAAGCCTGTCGTCGATGTATTGCGCTTCACCGCTGACGTGCTTGTCGGCACTCTCGTGCTTGCGGCTGCGGCCTACGCCGCTGGTTAACGACTGGCGGAAACGTTCTGCCAGGTGTTCCTGGGTGTGTTCGGTCCCTTTGCGATTACTCATGAGCGGTCACCTCTATTGCCAGCTGCAGCGCTGTCAGCGCAATGAAGTAGCGGCGCAGCAGGTTTTGCGCCACCAGCAAACGGTAAGCGCTGCTGGCGCGGAAATCGCTCAGCGGCGTAAAGTCCTGCGCCAACGCCTGTGCCGCTTGCTCAAGGGTTTCTCGCCGCCAGGGCTGCCCAACCAGTTGCTGCTCACAGAGTTCGGCGCGTTTCGGGGTCGCCGCCATGCCGCCGAACGCCACGCGGGCGCTGCGGATAACGCCTTGATCAAAGGTCAAATTAAAAGCGCCGCACACGGCCGAAATGTCGTCTTCCAGGCGTTTGGAGACTTTCCAGGCACGAAAGTCCGCCGGTGCGCTGGCAGGCAGGACGATACTTTCAATAAATTCCCCCGGCTGCAGTGCGGTTTGGCGGTAGCCAAGGAAGAAGTCGTTCAACGGCAGTTCACGCTGGGTAGCACCACAGCGCAGGATCAGCAGCGCGTCCAGCGCCAGCAATAAGGGCGCACCGTCGCCAATCGGTGAAGCATTGGCAATATTGCCCCCCAACGTGCCCTGATTGCGGATCTGCTGGGAAGCAAAACGCGCCAGCAGTTCACCAAAGGTCGGATGATAGTTGGCCAACATCGGATACAAATCGCTCAAGGCGGCGCCGGCGCCAATCACCAGACGATCGCCCTGCCAGCTTACCTGCCTGAGCGCCTCGATTTGGCCAATAGCGATGATCAGCGGGATATCCTGATGCCGCTGGGTGATATCCAGCGCCAGATCGGTCCCACCGGCCAGCAGTTTGGCCTGCGGGTGCTGTTGATAGAGCTGCGCCAGCTCATCGAGGCTCTGCGGCAGCAAACAGCGCTTGCCGTCAGCCTCCAGCGGCGTTGCGGCACGCATGGCCTGCAGCCGTTGCAGCGTTTGTGGCTGGTGGTGGTCGAAGCTGTCTGGCTTAGGGTTATCGCACGCCTGCTGCGCCGCCGCCAAAATCGGGCGATAGCCGGTACAGCGGCACAGGTTGCCGGCCAGTGCCTGCTGCGCCTGTTCGCGTTGATAAGACGCTGTGTTTTTTTGCAGGCAGAACAGCGACATCACGAAACCCGGTGTACAAAAACCGCACTGTGAGCCGTGGCAGTCGACCATAGCCTGCTGCACGCCGTGCAATTCCCCCTGCTGTTTCAGATCCTCTACGGTGATCAACTGTTTGCCGTGCAACGCGCTGACGAAGGTCAGACAGGCATTAACGCTGCGATAACGCAGCCGATCGCCTTCCGGCTCGGCCAACACCACGGTACAAGCGCCGCAATCGCCGGAGGCACAGCCCTCTTTGGTGCCGCAGCGGCCAAGGTCACGCCGCAGGTAGTTCAGCACCGTGGTGTTGGGATCGAGTGCGGTTTCTGTTTTCAGGGTTTGATTAAGCAGAAACTGGATCATGCCGCCTCCTGGCACTTGGCCGCTCGGTACACCACTTTGCCGTCGACGTAAGTACGATAAACATTGCGATCGTCACCCAGGGTCATCAACACAAACAGTTGCTCCGCCAGTTCGCGGCTGTTTTCATGTCGCAACTTTTGCAGCGGTGACACGGCCGGATCCAGCACCACAAAATCCGCCTCTTTGCCCACGTCGAAGTTGCCGATTTTGTCGTCGAGCGACAGGGCTCGAGCTCCGCCCAGCGTCGCGTGGTAGAAGGCTTCACAGGCGGAAAGCTGATAGCGCTGCAGCTGAGCGACCTTGTAAGCCTCACCCAGCGTTTCCAGCATGTTAAAGGTGGTCCCGGCCCCGACGTCGGTGCCGATACCCAGCCTGACCTGCTTCTGCCAGGCCTTTTGCAGGTTGAACAAACCGCTGCCCAGAAACAGATTGGAGGTTGGGCAAAAGGCGATCGCCGAACGGGTTTGGCACAGGCAATCCCACTCTTGTTCTTCCAGATGCAAACAGTGGGCGAACACGCTTTTCTCTCCGGTCAGCCCGTACTGGTGGTACACGTCCAGGTAGCTGCGGCTGTCGGGGAACAACTCTTTCACCCAGGCCACTTCATCAAGATTTTCGCTCAGATGGGTGTGCAGGTAGGCATCCGGAAATTCCTGGCGCAGCCGCTGCACCTGCTCAAGCAGCGCCGGGGTGCTGGTGGGCGCAAAGCGCGGCGTAATGGCGTAACTCAGCCGCTGTTTGCCGTGCCAGCGCTCAATCAGCGCTCGCGTTTGGCGGTAGCTCTGTTCCGGGCTTTCCAGCAAGGCTTCCGGCGCATGGCGATCCATCATCACCTTACCGGCAATCAAGCGCATGTTCAGCGCCGCCGCCTGGCGGAACAGCGCTTCAACCGACTGAGGATGCACGGTGCCAAATACCAGCGCCGTAGTGGTGCCGTTGCTTAACAGCTGCTGCAGAAAGAATGCCGACATTTTGTCAGAGTGCTGTTCGCAGCAAAATTGGCTTTCTGTCGGGAAGGTATAGTTTTTCAGCCAGGTCAGCAGTTGCTCGCCATAGGCGCCGATCATTTCGGTTTGCGGGTAGTGAATATGGGTGTCGATAAAACCCGGCACGATCAGTTTGTCCGGATAATGAGCGACCTCAAACCCCGGCGGCAACAGCGATTCGCCCTGCTGCCAGCTGCCGAACCAGGCAATCGCGCCTTCATGGAGCAGCATTAACCCGTCAGGAATATGGCGCAGTTGCTGACCTAATTGCTGCGGGTGATCCACGCAGGCCGCGATGTCGAAAAAATTGCCACGGATCGCCGTGGTGAATGGCATGTTCATTTTGCTTTCCTTTTCTACCGACCAGCGCACAGCACCCGGCTGAGTCAATTCAGCCTGGAGAGCGATGGCGGTCTTTTTATCGAACGCAGATGTTGATTTAAGAATAGCAAGCCGCGTGCCAGATGGTTTTTTATTGATTATTTATGTTTAAAAACAGAAGGATAAAATTCACCGAACAATATTCCGAGCCAACGAAAAATAAGCAGAATATAAGCAAACGGTTGCCCTTAAATAGCAACCGTTTGCTTATATTGGATTAATGATTAGCCTGCACCATTATTGGGCAAGAATATAAATCGTAGGATGGGTTTTATGACTTCAATAACACTTCATAACGGGGATTGAATTCATCAAACAGCGGCAGTGCCGCCGCCCCCAATGCGGCGGTATCCGCACCGGTGGTGCCCAGCCGCACCCGCAGGCCGTCGAGGTATTTGCTGCGCACCGAGCGATGCAGCGGCGCCAACCGTTTGATCAGTTGCGCCACGAGGCTTTCCGGCATCAGGCCGCCGATAATCACGGCTTCAGCGTCAAACATGCATTCAACAATGTTGATCGCCTGACGTAACGCAGGCACCGCCAAATCCAGCCAGGTGTCAATCTGCGACTGCGGCAATACCAGCAAGTCTTGTGGTCTGGCGCTCATCGGATCCAGCCCGCAGCTCTCGTAGGCCGCCTGCAGCGAGACATAACGTTCCAGGCAGCCCTGGTTGCCGCAGTAGCAGGCGCGCCCGCCCGGTTGCACAATCATGTGGCCGACTTCACCAGCATTGTGCGCATGGCCGGTATAAATTCGGCCATCGGTGAAAATCCCCGCGCCAAGCCCGGTACCGAGATACAAATAAATAAACGAATTCAGCTGTCTGGCTACGCCGTGCAAACGCTCGCCGATGGCGGCGACGGTGGCATCGTTCTCCAGCGTCACCGGCAGGCCACTTTGCGCGTTAAGTTCAGCCACCACATCGATATTTTCCCAACCGTTGAGCGTGGTCGGCCCCACCGACGAAATCCCTTCCACGCCAAACGGCCCCGGCATTACCACGCCGATCCCCAGCATTTTCCCCCAGGCCAGATCCGGCTGCTGGCGCATTTCTTGCAGTACATCACAAATCAGTTTCAAGGTCGCAGCAGGTTGCGGCTTTTGCACCATAATCAGCCGGTGGAAACGTACGCTGCCTGACAGATCAACCACGATCATCAGCAGGGACTGGTGATCCAGATGGATGCCGATGGAATACGCACTGTCTGGGTTAAGGGTCAACGGCGTGGCTGGCTGACCTCGCCCGCCGGCACGACGCGGCAGGTGCGAAGAGAGAATGCCGGCCTGTTCCAGCTCGGTTGCGATGTTTGAAACGGTTTGCGGCGTCAGTGAGGTCAGCCGGGCAATTTCGGCACGGGTCAGTTCTCCGTGCAGACGGATAGCCTCTATCACTACGCGCCGGTTGTGTGCGCGAGCATGTTCAAGGTTAGTGCCGGAAGTCGTCATAACTGCCTATGCAGAAAGGGAAATCGTCTTTGCAGTATGGTGCCCTCCAATAAAGCAATCAAATTGATTTAAAAATCTTTTTAACACCGGAGAACGCACAATGAAAAGCCATACCCTTGCCGCTACGACAGTCTGTACTTTGTCTGCCCTGGCGCTCAGTCTCTCATCCGCCTATGCCGCCCCCACGCAAATTAGCGCGTTGTTTATGACCCAGGCGGCCTACAGTGAAAACGATATCCGCGCCATGACCGTGGACTTCAGCAAACAACACCCGGATATCACCGTTAATCTGGAGTTTGTCCCTTACGAGGCGCTGCACGATAAAATCGTCGCGGCGCGCGGTGCCGGCAGCAATGGTTACGACGTGGTGCTGTTCGACGCCATCTGGCCGGCGGAATTCACCAAGTTCGGCCTGCTGCAAGACGTCACCACGCGCATCAGCGCCGACGACAGCGCCAAAATCTTTGCCGGCGCCATGACCACCGTCACCTACAAAGACAAGCGCTGGGGCATGCCGTGGATCCTCGACACCAAATACCTGTATTACAACAAGGCCATGCTGGCCAAGGCCGGGATTGCCGCCCCGCCGAAAACCTGGCAGGAGCTGGAACAGCAGGCGGAAATTCTGAAGCAGAAAAACGTGGTCAAGTACCCGCTGGTGTGGAGCTGGTCACAGGCCGAAGCGCTGGTTTGCGACTACACCACGCTGGTGTCGGCCTTCAAGGGCCAGTTCATCCAGCAGGGCAAAATCACCTTCTCCAGCCCGGGTTCGCTGCAGGCCGCCAGCTACATGAAAGCGTCACTGGATAAGGGGCTCACCAACCCGAATTCTCGCGAGTATCTTGAGGAGGACGTGCGCAAGGCCTTCTCCAATGGGGATGCAGCCTTCGCACTGAACTGGACCTATATGTACAACATGGCCAACGATCCGAAGCAAAGCAAGGTGGCCGGCGACGTCGGTATCGTGCCTGCACCGGGCTCCGAGGCCGGTCAGGTTTCTGCGGTGAATGGCTCCATGGGTCTCGGCATTGCCAAGGCCAGCGCCCACCCCGATCAGGCCTGGCAGTACATCAGTTACATGACCTCGCAGCCGGTGCAGGACAAATACGCCAAGCTTAGTCTGCCGATCTGGAAATCCTCCTATGAGGATCCCGCGGTGCAGAAAGGTCAGGAACCGCTGATCGCTGCCGCCAAACAGTCGTTGAACGTGATGCTTTCGCGCCCCGAAACCGCGGATTACTCACGGCTGTCCAACGGATTGCAGCAGGACCTGCAGCAAATCCTGCAGGGCAAAGTCACGCCGCAGGCCGGGCTGGATGCCGCGACCCAAAGCGCTGCACGGTTGCGTTAAGCGATGACGATGCTCACTTTGCCCCAACGTGAGCGTCGTCAGGCATGGGTGCTGCTGGCACCCATGCTGCTGATGATGCTGCTGCTTACCGCCTGGCCGCTGGGTCGTACCCTGTGGCTGAGTTTTACCGATGCGGCGCTGGTCGGCGACGGCGTTGCGCCGGCCTGGGTCGGTGCGGATAACTTTCTTTATGCTCTGACCGACCCGGACTTTCAGGCGGCTCTGGGGCGTACGTTGTATTTCACCCTGGTTTCGGTGGCGTTTGGAGGGGTGATTGGCGTGCTGGTGGCGCTGTTGCTCAATCAAAAATTCCACGGTCGCAATCTGCTGCGGGTGTTGGTGATTTTACCCTGGGCGCTACCGACCATCGTCAATGCCACGATGTGGCGACTGAATTTCAACCCGGATTACGGCAGCATCAACGCGCTGCTGACTCAACTCGGCGTGATCGACCACTATCGCAGTTGGCTGGGAGACCCGGCTTCGGCACTCAACGCGGTAATGCTGGCGGACATTTGGAAGAACTATCCGCTGATCACCCTGCTGACGCTGGCGGCATTGCAAACCATCCCGGACGATTTGTACGAGGCGGCTCGGCTGGACGGCGCCTCTGCCTGGCGACGATTCCGCGCCATTACCCTCCCCGCCATTCTGGCGCCGCTGGCCGTGGCGTTGGTACTGCGTACCATCGACGCGTTCAAAGTGTTCGACATCATTTACGTGATGACGCGCGGCGGGCCAATGGACAGCACCAAAACCCTGAGTTTCTTTGTCTATCAGGAATCGTTCAGCTATCTGCGCGCCGGCAGCGGTGCCGCCTACGCCGTGCTGATGACCTTGTTGTGCGGCGTGCTGATTGCACTGTACATGCTGATGCTGTTCCGCCAGCGCAGAAGGAGCCTCGCCGATGAAGCCTAAACTCCGCCTGCTCTTGCGCTACGGCGCCGCGCTGCTGCTGGCAGTGTCGATCCTCGCACCGATGCTATGGCTGTTTCTGATGAGCGTCAGCTCTTCGGCCGATCTGACCCGCGTGCCGCTGGAATGGCTGCCGCGTTACTGGGATTTTTCGCGTTACGTCAGCCTGCTGTCGTTGCAACCCGGCCAACCCGGTGCGTTGTTTCTGCATGCGTTGTTCAACAGCCTGCTGGTTGCCTGCGGCGCGACGCTGATTTCATTATTGCTGGCCATTCCTGCGGCGTTCAGCTTTTCCCGCTACCCCGGCCGCGACGGCTGGCTGTTTGCCAGCCTGGCGATCTACATGGTGCCGCCGGTGGCTTTCGTGCTGCCGCTGTACTTTATCCTGCAACAGTTGGCGCTGTTGAACACCCATATCGGTCTGGTGCTGGTCTACTGCTCGCTGATCCTGCCGTTTCTTACCTGGATGCTGAAAAACCAGTTTGATGCCCTGCCGATCGACATCGAGCAGGCCGCCCGGCTGGACGGGTTACGCCAGTGGCAAGTGCTGTTGCGCATTACCCTGCCGCTGGCCAAACCGGCATTGGGTGCCTCGGCGCTGTTCGGCTGGTTGCTGGCCTGGGACGAATTTTTCTACGCGCTGCTGTTTACCAGCAATATTCAGGCGCAGACCTTGCCGGTGACCATAGCCGGTTTCACCGCCGGGCGGGCCACCGATGACGGGCTGATCGCCGCCGTCGGCATTCTGGCTGCCATTCCACCGCTGTTCATTGCCCTCTGGCTGCAAAAAACCCTGGTTAGCGGCTTAACCAGCGGCGGCAGCAAGGGCTAATTTATTCAGGGAAAATAGACATGATGAAGACCAACACCAAACCCACGCTGTACGTGGTGGGCAATATCAACGTCGATGTGATCATGAGCACCTTGCAGCAATGGCCACAGAAAGGAACTGAAGCGATGCTCGAACACAGTGAACTGCGCCCCGGCGGTTCAGCAGGCAACTGCGCACTGGCGCTGGCAGCGCTGGAAACCCCTTACCGGCTGGTGGCCAATCAGGGCAATGACTATTTCAGCCCCTGGCTGGCGCAGCTGTTTCCGGACAGTTCGCCGTATTGGCCGATCTACAGCTGCGAAACTTCGCTGACTTTCGGCGTCACCCACCCCGACAATGAACGCACGTTTTTTAGCAATCAGGGGCATATTACCCGCCTCAGCCAGGACGATGTGCTGCATCAGATCCCTGTATTGGCCGGCAGCGGCGACACCGTTTTGTTGTGCGGCACCTTCCTGTGCACCACCTTGTTGGCGGACTACCCGGCGTTGCTGAAGACCCTGCGCCAGCGCGGCTATCGCATTGCGGTTGATACCGGTTGGCCCCCACAGGGCTGGAGCGAACCGTTACGCACACAAATCGCCGACTGGTTGCCATTCTGTGATGTTTTGCTGCTCAATGAAGTGGAAACCTGCGGCATGGCGGGCAGTGAGGATCTGTACACCGCCGCTCGCACCCTGAATCGTCAACAGCCTGCCGACGCCGCCTGCGTGGTGAAATGTGGCCCGGATGGTGCGCGCATGTGGTGCGGCGAACGGTTATTGCAGGCGGCGGCACATCCGATCAAGGTGGTCGACACTATTGGCGCCGGCGACAGTTTCAACGCCGGTTTCCTGACCGCCAGCCTTCATGGCCACTCGTCAGCAGTGGCGCTGCGCTGGGGTATTCGTGCTGCCAGCCACGCTATCAGCAGCTCACCGCGCCAGTATCTGGACTGGAATACCCTGAAAACCTGCGCCGGAGAAATGGTCTGATGGCAAGTGTAGAACTGGTAAAAGTGGCCAAATACTACGGCAAACAGCGGGTATTGAACCCCTTGGATCTGGTGATCCCCGACGGCAGTTTTACCGTGCTGGTCGGCCCGTCAGGCTGCGGCAAGTCCACGCTGCTGCGCCTGTTGGCCGGGCTGGACAGCCTGACGGAAGGCACGATCCTGCTGGATAAAAAGAAGATCAACGATCTGGATCCTGCCGACCGCGACATCGCCATGGTGTTCCAGAGCTATGCGCTCTATCCGCACCTGACGGTGGCGGAAAACATGGCTTTTCACATGCAGGTGATGAAGGTAGCCAAGGCCGAGCAGCAGGCCAAGGTTCAGCAAGCAGCGCGCATTTTGGCGATCGATCATCTTTTACAGCGCTATCCAAAAGAACTCTCCGGCGGCCAACGGCAGCGGGTAGCGATGGGCCGCGCCATGGTGCGTAATCCCAAAGTATTTTTATTCGACGAACCGCTGTCCAATCTCGATGCCCAACTGCGTATGGAGTTGCGTGCCGAGATCAAGGCCCTGCATCAGCAGTTCAAAACCACCACGGTGTATGTCACCCACGATCAGATTGAAGCCATGACGCTGGCGGACCAAATCGTGGTGATGAAAGACGGCAATATCGTGCAGCAAGGCAAACCGTTGGAGATCTACGACGCCCCCGCTGATACCTTTGTGGCGCGCTTTATCGGCTCACCGCCAATGAACCTGTTGGACGGCGTCGTCACGCCGCGCAACGACCGGCCTGGCGTCACCTGTGACGAACTCTGGCTGCCATTGCCCGCAAAATGGCAGCATGTTGTGGCAGGCAGCAAGGTGATCCTCGGGCTGCGTCCCCATGACTTCCACCTGGTCGACACCAGCGAGCAACCTGCCGCCCAACTGCGACTGATGGAGATCACCGGCGATGTCAGCCTGCTGCATATCAACTGGGGCGGTTATCGGCTGCACGTACAGTTCAACGGACGAATTAACGCACAAAGCGACCAGCCGCTGTGGTTAGCGCCCAACCGTGATGCGATCCACCTGTTCGATGCCGCGACGGGACTGCGCTTGAGTGAAAGTTGAAAGTTCGCGTGGCCAGGGATGGCGTCAAACTTGAAACGATAACCATTCTCAATTATCATCCGCGCATCTTTTTTGACCGGCAGCGCGGAACCCATGTCAGCCACAGCCCCTACTTCCTCAGATGCGCTTACACGCCTCTACGCAACCCATCACGGTTGGCTGCGGGGCTGGCTGCAACGTCGACTCGGTTGCGCTTTTGACGCCGACGACCTGGCACAGGACACCTTCATGCGGGTCCTGAAAAACGACTCCGCCGCCGCTATTCGCGAACCCAAAGATTTTTTGGTCACCCTCGCCAAGCGGGTGATGGTCGATTTCTTCCGCCGCAAAACGCTGGAGCGCGCTTATCTGGATATGCTGGCGCTGATGCCGGAGGCGCTGGCGCCCTCACCCGAACAGCGCCACAGCCTGCTTGACAGTCTGCAACACATCGACAGCATGCTCGACGGGCTGGGGCCGAAGATCAAACAGGCCTTTTTGCTGTCGCAGCTCGAAGGACTGGGCTATGCCGAGATTGCACAACGCCTCGGCGTTTCGGTCAGTTCAGTAAAAAAATACATGGCCAAAGCCGCCGAGCACTGCCTGCTGTTCAGCCTGGAAACAGAATACCCGTAATGAGCCACACCCTCACCCCCGAGCAGCGCCAGGCGCTGAAAATGGCCGCCCAATGGTTTGCCCTGTTATGCGACGAAAACGTCACCGAGCACCAACGGCAACAGTGGCAGGCCTGGCACCAACAAAACGAAGATCACCGCTGGGCCTGGCAACGCGTTGAAGCACTGCAAAGTCAGTTGCAGGGCGTACCTGGAAAATTCAGCTATCGCACGCTCGACCAGGCCGGCCGCCAGTCCACGCTGGATCGCCGCACCCTGCTGAAAAGTCTGTTGCTGTTGCTGGGCGTCGGTGGCAGTTGGTTGGGCTTTCAGTCCCCGTTGGGCCGCGAGCTGCGCGCCGACTACCGCACCGCTACCGGTGAAATTAAACCCATCGTCCTCAGCGACGGCAGCCAGTTGGTACTCAATACCGCCAGCGCTGTCGATGTTCGCTACAGCGCTGAAAAACGGCTGATCCTGCTGCACAGCGGAGAAATCAGTTTGATTACCGGCCGCGACGACCGGCCGTTTTGGGTCGAAAGCCGGCAAGGTGCCATGCGCGCACTCGGCACCCATTTCCTGGTGCGAGAAAACGACGATCAAACGCAACTGACGGTGCTTGAACACGCCGTGGAAGCCCAACTGGCACAGTTCCCACAGGAAAAACGACGGGTTAACGCCGGGGAACAAATCAGCTTTAGCGCTGCGGCATTCGGCCAACAACAGGCAGCCGGCAACGGCGACAGCTGGACCCGCGGCGTGCTGAGCGTCAGTCAATGGCGGCTGGATCAGGTGCTTGCCGAACTGGCGCGTTACCGTCACGGCCGTTTGGATTGCGATCCTGCCATTGCCGGCCTACGCGTGAGCGGCAGTTTCCCCCTGAGGGAGCCCGATCGCGCACTCCTGCTGCTCAGCCAAACGCTGCCGATCCGGCTGCAAAGCTTTACCCGTTATTGGTTAAAAGTGGTCCCCGCCTGATTTATTTAAATGAAAATGATAAAAAATCTCATTCTTGATTGTCCCTTTTTCGTTTTCATCCGACTCCAGTTAAAACACTGCAGCAAAAAATAGAATAATCAGGAGAAGGTATGAACAATTTTTGGGGAAAACCGCTTCAACCACTGGCGGTCGCCGTGGGTCTGGCATTCGCTTCACCCTTGCTGGCAGCGCAGACAGCACCGGTTGCCGCTACCGCTTATCAGATCCCCGCAGGCGATCTGGATGGCGCGTTAAATGCCTTTGCCGCCCATGCCGGCATTGCGCTGTCCGTTGACGGAAGTTTGACCGCCGGCAAGCGTTCACCAGGGTTGAAAGGCAACTACGACGTTAATCAGGGGCTGAACGCACTGCTGGCAGGCAGCGGCTTGCAGGCCAAGGCGTTGGGGGCTAATGGCTTTACGCTGGTCAAACAGCCGACGGTGCAGCAAGAACAAGACATCACCGTGGTCGGTGACTGGCTGGCTGAAGGCCGTCAGATTGACGTATTCGAACACGCCGGCGCGCGTGACGTGGTGCGCCGAGAAGAGTTTGCCAAAACCGGCGCCACCACCTTGCGAGAAGCGCTGAATCGCGTGCCGGGCGTGGTTGCTCCGGAAAATAACGGCACCGGCAGCCACGATATGGCACTCAATTTCGGCATTCGTGGTTTGAACCCGCGCCTGGCCAGCCGTTCGACGGTGCTGATGGACGGCATTCCGGTGCCCTTTGCCCCTTATGGCCAGCCGCAGCTGTCGCTGGCGCCGGTATCCCTCGGCAATATGGATGCGGTAGACGTGGTCCGCGGCGGCGGTGCCGTACGTTACGGACCGCAAAGCGTCGGTGGCGTAGTGAACTTTGTCACCAAGGCCATCCCGAAAACCTTCGGCATGGAAGCCGGCATGCAGGGCCAACTTAGCCCGACCTCCCGTCAGGATCACCCCAAAGGCACCGGCAACCTGATGATCGGTGGTACCGCCGACAACGGCTTTGGCAGCGCGTTGCTTTATTCCGGCACCCGCGGCAGCGACTGGCGCGAACACAGTTCGACCAAAATCGACGACGTGATGTTGAAAAGCCGCTATGCGCCAAACGAGGTGCACACCTTTAATAGCTTATTGCAATATTACGAAGGCCAGGCCGATATGCCGGGTGGATTAAGCCGGGCGGATTACAACGCCAATCCATTCCAGTCTACGCGTCCTTATGACAAATTCTGGGGCCGTCGCCAGTTGGCCAACTTCGGCTATCAATATCAGCCGGATCAGCAACACAAATTCGACGTGCAGAGTTTCTATACCTATACCCTGCGCAGCGGCTATCTCGATCAGGGCAAGAACCTGACGCTTTCGCCGCGCGAATATTGGGTACGCGGCGTGGAGCCACGTTACAGCCAAAGCTTCCGCTGGGGCCAGTCGGCGCATGAAGTCGGCGTAGGTTATCGCTACGTCAGCGAATCGACCCATGAGCTACGCTACTACAGCAAGGCCAGCAGCGGCGTATTACCTTCAACCAGCAGCCCTTACGATCGCGATACTCAGTCCGGCACTGACGCCCACGCCTTTTACATTGATGACCGCATAGATATCGGCGATTGGACCATCACGCCGGGCATGCGCTATGAGCATATCTCTTCCTATCAGAATAACTACATCAAGAATAATCGCCTCGACGTCAGCTACAACGCCCCGCTGCCGGCGCTGAATGTCATGTATCATCTGAACGAATATTGGAACCTGTACGCCAATACCGAAGGCTCGTTCGGCACGGTGCAATACAGCCAGATGGGTAAAGCGGTCGACAGCGGCAATATCGAACCGGAAAAAGCGCGAACCTGGGAACTGGGCACCCGCTATGAAGGCGATGCGCTGCAAGGCGAAGTTGGCCTGTTCCTGATCAACTTCAATAATCAGTACGATTCGAACCAGGTCACCGACAGCGTCACCGCACGTGGCAAAACTCGACACGCCGGGCTGGAGGGCAACCTGCGTTACGATCTGTCGCAGTTGACTCCCAAACTGGACGACGTGACGGTTTACGCCAGCTATGCCTATGTCAACGCCACCATCCGTGAGGAAGGCGCCTACAAAGGCAACCAGGTGCCGTTCTCACCGAAGCATAAAGGTACGCTGGGGCTGGATTACACGCCGGGCAGTTGGACGTTCAACCTCAACAGTGAATTCCAGTCCAGCCAGTTCGCCGACAATGCCAACACCGTGGCGGAAAGTGCCGACGGCAGTACCGGCCGCATTCCTGGCTATATGCTGTGGGGCCTGCGCGCCGCCTATGATTTTGGACCGGAAATGGCCGGACTGAATCTGGGCCTCGGGGTTAAAAACCTGTTTAACCATGAATATTTCACCCGCGCTTACGACGATAACAACAAGGGGCTATACATCGGTCAGCCACGAACTCTGTATTTGCAAGGTTCAGTGAAGTTCTGATTTCCCTGTGCGGGCGCAAGCGCTGCGCCCGCTAATTATCACCCGCTCAACCTCTTTTTAACCTCGGCGCAATGCGTTATCCTCAAAAACTCTTCCGGCGTTAACATTTTTGAAACGGGGTTTCTGTCATGTCCGCATCCTGTCCGCGCTTCGTCCGGCGTGCTTTGCCATGAGTTTCTTTTCACGCGCCACTGCGCTGCCACTGCTGGTGGCGGGTGCCTTTTTTATGGAAAACCTCGACGGGACAGTGATCGTCACCGCCATGCCGCAGATGGCGGCGGCTTTCGGCGTGCGACCGGTGGACATGAACATCGGTATTTCGGCCTATATTCTGACGCTGACGGTATTTATTCCTGCCAGCGGCTGGATTGCCAACCGCTTTGGCGCGCGCAATATCTTCGCGGCGGCAGTGCTGATTTTTACCCTGGCATCGGTGCTCTGTGCCGCCAGCGTTAACCTGCCGACGTTTACTGCTGCCCGAATTCTGCAGGGCTTCGGCGGAGCGTTGATGGTGCCGGTCGGGCGCCTGGTGGTGCTGCGCAATACCGCCAAACCCGATTTAATCAAAGCCATCGCCACCATTACCTGGCCGGGCCTGGTGGCCCCGATCCTCGGCCCGCCGGTCGGGGGATTTATTACCACTTACGCCTCGTGGCACTGGATTTTTATTCTGAACGTGCCGCTGGGCATCGCCGCACTGTGGCTGGCCTGGCGACTGATCCCTCAGGAAGCGCCGCAGAAAGGCGTTCCCTTTGACGCCCTCGGCTTCGTGCTGACCGGCATTGCCTGCTTCGGCCTGATGTTCGGTTTGGATCTGATCAACCATCCGCAATTGTCCTGGCTGGTACCCGCGTTGTGCATTTTTGGCAGCCTGGCACTGGGTGCACTGGCGGTTCGCCATGCCAAGCGTGCGGCACATCCTTTAATCAACCTGTGGGCGATGCGGATAAAAAGTTACGCCGTCACGATTTGGGGCGGTACGCTGTTCCGCATCGCCATTGGCGCCGTGCCCTTCTTGCTGCCGCTATTGTTCCAGATTGGGTTTGGCCTTAACGCCTTCGATGCCGGGCTGTTGGTGCTGGCGGTGTTCGCCGGCAATCTGGTGATGAAGCCCTTTACCTCGGCGGTGCTGTACCGTTTTCGCTTCCGTACTACGCTGGTGGTGAACGGTTTGCTCAATGCCGCTACCATTTTCGCCTGTGCGTTGTTGACGCCGCAGACGCCGACCTGGCTGATTTTGGGGCTGCTGTTCGTCAGTGGACTGACGCGCTCCATGCAGTTCACTGCGCTCAACACGTTAGCATTTTCCGAAGTGCCGCAGCCGCAAATGAACGGCGCCAATACGTTGTTTAATGTCTCGCAGCAAATGGGCAGCGGGCTGGGTATCGCCATCGGCGCGTTGGCACTGCGCCTGGCGGAAATGCTGATGCCGCAGTCCACAGCGCGCATTCCATTGGTCGATTTCCAACTGGCGTTTGTAGTCATCGGCGTTATCGCGCTGCTGGCGGTGATTGACAGCTTTACCCTGGATCCGAACGCCGGCAGTGAGGTACGCCAGCGAAAACCGACGGCCGAACCTTTGCCGCTCTCGCCTCAGCGATTGCAGAAATAAGTCGCATCTGTCGCCAATCAACGTAATATCGATGATCCGCCCCGTTTCACCGGTGCGGATTTTTTGCCGTTTTGGCCTGAAAAGCGAGGTAATAATAATGATCCACAGTGACCTTTCTCAGTGCCGCGTGAACACCGACCGGTTGTTGATTGCCCCTTTTACCGCAGCAGATGCCGACGATGTTTACCAGGCGATTACCCCTACACTGACGCGCTTTATGAATTTTGAGCCTGAAGAGTCGCCGGAGGCCTTCGCCAACGTTTGGCAAACCTGGCTGCCGCTGATCCGCGAAGGTGAGGAGCTGATTTTCGTCGCTCGCCTGCGCGACAGCAAAGAGTTTGTCGGCATGGGCGGCCTGCATGACTTGCACAACACCACCCCGGAGCTGGGTATCTGGGTAAAAGAGAGCCTGCACGGTAACGGCTACGGCCGCGAAATCGTTCATGCCATGGCGGTGTGGGCCAGCGAGCGCTACCGGCCGCGTCACTTTATCTATCCGGTGGCAGAACAAAACACCCCCAGCCGACGCATCGCCGAATCTCTGGGCGGCGTAGTGGCAGGCCGACGCGAAAATACCAAATATGACTGCGTGGTGTACCACGTACCGCCTCAGCTGTAGCTGCATTGCAGAACGGGCACTTTCAGCCCGGCTTGCATAACCCTCTGACCAAAAAACCGCCCGTCTGGCAGCAGCGATGGCGGTTTTTTTATGTCGACGCCGATAACCACTGCCACTTAAACCGGGATTATGCTAATGCTATTAGCATGTGGTTAAAAACAGTTGAGGAACAGTAGCATGATCATTTTTGTCACGGGCGCCACCTCAGGGTTTGGTGAGTCCATCACACGACGTTTTATCCGCGAAGGCCATCAGGTGATCGCCTCCGGCCGCCGTATTGAACGTCTGGAAGAGTTGAAAGACGAATTGGGCGAGGCGCTGCATATCGTCCGTCTGGACGTACGTAATCGCGCGGCAATTCAGCAGGTGATTGATGAGCTGCCTGCGGCACTGCGCCAGATTGACGTGCTGGTGAACAACGCCGGCCTGGCGTTAGGTTTGGAGCCTGCGCACAAGGCCAACGCCGATGATTGGGAAACCATGATCGACACCAATGCCAAAGGCCTGGTGAACATGACCCGCGCCCTGCTGCCGGCAATGGTTGAACGCAACGTCGGCCATGTGATCAATATCGGCTCCGTTGCTGCCAACTGGCCCTATGCCGGCGGTAACGTCTACGGCGCGACCAAGGCCTTCGTCAAGCAATTCAGCCTCGGCCTGCGCGCCGACCTGCACGGCACCCGCATCCGCGTAACCGACATTGAGCCAGGCCTGGTGGGCGGCACGGAATTCTCTAACGTGCGCTTCAAAGGCGATGACGGCAAGGTGGATAAGGTCTACGACGGCGCCAATGCGTTGACGCCGGAAGATATTGCCGAGTCGGTGTTCTGGGTGGCGACTCTGCCGCCCCACGTTAACATCAACTCGCTGGAGATCATGCCGGTCAGCCAATCCTTTGCCGGATTGAATATCCACCGCGAAGCGTGATTTTATGCGGCAGGGCCAGCCCCTGCCGCCGCTTGTCAGGCCGCTCGCCAGCCCGAAACAATAATCAGCATCCCCGCCAGCGCCACCCCGGCGCCCAGCCAGTCCAACGCCGACAGTTTCACCCCATCAACCACCCGCAGCCACAACAGTGCCGTCGCAACGTAGACTCCGCCATACGCCGCATATACGCGCCCGCTGGCTGCAGGATGCAGCGTCAATAACCAAACAAACAGCATCAGGCTGGCCGCCGCCGGCAGCAGCAGCCAGGCGCTGGCGCCCTTTTTCAACCACAGATAAGGTAAGAAACAGCCGACGATCTCAGCCAGCGCAGTGGCGAAAAATAACAGGGTGGTCTTTAACATGGGGAAAGCTTTCTCTCTGTAAAGTAAACGATGCGGCGCTTAATTGGTGCACTCCAAGAGCAGGATGGTATATTTATCAGCACGCCCGAGGGCGCGTTAAAGCCAGTGCTGCCGCTATCAGGCAACACTAACTCATAAGGATGAAACGATGAAAACACTTTCTACTCAACGACTGCTGCGCGGGATGCTGCCGGTCGCCATGCTGATGCTGATGAGCGCCTGGCAGGCACCGGCACTGGCCGCCAGTTGCACTCAGGGCAGCACCTGCGTGACCGTCGACGGCAGTAACAGCGGCGCCATGAGTACCGAAGCGGCTCGTCAGAGCAAAGAACAGTTCAACGACACCAAATCCCTGCGCCATAAGGTCAACACCCGCGTGGAGAAAGAGTTCGACAAGGTAGACAAGGCGATTGATAACGAAGACCGCTGCAACGACAGCCTGAACGTTAATGCATATTGGGAACCCAATACTCGCAAGTGTCTGGATCGTCAGACCGGTCGTCAGATTAATCCTTAATCTTGCGGCAGCACGCGGCGGCCGTTACTCTCCGCCGCCGTTGCTGCTATTCTGACTAAGGAAGCCCATTCTCAAAAAGGACGAATTGATGAAAAAAGCGCTTATCTTGGGTGCAGTGCTGATGGCCGCAGCCCCCCTGGCCGCCCTGGCCTCGTGCGAGAGCGTGAAGGCGGACATTTCGCAGAAAATTATCAACAACGGCGTGCCGGAATCCGGCTTCAAGCTGGATATCGTGCCTAACGATCAGGCCCAACAGGCCGGCGGGCTGGTGGTTGGCCACTGCGAGAACGACACCCAAAAGATTGTATATACTCGCCTGAGCAACGGCGACGACAGCGGTGACGCGGCCCAGACCGGCACCAGTCAAGATACCAAAACCGCACAGTAATTCTGATCCAGGGCGCTATCAGCGCCCTTTCCTTTAGGCTTGTTCCGCCTCTTCTCCCTCACCCTGCGGCCGATGCCGGGCGGGGATCAACATCGCAGCCGCCAATGCCAACAGTGAAATGATGGCGGAGACCAAAAATACCCAATGCAGTGAGGCGGCAACCTGCTGCGTCATCTCTGCCAGCATTTCCGACCCCATTGCGCCACGCGTAGCCGGCTCCATCAGCTGTTGGACCGGATCGGTCGTTTGCGGCAGACGCACCTGAAGGTTAATGTTCAGCGTGGCCCCCAAAATCGCGGTGCCGATCGCCGAGCCCATCATACGGGTAAACACCGTGCAGGCAGTGGCGATGCCACGGATGCTGTGGTGCGCGGCGTTCTGCACCGAAACCAAAAACGTGGTGTTGCACAGCCCCATACCGGCGCCGATCATAAAGGCGGCCACTCTGCCCCACAGCAAACCGCCGCTCGGTTGCATCAGCAATAAGATCAGCCCGCCGGCCACCAGCAACAGCGCGCCCAGCAGCGCCGTCGTACGGTAGGACGTCATCAGCATCAGCCGTCCGCTGAAGGTGCTGGCCAGCGGCCAGCCAATCGACATCAGCGCCAGCGTGGTACCGGCTTCCAGCGGTGTCCCGCCCATCACGCCCTGAATAAAGGTCGGCAGGAAAGCGCTGATCCCCATCATCGCCGCACCAATCACCAGACCGCCAATATTGCCGGCCACAATCACCCGGCTTTGCCACAGCGCCAGCGGGAACAATGGCTCCGGCGCACGGCGCTCCTGTCGAACCAACAACATCAGCGCAACGGCCGCCAAGCCCAACAGGGGCAGCACCCACCACCCGAGGTTTTCGGCCTGCAGCAGCGACAACAACAGCGCCGAAACAAACAGCGTCAGCCAAGCCGTGCCCGCCAGATCCAACGCATGCTTACGTAGCTGTTGGTGAGAAGGCAAATAGCGGCCAAGGAAAAACATCGCCAACAGGCCAATGGGTAAATTAACCCAGAACACCAACGCCCAAGGCAGATGCTGGACGATAAACGCGCCCAGCAGCGGGCCAACGATCGCCGAAACACCCCAGACGCTGGACAGATAACCCATTACCTTCGGCCGTTCGGTGGCGCTGTAAACATCCCCGATGATGGTGGTGGCTATCGGCATAATCGCCCCGGCCCCCAGGCCCTGCAGCAGCCGAAAACCGATCAGCCAGTACATATTGGGTGAGAAACCACACAGTACCGAGCCCAGCAAAAACAGCGTGGCGCCAAAGAAAAATACCCGCTTGCGCCCGAGGAAGTCCGCCAGCCGGCCATAAATCGGAATGGTAATGGCCTGCGCCAATAAATACACTGCAAACACCCAGCCCAGCAGAGAAAACCCGCCCAGATCGCCGATAATTGTGGGCATCGCCGTGGCGACAATCGTCGCCTCAATGGCTGACATAAACATCGCCAACATGCAGGCAATCAGGATCAACGGACGATGAGGGAGTGGCGCTGGGGCTTCGTTATTTGTCATAGCGTGATTACAAACCTTGGATTCTCATTTTCATCCCATTATATCAGCCCGACGAGTCGCTGCCGTTACCGCTGTCTAGTTAGCTGTTTTCGCTGGCGAAAAACGCACCATTTGAACTTCAAGTGACATCGTCACAAAAATCAGGGTGAATCCCTGCCACCCCGCTAAACCATGAGCCCTCCGCCAATTCTGCAAAGATTCACTGGCCTTCGGCTGACACGGCAAGCACAATACTCCGCTGAACCTTTCATTTTTCTCCTGATTTTACTGACGCATGAAACGATGGGTCCACCTGCACCACTATCGCGCCCTGCTGCGCCGCCTGTTTATTGCCATCTTTCTTGGTATCGCCGCCGCGTTGGTGGTTTGGCTGTTTCACCGTGCGATGCTGGGCCTGGAATGGCTGTTGCTCGACCATGAGAGCGGCAGCCTTGTCGCTGCCGCCTCAGCTTTACCGGCCTGGCGAAGGGCGCTGACCCCGGCGTTAGGCGGCCTGGCGGCGGGCACGCTGCTGTGGGTTTACCAACGCTATCAACATCAACGACAGATAGCGCCAACCGATTATATGGAAGCGATCGAAACCGGCGACGGGCGGCTGGACGTCAGTGCCAGTCTGGTGAAATGCCTGGCTTCGCTGCTGGTGGTCTCCAGCGGCAGCGCCATCGGTCGCGAAGGTGCGATGATCCTGCTGGCCGCGCTGGTGGGTTCCGTGTTTGCTCAACGCTTCACCCACGAGAAAGAATGGAAACTGTGGGTCGCCTGCGCCGCGGCTGCCGGGATGGCCAGCGCTTACCACGCCCCGTTGGCAGGCAGCCTGTTTATTGCGGAAATCCTGTTTGGCACGCTGATGCTGGCCTCGCTGGGCCCGGTGGTGATTGCCGCCGTTTGCGCACTGTTGATGACCAACTTGCTTAACGGTGGCCAGGCGCCACTGTATCTGGTTGAGCCTCTGCCCGCCCCCTGGCCGGTGCAATATCTGCTGATGGCGCTACTGGGCGTATTGGCCGGCATTTGCGGCCCGCTATTTTTATGGGCGATGCAGGCCACCGGCCATGCTTTCCGTTCGCTGCGCCTGAAGCCCCCTTTGCAATTGGCGCTCGGCGGGTTGATCGTGGGGTTGCTTTCGCTGCTGTTTCCTGAGGTGTGGGGCAATGGCTACAGCGTGGTGCAGTCACTGCTCAGTGCGCCGCCCGGCGTATTGCTGGTTGGCGCCATTCTGATTTGTAAACTGTTGGCGGTGCTCGCCAGCAGCGGTTCCGGAGCGCCCGGCGGCGTATTCACGCCAACGTTGTTTGTCGGGGCCGCTCTGGGTTCGGTGGTTGGGCAACTGTGCGCCACCTGGCCGGAACTGGGCAGCGCGGTGCCGCTGCTGATGGCGCTGACCGGTATGGCCACGCTGCTGGCCGCAACCACCCACGCGCCGATCATGGCTGCGTTGATGGTGTTCGAAATGACCGGTGAATATACCCTGCTGCCGGGCATTTTGCTGGCCTGCGTGATCGCCACTACCGTTTCACGGGGTTTGCGCTCGGTGTCGGTCTATCACAACGCCTAGCGGTTCAGCAGCGGTGAGATATCCAGGTAATGCGCCAATTCACGCTGCTCAGCCCGCGGCAGATAAGGAATTTCACCCAGCAACGGCGCAGGAATGCGCTGCTGCAACGCGTCGATGGTTTCGGCATAGTGCGCCAGCCCCGGGTTAATGCGGTTAGCCACCCAGCCCAGCAAAGGTAAGCCGTCATTAATGATCGACTGAGCCGTTAACAACGCATGGCTGACACAGCCCAATTTAATCCCCACCACTAAAACTACCGGCAGTTGCTCCTGCACCACCCATTCGGCATAAGGCCGCATGTCGTTCATCAGCACGCGCCAGCCGCCACTGCCCTCGACCACCACGGTATCGGCCTTGGCGGATAGATGCTGCAGTCCGCTGCTCATCACACCATAGTTGATATCGTCGGTAGGTTGCGCGTGAAACACTTCTTCCAGACAGGTGATGGGATTAATTTCCTGATATGACAGCGGCAGAGTTGAAGAGGCCTGCAGAACCAAAGCGTCTTTATTGCGAAGGCCTTCACTGGTTTCCTGACAGCGTGCGGCAACCGGCTTGTAGCCGGCCACTGAGCGGCCCTGTGCGGCAAAGGCCTGCAACAAAGCGCGAGAAACCACGGTTTTACCGACATCGGTATCCGTTCCTGTTACAAATAAACGCGTTAACATGACTTAATTGCCCCGAGATACACCGTTAACCAAAATATCGCCGGGTTTACGGCGAAAGAGTAGAACGGGGAAAAGTCTAGAGGATGCCGACAGGCACGGGCTTGAGGTAGCGCAACATTTTGGCGTTAAACGATAAGTATTCCTGATTGGTGTTAGCCTTGCAGCAACTGAACCAATAGCGAACCGTTGTATAACGCTTCTTTCACCAAAGCCGCACCGGGCATGGTGCCTTTGTTGAAGAACTGGGTGGACTCCACCTTAATATGCTCGCTGTAAGCCGGCAAAGATTGCTGACGAATGCAGGAGGCAATGGCCGGGTGCAGAATTTCCGCCGCGCGGTTTAGCGGGGAGCCGACCAGGATTTTTTCCGGATTGAACAGGTTGACCATGATAGCCAGGATACGGCCTACGCTGTGGCCCACGCCAAGGATGATATCTTTGGCCAGTTGGTCGCCTGCCAGCGCTGCATCACACAGCGATTCGACCGTCAGCGGCATGCCGTGCAGGCTGGAACTCATCGAGGTGCCGAGCCGCGTGCGGGCGATTTCCAACATATTCTCGATACTGGCTACGGTTTCCAGGCAGCCGTGGTTGCCGCAGTAACAGCGTTTGCCGTAAGGGTCGACCTGGGTATGACCAATCTCTACCACACTGCGGCTACCGGCATGCAGCACCCGACCACCGGTGATGACGCCGGCGCCGACGTTATGATCGATCACCACCTGAATGACGTTTTGACTGCCGCGTGAAGCGCCGTATAAGGCTTCGGCCATGGTCCAGGCGCTGATGTCGTGCTGCAGATACACCGGCAGACCGGTGCGCGTTTCCAACGCCGGCCCCAAGGGCATATCTTCCACGTCGTAAAACGGCATGCGATGCACCACGCCGGAAATCGCATCCACCATCCCCGGTAAAGTAATGGCAATGGCCGTCAACCGCTCAAGCTTGCTTTGATGGCGGATAAAGAACTGATCGACTTCGGTCAGAATGCGTTTCAGCAGCGGATCGGGGTGTTCGGCGGCCAGGGGGAGGATTTCCTCAACTACCAGCTTGCTGCTGATATCACGCAGCGCCAGCGTGATGGTGCCACGGCTGATGCGGGCAGAAAGGTAATGCCAGGCTTCGGTGTCCAGCACCAGACCCACCGCCGGGCGGCCGCGGCTGCCTACTTCCTGATATTCGGTTTCTTTAACCAGATGGGCTTCCAACAGCTCCCGCACGATTTTGGTGATGCTGGCGGGCGCCAGCTGTGCTCGCTTTGACAGTTCGATGCGCGAAATTGGGCCCAGTTGATCGATTAACCGATAAACTGCCCCTGCATTTGTTTGCTTGATTTGATCAATATGCCCAGGCTGCCCAACAGCAATCACAAACCTGCTCCTACTATTTTTCGCGCTTCTAAATAAAGACTATCGGCTATGGTGGGGCTTTTGGAATACAGCGTCAACTATTTGATTCGTTATGTGATTTGCTGCACAAATTCACCCTGCTTTCGCTACGGATTGTGTTTTATTTACCCAGTTGCTCCGTCAGGGCAACAGTAACGCCATCAAGGATTTTGCTGCCGCCGTCAACGGCCGTTGACGATGGTGCACCAGCCACACTTCAGTCATCGCCTCCGGCTCCGCCAGCGGCAAATATTGTACTCCATCGATTTTGACCCGTGCGAAAGACGCCGGAAGTATAGAGATACCCAGGCCAGAAGACACCAGGCCAATGATGGTCATCGCCTCACCAACCTCCTGAGTGATATAGGGCGTGATCCCCGCCTTGGCCAGCAGCGACAAAATTTCGTCATGCAACGCGGTTCCCACCTCACGCGAGAAAAACACAAAGGGTTCTTCCGCCAGATGCTGGAAACGCAAGGTACCGGAAGCCACCTGGGTTAGCGGATGCCCTTCCGGCACCACCGCCACCAGAGGCTCACATAGCAGAAGTTGATGTTTCAACACGTCCGGCAAGCGGGTGTTACGCATCACGCCCAGATCGAGCTCGCCATTGAGCAAGGGTTCGATCTGCTGCTTGGTGTTCACTTCTCGCATCTTGATGTGCACCTGCGGGTGTTGCTGACGGAAAGCCCGCAGGCTGCGCGACACTACGCTGATAAAGGGTGCCGAAGAGGTGAAACCAATGGTCAGTTCGCCAAGTTCGCCGCGTTCCAATCGCGCTGCCTTTTCCGCCGCACGACTGACCTGATCGAGCACCTGATAGGCTTCTTTCAGGAACATCTCCCCCGCCTGAGTCAGGCTGACATTGCGGTTATTACGCGCCAAAAGGCGAGCGCCAACCATTTCCTCCAGCGCCTGGATTTGTTGGCTGAGCGGCGGTTGTGAAATACGCAGCCGCTCCGCTGCACGGCCAAAATGCAACTCTTCCGCCACGGCGATAAAATAACGCAGATGCCTCAACTCAATATTCATACTTTAAACGTCTTAATTTTAATTATTAATATATTAGACAAAAAACTGCCCTCTCCCTATCATTTTGTTAACTCATCAAGTGTTGTGTAAGGAAAGACTGTGACAACCCCTGTGCGTTCTGCGGCCGGTATGCCGTCGACGCTGGCCGCTAACGACGACGCGGCTGCTGCGCCAAAAACCCAACGTTCCACTCTTAACAAACTTCCCTACATCGAGCGCGGTACGCCGCAGTTTATGCGCGTGACCCTGGCGCTGTTTTCCGCCGGACTGGCTACCTTCGCCTTGCTGTATTGCGTGCAACCGATTCTGCCGGTTTTGTCGCAAGACTTTGGCATATCCCCGGCGGAAAGCAGCCTGTCGCTGTCGGTGTCTACCGGATTGCTGGCCCTGGGCCTGATGTTTACCGGCCCGCTGTCTGACGCCATCGGCCGTAAACCGGTGATGGTTGTGGCGCTGCTGCTGGCGGCAATTTGTACCCTGATTTGCGCCTTTATGACCAGTTGGCAAGGCATTCTGCTAATGCGTGCGCTGATCGGGCTTTCCCTGAGCGGAGTCGCCGCCGTTGGCATGACCTATTTGAGCGAAGAGATCCACCCCAGTTTTGTCGCTTTTTCCATGGGGCTGTATATCAGCGGGAATTCCATCGGCGGCATGAGCGGCCGATTGGTCACCGGTGTGCTGACCGACTTCTTTTCCTGGCGTGTGTCACTGGCGGTGATCGGGCTATTCGCTCTGGCCGCCGCCTGCATGTTCTGGCGTATTTTACCCGCTTCAAAACATTTTCGTGCCAGTTCGTTGCACCCACGCACCCTGCTGATCAACTTCCGTCTGCACTGGCACGATAAAGGCCTGCCGCTGCTGTTTGCCGAAGGCTTTCTGCTGATGGGCAGCTTTGTCACCATGTTCAACTATATTGGTTACCGCCTGCTGGCTGATCCTTACCACCTGAGCCAGGCGATTGTCGGCCTGTTGTCGGTGGTCTATCTGACCGGTTCATACAGTTCGCCGAAGGCCGGTGCCATGACGTCCCGCTTCGGCCGCGGGCCAGTGTTATTGGCTTCGACCCTGATTATGCTGATCGGGATACTGATTACTGCCCTGGCCCCGGTCGCGGTGATTTTTATCGGCATGATGCTGTTCACCGCCGGTTTCTTTGCCGCCCATTCGGTTGCCAGCAGTTGGATCGGACGTCGCGCCCGCCGCGCCAAAGGACAAGCATCCTCGCTGTATTTATTCTGCTATTACGTTGGTTCCAGCGTCGCCGGGACCCTCGGCGGTGTTTTCTGGCACAGCTTCGGTTGGAATGGCGTCGTAGCATTTATCAGCGTCATGTTGCTACTCGCCCTGCTGGTCGTGCATTACCTGAAAAAACTGCCGGAAGCAGCTCGCGTTTAACCCTCCCTCCCCTGTACCCACGGGTGCAGGGGGCCTTAACCCCTCTGGTTAGCCTGGACCACTCGGTGTCTCATTCCTCACCTTAGCCGATGCTGCCCTTCCGTTTGTCGTCCCCTTAATGTATGTTGTAACTAAAATGAGAGGTGCCAGATGGATAAATACGATTTAATTGGCAGGATGAATGGTTGTTTTAACCAACTGGAACAGGCGCTGACAGCCCTCCACCAGCAGGTATTACCGTTACGTTTGTTAGCCGGCAGGGTGTTCAGCCTACCGGAAATCGAGAAAGGCAAAGAGCATGCGACGGTAGAACAGATTGCCGTCGAGCAGCATGTCGGCCAGGCCGCTCGCGACCTGGCGCTGGAGCATTATCAGCGGTTATTTATCCATCACAATAAACACAACGTCAGCAGCAAGGCGGCGGTACGCCTGCCCGGCGTTATTTGCCTGGCGGTAGAGCAGCCGGAATACCTGCAGATCCAGACGCAAATTGGCCTGATAAACCGGCTGAAAGCCGAGCTGGAACAGATTATTACCGTCGATTCCGGCCTGGCGCCGGAGCAACGCTTTGACTTCGTTCATACTCATCTGCACGGCCTGATTACTCTTAGCGCCTACCGTAGTTTGACCGTTGTGACGGATCCGGACTCGGTTCGTTTCGGTTGGGCCAACAAGCATATTATCAAGAACGTAAAGCGCGACGATATTCTGGCGCAACTGGAAAAGAGCCTGAAAGCCGGCCGAGCGGTACCGCCACATAACCGTGAACAGTGGGCAGAACTGGTCAGCCGTGAAATCGATGATGTCAGTCGCCTGCCCCAGCATGCGGCGCTGAAAATCAAGCGGCCAGTGAAAGTACAACCCATTGCCCGGGTATGGTATCAGCCGCAGCAAAAACAGGTGCAGCACCCCTGCCCGCTGCCGCTGATTGCGCTATGCCAGGTGGAACATGGCGCCCAGGTGCCGAAGATTGGCGAGTTGCTCAATTACGACGCGGCGACGGTCAAACATAAATATAAGCCGGACGCTAAGCCGTTGAGGTTGCTGATCAAACGGCTCCACCTGTATACCGACGCTCCTACTCGCTGAGGCTGTAAACCCGCAGACGGTGGCCGTCAGGATCGGTGGCGACGAAGCTATGACCGAAGTCCAGCGTCACCGGCGGCTGAATGATATTCAGCCCCCGATCGCGCCACTGCTGATAAAGCGCATCCACCTGCTGCGGCAATTCGCACAGAAAACCGAGTTCTCCGCCGCCACCGGTCACCGTCGCGCCAGGCTGCACGGTATGCTTCGACCACATCGCCAATTTAAGGCCGTTACTCAACACAAACAGCGCAAAAGTGGGCGAAAGCTCCACCGGCTCCTGCCCCAGTAACTGACGGTAGAAGATGGCGCTTTTTTCTGGGTTATCGACATAGATAAGGGTCATATTTGGGGTTGTCATCGCATTAACCTTTGGGTGAGGGAACCGGCTGGCTCCCGAGACCTTAAGACTAAGCGCCCCTACTGACAGTTTTTGGCAGCAGCGTGGGATTACTGCGTAGGGATGCCCTGCGATTGATGCCACTCTTTCATCAGCAGGCGGCGCCCCCGTGGATAGCGTTGCGCCAGCGGCGTAGCCAGCCGGATACGATCGAGACGAAAATGGCGGAATGACTGACGCAGTTCGCACCAGGCCACCAGCATCCTCGCCTGCTCAAAATAACCGAGGGCAAAAGGCCAGAGGATACGCTCGCTTTCATTGCCGTCGTTATCGCAGTAATGCACCTCGAGCTTGCGTTCCTGGCGAATGACTTCGCGGATCAACACCAGGGTTTCGTCCGCCACCTTGATCAAATCCAAGGGACCAATCAATAACGTGCTGGCCTCTAGCTCGTCGCGTAATGCTGCAGGCAGCACGTCGGCAATTTTTACCAGGGCATTATTGGCCGCTTCGGCTAACTGACTGTCACCCCGGCGGCCTACCCAGCGCATGCCCAACACCAGTGCTTCAATTTCCTGCTGTGAGAACATCATCGGCGGCAGCATAAACCCCGGCCGCAGCACATATCCCACGCCCGCCTCCCCAACAATCTCGGCTCCCTGCTGCTGCAAGGTGGCAATATCGCGGTACAGCGTGCGCATGCTGATATTCATTTCCTGCGCCAACGCGTGGCCGGCGACCGGGTAGCGATGCCGTCGCAGTATTTGCATCAGATCGAGTAGACGCTCGGTGCGTGACATGCATTTTCTCCATAAAAAAGGCTTACCTCAGTAAGCCTTTTACAAGCCGAGCAATCAATTACTTCTTCATACTGCCAACCATGTCTTCCGGACGTACCCACAGGTCGAACTGCTCTTCGGTCAGGTAGCCCAGCTTCAGCGCGGAGGCTTTCAGCGTCAGGCCTTCCTTATGCGCTTTCTTGGCAATTTCGGCCGCCTTGTCATAGCCGATATGCGTGTTCAGCGCGGTAACCAGCATCAGCGACTCATTCAGCAACTGGCTGATACGATCGCGATTAGGTTCAATGCCCACAGCACAATGCTCATTAAAGCCCTGCATGCCGTCAGCCAGCAGGCGGATCGACTGCAGATAGTTGTGGATCACCATAGGCCGGAACACGTTTAGCTCAAAGTTACCGGAGGCGCCACCAATATTGACCGCCACATCATTACCCAGCACCTGAGCACACAGCATGGTCATCGCTTCACACTGGGTTGGGTTGACCTTGCCCGGCATAATGGAACTGCCCGGCTCGTTTTCGGGGATCGCGATCTCGCCAATGCCGCAACGTGGGCCAGAAGATAGCCAGCGCACGTCATTGGCAATTTTCATCAGCGAAGCCGCCAGCCCTTTCAACGCGCCGTGGCCGTGCACCAGTGCATCGCAGGTAGCCAGCGCTTCAAATTTGTTAGGGGCGGTGACAAACGGCTGCCGGGTCAGATCAGCCAAAGCCTTGGCTACGCGAACCGCGTATTCCGGATGAGTATTCAAACCGGTGCCCACAGCGGTGCCGCCCAGCGCCAGTTCGCAAATATGTGGAATGCTGGCTTCAATATGCTGCAGGTTGTGCGCCAACATCGCCGCCCAGCCGGAAATCTCCTGCCCCAGCGTCAGCGGCGTGGCATCCTGTAAATGGGTGCGGCCAATTTTGACGATATCGCGATAGGCTTCCGCTTTGTCGCTCAGCGTTTTATGCAGTACTTTCAGCTCGGGGATCAGGTGTTCGCGCACGGCGATCACCGCCGCCACGTGCATCGCAGTCGGAAACACGTCGTTGGAACTTTGGCTCTTGTTAACGTCGTCGTTCGGATGGACTCGCCGCTCTTCCCCACGCACGCCACCCAATAGCTCGCTGGCGCGGTTGGCCAGCACTTCATTCATATTCATGTTGGTCTGGGTACCGGAGCCGGTTTGCCAGATAGACAGCGGGAACTCGTTCGTATGCTGGTCCGCCAGCACTTCATCGGCGGCGCTGATAATGGCGTTGGCCCGCTCCGCAGGCAGCAGCCCCAGGTCCATGTTGACGCTGGCAGCGGCGCGTTTGGTCAATGCCAGCGCATGAATCAACGCGGTCGGCATCTTTTCGGAAGAAATGCGGAAGTGCTCCAGGGAACGCTGCGTTTGTGCGCCCCATAGCCGGTCGGCCGGCACTTCGATGGGTCCCATAGAGTCTTTTTCAATACGAACGGCTGCCATCACTATCTCCTTAGTACAATTCCTAAAAATGTACGATTACGCCAGCGCGCGCGAGGCCGCCGGCACACCCATCCAGTATAGTGACATAATAACTATTCGCATTAAGAGAGTTGCCTCACAGCATTTTTCCTCCATTGTCATGGTTATTGTGCGGGTTTTATTTTCTGGCAACACGTCCTTGCCTTTTTCATCGACCAATTGAATATTAACAATAGAAAAAGCGCCGTCTGGCGCTCTCTTTATTAATTTCTCACGAGGGAATTAATGGTGATGTTGATTATAAGCATTAATTCTTTGGTCCTGCAGATGATTGATTTCATCGTAGGCATCCTGACGTTCATTATGGCGGTAAACGCCCACCCCCACCGCACCGACCGCGGCGGCAACCGGGTGGGCGACCGGTGCTGAAGTTACTACGGGCGCCGTTGTCACCACCACCGGAGCCGGCGCAACAACCACCGGGCGCGGTACGACTACCACCGGGCGAGGTACGACTACCACCGGGCGAGGTGCGACGACAACCGGGCGGACACCGTAGCCGTAAGCATGGGTCACCACCACGGCCGCATTGGCACCGGAAGTACACATCAGCAGAACCAGCAAAATTTTTTTCATTAGCGCCTCGGCGTTAGGAATAATCGGAGAATCATTTTATTGGCCTGCACTGTATAGCGGTGCTACAGGTTAATTTAAGCCATTTGTGTGGTTGGCAATTTAAACGGAGTCATTATGGTGATAGAGATATTCAGCAGGTAATAATTTGCGTCAAAAAACACAGCTTGAAATATAACGAACAAATAAAGCCAAAAATAACATTTATTTTTGCGCTCACGCCGTCTGAAATTTTGTTATTGCCACCGTCAACTTGCCCACAAACGAAAATGGCGTTTTTTAAGCCGTTCAGGCCAATGTTCAATGATATCTGGAGGGTGACAGAGGTCGTTATCTCGTTATACTTTACCCACCCTGAGCTGCGGCCCGGCGCGAATACCTTATACCGCCGACCACTGCGCCACTTGTTTGATCGCGCACCATTTTGTCACCCTCTTTCGGGTGTAGGATAAGACGCACCAAATTTGTTTGTTTTACAGTCAGCCAATTACCGTCACCTGGCGGCGAATGCAAAGGACGTTTATCAAAATGCAAAAAATGACCAACGCAGTGCAAAACTATGCATGGGGCAGCCACGACGCGTTAACCCAGCTGTATGGCATTGCCAACCCACAAGGACTGCCGATGGCGGAACTGTGGATGGGGGCTCACCCGAAGAGCAGCTCTCGCGTAGCCGGTACCGACGGTAATTTGCGCCCGCTGCGCGATGTTATTGATGAAGATCAGCCTAAGCAGCTGGGTGCCGAAGTCGCACGTCGTTTCGGCGAGCTGCCGTTCTTGTTCAAAGTGCTGTGCGCCGATCAGCCGTTGTCGATTCAGGTGCATCCAAGCAAATCCGCCGCCGTAGCGGGCTTCGCCAAAGAGAACGCGGCCGGCATTCCGTTGGATGCTGCCGAGCGTAATTACAAGGATCCCAATCATAAGCCGGAACTTGTATTTGCCCTGACGCCTTTCCTGGCGATGAATGGCTTCCGCGAACTGTCCGACATTGTTTCCCTGCTGCAGCCGATCGCCGGTGCACACCACGATATCGCCGCCTTCCTGCAGCAACCGGATGTCAGCCATCTGTCCGCTCTGTTTGCCAGCCTGCTGGCGATGAGCGGCGAGCAGAAATCGCTGTCGCTGGGGGTGTTGAAAGCCGCGCTGAATAACCAACAGGGGGAAACCTGGGACACGGTGCGCTTCATTGCCGGTTTCTATCCGGATGACAGCGGTCTGTTCTCGCCGCTGCTGCTGAACGTGGTGCAGTTGCAACCTGGCGAAGCGATGTTCCTGTATGCCGAAACACCACACGCTTACCTGAAAGGGGTGGCGCTGGAAGTGATGGCCAACTCGGACAACGTGCTGCGCGCCGGTCTGACGCCAAAATTCATCGATATCCCAGAACTGCTGGCCAACCTGCAGTTCCGCCCGCAACCAGCCTCAGGGCTGCTGACCCAGCCGCAAAAGCGCGGTGACGAACTGTTCTTCCCGATCCCGGTAGAGGACTTCGCCTTCTCGCTGCACGATCTTTCCGCCGCTCCACAAGCATTGGCGCAAGATAGCGCGGCAATTGTTTTCTGCGTTGAGGGTGAAGCAGTACTGAGTAAACAGGATCAGCAACTGGTGCTTAAGCCCGGTGAATCCTGCTTTATCGGCGCTTTCGAATCGCCGGTCAGCGTTAGCGGTACCGGTCGAATCGCGCGTGTTTATAATCTGTTGGCGTAAACACTCGGTAAATTTCCGCAAATTAGTTGCTGAAAGAGTAGCTTACCTTCACAATTAAACGCCTGCGGGCGTTTTTTTGTTGGCCCAAATTTGCCCATCCATCTGCGAGAGACAGATGGCTTAATAAGGATGAACAGAACTATGAAAAAATCGTTAGTCGCTGTTAGCGTCATTGTGGTTCTTGGCGCGGCATGGACCGGGGCTTCCTGGTACACCGGCAAACTGATCGAACAACGGATGGGTGAAGTGGTTGATAACGCCAACAGCCAGCTGAAAGCCTATCTGCCGAAAGCCGGCGTTAAACTGGGTTATGAAAATTACCAACGCGGTATTTTCAGCAGTAAAATTCGCTATGTGCTGCGCGCCGACGGCAGCGTCACTACCGACGACGCTCCACTGAAGCCGGGTGACGAAGTGGCGTTCCAGGAAACCATCGACCATGGTCCGTTCCCGTTTGCTCAATTGAAAAAATTCAACCTGCTGCCAAGCATGGCGTCAGTGCATACCGAACTGGAAAACACCCCGGCGACCAAAGGCCTGTTTGATATCACCAAGGGCAAGTCGCTGTTTACGGCGGAGTCGCGTATTTCCTACAGTGGCGACACCTCCTCCGCCATTGACGTGATCCCGCTGGATTATCAAAAAGACAAGTCGGGGCTGAAATTCGGCGGTGCGACCATTAATGCCGATGTGTCACGCGACATGAAAGCCATCACCCTGGACGCCAACAGCGACAGCGCGGTGATCAGCGGCCCGAACCAGTTTGGTCAGACCGAACAGGTTCAGTTGCTGGGTGTATCACTGAAGAGCCAGACCCATGCCGGGCAGTTCGATCTCAGCCTGGGTAATCAGAACCTGGTGTTGAAACAGATTAAGGTTGCCGTTGACGGTAAAGACACCCTGTTGTTGGACGGCTTTAAGCTGGCGAGCCAATTTGGCGAAAAAGACAGTAACCTGAACGGTCAAATTGATTACACCATCGATTCGCTGAAGGTGCAGAACAGCGACTTCGGCTCCGGCAAGCTGTTGCTGAAAATCGACAAACTGGATGCCAAATCACTGAAAGAGTTCGCCGACCGTTACAACCAGCAGGCGATGGCCATGCTGCAACAGGCGCAAACTATGGATCCGGTGGCTTACCAACAGCAGACCACCGACATCTTGCTGCAGAACCTGCCGCTGCTGTTGAAGGGCAATCCGTCCATCAGCATCGCGCCACTGAGCTGGAAAAACAGCAAGGGTGAAAGCACCTTTACGTTGAATCTGGATCTGACCGATCCAGCGCAGGCCGGCTCCCCGGCAGAATCTCCGGACCAGTTGATTGCTCGCTCGGTGAAAAAGATCGACGCCAACCTGAGTATTCCGGTAGCGATGGCGACGGAAACCACTTCCCAAACGGCCTTACTGCAAGGCTACAGTGCCGAAGAGTCGCAAAAACTGGCGGAACAACAGGTGCAAGGGTTAGCAGCCATGGGCCAGATGTTCAAACTGACCACCCTGAAAGAGGGTGTGATCGGCAGTAGCTTCCACTACGCTGATAACCAGGTTGATCTGAACGGCAACAAAATGTCGCTGCAGGAATTCATCGGTATGTTCGGCCTGTTGGGCGCCCCGGCGGAAGACAGCGCACCGGCACAATAAACGCAAATTTACACCCAGGGGTTCGGCTTGCCGAGCCCCTTTTTATTTCCCCATGCTTACCTCGATTCATTACTTTTATTTTTCGCGCTGCGCTCGTCAAATATACTACCGCGGGCAATTGCAACCTTCAGTGCATGCTATTCAGCAATTAACCCACGTATTGACGGTTAAGCCGCACTGATTAAATCACGGTTGTTTATCATCTGTTGATATTCCCTCTCGCCAGTCCAACGAAAATTGATTGCTGAAAGAGTGGGCTACGCACACAATTAAAAGGTTGTGGGCATTCTTTGTTGGCCCCGACTTGCCTATATATCTGTTTGGAACAGATGGCTCAATTTAATTTAAGGATGAATAAAACCATGAAAAAATCGCTAGTCGCGTTAAGTACTATTGTGGTTCTTGGCGCAGCATGGACCGGGGCCTCCTGGTACACCGGCAAACTGATCGAACAGCGGATGGGTGAAGTGGTTGATAACGCCAACAGCCAGCTGAAAACCTACCTGCCGAAAGCCGGTATTAAACTAGATTACGAAAATTACCAGCGCGGTATTTTCAGCAGTAAAATTCGTTATGTACTCCACCCCGATGACGCTCCGCTGAAAACGGGTGACGAAGTGGCATTCCAGGAAACTATCGACCATGGTCCCTTCCCGTTTACTCAGTTGAAGAAATTAAACCTGCTGCCAAGCATGGCATCGGTGCATACCGAACTGGAAAACACCCCGGCGACCAATGGCCTGTTTGATATCACCAAAGGCAAGTCGCTGTTCACCGCGGAGTCGCGTATTTCTTACAGTGGCGATATCTCCTCCACCATTGATGTGATCCCGCTGGATTACCAAAAAGACAAGTCGGCGTTGATTTTCGCTGGCGCGACCATCAACGCCGATATATCCCGCGACATGAAAGCCATCACCCTGGACGCCAACAGTGGCAGCGTGATAATCCGTGGCCCGAACCAACTGGGTCAGGCCACTGAGACTCAATTCCTGGGCACTACGCTAAAAAGCCAGACCCATACCGGGCAGTTCGATATCAGCCTGGGCAACCTAAACCTGATGTTGAAACAGATTAAGGTTGCTGTTGACGGTAAAGACACCCTGTTGCTGGGCGGTTTTAAGTTGGCGAGCCAGTTAGATGAAAAGGACGGCAACCTGAAAGGTCAAGTTGATTACAGCATGGATACGCTGAAGGTTAAGAACAGCGACTTTGGCTCCGGCAAACTGTCGGTGAAAATCGACAAACTGGATGCCAAATCACTGAAAGAGTTCGTCGACCGTTACAACCAGCAGGCGATGACCATGTTGCAACAGGCGCAAACTATGGATCCGACTGCTTATCAACAGCAGAGAACCGACATCCTGCTGCAAAACCTGCCGCTGCTGTGGAAGGGCAATCCGTCGATTAGCATTGCACCGCTAAGCTGGAAAAACAGCAAGGGTGAAAGCACCTTTACACTGAATCTGGATCTGGATCTGACCGATCCGGCGCAGGCCGGTTCGCCGGCAACATCGATGGAGAAGTTGATTACCCGCACGGTAAAAAGATTCGACTTAAACCTAAGCATTCCGGTAGCAATGGCGACGGAAACCGCGGCGCAATTGACATTATCGCAAGGCTACAGTGCCGAAGAGTCGCAGAAACTGGCGCAACAACAGGTGCAAGGGTTGGCGACCATGGGCCAAATATTTAAACTGACCACCCTGAAAGAGGGTGTGATCGGCAGTCGCTTTCACTACGCCGATAACCAGGTTGATCTGAACGGCAACAAAATGTCGCTGCAGGAATTCATCGGTATGTTTGGCCAGTTTGGCGCACCAGTCGAAGATGGTGCACCGGCACAGGACGCGGTACCCGCCCCTGCACAGTAAAAGCTAATTCACGCTCAAGGGGCCAGACGATTCGGGCCTCTTTTTTATCCCCGTCCGCTATTTCCTGCTTTGCCTTTCTTTCCTGCCTGGCGTTAATCGTCATCATCGACAGTGGCGCATTGGTCAGGCAATATCGGTTTATACGCGATCAGCCGCGCCGAAACCGCAGCCTTCCTTCATAGGGTTAAGCAGGAGATGCTTAGCGAGTAGGTTCGTTTGTCCCGTAAACAGCATCGCGGATTTGCAGTGGATAACGTCCACTCATGCCTTCAAAGGCCGTATTGGTCAAGGCTACCACGCTGATCGCCGCTTGCGGATCGTAAAACCAACTGTGGCCATAGACACCGCCCCACTGCAGAGTGCCATTGTGCTGAGGCGTCGCCGCCAACTGCGCATCTTCCAGTACCGCACCGCCGAAACCAAACCCCCAGCCGGGCCCCTGAGTCTCGGCGTGCGACCCGACATGCGCTTGACGCATCAGCGCTGCGGTGGCCGGCTGTAAAATGCCTTCCTTGCCAGTGCGCAAGGTTTCCACCAACTGCAACACGTCGTCTGCATCGCCAACCATGCCAGCGCCGCCAGAAGGATAGGCCTGAGCGTCCAGTGCGCGCGAGGGTGCCAGTTCAATCTCGAAGCCGAACCCTTCCGGCAGGGTCAGCAACATGCCATCTCGTATAGGTTCCGGCTCCGCGGCGGTGTCGTGATACGCCGTTGCCAGATTATCGACATCGGTGGTGTAAAAACCGGTATTACGCAACCCCAAAGGTTGGGCAACCCAATGGTTGAACACCTGCGGCAAGGGCTCGCCCGCCACCTGTTCCAGCACCGCCCCCAGCACATCGATTGCCAGTGAATATCGAAACTCGCTGCCCGGCTCGGCCAACAGATCCGCCTGCGCCAACAGGCGCAGATTCTGTTCCAGCGTTAACGACGACAGTTCCATACCGTCTTTAATACCGAGTCGATGATACGGTCCTTCCGCAGGTTGGCTCAAACGATAATCCAGGCCGGCAGTGTGGCTCAACAAGTGACGGATTTTAATTGGCGGGCGAACCCCATCGGCCAGCACCGGGGTAAACCACGGCAACCAACGGCTGACGGTATCATCCAGCCCCAGCTTCTGCTGTTCGATCATACGCATGGCCGCCAGCGTAATATAAGGCTTGGACACCGACGACAGCCGAAATTGGGTCTCACGCCTCATAGGCTTCTTCTGTTCACGATCGGCATAGCCGCTGGCATTGGCGTAAACCACGCGACCGTGCCTAGCGACCAGCACCACGCTGCCAACGATACGCCCTTCATCAATCGCCTGTTGGCTAACGCCCTGCACTCTTTTTGCTAATGACTGATCCGCTATCGACATGTTTTGTTGCTCTCTGAGGATGATGAAATCAGTCTAAAGCGATTATTATAAAATTAAATGCCACATTTCTTAACGGATCATTAAGCAGGAATTACTGATAGATGAGCTCACTGTTGCAGCTGCTGCCGTTTTTCGAGGCCGTCGCCCGATTGGGCAGTTTTACTCAGGCAGCCAATCAATTGGGCGTCACGCCTCCGGCTGTCTCGCAAAACATTCAGGCGTTGGAAACCCGCCTGGGCGTACGGTTGTTCAACCGCACCAGCCGCTCCGTGCGGCTAAGCGATGAAGGCCGCTTGTTTTATCAACGGGTGGCTCCGGCTATGGGTCAGATTGACGTGGCGGCCGAAGATCTGCGAACTTTGCGCGGCCGCCCTTCCGGGCTGTTACGCATCACTCTGCCACAGTTGGCGGCTTCGCTGCTGGTTATCCCGCATTTGGCCGAGTTTCAGGCGCGTTACCCCGAGATCCAGCTTGAGCTGTTTACCGACGACCATTTCTCCGATCTGGTGCTGGACAGCTTTGATGCCGGTATCCGCATGCACGCCATGCTGCAAAAAGACATGATTGCGGTCCCCATCGACAACGGTCAGAAACGGGTGGTGATCGCCGCCCCCGGCTATTTGGCGCAGCACGGCACGCCGCAAACACCGCAAGCGCTGAGCGATCACGACTGTCTGCGTTACCGCTTTCCCGGCAGCGGTAAATTCGAACCCTGGTACTTCAAGCAGGATGGCGCGCAGCTGACGCTGGAGGTCGGCGGCAGCCTGATATTTAACGAAGACAGATTGATTAAAGATGCCGCGCTGGCGGGATTGGGCATCACCCAGCGGTTTATCGGCACGGTACACCGTGAACTGACCAGTGGGCAACTGGTGGAAGTTCTGGCCGATTACGGCAGCGATGCTCCCGGATTTTTCCTCTATTTTCCCGCCAGTCGGCACATGCCGCTCAAGCTGCGCGTGTTTATTGATTTTATGCGCGAAAAACGAGCGCAACAGTCTCCTTTCGAAAAAAGCCTTAGCGCCCCCTGAGTCTTTCTTGGAAGCACCGTGACAGAAAATGACATAACAAACTGATAAATACAGATATATCTTCTTAGGCTATTCGATAAATAACCGAGGGGAAATTATTTGACTGATCGTTCCACAATCAATACTATACGGCCTCAACTCATTTAAAGCCCCCCAACCCGCCATGAGTGCTGAAAAACCTATCTATCCAGGTCGTCCGAGACAGTTCGAAGATGAGGATGTCATTGATGCCGCCGTGGCCGTTTTTAGCGTCAATGGCTATGCAGGCACCTCTGCGCAAGATTTATGCAACGGTACCGGGTTGGGGAGAGGAAGCCTATATAATGCCTTTGGTAGCAAGCAAGCTCTGTACGAGCAAGCGTTGTTGCGCAGCCATGAACACACCATGTCGGCGCAATTAGCCATTCTCACACAGCCTGGCCTGGTGAAGGAGCGACTACGTACCCTGCTGCTGTGGGGAATTGCCGAAGATCTCTCGCAACCCGAGCAACATGACGCCATGGTCTTGTTCTCAGCACTGGAGCGAGGCAGCAAAGACCAGGCGGTCGCCAGTCTGAATCAGGAATATCGGCAACGTTTAGAACAAACCCTGGTCGCGGTGTTTACCGAAGGCCAACAAACAGGAGAACTCGGTAGCAAAGCATCCGCGATTGAAATGGCCAGAGGCTTTTTAGCCGGTTATTACGGTTTGCGCGTGCTGAATAAAAACATTTCAGATAGAAACACCCTCGAAGACGTCGTCGCAGGTCTGTTAATCAACTTATAAAACAAAGAAAAAATCACACGCAGAGTATTAAATATTTTTGTAACGATCATTCAAAATCCAGGAGAGCAGTAAAGCTATGCCGTTAGCAGTGTATATATTGGGGTTGGCCATTTTTTCAATTGGCACAGCAGAATTAATGGTGGCGGGCATGATGTCTACTTTGTCCGAGGCCTTTAGCATCACCGTCGGGGAAGTTGGCCATTTAATTTCTTATTATGCCTTTGGCGTGATGTTGGGTGGTCCGGTATTAACCTATTTTTTCTTGAAATTTAAAGCCCCCTACCGAACCACCTTATTGTGGCTATTAGCTCTGTATGTGGTGGTACAAGGTTTGAGTGCCTTTATTTCCGACTATTCTATTCTGGTTGCTATCCGAATTGTGACGGGCATTTTATGCGCTGGGTGTTTGAGCCTCTCGCTGGCGACCAGCATGGCGCTGGTTCCGATACAACACCGCCCGCGCGCCGCTTCAATAGTCATCGGCGGTTTCATGGTCTCTAACGTATTCGGCGTACCTCTTGCGACTATCATCGATCAACACTGGGGCTGGCGCATCACCTTCGGTCTGGTCGCCGTGTTGGTCTTTATCTGTTTGCTTGCGCTGGTGCGCCTGTTACCCGCTATCGCCGCAGGCAGGACGCTCAAAATGGCAGAGGAAATCAAGGCGTTTAAAAACAAGGCCTATTGGAAAGCCTGCACCACCAGCTGCTTAATTCTGGGTGCCAGCTTCGCAGCCTTCAGCTATTTCGTTCCCGTTTTGGTCGACGTCAGCGGCTTTAGCATGCAGGCCGTGCCGTTTATTTTGATGCTTTACGGCCTGGCCAATATTGTCGGTAACATGATCACCGGGCGCTTGGCCTATCGCCACAGTCTGGCGATTATGGTGGTGGGGCTGTCTATTCTCAGCCTGTCGTTGTTCGGCATGGCGTTATTTGCCGAATACCCGTTAATCGCCATTTGCGCGGTAATACTGATTGGCCTATCCGGTGTGCCAATGAACCCTGCCATGATGGCGAGAATTGTTAGCGTGGCGCATCCAGGGCCTATGGTTAATGCGGTTCATACCTCAGTGATTAATATTGGTTTAGGTGGCGGTTCTTATTTGGGGGGAATGGCGATCGCCTCCGGTTATGGCTTGCGTTCGGCGTTGTGGATCGGGATGGCATTGGCAGTATTGGCGCTGTTGTCAATTTTACCCTATTTGCGTCGCGGTCAGCAGGGCTGGCGTTAATTTATAACGAGTGAAGTCAGGGGCGCCGCAGCGCCCCTATTGGTATCAGCGTTTGTCCAGCGCCTGAACAATACGGTAAGTGGCTGCAACCCGGTCATCGTTCGGGAACCATTTATTGGCCAGCATCACCACCGCAATTTTTTGCGATGGAATAAATACCGCATAGGTGGAGAAGCCGCCGGTCGAACCGGTTTTGTTGTACCAGGCCGCGCCCTGATCCTGCTTCGGCGGCGTTATCGCCGTGGCCGGCGCCCCGTTCATGATCATTCCGGCATTGTTGCCTTCCGTCAGCGTCGCCAACTTCTCTGGATACGCATAGCTTTCCCACATCAGATCCTGAGTAAACACCCCGGTGCGGTAATAACCGGTATGGGTGGCCGCCAGCGCCTTGCGCCACGGATCCCCGACCTTGACCACCTGCATGTTGGCGTCGAGGTAGCGGATCAGATCCTGGGCGTTGGACTTGATGCCGTAGGCTTCGGCATCCAATGGCCCCGGCGTGACGCGCACCGGTTGGTCTTTTTTATTGTAACCCTGGGCGTAATTCGCCATTTCTTCGGCTGGCACCTTAATATAAGTGTGATTCATCCCCAGAGCCGGCAGCAGCTGTTTTTCCATCGCCTGAGTAAAAGGCTGGTTCAGGCTCTTGGCGGTAATCATCCCCAGCATACCGATGCCCAGGTTGGAATAAACGCGGTAGCTGCCCACCGCATGCGGCGGCTGCCATTGTCGGTAATAGGCCATCAACTGCGCGTCGTTGGTCACGTCGTCCGGGACAAACAGCGGCAGACCGGAGGTGTGGGTCGCCAAATTCAACAAGGTGACATGGTCAAAGGCGCTGCCGCGCAACGCCGGCAAATATCGACTGGCCGGATCGGCAAACGACATTTTGCCTTCACTGACCGCGTAGGTCGCCAAGGTCGCAGTGAAGGTTTTGCTCAATGAACCAATTTCAAACAGCGTCTGGTTGGTGATTGGTTTGCCGGTCTGCCTGGACGCCACGCCATAGTGATAAAACTGCTGTTTCCCCTCTACCGATACCGCAATTGCCATGCCTGGAACGGCATATTTCTGCATCAGCGGCTGAATAATGGCGTCAATGTCGGCTTTATCGGCGGCATGGCCTGCCGGCAGGATCAGTGCGGCGAACAATGCTGCCGCCAAGCGATTTATTTTCGTCATAATGAAGCTCTTGAGTTTTAGGGTATCGGCCGAGGCTAAAAGATTTTGTTGTCATTCGACACAAAGACATCCCTGGTTGATGAAGGTATTCCTTTTCTGACTGCGTGATATCCGCACCAGCTGCGCAAAATATCGGGGTTTAGACATAGATTGACAAGCGATAATAATTTCAGCCAGCATAAAGAAAAACTTATGGCTTAGCTTATGCGCAATCGACTTCCTCTGAATGCTCTGCGGGCGTTTGAATCCTCCGCCCGCCACCTGAATTTTACCCGCGCCGGATTGGAACTGAGCGTTACCCAGGCCGCCGTCAGCCAACAGGTGCGAACGCTCGAACAACAGTTGGGTATTCAACTGTTCCGGCGGCTGCCGCGTGGTCTGGATCTTACCGAAGAAGGACAGGCGTTGCTGCCGATATTGACCGACGCCTTCGACCGCATTGAATCGGTGCTGCAGCAGTTCGAAGGCGGGCATTTCCATGAGGTGCTGACGGTGGCGGTGGTCGGTACCTTTGCCGTTGGGTGGCTAATGCCGCGTCTGGCGGCTTTCAGAGCATCGCATCCGTTTATCGATCTGCGTGTCTTGACCAACAATAACCTGATTAACCTGTCCGCCGACGGAATGGATTTTGCTATCCGCTTCGGCGAAGGGCGCTGGCCCGCTACCCACAACCTTAAATTGTTTGACGCCCCGCTGACGGTGCTGTGCCCGCCGGAAATCGCCCAACGCCTGCGTACGCCGCAGGATCTGCAACACGAACTTCTGATGCGCAGCTATCGCAAAGACGAATGGGAGCGTTGGTTCACCGCGGCACAGGTCACGCCATGGCGGATAAACGGCCCGGTATTCGACTCTTCGCGGCTGATGGTGGAAGGTGCCATTCACAGCGGCGGCGTCGCCCTGGCACCGGCCCGCATGTTTGCTCGCGAATTACGCGAGGGGGTATTGCAGCGCCCCTTTGCCGCCGAAGCCAATCTTGGTGCTTACTGGCTCACCCACCTGAAATCACGCGATATGACACCCGCGATGAAGGTGTTTGTCGGTTGGATACAGCAACAGGCCAATGAAGAGTCGGCGTAAATTCAGGCAGAACCGCGTTTAATCAACATCGGTGGCAGGATAACGTTTTGCGGCGGCAACCCGGTATCAGCAATCCGCTGTAGCAAGCGTGAGGCCGCGCTGCGGCCCACTTCACGCGCAGAACTGGAAACCAGCGTCAAGGGCGGCTCGGTCAGTTCGGCTTCCGGAACGTCGCCAAAACCGATCAGGGCCACCTGCTGACCGTAATAGGTATCCACACCTTCCGAGCCAATACTGCGCCCGCTACGTACGATGCCAAAATAAGCCCCCAGCGCCACCGACGCCTTGTGGCACACCAGTGCGCTGATGTTCGGATACTGGCGCAGCAGATTTTCTGCCGCTTCCGCCGCCGCCCGTTGCTGACAGTCGCACTCGACAATCCATTCGGTGCGAAAAGGCAGGCCGTACTGTACCAACGTGGCGCAAAAGCCCCCCAGGCGCTCGGCGCGGGTCAACGAGCTGCTTTGCCCGCCGAGATAGGCGATTTGGCTGTGACCGCGTTTGATCAGAAATTCAGTGGCCAGTTTGGCGGCCTGCATATTGTCCGGCCGCACCACGTCTACCCCGTCCAAACCGTTGGAACGTGCCGCGCAGACCAGCGGAACCCCCTGCTCTGCGGCTTTTTCCTTCAGCCCCTCGGCCATACGCACGCCGCCCGCCAGCACCATGCCGTCGACGCCGTGCTCCAGCAGGGTATCAAAACAACGCATCAGCCCTTTGCCATCACGACCGCTTTGGGTCAGGAACAGCACTTTGCCGTGTTCCTCCAGCACTTCACTCAGCCCGGCGGTCATTTCCGCATAAAACGGTTCGCAAATATCACGCAGGATCAGCCCAATCACGCCCGACTCTCCGCCACGCAGCGTCGCCGCCTGACGGTTACGCACGTAGCCCAGGCTTTCAATCGCCTGATTCACCCGCGTTACGGTGGTCGATGAAATGCGCCCTTTGCCACTCAGCACCAGCGAAACCGTGGTGACGGAGACGCCAGCCTGCTGCGCAACATCAGTGATGGTGATCTTTTTGATGGTCATGACCTCGGCGAGCCCGATCCTGGGCATTCTGTCCCTGGCCACTCAAGGGTAGCAAGCCAGGGGGATGTCTCTTGGAGCAAATGGTATACCGAATCTGTTTGATCAGTAAAACGTTTTACTGGCTCTTCCATTCTCACCGCAAAGCAGGCTTTGAAATTGTGATTAGCGGCGCATTTTTGCTAGGTAAAACGTTTTATCTTATTTTTACCTAACAGGGGTACACACCATTTTTGCACGCTTTTTCGCCAGGAGCCGCCGGTTATGCCAGCACCTAAAAAACAAAAAATTACGCTCTGGGAGTTTTTCCAGAGCCTGGGCAAAACATTCATGCTGCCCGTCGCCCTGCTGTCGTTCTGCGGCATCATGCTGGGGATCGGCAGTTCGCTAAGCAGCCGCGACGTCATCACCCTGATGCCGTTTATCGGTCACCCTGCCTTCCAGTTGTTGTTCACCTGGATGAGCAAGATTGGCTCATTCGCCTTCAGCTTCCTGCCGGTGATGTTTGCCATCGCCATTCCGTTGGGCATGGCGCGTGAAAACAAAGGTGTCGCCGCGTTCTCGGGCTTTGTCGGTTTTGCGGTGCTGAACCTGGCCACCAACTTCTATCTGACCACCGCCGGCATTTTGCCCACCACCGATCCGCTGGTGCTGAAAGCCAATAATATCCAGAACATCCTCGGCATTCAGTCGATCGATACCGGCATTCTGGGGGCGGTGATCGTCGGCATTATCGTTTACCTGCTGCATGAGCGTTTTAATACCATTCGACTGCCGGATGCGCTGGCGTTCTTTGGCGGCACCCGCTTCGTGCCGATCGTCACTACCCTGGTACTGGGCCTGTGTGGGCTGGTGATCCCTCTGATCTGGCCGTGGTTTGCCGCCGGCATCAACGGGCTGGGCTGGGTGATTAATGGTGCCGGTGCCTTTGGGCCGATGATTTTCGGTACCGGCGAACGCCTGCTGTTGCCGTTCGGCCTGCACCATATTCTGGTGGCGCTAATTCGCTTTACCGAGGCGGGCGGCACGCTGGACGTATGCGGCCATAGCGTCAGCGGCGCCCTGACCATCTTCCAGGCTCAACTCTCCTGCCCGACCACCACCGGCTTTGCCGAAAGCGCCACCCGCTTCCTGTCACAGGGTAAAATGCCGGCATTCCTCGGCGGTCTGCCGGGAGCGGCGTTGGCAATGTATCACTGCGCCAAACCGGAAAACCGCCATAAGATTAAGGGCCTGCTGATCTCCGGCGTCGTGGCCTGCGTGGTCGGCGGGACTACCGAACCGATCGAGTTCCTGTTCCTGTTCGTCGCGCCTTTCCTGTACTTCATTCACGCCATCCTGACCGGGCTGGGCTTCACCGTGATGGCGCTGCTGGGTGTAACCATCGGCAACACCGACGGCAACATCATCGACTTCGTGGTGTTCGGCATCCTGCACGGTACCGCCACCAAGTGGTATCTGGTGCCGATCGTTGCCGCCATCTGGTTCGCGGCCTACTACGCTATTTTCCGCTTCTCCATTCAGCGCTTTAATATCAAAACGCCGGGCCGCGAAAGCGAGACTGCCGGCAGCCAAAGCGCCCCTGTCGGTGCGGTAGGCAAATCCGGTTATAACGTGCCGGCAATCTTGGCGGCGCTGGGCGGTAGCGAGAACATCGTCTCTTTGGATAACTGCATCACCCGTTTACGCTTGTCCGTTGATGATATGAGCAAAGTGGACGATGCCGCGCTTAAAGCCAACCGCGCGATTGGCGTGGTGCACCTTAACGAGCATAACCTGCAGGTGGTGATCGGCCCGCAGGTGCAATCGGTGAAAGATGAATTAGACTCACTGATAGCCGCCGCGCAACCTGCTGCGGCCCTGCAGGGAGCGTCTCATGTTTGATTTTTCTACCCCGGTCGATCGGCACGGTACCTGGTGCACGCAGTGGGATTACATTGCCGATCGCTTTGGCCATGACGATTTATTGCCTTTTACCATCTCCGATATGGATTTCGCCACCGCCCCCTGCATTATCGAGGCGCTGCAACAGCGCCTGCAGCATGGCGTACTGGGTTACAGCCGCTGGCAGCATGAAGATTTTCTCGGTGCGGTACGCCACTGGTATCAACAGCGCTTTGCGACCCCCGTCGACACCAACATGGCCGTGTATGGCCCGTCGGTAATTTATATGGTGGCGCAACTGATTCGCCAGTGGTCGGCACCGGGTGAATACGTGGTCACCCATACCCCGGCCTATGACGCCTTTTATAAGGTGATCCTCGGTAATCAGCGCCAACTGTTGGCCTGCCCGCTGCATCAGCAGGGTAACGACTGGCTGTGCGATATGGCGCACCTGGAAGCCTTGCTGGCACGGCCACAGACCAAAATTCTGCTGCTGTGCAGCCCGCAGAACCCGACCGGCAAGGTATGGCGCGTAGAAGAATTACAGCAGATGGCTGAGCTGTGCGAACGCCACGACGTACGGGTGATCAGCGATGAGATCCACATGGATATGGTCTGGGGGGAAAACCGCCACACGCCGTGGAGTCAGGTCGCCACCACGCCCTGGGCACTGCTGACTTCAGGTTCGAAAACCTTCAATATCCCGGCGTTGACCGGCGCCTACGGTTTTATCAGTGACGATGCCAGCCGCGAGGCTTATTTCCAGCAGTTGAAAGCGCGCGACGGCTTATCTTCCCCGGCGGTGCTGGCAGTGGCGGCGCATATTGCCGCTTATCGCCACGGCGAACCCTGGTTGGATGCGCTGCGTGATTACCTGCAGGACAACCTGACGTACGTCGCCGAGCGGCTGAATCAGGCCTTTCCTGCCCTGGCCTGGCAGCCGCCGCAGTCTACCTATCTGGCCTGGATCGATCTGCGTCCACTGGGCATAGACGATCGCCAGCTACAGCAGATACTGATCGAACGCGAAAAGGTAGCGATTATGCCCGGTTTCACCTACGGCGAAGAAGGCCGTGGCTTCCTGCGGCTGAACGTAGGTTGCCCGCGCAGCAAGCTTGAGGCGGGCATGGACAAGCTGATAAATGGGTTGAAGTTTGTGTTGGACGAGGTTTGAACTGAGGGGCTGGAAGGCAGGCGAAAGCCTGCCTTTTTTCATTCTTACGGTGTCAACTGCGGGATATCATCCAGACGATAATACACCGGCATTCCCCACTCATTAGCCAGGCGCACGTCGTTATCCGCGCCGGCCGACGCCCCTTCGATGCGATAAATAGCCTGGCACTGGGCTATCAGTCGGTGGGCCACCGGATAGAGAAACGCTTCACTCACCGCATCCCCCAACTGGGTGGAACCGGCCGCCGTCGCCAGGGGCAGCGCCAACCATTCGCCGATCACCGGCACATGCCCACGCTGATAGACCGCCAGCGCGGCCTGCTCCAACCGGTGCAAGTTGTCGGCAATGCGTTGTGCATCGCCATCGGTGCCGCTACGGTACGGGCCGGCAATCAGGATCAGTTGGGCGCTCATAAACGCTTCTCCAGAGTGTGGTTTAGGGCAACAAACTGCAGCAGCATGATAGTTTTGGCATCGACAATGGTGCCCTGTCTGACAGCGCGCAGTGCGTCTGCCAACGGCAGTTCGATCACTTCGAGATCTTCGCCTTCCGCCTCCACCCCGCCGCCATCGCTGACCCGCTCATCAGCCTGGTATTCGCCGACAAAAAAGTGCAGTTTCTCCGTCACCGAACCGGGGCTCATGTATGCTTCAAACACCTTTTGCACGTTTTGCACGATATAGCCGGTTTCTTCTTCCGCTTCAGCCCGGATGCGCTCTTCTGGCGACGCATTGTCCAGCAACCCGGCGGCAGCCTCTATCAGCATGCCGTCGTGCCCATTGACGAACGCCGGGAAGCGGAACTGACGCGTCAGCACTACCTTTCGCCTTTGCCGGTTAAACAGCAAAATGGTGGCTCCATCGCCGCGGTCGTAGGTTTCACGGCTTTGTCGCTGCCATACGCCATCGCGACGCAAAAAATCAAAGGTGGTTTTTTTCAGCAAATACCAGTCATCAGACAGTACCCGGGTTTCGACAATGCGAACCCGATCTTGGGTAGCGATCATGGTGCTCAACTCCACAAGCAGGAAAGGAAATTGATACTATCGTGCATTTTCGTGTATGATCAAGATATTTCGTGCAGCGCAAATTTAACGGGAAAACGCCATGCTCACCAGCCAACGTAAAAAAATCATTCTGGAAAAACTGGCTCAGGACGGACAGGTTCTGGCCAAACAGCTCAGCGAGATGTTCGGGTTGTCCGAAGATACCCTGCGGCGCGATCTGCGCGAATTGGACAGTGAAGGCCTATTGCAACGAGTGCACGGCGGAGCGCTGCCGGTCTCCCCGGCCATTGCCACCTTTGCCGAAAGAAACGGGCAGGAATCCGCCGCCAAACGTGCGATTGCCAAAGCCGCGGCGGCAATGATTACCCCTGGGCAAGTGGTGATTCTGGATGGCGGCACGACTTCTGCCGAATTGGTCAGGCAGCTCCCGCCCACGCTGGAAGCCACCGTCGTCACCCACAGCCCCAGCGTGGCCGTCGGTCTGGTAGACCACCCGAAGGTCGAAGTGATCCTGATCGGCGGGCGTTTATATAAACATTCGATCGTCAGCGTTGGCGCAGCCGCAGTGGAAGCCATGTCTCATATTCGCGCCGATATTTATTTTATGGGCGTGACTGGCGTGCACCCTACCGCCGGCCTGAGCACCGGCGATCTCGAAGAGGCTTACATCAAGCGGGCACTGGCCGCACGGGCGGGAGAAACCGTGGTATTGGCCTCGGCCGCCAAGCTCAATGCCGCCTCGCAATATGCCATTGGCGATATTTCCATGGCGCAAAGTATTATCGTCGAGCGCTCCACCGATGTTGCACTGACGGGCCCGCTGGAACAGGCTGGTTTGACCGTGGTTAGAGCCTGAATAACCTCAATCATTAAATAACTTAATAAATACGTGGCTATTTCTTTTATCCGCGTATTTATTAACGTCACACTCAGCGTATCGAATAAAAATGCGAGAGTTATCACACTTCATTAAACTTATTTCTTTGCTCCTCGCCATTGATGACGGTAAAGCCGGCCTTAACGCGACGTGAACGCAACTCGTTGATTATTAATAATCATCATCTAAAAATCTCGAAGTCGCCAAAAATAAAATGAGATCCACTTCGCAAAACTAATCCTGCCGGCAAGCCTGTCAAGGCCATCCATAAATATATTTGTGATTGTTTTGTGATGTCGCCTGCAAATTTTACCGATGCCAAAAATGACAATGAGCTCCACGGAATTAGCTGGAGACAGGTATATGAAGATTGGCGTAGTAATAAGCGGCGGCGATGTCACCGGGATCAATAACTTTATTTTCCAGGTCGCCAGGTTGGCGCAGGCAGATATCATTCTGTTTAACGGCGGCATTCCCGGATTATTGGCTAATCAGCACCATCCTATTGCCCAACGCGATTTGGTTGATTTCTCCATTTCATCAATGCCGATAATCTCTTCCGGCCGCACGGCCAAGAAATTGACGGCTGGAGAATATGAAACCATCAGCAAACAGCTTAAGGCCTTGCACACAGACGTGCTTATTATGGCCGGTGGTGACGGGTCGCTGCAGTTTTTAAATACGCTCAGTGAATTCGGTATTAACTGTTTTGGCGTGGGGATGACTATCGACAATGACGTTTTCGGCAGTCATTACAGCATTGGCTTTTCCACCGCCTGCGAACAGGTGATAAAAGAAGTCTCAAAACTGAGAAACACCGGACGCGCCCTACCCGGACGCGTGTTCATGATTGAGCTGCTGGGCGGCTATTGCGGGGAGTTGACGCTGCAATCGGCCATCAAATCCAATGCGGATTTTGCCCTGATCCCGGAATGCCAATATGCCTTGAATCAGCTGGCAGAAAAAATAACTCAACGACTTGAGCAGCAAAATAGCGTGATTATATTGTGCTCAGAGGGTTATACCAAAGAATACTCGCCCGGTTTTCAAGGCGCTATCGACACCATGATAAAACAATTGGAGCCCAAAATTGGCGTGCGTATTCGTAAAACGATTATGGGCTACGGTCTGCGCAATGGTGAACCGACCGGCGAAGAGATTTATCAGGGGACCATTATGGCCAGCGAAGTGGTTCGCTGTATTTATTCAGGAATGAAGAACAAGGCAATCATTATTAATGCCGGCAACCAACCTATTCCCATCGATTTAATCAGCATGCAGAAACGTTTGGTTGATACCGAAGGACACCATTACAAACTCGCCAGGCAATTAAATATAATCTGAGGAGATACCCATGCTTAAAATACTGTGCGTATGTGGCTGTGGCCTCGGCTCCAGCTTTGCCATCGAAATGAGCGCAAGAGCGGTGCTGAAGAAATTAGAGATTGAGGCAGATATTGATCACACTACTATCTCTGAGGCCAGCGCCTTTAAATCAGATATTATTCTTACCCAGAAAACCTTCGCCGATATTTTAAATGCTGACGCCAGCGAGGAGGAAAAGAAGCGGGTCATTATTCTGCATCGGCTTACCGATAAAGTGGAAATTGAGCAAAAGATCGTGGCCTTCCTGAAAGAACGTGACATGAAGGAAACCCGCCATGAATAGCCTGATTGACTTTATCGTCAAAGATCTGTTGGGCCAGGCTTCCATTCTGGTCGCTTTTATCGCCATGCTGGGGCTATTGCTGCAGAAGAAATCCATCGGCAAAGTAGCCGAAGGCACCTTCAAAACCCTGCTGGGTTTCCTGATCATGATGGCGGGCATCAACATTATTGTGGGTGCCTTGACCTATCTGAACAGTATATTCACCCAAGGGTTCGGCATGACCGGTTATATCACCGACGTCGCCGCCATCGCCGGCTTGGCCAACCGCGAGTTGGGTTCAGAAGTGGCGCTAACCCTGATGGTAATTTTCGCGGTGAATATCATCATTGCGCGCATTACTCCGTTCAAATACATCTTCCTGACCGGCCAGGCATTGCTGTGGATGGCCACCATAGGGGCAGTGATCGGCTACAAGGCCGGGCTGACCGGCATGCCGCTGATTCTGACCGGCGGCATATTCGGCGGCGTGATGGCGGTTTTGATGCCTGCGCTGGCCCAGCCGGTGGTGCGCAAAATCACCGGTTCGGACGATGTGGCCCTGGGGCACTTCTGCACCATCGGCTATCTGGTACAGGCTGCCGTCGCCAAGGTAGTCGGTAAGGGCTCCCGCTCCACCGAAGACCTGGAGCTGCCCGATAACTTCAAGTTCCTGCAGGACACCTACCTGTCGATGGCGGTGGTGATGATCCCGATGTATCTGATCCCGGCGCTGGCTGCCGGTCCGCAGTACATCGCCCAGTATGCCGGCGGCATGAATTACCTGATGTATTCCTTTATGCAGGCCATCCAGTTTGTCGCCGGCGTATTTATCCTCTACAGCGGCGTACGCCTGCTGCTCAATGAGCTGGTACCCGCCTTCCGCGGTATCGCCCTGCGCGTCGTGCCTGATGCCAAACCGGCGCTGGATTGTCCGGTGCTGTTCCCTTACGCCCCCAACGCGGTGATCGTCGGTTTCCTCGCCACCACCCTTGGCTCAATCATCGGCATGATCGTTTTCCCAATGTTCGGTCTGGCGATGATCCTGCCCGGTCTGCTGACCAACTTCTTCGCCGGCGGTACCGCAGGCATCTTCGGTAATGCGCTCGGTGGCCGTCGCGGCGCCATGATTGGCGGGGTTGTTCATGGCCTGTTTATCACCTTCCTGCCGGCCATTCTGGTACCGATGCTGGAAAGTTACGGCTTTGTCGGGGTGACCTTCAGCGACTCCGACGTCATCAGCAGTGGGCTGGTGATGGGACATGCTTTCCAGGGCAACTGGCTATTCATCTCCCTGTTCATCGCCTTCGTCACGCTGATTGCGTGGTTTGTTAACGGTAAATCAACCAAGCACCATGAGGAAAAAGTCCATGAAACTCTATAATTTCAACGAGCTGTTGTCAGTGGCCAAAGCCCGAGATTTCAAGGCGATAGGTTCATTCAATCTCCACTGTCTGGAAATGTTACCGGCCTTTTTCAAAGCGGCCAAAAGTATGCACAGCCCGTTGATGATCCAGATTTCGACCGGTACTGCCGAATATTTGGGTTACAGGCTGCTGGTTGATTCGGTGCGTTCTCTGGCCCAAAGCGAGGATGTTCCCACCTGCCTGCATTTGGATCACTGCTCTGACATTGCCTCCATCGAGACGGCGATTGACGCAGGCTTCAGTTCGGTAATGTATGACGGTTCGCACCTGGAAATGGATGAGAACATCGCCAATACCCGTCGAGTGATCGACATTGCTCGCCAACATAACGTGTCGGTAGAAGCCGAATTGGGTGCCATCGGCGGCTCCGAAGACGGTAAGGCGGTGGCGGAAGAGGATATCTGCTTTACCACGGTGGAAGATGCCAAACGCTTTGTCGATGAAACCGGGGTCGATATGCTGGCGGTCTCGGTAGGCACCGTCCACGGGCTCTATACCGGCAAGGCGCATATCCAGCACCAGCGTCTGGCGGAAATCACCGCCGCCACAGGTACCCCGCTGGTGCTGCATGGCGGTACCGGCGTCAGCGATGAAGATATGCGGCTCGCGGTAGCCGGTGGCATCGAAAAAGTGAACGTGGGCACCGAGATGAACGTGCAATGGGTAGACCGATGCAAACAAACCTTTGAAAATGGCAAGGTCAATGACAGCGTGCGCAAATTCCTGATCCCCGCCAACAATGCCGTTACCCAGGTATTAACGGAAAAGATCGGCCTGTTTAAATAATCACTGCCCTATTTTCTTTTTTATAAAACCCACAACCCTGGTGCCCCGGCGCCCGTCGGGGCTGGAAAGTTCACGCTTAATTTGTGGAGAAGGTCATGTTTAATTTTATGAAAAGTACGCGAAACAAAGAACTTGATCACGGCCTACAGAATGCCGAAGCCAATGAAATATCAGCCGAAATTAGTGTATTAGAACAGCAGTTGGCCACAGCGCCGGCGGATAGCGAAATTCATAAGGCTTTAATGCTGGCTTATAATCGCGCATTAAAGATTTATGCCAAAAATAAAAGCTATCGTCAGCAGATCGATGGAATTTTTATTAAAATGGATGAGCTGCGCAATATTATCAGGAAGTCTCTGTGAGGGAATATGATGACGATTAAACAACTGCTGATAGAAGCCGGTGCGATACAGGTCGGCGTGCAGGAAACCGACTGGAAGAAGGTGATTGAGCTGGCAGCCCGGCCCCTGGTCGAAAACGGTTATATTCACGCATCCTATTATCAGGCGGTGATCAGCAATACGCTGGCCCATGGGGCTTATTACGTATTCGACGAAGGCATTGCCATTCCCCATGCGCGCCCAGAATGCGGCGTGATCAAAAACTGTTTCAGCATGGTGCTGCTGGAGCAGCCGATCGCCTTCGAAGACAGTGAAGAGGCCGACATCGTGATCCTGTTCGGGGCGACCGACAGTAACAGCCACATTGAGGAAGGCATCCGCGCGATTGTGGATTTGCTGGATAACAAGCCGCGGCTCGAGCGGTTACGCGCCGCAAAACTCTGGCAAGAGGTGGTGGAAATATTATGACTTCGACAGATAGCGACGGTAAAACCGTTATTTTGGTCAATGGCGTTCCGGCTTCCGGTAAAAGCACCGTTGCCCGCGCGCTGGCGCACCATTTTGATCTGCCATATCTCTCCCTCGACGGTATCAAAGAACCTTTTATGGCACGCCTGGATAACATAAACCGCGAACTGAACCGTCAGTTGGGTTATGCCGCATACCAGGCTATCTGGTCAATGGTGGCGCAGGCGCCCCTGCGTTGCATCTATGTCATCGACGCCTGGTTTGGCTTTCAGTCCAGAGAACAGCTACGCCAGTACCTGCGCGAAGCGGGCGTGACGCAAGCTTTGGAGGTGTGGAACCAAATATCCGGTGAACTGGCCGCAGAACGCTACGCCGCCCGTACCGGCCAGCGTCCCAAAGGCCACCCCGGTGCGGAGTACTTACCCGAACTGCGGGCGCTGGCCGATCGCGCCATGCCGATGGCCCTGGGCCCGGTGTTGCGTATCGAGCAGGCACAACCGCTGGACATCGGCAGGGTTAACCACTGGCTGGCGCAACACGGCGTCGGCGATAACCAGGAAAAAAACATCGCAAAACTGAGGGTCGGATAAGCTCTGTTACCGACATCAATGCGGGAGTGCCACGCTCCCGCTTTAGCGCATAAATGCAGCAACCAGCAACATTAATGTGATTGTCGTCACTTTTTTATGCAACACAATGGCAATTTTCATCATTTTGTTTTTATACTGATCTGCACTTTACCTACAACAAAATAACGAGTGCACATCATGATTGACCCACGCCTCCCCTTGACCGACATCCACCGTCATCTTGACGGCAATATCCGTGCGCAAACCATTCTTGACCTGGGCCGTCAGTTTAACCTTGCCCTGCCCGCCAACGAACTGGAGGCGCTGCGTCCGCACGTGCAAATCACTCACACCGAACCGAATCTGGTCAGCTTTCTGCAGAAGCTGGACTGGGGCGTAGCGGTGCTGGGCGATCTGGACGCCTGCCGCCGGGTCGCCTACGAAAACGTCGAGGATGCGGCCAATGCCGGTCTGCACTATGCCGAACTGCGCTTCTCGCCGTATTACATGGCGATGAAACATCAGTTGCCGGTGGCTGGGGTGGTGGAAGCCGTGATTGACGGCGTTCGTTCCGGTTCGCGCGATTTGGGTATTGATGTACGCCTGATCGGCATCATGAGCCGTACCTTCGGCGAAGCGGCCTGTTTACAAGAGTTGGAAGGCCTGCTGGCGCACCGCGACGGTATTACCGCACTGGATCTGGCCGGCGACGAACTCGGCTTCCCTGGCAGCCTGTTCCTCAGCCACTTCAACCGCGCCCGCGACGCCGGCCTGCGCATCACCGTACACGCAGGTGAAGCCGCGGGTCCGGAAAGCATCTGGCAGGCGATCCGCGAACTGGGTGCCGAACGTATTGGCCATGGCGTGAAAGCGATTGAGGATCCGGCACTGATGGACTTCCTGGCCGAGCATGGCATCGGTATCGAATCCTGTCTGACGTCCAACATTCAGACCAGCACCGTGCCTTCTCTGGCGCAGCATCCGCTGGCGAAGTTCCTGCGCCACGGCGTTATGGCGTCGATCAATACCGATGACCCGGCCGTACAGGGCATTGAAATTGAACACGAATACCGCGTGGCGGCACCGCAAGCCGGCCTGACGCCAGCTGAAATCCGCACCGCCCAGGAAAACGGCCTGAAAATGGCGTTCCTCAGCGAACAGGAAAAACAGGCGCTGCGCGATAAAGTGCAGGGCTAAGTGAAAATGGGCGTGCCAAGCGCCCTTTTTATTTATTTCATTTCGCGGTCAACGCGCCTGCTTCTGCGCGTTGTTTGGCCGTTTTACGCGCGTAACGCTGCGCCAGTACGGCACACACCATTAACTGCACCTGATGGAAAATCATCAACGGCAGCACCATGGCACCCACCGCCGCCGCCGGGAACAGCACGTTGGCCATCGGGATGCCGTTCGCCAGGCTCTTTTTCGAACCACAGAACACGATGGTGATCTCGTCGGCGGTATTGAACCCCAGCCAGCGCGCGGCATAGGTGTTGATAATCAGCACCACCGTCAGCAACACCAGCGACATCACTAAAATGGTCAACAGCGACCAGCCGTCAATCTTGTGCCAAATCCCTTCCACCACCGCAGCGCTAAAAGCGGTATACACTACCAGCAGAATCGATGAACGGTCAGTGAGATTGATCAGCTTGCGGTGACGGTCGACCCATTTGCCAATTAACGGCCGGGCCAAATGCCCAACCACAAAGGGCACCATCAGTTTCAAAATGATTGAACCTATGGCGTGCAACACATCAGTATTACCGCCCTGAGTATGCATCAGCGCCCCGACCAGCAGCGGCGAGAGGAAAACACCGAGAATGCTGGATGCCGAAGCACTGCACACCGCGGCCGCCACGTTACCACCCGCCGCCGAAGTAAAGGCAATCGCGGACTGAACGGTCGCCGGCAGTGCGCACAGATACAGGAAGCCCAGATAAACCGTCGGTGTCATCAAACCCGGCACCATCAGGTTCATCGCCAGCCCCAGCAGCGGGAACAGCGCAAAGGTGCTGAGAAACACCACCAAATGCAGCTTCCAGTGCCCCATGCCGGCGATGATCGCCTCACGAGACAGCTTGGCACCGTGCATAAAGAACAACAGCGCGATAGCCGCGGTGGTCAGATGCTCAAAAAAGGTTGCCCATCTGCCTTCGCAGGGGAAAACCGAAGCGACAATCACCACCAGAATCAATACCAGCAAAAATTTATCAATGCGCAGACGCTGCAACCAGGACATGGGTCAGGATCCCTCGAGGAGTAAGACGGGTTCGGCACGCCGAACCCTGAGAATAAAACGCCGCGGTCAGACTACCGGCAACGCCTTTTGTTGTTTCGCAGATTCAATCCCTAGCTCGATCATTTCCATCACTTTGATGGCGTCAGCAGCCGTGACCGGGTTTTCACCCTCACCGTTAATCGCATCGCGGACAGCCGCGTAATAGGCTGGGTAATTGCCTGGAATGCTGAGCAAAGGTTTTTCAGCCAGCACCCCATCACGTGACAATGTCACTACACCATCACGCATGTCGTAACCCCAGTCGGCCTGCGGCAGACGCTCGCCCACTTTGAGGCGGTCTTCCTGCGGATCCAGCCCAAACTTGATAAAGCTACCCTGAGTCCCGTGCACGATATAACGTGCGGTTTCCGCCGCGGCCAGCACGGTACCATGCAGAACGACCCGGCGTTTGCCGTAGTTCAATATCGCGTGGAAATAGTCCACCGATTGTGCACCCGGACGCAGTTCACCCAGATCGACAAACAGCGTTTCCGGTTTGCCGAACAGTTGCAGTGCCTGATCGATCAGATGCGGCCCCAAATCGTACCAGATGCCGCTACCGGCACCGCCCAGCTCGCGCCAGCGCTGACGCACTTCCGGGCGGAAACGATCGAAATGAGACTCGAAATAAACCACCTCACCAAGCGCGCCTTCTTTCAACAATGCCTTGAGCGTCAGAAAATCGCTGTCCCAGCGGCGATTGTGGAACACCGACAGCAGCTTGCCGCTCTGCTGCGCTTGCTGCTCCAGTTGCTGCGCCTGTGACAACGTCACGGTGAAAGGTTTGTCCACCACCACGTGCTTGCCGGCCGCCATTGCCTGCTGCGCCAGAGGGAAATGGGTATCGTTGGGTGTAGGAATGACGATCAGATCGATAGAGGGGTCGTTAAACAGCGCCTGCGGATCGCTGACTACCGTCATCGATGGCCAGTCTGCGTGCACTTTGCCGGCATCGCTGCTGGAAACCGCAGCCAGCTCTACGCCTGGGGTGCCGACAATCAGCGGCGCATGAAAGGTTTTACTGGCATAGCCGTAACCGACCAGCCCAACCCGAATTTTTTCTGCCATGGTGTTTCCTCTTACTGGCTCGCAATAGACCAGTCAGATTTGACACCATGACGCTGGCGGGAACAAGAAGTAAATGTAATGTTAATTTGTAGCCACAGCATAAGGCGTCTCACGCTGATTCCTGGCCGGATAGTTTATCTCCAGACTACGGCGGCGAAAATCGCTCGGGCTGACCCCGACCCGTTTGCGGAATACGCGGGAAAAATAGAGCTGATCGTCATAACCCACCACCCGGCCGATGGTGGCAATCGACTCCTGGGTGGTCTGCAGCAGCAGCTTGGCGCGGATCACCCGCTGATCTTCGCGCCAGCGCAGAATATTGATACCCACCTGCTCACGGAACAGATGCGTCAGCCGCGAAGGCGACAGGCAGACATGGCGCGCCACTTCGTCGATGCGCAACTCACCGGCCAGATTACCGGTAATAAACTGGCATGCCTCTATCACCCGGGGATCCATGATTTTCTGTGGGCTGAGCGGATCTTCTTCCATCGCGCGCAGCAGCAAGCGCTCCAGCAGGTTCATCCCCAACTCTTCGGCGAAACGCCGGCCGGAACGCTGCGTTTGCTCGATATTGGCGAACAGCCGGTCGAACTCCAGCAGTAAATTATTGTTCGGTAAAGTTAAACGCCCGACCTCATGGGTTTTGCTGTGCCATTCCAGCCAGTCGGCCCAGTAGGCTCGCGGCCGGAAATACACCCAGCGGTGATACCAGCAGTCGCTGTCCGGCGAACGCCCATAGTAATGCGCCGCCTTGGGGGGAAACAGCAGCAGATCGCCAGGATTGCAGTAAAGGGTGTCTTCGCCGTCGAACACCTTGCCCTGGCCCTTGATGGTCAGGTTGAGAATATAGCCCTTCATGCCGCCGGGGCGATCGATAAAGAAATCCAGCGGGCCGTCCGCCATGATGGGCGTTAACCCCGCCACCAGATAGGCGTTAAAGGTGTAACCCGGCAACAGCGGGTTCGGCTGCGGTTCCTGTGCCATGCGATGGTACATCTGTCCTCCCGGAACGGCTGATAGAACTATCCTGAACAAGTGTATCGGCCCGGCAGAGAACTGCCTGAGCCGATAACAGAACTGTGAACACGGTTGCCGATTTTCTAAATCCGACGTTTGGCCTGCTGCTTGTAACGGTCAAAAATCACCGCCGCCAGCAAGATCACGCCGCGCACCACATACTGCGAGAACGGTGAGATGTTCAGCAGGTTCATGGCGTTTTCCACCGTGCCGAGGATCAAGATGCCGGCGATGACGTAGGAGATTTTACCGATACCACCTTTCAACGAAACCCCACCCAGTACGCAGGCGGAGATCACGATCAGCTCATAGCCGATCGAGGTCATTGGCTGGCCGCTGGTCATACGCGAAGCCAGAATGATGCCGGCAGCGGCTGAAACCAGCCCGGACAGCATAAAGATCACAATCTTGGTGCGTACCACCGGCACCCCGGCCAGTCTGGCCGCCTCCTCGTTACCGCCAATCGCCAGCGTATTGCGGCCAAAGGTGGTTTTATTGAGCAGGAAGCCGAACAGGATCAGACAGGCTACGGTGATCCAAATGGGCGCGGGCAACCCCAGCCAGTTGGCATAACCCAACGTAAAGAAGCGCTCGTCTTCAATGCCTACCGCTTTCCCGTCGGAAATGATGTACGCCAACCCGCGGAATATCTGCATGGTGGCCAGGGTGGTGATCAGCGCGTTGATTTTCAGCCGGGCGATAACAAAACCGTTGATCAACCCGGAGACCATTCCCAGCAGCAAACCGGCGCCCACGCCGATCCACAGGCTTTCGGTCATATTGATCACAACCGCGGTAGTGACCCCGGCGCAGGCGATCACCGACGCGACTGACAGATCAAAGTCGCCGGAGGCCAGACAAAACAGCATGCCGCAGGCCACCATGCCGGACATGGATATCGCCAACCCCAGCCCTTTCATATTGATAAATGAGCCGAAATTAGGCACAAACAGCACGCAGGCGATAAACAGTACCGCGAACACCACCAGCATGCCGTAGCTGTCCCAAATCCGCGCCAGCCCCTGGCCGCTGCGGTTTTTCACAGAATCGGTCGTTATGGTCGACATCTCTTTCTCCTTCACTTTCAGGCCACCGCCGCAGCGGTATCGAGGGCAATCTCGGGGGTGCGCAGCATCGCCAGGCTGAGGGCTTTTTCCTCGCTGGCGTCATCATGGAGTAACTCACCGGACAGGGCCCCTTCCCGCATCACCAGGATACGGTCCGCCAGCCCCAGGACTTCGGGCAGATCGCTGGAAGCGAACAGCACCGCGATGCCGCGCTGCGCCAGTTGGTAAATCACGTTATAAATCTCGTGCTTAGCGCCAACGTCGATGCCGCGTGTCGGTTCATCCAGCAGGATCACCTTCATGTCTTCCGACAGCCAACGCCCCAGAATCGCCTTCTGCTGGTTGCCGCCGGACAGATTCATAATTAGCTGCTCGGCGCTTGGGGTTTTGATATTCAACGCACGTATATGATGCTCGGCGTTGCTGGCCTCCCAACCGTTGTCGATCAGACAACCCGCGCGGACACTGTTCCGCCGCGCGCTGATGTTGATATTGTCGCGTACCGAATGCACCGGGATAATACCGTCCGCCTTGCGGTCTTCCGGACACAGCATGATGCCGGCACGAATAGCGTCTATTGGCGAGCGAATGGCGAGCGCCTGCCCATCCAGCATCAGTTGCCCGGCACTGACCCTCGTGGCGCCAAAGATCCCCTTCATCAGCTCGCTGCGGCCGGCGCCGACCAGGCCGAACAACCCGACGATCTCCCCGGCACGCACGCTCAGATCGATCGGCGTTTTCACGCCGGGCGCTTGCAACCCCTGGAGCGCCAAACGCACCGGCCCCAGTTCACGCGGTTGATAGCCGTAGACGTCACCGAGATCGCGCCCCACCATCGCCTGCACCAACTGGGCATTATCAACCTGACGCATATCGTCAAAGGTGCGCACATAGCGGCCATCTTTGAACACCGTGATGGCGTCGCTGAGGGCAAAAATCTCCTCCATGCGGTGTGAGACATACAGGATCACACGCCCTTCAGCGCGCAATTCGCGGATCACTCGGAACAGCTGTTCGATCTCCCGGGCGGACAGCGAACTGGTGGGCTCGTCAAACGCGATTACCTTGGCGTTGCGCGCCAGCGCTTTGGCGATTTCCACCATTTGCCACTGGCCGATCGACAGGTATTTCAATGGCGTATCCGGATCGATATCCAGCCCGAGATGCTCCAGTTGAAGCCGGGACTCGTAACGCAGCAGTTTGCGATCCACCAGCCCGCGCCTGGTCGGCAGTTGACCGAGATAAATGTTCTCCGCCACGGTCATTTCCGGCACCAGATGCAGCTCCTGGTAGATGATTGCCACCCCGGCATCCAGCGCGTCGGTAGTGTTGGCGAAGGTGACCGAACGCCCCTGCAGCTGAATTTCTCCCTGAGTAGGTGAATAGTTGCCGCTGAGGATTTTCAGCAGCGTGGATTTCCCGGCACCGTTTTCCCCCATCAGCGCGTGGATCTGCCCGGCCTGACAGCTGAAACTGATGTCATCCAGCGCCTTCACCCCTGGGAAAGTTTTACCTATGCCTTTAAACGCCAGATACGGCAGCGCGGTAGTCATAGTGTTTTCCTCCTGCAGTTAAAAATGCCGCCCGACAACATGCTGTGGGCGGCCCGGTAATTACATCAGGCCTTTCTTCTGCAGTTCGGTTTTAAAGTTGTCGCGCGTGATCAGCACCACGTCGGTCACTTCGGTGAATTTTTGCGGTTCTACCCCTTTTTCGACCCAGTCATGCAGCATCTGGATGCTCTTGTAACCGTGAATGTCCGGGCTAGGCAGCAGCGAACCGTAGAAGCCGGTGGCCTGCGCCTTGGACAGCTCACTGACCGCATCCACCCCGTTGATCCCGATGCCAATCACGTTCGGCGCCTTAAACCCCTGGCCTTCGGTAGCGCGCACGCCGCCGAGCACGGTGTTGTCGTTCATGCCGACAATCAGCCAGTTTTTCACTTCAGGATGCTGCACCAGCATTGAGTTGGCGGCGTCGAACGCTCCTGGGATATCGTTGGATTTGGTCGGTACCCGGTAAATCTGCTTTTCCGGGAAACCGGCGGCTTTCAACGCGGCAATAGAACCGCCGGTGCGGCGACGGGCCGTGTCCAGTTCATCGGCGGTAATGGCCATCACCGCGGTATCCGGCAGCTTCCAGCCGCGCTTGTTCAGCTCTTTCCACAGCTCTTCCCCCTGGCGTTCGCCGATTTTGGTGGCGGCCATCATCACCAGCGGCACGCTGTCCATAGGCTTGCCTTTGGCGGTAACGAACTGGTCGTCCACCGCGATCACTTTCAGATTGTAACTGCGCGCCTTGGCGACGATCGCCGAGCCCAATTTCGGATCCGGCGTGCAGATGACAAATCCTTTGGCCCCGCTGGCCGCCAGGCTGTCGATGGCGTTCAGGGTCTTCTCGCCGTCCGGCACCGCGATTTTAATCACCTCAAAGCCGAGATCCTTACCGGCCTTATCGGCAAATTTCCATTCGGTCTGGAACCAGGGTTCTTCCGGCTGCTTGACCAAAAAACCCAGCTTCATGGTCTCGGCGATAGCCGAATGTGACATAACGGCCGCCAGCCCCAGTGTCGCCAGCGCCTTAGTGAATTTATGCATGATGCTCTCCGCTATTTTGTTCTCTGTGGCGACGAAACCCGCTCGCGGTGAAAACGTTATCATTAGAGTAATGGCTGTAGGTGTAGCGCTTATCTCGCGGCATTGCCTTACAGCCGGGGTAAGACGGCTTAAGTTTTAGCGGGTATTTGTTGCTGAAATGTAGAGCGCTATCACATCCGTGGAATACAGCAGATATGTGCATATATTTAGCGAATTTCGCCAAGCGTTAACTTATGACAGCCGTCACAAAACCACTGTGGGAAGCAGAAAAGTGCATACTTCCAGCCAATGGCTCCTCACCTGCCCAGCGCTTCGGCTCCTATGGTTGTCACAGCGTATTAACACATCAGGAGTCAACATCATGACGGCAGGTGCTATTGCCCTGGGATTGGACTTCGGCAGCGACTCGGTGCGGGCGTTGGCGGTCGACTGCCAAAACGGTGCGGAGCTGGATACCGAAGTGGTTTATTACCCTCGCTGGCAGCGCGGTGAGTTTTGCAATGCGTCGGAGAATCGCTTTCGTCATCATCCGCTCGACTATATTGAAGCCATGGAACAGGCGATGGTCAGTCTGGTGCAGCGCATGACCCCGGCGCAACGGCTGCAGGTCGTGGGTATCGGCGTCGACTCGACCGGCTCCACCCCTGCGCCGATCGACCAGCAGGGCCAGGTGTTGGCGCTGCGGCCAGAATTTGCCGACAACCCAAACGCCATGTTTGTGCTGTGGAAAGATCACACGGCTCTCGAAGAAGCGGATGCCATCAATCGGCTCTGCCGCAGCGGCGAATTCCCCGATTATTCCCGCTATATCGGCGGCGTGTACTCTTCCGAATGGTTCTGGGCCAAAATTCTGCACGTCACGCGACGGGACGCCGAGGTACGTCAGGCGGCGGCTTCCTGGGTAGAGCTGTGCGATTGGGTGCCGGCGTTACTGTCCGGGACCACCGCCCCACAGCAGTTAAAACGCGGACGTTGTAGCGTAGGCCACAAAACCTTGTGGCACCCCGACTGGGGCGGCCTGCCGCCAAAACCCTTTTTTGCCGCACTCGATCCCTTACTGGTTGAGCATTTGCCCTCCCCGCTGTTTGACGACTGCCACACCGCCGAGCTGCCGGTCGGCGCACTGAGTGCCGAATGGGCCGCACGCCTCGGATTGCCAACCACGGTGGTGCTGTCAGGCGGCGCCTTCGACTGCCATATGGGCGCAGTGGGGGCCGGAGCCCAGCCTTATACCCTGGTGAAGGTGATTGGCACCTCTACCTGCGACATCTTGATCGCCGATCGCCAGCGGGTGGACGGGCGTGCCATCGAGGGCATTTGCGGCCAGGTTGACGGCAGCGTGGTGCCGGGATTAATCGGCATGGAAGCAGGACAGTCCGCCTTTGGCGATATGTACGCCTGGTTCGGCCGCCTGCTGAGCTGGCCGCTGCGCGAAGCGGCAAAAAGCCAACCGCAGCTGCAGCCGCAATTGCAACAGATAGAAGCCGGCATGCTGGCCGCGCTGACCGAGGCCTGGGTCGATAAACCGTCACTGGATCATCTGCCGGTGGTACTGGACTGGTTTAACGGCCGCCGCACGCCCTATGCCAATCAACGTCTGAAAGGCGTGATCGCCGATCTAAACCTCGGCACCGATGCGCCGACGCTGTTCGGTGGCTTTATCGCCGCTACCGCCTTCGGTGCCCGCGCCATCATGGAGTGTTTTGAGCAGCAGTCTATTCCGGTGGACAACGTACTGGCGCTGGGGGGGATTGCGCGTAAATCACCGGCGATCATGCAGGTCTGCGCCGACGTGATGAACCGACCGCTGCAGATCGTGGCTTCAGACCAATGTTGCGCGCTGGGGGCGGCTATCTTCGCCGCGGTGGCGGCCGGTCATTTCCGCAGCGTGCCCGAAGCGCAACGCCACATGGCCTGCGGCATCGAACGCACTCTCCAGCCGAATCCGCAGCGCGTCGCCCGCTACCAACAGCTTTATCAACGCTATCAGCAATGGTGCCAGGCCGCCGAGCCACGCTATGCCCCTAACGCCGGTTCAGCCTGCTGAACCCCCATTTCGACATGACAATTCAGGAGTCTCCATGGACGCATTCAAGCAGCGCGAAGTCTGGTTCGCCATCGGCAGCCAGCACCTGTACGGCCCGCACACCCTGCAACAGGTCAAGGCACACGCCGAGCAGGTGGTGGAAAATCTCAACCGTGAGGCCGGATTGCCGGTAAAACTGGTGCTGAAACCGCTGGTGACCACGCCGGATGAAATCACCGCCCTGTGCCGCGACGCCAACTATCAGCCACAGTGCATCGGCATCATGGCCTGGCTGCACACCTTTTCGCCGGCCAAAATGTGGATCGCCGGACTGTCGATCCTTCATAAGCCGCTGTTGCAATTCCATACCCAGTTCAACGCTCAGATCCCGTGGGACAGCATGGACATGGACTTTATGAACCTCAATCAGACCGCACACGGTGGCCGCGAATTTGGCTTTATTGGCGCCCGTATGCGTCAGCAGCACAGCGTGATAGCCGGCCATTGGCAAGACCCCGAAGCGCACCGGCGCATTGCGCAGTGGATGCGTGCAGCCAACGCCAAACAGGCCAGCCAGCAGTTGAAGGTGGCCCGCTTCGGCGACAACATGCGTGAGGTCGCCGTGACCGAGGGTGACAAAGTCGGGGCGCAGATCCAATTCGGCTATTCGGTGAATGCCTATGGCATCGGTGATTTGGTCAGCGTGATCAATGAGGTCAGCCGTGGCGATGTGGATACGCTGATTGAAGAATACGAAACCCGCTACGTCTTGAGCGATGCGGCGCAAATCAACGGGGAAAAGCGTGAAAACCTGCTCGACGCGGCGCGAATCGAATTAGGCATGAAGCGCTTCCTCGAACAGGGTAACTTCCAGGCCTTCACCACCAATTTTGAAGACTTGCACGGCATGAAGCAGTTACCGGGGCTGGCGGTACAACGCCTGATGCAGCAGGGTTACGGCTTCGGCGGCGAAGGCGACTGGAAAACCGCCGCGCTGTTGCGCATCCTGAAAGTGATGGCGCAGGGACTGGAAGGCGGTACCTCATTCATGGAGGATTACACCTACCATTTCCAATCGGGCAACGATTTGGTGGTCGGTTCGCACATGCTGGAGGTTTGCCCATCGATCGCCAAAGAACAAAAACCGCTGTTGGATATACAACCGCTGGGTATCGGCGGCAAGGCGGATCCGGCACGGCTGATTTTCTCCACCCCGGCCGGTCCGGCGATCAATGCCAGCCTGATCGACCTGGGCGACCGATTCCGCCTGCTGGTCAATCAGGTGGACACCGTGGAACAACCGCATCCGTTGCCCAAACTGCCGGTGGCGCGCGCCATCTGGCGGGCTCAGCCAACGCTTGCCACCGCTGCCGAAGCCTGGATCCTGGCGGGTGGTGCACACCATACCGTGTTCTCACAGGCGTTGGATGCCGACCTGCTGCGACTTTACGCCGAGATGCATAACATCGAGTTTGTGACGATCGACCACAATACCAGCCTCCCGGCGTTCAAAAATGAGCTGCGCTGGAACGAAGCCTACTATCAGCTTAATCGCCGTTAATCGGCCTGCTACCGGCGGCTTATCATGCCGTCGGTAGCCAAACGTGCTGCACCGGCCTCCTGGCGCCGACCATCCGCTTGATATTGATGACGAAGCCCGCATTACCCGCTAAGCTATGCGGCTGTCACATTGAATCATGTCTTACCCAGGAAGCCGTTTATGTCTCAAGCTGATTACAACCGTATTGGCGGTTGGTTGCTGGCCCCGATGTCCTATCTGATCGTCACCCTGCTTAGCGCCAGCCTGATGCTGCTTCTGTATGCCATGGCGATTTTCATGCCGGAATCGCGCGAATACCTGCTGACCAACGCTCAGGCGTTTAGCCTACAGTGGTATTTTTCAGTGCTGACCACGATGGCAATGTGGTGCTTTACGCTGTGGCTGCTGTGGCTGTTCTGCCATCGTTCGCAACGCTTCCCCAAGTTTTTCCTGCTGTGGTTGCTGATTACCGTACTGCTGGCGGTGAAAGCCTTTGCCTTTGCGCCGGTGCCGGATGAGCTGGCCGTACGCAGCCTGGGTTGGCCCCTGCTGATGGCGGCATTGTTGGTGCCTTATATGAAGCGTTCCAAGCGGGTCAAAGGGACCTTTACCGAGCGCTAGGCGCGTTGTGGCACGTTTTGTGCGTATGATTGTGTAAATTTTCGCCAAAAAAGGGCGAAAATAGCAATAACCTTGCTATCACTGTGTTGTGGTCAGGCCGCCAATTCCCGATAATAGGCGGCTTTTATTTTTTTAGGCATCGCAATGACCGAATACCTGCTCCTGTTTGTCGGCACCGTACTGGTGAACAACTTCGTCCTGGTGAAGTTCCTCGGCCTGTGCCCGTTCCTCGGCGTTTCCAAGAAACTGGAAAGCGCCATCGGCATGGGCATGGCTACTACCTTTGTCATGACGCTGGCCTCCGTCAGCGCCTGGGTGATCAACACCTTTATCCTGGTTCCGTTGGATCTGGTGTATCTGCGCACCCTGTCATTTATTTTGGTGATCGCCGTCGTGGTGCAATTTACCGAGATGGTGGTACGCAAAACCAGCCCGGCACTGTATCGCTTGCTGGGCATCTTCCTGCCGCTGATCACCACCAACTGCGCGGTGCTTGGCGTTGCGTTGCTTAACGTTAACCTCGGCTACAACTTCCTGCAGTCTGCGGTTTATGGCTTCAGCGCCGCCGCCGGCTTCTCGCTGGTGATGGTGCTGTTCGCCGCGATCCGTGAGCGTCTGGCGGTTGCCGACGTGCCTGCGCCATTTCGTGGTTCTTCCATCGCGTTGATCACTGCCGGGTTGATGTCTCTGGCCTTTATGGGCTTTACCGGGCTGGTGAAATTCTAATGACCGCGTTATGGATTGCGATTGCTGCGCTCAGCGCCCTCGGCCTGTTGTTCGGGCTGGTGCTGGGCTTCGCCGCGCGCCGCTTTGAAGTGGAAGAAGATCCGGTGGCCGAGCAGGTCGATGAGATCCTGCCGCAGAGCCAATGCGGCCAGTGCGGTTACCCCGGTTGCCGCCCTTACGCCGAGGCGGTGGCCAACGGTGAGATGATCAACAAATGTGCCCCCGGCGGCGAGCAAGTGATGCTGAAATTAGCCGAACTGCTCAACGTCGAGCCGCAGCCGCTGGGCAGCGAAGCCGCCGCCGAGCCGGTGCGTCAGGTCGCTTATATCGATGAAGCCAACTGCATCGGCTGCACCAAGTGCATTCAGGCCTGTCCGGTGGACGCAATAGTGGGTGCCACGCGCGCCATGCACACCGTGATTACCGATCTTTGTACCGGCTGCGACCTGTGCGTCGCGCCGTGCCCTACCGATTGTATTGAAATGAAACCGGTCGCCACCACTACCGCCAACTGGAAGTGGGATATGAAGACGATCCCGGTGCAAGTGATCCACGTGGAGCAACATGCTTAATTTGTTCGCCGCCTTCAAAAAAGACCGGATTTGGGATTTCGACGGCGGGATCCATCCCCCGGAAATGAAAACCCAGTCCAGCGGCGTACCGCTGCGTACCGCCCCGCTGCCCGACACCTTTGTCATCCCCTTGCAACAGCATTTGGGACCGGAAGGCGAATTGTGCGTCAACGTCGGCGAGCACGTGCTGAAAGGCCAGCCGCTGACCGTGGGCCGTGGCCGTACCGTACCGGTGCATGCGCCGACCTCCGGCACCATCAACGCCATCAAACCGCATATCACCGCTCACCCTTCAGGGCTGGCAGAGCTGTGCGTAATTATTCAGCCGGATGGCGAAGACCGTTGGTGCGAACGCGCACCGGTGGCGGATTACCGTCAACTGCCTACCGGCGAACTGATCCAGCGGATTCATCAGGCCGGCATCGCCGGGTTGGGTGGCGCAGGTTTCCCTACCGCCAGCAAGCTGCAGGGTGGCATGAACGGGGTAGAAACCCTGATCCTCAATGCCGCGGAATGCGAGCCTTATATCACCGCCGATGACCGTTTGATGCAGGAGCATGCCGACCAAGTGATCGAAGGCACGCAGATCCTGCGCCACCTGCTGCAGCCGAAAGTGACGCTGATCGGCATCGAGGACAATAAGCCCGAAGCGATCGAAGCGTTAAAACTGGCGTTGCGCGATCAACCGGGCATCTCGCTGCGGGTGATCCCAACCAAATATCCTTCCGGCGGCGCCAAACAGCTCACCAAGATCCTGATCGGCAAGGAAGTGCCGCACGGCAAACACTCCTCCGCTATCGGCGTGCTGATGCAAAACGTCGGGACTGCCTTTGCCATTAAGCGCGCCATTGTCGACGGCGAACCCTTGATCGAACGCGTGGTCACCCTTACCGGTGAAGCCCTTAGCCAACCGGGTAATCTGTGGGCGCGCATCGGCACCCCGGTGCAGCACCTGCTGAACTTTGCCGGTTTCCAGCCGCAGGCCCAACAAATGGTGGTCATGGGCGGCCCGCTGATGGGCTTCACCCTGCCCGCGCTGAACGTGCCGATCGTTAAGATCAGCAACTGTATTCTGGCCCCTTCCGTCAGTGAAATGGCGCCACAAGAACCTGAACAGTCTTGTATTCGCTGCGGTTTATGCGTTGATGCCTGCCCGGCGGGCCTGTTGCCACAGCAGCTTTACTGGTTCAGCCGTGGCGAAGAACACGAAAAAGCCCGCAAGCATAACCTGTTCGACTGCATTGAGTGCGGTGCTTGCGCCTTTGTATGCCCCAGCAATATTCCGCTGGTGCAGTACTACCGCCAGGAAAAGGCCGAAATCAAAGCCATCGATCAGGAAGCCGCGCGCACCGCCGAAGCCAAGGCCCGTTACGAAGCCAAATTGGCCCGTCTGGAACGTGAAAAACTGGCGCGCGAAGAACGTCACAAGAAAGCGGCCGTCAAATTGACAGACGGCGATCAGGATGCGGTACAAGCCGCCCTGGCCCGCGTGCGCAGTAAAAATGCCGCGCCGGCAACCGGAACCATCAGCGGCGAGACACCGGACAATAGCGAGATGATCGCCGCCCGCGAAGCCCGCAAAGCGCAGGCGCGTGAACGTCGTGCTCAGCAAGATGCGGCTGCCACCCCAGCGACGTCTCCTGCTGTCGAGGGCGAAGATCCGCGTAAGGCTGCAGTTGCTGCTGCGTTAGCCCGGGTTAAAGCCAAGAAAGAAGCTCAGCAAGCCGGCGCAGTTGGAACGCCTGCTGAACCGATAGCTGCTGTGGCGCAAGAAGAAGATCCGCGCAAGGCAGCCGTGGCCGCTGCATTGGCACGGGTTAAAGCCAAGAAAGCTGCGCAGCAGGCCGATAGCGTTGAGTCGCCGACGGAGCCAGCCACTGCCGTGCAGGAAGAAGATCCGCGCAAGGCAGCCGTGGCTGCTGCATTGGCACGGGTCAAAGCCAAGAAAGCTGCGCAGCAGGCCGAAACGGTTGAATCGCCGACGGAACCAGCAGCTGCCGTGCAGGAAGAAGATCCGCGCAAGGCGGCGGTTGCGGCGGCCATCGCTCGCGCTAAAGCCAAGAAAGCCGCGCAGCAGGCCGAAACGGTTGAATCGCCGACGGAACCAGCAGCTGCCGTGCAGGAAGAAGATCCACGCAAGGCGGCGGTTGCGGCGGCTATTGCACGTGCTAAAGCCAAGAAAGCCGCGCAGCAGGCCGAAACTGTTGAATCGCCGGCAGAACCGGTAGCTGCCGTACAGGAAGAAGATCCGCGCAAGGCGGCGGTTGCGGCGGCTATTGCACGCGTCAAAGCTAAAAAGGCCGAGCAAAACCTGGCGACGGCGGAAAACGATAAAGAGTAGCGGAAGCGGCGCCTTGCAAAACGCAAGGCGGCCCTGGCTGTTTCACTCAATAATGCGTGAGCGCCGCTGGCGACCACTTGAGCACGCAGCAAGGCGTGAGATGTGAGGGTTGGTGGACCAAACAGGCGGTTCGTAATACAGGGCGCGTTCCAATGGTCCCAGCCCTTGGAGTCACGCCCTAATCAATAGAAATCAGATAGGTATAATCAACGTCAATCTGGCGCATCTTCGAATCCTGATTCCGCTCCTTGGTTTGAATTATTTCCATCTCCACGCTCCCTTTCACTTCATTACGCAGCCCCGGCATCACGTGGGTGATCAGATAGGCAAAGAACTGCGAACACTCTTTCGCAGAGCCCAGATGGTTAATAGAAATATATTCACGCCCGGCGATCGGGATAGTGTCGATCTGGTAGCCCGACAAAATATCCTGTTTGTTCTCAGGATCCACTGCCATGATGTGGGTGGCCGAATACGCGTCATCATCTCGATTTCGCACGGAATGAATGCTGTAAACCCGATGACAATCCACACTCAGCCCACGGAAGAAATCGGTGAAGATTTCGTCCTTCATCGCCATACAAGACGAATGTTCGATCTCCGCTTCCGAGGCAAAATCCAACTGGCGCGAAAAACCCACCAGCTGCATATCCGGCAACGTCAGGCGTTTCACTTCTGGGTAATAATCGGCTGCGAAATTGGCATCGAAACTAAAACGCGGCATCAGGTTTTTCACATCCCAGGTGTCCATCGAACGATAACGATTGGGCGTGGTGTCGAAACGCTGTTTGAACATGCGGGTAAAGGTTTGTTGGGAATCAAAGCCCAGTTCGTCTGAAATATCGATGATAGAACGGTGGGTGATACGTAACGCCACCGCTGCACGCGTCAGAATACGTGAGCGGATATAGGTGGCGAGCTGAATGCCGGTGATGCGTTTAAACTTGCGTTGCAGATGCCACTTGGAATAGCCGGAAATACGCGCGACTTCGTCCAGATTAGGCCGTTTCTCCAGATGTATCTCAACCCACTCAATCAGTTCTTCAATAAAAAATACATCTTCATTTGTCATTAATGTACATTCACTAACTTAATAATACACGGGATAATAACCCACATAGATTATGCAAAAGTTGTTATTTTGTGCGAAAAAAAGGCCCTAAAATACCCTGCAAATCCAGTGGTTATCGCCTGTTGTCGGCCAGTGATGCCGACGATTTTTGTTTTGACTGACCAAACTACCCCGCTTTTCTCGGCAAAAAAAATCTAATCGCGCCATTAGAAATTTCCCCCTCGCGTACACCCCGTGCTAAAAGCCGAATACCCGCACAATTAAGACGTATTACCCTCGCAGTGATTCAGGTAGAATGCAGCGCTATAATTTTTCCTGCGGCTCCTCTGAGAGGCGCGTTGAACCTGCCGATGCACGGCAAAGATAGGTGTAGTTATTCTATGAAGTTCAGGCCGGTACAACAAACAGCCGCCAAAGGCTTGCACATCGCCAGTTCTCCTTTCACCCATAACCAGCAAAGCACCAGCCGTATTATGCTGTGGGTCATGCTGGCTTGTATTCCCGGTGTCGCGGCGCAGGTGTGGTTCTTTGGCTACGGTACTCTGATTCAAACCGCCCTGGCGATGCTGGTCGCCCTGCTGGCGGAAGGCGCTATCCTCGCCTTGCGCAAGCTGCCGGTTCGCACGCGTCTGGCAGATAATTCTGCCCTGCTGACCGCCTTGCTGTTGGGCATCAGCCTGCCACCACTGGCCCCCTGGTGGATGATTGTCATCGGCACTTTCTTTGCCATCGTCATCGCCAAGCAGCTGTACGGCGGCCTCGGGCAAAACCCGTTCAACCCGGCGATGGTCGGCTATGTGGTGCTGCTGATCGCCTTCCCGGTACAAATGACCAGTTGGCTGCCGCCGGATGAACTGCGAGCCACCGCGCTTTCATTCCAGGATACCCTGCTGGCGATCTTCAGCGGCCATACCGCGCAGGGCGCCACCATTCACGAATTGCAGATGGGGATTGACGGTATCAGCCAGGCCACCCCGCTGGACGGTTTCAAAACCGGGTTGCGCAGTGGCCATAGCGTCGAACAAGTGTTGCAACAGCCGCTGTTTGGTGGCGCTCTGGCCGGTATCGGTTGGCAATGGGTCAACCTCGGTTTCCTGGCCGGCGGGCTGTTTATGCTGGCTCGCCGCCTGATCCACTGGCAGATCCCGTTCAGCATGCTGGCAGCTATCGCCGTGTGCTCTGGACTGGCCTGGTGGCTTGACCCGCTGCAGCAGGCATCGCCGCTGATCCACCTGTTCTCCGGGGCCAGCATGTTGGGGGCGTTCTTTATTGCTACCGACCCGGTCAGCGCTTCCACCACGCCAAAAGGCCGCCTGATTTATGGCGCATTGATTGGCGTGCTGGTGTGGCTTATCCGTGTTTATGGCGGCTACCCTGACGGCGTTGCCTTCGCCGTTCTGCTGGCCAACATTACCGTACCGCTCATCGACCACTACACGCAGCCACGCGTGTACGGCCATCGCTAAGGAGCCATGATGCTGAATTCAATGAGAAAGCATGGCACCACGCTGGCGGTGTTTGCCGCAGTGACTACCGGTCTGACCGCGGTGGTGCATAGCCTGACGCAAAAAACCATCGCCCACCAGGCGGCATTGCAGCAAAAAGCCCTGCTTGATCAAGTGGTGCCCCCGGAACACTACGACAACGACATGCAGACCGAGTGCTTCCTGGTAAGCGATCCGGCGCTGGGCAACGGTGCCCCTCACCGCCTGTATCTGGCGCGTAAAAACGGTCAACCTACGGCAGCCGCGGTAGAAACCACCGCACCGGACGGCTATTCCGGCGCCATTCAGCTGCTGGTCGGCGCTGATTTCAGCGGCACCGTGCTGGGTACCCGCGTGGTCGAACACCATGAAACGCCTGGATTGGGCGATAAAATTGAGCTGCGTATCTCGAACTGGATTTCGTTCTTCAGCGGCAAGAAAATTGAAGGCCCGGACGATAAACGCTGGGCGGTGAAGAAAGACGGCGGTATGTTCGATCAATTCACCGGCGCCACCATCACACCGCGCGCGGTGGTCAACGCCGTTCGGCGCACGGCATTGTATATGGAAACGCTGCCGCCTAAACTTGATAGCTTACCTGTGTGTGGAGCCAGCGAATGAGTGAAGCCAAAGATCTGATTGTCCAGGGGTTGTGGAAGAACAACTCCGCACTGGTACAGCTGCTGGGGATGTGCCCGCTGCTGGCAGTGACGTCCACCGTGACCAACGCCCTCGGGCTTGGGCTGGCGACCACCCTGGTATTGACGCTGACCAACGGATCCATTTCCGCGGTGCGCCGCTGGGTGCCGAATGAAGTGCGTATTCCCATTTACGTCATGATCATCGCGGCGGCGGTCAGCATCGTGCAAATGTTGATCAATGCCTATGCCTTTGGCCTGTATCAATCGCTGGGGATCTTTATTCCCCTGATCGTTACCAACTGTATCGTGGTGGGCCGCGCCGAAGCGGTAGCCTCTAAAAAACCCATCGGTTTGTCAGCGCTGGACGGCCTGGCAATCGGCCTGGGCGCTACCGGCGTAATGGTAACGCTTGGCGCGATGCGTGAGTTGCTGGGCAACGGCACCCTGTTCGACGGCGCCGATATGCTGCTGGGCAGCTGGGCCAAAGTATTGCGCATCGAAGTGGTTCACTTTGACAGCCCGTTCCTGCTGGCCATGCTGCCACCGGGGGCCTTTATCGGCCTAGGCCTGCTGTTGGCGTTGAAATACCTGATTGATGAACGGATGAAAGCGCGTACGGCCAAAGCCTTGCTGGCTGAACCGACGCTGGGACAAGGACAGACAGAGAAAGCCTGATGAATAAGCAAAAACGGCTGGAAATTCTTACCCGGCTGCGCGACAACAACCCGCAGCCGACCACGGAACTGGTGTACAGCACGCCGTTTGAACTGCTGATCTCCGTACTGCTCTCCGCGCAGGCGACCGACGTCAGCGTCAATAAGGCCACCGCCAAGCTTTATCCGGTGGCCAACACCCCGGCCGCCCTGCTGGCCCTGGGCGTCGACGGCGTCAAAGACTACATCAAGACTATCGGTCTGTTTAACAGCAAAGCCGAGAACGTGATCAAAACCTGTCGCATGCTGTTAGAACTGCACGGCGGCGAGGTACCGGAAGATCGTGCCGCGCTGGAGGCCCTGCCTGGCGTCGGTCGCAAGACCGCCAACGTGGTGCTCAATACCGCCTTTGGCTGGCCGACCATTGCCGTAGATACCCACATCTTCCGCGTTTGCAATCGCACCCGTTTCGCTCCGGGCAAAAATGTCGATCTGGTTGAAGAGAAGCTGCTCAAGGTGGTGCCGGCCGAGTTCAAGGTCGATTGCCACCACTGGTTTATCCTGCACGGCCGTTATACCTGCATCGCACGTAAACCGCGCTGCGGTTCCTGCATCATTGAAGATCTTTGCGAGTTTAACGAGAAGGTTTATCCCGACGCCTGATCGCTGCCACCGGGCGCAACGCGCGCCCGTCTCTTCCTCATATCCCATTGAGCTATTTTTTATCGGAAATGTGATATCAAGCAGCAGTAACCTTGGTGTTCTCGCGGATTTCAGTAGAAAACCCAATTCCCGCTTATTTTCAAGCGAAAAATTAGTTAAAAATTGCGGTAAACCTCACGTTTTAAAGATCACATTACCGTCACAAGCGCCAGTCCCGTTTTCTTAAATTTCTATAATTTTACAAAATGCGTCATATGCACAACAATCCAATGGATTAATCACCCCACCTATTGATATGGACTAATAAAACTCCATTCAGCAGAATATATCACTGTTTAAATTCCGTATAGCTTTTAATCAAAACAAAAACTCGGCAAAGCAAATAAAGACGAACGTTAATGCTGCATAACATTTGCAACATGGTTGTTTCACTCCGCGAGCGTTATATGTAACAGGATATGACAAACGCCTTGCCTCGTTGACAAAGATAGTGAACATTAACCGCCGTCATCCCATCCTATAACAACGCAGAAGGATGCAGTCCTGCATCACCTTTTGCAATTTCTCGTCTCTCTGGGACGGGGCAGTGAAAAATCAGAGGTACCAGTGTCAACAGCAAACAACAACAGCGAACAACCTGAAAGCGTGAGTCTTAACGCCTTCAAACAACCCAAGGCGTTTTACCTGATCTTCTCTATCGAGCTGTGGGAACGTTTTGGCTATTACGGCCTGCAAGGCATCATGGCGGTTTATCTGGTCAAAATGCTTGGCCTGAGCGAAGCCGACTCGATTACCCTGTTCTCTTCCTTCAGCGCACTGGTGTACGGCTTTGTCGCCATCGGTGGCTGGCTCGGAGATAAAGTACTGGGCTCCAAGCGCGTGATCGTGCTGGGCGCGCTGGTGCTGGCCGTCGGATACGCCATGGTGGCCTACTCCGGCCATGAAATCTTCTGGGTGTACCTGGGTATGGCGACCATCGCCGTGGGTAGCGGCCTGTTCAAGGCTAACCCATCTTCCCTGCTGTCAACCTGCTATGAGAAAGACGATCCGCGTTTGGACGGTGCATTCACCATGTACTATATGTCCGTCAATATCGGTTCTTTCCTTTCCATGTTGGCCACACCGTGGCTGGCGGCGAAATACGGTTGGAGCGTCGCGTTCTCACTGAGCGTGGTGGGCATGCTGATCACCCTGGTCAACTTTATGGTGTGCCACAAGTGGGTTAAACAGCACGGTTCCAAGCCTGACTTCAAACCTCTGCAGGTGAAAAAGCTGCTGATGGTCCTGGTGGGCGTAGTCGCTCTGGTAGCCATTTCCAGCTGGTTGCTGCACAACCAGGTGATTGCCCGCTGGGCACTGGCGATTATCTCCATCGGTATCGTGATTGTGTTCGCCAAAGAAACCTTTGCGCTGCACGGTGCTGCGCGCCGCAAGATGATCGTCGCCTTCCTGTTGATGCTGGAAGCGGTCGTCTTCTTTGTGCTCTACAGCCAGATGCCGACCTCGCTGAACTTCTTCGCTATCCACAACGTGGAACACAGCATCCTCGGTATTGGTTTCGAACCCGAGCAATATCAGGCGCTGAACCCGTTCTGGATCATGCTGGCCAGCCCTATTCTGGCGGCGCTGTATAACAAGATGGGTGACCGTCTGCCGATGCCGCACAAGTTCGCTTTCGGTATGATCCTGTGTTCAGGTGCCTTCCTGGTGCTGCCGTGGGGTGCCAGCTTTGCCAACGAACAGGGTATCGTTTCGGTTAACTGGCTGATCCTGAGCTACGCGTTGCAGAGTATCGGCGAGCTGATGATCTCCGGTCTGGGCCTGGCTATGGTGGCGCAACTGGTACCACAACGCCTGATGGGCTTTATCATGGGTTCCTGGTTCCTGACCACCGCCGCTGCCGCGCTGATTGCCGGTAAGGTCGCCGGTCTGACTGCCGTTCCTAGCAATGTTAACGACGCGCACGCTTCGCTGGCTATCTACAGCCACGTGTTTATGCAAATCGGTATCGCTACTGCCGTGATCGCCATCCTGATGATGCTGACCGCGCCGAAGCTGTACCGCATGACGCTGGACACCGCTGAAGATACCAACAAGAAAGCACCGGCGGCCGCTGCGGCCAACTGATCGCCGGCGAGGTTTTCATCGCAATAAAAAGCCGGGGCAATCATTTGCCCCGGCTTTTTTTATCTCTCGTCCTGCGAGATTCAGACCTTCGGTTTAGCGCTCAGGTTAGTCCACATGAACTCGCTGACCAACGCACCGTGGAAAGCGGCCTGTTGCTTGTCTGCCGCCGCACTGTGCCCCCCCTCGGTATTCTCATAGAAATAGGCCTGCTGGTAGCCCATCTGCTGCATCCGCGCCGCCATTTTACGCGCGTGCGACGGGTTGACCCGGTCATCACTGGTGGCGGTGTAAAACAGCACCGGCGGATAAGGTACATCGGCTTTGATGTTGTGATACGGCGAGAACGTCTTGATGTATGCCCACTCTTCCGCTTTGCTCGGGTCGCCGTATTCGGCAATCCATGAAGCCCCGGCGGAAAGCTGGGTATAACGTTGCATATCCAGCAACGGCACTTCACAGACGATGCAACCGAACAGCTGCGGGTACAGCGTCAGCATGTTGCCTACCAGTAAGCCGCCGTTACTGCCGCCGCGGGCTCCCAGATGTTGTGACGATGTCACTTTTCGCACAATCAGATCCTCCGCCACTGCGGCAAAGTCCTCATAGGCACGATGACGGTTTTGCTTAAGCGCCGCCTGATGCCAGGCTGGACCATACTCACCACCGCCGCGAATATTGGCCACGACGTACACCCCTCCACGCTCCAGCCAGGCCGGCGCCTTGGCTCCCATGTAACCCGGCGTGAGCGACACCTCAAACCCGCCATAACCGTACAGCAGCGTAGGGTTGCTGCCGTCCAGTTTGATGTCCTTGGCCGATATTTGGAAATACGGCACCCGCGTACCGTCTTTTGACGTAGCGAAATGCTGGCTGACCTGATAACCACTGGCGTCAAAATCCTGCGGCCCTTGCTTAAGCAGTTCCGGCTCCCCGCCGTCCAGATTGCCCATGTACAAAGAGGTCGGCTGCAGGAAGCCGCTGAGAGTCAGGAAGTAATCGTTGGTCTCTTCATCAATGCCGCCGGCGGACAGGGTGCTGATTGCCCCCGGTTTGCCCAGCGGCTTGCGCTGCCAGCCATTCTCTTGCGGCGTCAGCACTTCCAACCGGTTTACCACGTTGTCCATGATGCTGAGGATCAGGTGATCGCGCGTGGCGCTGTAGCCACTTAACGCCACCTGCGCGGTCGGGGTGAATAACACCGTAAATTCACGCTTGCCGGCCAGATAATCGTCAAAATGGGTCGCCAATAATGCACCGGAAGGATAACGCGTCTCCCCCACCTGCCAGTCGCTGCTCGGCTTAACCAATAGCCACTCGCGGTGGGTGCTGAACTCGGCGTCGGCGGGAATATCAATTTTGATTTTCTGATCTTGTGCGGTCAGCAGATAGGTTTCGCGGCGATAGAAATCCAGGCTGCGGCCCACGTAGTTTCGCTCAAAGCCTGGCGTATGGTCATGATAGGCATACACCACCATATCCTGCGGTTGCGCTTCATACAGCGTTTGAGCCGCGCTCAACGGCGTGCCGCGCCGCCAGCGTTTGGCAATGCGCGCATAACCTGATTGAGTCATGGATCCCGCGCCAAAATCCGTGGCGACAAACAGCGTATCCTTATCAATCCACGAGGCCTGACTTTTCGCCACCGGCAGCACAAAGCCGTCTTTAACAAACTGCTTGGTCACCAGATCGAACTCACGGATTTCGGTGGCGTCACCGCCGTCCGGCGACAGCTCCAGCAGGCAATAGCGGTATTCGGGAGCCAGCGACTGCGAGCCATGGAACACCCAATCTTTGCCTTCGGCCTTGCCCAACGCGTCAATATCCAGCACCGTTTCCCAGTTCGGTTGATCCTTGCGATATTCCTGCAAGGTGGTCCGTCGCCACAGGCCGCGTGGATTGGCTTGATCCTGCCAAAAGTTGTAATAGTACTCACCCCGCTTGGTGACCCACGGAATTTGGCTCTCTTTATTCAGAATGGCCAGCACCTGCTTTTCCACCTGACGAAAACCTTCGCCCTGGGCAAAACGCGCGGTGGTACGTTGGTTTTCCTGCTTGATCCATGCCTGCGCGGCTTTGCCCTGCAGCTCTTCCAGCCACAAGAATTGGTCGGCGGCGCTGGTGCCCCCGTCTGCCGCCATCGCCAGGCGGATACTGTTGGGTAATGAAGTCATCGCGAATACGGCTCCTGCGGTTTGTGCGCTGAGTTTAATAAACTGGCGTCGGTTGGTGACTGGCAAGTTCAATCTCCCTTTGAAAGTTAATAAGACTCATTTTCAACAAGGTAGGCGTTTGGCGGCGCAGAGTCAAAGCCTGCGCCCACGCCGTTGAATCAAAATTTAGGGTAATGGATCAGATCGTGAATGCGTACCGTCTGTTGGCTGGCATTGCGGTAAGCATGTGGCCGATCGGCCTGAAAGCGCATCGCCTCGCCGCTGCTCAGGTGATACCACTGCCCGTCGACGGCCAGCTCCAGCTCGCCGCTGATGACAATCACATGCTCGATCACTCCCGGCTCATGTGCAGAAGACTCGCTGAGCGCCCCTGGAGCCAGATCGATGACAAACATGTCGAACCCCAGTTGGCGATCGAAGGGAAACAACGGGACGACACGCATATCGGCGTTGTATTGATTAAACACTGGCGCATCGCCATAGCGGTGCAGCGTGGCCTGCTGTTGTAGCGGTGAGATCTCGAGAAACGCAGAGAACGCCACGTTAAACCCGGTAGCAATTTTCCACAGCGTTGCCACCGTTGGGCTGGATTCTCCGCGTTCGATCTGCCCCAGCATGGCCTTGCTGACGCCGGTATTTTCCGCCGCCTGATTCAGGCTCCAACCGCGCTGCACGCGCAAAGAACGAAGCGTTTGTGCCAGATGACCGGACAATTCCTGCATGTTTTTCTCCCTTGCTTTTCGGCTGATTATAGCCACTTGTGCGCTATAACGCACGGTGCTATGCTGCCGCTTCACTGTGCGTTATAACGCACAACCGTTGCCGGAGTCAGCCATGCGCCCAGCCCTCTCTTTGCGTCATCTGTCCCTGCCCGCCGTGATGGCCGGGTTCGTTGCGGTATTGGTCGGTTACACCAGTTCTGCCGCCATTATCTTTCAGGCGGCCGCGGCCGCCGGTGCGACGCCAATGCAGATTGGCGGCTGGCTGACCATGTTGGGGCTGGGGATGGGCATCACCTCCCTCGGACTGTCGCTGTATTACCGCACGCCGATCCTGACCGCCTGGTCGACGCCCGGCGCCGCGCTGCTGGTCACCAGTCTGCCAGGAACCCCACTCAACGAAGCGATTGGCGTTTTCATCTTTGCCTCCGGGCTGATCCTGCTGTGCGGCGTGACCGGGCTGTTTGCCCGGTTGATGGATTACATCCCGCAGGCAATTTCGGCGGCGATGCTGGCGGGGATCCTGCTGCGCTTTGGCCTGGATGCCTTCGCTTCGCTACAGGTGAATTTCGTGCTGAGCGCGGGAATGGGGCTGGTGTACTTGATAACTCGCCGTTATCTGGCCCGCTACGCGATTGTCCTGACCTTGTTGACCGGCCTGGCGATTGCGGCGCTGCAGGGTAACATCCATCTTGCGCAGCAACCGTTGGCGTTCGCCATGCCGGAGTTTATTGCGCCACACTTTAGTGCGTCTACGCTGTTAGGGATTGGTGTGCCTTTCTTCGTGGTCACTATGGTGTCACAAAATGCCCCCGGCATCGCCACCCTCAAGGCCGCCGGCTACAGCGTCCCCACCTCGCCGTTGATTAGCTGGACGGCGCTGACCGCACTTTTGCTGGCGCCGTTCGGCGGGTTTTCGGTTTGTATCGCCGCTATTACCGCCGCGATCTGCATGGGGCCTGACGTGCATCCGCATCCGCAGCGCCGCTATATGGCCGCCGCTGCCGCCGGGGTATTTTACCTGCTGGCCGGTGCCTTCGGCGGCGTTATCGGCATGTTGTTCAGCGCATTGCCCGCCGCCTTGATCCACACCATTGCCGGGCTGGCGCTGCTGGGCACCATTGCCGGGAGTCTGCAACGCGCATTGCAAGATGAAAAGCAACGTGATGCCGCGCTGATCGCTTTCCTGATCACCGCGTCCGGCGTGACGCTGCTCGGCGTCGGCTCGGCATTTTGGGGGATTATTGGGGGGGCTATCGCTCATATCATCCTTTCACTGCCACACCGCGCGAACCGCAGCGAGAATTAAGTCCGCAGGTTGAAAGGTGCTTTAGTCCCTCCGTCAATGTTCCCCCTTTAGCGATCTTCTGCTTAACTGATGGGGAACCATGGACGGTTTTTCTACTGCCATCGCCAATCACTAAGTGACATTGTCACGAGGATGTTTATGAATGAGCATGCCACGCTGTTAGCCCAGCGTCTGATCCGTAATTTCGACCAGGTTGAGAAATCACACGACAGCCGTCCACCGCTGTATGACAGCATTGGCGCCCGTTTGGGCACCGGTACCGCAGCCAAAAAACTGGGGGCTTCTATCGACGTGGTAGCCCCGGGCATGCGTTCATGCCCTTATCACTTCCACTATGCGCAGGAGGAGATGTTCATCGTGCTGGAGGGGATCGGCACCTTACGGGTTGCCGGGGAGCAGCTGCCGATCAAAAGCGGGGACGTTATTTTCATTCCGCCGGGCCCGGAATACCCACATCAGATCATCAACACGTCGGATGCGCCGCTGAAATATCTGTCTGTCAGCACCCGCGAGCAGCCCGAACTGGTGGAATATCCTGACTCAGGCAAATTTCAGGCGATGGCCGTGGACCAAAATGGTGAAATGGTACGCTATTTACAGCGGCCTTCAGCGTCGCTCGATTATTGGCAGGATGAACCCTGAATCCCCTTCCGGTAACGACAGGCCCAGTGCGAGCGCCGCCTGCTCGGCGACACGGAAATCGATATCCGCCGCTTCGCCGTCCTCCATGAACCAGGCGGCGGACAGCCCTGCCCAGGCAAGGATCCACTGCAGCAGACGCTGGCGTTCCAGCCCGGCCAGTTGGCAGATCTGCACGACTCGCCGCTGAAAAATGTCTGGGTCAGTAGCAATACCGTAGTTGGGGTTGCAGAAAATGTTGGCGTAGTCGAACGCGCGTTCGCCATAAAGGCGTTTAGGGTCGATCACCAGCCAGCCACGCTCACCGAAATCCAGCACGTTGTCATGATGTATATCCCCGTGTAACACGGTCTGTTCACGCGGGCTGGTCAGCAATTCTGCGGCCACCCTGGCGCTGAGGCGCAGCATGCCACCGTGCGCCTGCGCCGCCGGCCACAGTGAGTTAAACCATTGGTGCAAAGGAATGAGTTCCGGTAAGGGTTCGGCACGTGGTGCATGCAGGCGGGCAACAACCTGGCAAAGAATTTCCGTCGCCTGACGATCGTCGCCATCGCGCACCATTTGCGGCAACGAGCGGCTGCCTTGCGCACGCTCCAGCAAGATCCCATCCTCATGCCAGGCCAGCACCCGCGCAGCACCTTCGCCCTGCCACCAGCACATCAATAAACCGCCGAACTTTTCTTCCTGTTCGCGGGCTATCTTCAACATGGCGGCGGCACCCTGATAGCGAACGGGCATCAGCAGGCTGCTGTGAGTTTCAAACGCCTGGCCGTCGGGCTGTAACTGCCAGCGTTGCATGTAAGGAATTAAGGCCGAATTCATTACCCTGAAACGTCCTTCACAGTTATAAATGAATGGTAGTGATATTATTAAAAATCAATATATCGCAGCGTACTTCCGATGTTCATCGCACTATCCTAACCAAGTTTGTTTACTTTTTTAATTTATCTCTCGGGGTTTTTACCATGACATCATTAAAGCGCATTAATTATCCGCATCTGCCTACGCCGGGGGGGCCCTATGTCCATGCCGTACGCCACGGGGATACGCTGTATGTTTCCGGCCTGACGGCATTTGCCACCGAGGCTCAGGGGCAAACGACCCAGCAACAGACACAGGCGATTCTGGAGCAACTGGCAACCATCGCCGCCACAGAGGGCACGAACCTCAAAGCGCTGATTAAAATAACCGTGTTTCTAACCGATATCGGCGATTTACCGGCCATCCGGCCGGTGCTGTTTGACTATTGCGACGGCGCACTTCCGGCCTGCTCACTGGTCGCGGTCAGCGCCTTGTTCTCGCCACAGGTCAGCGTTGAGATCGAAGCCGTTCTGGCGCTGTGAACGTAAGGTGCCCGTAGGCATCGCGTGCGTTACCCTTTGCCGCCATTGGGACTATTCTGCTAATTTACAGCTAGGAACTTTATTACCGCCGAGACGTTAATGCAGCAAAAGCCGGTTATGCACGAAGCCAGACAGTTAAAGCGCCTCAACGCCGCCACGCGTCGGCAATCCCATATGTATAAGTGGATTGCCTTTATCGCGGCGCTGGACGCCATACTGGTATTTTTTTATGACCGGGATATGCGCAACATTACTTTTTCAGGCGCCGTTGCGCTGGTGTGCGGATATTTGTGGATCCGCGATCGCAACAAAGCGCGCGGTTATCGGCGGGAGTACGATCGCAAATTTGGCAAGCACAGCGGCCTTTAGTCCTGCATTGCTTCCAGCACTTTTGCGCTGTCGACGATTTGCACGAACTTAACGATTTTTCCCGCACGCAGCTGGTAAATATGCGCAAAGGATGCGGTGAAGGACTTTCCGGTGGCCGCGTAGGTGCCATGGTAGAACCCCTGCGCAATCACGGTTTCGCCGGCATCATAGAAGTGGTCGACATCGGCGCGATAGCCCTGCCATTCCGTCCCCAAACGCTGGTGAACATTTTTGAATATCGCCTGCGGGCCGATATAGGTGCCGGCATAAGGAAACCCCGCCGCTTCGGTCCACTCGGCATCTGGCGCCAGCGCTGCCAGCAGATTGCGGCCATTCTCTTCGGCACTACCGCCCTCATAGGTGGCGCGTACAATTTCAAGATTCGTAGGCATGATCTTTCTCCGGTGGCGTCTGCAGGATATTCCGGCCATACCCCGCAGACACAGGTTTACACCAAGCGGAGATGACCGGAATGGCGTCATTGTAAGTTGCTTATTCCGGTATAAAAACCGCGATTGCGGCAATAGTCTGTTGCATTGTAGTAAACAATTAGAACATTGCGCTGTCATCACCGCCGCATCAAAGGGGGTTATGATTGAGGTTTTCCGACCACAAGGAACAAAACACGTGCATTCTTCACCTCTGGCGCAAGCCTTGCTGCAGCCTTTCGCCCCCCATCAGGAACTGGCTCAGGCGTTGTTGCCGCTGACGCTCGATTCCGATGATGGCTCTCATGACGTGGCACATCTGCATCGCGTGTGGAAAAACACCCGCAAAATCAGCCAACAAGAAGGGGGCAACCGTCGCATCCTGTGTGCGGCCGTGCTGTTGCATGACTGTGTGGCAGTGGAAAAAAACTCGCCACAGCGCCATCTGGCCTCGCGCATGGCGGCAGAGAAAGGCGCCCTGATGCTCAAACAGCTGGGCTGGGAGCCGCAGGACATTGCCGAAACCGCCCATGCCATCGAGGCCCACAGCTTCTCCGCAGCCATTACCCCGGAGAGCCTGGAGGCAAAAATCATTCAGGACGCAGACCGTCTGGACGCTATCGGCATGATTGGCGTAGCGCGTTGTTTCTATATTGGTGGACGCATGCGCAGCGCGCTGTACGATGCCGCCGATCCGCTGGCGGAACAGCGCCAATATGACGACAAGCGTTTTTCCCTGGATCACTTCGAAACCAAGTTATTCAAACTGCAGGAAGGTTTCCAAACCGCCACCGGCAAGAAAATGGCGCTGGAACGTACCGAACGCATGCGGCGTTTCCTCAGCGAACTGCTGGAAGAGATGTAACGCGCCAGCGCCCTGCAAACTGGCATTTCCGTTACGGCAGCAGCATCTTCACACCGCTAATTGCTGTACACTGGATGCCAACTTCACTGACCAGGCTGCAAAAATGAAAAAACTGACGCTGAAAGACATGACGGAAAGCGAGCAACGTGAAGTAAAAACCGAGTTGGACAAGGCACGTAAAAGCCTCGGGCGCGCCTTGACCAATGGCGAGAATAACAAGATCAAGGATGAGGTGGTGGCTCGCATCACTGCCGCCCGCGAGAAAATTGAAAAAGCCACCCGGGCCGAACGCAAAGCCAATCGCGTTCAACCCACCGGGGAAACGTTCAGTTGGTCGGCTTCGATCAACGGCGCACGCCGTCCCCGCTAATCAATTTCGCCCCGCCAAGGCGGGGTTTTCCTTTTCCCGGCTTATTAGCCAAACTCATCAGCGCGGTTTCATCATGAATAACCGTGTTATCAACCTGTTGCAAATTGACAGCATCATGCAGAATATTCATTATCATCGCATTACCCCTTTTCAAGAGACCGCCATGACTCACCTCAACCACAATGACGCTGCGCAAATATCGGCATTGCCGCTTGAAGGTTTGGTGGCAGTTTACTCGAAGAAACAGACGCTCATTTGATCGGGGCGCGCTGTCCCGTCAGATGAGCTGACTGGGCGGTGTACGACTCGTTTCCCCTCTTGTTATCTCATCTGGCTTCTTATTGTTCGCATTGAAGGAAATTACTATGGCCTCATTTTCCGGTATCTGGGTTGCGCTGGTGACCCCATTTAATCACAACGCCGTTGACCTGCCCGCCACCCAACGGCTGGCCCAACACCTGATCGCCTCTGGCGTCGATGGGTTGGTGGTTTGCGGTACCACCGGTGAGGCTGCCGCGTTAAGCAAGGAAGAACAGCTGGCGGTGCTCGATGCCGTGCTGGCCGTGACGCCAGCCCATCAGGTGGTGATGGGGCTGGCCGGCAATAACCTGGTCGACACATTGCAAATGCAACAGGCGATCCAGCTGCGCGACGTCGCCGGCGTGCTGATCCCCGCGCCCTACTACATTCGCCCGTCGCAATGCGGTCTGGTGGACTATTTCACCCAGTTGGCCGACGCCTCAAGCGTGCCGGTGATCCTGTACAACATTCCGCAACGCACCGGCGTGGTGATGGAGCTGACAACCCTGCGCCAGATTGCACGCCATCCGCAGGTGAAAGCCATCAAGGACTGCGGCGGTAATCCGGACACCACCATGGCGCTGATTAACGACGGTGAAATCGACGTACTGACCGGGGAAGATAACCTGATCCTGACGACGCTGTGCCTGGGCGGCACCGGGGCGATTTCTGCTTCCGCGCATATTCAGCCGCAGCGTTTTGTGCAATTGGTGCAGCAGGTCGCCGACGGCGATTTGGTTGCCGCCCGCTCTAACTTCTATGGCCTGCTGCCGATGATCCAGCAAATGTTCAGCTTCCCGAACCCAGCCCCGGTCAAAGCTGCATTGGCGCAGCAGGGTCTGATCCGTAACGAGCTGCGTTCGCCCATGCAAATCGCGCCGCAGGCATTGCAACAGCAAATTGCCGTCACCCTGGCGCAGTTGCAGCCCGAAGCCGCGTTGATAAGTTAAATTTGTCGTTTAACCCGCTGTAATTTTGGCGTTATAGAGCTAGGATCAGAAGTTAAGCATGCCTGTCACTCATCATTATCAAGGAGCTTTCGATGAAACTGTTCTATAAAGCCGGTGCCTGTTCTCTGTCTCCACACATTGTACTGCGTGAGGCGGGCCTGGATTTCACGGCGGAAAAGGTCGATCTGGCGCTGAAGAAAACGGAAAGCGGTGCCGACTATCTGACCATCAACCCGAAAGGACAAGTGCCTGCGCTGCTGTTGGATGACGGCAGTCTGCTGACCGAAGGCGTCGCGATTGTGCAATACCTGGCCGATCGCGTGCCGGATCGCGGTCTGATCCCCGCAGCGGGCACGCTGTCGCGCTACCATGCAATTGAGTGGCTTAACTATATTGCTACCGAACTGCACAAGGGTTTCAGCCCGCTGTTTAACCCGAAAACGCCTGAAGAATACAAAGCCTTCACGCGGGAAAAACTGGAGAAGCAGTTCAGCTATCTGGATTCAGTGCTGGCGAAGCAACATTTCTTGCTGGGGAACCGGTTTAGTGTGGCAGATGCCTATTTGTTTACCGTTCTGCGCTGGGCTATCGCCATGCAGTTTGATCTCAAAAAGCACGCCAACCTATCGGCCTATTTTGATCGCGTGGCCGCACGGCCGGCAGTAGATGCCACCTTGAACGCGGAAGGATTGAAATAATTTCCTGGCCCCGGCGCGATAATCCGCCGGGGCACAGCGTCAGCTTAATTACAGCTTTACCGCTTTAAAATCACAGTCTGGCTGCACGATACGATCCTGAGCCGCCACCACCTGTAGTTCGTACTGTCCCATTGCCTGAGTTGTCAGCATCACTTCATAAACCGCCGCCGTCACGTGCTCCAGCGCCTTATCAAGCGCCTTACCCTTAAGCAGATTAACCAGCAACAGGCCGCTGGTCAGATCGCCCACGCCTACCGGTTGGCGGCTGCCAAAATCCACCAGCGGACGACTGATGTGCCAGGCTTCATCCGCCGTAACCAACAGCATTTCGAAACAGTCCGGATGGTAACCGGCACGGCTCAGGTGCTTGACCAGCACCACTTTCGGCCCCTTGGCAATTAGCTCACGCGCAGCGCTTACCGCTTGATCAACATTCGCGACGGTGCGCTGGCTCAACAACTCCAGCTCCAGCAGGTTTGGCGCAATCATGTCGCTGCACGGCAATGCCTGCTGACAATGAAACTCCGCCACACCCGGTGCCACGATGCAGCCTTTTTCAGGGTGACCCATGACCGGATCGCAAAAATACCAGGCGTGCGGATTGGCCTGTTTGACCTGACGCACGATCTCAAGAATATGGCTACCCTGCTCCGGCGAACCGATATAACCGCTCAGCACGGCATCGCAATGCTTGAGTTGATCGATATCCGCAATACCCTGGGCAATTTCCGTCAGGTGGCTGGCCGGCATCACGCAACCGGTCCACTTGCCGTACTGGGTGTGATTGGAGAACTGGACGGTGTTCAACGACCAGACGTTAACGCCCATGCGGCGCATCGGAAATTCTGCCGCACTGTTGCCCGCGTGGCCAAACACCACATGAGACTGAATAGAAAGAATGTTTTTCATCAAAAATTTGCTCTGATGCCTTAAAAATAAAGGGGCCGCTGAGGGCCCCTTTGCTGCAATTTCGTTTACTGCCAATCTACCAGGCAGTAATGTTTTTTGCCGCGACGCAGCAGCGTATAACGACCGAACAGGCGATCGGCGTCGCTGAAGGTGTATTCGGCGTTAGACTGCTTCTCGCCGTTGATGGTCACTGCATTGGAGCCAATCATGGTGCGAGCCTGGCCGCGTGAAGGTACCAGCTCGGCATTCACCAGCGCCTGTTGCAGATCGGCGTCGCCATCGAGCTTGATGGTCGGCATACCGTCCTGCGCCAACTGAGCGAAGTCAGCTTCAGTCATGTCGTGCAGTGCACCGGAGAACAGGCTCTGGGTGATACGTTTGGCCGCAGCCAAACCTTCCGCACCATGCACCATGCCGGTCACTTCTTCTGCCAACACATACTGGGCACGCGGTGCCTTGCCGCTGTTCTTGTCTTCTTCTTCCAGCGCGTTGATTTCGGCCAGATCCATAAAGGTGAAGAATTTCAGGAAGCGGTACACGTCGGCGTCGGCGGTGTTGATCCAGAATTGGTAGAACTTGTACGGGCTGGTTTTTTCAGGTGCCAACCAGACTGCGCCACCTTCGGTTTTGCCGAATTTGGTGCCGTCGGCTTTGGTGATCAAAGGCACGGTCAGGCCGAACACCTGCTGCTGATGCATGCGGCGGGTCAGATCGATACCTGAGGTGATGTTGCCCCACTGGTCGGAGCCGCCGATCTGCAGCTCAACCTGATGACGGTTGTAGAGCTCGGCGAAGTCGAAGCCCTGCAGCAGATTGTAGGAGAACTCGGTGAACGAGATACCGGAATCGTCACGGTTCAAACGCTGCTTCACCGCTTCCTTGTTGATCATCTGGTTGACGGAGAAGTGTTTGCCGATATCACGCAGGAAGGTCAGCACGTTCATGCCGCCGAACCAGTCGTAGTTGTTGGCTGCTACCGCGCTGTTGTTGCCACAGTCGAAATCCAGGAACGGAGAAACCTGTTTGCGGATTTTTTCTACCCACTCGTTCACTGTATCGGTGGTGTTCAGCTTACGTTCAGCCGCTTTGAAGCTCGGATCGCCGATAAGCCCCGTGGCGCCCCCCACCAGCGCGACCGGTTTGTGGCCGGCAAGCTGGAAACGCTTCAGGCACAACAGAGGAACCAGATGGCCCAAATGCAAGCTGTCAGCGGTCGGATCGAAACCGCAATACAGTGCAATTGGCCCTTGCGCCAGTCGCTCTGCTAACGCTTCCTCATCCGTAACCTGGGCAACGAGGCCCCGCTCTTGCAGTTGTTTAATCAAGTTGCTGCTTGCCATCAATGACTCCATGTATAAACGAATGCACCTTTGTCGGTACACGACCTTTCGCCCACTGGCGAAATATAAAATTCAGAATACCGCATAGAATAAAGCGCCGGCGACATCAGTGCCAGCGCTTAAGGGGGATTTTCGGTCTTCAGGGCGCCAGTCGGTCAATTTTCCAGTCATTCCCGTCCCGTTGGTAGAGGAAACGGTCGTGCAGGCGGTTGGCACCGCCCTGCCAGAACTCGACGGAGTCGAACTTGACCCGGAATCCGCCCCAGAAACTCGGCAGCGGGACTTCGCCCTGTTGGAATTTTTGCTTAAGCTCGAGGAATTTGCTTTCCAGCACCCCACGCGCGGAAATGCGCGATGACTGCTGCGACACCCAAGCGCCGATCTGGCTGTCTTTCGGGCGACTGGCGAAGTATTTCATTACTTCTAAAGTGGAAAGCCGCTCCGCCTTACCGAGGAAAATCACCTGGCGGTCAAGCATGTGCCACGGGAACAGCAGACTGATATGCGGGTTATTCGCCAATTGCTGTGCTTTGCGGCTGCCCAGGTTGGTGTAGAACACCAACCCTTTTTCATCCACATGCTTAAGCAAAACAATACGCTGATAGGGTTGACCATTTTCATCCACGGTTGCCACACACATGGCAGTCGGATCGGCCAAACGAGCGTCGCAGGCCTGTTTAAGCCACTTTTCGAACAGCTCCAGCGGATTGGCGGTCAGATCGTTGCGACGCAGGCCACCCCGGGTGTATTCACGGCGCAGGTCCGCAACATCAAATTCATTATTTTCAATCATTGGGTTATCAACCAACTGAAAAATCGTGATTCTATTCTGCGCCAGCGGCGTCAGGATCTCAATCGATCTGACGCCGCCACCGCCGGATCAATTCGCCAGCGTGCAGTCGCTCATGATCACTTTGCCATTACGCTCAAGGTAGGCGTTTTGGCCCTTGGACCAGAAGGTGTATTTACCGTCGCTGTATTTTGCCCCGGTCATGGCCAGCACCTGCTTCAGCGTCAGTTGCTCGCCATCCATCAACATGCTGACGGTGCTCTCCTTGCCGTCCAGCGCCACCGTCAGTGGCGTGGTGCCACACTGATAATGCAGGGTCTGGCTGCTTTGCGGCAGAACGTAGCTGCAACCGGCCAACGCCAGTACACCGGCGGCAATAATGATTTTTTTCATGCTGTTGCTCCTTAGGAAAATCTGTCGATTTCTATCCTAACAGAGCTAACGGCCCCCTAAAGGCAAAACCGGATAAATCCCACCCAGCAGGGTTTCACGGCTGGCACCGGTGACCGAAGGCAGATTGCCGGGCTGGCCAGACAAGGTACGAAACGCCAGCCAGGCGAAGGCCAGCGCTTCCATATCATCGCCGCTGATGCCGAAATCGTCAGTCAGGCACACTTCGGTGCCGGGCAGTAGCGCCGACATCCGCGCCATCAGCAATGGGTTACGCGCCCCACCACCGCAGACCAACAGGCGTTCGCACCCGCCAGCCAACTGGACCTGCTCGCAGATAGTGATCGCCGTCAGTTCCGCCAACGTAGTTTGTACGTCAACCGGCTTGACCGCCGGCAGTCCCATAAGCTGACGTTCCAGCCAGGCCGCATTGAAATACTCACGGCCGGTACTTTTCGGTGCCGGCAGCGCAAAGTAAGGATCGGCCAGCATCTGCTGCAACAGAGGCAAACACACACGCCCTTCCATCGCCCAGGCGCCGTCTTTATCGTAAGGCTGCGAGCGATGGCGCCATACCCAAGCGTCCATCAGCATATTGCCCGGCCCGGTATCGAAACCGCGCACCGGCGCCCCCGGCAACAACATCGAAAGATTGGCAATGCCGCCGATGTTCAGCACCATGCGGCGTTCGACCGGATGCGCCAACAGTGCCTGATGGAAGGCCGGCACAAGTGGCGCGCCCTGGCCCCCATAGGCCATATCGCGCCGCCGGAAATCCCCCACGGTAGTGATGTTCGTCAGCGCTGCAATGCGATTGTTATCGCCCAATTGCATAGAAAAACGGGCGTCGCCTTCTGGCTCGTGCCATACCGTCTGACCATGGCAACCGATGGCGGTGATGTCCTGAGCCGACACGCCGGTTTGCTTTAGCAGGCCAAGCACCGCCTCACCAAACAAGGTGCCGAGCTGCGCATCCAGTCGCCCCACTGCAGCAAGCGTGGTCTGTTGCCCCTGGCACATACCGAGAATATCCTGCTTGAGCTGAATCGGCATCGGATGGCTGTAACTGGCCTGCTGCGCCACCATTCGTCCGTCGATCGCAGCAAGCACCACGTCGACGCCATCCAGACTGGTGCCGGACATAACACCTATATAGCGGCCTGACTTCATAGCAACATCCTTTACCCTGTGCGGGGAAACAAAATTTTGACCTGATAAATAAACCAGAATTAAAACATTAACGCCATGAATTCTGTTGTCTTTTTTCACCTCTGTGAGCAACGCGCCTGTTTTTCTGCTCACTTCCCCGGTTGATAACCAGCGCTAAACGATGGCTCAACGCGCAACGGAATTTCCTGCGGCGCTGTTATAAAGCTAAACCACCGTTTATTATTGGTTGAACAGCGCAACGTTAAGCTGCATGCAGTAGCGGGTCATGGTGATGTGCGTGCGTTTGAGCCATACTTTGTCTATCATTTTCATTGAATCTGGCCTGGAAAGGTTCCCCAGGTTATGGACTACTACCAACAGGAGTTTTATATGATCAAGCGTCTTCTCGTCGTTGCTATCGCCGCAGTTACGCTGGCAGGGTGCGCCAATGAATCCATGTCCGGCGACGTTTATTCCGCTTCGCAGGCCAAACAGGTTCAAACCGTGACTTATGGCACGCTGGTTTCGGTGCGCCCAGTCAAGATCCAGGGTGGTGAAACGTCGAATACCATTGGCGCAATCGGTGGTGCCGTATTGGGTGGCTTCCTCGGTAACACCGTCGGTGGCGGTACCGGTCGCAGCCTGGCAACCGCAGCCGGCGCAGTCGCCGGTGGCGTAGCGGGTAACAGCATCGGCGAAGCCGCAGGCCGTACCTCAGGCTACGAGCTGGAAATCAAAACTGACCAGAAAGAGAACATCGTGGTGGTTCAGAAGGCGGGCGCGACCAAGTTCAGCCCAGGCCAGCGTGTTCGTATGGCTCGTACTGGCGACACCATTACCGTATCTCCGCTGTAAGCGATACAGATGGGTAAAACCGGAGGCTTTAGGCCTCCGGTTTCATTTCCGATGCTGTGAAATCTAATCGAATAAAAAGAAATTCTTATTGTTTATTTTGTAGTTCAGTGATGTTTTGCTCAAGCTTGCCAATTAAACCAACCAACAGTTGTACTTCATCAGTAGTAATGCCGCTCAGAATCTCGCCCCGCGTAGAGCTGATGACGCTGTCCACTTCCCGGATGATGGGATCGGCCGCTTCAGTCAGTTTGATACGCTTTGCACGCCGATCGTTGGCGCAGGTGTGGCGAGTAATCAACCCCTTCTCTTCCAGTTGGTCCAGAGTACGAACCAATGACGGTTGCTCAATGCCGATCGCTTTAGCCAGCTGGATCTGTGACTGCTCCGGCGGCAAACGATTGATACTGTGCAAAGTAACCCAATGCGTTTGCGTGAGCGCCAGCGGCTTGAGCCGATGATCGATGAGCGCGCGCCATACACGAACTAATCGTGCTAAATCTGAACCTAATGTTGACTCCACTTACCCCTCCTTATAATTAGCATGCTAACATACCCTCCCAGAGCTTAGACTATTTTGAGTAACTCACATTAAAAACACAAATGTATATAATGTATATTGTGGAAATAGCCACCATTTTGATCAGTTATTGTTTATTCTCTATGCAACCGCTCAACATATTCACTCACTGGGATTGTTAATGTGAATACTTCATGGCTTCATGCCTCGTCCCCGCTACCCGATTTGGTGCTGGGCGCCTCGCTTTATTTTCCGCCCCTATTTAAGGCTGTTTTGCTAGGCCTGATTTTATGGCTACTGGTACACCACCTGTTGCGAGACTGGATTTATTCCGGCGAAATTTGGCACCCTATGCTGATGGATTTGTCTATTTTCGTCATCGCCGTCAGCGGCTCCCTGTGGCTTTTAGCGAGTTGGTAACTCATGACGTATAAAACATTAAAATATTTTTCTACGGTAATCGTCTGTGCCATTGCCATCTGTGCCGGTTGGTGGTTATGGAATTACTATATGCAATCCCCCTGGACCCGCGATGGAAAGGTGCGCGCCGAACTCGTCAATATCACACCAGAAGTTTCTGGAAGATTAGAGAAAATAACCGTTCATGACAATCAGTTCATACCTGCGGGAAGTCTGATTTTTACGATCGACCCCGTGCCTTACCAGATTGCGCTGGACAATGCTGAGGCCGCGCTGGCAAAAGCGCAGTCTGATTTGGCTAAGGCCGATCATGAGGCGGCTCGCCGCCGCGGCCTGCCGAAAAATGTTATTTCAGCGGAAGATATGGATGAGTCAAATTTAGCGGCGCAGGCAATGAAAGCCGCGTATAAAGCCGCACAGGCTAATCTGGAACAGGCAAAATGGAATTTAAGTAAAACTAAAATTTATGCCCCTACCGATGGCTATATCACCAATTTACAAACCCGCGTGGGTAACTACGCCAGCGCCGGTTCTCCTCTGGTTGCGCTGGTCGACATGCACTCGTTTTATGTGCTCGGTTATTTTGAAGAAACCAAGTTAAAACATATAAAAGAGGGCAATAAAGCCGACATCGTTTTATATAATGGCAACATTCCGCTCCAGGGGCAGGTGGAGAGTATTGGCCGCGCCATTTACGATCAAAGCGTCGAAAGCAGCGCAGATTTATTAATGGATGTTAAACCCAATGTACCTTGGGTGCGCTTGGCTCAGCGTGTGCCAGTCCGGATAAAATTGCTGAATGTCCCGACTGATTTGCCCCTGGTAGCCGGCACCACCTGCACCATCTCGATTCATCAGTAAGGCTAACGTGTGAACCTGCCTTTTTTGGAATGGAACCGTACCCCTTGGGGAAAAGCCACCGGCGGACAATGGCGTTATGCACTGCGCAATTCACTGGCGATGTGCCTGTCACTGTGGGTCGCTTTTGTTCTCAATCTTGACGAACCTTACTGGGCGCTGACATCGGCAGCGGTAGTCAGCTTCCCTACCGTCGGCGGCGTAATCAGTAAAAGCATCGGCCGGGTTTTCGGCAGCCTGGTCGGCGCTGCCGCATCCGTGGCCATCGCCGGGCACTGCCTGAATGACCCCTGGCTGTTCACGCTGTTTATCGCCGCCTGGATCGGCCTGTGCACTTACATTTCAAACCACTATCAGAACAACGTTTCCTACGCCTTCGCGCTGGCGGGCTACACCGCCGCCATCATCGCCTTCAGCACCGTCAACGTGACGGACACTCAGCAGATCTTTGATATTGCCCAAGCGCGCGTTTGTGAGGTCATCACCGGTATTCTGTGCGGCGGTCTGATGATGATGATCCTGCCCAGCACCTCTGACGGCGAAGCCTTGTTAACCTCGTTGCGGCGCATGCATCTGCGATTATTGGAACATGCCGCGATGCTGTGGCAGCCGGAAATCACCGTGCAGATGCGTACCTCGCACGAAGGGGTTATCGGCCAAATCCTGACCATGAACTTGCTGCGTATTCAGGCTTTCTGGAGCCACTACCGGCTACGCCGACAGAATAATCTGCTCAACTATATGCTGCACCAGCAGTTACGTATTACCAGCGTGATCTCCAGCCTGCGCCGCATGCTGCTGAACTGGCCGGATCGCCCGGACAACCTGGCCAGCGTGCTGGAGCAACTGCTGACCGAGCTGCGTACCCCCGAGACTGACAAGTACCGTTTGGCGCGCATACTGCAACAGATTGCGCCGCAAGATCCCGCCGACTATCGTCATCGCGCCTTCTGGCTGCGTCTGCGCCATTTCTGCTGGCTGTATCTGGGCGCCAGCCGCTGGTTGCATCGTCTGGAGAGCGCCACGCCGGTCAGCGATATTCAGCCACCGCGCGTCACCTCTTTGGCCCGTCACACCGACAGCTACGAAGCGGCATATAACGGCCTGCGCACCTTTTTGTGCATTGTCATCGGTTGCGCTTACTGGATTAACACCCAATGGGACGCAGGCAGCTCGGCCCTGACGCTGATTGCCATCAGCTGCGTGCTCTACTCTTCCACGCCGTCCCCCATCAACAGCATCACCACCCTGCTAAAGGCGGTGCTGCTGCTGTCGATTGCCTGCTTTGTGGTGAAATTTGGCCTGATGATTCAGATTGATGATTTTTGGCTGTTCTGTGCCTTTCTGTTCCCGGTGCTGGTAACGATGCAGATGATCAAGCTGCAGCACCCCTCCTACGCCGCACTCTGGGGCCAACTGATCGTATTCATGGGTTCTTTTCTTTCCGTCACCAATCCACCAAGCTACGACTATCAGTCGTTTATCAATGACAGCATCGGGAAGATTGCCGGGGTATTGCTGGCCGGTTTAGCCTTCCAAATATTGCGACCCAGCTCGGACAAACGCAAAAGTCGGCGCATTATCCGCGCCCTGCGGCGGGACTTTATCGATCAGTTAAGCAAAAAACCGCAGCAAAGCGAAAGCCAGTTTGAATCGCGAATCTATCATCGCATCAGCCAACTGAATCAAAGTCAGGATCAAGAAGCGCGCAGCTGGTTATTGCGCTGGGGCGTGGTGCTGCTCAACTGCAGCCATATCGTCTGGCAACTGCGTGACTGGCAAACCCGTTCCGATCCGCTCTCGGCGGTTCGCGACGTCTGTATTCATTGCCTGCGGGGAATCATGACGGAGAAAGGCGTGCAGCACAGTTCGCTGGACGCCAGCTTGCAAGAACTGCAGCGCATGAGTACTGCGCTGGCGCACCACCCTGAACAGGCGGCGCGCGATCTGGCAGGCTTAATTTGGCGGCTTTATTGTTCGTTGCAGCAGCTACAACAGGCGATTGTCCCTGTTGATAGCGCAGCGACGACATCCACCGCCCGCTAACCGTTGTTATGACTTAATCACGCCGCAGGCGAAGCGTTCGCCTCCGCCACCCAGCGGTTTGGGATGATCGGAGTGATTATCACCACCGGCGTGCACCATCAGTGCCTTGCCGCTGATTTCGCTGATTTTTTTCAGCCGAGGCGCCAGCACCGGGTAGCTGGCCATGCCGTCGTCGGTCACGTAAATGGCCGGCAAGTCCCCCAAATGACCGTCGGCGTATGGCCCAAGGTGCTTACCGGTTTTTTGTGGATCAAGATGTCCGCCGGCCGCCAACGCCGCGACGGCCTTGCCGTCCTTCATTCCCGGTTCGCAACTGCCCTTCTCATGAACGTGAAAACCGTGCACGCCGGCCGGCAAGGCTTTGAGCTGTGGCGTAAACAACAAACCATAAGGCGTTTCGCTGATCGTCACCTTGCCAATATCCTGACCAATTCCCTGTCCGGTCACCAGATTCATGTCAACATCCACCGTCGCCGCCTGAGCAACGCCGCAGGCCATCAAACCAAAGGCCGCATACCAATAGTGTTTCATCAATCAATCTCCTTGAAGTCTCTGTGAGTGTTCAGTATAGGGGAAGCTGCCGCGTCACCGCACAAAACACGCACAATTTTGGCGATCAAATTCGCATTCTTAATAATTACTACTAATAATAATTCTACCGATGTCGGTCCTCTGACCAGACGCCGTGCGGCATACTCATTTCATTGCGACTCGCTGCAATAGCTATTCAAAGATTAACCCGGCAACGCAGCTAATTCATAAGGAACTGATATGGGAATCTTTAATTATCAAGGCCTCGATGAGGCGAAGTCCAAAGCGTTATTTACCGATGCCATGGCAATTTCCACCTACGCCTATCACAATATCGATAATGGTTTTGATGAAGGCTATCATAATACCGGCTTCGGGCTGGGCCTGCCCTTTACCCTGGTCACCGCGTTGATAGGCAGCTCTCAATCACAGGGCGGATTACCCGGTATTCCCTGGAACCCTGACTCGGAAAAGGCGGCGCTGGCGGCGGTAAATAACGCCGGCTGGTCATTGATTAGCGCAGATCAATTAGGCTATCAGGGCAAAACGGACGCTCGTGGCACCTATTACGGTGAAACTCTGGGCTATACCACTGCACAGGCCGAAGTACTGGGAAAATACGACAGCGAGGGTAATCTCACCGGCATCGGCATTGCTTTTCGCGGCACCAGCGGCCCGCGTGAATCGTTAATCACCGATACCATCGGCGATCTGGTCAATGACCTGCTGGCCGGTTTCGGCCCCAGTGGTTATGCCGATAATTACAGCCTGAAAGCCTTCGGCACCCTGCTGGGGGATGTGGCCAAGTTCGCCCAGTCTCACGGGCTGAGTGGGGATGACATTACCATCAGTGGTCACAGCCTCGGCGGCCTGGCCGTGAACAGCATGGCGGCGCTCAGCGACGGCAATTGGGGTGGCTTCTACGCGCAGTCCAACTATGTCGCCTTCGCTTCTCCTACCCAATACGAAACCGGCGATAAAGTCATTAATATCGGCTACGAAAACGATCCGGTATTCCGCGCGTTGGATGGCACGACGCGCACTTCAGCAACGCTGGGCGTGCATGACGCACCACAAGAGTCCGCTACCAATAACATCGTTAATTTCAACGACCACTATGCCTCCACCGCCTGGAATATTCTGCCCTTCTCTATCCTCAATGTGCCAACCTGGTTATCTCACCTGCCGTTCTTTTATCAGGACGGATTGATGCGGGTATTGAATTCAGAGTTCTACTCGCTGACCAGCAAAGATTCGACGGTGATTGTCTCCAATCTTTCTGACGTTACCCGCGGCAATACCTGGGTGGAAGACCTCAACCGTAACGCCGAGCAACACAGCGGCCCAACCTTTATTGTCGGCAGTGACGGCAATGACCTTATCAAGGGCGGCGCGGGAAATGATTATCTCGAGGGCCGCGCCGGCAATGACACCTTCCGTGACGATGGGGGTTTTAATATTATTTCCGGCGGTGAAGGCCATAACACCCTGGATTTGCAACATGCATTGAAAAATACCGAGGTCGCGTACGACGGCAATACGCTCTATTTGCGCGATGCTGACGGTGGCATCACTCTGGCTAACTCGATTGGCACGCTGAAAAGCAAAGAGTCGTCACTGCTGATTTTCACCAAAGAGGTTGATCATCAGGTGACCGACAACGGATTACTTTCCACCAAGGGGTTGACCGCCTACGCCAGTTCGGCGAACGGTACCGCGACCGATGACGTTCTGACCGCCAAGGATTCCGGCTCCTGGCTATTCGGTCTGGAGGGAAATGACCAGCTGTTTGGCGGCAAAGGCAATGACGTGTTCGTCGGAGGCGCGGGTAACGACGTTATGCACAGCCAGGGCGGCAACAATACCTTCCTGTTCAGCGGCGACTTCGGTCAGGATCTGATTTACGGCTATCAGGCCCGAGACAAGCTGGTATTTATCGGTACCGACGGCAGCAGTACGGGCGGTAATTTCCGTGATTTTGCTTCCGAGGTGAACGACAATCTGGTGTTTAATTTTGGCGGCAATACGGTCACTTTAGTCGGGGTCGGGTTCGATAGCCTGTCGGACGGCCAGGTGGTACTGGCCTGAACACCGGGACATTAACGTTAAAAACGGGCGGCCGAGGCTGCCCGTTTTATTGTGCCGCTTAAGGTACGTCGTAACCCAGCGCCGCTTTGCGGATGCGGAACCACTGTTGACGATCCAGCGTCAATTGCTGCGCCTTCAATGCAGAACGCACGCGTTCAATCTTGCCTGAGCCGATAATCGGCAACGGTGCCGACGGCAGACGCATCACCCAGGCGTACACCACCTGCTCGATAGTCTCGGCCCCTATTTCCTGCGCCACCGCCTGCAACTCATCACGCAGCGGCTGGAACTCGGCGTCGCTGAACAGGCGGCCGCCCCCCAGACAAGACCAGGCCATCGGCTTGATGCGTAATTGCTGGCACTGATCCAGCGATCCATCCAGGATACTCGGCTGATGAATCGGTGAAATCTCCAGTTGATTGGTCACCAGCGAGAATGGCAGCCGCGATTGCAGCAACGTAAATTGCGCCGGTGTGAAGTTGGAAACGCCGAAGTGACGCACTTTGCCACTTTGGTGCAGAGACACAAAGGCCTCAGCGACCTCATCGGCATCCATCAGCGGATCCGGACGGTGGATCAACAACAGGTCAAGATAGTCGGTATGCAGATGCGCCAACGAACGTTCCGCGCTATAAACGATATGCTCGCGGTCGGTGATGTAATGGCCGATGGCGTTGCCCGGTTTGGCCGTAGTGGCGATACCGCATTTGGACACCAACTCCATCGACTGGCGCAATGACGGCTTCAGCCGCATCGCTTCGCCAAAAGCCTGTTCGCAGGCATAGCCACCGTAAATATCCGCGTGATCGGCAGTGGTCACGCCCAGCTCGATATGCTGCTCAATGAACGCCAACAGCTGTTGCGGCGACATGCCCCACTCCATCAAACGCCAGTATCCGCAAATCATGCGGGAAAATTCAGGCCCCTGCGGCGCGAGTTGAATACGGTTTTCCATTATTGAAACCTCATGACAGTGTTTGATGCCAGCATACACAAGCGGGTAACGACGTGGAAAGGGGAAAGCCGCGCTAACGTGCGGCGGATCGGGTACCGGTCAAAATAGCGACGGCTGTTCGGGTTGCGGCTCATCGGGCTGTTTATTGGCTCGCTGCAGGCGCAGGAAGCGTTGGTGACACAGGCGCAGCACATCCCTTTTTTGCGCATCGCTCATTTGCATCCAGCCAAAGCGTTCTTCGCGGCTGCGCAGGCAGCCACGGCAAAAGCCTCGGTCATCGGCCTGGCAGATACCTCGGCACGGGCTGGGGATGTCAAAAAACTCAAGCTGCTGCGGCACGCGTCCTCCTGTTATCTCTTGCTAATTGAAGACGCCATCGGTGCCGCTGGCAAGTGACTTTTCGGTGTGGCGGCGAAAATAGTCGCGCAAGTAACGCAGCGCCTGGCGATTTTTCTCCGGCATCGCCCGCTCGAGCGTCATCGCATGCAGCCGTAACGGTGTCGGCCGCCATTCAGGCATCAGTTGGATTAACTCACCGCGTTGCAGCTCATCTTCTATTTCATACAGGGGTTGAATCGAGATCCCCAAACCATTGCGGGTGAAGGCGCGCATGACGGTCATGCTGTCGCTGACAATCTGCCCTTCCGCCAGACGCAATTTAAGCTGCTGGCCGCTCTGGTGATGCAAATCGAGATGCGCACCGCTGAAAGCCCCGGTGATCCATCGGTGTTGCACCAGGTCTTGTGGCGTCTCCGGCACGCCATGCTGGCTGAGATAGCGAGGAGCGGCACACAGCACCATCGGCCATTCGGCCAGCGGGTGGGCAATCATATTGGCGTCCGCCAGTTGACGATTAACCCGCAGCGCAATATCGATACGTTGATCAATCATATCGACAATCCGGTCGTCAGCCAGCACCTTCAGCGTCAGCTTGGGATGCGCCTGCAACAACGGCGCCATCGCCTCCGCTAACGGGCGACCACCGATACCGATGGTCGTCGCGATGCGCAATTCTCCCACCAGGGTATCGCGCAGTTCCGCCAGACGCTGTTCCGCCTGCTGTGCCTGAAACAACATCGCCTCACAACCGGGATAGAACGCCGCCCCCGCTTCGGTGAGCGCCAGGCGGCGTGTAGAACGGTGCAACAAGGGCACGCCAAGCGTTTTTTCCAGTGAGCGCAGGTGCTGGCTGACCGCTGACGGCGTCATTCCCAGTCGCCGGGCGGCTCCGGCTAGCGATCCTTCGGCCACCACGGTGGCGAATACCGCCATTCGATTCAGTTTATCCATGATTATGAAGTTTTACTTAATCAAGAAAGCATGAATATGGCACTAATCAACATCATTGTTAAGTACTACATTATCTATACCCGCTCAGGTCAATCTGAGCAGAAAGTTAATACTGACCCCTTTACTGACAGGAGCATAAAGATGAAAGTAGCCATTATTGGAGCAACAGGTTTTGTAGGCCGCCGCGTGCTGGATGAAGCTCTGGCACGTGGACTGCAAGTCACGGCGATTGCCCGTCAGCAAAAAGACCTGCCGGAAAACGCCAACCTGAGCATAGCGCTGGGCGACATCGCCGACACCGAATGGCTGGTGAAACAGCTGGCCGGTCAGGATGCGGTGATCAGCGCCTATAACCCAGGCTGGGCGGAAGACAACCTTTACGAAAAAACCAGCCGCGGCGCACAGCAGATCCTGGACGCGGTTAAAAAAGCCGGCGTTAAACGCCTGCTGGTGGTGGGCGGTGCTGGCAGTCTGGAAGTCGCGCCGGGCGTTGAATTGGTGGACACGCCGGAATTCCCGGAAAATATCCGTCCAGGCGCACAAGCGGTACGCGATTTACGCAACAAACTGCGTAACGAGACTTCGCTCGACTGGACCTATTTGTCGCCAGCTGCCCTTTTGGAACCTGGCAAACGCACCGGCCAGTTCCGCCTTGGCACCACCAAACTGTTGATGAATGGCCAGGCGCCAGCCGGTATCTCGGTGGAAGATCTGTCGGTCGCCATCATCGACGAAATTGAAAAACCGCAGTTTATCAAAGCGCAATTTACCGCCGCTTACTGATATCGCATCGCCAGACCATCCCCCGGTCTGGCGACCTTTTTTCTAAACCAAAACTAAACGACTTCGCCACCATTCTGAATCTCTAAGGTTTTCTTAAGTTTCATCCTGTAAATTTCAGCGCATTACTTAATAGCAGGACTTAGATTTGGCAATGTGGTTACGTCAACGCTTACAGTGCAACAGCCTGGGTTTTATCCTCGCCAGCGCCTTGTTCTTCACTCTGTTCCAGAATGCGTTATTCCTTCATAAGGCCTGGTCGTATATCAGCTTCGATAACGTCCACAGCGTTATTTTCGCCGCCACCATGCCGGTAGTGATTTTTTGCGCGTTGAATATCATCTTCAGCGTGCTGACCGTGCCCTTCCTGCGTAAACCGCTGATGATTTTCTTCCTGCTCGGCAGCGCGGCCGCCAACTACTTTATGTTCAGCTATGGCGTGGTCATCGACGGCAATATGATGCAGAACGCCTTCGAGACCAACCCGCAGGAGGCCACGGCCCTGCTGACACCCCGCATGGGGCTGTGGCTGGTGTTGCTCGGTATTCTTCCGGCGGTGGCGGTCTGCTTTACCGATATCCGAAAAACTCGCCCCTGGTGGTACATGGCCGGGCTGCGAGCCGCCAACGTGATGCTTTCCGTGGTGGTGATCCTGATTATCGCCGCGCTGTTTTATAAGGACTACGCTTCGCTGATCCGCAATAACAAAAGCGTAGTGAAAATGCTGACGCCTTCTAACTTCGTCGCCGGCACCATCAAGTTTACCCAGCAACGCTACTTCACCCGTAACCTGCCGCTGGTGAAAATTGGTGAAGATGCTCGCAAAGGGCCGCTGATAGCCTCACAGCAAAAGAAAACCCTGGTGATCCTGGTGGTGGGCGAAACGGCGCGCGCCGAGAATTTCTCGCTCGGGGGCTACGGCCGCGAAACCAACCCGCGCCTGAAACAAGACAATGTGACCTATTTTAAAAACGCCAGCTCGTGTGGCACTGAAACCGCCATATCCGTCCCCTGCATGTTCTCCAACATGCCGCGCAAGGATTACGATGCGACTCTGGCTACGCATCAGGAAGGTGTACTAGACGTACTGGCTCATGCCGGTGTTAACGTGCTGTGGCGTGAAAATGACGGCGGCTGCAAAGGCGCCTGCGATCGCGTACCACACGTAGACATGACCAAGCTGAAACTGCCGCAGGATTGCGACGGCGATGTATGCATGGATAATGTATTGCTGTACAAACTGAACGACTACATCAACAGCCTGAAAGACGACGGTGTGATCGTACTGCATCAGATGGGCAGCCACGGGCCGGCCTATTACCGCCGCAGTACGCCAGAGTTCCAGAAGTTCTCGCCGACCTGCGACAGCAATCAGATCCAGGATTGCACCCACGAGCAGTTGGTTAATACCTATGACAATTCGCTGCTTTATACCGACGCCATGCTGGACGACACCATCAAACTGCTGCAGCAGTACAGCGGGAAATTCAATACGGCGCTGGTGTACCTTTCCGACCACGGTGAATCATTGGGTGAAAACGGTATGTACCTGCACGGTACGCCCTATGTCTTCGCTCCAAGCCAGCAGACCCATGTTCCCTTCCTGATGTGGATGTCTGCAGACTATGAGCGCAACTTCAAGATCGATCGCCAGTGCCTGAACAATATGGCGGAAAAGGACGAAGTCTCGCAAGACAACCTGTTCCATACCCTGCTCGGTATGATGAACGTGCAAACTCGCGAGTATCAATCGCAGTTGGATATTCTGCAACGCTGCCGCAGCGGTTCATAACCGCTTAACATCTTCATCCCGCTCGGGCAAAATACCGCTCATCGCAACCGGCGTTCTTACGCCGGTTTTTTTATTGCTATTGACCTAGACCGATTGGTCTATTATGCTGACAGCCATTATGACTAAACATGCGCATTGCCCGACAGACACCCGTGAACATTTGCTCGCTACCGGCGAGACGCTAAGCCTGCGCCTTGGTTTTACCGGCATGGGGCTGAGTGAACTGCTGAATACGGCCGGGGTGCCGAAAGGCTCGTTCTACCACTACTTCCGTTCGAAAGAAGCCTTTGGTGAAGCGATGCTGCAACGTTATTTCGAGCATTATGATGGGCAAATGAAACAGCTGTTTGCCGACGATAAAAGCGATGCGCGCCACCAGCTGCTGAGCTATTACGCCCAGGCAATCAGCTATCACTGCCGCAGCGAATGCCACAATGCCTGTCTGGCGGTGAAGCTTTCCGCCGAGGTGAGTGATCTGTCAGAACCGATGCGTCATGCATTGGAAACGGGAACCGCCCGGGTGATTGCTCACCTGCAGGACGCGATTGAACGCGGTATCCGCGAAGGCGCCTTGTCGATTGCCATGAGCCCGGCAGCAACGGCAGAAACACTGTATTCACTGTGGCTTGGCGCTTCGCTGCGTGCCAAAATCCGCCGCTCGGTCGCGCCGTTGACCAGCGCGCTGGAAAGTATTGAATTGCTGTTGCGTCCGCCGCAACCTTAAACAAAACACCCTGGCTTTACGAAACTTGCCCTGTGGGGCAGTTTTATTACATTACTAGTCGACCGGTCTATTAATATAGGATGCACTATGAAGATTGAAAAGTTGTTCTCCCCGTTGAAGGTTGGCGCTGTCACCCTGCCAAACCGCGTGTTTATGGCCCCACTGACGCGGCTGCGCAGCATTGAGCCCGGCGATATCCCTACTCCGTTAATGGGCGAATATTATGCTCAACGCGCCAGTGCCGGCCTGATCGTCACTGAAGCCACTCAGATTTCTTTCCAGGCGAAAGGCTATGCCGGCGCTCCGGGGCTGCACACTCCTGAGCAGATCGCCGCGTGGAAAAAAATCACCCAGGCTGTACACGATAAGAATGGCCATATCGCCGTTCAACTGTGGCACGTGGGCCGTATTTCCCACAACAGCCTGCAACCGGGCCAGCAGGCACCGGTGGCCCCTTCTGCGATCAATGCCGACACCCGCACCACCGTGCGTGACGAAACCGGCGCCTGGGTACGAGTGCCGACCTCTACCCCACGAGCGCTGGAAACCGACGAGATCCCGGGGATCATCAACGATTTCCGTCAGGCCACCGCCAACGCACGTGAAGCCGGCTTTGATTTTATCGAGCTGCATGCAGCGCACGGCTATCTGCTGCACCAGTTTATGTCGCCAGCGTCTAACCAACGTACCGACCAATACGGCGGCAGCATCGAAAACCGCACTCGCCTGACGTTGGAAGTGGTTGACGCGAGCATCGCCGAATGGGGTTCAGAACACATTGGCATCCGTATTTCACCGCTGGGTCCGTTCAACGGCCTGGATAACGGGGAAGATCAGGAAGAAGCGGCGCTGTATCTGGTGGAAGAGCTGAACAAGCGCAATATCGCTTATCTGCACATTTCCGAACCCGACTGGGCCGGCGGCAAGCCTTATTCCGACGCCTTCCGTGACTCGGTACGCGCCCACTTTAAAGGCGTCATCGTCGGTGCCGGCGCTTATACCGCCGAGAAAGCAGAAGAGCTGATCAATAAAGGCTTTATCGATGCAGTGGCCTTCGGCCGCAGCTATATCGCCAACCCGGATCTGGTAGAGCGCTTCAAGCAGAATGCTGCGTTGAACGAGCCGCAGCCTGCCACCTTCTATGGCGGCGGTGCAGAGGGTTATACTGACTACCCGACGCTGTAATAACGCGGAATACCAGATAAGAAAGCCCGCCGGTATGCGAATGCCGGCGGGCTTTTGTCGTTTTTCGGTTCAGGGGCAATTTAACGGGGAACCAACTTTCCCCAACGTTCGATCTCAGCGGCGTCGATATTGTTCATTATGGTGCGGAACCAAACGGTAAATTTATCAGGATCGTTTTTTATCTCCTGGGCTAATTGCCGAATATCGACCCACAACCAGCTGTGGGCCTCTTCGGGATCCTCTTGCGGTTCACCGTCAAACAAGCCCACGTAAATATGATCGAATTCGTGCTCAATTAAATCGCCTGGCACTTCCGCGCGGTAGGTAAAACTCGATACCTGCAGTAGCTCAGTGCAAAAGCCCATCTCTTCCTGCAACCGCCGCTGTGCGGCTGCCTGCGTCGCCTCTCCCCAGCGCGGGTGACCACAGCACGTGTTGGTCCACAACCCGGCAGAATGGTATTTACCGTAAGCCCGCTGTTGCAGCAGCAGTCTGCCCTGGCTATTAAATATAAAAATTGAAAACGCCCGGTGCAGTAATCCCTGCTGGTGCACCAGCGTTTTGGTTTGCGACCCCACGGAATTATCTTCGGCGTCCACCAGAATCAGCATTTCATCCATTAATGATCTCCTTCGGCAGTAGCCATCATTCCACACGGGTAAAAACAAAAAAGCATATTAACCAGATCCAAATGTATAAATTGAGGCCATTCACCCTGAGTCTGTATCGCTATCCGACCCTGCTGTTCCTTGCGAGGGGTATAGTACCTATTTCCATCAACCATAGGGCACATACTGTGCGATTGCCATTGATAAGGTGACAATGTCACTGAAGCTCTGCCGCTCCCGCCCCGGCATACATTGAAATCCCTTATGCGGCAACGCTATACTGAATTTCGCTTCAATCCATCCGCCATTGGCAACGGCACATCCAATCAGAGGAATTATGCGCTTACTCCATACCATGATCCGCGTCGGTGACCTGCAACGTTCCATCGACTTTTATACCAAGGTATTAGGCATGCGCTTGCTGCGTACCAGCGAGAACCCGGAATACAAATACTCGCTGGCGTTTGTAGGCTATACCGATGAAAGCGAAGGTGCGGTGATTGAACTGACCTATAACTGGGGCACCGACAGCTACGAAATGGGCAGCGCGTTTGGCCATTTGGCGCTGGGCGTCGACGATGTCGCTGCAACCTGTGACAGCATCCGTAACGCCGGCGGCAAGGTTACTCGCGAAGCCGGCCCGGTAAAAGGTGGCACCACGGTGATCGCCTTCGTTGAAGACCCGGACGGTTACAAGATCGAACTGATCGAGAACAAACATGCTGGGCATGGTCTGGGCCACTGAGGTCGATTAAGGGCGCTTCCTGCGCCCTTATTTTTATCTGCGTGATAACCGCCTGCAACCGGGCGCAAAATTTGCCATAATGCGCGCTGCATTCGATGAAGATAAGAAACTGATGGCCGAAAAAAGTGATCTTAACGCCCTGAGTGGCCGTTTTCGTGGGTTTTACCCCGTAGTCATAGACATAGAAACTGCCGGATTTAATGCCAAAACCGACGCGCTGCTGGAAATTGCCGCCGTTACGTTAAAAATGGATGAAAACGGCTGGTTGCAGCAGGACGAGACCCTGCACTTCCACGTGGAGCCTTTTGAAGGTGCCAACCTGCAGCCGGAAGCGCTGGCCTTTAACGGCATAGACCCAAGTAACCCATTGCGCGGTGCGGTCAGTGAGCACGATGCGTTGCACGCTATTTTTAAAGCCGTGCGCAAGGGCATTAAGGATCGTGGCTGCAACCGGGCAATCATTGTGGCGCACAATGCCAATTTTGATCACAGCTTCCTGATGGCCGCCGCAGAGCGCGCCAGCCTGAAACGTAACCCCTTCCATCCATTCGCCACCTTTGATACTGCGGCGCTGAGTGGGCTGGTACTGGGGCAGACGGTGTTGGCCAAAGCCTGCATCGCCGCCAATATCCCGTTCGACAGTTCCCAGGCACATTCTGCCCTGTATGACACCGAGCAAACCGCGTTGCTGTTCTGTGAACTGGTCAACCGTTGGAAACGCTTGGGTGGCTGGCCACTGGCGGTCGAAAACACCGACTAAGACAAAAAAATCGGGCGGCCCAGTCTTCACTGGTGCCGCCCGATGGATCCCAACAATAAAACCGAGCCGATTATGGCTGCTGGTCTTCCTGCTGTTTGTACTTCTCTGCCGTTTCTTTGATCAGCTGCTGCAGTTCGCCGCGCTGATACATTTCGATGATGATATCGCAGCCGCCTACCAGCTCACCGTCGACCCACAGCTGTGGGAAGGTCGGCCAGTTGGCGTATTTCGGCAACTCGGCACGGATGTCCGGGTTCTGCAGAATATCAACGTAGGCAAAGCGTTCGCCACAGGCAGACAGCGCCTGCACGGCTTGCGCAGAGAAACCGCAGTTTGGCAATTTCGGTGAACCTTTCATGTACAGCAGAATCGGGTTCTCAGCGATCTGGTGCTGAATTTTTTCAATCGTCGTCGTCATTGTATTGCTTCCTCAAGCCAAGTCTTATGGCTACAACATGCATCACACCGGCCATTGTAGCGGCTGGAACAGTCGCAAGAAAACGCCATCTTTTGCAAGGGCATTTCCCCGTAGTCAGTCGCGTCTTACCGGCAAAGCCTTTCCGGTCAAAACATATGCGCAGAATAACATTTTTAATCTGGCCATTTCACTAATATATTTTGCCATCAAAATGCGCCGTTAAATAATCCCGCCGACGGTGATTGTCGCTTTTTTATACATCAACAGATTGATTTTTCAGCAAAAAAAATGCCATTAACGTTTTCTCACAATATGGATTATCATTTATGAGTTCTTCGCTGTTTTATATGGCGAAATTCGGGAATACTGTCCTTCTTTCGATATCTGTTCCGGGGCCAAGGTTGGTAACGTCGACATGCGTTTAATTCTTACGCTTTTTGTGCTGTTGTTTACACAGCTATTCTTCAATCTGGCGCATGCTGCGCCACAGGCGCGTATTGCCGCCGAGCAACGCAAAAGCCATGTCAACGAAGCCCGGCCAGATGACCGCAAGAAAAAGAAAGCGGTAAAAGCCAGCAAAAAAGCAAAAACCACCACCCCGCAGAAAACCGCCAAGGTTTCCAAAGCCAAAACGGAAAAAACCGCTAAAAAGATCGTCAGCGCCAAATCGAAAGGCAAAACTCAGAAAATAGCCAAAATCAAAGTTACCCCGCCGAAAAAGGGTTACAAAAAAGGCTATGGTCGCCACCGCGAAGCCGGGATGGCCACCGCAAAACTGGTGCGTGATGATAAACCGTTGAAGCTGACTCCAGCGCACAAAAAACGCTATCAGCACGCCAAGCAAACCGCGATGGCCAAGCTGATGGACCAAATGGGCAAGCCTTACCGCTGGGGCGGTACTTCACCAAGAACCGGTTTCGACTGCAGCGGCCTGATTTACTACGCGTATAAAGACGTGGTGAAAATCAAAATGCCGCGCACCGCCAACGAAATGTATCACCTGCGAGACGCCGCGCCGATCAAGAGAAGCGAACTGGAAAGCGGTGACCTGGTGTTCTTCCGCATTAATAACCGCGGCGTGGCAGACCATGTTGGCGTTTATCTGGGCAACGGCAAATTTATTCAGTCACCGCGTACCGGTGAAGAAATTCGGATCAGCCAACTCGACAATGACTACTGGCAAAACCATTACATCGGCGCCCGCCGTGTAGTAACACCGAAAACCATTCGATAATTTCTTTGGCGGCTGGCTTGCCCAGCCGCTCTCCCCTGACTGATTTTCCTGCTGTCCCTAAAGCACCCAATCCTTTAGCCCGCCCCCACTGTATTTCAGCGCGAAAATTGCTAAGCTAAATACCCACAATAAAAACAGGTCAATTTAAAGTCCGTTGCTTTAGCGGCGAGTTGACACTGTACAAGGAGGAAGCAATGTCGTTTGAACTGCCCGCACTACCTTATGAAAAAAATGCCCTCGAACCGCACATTTCGGCAGAAACCCTGGAATACCACTACGGCAAGCATCACAACGCCTATGTGGTCAACCTGAACAATTTGCTGAAAGGCAGCGAGTTTGAAGGATTATCCCTTGAGGCAATCATCAAGGCTTCCAGCGGCGGCATCTTCAACAATGCGGCCCAGGTATGGAATCACACCTTCTATTGGCACTGCCTGTCACCTCAGGGCGGTGGAGAGCCTCAGGGCAAATTGGCTGCCGCGATCAACCAGGCTTTTGGTTCTTTCACCGCCTTCCGGGAACTATTCAGCGACGCCGCGGTGAAAAACTTTGGCGCAGGCTGGACCTGGTTAGTGAAAAAGCCGGATGGCTCGCTGGCGATTGTTAATACGTCGAATGCGGCCACGCCGTTGACAGGTGAAGACAAACCGTTACTGACCGTCGACGTTTGGGAACACGCCTACTACATCGATTATCGCAACGCACGACCGGCCTACCTGGAAAACTTCTGGGCGCTGGTTAACTGGGCATTTGTGGAGGAAAATCTGGCGTAACGCGGGGAAAATACAACCAGGCGTAGCGAACTGCGCCTGGTTGACTGAAGAGTATCAGTTCAATGCTGCGGTGAAGCTAAAAGCGATAATCACAGCCAGCGCACCCAGGGTGGTGAACAGTGACATTTTCAAATCGGTATCCATTACAACTCCTTTTCAGATTGGGTTTCCCAAGGGTAAAAGGCACACAATTAATGTGTTAAACCATTTTCCCACAGTTGGCCGATAAAATCTTGTTATCATTTCCCAGTTTATAATACCGATTACCTCTTCCCCTTTTGCTCAATATGGGACAAAATTCGCAGTTCACAACTGTGTACCGGCAAAATGCCCCTCCTGACCAAGCGCTGACGACTTCAACACACTAAAAACTCAGTTTTCGCTTCTTTGGAGAAGGATCTACGCAGGCAAACGATTAACATCACACTTACATACTGCAACATGTGAGTTCAGGAGTCATTCTTTACATGGCAACGATTAAAGATGTGGCCAAACGCGCTGGCGTTTCCACCACCACCGTTTCGCACGTCATCAATAAGACTCGTTTCGTCGCCGAAGAAACAAAAGCGGCCGTTGGCGCCGCGATCAAAGAGCTGCACTATTCACCCAGCGCCGTGGCGCGCAGCCTCAAGGTCAATCACACCAAATCTATTGGTCTGCTGGCCACATCGAGCGAAGCACCTTACTTTGCCGAAGTGATCGAGGCGGTGGAAAACAGCTGCTACAGCAAAGGCTATACGCTGATCCTGTGCAACTCACATAACAATCTGGACAAACAACGCGCCTATCTGGCGATGTTGGCGCAAAAGCGCGTCGATGGCCTGTTAGTCATGTGTTCGGAATACCCGGACCAACTGCTCGGCATGCTGGAAGATTATCGCAATATCCCGATGGTCGTCATGGATTGGGGCGCCGCACGCGGTGACTTTACCGACACCATTATCGATAACGCCTTTGAAGGCGGCTATCTGGCCGGGCGTTACCTGATTGAACGCGGCCACCGCGATATCGGGGCCATTCCGGGTCAACTGGCGCGTAATACCGGTGGCGGACGCCATCAGGGTTTTTTAAAAGCCATGGAAGAAGCCAATATCGACGTGCGTGAAGAGTGGATTGTTCAGGGCGACTTTGAGCCGGAATCTGGTTACAAGGCCATGCATCAGATACTGTCGCAGAAACAACGTCCTACCGCAGTCTTCTGCGGTGGCGATATCATGGCCATGGGTGCGATCTGCGCCGCCGATGAACTTGGCCTGCGCGTACCACAAGACATATCGGTGATTGGCTACGATAACGTGCGAAACGCCCGCTACTTTACCCCGGCACTGACCACCATTCATCAGCCCAAAGAGCGTTTGGGCGAGATGGCCTTCACCATGCTGCTGGATCGCATCATCAGCAAGCGTGAAGAGTCGCAGGTGATTGAGGTTCATCCCAAGCTGGTTGAGCGCCGTTCGGTCGCTGACGGTCCGTTCATCGATTATCGCCGCTAATTATCTGCGCCGGAAACTCTCACGGTTTCCGGCGTCATTCTTCGCTTAGCCACTCCTGATTCAAGGTTTCACTGTCTCCCAGATAATCCAGCAACCAGGCCATAGCCGGTGACGGCGTATTTTGCTGCCAGGTCAGGCAACAAGGACTGGCGGGAAATGGCTGTTGCAACTGTAGCGCCACCAACTCCCCGCGCTGCACCAAAGGCAATACCTGATGCGCGGGCATCATACCAACGCACAACCCGGCACACAGGCAGTCCACCGCAGAAGCCCAGTCCGGCACCACCAGGCGGCGCTGGTTGTCCAACGTCCAGGTCACGCGCTTGGGCAGGTTGCGCGAGGTATCTTCCAGGCACAGCGACGGAAAAGGCCGAAGTTGATCGTCGTTCAACAGCCCCTCTATCGCGGCCAGCGGGTGATGCGGACTGGCCACGCACAACCAACGCATATCTCCCATATCGCGAAAGGCGAAACCGCCGCCCACCGGCACCGCCCTTGTGGCGCCGATCGCCATATCGGCACGACCGTCCACCAGCGCATCCCATACGCCATTAAACACCTCCGGCTGAACCAGCAATTCGACGTCGGGGAAATGGCGGTAAAAATCCAGCACCAATTGGCGACTGCGTTGGGGTTTAACGATGATATCCACCGCTATTTTCAATTGGCCCCGCCAGCCGTTAGCGACCTGTTGGCACTGTCGGCGCGTGTCGAGCATTTTTTTGATGACACCACGCGCTTCCTGAATAAACAGCACGCCCGCCGGTGTCAGTTCCACGTCGCGATGACGGCGCTCAAACAGCGGTACCGCCAGCCATTGCTCCAACTGCCGCACCGTATAACTTACCGCCGACGGTACCCGATGCAGCTCCTGCGCCGCTGCGCTGAAACTGCCGGTGCGGGCCACCGCATCGACGACATCCAGGGAATATTCAGACCACATAGCTCTTGCCTTCAATTTTTTTAACAGCACCTCGCAAATATTACCGTTTCACAAGCAGAGATCCAGCCGGATACACTTGCCGGCGCTAAAAACCTGCGACAATAAAATATTAACGAGAAATACCATGCGAAATTCCTTTGGTTTTATGTTCTACCTTGCCGGCCTGAGCATGCTGGGATACCTGGCCACCGATATGTACCTGCCCGCCTTCGGCATGATGCAGCAAGATCTGCAGATTTCTGCCGGGGCAATCAGCGCCAGCCTGAGCATCTTCCTGGCCGGGTTTGCCTTTGCACAACTGCTGTGGGGCCCGCTTTCCGATCGCCTCGGCCGTAAACCGGTGTTGCTGATCGGTCTGGCGCTCTTTGCCCTCGGCTGCCTTGGCATGCTGTGGGTGCAAAATGCCGTGCAACTTTGGTCGCTGCGCTTTATCCAGGCGATTGGGGTTTGCTCCGCTGCCGTTACCTGGCAGGCCTTGGTAATTGACCGCTATCGCGAAGGCAAGGCTAACCGCGTGTTCGCGACCATTATGCCGCTGGTAGCCCTTTCACCGGCGCTGGCGCCGTTGGTGGGTGCCTGGTTGCTGAACCACATGGGCTGGCGCGCCATTTTCGCCGTGTTGCTGGGCATTACCGTGCTTCTGCTATTGCCGACGCTGCTGCTGAAAGAAAGCGCCAAAACCGTGCCTTCCGACGACAATAAGAAAAGCGCGCTCAGTTTCTTCCAACTATTAAAGTCACGCATCTTCAGTGGCAACGTTATGATCTTTGCCGCCTGTTCTGCCGGCTTCTTCGCGTGGCTGACAGGTTCACCGTTTATTCTTGGTGATATGGGTTATAGCCCGAACGACATCGGTCTGAGCTATGTGCCGCAGACGCTGGCGTTCTTATTAGGGGGCTATGGCTGTCGTACCGCATTGAACCGCATGAATGGCAACACCTTGTTGCCTTGGCTGCTGGTAGTTTATGGCGTCAGTATGGTTGCATTATATCTGGTTGCCACCCTGACTCAGCCCACGCTCACTACGTTGTTAATTCCGTTCTGCGTGATGGCGTTGGTCAACGGAGCCATTTACCCTATCGTGGTAGCCAATGCGTTGACCCCGTTCCCGGAGGGCACCGGTAAAGCTGCCGCCTTGCAAAACACCCTGCAATTAGGCCTGTGTTTTGTCGCCAGCATGCTGGTTTCGGCCTTTATCGCCCAGCCTCTGTTGGCAACGGTCACGGTAATGGTGTCGACGGTGGTATTGGCCGCGTTGGGCTATCTGATGCAACGGAGAAAGGTAATGGACGATCGACAGGCGACGCGTCAGGAACATGCTAACTCCGCGTCATAATTGCCAGTATTAATAATCACTTAAAGAATATTTTTGCCGAGTGCGATTTACAGTTGAGTAAGCGCCTCGGCAAGCCTATACTCAAAAACGACCTTTAAAAATAACACTTTTATAATTTCTTTATCACTAGCAACTGTTGTGTACGCGTATGGCGTCACAGTTTTTTAAGGATTGTCTTTCCCGCGTTTCTTGCGCTGGAACCTTCTTAAAATTTTCCTCTGTTCATAGTCGGATATCAGACGCCACGGGATTCTTACCGTAGGTAAACGTATGCACCCGCAGAATTTGTCTAAGCTATTTTTTGACGGGTCATAAGTCAGAAGAAGGTGATGGAGAAGCTATGAGTTCATCGTGTATAGAAGATGTGAGCATCCAGGACAACCAATGGTACCGTATCGCTCATGAAATGCTCAGCATGGCCGGTATTGAAATAAACGGCTCGCGCCCTTTCGATATTCAGGTTAAAAATCCTAATTTTTTTAAACGTGTGCTGCAGGAGGGTTCTCTCGGCCTGGGCGAAAGCTATATGGACGGCTGGTGGGAATGCGAACGGCTGGATATATTCTTTCATCACGTGGTCCGCGCCGGTCTGGAAAAGAAATTGCCCCGCCACCTCAAAGATACCCTGCGAATTGCCGCCGCGCGATTAACCAATCTGCAATCGAAGAAACGCGCCTGGATAGTCGGCAAAGAACATTACGATCTGGGGAACGATCTCTTTACCCTGATGCTGGATCCTTATATGCAGTATTCCTGCGCCTACTGGAAAGAGGCGACCACGCTGGAAGAAGCGCAGGAAGCCAAATTACGGATGATTTGCGAAAAGCTGCAGCTGCAGCCGGGTATGAATTTGCTGGATATCGGCTGTGGCTGGGGCGGGCTTTCTGCCTATGCGGCGAAAAACTATGGCGTTTCGGTGGTGGGCGTGACCATTTCTGCCGAGCAGCAAAAGCTGGCACAGGAGCGCTGTGCCGGGCTGGACGTCGAGATCCTGCTGCAGGATTACCGTGATTTGCATCTGCAATTTGACCGTATTGTTTCCGTCGGTATGTTTGAGCACGTCGGTCCGAAAAATTACCGCACCTACTTCAACGTGGTGGAACGTAATTTAAAACCGGGCGGCCTATTCCTGCTACATACCATTGGTTCGAATCGGACAGATATGAATGTTGACCCGTGGATCAACAAATATATCTTCCCGAATGGCTGCCTGCCGTCAGTTACCCATATTGCCCAGGCCAGCGAAGGGCATTTTGTGATGGAAGATTGGCACAATATTGGCGCTGACTACGATCGCACCTTGATGGCGTGGTACGAAAGATTCAAACAGGCATGGCCGCAGTTGGCCCAACGTTATTCGGATCGTTTCGAACGCATGTTCAGTTATTACCTGAACGCCTGCGCTGGAGCATTTCGCGCCCGTGACATTCAACTCTGGCAGGTCGTCTTCAGCCCGAAAGGCGTAGAAGGCGGTATCCGCGTGACGCGCTAAATACGCACAATAAAAAACCCCGGCCAATTAACCGGGGTTATTCTTATACATGACCTGCAAAAGCATCAGCCGCAATAAACACGGATGATTTTATCCTCGCTGTCGCCCAGGAAATTCAGGCGGCGCAGGTTGAAGTCCATCGTGACCGCTGAGTTATACGGAATCGCACGTACCTGCGACTCAATTCGTACGCCTTCCAGCGAAGACATCGGTTTACCGACATAATTCTGGTATTGCGCCGCACCACAGGTGTCGCTATCGGCATCCACTGTCGGGTTGGCTGTGCCCTGGTCCGGCGAACTGCTACAAGCACTCAGCGCCAGCAGCGCCGTTAACATCAACGTTTTCCCATAAAACTTCACGCGATTGCTCCTCTCTGGTGGGTCGTTTGTCAGATCTTCTGCGCCAGCGCGCTCGCTGCCGCCATTGCCGCCTCGCGGCTTGCCAACACCCGTTCAACGGTGTCTACCACCGCCTGCGTTTGCGGGTCGATCTCAATATTCACCTTATCACCCAGGCGTTTTTTGCCCAGCGTGGTACGTTCAAGCGTTTCAGGGATCAGATGCACGCAAAAACGATTATTTACCACTTCTCCGATGGTCAGGCTAATTCCGTCAATACCAATAAAACCTTTGTGCAGAACATATTTCATCAGTTCCGCATTCGGCATACGTAACCATACCTGACGATTATTCTCGGAGGTATAAATCTTGGCAACTTCCGCCGTGCAGATAATATGGCCGGACATCAGGTGACCGCCAATCTCATCATTAAACTTGGCCGCCCTTTCGATGTTAACCACATCGCCCAACGCCAGTTCACCAAGGTTGGTCAGGCGCAGCGTTTCTTTGATCAAATCAAAACTGACGCGGTTACCTTCTACCGCGGTGACGGTCAGGCAGCAGCCGTTATGCGCCACAGACGCACCGAGCTCCAATCCAGGTAGCAGCTCGGTAGGCATTTCTATGACGTGGGTACGGAAGTTGGATTTTTCATCAATGGCGACCAGCGGCGCGGTGCCTTGTACGATACCGGTGAACATGTGAGCCTCTTCTTTCTGAAAATGTTTAAAGCGCTTGGGGCAGTTTGCCCCAGTTGGCGAGGAAAACCAAACCCGTGGCGACAAAAAGTCTGTGCCTGCGCATTTAATAACTATTTCATCACAGCATTTGCTTAACCTCGCCGAGCGGGTACAATCTTTTTGACAAAATTCCGCTATTTTTAATTGTTGTCCTTTCGCGACGACCCTCCCCTCCATCATAAATAAATAGAAAAGGTGTATGCGTGCAGAAGTACTTCATTGAAGCGCGTAGTTTATTGGCCCTCGCAATCCCGGTAATCATCGCGCAAATATCACAAACCGCAATGGGTGTGGTAGACACCATTATGGCCGGTGCGTACAGCGCCACAGATATGGCGGCGGTTGCCGTCGGTACCTCTATTTGGCTGCCAGCCATTTTGTTCGGGCACGGCCTGTTGTTGGCGTTGACACCGGTCATCGCCCAGCTGAACGGCGCGGGCCGACGAGATCGCATTGCTCATCAGGTGCGTCAGGGCTTCTGGCTGGCGGGGGCGGTCTCGTTGCTGGTGATTATCGTGCTGTATAACAGCAAGTTCGTCATCGACTTGATGCACAATATCGACCCGCAATTGGCGGATAAAGCCGTGGGCTATCTGCACGCCATCATGTGGGGCGCGCCGGGCTATCTGTTCTTCCAGGTACTGCGCGGCCAATGCGAAGGGCTGTCGAAAACCAAGCCGGGCATGGTGATTGGCTTCCTCGGCCTGCTGGTGAATATCCCGATCAACTACATCTTTATCTACGGTAAATTCGGCATGCCGGAATTGGGTGGCGTAGGTTGCGGCGTGGCAACCGGCAGCGTTTACTGGTTTATGTTCCTGGCGATGCGTTGGTACGTGAAGCGCGCCCCGTCGCAGCGCGATATTTTGCCGCACGAAGGCAGCAGCCCGCGGCCCGACTGGGCGGCAATAAAACGCCTGTTCGGCATCGGTCTGCCGGTCGCGCTGGCGCTGTTCTTCGAGGTCACGCTGTTCGCCGTCGTCGCTCTGCTGGTCTCTCCATTGGGCATCGTTTCGGTGGCCGGGCATCAGATTGCCCTGAACTTCAGCGCGCTGATGTTCGTGTTGCCTATGTCGTTGGGCGTCAGCGCGACTATTCGCGTTGGCTATCGATTGGGTGAAGGATCGGTCGAAGGCGCGCGGATTGCCGCTTATTCGGCTATCGGGGTCGGTATTCTGATGGCCTGCTGCACCGCGCTGTTTACCGCCACCTTCCGCGAACAAATCGCCCTGCTGTACAACGACAGCCCGGCGGTAGTGGCCATGGCGTCGCAGCTGATGCTGTTGGCAGCTATTTACCAGATCTCCGATTCTATTCAGGTAATTGGCAGCGGCGTTCTGCGGGGCTATAAAGATACCCGCTCGATCTTCTTCATCACCTTTATCGCCTATTGGGTGCTGGGTCTGCCGAGCGGGTATCTGTTGGCGTTGACCGACATTGTCGTCCCGGCGATGGGGCCTAGCGGCTTCTGGATTGGGTTTATTATCGGGCTGACCTTCGCCGCCATCATGATGGCCTTGCGTATGCGTTGGCTGCAAAAACAGCCTGCCACCCTGATCCTGCAGCGCTCTACCCGCTAACTATCACCACCGGTCGGTTACGCCGACCGGTGGCTTCAGCAGCATGGATTGCAGAAAAAACCGCCGCACTGCACACAAGCGCAGCAATCGCGTGAAATACCGGATAAAATTACGTTTTTCTCCTTGCCAGCGCGCGGGTAGCTCGTTAATATTCGTCCCCGCTGTCAGCCATGACAGACAGGAAAAGATGCGTCCGTAGCTCAGTTGGTTAGAGCACCACCTTGACATGGTGGGGGTCGGTGGTTCGAGTCCACTCGGACGCACC
>NZ_JBXALM010000001.1:598989-1574428 GCF_058799445.1 Serratia sp. GW822-FHT06E05
TCCGTAGCTCAGTTGGTTAGAGCACCACCTTGACATGGTGGGGGTCGGTGGTTCGAGTCCACTCGGACGCACCAAATCATAATATCCGCAGCTCCACCCTATAGACCCGACAGTTCCTCAAGCTTTAAAAACTTTGCTCCTGCTACCGCAAACCACATCAGGTATCATCAAGGTCAATACCCTATCAGGACAGATCCCATGCTGAAATTTACCGCAGAGACTGCGTTTGAAAAACTGGACACCGGCCTTACCCGCAGGCAAGGGGTAATGAGCGACGGCACCAGCGCCACGGAAGTGAAGTTCGACGCAGGAACCTTCGGCCAACTGCAAAAGCGGGCTTACGCTCTGCAGACGCGGGTGGTGTCCGGTGAGTTTGAATTCACCGTCGGCAATGATACCCAGGTGATCGTGGCCGGTGAAACTATCGCCATCCCCACTAACATTGCCAGCGGCTGCTTCTGCCTGTCGGCCGGTACGCTGCTGGAAATTATCGTATCCGGCTGAAATCCGTCAATGGCATGTTTACACTAAGGTTATTTGCGCAACAAACCGCAGCTGTCAGTTTGCATTTGCGCCACATTTGCTGCTGATTTGCCGGATCCGAGCGTTAGCACCGGTTTTTTATTTTGTTTCCCGCCGCTTAGCCTTTATAATGCGCAACGTCTTTCAGTTGAATGGTTTCAGCCCTTGATCTGCGAAAACGCAATAACAACACATTTTCATCTCATCACGTTGCGCAGCATCCCCGCATCCCGGCGCGGGCTGAATTTTTCCGCCCCATTTCGACTCCGGTCACCTATCCTTAACTATGTTTTGCACCACCAGGCACGACTCAAATCCCTTATCAGTGGCCTGACCGCTGGTTTTATTCGTTTTATTATCCATCACAACTTGTAGAAAACTCCGTCATGAAAAAGACCAAAATTGTTTGTACCATCGGTCCAAAAACCGAATCGGAAGAAATGCTGACCAACCTGCTGAACGCCGGCATGAACGTAATGCGCCTTAACTTCTCCCACGGCGATTACGAAGAGCACGGCAACCGCATCAAGAACATGCGCGCCGTGATGGCGAAAACCGGTCAGAACGCCGGTATCCTGTTGGATACCAAAGGCCCGGAAATCCGCACCATGAAACTGGAAGGCGGTAAAGATGCCTCTCTGGTTGCCGGACAGACCTTTACTTTCACCACCGATCAGAGCGTTATCGGCAACAACGAACGCGTTGCAGTAACCTACGCCGGCTTTAGCGCAGATCTGAAAATCGGCAACACCGTACTGGTGGACGACGGCCTGATCGGCATGGAAGTCACCAACGTGACCGAAAACGAAGTGGTTTGTAAGGTGCTTAACAGCGGTGACCTGGGCGAAAACAAAGGCGTTAACCTGCCGGGCGTTTCCATCCAGTTGCCTGCATTGGCTGAAAAAGACAAGCGCGACCTGATCTTCGGCTGCGAACAGGGTGTGGACTTTGTTGCCGCTTCCTTTATCCGTAAGCGTTCCGACGTGCTGGAAATTCGTGAGCACCTGAAAGCCCACGGCGGCGAGCAGATCCAGATCATCTCCAAAATCGAAAACCAGGAAGGCCTGAACAACTTCGACGAAATCCTCGAAGCTTCTGACGGCATCATGGTCGCTCGTGGCGATCTGGGCGTAGAAATCCCGGTAGAAGAAGTGATCTTCGCGCAGAAGATGATGATCGAAAAATGTAACCGCGCACGTAAAGTGGTGATCACCGCCACCCAAATGCTCGATTCCATGATCAAGAACCCACGCCCTACCCGCGCAGAAGCCGGCGACGTTGCCAACGCCATTCTGGACGGTACCGACGCAGTGATGCTGTCAGGCGAAAGCGCCAAGGGTAAGTACCCGCTTGAAGCCGTTACCATCATGGCGACCATCTGTGAGCGCACTGACCGCGTGATGCCAAGCCGTATCGACAGCCTGAATGACAACCGCAAGCTCCGCATCACCGAAGCCGTATGCCGTGGCGCCGTTGAAACCGCAGAGAAACTGGATGCGCCACTGATCGTGGTTGCCACCAGCGGCGGCAAATCAGCCAAATCCGTGCGTAAATATTTCCCTAACGCCGTGATCCTGGCGCTGACCACCAATGAAGTCACCGCGCATCAGCTGATTCTGAGCAAAGGCGTGATCCCACAGATGGTCAAGGAAATCGCCTCTACCGACGACTTCTATCGCATCGGTAAAGAAGCGGCGCTGGCCAGTGGTCTGGCACAAAAAGGCGACGTTGTGGTGATGGTTTCCGGTGCTCTGGTTCCGAGCGGCACAACCAATACTGCCTCGGTTCACGTGCTTTAATATAAAACGTGACATAATTATTTTGATGAAAACGCCGCTTAGCGGCGTTTTTTTTAGCACTGGTAAACTGTTTTCTCAAAAACGCAACCGTGGATTGCTCATTATTTAGCTAATTATAAATCGGAGTTGTCCCATGGAATCCAGCTGTTTTCCCTACATTTTTTAACTATTTTTCAAAAGAAGCTGTAAGTTTGAGCGAACGATCAAAATAAAGCACTCCAATACAAAAAAATTATTCTCTTTCGAAAAAAGTTTGTGTAATACTTGTAACGCTACATGGAGATTAACTCAATCTAGAGGGTGTTATAATGAATCGTACTAAACTGGTACTGGGCGCGGTAATCCTGGGTTCCACTCTGCTGGCAGGCTGCTCTAGCAATGCTAAAATCGATCAACTGTCTTCTGACGTTCAGACTCTGAACGCTAAAGTTGACCAGCTGAGCAACGACGTGAACGCAATCCGTTCTGACGTTCAAGCAGCTAAAGACGACGCAGCACGTGCTAACCAGCGCCTGGACAACCAAGCTCACGCTTACAAAAAGTAAGATAGCTTCGGTTATTGAAAACGGCGCACATTGTGCGCCGTTTTTTTTGCCTGTCATTTCCGCATTTCCTCCCTTCCGTCTTTAGGCGAAAAAAAAGGGCTCAGCACGCTGAACCCATCGGTATTGACCGCTACGGCTACTTTTTAATTCACCGAACTGATAGGTGCACCCTTGAACGGGCCCTTATTCGCTTCCTGCGAGGCTACAGGCGTTAAACTGACGTCAGAGGGGTTCTGCCCCACGTTAACCAGCACCGGCATGCCAGAGCGGCGTACAACCGCGCTATCGAACACGGCCTTATCGGTCTGTGCATCGCCGACAAAAGCCTTCTCGGCTTTGGACAACGTAATCGGCATGGTCTGCGGATCGTCGCTTTCAACTCTCGACAGCGGTTGATGCACTTCTACGTAACGTTTACCGTCCGGTTCAACCGAAATTTTCACCGGATCGTTAATGACCTGAACACGGGTACCGCGCGGTACCATGTTGAACAACGCCTCTATATCGGTTGGGCGCAGACGGATACAGCCAGAGCTGACGCGCATGCCGATACCGAAGTTGGCGTTGGTGCCGTGGATCAGATACTCACCGTGCCCCATAGCCAGACGCATAGCGAACAGGCCCATTGGGTTTTCAGGACCGGCCGGCACCACGCCCGGCAGCTTCACGCCTTTCTCCAGATAGCGCTTGCGGATATTGGCGGTCGGCGTCCAGGTCGGGTTCGGGATTTTTTGGCTTACGGAGGTCACCTGCAGCGGAGTGTGCATCCCGGTCTGGCCGATACCGATAGGATAAACGATGACCTTGTTCTCGCCTTTCGGGTAGTAATACAGACGCAGTTCGGCCAGGTTGACGACAATCCCCTCACGCTTGGTGTCCGGCAACAGCATTTGGGTCGGGATGGTCAACACCGAACCCGGCTTGGGCAGGAAGGGATCGGTACCCGGGTTGGCCTCAAGCATGCCCAGCAGACCAATTTTATAGTCGGCAGCAATCGCCTCCAGCGGACGCCCATCGTTCGGTACGGTATAGGTGGTGTTCTCGCCAATCAGACGGCTGTCCGGCGGCGGCAGCGGGTATTCGCTCGCGCTGGCGGCTTGTGTTCCGGTCAGTACGGTGGCAAATAGCATGCCCATTAAACTCAACGCACGTTTCATTATCATCCCTATATGCTTATTACGGTTCGGCCACAAGGCTATCTGGCACTTGGTGACCGGTAAATCAGACAAGACCTGATTAATACTAGCAATGCTGACGTCAAAGGCAATAAGTCCTCTAAAAATCAACATGTTATAACGTAATCGCTTTCTCCATTTGTCAGTATAACGTCAAGGGATAAGCTGCTGATATGTCACTGATTTGCGGGGTGAATGGCAGGGTTGGGCGGGTTTTGTAAAGACTCATTGACATAGCAAATATAAGCGCCTTATCAATGAGCCTTAGGAATATCAGAGTTTGGCGGCCTGACTGCGGATTGCGCGGATCATGGCTTCCAGCCCCTGAGAACGGGAAGGCGTCAGGTGCTGACTCAACGCCAGTTCGGCGAAAAACGGCCGCACGTCCAGCTCGACAATCTGCTGCGGCGTCATTTGGTGATAAAGAATAAACACCACCGCCAGCAGCCCTTTGACGATAGCCGCGTCGCTATCCCCGTGAAACTCGACCTGCCCTTGTTCATCGAGCCGTATCACAATCCACACCTGGCTCTGACAACCGGAAATCAGATTGCCCGCCTGACGTTCGCTATCGTCAAGCGCCGGCAGCTTCGCGCCCAGTTCGATGACATACAGGTACTTGTCTTCCCAGTTCAGGCAACGGGAAAAATTACGCACCAACTTTTCTTTATCCGGCAAGTTCGCCATGAGGTTCCTTTCAATAATTCAGGGGCCGGCATGCCGACCCCATGTCACTGGCCACCGGCGCTCAGCCAATAGCGCCAAGCCCGACAGTCTACCCTATCCCAGCAGTTTTTGAATGCGTTGCAACCCGGCCACCAGCCGGTCAACTTCTTCGCGGGTGTTGTACAACGCCAACGAGGCGCGGCACATGCTCGGCACATTATAGAACGCCATCAGCGGCATCGCGCAATGATGCCCGGTGCGAATAGCGATGCCGTACTGATCCAGGAAGCTGCCGACGTCATAGGCATGGTGTTCGCCCAGATTAAAGGCGATCACCCCTGCACGATCCGCCGGACCATAGATCTTCAGCGTCGGTACCTGCTGCAGCGCTTCGAGCGCATAATGCATCAGCGAATGCTCATAATCAGCAATCGCCTCCAGCCCCAGCGCGTTCACGTAGTCAATCGCCGCCCCCAGTCCCATCATGCCTGCAGTATTGGGGGAACCGGCTTCAAAACGCCACGGTGGCTCGGCATAGGTGGTGCCGAGAGTCAGGCTCACCTGCTGAATCATTGAGCCGCCCCCTTCCCACGGTGGCATTTGCTGCAACAGCGCCTGACGACCGTAGAGAACGCCGATACCGGAAGGCCCATACAGCTTGTGACCGGAGAACACGTAGAAATCACAATCTAGCGCTTGCACATCAACCCGTTGGTGCATGACCGCCTGCGCACCGTCAATCAGCACCTTCAGACCGGCAGCTTTGGCCTGCGCCGTAATTTCCTGCACCGGATTGACCGTGCCCAACACGTTGGAAACCTGAGTCAACGCCAGCAGTTTGGTGGTGGCATCGATCAATCCAGGCAGCTGCGCCACATCCAACGTACCATCTTGCTGTAGCGGCCAGACGCGCAGGTTCAGTCCACGCTCTTGCGCCAGCATCTGCCAGGGCACGATGTTGGCATGGTGCTCCATCTCGGTGATGATGATGCTGTCACCGGGCTGCAGGAAGTGGCGACCGAAGCTGTTGGCCACCAGATTGATGCCTTCGGTGGTGCCTTTAACGAATACGATCTCTTCCGCCGAGCCGGCATTGATAAACGCCGCCACCTTTTCACGCACCGCTTCCATTTCCTGAGTCGCCTCGGCGCTCATGGTGTGGATGCCGCGATGCACCGCCGCATAACCGTGACGATAAAAATCCAGCTCGCGATCGATTACCGCCTGCGGCTTTTGCGCACTGGCCGCGCTGTCGAGGTAAGCCAGAGGCTGGCCGTTGACCTCACGCGACAGGATCGGGAAATCGCCGCGCACCCGTTCGATGGGAAAACTCATGCGGCCTCCCCCGGCTCCGGCAAGCGCCGTGCAATGCGCGCCAGCACCGATTCACGAATGGTTTCGTTACCGATCCCCTCAGTCAGCTCAGCGGCAAAGGCAAAAATAATCATCTGCTGCGCAGCGTGCTTGTCGATGCCCCGTGATTGCAGATAGAACAGCTGCTCTTCATCGATACGCCCGACGGTGGCGCCATGGCTACACTTCACGTCATCGGCATAGATTTCCAACTGCGGTTTGGTATCGACCTCAGCTACTTTGCCCAACAGCAGATTGTGGTTGGTCATCTGCCCATCGGTTTTTATCGCGTGCTTGGCCACTTTGATCATGCCATTGAACACGGCCTTGGCGCGGTCGCTAACCACCACTTTATGCAATTGACGGCTTTCGCAGTAACCCTTGTTGTGTTCCAGGTAAGTTCGGGTATCGCACACCTCTTTGCCGACCGGCAGCACCAGGCTGTTGATCGCCAAATTAGATCCTTCACCGTTAAGCTGCGCGCTGGTGTTGTGGCGCGTCAGGCCCGCACCGAGCAGGAAGCTGTCACTTTTCACCTGCGCGTCGCGGCCAATCACCAAATCGTTATGGGCAAAGTGGTAACTTGCCTGGCTTTCAAACGCCAGTTTGCAGTGATGCAGTTGGGCATTGTCAGCCACATTGGCGGTCAGGCGTGCGCCGGTGAAATGCGCGGCATCGTTCAAACTGACGTAGTGCTCAATCACTTCGGCCTGGGCGCTGCGCCCAATCTCAAGATGATGACGGTGATGCACGGTGTTCACTTCGCCTGCAGCACCGCGTCCGCTGCTGATATGCAACAGGTACAAAGGGCGTGACGCGCTTTTACCGGCCGCCACGCGGATAATGCTGGTTTCCTGCGCCAGGCTTTCGGTCAGGTGCAGAAAAATTTCAGGCTGAATGGGCTCAGGCAGCGCCTGCGGCGTGCCGTAGGAGGCCACATCAAACTGATAATCGCCCAGTTCGCCATCGCTCAGCGCCGCACTGAAACGGCCGTCGATAAACACTAACCGATATGCATCGATAGCCAACGCCAATGCATCCACCTGAGCCGTGGTCACCTGCTCTACAGGCGGCTCCAGGAACTGCTGCTCCAGCAGGCCTTCCAGCGGCGTGTATTTCCAGTTCTCATGCTTGCGGGTCGGCCAGCCCAGGCGTAAAGCCTGCTGCCAGTGCGCCAGCGCATGCGCGGAATGCTCGCCGCCGCGCTCTTCGAACAGGCTGTAAAGCTGCTGCAGCGCGCGTGAGTTATTGTTCGTCGGTAAGCCAGCCATAGCCCTGCTCCTCCAACTGTTTCACCAGGGAGAAGTCGCCGGATTTGACGATGCGCCCCTGGGAAAGAACATGAACGTAATCCGGTTTGATGTAATCCAGAATACGCTGGTAGTGCGTGACGATAATGAACGAGCGCTTGCCGTCGCGCAGCGAGTTAACGCCGTTGGCGACGATCTTCAGCGCATCGATATCCAAACCGGAGTCGGTTTCATCCAGAATGCACAGATCCGGCTCCAACGCCGCCATCTGCAGAATATCATTACGCTTTTTCTCCCCACCGGAGAAACCGACGTTGACCGAACGGGTCAGCAGATCGGGCGGCATGTTCAGCAGTTCAATCTTCTCTTCGATAAAATCAGCGAAATCGAAGCGATCGAGCGCCTCCTGCTGGCGGTATTTTCGCACCGCATTCACGGACGTCTGCAGGAAGAAATGGTTGCTGACGCCGGGAATTTCCACCGGATACTGGAACGCCAGAAACACGCCTTCGCCGGCACGGTCTTCCGGATCCAACTCGAGCAGGTCCTTACCTTTAAAGGTCACTTCGCCCTCAGTGACTTCATACTCTTCGCGCCCTGCGAGGGTCGCTGAAAGCGTGCTTTTGCCCGAGCCGTTCGGCCCCATGATGGCATGCACTTCACCGGGTTTGATCTCCAGGTCCAGACCCTTGAGGATCTCGTTGCCTTCCGCGCTGACTTTTAAATTCTTGATACTTAACATGCAGTGTCCTTAGGTCGCGCTTTCGCGCTGTAAATCCGGCGGTTAGCCCACGCTGTGTTCCAGGCTGATGGCCAATAACTTCTGCGCCTCGACGGCGAACTCCAGCGGCAGCTCAGAGAACACGTCCTTACAGAATCCGTTGACGATCATCGAAATGGCATTGTCTTCACTGATGCCACGTTGCAGGCAGTAGAACAGTTGGTCATCGCCAATTTTTGAGGTGGTGGCTTCATGCTCCAGCTGCGCGCTGTTGTTACGCGCCTCAACATAAGGGAACGTATGGGCGCCACTGTCCGGCCCGATCAGCATCGAGTCGCACTGGGTAAAATTACGGGCGTTTTCCGCCCCCGGCAGGATCTTCACCAGGCCGCGATAGGTGTTCTCGCTGTGCCCGGCAGAGATGCCTTTGGCGATGATGGTCGAACGGGTGTTCTTGCCGATGTGGATCATTTTGGTGCCGGTGTCCGCCTGCTGATGGCCGCTGGTCAGCGCCACAGAGAAGAACTCACCGATAGAGTTGTCGCCCTGCAGGATCACGCTCGGGTATTTCCAGGTGATGGCCGAGCCGGTTTCCGACTGGGTCCAGGACATTTTCGACCCGGCACCTTCGCACAGTGCGCGCTTGGTGACAAAGTTCAGGATCCCGCCCTTGCTGTCACCGCCGGAGAACCAGTTCTGTACGGTCGAGTATTTCACTTCGGCGTCTTTGTGCAGGATCACTTCCACCACCGCCGCATGCAGTTGATAGCTGTCGCGTACCGGAGCAGAGCAGCCTTCGATGTAGCTGACATAACTGCCTTCGTCGGCGATCAGGATGGTGCGTTCGAACTGCCCGGTTTTAGCGGCGTTAATACGGAAATAGGTCGACAGTTCCATGGGGCAGCGTACGCCCTTCGGCACATAGACGAAGGTACCGTCAGAGGCCACCGCGGCGTTCAGGGCGGCGAAGAAGTTGTCGTTTGAGGGTACGACGCGGCCGAGGTATTTGCGTACCAGATCCGGGTATTCATGGATCGCCTCGCCGAAAGAACAGAAAATCACCCCGCTCTCGGCCAACTTCTCGCGATAGGTGGTGGAGACCGAGACGGAGTCAAAGATCGCGTCCACCGCCACTTCACTGCCTTCTCGCACCGGCACGCCGAGCTGGTTAAACGCCAGTTCAACCTCGCTGGTCAGGTAATTGTTGTCCGTGACCGCGCCGGGTTGCTGTTCTGCGCCGGGCTGCGAGCCACAGGCGTCATCACAACTGCCGCAGGATGGCGCCGAATAATAGCTGTAGTCCTGGTAATTCAGCCGGTCATAGTTGGCTTTCAGCCAGTGTGGCTCTTCCATTTGCAGCCAGGCACGGTAAGCCTCCAGGCGGAACTCCAGCATCCACTCAGGTTCGTTACGCTTGGCCGAGATGGCGCGCACCACGTCTTCGTTGATGCCTTTCGCTAACTCGTCGGTAGCCAGTTGGGTAAAAAAGCCTTCTTTATAGCGACCTTCGCTGACCCAAGCCTGCACTTCATTAGGCATTTCTACATTGCTTCGTGTCATGTTGATTGCATCGCTCAAACGCCAAAACTCTCGCCGCACCCGCAGGCATGCTGAGCTTTAGGGTTATTAAATTTGAATATCTGATTCAGCCCTTCACGGACAAAATCCACCGTGGTGCCATCGATAAACGGCATGGCTTTTAACGGCACATACAGTTTGGCGCCATCGCGCTCAAACAGCAGGTCGTCGTCAGCGGGTTCACGGGTGAGATCCAGCACATAGGCAAACCCGGCGCAGCCTGACTGCTTCACTCCGAGCTGCAGCCCCTTCACCTGCGGATCCTGCTGCATTAATTTAGTAATTTGTTGTACGGCATTATCACTGAGCAAAATGCCTTGCCAGACATTTTCGTCCAGAGAAAAGGTGCCGACATTTTCCGTTTGCATATGGCCTACCTCACACTCGTGTTTTTCCACAGCCAATCTGGGTTGCTACTATGTTAGTGATAACAATTATCACTTCAACCGTTTGTTTTGCGGGGGTATCCGCCAAAAACCCGGATTTTCGTTTCGGCATGCGGCAAGCGCGCGGGACAGTCAGCGACACAATCGCTGCAGGTCGGCAAGGGGATCAATTTATCCCTATGAATTTACAGCACATCCTGTACTACCTTCGCGCTTGCCTATTGGCTCGAACGCTTTACAGATCCGGGTTTTTATTTTGCTTTAAACATTCATAGAAAATACCTATTTCTGAATTTTGTCTGTCTTAAAAATGCGTTTATCGACAATAAGGGACTTTTCCCACTCTTTCGCGCTTCACTGCAGGCAGACAATTCGCACGCTCTATGATTAAAGTTTAGTCGTTACTGACCATATTGGGTCGCCACGCGCTCAATGCATCCCCCTGCCGCGATAAAAATTTCAACAGAATGATTGATCGTAAACGCGCCAGTAAATATGATAATGATTATCATTCAATTACAAATTGAGCGCGGGCAAATGAATATCTCGATGAATGCGTGGCTGCTGGGCAAAATTGATGACTATAAGTTCAGCGTGCGTGACGCCACGGTAGATTTCTACATGGCAGAAGCGTCTCTCAGGCGGCCGGAGTGCAATATCAACCACCTGAAACGCTACAACAACGTCAGCCTCAATATGGCCAATCTGTGCCTGGAAAACGGCGATGATGAAAGCTATCTGCACGCGTTGAGCAAGCTGCATAATCGGCTGATCGTGGAAATCAACAATCCGCAGCGCTGCCAGCTGTTTCGGGTTCAGAGCTACCATTTTGCCCGCCATACCCTGACCCTGATCTGCCAGAAATACGCGATGGAAGGCACCTGGGAGAAAGCCAACGCCTTCCAGAAGGACTTCGTCAAGCGGGTGCCGTTTCAGCTGTAACCCCGCCGACTGACAAGAAACCCGCAGGCCGGAATGCCTGCGGGGGAAGGAAACTTAATCGATCACTGCGGTGGTTAAACGCGAAGTGCAGCAAAGGCGGTCGCGAGAATCGAAGATTTCAATCTGCCACACCTGATGCCGGCGGCCAACATGCAGTGCGCGACAAACCCCGCGTACCTGGCCTTCAAACACCGCTCGCAGGTGGTTGGCATTGATCTCCAACCCTACTACTTTCTGATCGCCCTCGCTGCACAGGTAACCAGCCATCGATCCCATTGACTCCGCCAGCACCACCGAGGCCCCACCGTGCAACAAACCAAACGGCTGCCGCGTACGGTGGTCCACAGGCATGGTAGCCTCAAGGTAATCCTCTTCCATCCGAGTAAACTGGATCCCCACATGGCTGACCATACAGCCTTCACCGGCCTGGTTTAATTGTTCCAGCGTCGTTTCTCGTTTCCACAGTTTCACTCAATCATCTCCAGAAGTGCCTGTAATGGGTGCCGTACACCGTTACCCTCAATGCGTTTGACCTGGCTGCGACAGGAGTAACCGGTCGCCAGACAACGTTGCCGCGGCAAACGTTGCAATGCCTGGTGCCATGATAGCTCATAAATGCCGAGCGAATTCTGCAGGTTCTTCACTTCATGCCCGTAAGTACCCGCCATGCCGCAGCAGCCTACGCTGACATTTTCCAGCCTGGCGCCGAAGCGAGCAAAGATCGACGTCCAGTGCTGACCGCTGGCCGGTAAGGCGGTGGTTTCAGTACAGTGACCGAACAGATACCAGGCCTCACCGGTAGCAGGCTGTTCAGCCCGCTCGGCCAGCAGTTGCTGCAACCATTCGTGCACCAGTTGCACCTGGAAGTCCCCGCGGGTTTCCCCCAGGATCTCGTTATATTCATCGCGATAACACAGCACCAGCGCCGGATCGACCCCCACCAGCGGCATGCCGAGTTTTGCCACCCGATTGAGGAAGTCGGCGGTTTTGCGCGCAGTACGAGCAAAGCGCGTCAGGAATCCTTTGATATGTTGGGCCTTGCCATTCGGAGAAAACGGCAGCAGCACCGGCCGGTAGCCGAGCTTTTCCACCAGCCGTACAAAGTCCGCCACCACTTTGGCATCGTAATAGCTGGTGAAGGGATCCTGCACGATCAAAACGTGCTGCTCACGCTGTTCGGCATTCAGCGCTTCCAGCTGTTCCAGCGTCATGGTCGTGGCACCATGGCCGGAAAGCTGTTGACGCAGCGTCGGGCTGGAGAGCATCGGCAAATCAACCATGCCGACAGTATTGCGGCTTAGCTCACGCACCCAGGGCTGACGGAAGAAGAAGTTGAACACCTTAGGCGCTTTCGCCATCAGCGGCGTATAGCTCTCTACCCCGGCTACCATATAGTCACGCGCCGGCCGCAGATAACGCGTGTGGTAAAGCTGCAGGAAACGCGAACGGAAGCCCGGCACGTCAATCTTGATCGGGCATTGGGTAGAACAGGCTTTGCAGGCCAGACAGCCGGACATCGCCTCTTTCACCTCGTGCGAGAAATCATATTCGCCTTTGCCGGCGTACCAGCTGTTACGGGTTTTCTCGATCAGCGTTCGGAAACTGAGCCGCTGCTGTGGCAGCTGTTTTTCCAACGCCACGGGATCGACGCCCTGCTCGGACAACAGACGCAGCCATTCACGCACCAGCGCGGCCCGGCCTTTTGGCGAATGGATACGATTGCCGGTGATTTTCATCGACGGGCACATCGGGCTACGCACGTCAAAGTTGAAGCACAGACCGTTGCCGTTACATTCCATCGCCCCCCGGAATGAAGTACGTACCTCGACAGGAATGCGGCGATCGAGGGTACCGCGCTTGACGGCGTCCACTTTCATCATTGGCGCATCGACGCCCAGCGGCGAGCAAATTTTGCCAGGGTTGAGGCGGTTGTTCGGATCGAATGCGGCTTTGATGCGACGCAGTTCCAGATACAGCTGCTCGCCGAAAAACTCCGGGCTGTATTCGGCGCGGAAACCTTTACCGTGTTCACCCCACAGCAAGCCGCCGTATTTGGCGGTCAGTGCCACCACCCGATCGGAGAGCTGTTTCATCAGCACTTCCTGCTGGGGATCGCACATGTCCAGCGCGGGACGCACATGCAGCACGCCGGCATCGACGTGACCGAACATGCCGTAGCTGAGGTTGTGGCTGTCCAGCAACTGACGGAATTCGACGATGTAATCGGCCAGATGCTGAGGCGGCACGCAGGTGTCTTCGGCAAAGGGAATCGGTTTGGCCCGCCCTTTGGCGTTACCCAATAACCCGACCGCCTTTTTGCGCATGTTATAAATGCGCTCGATGCCCACTAAATCACCACAGATCTGATAGCCAATCACGCCGCCCTGCCTCTCGGAGATCAGCTCGTCCAATCGCAGGCACAGACTCTCCATCTGCTGGTCGATCAGGACCTCGTCGTCACCGGCAAATTCGACGATGTTCAGGCCCAGCATCTCTTTATCCGGCACGTTGGTGATCAGTTCGCTCACCGAATGCCAGACGATATCCTCACGCGCCAGGTTCAACACCTTGGAATCGATGGTTTCTACCGACAACGCCTTGGCTTCAACCATAAAGGGCGCATTACGCAGCGCGGAATCAAAGGAGTCGTATTTAACGTTCACCAGGCGGCGCACCTTCGGCAGCGGCGTAATGTCCAACCGCGCTTCGGTAATAAAGGCCAGAGTTCCTTCGGCGCCGGTCAGGATACGCGTCAAATCGAAGGTTTGCAGATCGTCGCTAAACACGTGCCGCAGATCGTAGCCGGTCAGGAAGCGGTTTAGCTTGGGGAATTTTTCCAGGATCAGCGCGCGTTGGTCACGGCAACTGTTGAGTACCGTTCGGTAAATCTGCCCCTCAAGGGTTTCCTCACAGGCAATCGTTTCCGCCAGTGGCGTCGGCATGGCGCGAGTGTCGATCATGTCGCCGCCCAGCAAAACCGCCCGCAGGCCCAGTACGTGATCGGAGGTTTTACCGTACACCAGCGACCCCTGGCCGGAAGCGTCGGTATTGATCATGCCGCCCAGCGTGGCGCGGTTACTGGTGGAAAGCTCCGGCGAGAAAAAATAACCCAAGGGCCGCAGGTACTGGTTAAGCTGGTCTTTGATCACCCCAGCCTCCACCTTGACCCACCCCTGCTCGACGTTGATGTCCAGAATGCGGTTCATGTGGCGCGACATGTCCACCACGATGCCGCTGTTAAGCGACTGTCCGTTGGTGCCGGTTCCGCCGCCGCGGGGGCTGAAGGTCAGCGCGCTGAAACGCTCTTCAGCCGCCAGGCGTGCAATCAGCGCCACGTCTGCGGTGGAGCGGGGAAACACTACCGCGTCGGGCAGCAACTGATAGATACTGTTGTCGGTCGCCATCGTCAGCCGGTCGGCGTAACTGGTGGCAATATCGCCATTGAATCCGTTTTGCTTTAAGGCTTCCAAAAAGTCGAGCACCCGTTGAACGAGGCCGGGTGCCTGAGAAATCTGTGGGATCATTCGCTTTTTGACCCTGTCTGTCTATTTTTTATGCGCTTATGCACGCTGAATCAGGCCTTTATTCAGACCCACCCTACTTTTTATTAGGCATAAAAACTAACATACTCGTTTAGTGAAGGCATGCACATTATTAGGTCGTCAGACGACGCGCAATAAAAGGTGCGGCGCATGATGAAAAGTGACGAAAATGCACCATGCTTAATCTAAACAAAGGAATTAACTTACCAGGATGAGAACCCATTCATGACAATCCCCCAGTCCCGATACGATTTGCCACGGATTATTTTTGGCGTGCTGTTTATCGCCATTATGATCGTCGCCTGTTTTTGGGTCATTCAACCGTTCATTCTCGGCTTCGCCTGGGCCGGCATGGTGGTTATCGCCACCTGGCCGCTGCTGATCAAGCTGCAAAAAATACTTTGGGGCCGCCGCTCGCTGGCCGTGTTGGTCATGACGTTACTGTTGATCCTGCTGTTCATCCTGCCGATTTCTCTGCTGGTCAGCAGCGTGGTAGACAACAGCGCGCCCGTGGTTGCCTGGGCCAGTACCCCCGGCAAGCTGCATATTCCCGATCTGGCGTGGCTGCAATCGATCCCGATGATCGGCGATAAGATTTATAACAGCTACCATACGCTGGTGAGTGCCGGCGGCACCGCCCTGGTGGCGAAAGTGCAACCCTACTTCGGCCAAACCGCCACCTGGTTTGTGGCGCAGGCGGCGCATATTGGTCGCCTGTTGTTACATTGCACGCTGATGCTTTTGTTTAGCGTATTGCTCTATGCCCGTGGTGAACAGGTTGCCCTGGGCATTCGCCACTTCGCAACGCGTCTGGGCGCCGAACGAGGCGATGCTGCCGTCGTGCTGGGTGGTCAGGCAATCCGTGCGGTAGCTTTGGGCGTGGTGGTGACGGCGCTGGTACAATCGGTATTGGGCGGTATTGGCCTGGCGGTGACTGGCATTCCTGCCGCCACCCTGCTGACGGTGCTGATCTTTATCTGCTGTGTCGCGCAACTGGGGCCGCTGTTGGTGCTGGTGCCAGCCATTATCTGGCTGTACTGGAGCGGTGATACCACCTGGGGCACCGTGCTGCTGGTCTGGAGCTGCGTGGTGGCTACGCTGGATAACGTATTGAGGCCGGTGCTGATCCGCATGGGTGCCGATCTGCCGATGCTGCTGATCTTGTCCGGTGTTATCGGCGGCCTATTGGCTTTCGGCATGATTGGCCTGTTTATCGGCCCTGTGGTGCTGGCGGTGTCTTATCGCTTGCTCACCGCCTGGATGAACGAAGCGCCGGAACCGACGACCGATCTGGAAGAAGTCGCCAAAGACCTGGAACAGATGTAATCCGGATCTCTGCCCGGCTCCCCGGGCAGAATCCTTTCTTTATCCATATCCATTCTCATTTACTTCAATCCGTCGCGGCGATAATTAATAAAGTCCCTCTGAATGCCGGGCTAACGGGCATTAATTAAACATACCGCATGAATACATCTTTTTAGCCTGAAGATAGAATTGAGCAAGGTTTAAAATAAATGGGAACCTGGATCTTGATTAGGATGATTCTTAATGACTAATTTCGTTTAAATATCTAGTATTATTGCCATCTATTGCTTCAAACATCTGATTTAAAGCAAGATTTCCAAACAATGTAATGCCATACATGTGAATTGCTGTGTGTAGTCTTTGCCCGTCTCCTATGATGGGCTTTTTTTTATTCTTTTTTTGGCCAAGATTAATGGCGAAATCCATTCTATTTACATTCAGAAATAATAAAGCCGTAACCTGAGCTACGGCTTTAGAGTTAATGCGGAATCTTATGTCGAAGAATTACTTTTTCTTCGACAGATTGACCCAGGTTTGCACCACGGTATCCGGGTTGAGCGACAGGCTGTCAATGCCCTGCTCCATCAACCACTCGGCGAAGTCCTCATGATCGGAAGGGCCCTGCCCGCAAATACCGACGTATTTGCCATGGCGTTTAGCCGCTTGAATCGCCATCGACAGCAGCGCTTTAACCGCCTCGTTACGCTCGTCAAACAGTTCAGACACCACGCCCGAATCGCGATCCAGCCCCAGCGTCAGCTGGGTCATGTCGTTGGAGCCGATGGAGAAGCCATCGAAGTGTTCCAGGAACTGATCGGCCAACAGGGCATTGGACGGAATTTCGCACATCATGATCACTTTCAAGCCGTTTTCGCCACGCTTCAGACCCTGGCGCGCCAATTCGGCGACCACCGCTTCCGCCTGCGCTACGGTACGCACGAAAGGCACCATGATTTCGACGTTGGTCAGGCCCATTTCATTACGCACGCGTTTTACCGCGTCGCATTCCATCGCGAAGCAATCGCGGAAGCTGTCGGCGACGTAACGGCCAGCGCCACGGAAGCCCAACATCGGGTTCTCTTCATGCGGCTCGTATTTCTCACCGCCCACCAGGTTGGCATATTCATTGGATTTGAAGTCAGACAGGCGCACAATCACTCGCTTCGGCCAGAATGCCGCCCCCAGCGTGGCAATCCCTTCCGTCAGGCGGCCCACATAGAACTCGACCGGGTGGTCGTAGCCTTGCATCAGCGCCTTGATTTCCTGCTGCAGTTCTGGAGTCTGTTGATCAAACTCCAGCAACGCCCTCGGGTGTACGCCAATCATGCGGTTGATGATAAATTCCAGCCGGGCCAGGCCCACGCCTTCGTTCGGCAAGCGCGCAAAGTCAAAGGCGCGGTCGGGGTTACCGACGTTCATCATGATTTTCAGCGGCAGTGACGGCAGCTCGGTCACTTCGGAACTCTGCACGCTGAAGTCGAGCATATCGCTGTACACAAAGCCGGTATCACCTTCCGCACAAGAGACGGTGACCTTCTGGCCTGCCTTCAGCAGATCGGTAGCGTTACCGCAACCGACCACGGCAGGAATGCCGAGCTCGCGCGCGATGATCGCCGCGTGGCAGGTACGGCCGCCACGGTTGGTGACGATTGCCGCGGCCTTTTTCATGATCGGTTCCCAGTCCGGATCGGTCATGTCCGTTACCAGCACGTCGCCTGGCTCGATCAGGTCCATTTCGCTGATGTTGTGGATGACTTTTACCGGGCCTGCGCCAATGCGGTGGCCGATGGCGCGCCCTTCCACCAGCACCGGGCTGCTGCCGTTAAGCTGGTAACGCTCCATCGTCTGTTCGTTGGAACGCACGGTTTCCGGACGGGCCTGAACAATCAGCAGCTTGCCGGTATGACCGTCTTTGGCCCATTCGATATCCATCGGACGGCCGTAGTGTTTTTCGATCAGCAGTGCCTGATGCGCCAGGCCCTGTACTTCTTCGTCGGTCAGAGAGAAACGATTGCGTTGCTGCTCTGGCACGTCTTCAATTTGTACCTGCTTGCCGTGATCCTGCGAAGGTGCGTACACCATGCGGATTTTCTTCGACCCGAGGTTACGACGCACGATAGCCGGCTTGCCTTTCAGCAGCGTCGGTTTATGCACGTAGAACTCGTCAGGGTTTACCGCGCCCTGCACCACCATTTCACCCAGGCCGAAGGCGGAAGTGATAAACACCACCTGGTCAAAACCGGATTCGGTATCGATGGTGAACATCACGCCGGAAGACGCCAGGTCAGAACGTACCATGCGCTGCACGCCGGCCGACAAAGCCACGCCGCGGTGATCGTAACCCTGATGCACGCGGTAAGAGATGGCACGGTCGTTAAACAATGAGGCATATACGTGCTTGATCGCCACCATTACGGCGTCGATGCCCTGCACGTTGAGGAAGGTTTCCTGCTGCCCGGCAAAGGAAGCGTCCGGCATGTCTTCTGCGGTGGCGGAAGAACGCACGGCAAAAGAGGCTTCCGGCTCGCCGTCGGCCAGTTGCTGGTAAGCCAGGTTTATTTCGCGCTCGAACTCTGCGTGGAACGGCGTGTCGATGATCCATTGACGGATTTGCGCACCCGCCTTGGTCAGTTGGGCAATGTCGTCAACGTCAGTTTGATCCAGTAACTGATAGATGCGCTGGTTAACACCGCTTTGCTCGAGGAAATCGTTAAACGCCTGCGCGGTGGTGGCAAAACCGTTTGGCACGGCTACGCCCAAATCGGAAAGATTGGTGATCATTTCACCGAGGGAGGCATTTTTGCCGCCGACACGGTCAACGTCGTGCATGCCGAGCTGGTTGTACCAAAGCACATTACGCAAGTCTGGGCCATTGTTGGACATCGAGACAATCCTTATTGCTATCAGTAGGGTATAGACGGATTTAATTCGCTTGCTTTCTCAGCGCCGCTAAAACGGTGCCGAATCAGACTAGCACAATGATCCATAGGAAATGGAAAGGTGAATCGATCAACCCGGCGAAGAAAATGGATTTTAGGAAAACTTCCTGAAATGAAAAATGAGGATGGAATCGTTCCCTGTCGCACTAATAGCTTAAATCTCAACAAATTAAGTAATTTTTAAACTTGATTTTTAAAAACCATACTATCACTAATGACTTTGGTGAAAATAACATCGTTCTGTGGAACCATTCCTCAAGAAAAAGAAATCCCTGCTTTTCATAAAATTTAAAATAGCATTTCAATCAATAACGCTCCGACGAAAGCTTATTCCTTGATCGGCGAAATTAATCAACGACTCTGCCCTCACTATCACATTTTTTTTGCCCGCCCCTTTACCGCTCGATCATCTCAAGCCCATGATAAGAGCAAGCAGATGCGATAACTGCATCACCGTTTCAGGTAAGGAGCCTCGGGTGGAAAGAAGCGTTTTTTATATTTCGGATGGCACGGCGATCACCGCCGAGGTTTTGGGCCACGCCGTGCTGTCTCAATTTCCGGTGAAGGCCACAACCTTTACGCTGCCCTTTGTCGAAACCGAGGCGCGCGCCCGTGGAGTCTGTCAGCAGATTAATGATATCTATCGAGATACCGGCGTGCGGCCCCTGGTGTTTTACTCGATCATTTCGCCGGAAGTGCGCAAAGTCATCACCCAGAGTGAAGGGTTCTGTCAGGATATTGTGCAAGCACTGGTCGGCCCGCTGCAGGGCGAGTTAGAGGTGGAGCCCACCCCGGTCCCTAATCGTACCCACGGCCTGACGGCCAGCAACCTCGGTAAATATGATGCGCGTATCGCGGCTATTGACTACACGTTAGCCCATGATGACGGCATTTCGCTGCGCAATCTCGACCAGGCCCAGGTGATTTTGCTCGGGGTTTCACGCTGTGGCAAAACCCCCACCAGCCTGTACCTGGCGATGCAGTTCGGTATCCGCGCCGCCAACTATCCGTTTACCGCCGATGATATGGACAATTTACACCTTCCCGCCGCGCTGAAGCCGTTTCAGCACAAGCTTTTCGGCCTGACTATCGATCCAGAGCGTTTAGCCGCTATCCGTGAAGAACGGCGCGAAAACAGCCGTTATGCCTCTATTCGCCAGTGTCGAATGGAGCTTGCCGAGGTGGAAGCGCTGTTCCGTAAAAACCAGATCCGTTATCTCAATACCACCAATTATTCGGTAGAGGAGATCTCGACCAAAATTCTGGACATTCTGGGCATGAGCCGCCGCATGTTCTAGTTTTCACGCGGTGGGCCGGTCCCCTACCGCGTGCTGCTTATTTCTTCATTGGCGACGTTTTTTGTGCTTTTTTTAGCGATTCTGATCAACAGAACACAGTTTCTCCGGTTGAATTCATCGGTTTTTACGTTATTGTGATCGCCATCACTTCCCGGCACTCCTGCCGCAGCGAAGAAAAGTCTTTAGAGAAAATCATGCACAAAACAGATGAACTGCGGACCGCGCGCATCGACAGCCTTGTCACGCCGCAAGAACTGGCGGAGAAGTTGCCGATCTCGGCGGAAATCGCGGATAACGTGACGGCCTCCCGGCAACGCATTGAAAAAATCCTGACCGGTGAAGATCGCCGCCTGCTGGTGGTTATCGGCCCATGCTCGATACACGATCTCGACGCCGCCGTAGACTATGCTGGCCGCCTGAACCAACTGCGCATACGTTACCAGGATCGCCTGGAAATCGTGATGCGCACCTATTTTGAAAAACCGCGTACCGTGGTGGGCTGGAAAGGCCTGATCTCCGATCCGGCGCTGGATGGCAGCTTCCAGGTGAATCGTGGGATCGAAATGGCGCGTCGGCTGCTGCTGGAAGTGAACCAGCTCGGCCTGCCTACCGCTACCGAATTCCTCGATATGGTGGTCGGTCAATACATCGCCGACCTGATCAGTTGGGGCGCGATTGGCGCACGGACCACCGAAAGCCAGATCCACCGTGAGATGGCCTCGGCGCTCTCCTGCCCGGTGGGCTTCAAAAACGGTACCGACGGCAATACCCGCATCGCCATTGACGCCATTCGTGCGGCGCGCGCCGGGCACATGTTCCTGTCCCCGGACAAACACGGCCAGATGACTATCTATCAGACCAGCGGCAATCCTTACGGTCATATCATCATGCGCGGTGGCAAAACCCCGAACTACCATGCTACCGATATCGTTGCCGCTTGCGACAGCCTGCGTGAATTCGACCTGCCGGAACACCTGGTGATCGACTTCAGCCACGGCAACTGCCAGAAACTGCATCGCCGCCAGTTGGAAGTAGCAGAAAATGTTTGCCAGCAAATCCGTGCCGGTTCTGCTGCCGTGACCGGCGTGATGGCGGAAAGCTTCCTGGTGGAAGGCACCCAGAAAATCGTGGCCGGTCAACCGCTCACCTACGGTCAGTCAATTACCGATCCTTGCCTGAGCTGGGCCGACAGCGAACAGCTGCTGGCCATGCTGGCCGATGCGGTAGATACCCGCTTCTGATGCCAAAGCCGGGGCGCCCGTCCCGGCTTTTTCTCCTGTCATCCGCTCATCTATACTGTTAGCAATTCTCGCAGTCTCCCTGGAAAGGATTTGGAACCTCGACATGATCCACTCACTGTTATCCATCCCCTGCGTCACCCTGCAAGGGGAACACAAAACGCTGGGGGATTTCCCCGCCCGAGCCTATCTGGTGGTTAACACCGCCAGTAAATGCGGTTTTACGCCGCAATACCGCGGGCTGGAAAACCTGTGGCAGTATTACCGCGAACGGGGGCTGATGGTGCTGGGCTTTCCCTGCAATCAGTTCGGTTCGCAAGAGCCCGGTAATCCCCTGGAGATCGCCAACTTCTGCACTCTGAACTACGGCGTCAGCTTCCCGCTGTTCAGCAAGGTTGAGGTCAATGGTCCTGGGGCGCATCCGCTGTTCAATGAATTGAAACGCCTTGCCCCGGGCGTATTGGGCAGCCAGCGAATCAAATGGAACTTCACCAAATTCCTGCTGACCGCCGACGGTCAACGGGTGAAACGCTTCGCACCGATCACCAAACCCGAGCGCCTGTTCGACCGCATTGAAACCCTGCTGAAATAACCTTGTTTTAGACGGGCTGAGCCCCTTCAGCCCCTGTCACCTTCCCTTCCTACAAAAAGGTTCCATCGGTAAGAAAATTTTCCTTGATGTAACCTTTCGTTCACATGATAATGATTCTCACTTTGATATTAATTGCTATTTAACGGTCTGTTTTATAAACACATGACGATGGATAATCACAATCACGACTTACCTGCCAAAACCGTAAGCCCCGCGGTGAGTGGCCTGACCTCGCCTCCCTGCTACGACAGCGCACAGCTGCTTGATGCAGACGGCGTGGCGATCATCATCCATCAGGGCCAGCGCTACCAGCTGCGGCAGACCAAAGCCGGGAAATTGATCCTGACCAAATAACACCCATCCCTCAACGCCAGCCACCCCGATCGATATTGATCCAGGCAGCCAGCAAATCTATTGATATGTTAAAAACATACGGAGAGTTGCGACATGCCTCTGATCCCTTACACCCGGCTGCGTTTATCCGCATTGAGTCTGGCGATTGCCTGCGCTCTGCCGACGGTGACTTTTGCACAAACCAACCACACGGCTTCTTCTTCCAGCGATGTGTCGGCTAAAACGGACAAAGCTAACGACGAAACCCTGACCGTTGCCGCCACCGGCAATGCACGCAGCAGTTTTGAAGCGCCGATGATGGTCACCGTGATCGAAGGCAATAGCCCTGAAAGCCAGACCGCCACCAGCGCCGCTGATATGCTGCGCCGCGTGCCGGGCATAACCGTCAATGGCACCGGCCGTACCAATGGCCAAGATGTTTTCATGCGCGGCTACGGTAAAAACGGCGTACTGACGCTGGTAGACGGTATCCGTCAAGGCACCGATACCGGTCATCTTGGCGCCACCTTCCTGGATCCGGCACTGGTAAAACGCATTGAAGTGGTACGCGGCCCTTCGGCCCTGCTTTACGGCAGTGGCGCACTGGGCGGCGTAATTGCTTATGAAACCGTGGATGCCGCCGATCTGCTGCTGCCAGGTCATGACACCGGGTTCCGGGTTTACGGCACCGCGGGCAGTGGCGATCACAGCCTGGGTATGGGCGCCAGCGCCTATGGCAAGACCGACAACCTCGACGGCCTGCTGTCATTCGGCACTCGCGACGTTGGCGATTTGCGTCAGGGCAACGGTTTTGACGCGCCCAACGACGAGACCATCAGCAATGTGCTGGCCAAAGGAACCTGGAAGATTGATGATGCCCAGTCGTTGAGCGGCGATTTGCGCTATTACAATAACAGCGCCCGTGAACCGAAAAATCCCCAGGATCCTGATTACTCCAGCAGAAATCCGATGACCAACCGCTCCACCATCCAGCGCGATGCGGCATTGAGCTATAAATTAAAACCCCTGGATCAGGAGTGGCTGGACGCCGACGTCAAGCTGTATACCTCTGAGGTCAAAATCAACGCTCACAATGCGGCTTCCACGGACGAATTCCGCAAACAAACCACTCACGGTGCCAAGCTGGAAAACCGCACCCGCCTGTTTGCCGACAGCTTTGCTTCGCATCTGTTGACCTACGGCTCGGAAAGCTATCAGCAAAAACAACATCCTGGCGGCGCTACCACCAGCTTCCCACAGGCGAAAATCAACTTCGCTTCCGGCTGGATGCAGGACGAAATCACGCTGCGTGATATTCCTGTCACCCTGCTGGCCGGCACTCGCTACGACAACTACAAAGGTAGCAGCCAGGGCCACAACGACGTCGATGCCGACAAGTGGTCATCTCGTGGTGCACTGACTTATTCACCAACCGACTGGCTGATGCTGTTCGGTTCTTACTCGCAGGCATTTCGTGCGCCGACCATGGGTGAAATGTACAATGATTCTCGCCACTTCCCCGGCAACTATTGGGTACCCAACCCGAATCTAAGACCGGAAACCACCAGCACCGCCGAGTACGGTTTCGGCCTGCGCTTTGACGATCTGTTGATGGCCGGGGATAACCTGCAGTTTAAAGCCAGCTACTTCGATACCGACGCCAAGGACTACATTAGCCTGTACGTCACACGGACCCAGACTTCGTCGCAAAATATCTCACGCGCTAAAATTTGGGGCTGGGATACGTCACTGGGCTATCAAACCCAGTGGTTTAATTGGGATTTAGCTTACAACCGCACGCGCGGCAAGGATAAGTCACGCAGCGGGGAATTGAACGGCAACAGCGGTGAATGGCTGAGCGATATCAACCCGGATACCGTCACCAGTTCGTTGGACGTTCCGCTGGGTGAAACCGGCCTGTCTACCGGCTGGGTCGCTACCTTCGCCGAGCGCTCCACACATGTGAAAACCGGCACCGCCGAGCAAGGCGGCTACGGCGTCAATGATTTCTACCTGAGCTATAAAGGCCGCGATCGTCTGCAGGGCGTTACCACCACCGTGGTGCTGGGCAACGCCTTCGACAAAGAATACTACTCGCCGCAGGGCATTCCGCAGGATGGCCGCAACGCCAAACTGTTGGTCAGCTATCAGTGGTAACGTTTTGAATCCGGCGGGCAACCCGAATGCCCGCCGATTGCACCTCTCACAGGAGAACTATCAATGAGCAATACCCTCTACCAACGCTACCAGCAGGCAAAAATTGATAACCCAGGCAAATACGCACGCGATCTGGCCGAGCTGCTTGGCGTCAGCGAAGCAGAACTGACCCATGCTCGCGTCGGTCAGGATACTCGTCGTCTGCAGGCCGATGCCCGCACCCTGCTGAACGAGCTGGAGCAGGTTGGCGTCACCAAATCCATCACCCGTAACAGCTACGCGGTGCACGAGCAGATGGGGCGCTACCTCAACCAGCATCTGAACGGCCACGCGGGGCTGATCCTCAACCCACGCGAATTGGATTTGCGGCTGTTCCTCAACCAGTGGGCCAGCGCCTTCGCCATGAGCGAAACCAACAAGCGCGGTGTGCGTCACAGCATTCAGTTCTTCGATCATCAGGGTGATGCGTTGCATAAGGTGTACACCACCGACGAAACCGACCTGGCCGCCTGGATGGCGCTGGTGGAACGCCACCTGAGTGCAGAAAACCCGGCGTTGGCACTGAAAGCCCCGGACGCCACCGTCAGTAACGCCGCACCGGACAACGAAAAGATCGACCGCGAATGGCGTGAAATGACCGACGTTCACCAGTTCTTCCAGTTGTTAAGCCGCAATAAGCTGACGCGTCAGCAGGCCTTCAAGGCCGTCGGCAACGATTTGGCCTACCGGGTGGATAACAGCGCCCTGTCCCAGTTGCTCAACGCAGCGTTGGGTCTGCAAAACGAAATCATGATTTTTGTCGGCAACCGCGGCTGCGTGCAGATCTTCACCGGTCAGATCGAGCGTCTGATGCCGCAGGAAGGCTGGATTAACGTGTTTAACCGTCGTTTCACCCTGCACCTGATCGAAGACGCAATTGCCGAAAGCTGGATCACCCGCAAGCCAACCAAAGACGGGTTTGTCACCAGCCTGGAGCTGTTTGCCGCGGACGGCACGCAAATCGCCCAGCTTTACGGCCAGCGTACCGAAGGCCAGCCGGAACAAACCCAGTGGCGTGAGCAGGTTGCCGCGCTTGAACCCAAGGACATTGCCGCATGAAACCCTCATTGACCCGTCGCCTGGCGTTGTGCATTGCGCTGGCGTTACCCTTCTCCGCTGCGGCGGCGGAACGTATTGTCTCGATAGGCGGTGACGTCACCGAAATTGCCTTCGCACTCGGCGCGGGCGATGAAGTGATTGCGCGCGACAGTACCAGTCTGCAACCAGAAGCCGTCAAAAAGCTGCCGGATGTCGGCTACATGCGTCAGCTTAATGCCGAAGGTATTCTGGCGTTGAAACCTTCGCTGGTGCTGACGACCGAACTGGCCGAACCGGCGCTGGTGCTCAAACAGCTGGAAGAAAGCGGCGTTAAGATCGTACGCATTCCGGGCGATACCACATTGCAAAGCGTGCCGGAGAAAATCGAGGTGATCGCCAATGCGTTGCAGCGTACCGAGCAAGGCAAAAAGCTGAGCCAACGGTATCAGCAACAGCTGGCGGCGGTGAAAACCGATGCTCTGCCGGTCAAGGTCCTGTTCGTCATGAGCCACGGGGGGATTACGCCGATGGCCGCCGGGCAACACACCGCCGCCGACGCGGTCATCACGGCAGCCGGTTTGAAGAATGCGATGCAGGGATTCAGTCGCTATCGTCCCCTGTCACAGGAAGGCGTGATCGCCAGCGCGCCCGATCTGCTGTTGGTCACCACTGACGGCATAAAAACGCTCGGTGGCCAACAACAATTGTGGAACTTGCCGGGCGTCGCGCTCACGCCAGCGGGGAAAAACCACCGCGTGCTGGTGGTTGACGATATGGCGCTGCTGGGCTTTGGGCTGGAAACGCCGGCGGCGTTGGCCAAACTACGCCACGCGGCGGAGCAAAAGTAATGCGCAGTCGCACTTCCCCACGCGTGGCGATTGCCGGCCTGCTGGTGTTACTGGCGCTGCTGGCGCTGGGTGCCGCCAATATGGGGGCATTGCCCCTGTCGTTTCGCACTCTGTGGCAACAGCCGTTCAGCGACACCGCCTGGCATATCTGGTTAAACATCCGTCTGCCGCGCGTACTGCTGGCGGTGGTGATCGGCTGTGCATTAGCGGTATCTGGTGCCGTGATGCAAGGGTTGTTTCGCAACCCGCTGGCTGACCCGAGCCTGCTGGGCATCAGCAGCGGCGGCGCGCTGTTTGTTGCGCTGATTATCGTGATGCCTCTGGCGTTGCCTCCGGTGATTGCCCTGTATGGCCATATGCTGGCGGCGTTCCTCGGCAGCATGCTGGTGTCGCTGTTGATCTACGGTATCAGCCGCAGCGGCCACGGCAGCCTGTCGCGCCTGCTGCTGGCGGGGATTGCCATCAACGCCCTGTGCATGGCGGCGATTGGCGTGCTGTCTTACCTCAGCAACGACCAACAGCTGCGTCAGTTCTCGCTGTGGATGATGGGCAGCCTTAGCCAGTCGCAATGGCCGACGCTGGTGGTGTGCGCTTCCCTGATCCTGCCGACCACCTTACTGACCCTATTACAGGCGCGTCGCCTGAATCTGTTGCAACTGGGGGATGAAGAAGCGCATTACCTCGGGGTCAACGTCCAGCGCGCCAAGCTGCAACTGCTGTTGCTTAGCGCCTTGTTGATTGGCGCCTCGGTGGCGATGAGCGGCGTGATTGGCTTTATCGGTCTGGTGGTGCCGCACCTGGTACGCATGCGCCTCGGCGGCGACCACCGCTGGCTGTTGCCCTGCTCCGCGTTGGGCGGTGCCTGCCTGCTGTTGGTCAGCGATACGCTGGCACGCACCCTGGTAGCACCGGCGGAAATGCCGGTCGGGTTGATGACCAGCCTGATCGGCGGGCCTTACTTCTTATGGCTGGTGATGCGCCAGCGGGAGCGTGTGGGTGGATAACGCCTCAAGCCTGACGGCGCAGCAATTGCGTTACAGCCTGGGTTCACGTCGGCTGATAAACGACGTTTCGCTCAGTATCGCCAGCGGCGAAATGGTGGCAATAATCGGGCCAAACGGCGCAGGTAAGTCTACGTTGTTGCGTTTGTTAACTGGCTATCTGGCTCCGGGTTGCGGCGAATGTCAGCTGCTAGGACGACCGTTAGAACAGTGGCAACCGCAGCAGCTGGCGAAGGTACGCGCGGTGATGCGCCAGCACAGTGATTTGGCCTTTCCTTTTACCGTGGAGGAAGTGGTCAGCATGGGACGCGCGCCGCACGGCAAACGCGATGCACGGCATGCGGTGCAACAGGTGATGGCGCAAACCGACTGCCTTGAACTGGCCCAACGCGATTATCGCCAGCTTTCCGGCGGCGAGCAGCAACGGGTACAGCTGGCCCGCGTGCTGGCGCAACTTTGGCAGCCACAGCCCACCCCGTCCTGGCTGTTCCTTGACGAACCGACTTCGGCACTGGATCTCTATCACCAGCAACATACGCTGAGGTTGCTGCGCACGCTTACGCGCCAACAGCCGATCGCGGTGTGCTGCGTGCTTCATGACCTCAATCTGGCCGCGCTATATGCCGACCGCATTTTATTGCTGCATCAGGGGCAATTGGTCGCCTCGGGCACGCCGCAGGAGGTGTTGCAGGCGGAAATACTCACCCGCTGGTATCAGGCAGATTTGGGGGTAGTACATCACCCGGAAGTGGCGTTACCGCAGGTGTATTTACGCCAGTAGTGGCAGTACCGGGTGCGGTACCCGCCGCGCCCGTCATCCTTTCATTTCATTGCAGTTAACTCGAGCAGGATATCTCCAGATGCTTACCCCAATCCGGCGGCAATGCGGCGAGATCGTCATATTCCGGCGCGTCAGCAAACGGCGTCAACAAGGCCTGATGCAGGCGCGCCAGTTTGCTGACATCATCCCGTTCGGCACTTTCAATCGCCTGCTGCGCCAGATAGTTGCGCAGGATCAGCTTCGGGTTCACCGCCTTCATCGCCTGTTGACGCTCAGCGTCGCTCACCTGTTCTTGCTGCAAGCGCTGGCGGTATTGTTGGTACCAACCGTCGAACGCAGCGCGATCGATAAATTCATCACGCAGCGGCGACTGCGCCTGTTGCTGTTCGGTATGACTTAACAAGCGGAAAGTTCGGCTATAGTCCCGGCCTTCTTGCGCCATCAGGCTCAGCAACCCGGTGAGCAAATCGTTATCCTGTTGCGATTGGGTGAAGAAGCCGAGCTTGGCACGCATCTGTTCCCCGTAAGCGCGCACCAGGGCCGGTTCATAGGCCGCCAGCGCCTGCTGCAGCTGTTCGGTACTCATCAGCCCGGACAGGGTCTGTGCCAGCCGATGGAGGTTCCACAGCGCCACCGCCGGTTGATTATCGAAGGCATAGCGCCCCTGATGATCAGAGTGGTTGCAAATATAGTCGGGCTTGTAGTCGTCGAGGAAGCCATAAGGGCCATAGTCGATGGTAAGCCCCAGAATCGACATGTTATCGGTGTTCATTACGCCGTGAGCGAAACCGACGGTCTGCCAATGGGCGATGAGCCGTGCAGTGCGTTCGACAACGTCGGTAAACCACAGTAAGTAGCCCTCCGCCTGATCTTGCAACTGCGGCCAGTGACGGGCAATGACAAAATCGGCCAATTGCTGCACCTGTTCCGGCTGCTTACGGTAATAAAAATGCTCAAAGTGGCCGAAACGCACGTGGCTTTCCGCTACGCGTAGCAACATCGCTCCACGCTCAGGTTGCTCACGGTAAACCGGCTCTTCACTGGTCACAATGGTCAGCGCACGGGTGGTTGGAATGCCCAGATGGTGCAGTGCCTCGGAGGCGAGGAACTCACGGATCGCCGAACGCAGTACCGCACGGCCGTCGCCCATGCGTGAATAAGGCGTCAACCCCGCCCCTTTCAGGTGCCAGTCCATGCTACGGCCGTCCGCCAGGCGTTGTTCACCCAGCAAAATGCCCCGGCCATCCCCCAACTGCCCAGCCCAAACGCCGAACTGATGGCCACTGTAAACCTGCGCCAACGGTCGCATGCCCGGCAGCAGTTTCTCACCCGCCCAAATCGGGGTTTTGTCCTGGGTAAACCAGCTTTCGTCCAGCCCCAGTTCGCGTGCCAGCGGTTCACTGTGATACAGCAAACGAGCGCCTTTCAGCGGAGTGGGTTTCAATTCGGTATAAAAACCGGCTAACTGATGTTGGTAAGCGTTTTCAAACTGCGGCATAGGCCCTCCGTTGCACCTAGTGTAGAGCTTGAACGGGGCGATTAACACAGAGGAAATGCAGGGAGAACGCATCTGCCTGATACCTGGGCAGATGCGGGGATCAGCGTTTATGCCGATACGGCTTTAAGACCTTTTTACGCTGAGAGGAAAAATACGCGTTCAGCGAAAAAATCATAATGAATAACAGCACAGGAATCACGGTAAACATCATCCAGTCCATTATTGGCTCCGTTGTGTGTAGTACTCTCAATTATTGTTATTGAACTCATCGGGTGTTACCCGTAACGCTGTCAGATTATCCACACCAACGCTAGGCCATAAAAAACCTTGTAGGCCAAAAACACCGGCGTGTCTGAGCTTATTAAAATATTCCCTCTTCTCAATTCCTCCGACGATTACCCCCTTACACAGTAGATTGATATTCTTTAATAACGAGTCAATGACCACGTCATATCCCTGATGGGTAAACAACTGCCAGTAAAAACGTTTGTCGATCTTCACGTAGTCGAATAACCCATCATACAAGGCGGTCAGGGTCGCCTGACCGGAACCGAAATCATCCAACCACAGCGAAAACAACTCGCTAAGCCGGAGGATTTTCTCATTGTTTTTGCCGGCCGAAAGATTCGGAAAGCCCTCACTGATTTCAAAGGCAATAAATGACCACTGCCTGATACGATCACAGAGTTGACCGTCAGTGAGTATCAAATCGACCAGGGTTTCTTCAATATTTAACGTCAACAAAACGTCGTTTTCGACAAACCAGGAGGCATTCTGTTCTGCCAATTTCAATTGCTCATTAAATAACTCAATCTTTTGCTCAGCGGTCAGTAAATTAATCCCAATGTCAGCAGGCATAGCCAAATCACCGTCCAGACTATTAAAGCGGTTCAGAATTTCCACCGCTAACAGCCTGCCCTCCATTGAGTAAACAGGTTGAAAAACATAGCTACTAATAAAGTCAGCTTCGAATTGTATTTTCATTTCAATGCCACAGGCTGAATGGCGAGCATCTCATCGTATATCAATATATTTTATCGATCAATCCCTCTGAGATTAATCGGAAATATCAATGCAATTAGTGATAACTTATCATTTAATTGATAGATTAAAGCTATGTTGCGTCCACTTGGCGCAGAGTCAGAACCAATTTGGCTTATGGCAAAATTGCCATCACTTCGCTGAATTTAAGGTGTATTTAGGTTAAGTGGTATATTCACTCTAAAAATTTAACTTATTGTCATTGTTTTCATTAAAGAAATTCTTAAACACATCTAAATATCAATTAAGCATGAAATCTGCACAAGCGCAAGCCTATCGCCAACTGATTAAATTTAATAACGCATCAATTCCGTACGTTATTCTTTGCATTGAAAATGCGAAAAAATGCCCACCTTGATTTTTAGGAAATTCATGCTACCTGGGATTTAGGTGGATTCCAGCCCCTAAGAATGGATAACAACAATAAAGCGCAGCCAACTTGAGATGTAAAAAAAGGATGAACACTGTCATCCTTTGATATTCAAAATTTGATTACTATTTGATCGTTTCTGCCAGCCATTGCCGCAGCTCGGCTAACTCGGTAGCCTGCTCCGGGAACTGAGCAATCAGCTTGTCGCAGCACTCAGCCAAGGCTTCACTGCGGTAAGCGCAACCCACCAGCATCTCTGCCAAACGCTGCAGCGGTGCCGGACTCAGGCTGTCGGTGAAAATCTGCGCCCGGCAGATCAACCCCTTTTCTACGTCAAAGAAGATATCCACCCCACCCCAGACAAAGCGTTCGTTCAGTAAATGGCTAAATGCCGGCGCCTTGCCGAAATTCCATTCCCAACTGCTCTGTTTGGCAAACTGCGCGGCGAAATCCGGCAGGTCGGGATAGACATCCGGTGAGATGATTTCCGCCGTAGCGGTCTCGCCATAGTAGTCAAAGAATGCCTGAGTCACCGCATCGCAGACCTGCTGGTGGCTGATGTCAGGTTTAAATTCCACCAGGTTGGCCACCCGGGAGCGTACCGAGGTGATGCCCTTGGCCTGCAGCTTTTTGGGATCCGGATTAAGATAATCCGCCAGACGGTTAAGATCGGCATTCAGTAATAAGGTGCCATGGTGGAACCCGCGATCCTGGGTTTCCCGATAGGCCGAGCCGGAGATTTTACGCACGCCTTCCGACGTTTCGATCACCAGATCATTGCGGCCCGATGCCGTGGCAGAAATACCCAACTGGGCCAACGCCTGCAGAATGATGCCGGTGGAAAGAGTTTTGTCATAACCCGGTTTGCCCGCCATAAAGGTAAAACAGGTGTTGCCCAGATCGTGGAATACCGCTCCACCGCCGCTGCTACGACGCGCCAGGCGAATGCCGTCCTGCTCCATTCGCCGGGTGTTGCACTCTTTCCATGGGTTTTGTGACTGGCCTATGACCACCGTTTCGGCATTGCGCCATAAGAACAGGATTTTCTGCGTGGTCATTTCGCGGAAGATGCACTCTTCCACGGCCAGATTGAACCAGGGGTCGTAAGAATCGGAAATCAGTAAGCGTAAGTTATTCATGGCGGTCTCCGCTAAGCACGTGATGCCGCCATGATACACCAAATCAACAGCTTAAGATTAAATGCGCCGCGCCTGCCAGTAGGCTTTTTTCCAATACACATTGTCCAGCGAGGATCGCATCACGCCACGGCTGGTGGAGGCATGAATAAACTGATCGTTGGTATCATAAATGCCAACGTGCAAACCGTTCTCACCGCCGCCGGTTTTGAAAAACACCAGATCGCCCGGCATCAGCTCATCACGCGAGACTTTGGTTCCAAGCGAGGTTTGTTCCACAGTCGAACGAGGTAGTTGCATATCGAAACGGTCGCGGAAGGTGCGATAAACGAAACCGGAACAGTCAACGCCGCCGCGATCGACCCCACCGTAACGATAAGGTGCGCCGTACCATTGACGCAGTTGCTCATTCAACTGAGCCACCACCACGATAGAGTCCGCCAGCCGACCGCTGGGCGGCGGTGCATGACTGCTACAACCGGCAAGAATTAAACTGGCTAATAAAAACCAAATACGCATCCGCATAATATCCCTTCATTGAACACGTTGCCGCATCATGCCGTCCGGTAAAAGCATACCGCCTGCGAGGCAAAGCCGGCACCACGTAAGGAAAGCGCTATTTGGGGCTAATTTATCCCCCTGCAGGGGAAAAAGGCAAGCACGGTGAAGGAGATAATCGCATTGGCGCCACTTTTTGCGCTATTGAGGCGTTTTTACCTTTGCCTGGCTGTTAATCAGCCACACGCCAAACAGGATAAACAGCGTCCCCAACGTTTTCAACAGGGTGGCGGATTCGTTAAACCACGGCAGGATCACCGCGGCCAGGTACACCAGCGCATAGCTCACGCTCAGCAACGGATACGCTCGGTTTAGTGGCAGATGGTGCAGCGCAAAGAACCAGCACAGCATGGACAACGCATAACCGAAGATACCACCGCTGACCGCCAGTAGCGGCACCCAATACTGAGCAAACAGGTCTAACGTAACGTCGGCAAACGACATCAGAGGGATCTGCGCCATACCCCACTTCATCAACAGTTGCGCCAGCGTGACCAGTAGCACGCTGGCCGCGCCCCAGGCGTAGCCCCTCATGGATTGATACTCATCAGCAGGATCCCCAGCATGATCGACGCCACGCCGTACCAATGACGTGCGGTGGTGGGTTCGTTAAACAGCCACCGGGCAGCTAATGTCACCAACACAAAATTCAGGCTGAGCGTCGGATAAGCCAGGCTGAGCGGCAAGCGCTGCAGCACGTTGAGCCAGACCGCCATGCCCAACCCCAGCAACAACACCGCCAGAAGCAGCCAGCGCAGCGTCACCCCCCGTCTGACGTCGGGGGGCAATTGCCAACTCTGGGCCGCTTGTTTCTGGCACAGCTGCCCACCGCAGGTGAGCAGGCTGACCACCAGCACCAGCAAGTAGCCGACTATCATGGCTGCTGTTGATACCAAAGCAGCGCTAAGCGGTTCATCTCAACCACTTTGTCCGCTGCAGGTAAGGTTTGCGGCACGTGATCCCCTCTCGACAGTTGCAATACCAATGAGACGTCACCCTGTTTACGCGCTTGAGCCAACCACTGCGGGAAATCGGCATCGCTGATGAAATGGCTGCGGGAATCCGGGTAGGCCAGGCCATAAGCCACCTCACCTTTCTCGCTGAACATCAGCACATCGCTGCGCTTCAACTCCCAGGCCAGCCCTGCCGCTACCCCTGCGCTGTCGGTCAATACGTAACGGCTATGGCCCAACTGCGCCATATTTACGCTGATAAAGTTTTGCGGCAGCTTGGAGTCCGTGACCTGCTGCGGAATGGCGTAACCCACCAGCAAGCACAGCAGTAGCGGACAAGCTGCTGCCCAGCGCCAGCGTTGCGCGTTATTACGCGCCGACACTATGGCAAATAACAGCCAACCGCCGAACATAATAATGCCGATGACGATCTTCGGCCACTCTTGTGCCCCAAACAGCTTCACCTTCGGCAGCAATCCTGAACCCAGCACCAGCAGCGCCACCACGCAAATCAGACCAAATAAGCCGTTCAGCAATGCGTTGATCTTGAAAGTTTTGCTGCGTAGGCTTGCCGCATAATCCTCAGCGTAAGCGGCCATCAACAGCGCCAACGGAGCCATGCACGGCAAAATATAGGTCGGCAGTTTGCCTTTGGCGATGCTGAAAAAGATCAGCGGCATCATCACCCAACTCAGCAGGAAGAACAGCTCCGGCCGTTGGACGCGTTCACGCCAACCCTTAAGCAAAGATCCCGGCAACAACGCCAACCACGGCAATACCGCCGCCATCAAAATCGGGATGTAATACCAGAACGGCGCTTTGTGCTGGGCGTTATCCTCGGCAAAACGCTGAATATGCTCCACCCAGAAGAAGTAGTTCCAGAAGTCCGGCTCACGTTGAGCAATAGCCAGCGCCCAAGGCAGGCTAAGCAATACCGCGGTCAGGATCGCCAACGGACCGTAGATCAAGAGATCCTTGATCCGCCGCTGCTGAATGACTATCGGGATCACCGCAATCACCGGCACCGCCAGCGCCAGGAACCCCTTGGTCATAAAGCCCATGCCGCAGGCCAGCCCCAGCAACACGTAACCGCCGACTTTACCCTTGACCGTGGTGGCTTTCAGCGTCAGGTAATAACTGACCATGGCCGCCACCAGCCACAGGGAAATCATCGGATCCAGCACGCTGTACGTGCCGATGCTGAACACCAGCACCATCGACAGGAAAATCAACGTCGCCAGGCTGGCGCGGCGCGCGTTGCGCCACATCAGCATTGCCAGCGCGAACACCAGCACGGCGGTCATGCCGGTGCTGAATACCGAGCCAAAACGCACCGCGAAGTTGGTATCGCCAAACAGCCACTGGCTGATGTTGTTGAACCAATATCCGGCAACCGGTTTTTCAAAATAACGCAGCCCAAGCAGATGCGGCACTACCCAGTCGCCGCGTTGCAGCATTTCACGGCTGATCTCGGCGTAACGAGTTTCATCCGGTTGCCACAGCAGGCGACCATTGAGGGGGATCAGGTAAACCAGAGCAAAAAAAATGGCCAACACAATGGCCCAGGATCCTTTTAGCGCCTTCATGAATCGTCCTTCACATCGGTTTGACAACCCAGCCAACCTTCGCGGCCAGGGAAAGGAGCACGCTCGACGCGGCCCAATGGCAATGACGCCAAATCTTGTGGCAACAAGGTGCTTAACGGGCAGAATTCTATGCCCTGCCGTTGCGCCCGTTGCAGTAACTGCTCAAACATTGCGGCCTGAGACATACCCTCAACTTCGGTATGAATGGTATAAACCGGCACGCCGCGATCGTTTTCAATCGCCCGTAAAATGTAATCGTTGAAGTCAGCCATACTGACTTCGCTGCCAATCACCTCATCAAAGGTCGGTAACGTCACCGGGATCTGCACGGTTCCCACACGGCCATCGCTTAACAGCGGACGGAACGGATGGGTGCCACGACAATCGCTGTTGTAGTGAAAACCGAAGCGCTGCTTCACTTCCAGCACCCGTGTGTCCGCGCGCCAACCGGCAACGGCCGAGCATTTGACCGGCAGCCCGGTACTGGCAGTCAGCGCATCAACACCCAGCTGCACCTGTTGCGTCAACTGCGCCTCAGACCAACGGCCGACCTTGGCCTGCCAGCCCTGATGATCCCAGGCGTGCAAGCCCACTTCATGCCCGGCCTGGGCGGTGAGTTTCATCAATGGCCCCAAGGCACGGGCGATATTACGCCCCGGCCAGGCGGTGCCGGCCAGCAGAATATCCCAGCCGTACAGCGACGCGGCGTTCGAGCGCAGCATTTTCCACAGGAATTTCGGACGTAAAAGGCGCCACAGATGGCGCCCCATATTGTCCGGCCCTACGCTGAAGAAGAAACTGGCCTGAATGTTGTACTTGTCGAACAACTCCAGCAACTGCGGTACCCCTTCACGGGTACCGCTGAAGGTATCTACATCAACTCGCAGACCGACTTTCTTCATGCACCGTCACCTTCCTGAACGGTGGTGCGCAAGAAGTAGTCCAAGGTATCGGCAACGGTTTGCTGCATCGCGATGGTCGGCTGCCAATCCAGCAGGCGACGGGCATTTTTGATGCTTGGCGTACGGTGCTCAACGTCCTGATAACCCTTGCCGTAATAGCTGCTGCTTTCGACATCCTTAAAGCCGGCAAACGGCGGGAAGCGGTCGCGCAACGGGTGATTATTGAAGCTTTCGAGCAGCATTTCCGCCAGTTCGCGGATGCTGGCCTCGTTGGTCGGATTACCAATGTTGACGATTTGTCCATCGCACAGCCCGTCGCGGTTTTCGATGATGCGGAACAGCGCTTCAATACCGTCGTTGATATCGGTAAAGCAGCGTTTTTGCGCCCCGCCGTCCATCAGTTTGATCGGCGAACCTTCCACCAGATTGAGGATCAACTGGGTGATGGCACGGGAAGAACCGATACGCGCTGCATCCAGGTTATCCAGGCGCGGCCCCATCCAGTTAAACGGACGGAACAGCGTAAACTTCAGCCCTTCTTTGGCACCATAGGCCCAGATGACTCGGTCCAGCAGCTGCTTGGACACCGAGTAAATCCAGCGTTGTTTGTTGATTGGCCCGACGATCAGGCGGGAATGATCTTCGTCGAACTCTTTGTCGTCGCACATACCGTACACTTCGGAGGTGGACGGGAAGATGATGCGCTTGTTGTATTTCACGCAGTCACGAACGATTTTCAGGTTTTCTTCAAAATCCAACTCGAACACGCGCAGTGGATTGCGGGTGTACTCGATCGGCGTGGCGATGGCCACCAGCGGCAGAACGACATCACATTTCTTGATGTGATACTCGATCCACTCGGAATGGATGCTGATATCCCCTTCCACAAAGTGGAAGCGCGGGTTATCCAGGAAACGGCTGATGGCATCAGAACCGATATCCAAACCGTAAATGTCGTAACGATCGTCACGCAGCAGACGTTCGGTCAGGTGGTTACCGATAAAACCGTTAACGCCGAGGATCAGTACGCGGGTTCTGCGCTTCATCACTGCGTTGGGCTTGGCAGCCAGACGTACGTCGGTGACGATGCCCATTTCTTGTGCCAGACGGCTACCCTGTACGTACAGGCCGGCATCGTTTTGACCGGCAACGATTTCCAGTGCGCCTTCGCCGCAGGCAATGACCAGCGGAGAAGTACTGAGCACGGTGCCAGGCTGCTTGTCATGCTGCGCATCCAGCACGCGAGCACGCCAGACAATCAATTTACGCTGGCCGAGATAGCTGAAGGCGCCAGGATAAGGTTCGGTCACTGCGCGGATCAGGTTGTTGATTTCCTGCGCCGATTTATGCCACAGGATCTCACCGTCTGCCGCAGTCCGGCGGCCAAAGTAGCTGGCTTCGGCTTCGTTTTGCGCACTGAATGTCGCCGTACCGTTTTTCAGCTTCGGCAGTTCGTCCTTCAGCAAGGATTGTGCGGCTTCCAGCACTTTTTTGTGCAGCGTCAGCGCCGTGTCGTCAGCGGTGATTGCCACTTTGCGCTGGCCAACGATATCGCCGGCATCAGGACGCTTGACCATTTTATGCAGCGTAGCGCCGGTTTCTGTTTCGCCGTTCACCAGCGCCCAGTTCACCGGTGCGCGGCCACGGTAGCGAGGCAGCAGTGAACCATGGAGGTTGAAACCGCCAAGCGGCGCCAGCGACAGCAGCTCGTCGCTCAGCAGATTACGGTAATAGAAGGAGAAAATAATCTCCGGCTGCATCTGGCGAATGCGCTCGATCCACAGCGGGTGGTTAACGTCCTCCGGCGCATAGACCGGTAACTCCAATTCTGCACCCACACGGGCAACGGAGGAGAAGAAGTTGTTCTCACCAGGATCGTCGGTATGCGTGAATACTGCTTGAACGTCATAGCCTGCGTCAGTCAGCGCTTTCAGACCTGCGCAGCCAATATCATGGTAAGCAAATACAATAGCTTTCATCATTCTTCTTCCTGAGTATTGTGGTTCGGCTGTTCACCGACCACTTTCTGAACAAAATAACGAGGACGAGCACGCACGTCGGTATAAATACGACCGATGTACTCTCCCAACAGACCCATGCCGACAAATTGGGCGCCAATAAAGGAAAACAGCACGGCAAACAGGGTGAATACCCCGCCGCCCGCCCATTCAGGGCCCATGATCAAACGCAGGGCGATCAGCAATACCGCCAGCACGAACCCCGAAAGCGCAATCACGCTGCCCACTACGCTCAGCAAACGCAGCGGCGTGGTGGTCAAACAGGTGATCAGGTCGTACATCAGATTAATCAGCTTCATCAGGCTGTATTTAGAGTCGCCAAACTCGCGTTCAGCGTGCAGCACGTCAATTTCAGTAGTACGACGGGCGAAGGTATTCGCCAGGATCGGGATAAAGGTGCTGCGCTCGTGGCAGTTCAGCATCGCTTCGATAATGTGGCGGCGATAGGCACGCAACATGCAGCCATAGTCGCCCATCGATTTACCGGTAGCGCGCTGGATCATCATATTGATGATGCGGGAGGCGCTTTTACGGAACCAGGAGTCCTGACGGTTGGCGCGCACAGTGCCGACCACGTCGTAACCCTCTTCCGCCACCCGCACCAACCGCGGGATCTCTTCCGGCGGGTTTTGCAAGTCAGCATCCAGCGTGATCACCAGATCGCCGCTCACCTGATTGAAACCGGCCATGATTGCCGAGTGCTGGCCATAATTGCGGTTCAGCAATACGGCAATGACGCAACTGCCGGGCTGTTCGGCGGCAGCGGTCAGCATATCGGCAGAATTGTCGCTGCTGCCGTCATCGACCAGGATAATTTCATAGGGCTGGGCCAGCTGTTTACAGGCGGCGGTGGTACGTTCAAGCAAGGCAGGTAAACTTTCCTGCTCGTTGTACACCGGGATCACCACCGAAACTTTTTTAATCGGTTCAACGCGAGACACGTAACGACTCCACAACAGAAGACAAGGCTTTGACCACGCGATCAACATCAGCGTCGGTCATATCAGGGAATAGCGGCAAGGTGCACAAACGCGCCGAGTTCCATTCGGTATTGGGTAAGGACAATTGCGGATAGCGGTCGCGGTAAAACTTCTGGGTATGCGCGGCACGGAAATGCAGACCGGTACCAATGCCCACCTCTTTCAGGCGTTCCATCAGTTGATCGCGATCGATACCGCAACGCTCGGCGTCAACGCGCACCATAAACAGGTGCCAGGCGTGGTCATGCGGATAATCAGGCAACCCCAGCGGCAGGAAAGGTGAACCTTCCAGCGCGGTGAGATAACGCTGTGCCAGCTCTTTACGGCGGGCGTTCAATTGCGGCAGGCGCGCCAGCTGTACGACGGCGATGGCCGCGTGGATATCCGAAAGGTTGTATTTGTAGCCCGGCTCCACCACTTCGGCCTGCGGCTTGCGGCCCAGTTGCTGACGGTCGAAAGCGTCAACGGCCAGACCGTGAAACTTCAGACAGCGCAGACGATCCGCCAATGCATCGTCGTCGGTGGCAATCAGGCCACCTTCGGCACAGGTCAGGTTTTTAATCGCGTGGAACGAGAAGATGGCCGTTCCTTGTGCGCCAACCCATTCACCGTTGTAACGGGAACCCACCGCATGAGCGGCGTCTTCAATCAGCGGCAGATTATGGCGTTTGGCCACGTCTCGCAATGCATCCATTTGCAATGGCGCACCAGCGTAATGCACCGGGACAATAGCTTTGGTTTTGGTCGTAATGGCGGCTTCAACATCTCTGGCATTGACCATCAACGTATCGCGGTCAACGTCGATCATTACCGGCGTGGCGCCGAGCAACTCAATCATGTTGAGGGTTGAAACCCAAGTTTGTGAGGGAGTGATGACTTCATCGCCGGGGCCAATGCCCAGAGCCATCAGGGTGATATGCATGCCTGCAGTAGCGGAACAAACGGCAATCGCATGTTTGCAGCCGAAGGTGGCGCAAAACTCACTTTCCAACTGCTGATTTTGCGGTCCGGTGGTGATCCACCCTGAGCGCAATACCTTTTCTACCGCCGCGATTTCTTCATCGCCGATCGCCGGGCGTGAGAAAGGTAAAAATTGATCCATAGTTAACCCCAAACGTATCAAATTTCTTTTAATGACACTGTAGATCTCTTTTATTTAACGAATATTAAACGCCAGAGAGAATCGTTCCCGGTGGATTAACTGCCAATGTACGGCCGCAAGCTTAACTAAACCTTAAGGCGAGATTAATTATCAGCGGACTATCTGATTTGCGAGGGCCATCATCATCATTTTCTATTGATTTAAAAATCAATTAGTTATAGTTATTAATAATTGTTTACTTATTTTATTCGAACTAAATCAGCGTAGCACGTCAGCGACGGTTTTCAAGATTTATGAGATAATTTTTGGCGGAGAGTGAAATAAAGCCGATGCTTACTCGGCTATTTATATCGAGTCCGTTTAATTTTCGTTTAGGCCGCATTTCCAATACACTAACGCACTAGGCGGTTTTGGTCATAATCCAGCGTTGATCGCCCACTGCCTGCAAATGAAAATCGACGTCATAAATTTGTGACAGCAGAACCGGCTCCATCACCTCCCGCGTGCTGCCCTGAGCAACTAAGCGCCCCGCATGCAGCAGCCAGACCCGATCGGCCTGCTGTAAGGTGTGGTTGAGATCGTGCGCGCAAACCAAGGCACTGCGCCCGCTCTGGCAAAACTCTCTTAATAGTCGGTCCAATGCCACCTTCTGCGCCACGTCCAGGCTGTTGGTCGGTTCATCCAACAGCAGCAATTGGCTGTACGGGTTAACCGTCGGCCAGACCTGCAGCAGCACTGCAGCCAGACGTACTCGCTGCCATTCCCCGCCGGATAGTTGAGTCAGCATACGCGGAAGCTTGTCCATCAGCTTTAAACGCTGACACAGATAAAGAATGGTGCTTTCCAGCGCCTGTTCCGAAGCTCCCGCCGGTTGATGCAATGCCAGATACTGGAATACCGGCATCAACGCCACCGGGGGCTGCTGTTGGCTTAAATAACCACGACGCAGTGCCAGTTCATTGCCCTGAAAACTTTTCAGCGGATGACCGTCCAGCAGGATCTCCCCGATACCGGGCAAGATACCCGCCAGGCAGGCCAACAGCGTGCTTTTACCGGCGCCGTTCGGGCCAATAAGGTGAAACTGCAACCCAGCATCAACCTGTGCTGAAAACGGGGCCAAGCGCCCTTCTACCCCAACCTGCCTGAGTTGCAGCATGATGTATTACCGCTCCTTCTTTAGTCGGCCAGCGCCTGTTTGACGGCGGCCAGCAACGCAGGATCTTCCGGCGTCGTATCCGGGGAAAAGCGCTCGATGACCTTGCCATCGCGGCCAATCAGGAATTTCTCGAAGTTCCACAGGATATCGCCAGTTTGCTTTGGTGCCCGCCCCTTGCTGCTCATACGCGCCAGGAACTCACTGCCCTGCGGCACAACGGCGTGCGGTTTGGCGGCAGTCAACGCCTGATACAATGGATGGCGGTTTTCGCCGTTCACTTCCAGTTTGGCAAACATCGGGAACTGAACGCCAAAGGTACCCCGGCAAAACGCCAGGATCTCTTCGTTGCTGCCCGGCTCCTGCCCCAGAAATTCGTTGGAGGGGAATCCCAGCACCTCAAAACCTTGATCCCGGTAGGTTTCGTACAGGGCTTCCAGCCCTTCATATTGCTTGGTCAGGCCGCATTCCGACGCCACATTCACCACCAGCAACACGCGGCCTTTATATTGTGCCAGCGTGGTAGATTGATTTTCGATGGTGTTCAGCGGAATGTCATAAATAGCTTGAGTCATGGAGCTTATCCTCTTGTTTTACTTGCAGGTGAACAGAGAAACTACCTTACGCTTTTTACCCGAGTGAGCAACCAGATAAACAGGGGTGCTCCCAGGGTGGCTGTCACCACCCCGATGGGCAATTCAGCCGACAGCAGCGTAATACGCGCCACCACGTCGGCCGCCAGCAAGACGCCGGCACCGGCCAGTGCGCAACCCGGCAGTAAATAACGCTGATTGGTCAAACCGCTAAGGCGCAGCATATGCGGTATCACCAGCCCGACAAATCCGATCACCCCCGCCAACGCCACACTAACGCCTACCAGCCAGCCGATTGCCAGCACCAGCAGATTGCGCCACAAATGCAGTGAAAGCCCGAGCTGGCGGGCCTGTACCTCGCCCAGCGCCATAAAGTTCAGCGCCTTGCCCTGGCAACACAGCCACAGCACCACCGGCACCAGGGCCAGCACCAGCCATTTTTGGCGCCAGTCTACGCCGCCAAAGCCGCCCATCATCCAGTACATTAGCTGGCGCAGATCCAGGCTGGAACTGAAGTACACTGCCCAGGTCATCACTGCACTGCACACAATGCCCAAGGCAACGCCGACCAACAATAATCGCGCGTTGGTCAGACGCTTGCGACGAGCAAAGCCCAGCAGCATAAAGGTCATGATTAACGCACCCGCAATGGCGCTCAGACTCATCAACGCTACCGGCAGCAGGCCGTTGCCCAGTAATACCATTAGCACCAGTGCAACCCCGGCACCGTTAGCCACTCCCAATAAGCCAGGCTCTGCCAACGGGTTCTCAAACAAGGCCTGCATTACCGCACCGGCAATGGCCAGGCTGGCTCCGACCAACATCACCGCTAGCGCACGCGGCAGGCGTAATTGCCAGACAAACAGCTGCGCCGCATCACTTGACCACTGTGAGGGCCAAAGCCAGACATCACCCGCGCTGAGGCTAAAAACAAAAGCCACGGCAACGCCCAGCGCCAACAGCCATAAATGGCGTTTATCGCGATGACGCTGTTTGTGCAGTAATAAAGTAAAGGTCTGGCTGGTTGGCATAGGTGTGGCGATTCCCTGCGGGCCGCGAGTGGCGGTCGAATAATTGACGTCTGGGTCAAATATTAGGGGGTTAGCGCCAGAAGGGAAAGCCTTGCTTAAGGATTATGGCAGGAAAACAACGGCTGATGCTGCCCCCCTCCACTGAGGGGCAACACCAGACGTCGTACACTCAATTAGCGTCGCGGATCATTTCCGTTTTGTGGGTAGGGTTTACCGTGGTCATTGTCATTGCCGCGGCCCTTACCGTGGTCATTATCATGACGGTTGCCATCGTTACGGTTATCGCGTTCACCGTGGAACGGATTGCCGCCCCGCTCTGGACTCCGGTGATCGTTGCCGCGCGGCGGTGAGGGTTGCCAGCGACCACCGTCCCAGTACAAACCACGGCTATTACGCTCACCCACGCCGCGTCCCTGATGAGCATGCCACCACTGTGGCGGACGCCAGTCATAACCGTCCCAGTAGTAACCTCGCCGATCCTGATCCCCCAGATGGACCGAGACGCCCGGCACGTTGATATCAATGGAGACATCTGCCTGGGCCACGAGCGGCAGCAGCAGCGGTAAACACACCAGCAACAGGATCTTTTTCATTTTGGCACTCTCACTTTATTTTTTGCTGAGCTGGTTATATCAGCGCGATTATTTTACGCCTATCGCCTCAATGCCTATTTTCAGATCGTTTTCACCTCGCTTACATAATCCATACACTCTCATTTTTCAGATTAAATAAAACAGCTGCTAACAACGTTTAACGAATAGCTGACATACCGGATGCCATGCCGCTATTTATAATGACGCTGACACTTATCAAAGAGATATTATTATGATTAAACGCATTGGAATGTTGTTCACGGTCGCCGTCCTGACCACCGCGCTCAGCGCCTGCTGCTTCGGCCCCCACGGTGGCGGTCATCGTGGCGGTGGTGGCCCGGGCCACTATTACAACCATTATTAAAAACCAGGAGCCGAGGCTCCTGGTTTTATTTTAGGCAAAGCGATAATATTAATATCCATAAGAAAAATCCGCAAAAAATTTATATCTTAATATTAAACACCAACCTACTTTATTTAATCGCATAGGTTCTTACGGCCATAATTTAGGAATAACCCGAATTTTTCTTCAAAAAAAGAAAAAGGCCGCAAAAGCGGCCTTTTTTGGTTTCACGCAACTTACTCTTTCGGGCTTGCGTTCTCTACCCGACTTTTCAGTTTTTGCCCTGGACGGAAAGTGACCACGCGGCGCGCCGTAATCGGAATGTCCTCGCCGGTCTTCGGGTTACGCCCCGGACGTTGGTTCTTGTCACGCAAATCAAAATTGCCAAAACCTGACAGTTTCACCTGCTCACCGTTCTCAAGAGCACGACGTACCTCTTCGAAAAACAGTTCTACCAGGTCTTTGGCATCCCGTTTGCTAAGCCCAAGCTTTTCAAACAGGTGTTCTGACATTTCAGCTTTAGTAAGCGCCATAGGTTCAATCCCTCAAGGATGCTTGGAATCGCTGTTTTAGAGCCTCTACACATTTTGCAACGGTAACGGCTATCTCCTCTTCTTCCAGTGTACGAGCGGTATCCTGCAATACCAGACTGATAGCCAGGCTCTTATAACCCTCTGCCACGCCCTTGCCACGGTACACATCAAACAAGTTTACGCCAACTACCTGATTTGCGCCAACTTTCTTACACTCTGCCAAAATATCTTCTGCGGGGACGTTTTCAGCCACCACAACGGCGATATCTCGACGGTTTGCCGGGAAGCGAGAAATCTCCCGCGCCTGAGGCACGGCGCGGCTTGCGACCTTGTTCCACTCCAGTTCAAACACCACGGTACGGCCGTTAAGATCCAGTTTACGTTCAAGTTCCGGATGAACCACACCGATGAAACCGACACGTTCGCCCTGGAAATAAATAGCGGCGCTTTGCCCTGGATGCAGGGCTGGATTGGTCTCTGCCTTGAACTGAATTTCGGATAATTTACCGGTCAGCTCCAGGACAGACTCCAGATCCCCTTTCAAATCATAGAAGTCGACCGGCTTACGCGCCAGATCCCAATGTTCTTCGTGCGTATGACCGGCAATCACCCCTGCCAGCATGACATCCTGACGGATACCCAGATTTGCCGCAGTATCAGGCACAAAGCGCAGGCCGCTTTCAAACAGGCGCAGACGAGTCTGCTGACGATTCTGGTTATATACCACCGCAGACAGCAAGCCGGTCCACAGCGACAGGCGCATAGCGGACATCTCTACCGAGATTGGGCTTGGCAAGATCAGCATTTCTTCGCCCGGGTGCAGCAAGGCCTGAACCTTAGGATCGACGAAGCTGTAAGTGATCGCTTCCTGGAAGCCGTGATCGACCAGCATGGTTTTCACACGCTTGAGCGTCAGATCCGCTTCGCGATGCTTGGTCATGATCAGGTCAGCACGTACCGGCACGTCAGGAATATTGTTGTAGCCGTAAACGCGTGCGACTTCTTCCACCAGGTCCTCTTCGATTTCCATATCGAAACGCCAGCTCGGTGCGACCGCCAGCCAGTTGTCGCCTTGCTCGGTCACCTGACAACCCAAACGACGCAGAATATCGCTCACCTGCTCGCTTGGCACCACGTGGCCGATCAGACGGTCCAGCTTTTCGCGACGCAGGGTGATGGTGGCACGCTTCGGCAATTCGGCTTCAGTTGTCACATCGATGACCGGGCCAGCCTGGCCGCCACAGATATCAATCAGCAGGCGGGTCGCACGTTCCATCGCTTTGTACTGCAATGCAGGATCAACGCCACGCTCGTAGCGATGTGAAGCGTCAGTGTGCAAACCATTACGGCGCGCGCGACCGGTAATGGACAACGGGCTGAAGAACGCGCATTCCAGCAGCACGTCCTGAGTAGTTTCATTCACGCCGGAGTGTTCACCACCGAAGATGCCGCCCATGGCCAGCGCTTTCTGGTGATCGGCGATCACTAAGGTATCGGCATTCAGTTTGGCTTCGTTGCCGTCCAGCAGCGTCAGGGTTTCGCCTTCGCTCGCCATACGCACCACGATACCGCCTTCAATACGGCTCAGATCGAAGGCGTGCATTGGCTGACCCAGTTCCAACAGTACGTAGTTGGTCACGTCAACCACTGCGTCAATGGAGCGGATGCCGCAACGACGCAGCTTCTCGCGCATCCACAGTGGACTTGCCGCTTTGACATTGATGCCTTTTACTACGCGGCCCAGGTAACGCGGGCACGCCTGCGGCGCGTCAACGCGAATTGGCAGCGTATCCGCAATAGTGGCGGCTACCGGGCTCATATCCGGCTCGGTCAGGGCAACCTGGTTCAGCACCCCAACGTCACGCGCCACACCGATAATGCCCAGGCAGTCGGCACGGTTTGGCGTTACGCTGATTTCGATGGTGTTGTCGTCAAGCGAGAGGTATTCACGGATATCGGTGCCAATCGGCGCGTCTTCCGGCAGCTCAATGATACCGTCGTGATCGTCGGTAATGCCCAGCTCGGAGAACGAACACAGCATGCCTTCGGAAGGCTCGCCGCGCAGTTTGGCGGCTTTGATCTTGAAGTCACCCGGCAGTACTGCACCTACGGTGGCAACCGCCACCTTCAGGCCGGTACGGCAATTTGGTGCGCCACAGACGATGTCCAGTAGGCGATCGCCACCCACGTTGACCTTGGTCACGCGCAATTTGTCTGCGTTAGGGTGCTGACCGCACTCAACCACATGGCCTACTACCACGCCGTTAAAGACGCCGGCAACCGGCTCCACGCCGTCTACTTCCAGACCGGCCATGGTAATTTGATCGGATAATGCTTCGCTGCTGATGGCCGGGTTTACCCACTCGCGCAACCAGAGTTCACTGAATTTCATGTGATATTCCCGCCTTACTTAAACTGTTTGAGGAAACGCAGATCGTTTTCGAAGAACGCACGCAGGTCGGTGACGCCGTAACGCAGCATCGTCAGACGCTCCATACCCATACCGAAAGCGAAGCCGGAATAGATTTCCGGATCGATGCCCACATTGCGCAGAACGTTCGGGTGCACCATGCCGCAACCCAGAACTTCCAGCCACTTGCCGTTTTTACCCATCACATCCACCTCAGCGGAAGGTTCGGTAAACGGGAAGTAAGACGGACGGAAACGAACCTGCAAATCTTCTTCAAAGAAGTTGTTCAGGAAATCATGCAGTGTGCCCTTCAGATTGGTGAAGCTGATGTCTTTATCGACAATCAGCCCTTCCATCTGATGGAACATCGGGGTGTGCGTTTGGTCGTAGTCATTACGATAAACGCGGCCCGGCGCAATAATGCGGATTGGCGGCTGCTGGTTCTTCATGGTGCGGATTTGCACGCCGGAAGTCTGGGTGCGCAGCAAGCGCGTGGCGTCGAACCAGAAGGTATCGTGATCGGCACGCGCCGGGTGGTGACCCGGAATGTTCAACGCGTCGAAGTTATGATAGTCGTCTTCAATCTCAGGCCCGGTCTCAACGGAGAAACCCAGTTCGCCGAAGAAAGCTTCGATACGGTCGATGGTACGGGTGACCGGATGCAGCCCACCGTTTTCCATACGACGGCCCGGCAGGGAAACGTCGATGGTTTCTGCTGCCAGTCGCTCGTTCAGCGCAGCCGATTCCAGCGTATTTTTACGCGCGTTCAGCGCATCCTGCACTGCCTGTTTTGCCTGGTTGATTACCGCGCCTGCTGCCGGGCGATCTTCTGCCGGCACGTCACGCAGCGATTGCATCTGCAAGGTAAAATGGCCTTTCTTGCCTAAATATTCGACGCGCACCAAATCCAACGCGGCAACATCCTGGGCATCTTCTACGGCTGCCTTGGCATTGGCAACCAGCTCTGCGAGATGTGGCATTGCTTTCCTCTTCCTCTGGCCGATATGGCTCTAAGTAATTGTTATCTATTATTCGAACACGCCTTTAGCACATCTTCAAAGCATTTAACGCTTTAACCCGGCTCAGAAGACGGCCAAAAACAAAAAAGCCTCCACAGGGGAGGCTTAGGCGCTACTTTTCGTTTCTTTTCTTACGCGCAAAGCCTCCTGAGATCAGGCGCTAAAGTAAAAGAAGAAACGAAAAATAGCAGCGTGCATGATTACGTTACCTTGTCGATGATTGTCCACCAGTGATAAAGCGGCGGGCAATAAAAGTCAATATTGTCTCTGAAAGCTAAAGATTAAAAGAGGGAGCAAGCTCCCTCTTCAACTGACTTACGCCAGTGCTGCTTTCGCTTTCTCAACCAGTGCAGAGAATGCCACTTTGTCGAAGACCGCGATGTCAGCCAAGATCTTACGGTCAATTTCAATAGAAGCTTTTTTCAAGCCGTTAATGAATTTGCTGTAAGACATGTCGTTCTGACGTGCAGCTGCGTTGATACGTGCAATCCACAGCTGACGGAACTGACGCTTACGTTGACGACGGTCACGGTAAGCGTACTGACCTGCTTTGATTACTGCCTGGAAGGCAACACGATAAACGCGCGAACGGGCACCGTAGTAACCTTTCGCTTGTTTTAAAATTTTCTTGTGACGTGCGCGTGCAATTACACCACGTTTTACGCGAGCCATATGCTCTCTCCTAAAGTCTTATTCTAGATTCAAAAAAAATGGCTTAAGCGTACGGCAGGCACGCGGTAACCAGGACCAGATCGTTTTTAGACACCATGCCTTTCGGACGCAGGTGACGTTTACGCTTGGTTGCTTTTTTGGTCAGAATATGACGCAGGTTAGCATGTTTACGCTTAAAACCACCGCTGCCGGTTTTTTTGAAGCGTTTGGCTGCACCACGTACAGTTTTAATCTTTGGCATTTTAATTAAATCCACTTCGCATTGTTAAACAACGAATCAGTGAGGCGAATAAAACCCACACAACGCAAGCGCTGCGCGGGTTCGATTACTTGGAAGCCTTACTGTCTCTTCTTCGGTGCGAGCACCATGATCATCTGACGGCCTTCGATCCTCGTAGGGAAGGATTCGACAATGGCCAAATCAGAATCTTCACACAGGTCTTTACGGACGCGGTTAAGCACTTCCATACCGATCTGTTGGTGCGCCATCTCACGCCCACGGAAACGCAGGGTGATTTTGGCTTTATCGCCATCTTCCAGAAAGCGAATCAGGTTGCGTAGTTTGACCTGATAGTCGCCATCATCGGTACCAGGACGGAATTTGATTTCCTTGACCTGAATAACTTTTTGCTTCTTCTTCTGTTCTTTTGTCGACTTGCTCTTCTCGTAGAGGAATTTGCCGTAATCCATGATTCGGCAAACTGGCGGTTCGGCATTTGGGCTGATTTCTACTAAATCAACGCCCGCTTCCTCAGCTTTTTCAAGAGCTTCATTCAGACTGACAATACCAATCTGCTCGCCATCGACGCCGGTTAGGCGAACTTCTTGCGCGCGAATTTCTCTGTTAATGCGATTAGGACGCGCCGGTTGAACTCGTTTTCCGCCTTTAATACTTTATTCCTCCAGTTGATGAAGACTACGGCTGCGAATCTCTTTTTGCAGCTTGTCTACGACTTCGTTTACGTCCAGGCTTCCCAGGTCTTTGCCACGGCGGGTACGAACGGCAACTTTGCCTGATTCGACCTCTTTATCACCGCAGACCAACATGTAAGGAACCCGTCGTAAAGTATGTTCGCGAATTTTAAAGCCAATCTTCTCATTTCTCAAGTCCGCTTTAACGCGAATCCCTGCGTCCTGCAGTTTTTTGGTCAATTGCTGGACATAATCAGACTGGCTGTCGGTGATATTCATCACCACCACCTGCACCGGAGCAATCCAGGTTGGGTAGAACCCTGCGTACTCTTCGGTAAGAATACCGATGAAACGCTCCATGGAGCCCAAAATAGCGCGGTGAATCATTACCGGGACCACGCGATCGTTGTTTTCGCCAACATACGATGCGCCTAAACGGCCAGGTAAGAAGAAATCGAGCTGCACGGTACCACATTGCCATGCACGATCCAAACAATCATGCAGAGTAAATTCAATTTTTGGTCCGTAGAAGGCACCCTCACCCGGCTGATATTCAAACGGAATCCCGTTTTCAGTCAGCGCCGCAGCCAGATCATCTTCCGCACGGGTCCACATATCGTCAGTCCCGATACGCTTTTCAGGGCGAGTAGAAAGTTTTACCGCAATCTTGTCGAAACCAAAGGTACCGTAGACATCATAGACCATACGGATACATTCGTTCACCTCGGCACGCACCTGCTCTTCAGTACAGAAGATATGGGCGTCATCCTGGGTGAACCCGCGTACGCGCATCAGGCCATGCAGAGAACCCGAAGGCTCGTTACGATGGCAGCTGCCGAACTCACCCATACGCAGCGGCAAATCACGGTAGGATTTCAGGCCCTGGTTGAAGATCTGCACGTGACCCGGGCAGTTCATCGGCTTGATGCAATACTCGCGGTTTTCCGACGAGGTGGTGAACATGGCGTCTTTATAGTTTTCCCAGTGGCCGGTTTTTTCCCACAGCACACGGTCCATCATAAATGGCCCTTTCACTTCCTGGTACTGGTACTCTTTGAGCTTCATGCGCACAAAGGCTTCCAGCTCGCGGAAAATTGTCCAGCCATCGTTGTGCCAGAACACCATACCCGGCGCTTCTTCCTGCATATGGTACAGGTCGAGCTGCTTGCCGATCTTGCGGTGGTCACGCTTGGCGGCTTCTTCCAGACGCTGCAGATAGGCATTCAGCTGTTTCTTGTCTGCCCATGCGGTGCCGTAGATACGCTGCAGCATTTTATTTTTGCTGTCGCCACGCCAGTAGGCGCCAGACGTTTTCTGCAGTTTGAAGTGATGGCAGAAACGCATGTTCGGCACGTGCGGACCGCGGCACATGTCGACATATTCTTCGTGGTGATACAGGCCAGGACGGTCGTCATGGCTGATGTTCTCATCCAGAATCGCCACTTTGTAGTTTTCACCACGCGCGGCAAAGGTGTCACGGGCTTCTTGCCAGCTAACCTTCTTCTTGATAACGTCATAATCTTTGTCGGCCAACTCATGCATCCGCTTTTCCAGCAGATCCAGGTCTTCCTGCGTCAGGGTACGGTCGATATCAACGTCATAATAGAAACCGTTGTCGATCACTGGGCCGATAGCCATTTTGGTGTCTGGCCACAGCTGCTTGATGGCATGACCCAACAGGTGCGCACAGGAGTGGCGCATGATTTCCAGGCCTTCGGCATCCTTGATGGTGATGATAGCCAACTGCGCGTCTGATTCGATCAGATCGCCGGCATCAACCAGTTCACCGTTCACACGGCCGGCAATACAGGCTTTCGCCAGGCCAGGGCCGATATCGCGGGCAACATCCAAAGGGGAAACAGGGTGATCGAAATGACGCTGACTTCCGTCAGGAAGAGTAATAACAGGCATTAATAATTCCTTATCTACAGTGGTGACCCACACGACAGATCACATGAAGAAATACAATAACGTTTAACTACATGAAGTTATCGACGCTATCCAGCTTTACCCTGCCAGATATGTACACTCATATGTACACAATTTAAAATGTACTATGTTGTTACGCCATAACGGAAAAGAGAGTGTACCACTTTGATCAGGCGAAGTTCTAGACGCCTGATCAGTGAGCCTCATCCAAGACCATCCCCGGAGTGACACAATGGTAGCATCCACCGTCACCGGAAAAACAATTGCTTTTAATAGCGCCGGTAAATAATTCGAATTGCGATCGATTTCAACGATCGATACGAGATAATTGATCTACCAAACCAATTTGAACAATATTGGATACAGCTTCAACATATCAGATTAATCCTCTTGTCTTGGCCCTCAAATGCCCATCAAAACGCTGACACGGATCGCAGCTCTGATTTCCGCAACTTCCATTATCACTGGCTTCACGCGCTGGCCTGATGTCATGTTCATCTCAAGCTGCGTGATGCTTGCGATCTGGGCTCAAGCTGAATGGGATTGGAGAAGACGGAGATAGCTCCACCTAGTTGAAACTCAGTTAACGAACTGACCTCAAAGAGACATGACCGTTTTCAAATCATCACGCTTTTCTGCCTGCTTTTCTGCTGTTAGAACACTGCCATAAACTGCGGCACAACCGATTAACCCCGGCAGCCCCATATTCTGCTCAGCACTTGGTGAACCGTTAAACATGAGCGGCCTTGTCGATTTATTCCGTTTAGTAATCGGCGTTGACCTGCGTTCACCACCCGATCGAGTGATTGAAGCCTCTGTGTTTGATACCGTGACCGTGAAGCGCGTCCACCCACCAACTGCTCCCCCGTGCTCCACAGAAGTGACTGAAATAGTTCCAGCAGGCACATTATTAACGTCGCCGGTAGCAATCTGCAAAATTAATTCCCCATTGGGTTCAATACGCAGCTGGATGCCTGAGAATGGGGCTACTCCAGGGTAGAAATTAGAGAATATACGCCCTGATACTGTCGGCTGACTCATATTAATGCACAACGCAAATGTCATCTCATCTGTTTCTATGATGCCAGTGTTTGCACCATGCGCTGAGTCTGCAATTGTTTTCATTCCTAAGGTTGTAAATTCGTTATCAGTCACAAGGTCGCAGGCATTACCGCTTGAATCATATTTGTCTTGCATACTGTATGTCGCCAGGCTTGTGTCATCATTCAGCATCATTTCCGGCTCAGCAAGTTCTAAATCACCGGCGTTGATAACACCATCACAAATAATAATCATACAATCTCCACTTTTATCAGCCCTATTTGCCCTACGCTAATCTGGCCCGCATTGGCGGCAATAATTACTTTAACTACCGTTACGCCGGTAGGAATAACGACGTCATAGCTGAATGTCGCAAACCCATTTGTCGAATGCCGCCACGTTCTTATGCCCGCTATGTTTGTATTAAAGCCGTCGTTTGCCTCGCAGTAACATGCCGTTGAGTTATCAATTGTGACGTCTGTTTTTACCCTGAAGCTAAATGTGCGCGTTTCACCTGGGATGACTGCCACAGTTTGAGAAACACGCGGGATCATTGTGCCAATTCCAGTAACAACCAGTACATTACCAACAACTGCCGGGTCAGTCGTGATGGCAACACTTCCCCCTTCTACTGTCCAGCCTGCCGGTGTATCTCCTGCTACATCCAGGAACAGCGGGTTAATAATCGCATTGGCTCCCCCCTCTGTGACAGGATTCGCGATCGCTAGTTGGGGATAAACTGGCATAGTGAAAGGTGCAAGGGCTTCTTCAAGTGCCTTACCCATATGGAAGGCACCCAAAGGGGCTGGATGCGAGGGATCTGGCTCCCCATCAGGTAATTTACCGTTATATCCGGCCCTCCACCCATCAGTGACCGGATCGACCGTTACCGCTCGCATATCTACAAATGGCAACCCCTGGTTAGTCGCATACGCCCGTAAGAATGCATTGATTTCGTTTTCACGATTTTTTAGCGCAGGATCAGAATTATTCTGAGCTGCCATAGAGCAAACAACGGGGATAATCCCATTTTTTCTAAACTCAGTTAAAATATACTTTATGTTGTTTTTTATTACAGATAGAGAAAACTTGAAGGTTCCATCATTGTTTGTTTGTATGACGTCATTTCTTCCACCGAGGAATGTAATAAACCTCGGCTTTGCGGCTATTGCGGATTTTAAATGATCGCGGATCATATCAGCTGTTGTATAACCACCTGTTGCCCATTGACCAATGTATTTTATTCTCCCATCACTAAATAAGGATGCCCACATCTGCCACGAACGTGCATTAAACGTCCACCCTCGCGGTTTACCTGGCTCTACAGGAGGATTTCGCCCGTTATCGGACAGTGAGTAGCCAAAACCACCGAGAGTGTTTTGCAAGAGCCCAATATGATTTTCTAGTGGGATACCACGATATTCCATAGTACCAACACCATCATCACGAACAGCTAACAGTCGGAAGCCACCAACAATGATATTGAAAAGATAACCAGGACGGGCACGGCGCAAAGCCTATGGCCCGATAATAAGCTCCCGGAGAATATTCATATAATCCGAGAAGGTTTTACCAGGCATCTCTTTTTCACTGTTCTCATTGATTGAAAACATACTTGCACCCTGACGACTAACAAAATCAACAGGCTTCTTTTTGCGCTTTAGTGTCAACAATCCACGAGTGCGTCTGTCTGTCGAATCAGCAAGGGCGTTCACCATGTCTATATAGCGCTTATTCGGATATGAGGTGATGAACTCCGCGACACCGCCTTTATTTAGGTAGTAATTGAAGGCAACGACTGACAGCGTTGCGTCCTGAATAGCGACACGGAATGACTTACCATCAGGCGTGCCAGCTAAACCGGTGATCGTCCCATCAGGATCAGTTGCCGACGTGTAGTAGGTATTCGCGTCTGCTATGCTCTGGGCATTATCCGCTGCCGCCTCGGCGCGATCTGCTGCATCACTGGCAACAACTGTTACGGTCTTAGCCTCACGGCTGAATTTAAACGCAGCATCAGCCGACTGAGCGGCGCTATCCGCAGACAGGCTGCTCTTTGCTTCGTCTGTTGCTTGTTGCGTGCTGCGGGCATTCAGCACAATGTCTGTGCCGACGACGCCATCAACTGGCAATCCTTCTGATGACATAAGTGGTTCTCCGAAATAATTCAGATTATGTAATGATATAATTTACGTTGGGTTTATTTCAGATATAAAAAACCCCGGATTTACCGGGGTGAATTTTACAATCTTAATAACTTCATAAGCGGATTTTTAATTTACAGATTCCTTTACACCATACATGTTTTTATCGCTATCCATCAAAATACCACCAGGGAACTGTTGGACAGCGTTAGGCCCAGACGTTGCTACGTAATCAGTATTTGATGGTTTGCCTTCGAAATACCTCTGGCTAGAATCATTAGGAAATACAACGGCATTAATCATATTATGACCAGCATTATTCCCCCATTTAAGCTGTGCTACTTTGTTGTTATGGAGTTGAAGATTCAAGTTATTAACACCGGAAAATGACTCATCATCGCCTATTTGCACACCATAAGTTTTGTTGGCATAAAATGTTCCTTGCACTATCGAATCATTAGAACGCAGCAGCAAACCAACACCTTTATTTGCCTCACTTTCTATTCCATACGCAAGAATATTTGCCCCTGACTCGGTTCTCATGCCGTTACCGTTTGCATAAAGATGGGTATTAGTAAGCATTAGACCGCCTCCACTATAAAAACCTTCCTTGTGTAGGACATCAATACCCCACCCGCCATTGTTAGCAGCAATCATCCCAGAAACGATCGAGTCATGTGGGCCTCGCATCGTCCATCCATTTCCTTTATTGCTAATTAGTTTCACTCTAGTAAAGTAAGACTCCATTGCATCATTTTCATCTGGATGAACAGAGCCGCTAGGAATAAATTGAGTAACTAACGCATCTCCAGAGAACCGCTCTATTGACACATCTTCAAGCCAGAACCACAAACCGTATATTTCTACACCGTTAACATTAGTTTTTTTTCCTTCACCACCATCAATTGTAACATCTTTTATTTTTATGTATTTAACTCCTGGAAGACTTTTGCGATCACCATCTAGTACTGATGCAATTTTCAATGCATCTTTTTCGCTTAGTCTTGACAGTTTTTCATAATCAGCACTTTGTATAATGGGCCCGGAAGCCATAGTGGCTAATTTTAACTGAGTCCGAAAGATTCCTGAACCAATAACTTGAGACGCATTATCAATTATAATGCAAGGTGATGCACTGCAAGTCCACACTCCAGGTGTGAACTCAAGAGTTTGTCCAGCACCAAGCTTTATTGTTGATTTAATCTCCCCTGGCTCATTGGCTTTAATAGTAATTTGCTTACCATTAGCAGCCATTACCTCTTTATTAATAATATCGCCAACATCATCTGTAGAAAATGCATGCGCATAATTTACTAAAATAAGTGGGATAATTGATAAAAAACACATACGTCCCTTTGACATTGTTAGACTCCTTTTCAACTTAAAATCAAGACCAAGCAATCTAATGATATATAACAAAATGTCAACTTCCAAACACTTCAAACGTTACATTTATCGAAGTATTGGCAACCACATTACCATTATCCGCATATCTAGCACATGCAGTAATGGAAGATTTGATTTTTGTATTTGGGTATGTATTAATAATTATTACCCTCGATACACCAGCGTAGCTTGACTCCCCCAAGTCCACTCGACCAAAAAATATACCATTACTAAAATTATTCCCCTGGGGTGTGATGCTAAGGTTGCCCTGCCCATCTGTGGTCGCGGTTGCTTTTCCCCATTGCTGCACTAGCCCTGATGGCAGCTTCTGATAACCATTAACAGACAACTCAGAAGGAAAACCTTCAATCATTTTTTTTCCAAAGCAGTATCAAGCCCATCTGTTAACTTTGCAGTGTCTCCATCATCCAGTACATCCTGTCCGGTTTTATCTGCGATGAACTGGCCCAGTACAGCGGCCATTGTCGAACCCTGCCGCCAGACTGTGTTGAGTTCCTCGGACTTCGCCACGCCGCCGCTGAACCCAGCCACGCGCGCCGGTAAAGCCTGATAATCAGCATTGGGTAAAACGTTGGCATTAGCCGCGGTGCCGAAGGGTAAAAACTCGTTCTTAGCCATGTGATGCTCCCAGCAGTGTTCCCCAGGCGCCGGTGTCGAAGCCTGAGATAAATTCATTATCAATATCGAAGCCGAACAGCGGCCCCGACTCGGTGGTGATGGTGTAATTCTTGATGCGGACAGTTGATGGTTTGATATCCAGATAACCCAGCTCGATCACTGCCTTCATGACCGGTGTAATGCGGTCGCCGGTGATATAAACCGACATCGTCATATCAAAGTTATCGACAGCGAATATCTTCGTTTTGCCGTCAGGGAAAATGATCTGATAGACATCGCTGAGCGTCTCGGTGGTTCCGTCCCAGTGGTTAGCCGCAATCTTCGTGCGGATGATGGTTCGGTAGGTGTCGTCGTCCAGTTCGGTGAAGCCGCCAGCATCGAACCGGCCACGTCATAATCCAGCATCAAAACCCAGTTCGGCATCATCCAAGGAGAAATAGACGCCGGTGATGGGCGTGGCTATCTTCCGCCCTATTCCCACCCACAGCCCGACCGCATCCAACTGCACACCCACGGCCGTATCCAGGTCGAAATCGCCAATCAGTTTTGCTGTGGCGTCCTGCACGTCGATTAGAGGCTGGGTAATGAGGTATATATGGTCGTAAAATTTGGGTTTGTGCTTGTGATAGGACGTGATGTGTTTTTGGTATTTCGTTTCACTCATGAGATCACCACCACTTCGACATTCTCCGGAGCGCACGCGGCCACTGCGTTAAACCCGATTACGACGTTTGACGGCGCCAGGCTGCCCGCTGAAGTGCCGATCTGCAGGTCGGTAATGTCAAATGTCGCGCTATCGGCATTGCCGTTCAGGTTGGCTGGCAAGAACAAGCGGGTGAGATATACCGGATCACCAATCTCAATTTCATTGATATAGGCGGCAACAGCCGTTTTTATTTCCTCACCCACGCCGGATGTGTAGCCCTGCAGCGCCTTAATTTCTACGCGGGCAAAATATTAACGCTCGTCGGGCGGTAGAAATGGATCAGGTGAACGATGCCATATTTGTCTTTGACATCTATCTGGGTTGTGCCATAAGTCCCACCGCCGGGGGTTTTCTTCGTCGCGATAGTTTTCGCAATAGCCGATGCATCTCCACCAGCGAAATGCTATGCGGAGGCAATCCATTGGCATCTTCTACGCTGGTGTCGTTCTCATAGCCACGATAGCGCTCCACGTCGTCCAGTGTTGCCACAGCGCCCATGATGCCATCGAGCACTGTCAGGGACGGGATAGCGACCGATTTAGCCTGACGTTGGCGCAACTCCGCATCGGTTTCCACTTTACGCCCAGCGGTGGCTGCTGCTGGGTTAGTTACCGACTGCCAGCCGCGTGTCGGCGTTCTTATCTCAGTGATACTGGCGGCCGGTGCCACTACAGCACCATCAATCTGGCATGTTGCTGTGACGGTCACTGTGCCATCGATACCGATCACTACGCTGGCTGGCAGTGACCAGGTGATGCCGATACTGTCGCGAACGGTACCGTTGGTTATCGACACGCCAACCTGACCAACAATACGCACGTCAGCCATTGAACGTGATGCAGGTGTTACCGCAATACCGTTAATTTTTACGTTCGAGGCCAAACCACCATAGGATAAATATAAAACTTTCTTAGTGGCTATATATTCGGCTTATGGGTATCTCCGGTAAGTTAAGGCCATCAACATGGCAAATGATGTAGAGCGTATCGCTCGCATCATGAACAGTAACACCCAGCTCCCCCTATCCCCTTACGAACAGTCACTCGTTGTGAAAGAGCTGGCAGGGTTCAACCTTTCTCCTGATGAAATCGCTGCCCTGGTCGGCAAGAGCCGCGCAACGGTCGATAAGCTGCTGGCATTCAGTCAGGCAAATCACGACGTTCAGACGCTTGTTAGAGAAGGCTCTGTTGCCGTTGACGCCGCTGTAGACCGTGTGAAAGAGCACGGCGAAGCGGCAGGAAAAGTGCTTGCCGTTGACGTCGAAAAGGCAAAGAAAGCAGGCAAAAAGAAGGTCACCAAGTCCTTTATCACTCCCCTATTCAGCGCCACCCGCGCACGAAGATTGTGCGAGCTGCTCTATGACGCCTCACCGATGTTACGCCCAGAAGGTGACGTGTTACTGCTATTGCCGGGAACAAGAGAGGAAATAAACAAAATCCTCAACGAGTACAGACAACAGCACCCGCAGACATTCGATGCTGAACAACAGGATGGCAAATGACCGTAACCGTTAATTCATATTTCTGCGGCGCTGGCCTGATGGATGTCGGACTACTGAGCGCAGGCATCACGGTTAACCAGGCTTTCGAGCTAGATGACGATGCCTGCAAAACCTACCGGCACAATCTCGGGGATCACGTTAAGCAATGCGATATCAGCCAAGAACTGGTATTTGAACAGGGTGCCAGTGATGGGATGGTGTTCACCTACCCATGTACGAAATACAGCACTATCGGCGATATCCATGGAGTGCGTACCGGTGATGACTTGTTCCTGCATGCTTTGCGTCACTTCGCACTTGCACGGCCAGAGTTTTATGTGATCGAAAACGTCCCAGGTATGCGAGCCTTCCCTGTCGTGATGGAAGCAATGACCCGCATGCCTGATTACTTCATTCAGGTGTTTTGCCCTATCCAATCCGAAACATGGCTTCCACAACGCCGTAACCGCCTAATCATCATCGGTACCCGGCGTGCGTTTTCCATCAGACCCCCTGAGAAATTCAAGCCGCTGCCCTTGAGTGCAGTTTTGGAAGAAGATCCACAGGTGACTTTGCCGAAGGCCATCAAGGCAAGACTCAGCGGTTCATATCGGGATTTGCCGATTATCAGCGACCCTGCGCGCGGTGATATAGCCCCAACGTGTGTGGCGCATTATGCGAAAGATAAGAGCACTCGACTTGTTGTCGATAAACGCTTCCCTGACGGAGTTCGCCCGTATTCAGTGCGTGAATATGCTCGCCTGCAGGGTGTACCTGACTGGTTCATTTTTCCCGTGTCAGATACCGCAGCTTACAAGCAGATTGGCAACGGGGTGAGCATTCCGGTGGGCGCTTGGATTGGGGCGGAAATTATTCGTTATATGGGACAGGCCCGGCATCGCTCAGTGTTAGAACAACAGTGCTCCGAAGTCTTTAACGCTCGATCAATAACTTTAATCTGAAAGCCCCTAAGAAAACACCCCACATTGTCATCTCATTATTCCAAGCATGCGTTGTATCATTCATGGCACAAATGATAATGATTATCATTACATTGACGTGTGAGAACTTTTTATATACAGTTCAAATCACTGTATGGGCATACAGTTAATTCAACTTTGTGTTTAAGAAAAAGGAGTTCTTATGGGTGATATCAACTACGACCCCGGCAACTATAACAACGGCGTGCCGCCCCAAGCTGGGCTAGTATGGGAACCCGGTGGTGACGGTGTCCCGGGGTCATGGGGATGGCCAACAACAGGGCAATGGGACGGAGATACGTTAACGATAAGCCCTAATGATCAAGGTACGACAGGTAACGGAAATCACCTGGCATTCCCAGGCCTAGGCTTCTCTGATAATCCAACAAAGACGCCATGGGCAGGTATTCTTGGCGGTGATTCCTGGGACGTGCTCGATGCCATTCAAAAAGAGTGGCATGAACAACAGGAGAAGATAAAACAACAAAAAGAAGCCGAAGAAGCAAAGCAAAAAGCACAGGAAGCCGCGAGGAAAAACTCAGAGGAAAAGGCCCGCGCACAAGCTGAAGCAGAATTCAGAGCTCGGGCGGATGCAGAAGCCAAAGCCAATGCAATTTCCGAAGGCGCGAAAATTGGTGTGTCGGCGGCGGAAAATAAAGTGCGTGAAGCCCAGGAGCGCATTAATCAGGCTGCGGAACAGATACGTCAAAAAAATGAACATCTGGCCTCAACTATTCCCGCTCGTGACGAGAAAAAAACGCTCGTTTCGATGCTCACCGACATGTTTAACCTTGACCCCACTTATCTGGGTCAGTTGGACGAAGAAGAAGCCAAATTAAATAATCTTCAACAACAGGTCGATGCAGCAACAGCAGAATTAAACGCCGCTCAACAAGCGCTGCATCAGGCTAACGTCGATAAAGGGCTGGCAAATGTCACCCTAGAGGCCGCGCGTAAAGCCGAAGCAGATGCACGTGCACAGGCTGAAGCCGATGCACGCGCCAAGGCTGAAGCAGAGGCCAAAGTGAAAGCCGCAGCCGAAGCCACCGCCCGGGCAAAAGCTGAGGCGAAAGCCAGAGCGGAAGCGGAGGCCAAAGCACGTGCAGACGCAGAGGCGAAAGCGGCCGCGGAAACCAAAGCGAAGATAGCGGCAGAACTGGCGAAGGTAGCTGCTGAGCTGGCAAAGGCCGGAGTTAAACCTGCACCGGAGTACACTCCGGATATGGTGAAGGCGGCAAATGCAACCCTGGGTGGCGCCGGCGTGTTGGCATTGGGGCGTTGGCCTGGCACAGCCCAGTTGGCCATTGCGGGAAGAGGTGTGATGAATGTGGGAGGGAAAGTGCTCAGTCCCTCCATTGGCAGAGGCATTTCAGCACTGACAACCGGGGCGGCCGGTCCACTGGCAGGCGGCTTTGTCATTGCAGCCATTTTCCATTCACCCAAAGTAGGGGTAGGCAGTGACAAAGTCCCGGGGCGTGATGTTCCTGCACTGTTTAGCTATCCTGCCAACGTCATGTTGCCCAAAGAACAGGGATTGAGACCGGGGATATCCACGGTCGATTTGCCCGTCCGGGGTCAACTGGTCATGTCAAACGGCCAATTGGCACTGAAACTGCTGAAAACCGGTGATGGTTTGTCGAAAGCCGTTCAGGTGTTGACAGCTGTACGTGATAAAAAAACCGGCTTGGATCGCATCACGGTGCCAGCGACAGCTAGTGCCCCTTCGCGTACGGTTTTGTTTAATCCAGCGGTAACACCGCCTGCACCTTCGAATACAGGTAATCAGACCCCGTCTGTACCGGCAATACCGTTGCATACTGGCACCGATGTAAAGCCGGTGGAAAATATTGTGGTGACTACTTCACCGGCCGCAGATAACAATGGGCTACAAGATTTTATCTACTGGCAGCCTGACGCCAAAGGTACCGGCGTCGAGCAGATTTATGTGGTGTTCAGAAGCCCGCGAGATATGCCAGGGAAAGTGAGCGGCAAGGGACAGAAAGTAGGTGAAGGCTGGCTAAAAAAAGCGGGCCAGGAACTCGGTGCCCCAGTCCCCAGTCAGATTGCTGACAAGCTGCGTGGTCGAGAATTCGCGAACTTTGATGCTTTTCGTAGTGCATTCTGGCGGGAAGTTAGTAAAGACCCTGAATTAAGCAAGCAATTTGATCCAGGTAGTTTAGCCACCATGAAAAAGGGGAGAGCCCCGTATGTTCGAAAGGCCGAACGAGCAGGGAAAAGGGTTAAAGCTGAATTACATCATTTAGACATGATAAAAGATGGCGGGCGTGTCTTTGATGTTGATAATCTTGGTGTCGTAACCCCGAAACGACATGTTGAAATTCATTCAAGAAAGGGAGGGAAGTAACATGGCTAATAAGACGATATCTGATTATACGGAAAAAGAATTCCTCGAATTCGTAAAGGGTATTTATAACGACACCTATCCATCCGAAGAAGCGCATATTGATGCTGTTATGGAGTTTGAGAGGTTGTCTGAGCATCCGTCAGGATCGGATTTGTTGTATTACCCTGAAAAAGGCAATCAAGGCGCTGAAGCTGTAGTTAAAGTCATCAAAGAATGGCGATCTAAAAACGGCAAGCCAGGTTTCAGGAAAGCATGATCCCATAATTTTCACTCTTTCAGCCCGGTTAAACGCCGGGCTTCTTTTTGAGCCGAATCCGTCGAGAAGACGTAATGAGACACTTTCAGCGTATTTCTAGACTTTAATGCCAGGGCCAGTGGAGACGGCTGCAGGGATTGCAGGACATCAGTTAAGTACTGAGCTTTCAATGGTATTAAGGCTGAAATGCATGCCACCTCGCTATGCAGGCAAAACCGGAGAACCAGGTCGCTGAAAACACAGCAGATTGAAGCTATACTCACATTATAAAATGTAGAACAAGCGAAAGGAAAAATCGTGAGAAAAGGAATAATACTTATTTTGGCATCATCAGCACTTCTGTCTGGATGCCTATCAACGCCTAATGAGGCAAGAAACGAAGCACCACTTCTGAGCAGAGAAAGCACCAAATCCCCTGAAGTTCTCAGTGAATGCATCTATGAACGATGGACCAATACCCGTGTCATGCTTGAGCGAGACAACACGACACATGTTGAGCAGTCGAGTAATAAAATCACGGTCTTTACATGGAAAGACACTATGTTCGCCGATATCACCCCAAATGGAACGGGATCGGCAGTTAAGTTCTATAAAACTTTCGGTATGGGCTACACCATTGCAGATAACCGAAAGGATGTGGTGGAGAGCTGCTTGATCGACTAACCCGCCCTCTCAATTATACTGAGCAAATAAACAGTATTTTGTGGTGTGAGTTATGGCTTCAAAAGAACTCGGCTATCAAGTCGTCTATCGCGGCGAAACCCTCCCTCACTTCGTAGAGGGTGGCTGAGTGTTCTTCCAACGCCTGAAGGAGTACGGCGGCGGCTACTGGCTCGGACGCACATACAACGATGCGTTCATATTCGGGCTTGAGCGACCAACGTCGCTATTTGAAGGCATCCAATTCATCCTGGCCTCAAGGTCAGTCGAGCGAAACGCAGAAAAGTTTGACGACGACTTCACCCTCTTCTAAGAAGTTTAGTCAGCCAGGTTTCAGATCTCGCCCACAATTGCCAGATTGAAACCTAACTTGGTATACAGAATGGAAAGCATACCTTCACAGCCATATTGGCTAAGCGGATAGTATCACTAAAATTGTTCCGGATAAATAAACTGCGGCACAGGCCCGGCTTTAGCGGGAAGCTGGGCGGTCCTTCCGGTAACCCAACGCGGCAATCAGGCAGAAGGCGTAACCCAACAGCTCGCAGCCCTCTTCCACCATGTTCTTCACCACCCGGTTATAACCATCCAGCATCAGCATTTGCCACAGAGAATTCATGCCAAACAAGCGTGAAAATACCAGAATGCACAGCAGGCCTGCGCACATCATGCCGTAGCTCGGATGCGTCACGAAATGCGCCAATCCCTGCACCGTGGCCTCAATGTGGCGTGACGCATACCACAGGCATCCAAGCGTCACCGCCAAGGCGAACCACAGCCAGGAACCGTGCCACAGCATATCGAAGGCAAAATCCATCTCGCGGATCAGCATGCAAAGGAAGAAACCTCCCGCCAACACCCATGCGGGCCGATAGGCAACTTGCCGGCGTGCAGCCACAAAGAACAAGCCGGAGATGGCGGCCAGCATCACTTCCTGCGCCGATTCGGTTAAGGAGGTTTCGTAGACAAAATTATGCAGCCAGTGCACATCAATGAACATTAAGCCCATCAGCGCAGCCAAAAATGCGCTGTAAAGCAGAAAGGAGCCTATTTTTCCCAGTAAAATTTGCAGATCATGTTTCATAGTCATACTCGTTATTATTTAAAGCGCGACTATGGTATTCGCCTGCGTAAGGGGATCGTAGCAATTGATGCGGAATAAGCTTACTTCGTGTCTGATTTGCCACTAAAGGGCCATAAAAAACAAAAATCCCCGGCAAATTGCCGGGGAGGATGCCAGTCTTTCCTGGCTGTCACTTCACCGTCGTGAAGATCCGGGCCTCTCATCCCGATACTGAGACGCGCAAATAAGACCCGGCTTACTCCTTGTCGCCGTTATTCTCTCACCACCACGATACGGCTGTTGGTCTTAACGCCCCACAGGCCGGCCAACGCGCTGATGACTGCGCCAATCAGCAATGCGAAGAATGACCACAGGGCCGCATGAGACAAGGCCTTAGCCGCTTCCGCTGCCTGCTCGCGCGCTTTTTGCTTCAGCTCTGTATATTCCTGCTTAGCCTGATTAATTTTTACTTCCACGTCATTCAAGCGCTGATTCACCAGCTGCGCCGTTTTGTTTTTCGCATCCACCAGATTTTTGACGGTCTGGTCAACTTCCTGCGGTGTCATATCGGTATTCTCCGACAGCGCTTTCTTGAGCGAATCCTCATCGACGTCCTGCGAAATGGCCTCACCGTGTTTTTTCAATTTGGCAACCAGATCCTGAATAATTGCATCGCTATTCTCAGGCTGCAGCGCCAACGCTTTTACCGCGTCCCCCACTTCACTCTTGGCCGCGTCCAACTGTTGCTGCATAAACTCCGGCTGCAATGAAGGGATATCGCTTTTTTTCAGTGCCGCCACGACATTGTCTTGTAACTTTTCGGGTTCCAACTTGGTGTCGATACCCAACTTATCAAACACTTTGCCGCCGGCATCCGCGAGACCCGAAGCGCCTTTACCAATGGCTGACCCGGCACCGGAAAGCAGGCTACCGGAAGTTGAGGCAATAGCCCCCAGCGCGTTCCCGGTAGCTTTGACTGCAGACCCCACTAACAAAGCGCCCAACACGGCCGCTACAATCAGCGAGGTGGCCCAAACCAGGAAACCGTGGATTAACCCATCATTCGCTGCCAGACGACCGGCAATAAAGGCACCGGCAGCCAGGCTCAGGATGATCGAAATTGCAGACCAAACCACCACAGTAGTGCCGGCCCCGTTGACCGGATCGTCAGAGGTCGGATCGACGATGGAAAACCCCAGACTGGTCCCCAGAGTAGACAGCAGCAGCGACACCGCCAAAACGGTGATAACCCCGCCAATTACGCTGCCCCACGATATTTTTTTAACCGTTGCCAATTCGTTTGCCACTTGCATAGTAAAACTCCTTTTAAGCTTTTCGATTAAGTGAAACTGCCCGAAAGCCCTATCAGTATAGAATCCAATAAAAAAAGGGGTGGCTTAATGATCAAAAATATAAAATTAACTAATGATACATGTACTCTTTGTCCGTGTTTAGCCGACGTTTTGCTCCCTGCACATTGCGCAAATCAGCGATGGCGAACATCTCTGGCTCCCGCTATCCTGATGCCATTAACGGCAGAGTTGAGAAGCACCCCGCATCATGAACCGGTTATTGAAATTACTCGTTGGCGCCTGCCTGGTGCTGACGGCTCTTTTTGTCCTGCTCCATCTGGGAGCAGACCGTCATCCACGGGCCATCGCGGTGAATGAGCCGCCGATGGAATGTGAGGATACACCGGAGATTGCCAATGATTGCGTGAACGACGATGACGCTAATACCGACGCCGTTCTTGAACTGCTCCCCCCTGGCAGTCCAGGTTAATGGCGTGAGAACCTTTTATTAATTCATTGTATTTTAAGTAACTTATTGCGGAAGCAATTCGCATTTCATGGCAGGCGATCAGGTTGCGCTGTCGTGTTTTAACTGAAAACAGGGAGTTCGCTTTATGACAAGTATTCTGCAGTTATTCCAGGCCATCGGACTGGGTTTGGTGCTGCTGTTGCCACTGGCCAACCCGCTGACTACCGTCGCGCTGTTGCTTGGCCTGTCGGGCAATATGACGCGCGAAGAACGCAATCAGCAGTCGCTGATGGCATCCATTTATGTGTTCTTTATCATGACGGTGGCGTTCTACGCCGGCCAAGTGGTGATGAATACCTTCGGCATTTCCATTCCCGGTCTGCGTATTGCCGGTGGGTTGATTGTGGCATTTATCGGTTTCCGCATGTTGTTCCCGCAGCAAAGCGCAGAAGACGCGCCAGAAGTGGAAACCAAGTCAAACGAACTGCGTAAGAAAACCTCGGCCAATATCGCCTTTGTCCCCCTGGCAATGCCAAGTACCGCTGGCCCCGGGACTATCGCCATGATCATCAGCTCCGCATCGAGCATTCACGAAAATACGCTGGGTTTCGCCCATTGGGTGCTGCTGGTGGCCCCGGTGGCGATTTTCTTCTCGGTTGCCTTTATCCTGTGGGTCTGCCTGCGCAGTTCCGGCGCCATTATGCGCCTGGTGGGCAAAAGCGGCATCGAAGCCATTTCGCGTCTGATGGGGTTCTTGCTGGTGTGTATGGGCGTGCAGTTTATTATCAACGGCGTGCTGGAAATCATCTCCACCTACGTGCCTGCGGCCTGACAATAAGGGCGCGGTATCAGCCGCGCCCTTCACGATGTTTACTTTCCTGCCGGTGCCTGCGCACCCAATATCCCCTTACCTTCCGGCACTTCGGTAAAGCGGCTGAGGATTTCGCTGTAGGTTTTCGCCGGATCCAATTCCTTGAACTGATTCGGATAGATAAACTTCGCCAGATATTCCAGCCCGACGATGTTGTACGGGTGGTTATAGAAGTTATGGTAAATGCCGTAGAAGCGCCCCTCCTTCACCGCCGTGACCTGGGCGAAACCCGGGCGTTGCTTCATCCGGTTAAAAGCGTCATCAACCTGCTGCTGCGTCACGCCGTAACCAAAGGGCACTGCGGCATTGGTTTTGGTCGCCCATTGAGAGCCGGACACGATATAGGCGTCAGGTTTCATGCTGATCACTTTTTCCAGGGAGACATCGCCGGTTGCGCCAGGCAACAATGCGGAGCCCAGGTTACGTGCGCCTACCGCCTCGATCATCCCACCCCAACCGACGTGAGAATGAGTGAAACAACAGGACTCAAGCCCGTTAAGACCGGCTTTTGCCTCGATAAATACCAACGGCTTTGGCTCGACGGCTTTGGTTTTATCCAGGATGTTCTGATAATGCTGCTGATAGAAGTCGGTGTACTGTTTCGCTTCGCTTTCGCGGTTGAGGGTCTCACCCAGCAGCGTGATGCTTTTCGGGGTGTTTTCCACCGGTTTGAGCATGGTGTCGATAAACAGCACCGGAATGTTGAGCGCTTTCAGCTTATCCAACACGCCAGTCTGGCTCAGTGAAGGCTTGGAACGCAGTTGAGCCACCATCAGATCAGGCTGTTTGGCGATCACGCTTTCCAGGTTGACCTCGCCCTTATCACTAAAGCCCATATCGATAATGCCGTTGGCTTCCGGCCACTTGTTACGCAGGATCTTCCAGGTTTCACCGTCGCTTTTCTTGAGCAGGTTATTCCAGGCCACCAGCCGGGCGAAAGGATCGGCGCGGTCGAGCAAGGCCAGCGTCAGAATATCGCGCCCGTCCTGCACCACAATGCGTTTCGGCTCTTGCTTGATGGTCAGGCTCTGGCCAGAGGTATCTGTCAGGGTTAACGGATAAGTAGTCGCCATCGCCTGAGCGGACAAACCGCAGGCGCAGGCCAAAGCCAACAGGGTGATTCGACGGTGCACGTAAAACTCCTTAGCGTAGGAAATCAGTGCGGAAATAATAATGAGAACCGCTCCCATTATCAAAGAGAACCCCGGGTGCGTTTTCGCTTAATTGAAAAGGGATGTGAACAGGGAAAAAGTAGCGCACCGGATCCGATGCGCTACTGAGGTCAAATCAGGCCGTAAATCAGCGCCGACAGCGCTATCAGGCCCATCACCAGGACAAAGACGTTACTTAGCGCACGATAGCGGCGCATCGCGGGCACTGCACGCACAGCGTACATCGGCAGAATAAACAGGATCGCTGCAATCAGCGGACCGCTGATGGTTTCGATAATGTGCAGCGCACTTGGGTTCCACACCGTCGCCGCCCAGGTCAGCAGGAACAGCGATATCGCAGAAATCCGGTGCGTAATTCGCGAGCTCAAGGGTTTGCCAACCGCTCGCGTCAGGCCGTCGATCAGGCTGGTTGCCCCTTCAGTCACGCCCAGGGAAGTGCCGAGATAAGACTTGGCCATCGCCAGCATCGCCATCATTGGGCCAAGGTAGGCGATCAGCGGGTTGGAGAATTTGTTCGCCAGCGTGGTCAGCACGGTGATGTTTTGATCTTTCGCCTGCTGCATATCCTCATGAGACAGGCTCAGTACGCAGCTAAAGACAAAGAACAAGACGGTGACGCAGATCAGCACATAGCTGTAGCGCATGATACGCGCGCAGCGGCGTTCGGCCTTCTCACCGTACAGGCTCTTTTGCGTGGAGGCGAAGGACGAAATAATCGGCGCATGGCTGAAAGAAAACACCATCACCGGCACCGCCAGCCACAGTGAATGCCACAGGTCCGGGCTGCTGAACTGGGTGTTGGCCAGGCCGCTGACAAAGTTTGCCGTTTGCCAGGTGGGTACCAGATACAGCGTGATACCCATCAAAAACACCAGCAGCGGGAACACCAACATGCCCATCGCCGAAACGATAGCGTCTTTGCCGCGCAGCAACACAAGATTCAGAACCACCACCACCGCCAGGCTCAGCCAGACACGCGGCAGCGGCGCCAGATGAAACTGATGGATCAGGAAGCTGTCCAGCGCATTGGTGATCGAGATGCTGTACACCAGCACGATCGGGAAGAACGCCATCAGGTACAGCACCATGATGATTTTGCCGGCCAGCACGCCAAAGTGCTCCACCACCACATCATGGATATTGCCGTCGCGGCTGGAGCCGGACAGCACAAAGCGGCTCAATGCGCGGTGCGGTAAATAAGTCAGCGGGAAAGCGAACAACGCCATCAACAACAGGACCAGCGGACCATTCAGACCTGCATTGATCGGCAGGAACAGGGTTCCTGCGCCGACAGCGGTGGCATAGAGCCCAAACATCCACACGGTATCGGTTTTATTCCATTTGGCAGCCTGGGCGGTTGCCAGCGTGCCTGAATCGGGAGAAATCGTACTCATAAGAAAGCTTACCTTACTCTTCAGCGACAACGATTGCGCTCAACGGGATATCCTTCTCCGCGAATTTTTAATATTAATCAGTGGATTAACGCAGTATTTCACTCTTGTTCCTGCTAAAAGGACGGCAAAGGATAATGAAAAATGCGGCTCGGGTCTATGTTTTATCGGCTGACAGAGTGATTTACGAGCAGAAAATGCTGCCAAAATCAGCACGCCGGGCCAAAAGAAAAGGGCCTCGAACGAGGCCCTTTCAGATTTACTTGTTGGCGTCCGGAAGTTCCGGCACGGCGGCGCTGCCCATCTCCTTCTCATCGCGGATCATCGAGCGGTCTTTACGCACGCTGGCCACGTCTGAGGCGTCGATTGGCTTGGCGCTGTTGCCCCAGCTTGAACGGATGAAGTTCACCACATCCGCTACCTGCTGGTCGTTCAGACGCCAACCGAACGGCGGCATGGTGATGTTGGAAACCGCCCCTTTCACCGCCGGCGTGGTGTTACCTGTCAGCACGATATGAATCAGCGAAGTCGCGTCTTCGGTCTGTACCACCGGATTGCCCTTCAGCGCCGGGAAGGCGCGTTTATAGCCGACGCCATCGGTGCGGTGGCAGGCCGCGCAGTTATCGACGTACAGCGCCGCTCCGGGCTTGCTGTCGTTACCACGCCACAGATCCTTGGCGACGCTGTCTTCGACCGGTGCCGCCTGCTGCTTGCCGTCTTTCGGCGGCAGCGTTTTCAGATAGCGCGAGATCGCCGTCAGATCCTCATCGCTGAGATACTGCAGGCTGTGCTCCACCACGTCGCTCATGCCACCAAACACGATAGATTTGTCGTTGCGTCCGGTTTTCAGGAACTCCGTCAGTTCGGCTTCGCTCCAGGTCCCCAACCCATCCTTGTTGTCACCGCGCAGGCTGGAAGCCACCCAACCGTCGATCGGCGCATTGCTGCCGGACAGATAGGTATCGCCGTCGTTATTGCTCAGCGCTTTTTCCTGCATGGTAAGGCTACGTGGCGTATGGCAGGCGCCACAGTGACCCAGCCCTTCCACCAGATAGCGACCGCGTTCAATCACCGGATCCGCTTTGGTGTCAGCCACAAAGTCGGCCGGTGAAGGCGCAAACATGCCGCGCCAGATGCTCAACGGCCAACGCATCGACAGCGGCCAAGGAATGTCGGAATCCTTGTTGGCCTGCTCCACCGGTTGCACACCGTGCATGAAATAGGCGTACATGGCGCGCATGTCATCCTCTTTCACCAAGGCAAACGACGGATACGGCATCGCCGGGTACAGGGTGCTGCCGTTTTTGGCGACGCCTTTGCGTACCGCATTGTCGAAGTCTTCGAAGCTGTAATCACCGATACCGGTTTTCTTGTCCGGCGAAATATTGGTGGAGTAGATGGTGCCGATCGGCGTTTCCATCGCCAGACCGCCTGCAAACTCTTTACCGCTTTTGCCGTTAGTGTGGCAGGCCACGCAGTCACCGGCGCGCGCCAAATACTCGCCGCGTTTGATCAGCTCGCTGCTGACCGTGGCGTCCTGCGCCCATACGGAAAAACTCAGTGCACTGAGAACCAGTGCGGGAACAAATGCTTTCATCAGTCGCCGTCCTTATGCCTGCACCAAAGGGCCTGGGTTTTTCAGATACTGCTCGCGAATGGCACGGGCAGACCAGTAAGCCAACGCGGCCACGGTGCCGGTCGGGTTGTAACCCAGCCCCTGAGGGAAGGCCGACGCGCCGATCGAGAATACGTTATGCACGTCCCAGCTTTGCAGATAGCGGTTCACCGCGCTGGTTTTCGGATCTTCCCCCATCACCGCCCCGCCGTTCATATGGGTGGTCTGGTAGCTGGTGGTATCAAAGTGGCTATTGGCGTTTTTCGGGCTGCCGGCGATCAGTTTAGGGTTCATGGCCTTGGCGATAGGTGCCATTTTGTCGTACATGAACTGCGACATCTTGACGTCATTTTCCTGCCAGTCGAACGTCATGCGCAGCAAGGGCTGGCCGAAGACGTTCTTGTAGTTGGGATCGAGGTCCAGATAGTTGCTGCGGTACGACTGATGCGCACCGTGCGCATCCATCGATACATGGTGGGTATAAGCATCGGCCACTGCCGCTTTCCACTTGCTACCCCAGGCTGGCGTTCCTGGCGGCGTTGGCAAGCCGGAAATAGGCTTGGTCCCCGCCTGGTTGACCCAGAACGGCGAACCGCCGACGAAGCCTTCTTTGGCATGATCAAAGTTATCGGCGTTGAAGTCGTCAACGCCGACACCGTTACCGCCGGCCCCGATGAACGGGTTGGTGTATACGTCCTTGTCGAAGAACGCCTTGATGGTGGTCATGTTCTGATAGGCGAAGTTACGCCCTACCACACCCTCGCCGGTCACCGGATCGTAAGGTTTACCGATGCCGGACAGCAGCATCAGGTGCACGTTGTGGAACTGGAATGCCCCCAGGATCACCAACTCCGCCGGCTGCTCGACTTCACGACCCTGCGCGTCAATGTAATTCACCCCGGTCGCACGGGATTTATCGGCGGTCAGATTCACTTTCAACACGTTAGCGTTAGTGCGCAGCTCAAAGCGTTTTTCCATGCGCAGCGCCGGCAGAATGTTGACGTTCGGCGAAGCCTTGGAATACATGTAGCAGGCATAACCGCTGCAGAAACCGCAGAAGTTGCACGGCCCCATCTGCGCACCGTACGGGTTGGTATAGGAATCGGAGGTGTTGGCGGAAGGCAGGTTATACGGGTGATAACCTACTTCCAGCGCCGCTTTCTCGAACAGCTGGGCAGAGAAGGTATTTTTCTGCGCCGGCAGCGGGAAGTCGTCCGAACGGTCACCCGCGAACGGGTTGCCGCCCTTTTGACCCACTTTCTGGCCTTTGATGGTCCAGGCGGTGCCGGAAGTACCGAATACTTTTTCGGCCTTATCGAAGAATGGCTCCAGCTCGGCGTAGCTCACGCCGAAATCCTGGATGGTCATGTCTTTCGGGATAAAGCTCTTGCCGTAGCGCTCTTCGTAATGGCTGCGCATACGCAATTCAATAGGATCGACCCGGAAATGGACGCCGGACCAGTGCAGGCCCGCACCGCCCACGCCGGTACCCGGCAGGAACGCCGCCAACTGGCGGTAAGGCACCGCAGTCTGGCTGGTATTGTGACGAATGGTCACGGTGCTTTTCGACAGATCCTGGAACAGCTTGCGGCGGATGTTATAGGTCAGTTCGTCGATCACCTGCGGATAGGAACCGTCCGGATAGGTATCGCGCATCGGGCCACGCTCCAGCGCCACCACGCTCAGGCCCGCTTCGGTCAGCTCTTTGGCCATAATCGCGCCCACCCAACCGAAACCGACGATCACCGCGTCTACTTTTTTCATTACCGTTGCCATTGTTACCCCCTCTCCCCACGAATCGAGACCGGAGGTAAGGGATAACGTTCCCCTCGCTCAACCCAGTCCATAAAGTCGGCGCGCGCGCCCGGAAAATTAATCAGCTTCCAGCCAACCATGTCTTTATTGCCGCCATGGATCGGGTCGCTGAAGAAACCTTCGCGGGTGTTTTGCAACAGGTAGGAGAAGAACAATTTTGCCGGCAACTGCGAGAATTCCGCCTCTCCGGACTCAAACTTCTGCAACAGCGCATCCTGCTGTGTAGCGTCAAGTTCAGCAAAGGGTTTACCGGCGGTTTTCTTGCAGTAGGCATCAGCATCTGCGATGCCAAGGTTATAGATCTGTTTTGGCACCAATGGCAGTTGATAACCCATTTCTTTCGGTGCATCCGGGTTAAACGGTCCCTGCATGTACCAAATAGAACCGGTGGCGTACGGGGTATTCATTTGACGATCGATAAACTCCGGCACGCCGGCCTCCAGCGCACCGGGGCCGCGTTCATCCGCCGGGATCAGTCGCGCCACAGCGGCTTTAACGAAGGCCCACTCTTCCGGCGTAAAGAAAGTCGGTTGGTAATCTGGCTGTTTTGAGGTGTCTGTTGCCGCAACCGCCGGGATTGGAGCTGTCAGCGCACTCACGCCACTGCCGCCAATCACTGCTGCGGGAATTAAAGTCATCGATTTCAACAGGAAATCGCGCCGTGAATTGTTAGTTTTATCGTCCGACATATCACATTCCATCCAAAGATAATCACAACTATTTAACCTCAACCTTGCGGTCGATGCGGGTTTTAAACACAAATTGTTACTTATTTGTATATTTATTGAAGACCAAAATGTGAACAAAAGCCAAAATGTTACCGGTAACTTATTGAATAAACGTAAAGATTTGATGGGTAATGTAAAGTTAACGATTCGTGCGGTTTTTTAGGTAACAGGATGGGAAATAACGAAAAATGAGAGATGTGTCGCGAATTTAGCGCAAGCCAATAAAAAACCGGCTGCTGACGCGGCCGGTTTTACGAAAAAATCTTGGCTAGGGTGACATCGCCTGGTAGGCGGTGGTCACTTTCCAGAGATAGCGTGGTGCCTGCGGGGCAGGATGCTTTTTCTGGATGTGTTGATAAAACTCATCCGGGCTCATTTGGTTGATGCGGTTCACCGCCACACGCTTGTCCGATGAGAAAGTGCGAAGCATAGCGCCCGCCCCATTCACGTAGGAAACGATGGTGGCGTAACGCAACGTCTGTGGGTTGTTGATCCCGGCTAGCTGCTGGCTTTGAAGAATATTGATATAGGCCGTTCCCAGATCAATATTGACCGCCGGATCCTTCAACTCACGCGAGCTTGGCTGCCCGCTTCTTCCTTTTAAACGATAGGCATCACGCCCGGCGGTTGAAGGCTTCAGCTGCATTAATCCCACTGCGTTCGAGGTGCTGACTGCGTTCGGGTTAAACCCGGACTCCACCTGAATAATCGCTTTAATCAGCGTTTCGTCAACGCCATAGCTGCTGGCTGCCTGACGAATGTAATCGTTATAGGCTATCGGTGTCCCCGTGCGGTTAACCGGTGCCTGCGGGGGGGTTTTTAGCCAACCACCACGCGATGTGCCACTGCCTGAATTATTAGTTGCTGTTTGCGGGTCTTTCGCACACCCCGACAAAAGCAAAATTGCCGTCAGGCAACCTATTTTTGTTTTCACAGAATCCCTCACTCCTTTCAATGAGTTGCGTAGCATATACAACTTGTAAGGACGCCTGTACGGTTTTTTTGGTCTATTCTCAAGCTACTCGTATACCAAGAGGTGATTTATGAGTCAATCTGCAACGACGTGTTTTGTGGTCACTTTTCGCTATCAGGAAGAAGGATTAGCTGATTTAGCCAAGCTGACAGGACAATTAACCCTGCAAGGATTTGTCACGTCGGTGGCCGACGAAAATGGCGTTCCGCACGAGCTGGGCAGCAACAGTTTTGCGTTAATAACCCCACTGGATCAAGAGGATGTACGGCAATTGGCCCAGAAGCTTGGTCAGGTGGCCTTGGGCAAGGCGCCGGAGGCCGACATCGTCACCTATGAGGACTACGTAAAGCGGTTACATACTGATACATAAAATGCTATAACTCACTGCTGGGTATTATTTCGCTTCGCTGTGGAAATAACCGGCAGTTTGCCTGCAGGTGACGCTTGACTTTGCTCTAATTGATATTGATAATCATTTTCATTTGAGCCAGGAGATGTCACCATGTTTTTGAAACAACGCGCTTTTCCCCGCCTATCCCTCGTTAAGAACAGGGCCTACTTCCGCCCTTTCACCCTGCTGTGTCTGTTGTTGACCGCCAGCCTTGCCAGCCATGCCGCGTTGGCGGAAAAGAAGCTGCGTGTGGTGACTACTTTCACCATTATTCAGGACATTGCCCAGAACGTAGCCGGTGACGCCGCCGTAGTGGAGTCGATCACCAAACCGGGTGCAGAGATCCATGATTACCAGCCTACACCACGCGACATCGTCAAAGCGCAGCACGCCGACCTGATCCTGTGGAACGGCATGAATCTGGAACGCTGGTTCCAACGCTTCTTCGAGAACATTAAACAGGTGCCTGCGGCCGTGGTCACCGAGGGCATCACCCCGCTGCCGATCCGCGAAGGGCCTTATAACGGCAACCCGAATCCACATGCCTGGATGTCTGCCAGCAATGCGCAGGTGTACATCGAAAATATCCGCAAAGCGCTGGTGCAGTACGACCCGGCCAATGCGGAAACCTACAATCGCAATGCTAAAGCCTACGCCGCCAAAATTGCCGCGCTGGATGCCCCGCTGCGCGAACGCCTGTCTCGCATTCCGGAAGCCCAGCGTTGGCTGGTGACCAGCGAGGGCGCCTTCAGCTATCTGGCCAAAGACTATCAGTTGAAAGAAGTCTATCTGTGGCCGATCAACGCCGATGAACAAGGTTCACCGCAGCAGGTTCGCCGGGTGATTGACGCCGTGCGTGCCAACCACATCCCGGTGGTGTTCAGCGAAAGCACTATTTCAGACAAACCGGCCAAGCAGGTCGCGAAAGAAACCGGCGCAAAATACGGCGGCGTGCTCTATGTCGACTCCCTGTCCACCCAGGATGGCCCGGTACCGACCTATATCGACCTGCTCAACGTCACCGTACAAACCATTGCCAAAGGATTTGATCAATGACAAGTGAGGTTTTTGTCCGCCCTGAGTTGAGCGTGGACGACGTTACCGTGACCTACAACAACGGCCATACCGCGATCCACAACGCCAGCTTTACCCTGAGCGGCGGTGCCATCTGCGCGCTGGTTGGCGTCAACGGCAGCGGTAAATCGACCTTGTTCAAAAGCATTATGGGCCTGGTGCGGCCCACCACGGGCCGCGTACAGCTCAACGAGCAGCCGGTCGCGCAGGCATTAAAGAAAAACGTTATTGCTTACGTGCCGCAAACCGAGGACGTTGACTGGAATTTCCCGGTGCTGGTGGAAGATGTCGTCATGATGGGCCGTTACGGCAAGATGAACTTCCTGCGTATTCCTTCAAAGGAAGACCGGCTGCGGGTGGACAAGGCGCTTGAGCGCGTTGGGCTGAGTGAGTTACGCACCCGCCAGATCGGCGAGCTTTCCGGCGGGCAGAAAAAACGCGTCTTTCTGGCGCGGGCACTGGCGCAACAAGGCAGCGTTCTGCTGCTGGACGAGCCTTTCACCGGGGTCGACGTCAAAACCGAGAACGCCATTATCGATCTGCTGCGCGCACTGCGTGATGAAGGCCACCTGATCCTGGTTTCAACCCATAACCTGGGGAGCGTACCGGAATTTTGCGATCGGGTTATCCTGATTAACCGCACGGTGCTGGCTGCCGGCCCAACAGAAACCACCTTTACCCAAAGCAACCTGGAACAGGCGTTTGGCGGCGTACTGCGCCATATCAATCTGTCAGGCCCGGATCTGCACGACGACAACGATCCGCGCACGGTCACGGTATTGACCGATGACGAGCGGCCAGCGGTGTTCTACGGCCATACCAAGAGCGATCCGCCGGCGCAAAGCCAGCCGAAGGAGAAACAACCCTGATGCTGGAACTTCTGCTGCAACCCTTCAGTTACAACTACATGGTCAAAGCCATTTGGGTCAGCGCCATCGTCGGCGCCGCCTGCGCGTTCCTTTCGGCCTACCTGATGCTAAAGGGCTGGTCGCTGATGGGGGACGCACTGTCGCACTCGGTGGTACCCGGCGTTGCCGGGGCCTATGCGCTAGGCCTGCCCTACGCCGCCGGAGCCTTCTTCACCGGCATGCTGGCCGCGCTGGCAATGACGCTGGTGCGCCACGTGACTCGCCTGCGCGAAGACGCCATTATCGGCTTTATCTTTTCCACCTTCTTCGCCGTAGGCCTGTTGATTGTGTCGCTAAACCCGACCTCGGTTAACGTCCAGTCGATTATCTTCGGCAATATCCTCGGTATCGCCGATGAAGACGTTTTGCAGGTCGAGATTATCATCGGCGTTTCGCTACTGATCTTGTGTCTGGTGTGGAAAGACTTACTGGCAGTGTTTTTTGACGAAAACCACGCCGTGTCTATCGGCCTGTCGCCGCTGCGGTTAAAGATCCTGTTCTTCACCCTGCTCAGCGCCTGCACCGTAGCGGCATTGCAAACCGTTGGCGCCATTTTGGTGATCGCCATGGTGATCACGCCGGGGGCTACCGCCTACCTGCTGACAGACCGCTTCAGCCGGTTGGTGATTATCGCCATCGTGATTGGCGCACTAACCAGCGGCCTGGGCGCTTACCTCAGCTTCTTCCTCGACGGGGCTACCGGCGGGGTGATCGTGACTCTGCAAACGCTGGTATTCCTGGCCGCCTTTTTCTTCGCCCCCAAACATGGGCTACTGGCGTCCAAACGCCGCGTAGCACGTGAACAGACCGGAGGCCACTGATGGAAACCCTGTATCAACTGCTCAGCGAGCCCTTCGCCTATCCCTTTATGCAGCGGGCAATCCTGGCCGCCATCGTGACCGGCGTGGTGTGTGCAGTGCTCTCTTGCTATCTGGTGCTCAAAGGCTGGTCGCTGATGGGTGACGCCATCTCGCATGCGGTGCTGCCCGGTATCGTGGTGGCGTTCGTGCTCGGCATCCCAGTGGTGATAGGTGCCTTCTTCTCCGGTATTTTCTGTGCGGTAGCTACCGGTTACCTGAAAGAAAACAGCCGGGTGAAAGAGGACACGGTGATGGGGATCGTTTTCTCCGGCATGTTTGCCTTTGGCCTGGTGCTGTTTTCCCGTATCGATACCGATCAGCACCTCAGCCACATTCTGTTCGGCAATATGCTGGGCATTACCGACGCAGAGCTGAAACAGACGTTGCTGATGGCTGGCATTACGCTGCTGGTGGTGTTGCTGAAACGCAAAGATTTGATGCTCTACTGTTTTGATCCCAACCATGCCAGGGTGATTGGCCTGCCGGTGAAACTGTTGCACTACGGGCTGCTGTGCCTGCTGGCGCTGACGATTGTCGCCTCATTGCAGGCCGTCGGGGTCATTCTGGTGATTGCGATGTTGATTGCTCCAGGCATCATTGCCTTCATGCTGTGCCGCAGCTTCGACCGCATGCTGATAGTCGCCACGGTGGTGTCTGTGTTCTCCTGCGTACTCGGCACCTTGATCAGCTTCCACATTGACGGTGCCACCGGCCCCTGCATTGTGATAGTCCAGGCCATTCTGTTTGTGTTCGCCCTGCTCTACAGTAAATTTAAACCGTTACAACGTCACGAAAATGGAATGCTCGACGCAAAACCTTGAAACAGGCGGCGGTGCCTAATGGCGCCGCCGCTGCTCATTACGGCTGCTGATAGATATCCGGTCGGACAATATGCCAGACAAAATCCTCGCGGTTTACCGCTTCATAACCCACCTTTTGATACAACCACGGCGCAGTACCGGTCACCAGCATAATCCGTCGCAGCCGCTGCAACACCGGGTGCTCCAGCGTGCAGTCCATGAACCAACGCGCTAACCCTTGTCCCTGGTAGTCCGGGGAGACAAACACATCGCACAGATAGCCAAAAGTGGCGTAATCCGTCACCAGACGCGCAAAACCAATCTGCTGGTGTTGATGGTACAGGCCAAAGCACAGGCTATTGTCGATAGACAACTGCACCGTCGGCAACGAAATGCCGCTCGCCCAGCTTGAAGTGGTCAAAAATGCGTGAGTAAAGGAGAGGTTCAATTCACTTGTATCGCAGTTGATCCGGTATTCCCCTCGCTGCCACTGCCGGTTTTGCTCCATTGTTGTTCATCTCATTGATAATGATAGTTATATGAATCCTGCCCTTGCCGTAATAGCTGACGACCTTATAAACATCGCTCTCACGCCGCCAAGTTGCAACAGACGTCGTACTTAAATTAATCAATAGCGTATATACTTTGAGCAAATGCGATGGCGATAAAATCGCCGGTTGTTGGTGCCAGCTGTGCGCCAGGTCGTGTTTTCACAGGGCTAAAGACGCTAACCTAATGAATTCGCAGGCAACACAGAGGGGGTGTACCATGTGGCAAGCCGTTAGCCGTCTGTTAAGTGAACATCTTGGCAGCGCAGAAATCCGCGAAAGGACCGAACTGCCCGGGGGAGAAATCCATCCGGCGTGGCGCGTGAGTTACGGTGACAATCAGGTGTTTGTCAAATGTGACGCTCGCGAACTGTTGCCCATCTTCACCGCCGAAGCCGACCAGCTGGCCTTGCTGGCGCGCAGTAAAACCGTGCGGGTTCCGCAGGTGTACGGCGTAGGCAGCGATCGCGATTACAGCTTCTTGCTGCTGGAATACCAAACCCTGAAACCTTTAGACGCCCATGGCGCTCACTGTCTCGGACAACAGCTGGCCCATTTACACAAGTGGAGCGAACAGCCGCAGTTTGGCCTCGACTTCGACAACGACCTGTCCACCACCCCGCAGCCCAACGCCTGGCAGCGCCGCTGGTCAGAGTTTTTTGCCGAACAGCGCATTGGCTGGCAACTGCAGATGGCGGCAGAGAAAGGCATGACCTTTGGGGATATCGATGAGATTGTCGACATCGTGTATCTGCGTTTGCAGCATCATCAGCCGCAACCTTCTCTTCTGCACGGGGATTTGTGGCCGGCCAACTGCGCAATGACCGCCGACGGCCCACTGCTGTTCGATCCGGCCTGCTATTGGGGCGACAGAGAGTGTGATTTGGCCATGCTGCCGCTGTATCCGGAACTGCCGCCGCAGATTTACGACGGCTACCAGAGCGTCTGGCCGTTAGAGAGCGGCTTTATCGAACGTCAGCCGCTTTATCAACTGTATTACCTGCTCAACCGCAGTAACCTGTTCGGCGGGCAGCATCTGGTTCGGGCCCAACGCGCGGTGGAAGCGTTGCTGCATCCCGAGTCCCGATAAAATAAAGGCGCTGAAATCAGCGCCTTTTTAATGAGCAGCCGTTATCAGGCCGCCCCGGCCAGTTGGCCGAGCAGCTTGATCACAAACCAGCCAATCACCGCAATCACCACCGGCAAAATGTACAGCGGGAAGTATTGCAGCAAGATGGTGTGGTGCGGCAGCGTAATGCGCTCTTCCAACTGCGCACGCGTATGCCCTTCGCTGCCTTTAGCCTGTTCGAGGATCATCTGGTCTTCCAGGCCTTCGCGGATAAACTTCACCTGACGTGACATACGTGCGCCAGAGGCCTGCAGCGCCAGCCCGACAAAAATCAGAATATAAATGATGATAAACATCAGGTTCGCGCCGCTGAACAGGCTTTTTTCTACGTCCGGTACCGGCGAGTTATACCAGAAGATATTCAGGAACGGGGTGTTAAAGCGCACCATATCTACCATTACGTGAACGAAATCCAGCATTACTGCGTTGATGCCTTTGGTCTTTTCGCTGTGTTGATACACAAACATCAGCAGCGAGATCAGCGTTGACAGTAACGCAGGGATGAAAACCACCCAGCCAAGAATACGTTTTAAAATGGCAATGCGCCCAGCCTGTTGATACGTCATGTGTTCCCCTTGTAAGCGACGTAACCGTAATGGGCTAAGTCTACCTGTAGTTATTGAAACTCGCCCACCGTTTTCTTCAGCACTGCTGTGCTACAAGCGTAGCCGGGATTATCCGAAATCAACAGCTTAACGGCGAGCGCGCGTTGCCGGTAAATAGTTATATAGTTAAATCAAACCGTTTAAACAGGGGCCTTCATGATTCGGCTGATTATCTTATTGCTGGGTGCGCAAGCGCTGCGGGGGCAACGCCGCCTGCTAATGCTGTTCGGCTGGGCGTGGATCGCCGTAGGCGCGCTGATGCTGTTCGATGTACTTCAGGACGGGCGTTCGGTGCTGGCGTTGGATGCGCTGGCGGTACTGCTGGCGCTGGAGGGATTAGTGGCGATTTCCGCCGCACTGGTGATCGGCTCATCCGCCAGTCGCCCAGTGATGCTGAAGGGATTGGGCTTTTTGTTTCTGGCCTTTTTAGTATGGGACGTGCCCGCCGACGACAACATCGTCGCCACGCTGGTGTTTGGCAGCGCGCTACTGCTTGACGGTGCGGTTCGCATTGCTTCTTCTACGGTGATCCAGCACAGCCGCTGGAAACCGGTCGCGCTGGCGGGCAGCGGCGAAATACTGCTTTCGCTGATGATTTTTATTGGCTGGCCGGTGCCGCATCGGATGACGGTTCCTTTTTGTATCGGCGTGATGATCCTGCTTTCCGGCTGGGCACTGTTACGCATTGCCCGCAGGCTGGAAAGCTTCTCGCTAAATCAGAACCCGCAGTTAGCCACGCAGCCGCAAACCAATGACGCTAATCCGCTCAGGGTGTATGTCTGGACACCGACAGGATCGGCAAAAGATGCCCGCAGGCGTTACATCGTCGATCGCTATATCGCGGCGGTGGACGGCAGCGGCAATATATCCACTGGCCATGCCGCCCTGGCGTTGGCACCGGACGTGTATATCAGCCACTATCCGCTTAACGAAATCAGCCAGTCTGCACAAGATTTCCGCCGGCTATTGCACTCCGGCGAACAAAACAACGTCGACGGACGCTTTCTGCCCGATTTGCAACAGGAAGTGGCAGCCTGGTGCCCCCCGGACAAAAGAATACAGTTTCGCCGTTACAACTCGACGGCATTACGCGCCTTCTGGCAGCGTTATCGTCAGGATGCCACTTACAATCTGACTCGTCGCAACTGCTCCACCACGGTTATTCAGGCGCTCGATAGCGCGCTGGAAGGCGTACTGGGCGATAAACATCTGTGGCGGCGTTTCCTGTTGCTGATACTCGATCCCAACCTGTGGATGTTGGCGGTGCTGCGCAGCCGTGGCGAAAGCATGACCTGGACACCGGGGTTGGTGCTTGATTATGCCCGCATGCTGCAACAGGTCACCGAACGCCAGCATCAGCGCTGGTGGCTAAAAGTGCAGGAGATGTGGCGCATCCTGCGTTTCGGCAAGGCTCAGCCACGCAGGCAAAAATTTTAGTCTCAACGCCGGCGATGTTAAAGTGTCGGGCACATTCACCGGCAGGAGTTAACCGATAATGGCCTATTCGCAACGCATTGAAACCGCTATTTTTGATATGGACGGTTTATTGATCGATTCAGAACCGCTGTGGCTACAGGCAGAGCTGGATATCTTTGGCGCACTGGGGCTGGATTTGTCAGACCGCCACAAACTGCCGGATACTCTGGGTTTGCGCATCGATCTGGTAGTGAAGATGTGGTACCAGGCCATGCCGTGGCAAGGGGTGTCGCAAGAAGAAATCTCTGCGCGTATTATCGAGCGCGCCATCGAGCTGGTGCGTGAAAAACGCCCCCTGCTGCCTGGCGTACAACAGGCGCTGGAGCTGTGCCGCAGCCTGGATCTGAATATTGGCCTGGCCTCCGCCTCACCGCTGCACATGCAACAACAGGTGCTGCAGATGTTTGACCTCGAAGGCTACTTTGATCAACTTGTCTCCGCCGAGTACTTGCCTTACAGCAAGCCGCACCCGGAAGTGTACCTGATCGCCGCCGAGCGCCTGGGCAGCGATCCCCTGCGCTGTATAACGCTGGAAGACTCGTTCAACGGCATGATTGCCACCAAGGCCGCGAGGATGCGTTCTATCGTGATCCCTGCGCACGAGTATCGCCATGATGGCCGTTGGGCGCTGGCCGACCACAAGCTCGATTCCCTTGAGCAACTGACCTCCGATCATCTGGCCTGATTTTTACGGCATCGGCTTAATGCCGGTGCCGCTAACCTGACTTCTCCCGCCTTTTCGTTGCTTAAGTTCAAAATCTGGCTGCACGTCATAAAATAAATAAAACATTATTTCATTTTTATTGAGTTACTGTAGCGGCCTCATTATGCTGCAGTTCAAGAAAGTCGCCGGACGTTAGGCACAGGCTGTCACTGCCACGCAGCCTTACGCTCTCGTCCGGCGCTTTCTCCTACGCCCATCCCCTTACCGCAGAAAAAGCGTACAGCACTTGGCCATTTAAGTAACAAGCCGTTGTAAAACCGGGAAAAATAAACAATTGGTTACAGGGTAACTGCTTCCACTACTGGGAATTTTCCCATATACTGGATAAATTAACAGTTTATCAGCCGGAACAGCAGTATGACCGCGGAAGGACATCTTATTTTTTCTGTCGCTTGCGCGATTTTCGCCAAGAAGGCCGAGGTGACCCCAGAGCTGGCAACGGGCGACTGGTGGCACATCATCCCTGCCGCGCTGTTGACCTCACTGCTGCCCGATATCGATCACCCCAAGTCGGTACTGGGCCAACGGTTGCGCTGGATTGCCATTCCGATATCGCGCGCCTTCGGCCACCGCGGTTTTACCCATAGCCTGCTGGCGATCGCCGGCGGCATGGCGTTGTTCCAGCTTGACGTGCCGCGCAGTTGGCCGATTCCGGCCGACGTCTTGCATGCCATGATCATCGGTTACTTCAGCCATCTGCTGGCGGATATGCTCACTCCCGCCGGCGTCCCCTTACTCTGGCCATGCCGCTGGCGTTTTCGTCTGCCGCTGCTAAATTCTCAGAAAGGCAATCAGCTTGAGCGCGCCCTGTGCCTGTGTCTGGTGGCTTTCGCTATCTATTGGCAGGGCGGATGCACCATCCCAGTGCAGTCTTATTTTGAGCAAATAAAAAATATCAGACTGTGATCACATAAAAACGGACACTTAATAACCGCAGAGTGCATAAATTAAACAAATTTACGCAATGAGTTATATCAAATTCCATTTGGATATAAGTGAGCCGTTAAGCAAACTGTTACGATATTTAGTATCGCTACGCCATGGTGCATAGCCATTTTCATATAAGAAAAAATTTTGGAGACATTGGGGATGAATTTTCCGCTGGTTATTAACGTGGTGATTTTTGTCGCCCTCCTTTTGCTGTTGGCGCAAAGCCGCCATAAGCAATGGAGCCTGGCGAAAAAGGTACTGGTCGGCCTGGTCATGGGTGTGGTGTTCGGTTTGGCACTGCAGCTGGTGTACGGTTCGGACAATCCGGTACTGAAAGAATCCATCAGCTGGTTCAACATCGTCGGTAACGGCTATGTGCAACTGCTGCAAATGATTGTCATGCCGCTGGTCTTCGCCTCGATTCTGAGCGCGGTCGCCAAGCTGCATAACGCCTCTTCCCTGGGGAAAATCAGCTTCCTGACTATCGGCACCCTGTTGTTCACCACGCTGATTTCGGCGCTGGTGGGCGTGCTGGTAACTAACCTGTTCGGTCTGACCGCTGAAGGCTTGGTGCAAGGGGCGCAGGAAAGTGCGCGTCTGTCCGCAATCCAAAGCAACTATGTGGGCAAACTGGCCGACCTGACCGTACCGCAGATGGTGCTGTCCTTCATTCCTAAAAACCCGTTCGCCGATTTGACCGGTGCCAGCCCTACCTCAATCATCAGCGTGGTAATCTTCGCGACCTTCCTGGGTGTGGCGTCGCTGCAGCTGCTGAAAGACGACAAGCCAAAAGGTGAGCGCGTGCTGGTCGCTATCGACACCCTGCAGGCCTGGGTGATGAAGCTGGTGCGTCTGGTGATGAAACTGACTCCGTATGGCGTTCTGGCGCTGATGACCAAAGTGGTTGCAGGCTCTAACGTTCACGACATCATCAAACTGGGTAGCTTCGTCGTGGCTTCATATCTGGGTCTGGCGATCATGTTTGCGGTGCACGCTGCCCTGCTGGCCTTCACCGGCGTTAATCCGCTGAAGTTCTTCCGCAAGGTATGGCCGGTCATCACTTTCGCCTTTACCAGCCGCTCCAGCGCCGCCAGCATTCCGCTGAACGTGGAAGCGCAAACCCGTCGTCTGGGCGTACCGGAATCCATTGCCAGCTTCTCGGCCTCGTTCGGCGCCACCATTGGCCAGAACGGTTGTGCAGGCTTGTACCCAGCGATGCTGGCGGTGATGGTGGCCCCAACTGTCGGGATTAACCCGCTGGACCCGGTGTGGATCGCGACCCTGGTCGGTATCGTCACCATCAGCTCCGCCGGTGTAGCCGGCGTGGGTGGCGGCGCGACTTTCGCTGCGCTGATCGTACTGCCGGCAATGGGTCTGCCAGTGACGCTGGTTGCCCTGCTGATCTCCGTTGAACCGCTGATCGACATGGGCCGTACCGCACTGAACGTCAACGGCTCTATGGCGGCAGGTACCATCACCAGCCAACTGATGAAGCAAACAGACAAGTCCATTATGGACAGTGAAGACGAAGTGGAACTGGCTCACCAGTAAATCTCGTCGGCAATAAAAAACCGGGGCTTGTTCGCAGCCCCGGTTTTTTTATATCTGCAATCCACTCAGGGCCGTTCGCCCGCCGCCAGTCGCTGATTGATTTCAGCAATCACATCCGGCAGTTGTGCCAATGTATCAATCACGTAGTGCGCACCGGCGGAATACAGTTTATCGGTTGCCAAAGCGCGCCGCTTGTTAACTTCCGACTCACTCATTTGTTGGTATTCCTGCCAGGTAGCCCCAAACTCGTTACCCGACAGCGCCAGCCCGATGCTCCACATGCCTGCATTCAATCCTTCGCTGATACCCGGCACTGCATCATCCACTTTCACACAGTGCGCCACCGAATCGATACCCAGCGTAATCACGTTTTGCAGCGCCATCCACGGGCCTGGACGCCCACCAGCGGCCAAATCGTCAGTCGCAACCCAGTGATCCGGCGCGTAACCTCGCAGCGCTGCTGCCGGCGCCAGCACTTCCATCACCGCCCGCGGATAACCCGAACAGGAACCTATCTTGATGCCCTGCTCACGCAATGCAGCAATCACCTGTGGCACACCCTCAATCGGATCGGCAAAGTCGACCACCTTGGCAATTTGCAACGGCATAAAAGCCTGGTACAGCGCGTCAATGTCCTGATGGCTCATGGAGCGGCCCAACTGCTGCCGCCAACGCGCATCCACCTCGGGCAATTTGCCCAAAGCCTCAATGTGCTGCCATTTGCCCAACCCCATCGGAATGCGCGCCTCCGCCAGGCTGATGTCGATATCAAAGGTCTGCTTAAAGGCTTCAACAAAAATCTGCGTTGGCGCAAAGGAGCCGAAATCTACCGTGGTGCCGGCCCAGTCGAGTATCACTGCGTTAATCTGACTCATGCTCATCCTCATTGCTTCCAGTACATTGCCTGCCCGACCGCGGCCAGCAAACGTTCGATATCCTGCGGGTAAACTTCGCCGATATTGCCAATGCGGAAGCAGTCGCTCTGCGATACCTTGCCCGGATAGATGACAAAGCCCTGCTGTTTCAGGCGCTGATAGAACTCGGTAAAACGGTAAGTGTCGGCCTTCGGGGAATAGAACGCGGTGATGATAGGCGAGTGCAAATCATCCTCCAACAAGGTTTCGAACCCCAGCGCGCGCATCCCAGCCACCAGCCGCTGCTGGTTTGCCCGGTAACGAGCGTGGCGGGCATCGATCCCCCCTTCTTGCTCCAGCTCGCGCAGCGCCTGAGCAAACGCCAGCACCGTATGCGTCGGCGAGGTAAAGCGCCATTTGCCGGCGTTATCTTCCATACAGCGCCACTGGGCATACAGATCCAACGACAGCGAACGCGAGCGCCCAGCGCACTTATTCAGCTCATTGCGGCGGGCAATAACAAAGGCGAAACCCGGCACGCCCTGAATGCATTTATTGGCCGAGCTGATCAGATAATCAATGCCCAGCGCATCAACATCCAGCGGAATACCGCCGAAACTGCTCATCGCATCCACGATCAGGGTTTTGCCATTTCGCGCCGCCAGGCCTGAGACACGCTCCAGCGGATTCAGCATTCCCGTGGTGGTTTCACAATGCACCATGGCGATATGACTGATGCCTGCATCGCCTTTCAATACCGCCTCCATCGCCTCAACATCCGGCTCATTCACTTCACCACAGTTGAACGCATAGTGATTGATGTCCATCAACCGGGCCATTTCGAGCATCCGCGCACCATAAGCGCCGTTATTGACGATCAGCAATTTGTCCTGCGGCCCCATTACCGTGCCCAATACCGCTTCGACCGCAAAACTGCCGCTGCCTTGCAACAACACTGAGGTGTACCCCGTTGACCGAGTCGCCAGCGCCTCGAGCTTCTGACGAATGTTCTGCACCACGCCCAGGTTGTAATCTTCATCCCAGGTACAGCTATCGAACAGCATCGCTTCCTTCACCGTTTTTGAGGTGGTCAACGGGCCAGGGGTTAACAGCAAATAATCGTGCTCAGACATTTCATTCACCCAATTGGTCTATACCAGATGAGTATTATACTGACCGCAACCCGGCCTTCGGGTCAAACGCCAACCGCAGGTGAAACAAAAAATTCATCTGGGCATGTATACCCCAAATAATTCGAGTTGCTTGTAGGCGGCAACTGAGTGAATCCCCAGGAGCTTACTCAAGTAAGTGACTGGGGTGAGTGAAGGCAGCTAACACCCAAGCCACTTGAAGTATGACGGGTATATAATGAGCGCGTGCCCTAATGCCATAGCGAGATGAAATGAAAGAACATCTGGGTGAGTTGCCCCACTACCTGCAAATCAAGGAACAGCTACAGGCGCGTATCACTCGCGGCGCGCTGCAGGCCGGCGATAAGCTGCCTTCCGAACGTGAACTGTGCGCCATTTTCTCTACTACTCGTGTCACCGTACGGGAAAGCCTGGCGCAGTTGGAAGCCACCGGTGCCATCTACCGCGCCGACCGCAGGGGTTGGTTTGTTACGCCGGAAAGGTTGTGGTTGGATCCGACGCAGAACACCAACTTCCACCGGTTGTGCCAGGAGCAGGGGCGCACGCCGCGCACTGAGCTGTTGTCCGCCGAAAAAACCGCGGTGCCACTCGACGTAATGCGACCATTAGCGCTGGAGCCAAATGACCCAATTTATCTGCTGCGCCGCGTACGCTATGCCGACGGCCGGGCTATTTGCTATTGCGAGAACCACTGCCTGCCGCAGCGGGTGCCTGAATTGCTCAACCAGGATCTTAACGGCAGCCTGACCGAGATTTATCAGCAACGGTACAATTTGATTTACCACCGGATGCACCTGTCGTTTTACCCTACCGCCCTGCCATACGCCGCCGCCACTGCGTTGGGCGCAATGGTTGGCCTGCCCGCACTGCTGCTACGTCGGTTAAACTACGACCAGCACGGGCGAATTCTCGATTTTGATATCGAATACTGGCGACATGACAGCCTGCGCATTGAGGTCGATACGCTGTGATCTCTGCACTGTGCCAAACAAAAAAGGGCGCCGCCGGTAAATGGCTGCGCCCTTGATTTGGTCAACTGACGGGATCAGTACGGGTAGTCGTGATAGCCCATTTGCTCAGAAATGTTGCGTGCGGCGGTGTGCAGACGTTTGACATAATCTGCCCTGGCATCTTCAGAGTAACGAATCGACGGGAACGAAATGCTCAGGCCGGCGGTCACTACGCCAAAGCGGTCAAATACCGGCACCGCAATACAGCGCAGCCCTTCTTCTTGCTCTTCGATGTCCTCACCCACACCCTGTTCACGCACTTGATCCAACAGCGACAGCAGCGCCCCGGCATCGGTCAGGGTGTTCGGCGTGCTGCGGGTAAATTCAATCTGCGACAGAATTTGCGCCACTTCCGCCCTATCGCGCCACGCCAACAACACTTTACCGATCGCGGTACTGTGCAACGGGTTACGCCGACCGATGCGTGAATACATGCGCAGGTTATATTGCGCGTCGATTTTATGGATATAGACAATGCTGTCTTCGTCCAGCGCCCCAAGGTGAATGGCTTCCCGGGTGTGATTCGACAGTTCACGCATTTGAACATCTGCAATACGAATCAGATCGACGTTCTGCAACGACTTGGCACCCAGTTCAAACAGCTTGAGCGTCAGGGCATATTTTTCCGTTTCCCCTTCCTGCGACACATAGCCCAACGACTTCATGGTCTGAAGAAAACGGTATACGGTACTTTTGGACATCATCACCCGCTGGGAAAGCTCAGTAATGCCAATCTCACGCTCCTCGCCCAGCGCCTGCAAGATACCGAATACCTTCAGCACGGAGGAAACCGCATCCGGTTGTTTATCTGGATCTGCGTTCACCATAGTCAAAATCCTACCCAGCTTTTGTGTTTTAAGAAATTTGAACAAGGGTTTCAGTATACGCGGTACCGCAGAAGACACGCAATCGGGCTGGGCTGAATGCACGCTGGGATCTCATCGGTTATTACAATTGAACGGAAAACTGTGGATGCAATCGCAGACGAACATGATTAGCATGGTAATACTCCCCCGGATTAATACCTTCGAGATCAACATGCGTTCTTGTACCGACGGCCTCCCCGTCCCGCAGCGCTATGGGGCAATCCTCGCCATTGCCCTCGGCATTACCGTTTCCGTGCTCGATGGCGCAATCGCCAACGTGGCGCTGCCGACTATCGCCCGCGATCTGAACGCCAGCCCGGCCAGCTCCATCTGGGTGGTGAACGCCTATCAGTTAGCCATCACCATTTCCCTGTTGTCGCTGGCCTCGTTCGGCGATCTGATTGGCTATCGCCGCATCTATCAGGCCGGTTTGCTGGTCTTCAGCGTGACCTCACTGTTTTGCGCACTGTCCGACTCGCTGACGACGCTGACTATTGCTCGCGTGCTTCAGGGGTTTGGCGCCGCCGCCATCATGAGCGTCAACACCGCACTGATCCGCATTATCTATCCGCAACGTTTTCTCGGACGCGGTATGGGCATCAACTCGCTGATTGTCGCCTTTTCTTCGGCCGCCGGGCCCACGGTGGCAGCGGCAATCCTCTCGGTGGCCTCGTGGCAATGGTTGTTTGCCATCAACTTGCCGATCGGCATTGTGGCGTTGCTGCTGGGGATGAAATATCTTCCCGCCAATAGTCAGAAGAGCACCAATCAGCGTTTCGACCCAACCAGTGCGGTGATGAACGCCCTGACTTTCGGGCTGCTGATCACCGCCATCAGTGGCTTTGCCCAGGGCCAGAGCCTGACGTTGATTTTCAGTGAAATCGCCGCGCTGCTGGTCATTGGCTTCTTCTTTGTCCGCCGCCAGCTGCGCCAGGAATTTCCGCTGCTGCCGGTAGACCTGCTGCGTATCCCGATTTTCGCCCTGTCGATGGGCACCTCAATCTGTTCCTTTACCGCACAAATGCTGGCGATGGTTTCGTTACCTTTCTTTCTGCAAGGGACGCTGGGCCGCGATGAGGTCGCCACCGGGCTGTTGCTGACCCCCTGGCCGCTGGCGATTATCGTCATGGCACCATTGGCCGGGCGGCTGGTGGAGCGGATCCACGCCGGATTATTGGGTTGTATCGGCCTGGCGGTGTTTGCATTGGGGTTATTCTTGCTGGCATTGCTGCCGCATAACCCTTCCGATCTGGATATCATTTGGCGCATGGTGCTGTGCGGCGCCGGCTTCGGGCTGTTTCAATCGCCCAATAACCACACCATTATTTCCGCCGCCCCGCGCAACCGCAGCGGCGGCGCCAGCGGCATGTTGGGTACCGCCCGCTTATTGGGGCAGACTTCCGGTGCCGCACTGGTGGCACTGATGTTCAATTTGTTCCCCACTTCCGGTACCCACGCTTCGTTGATTCTGGCCGGTACCTTTGCCACGCTGGCGGCGGCAGTCAGCAGCCTGCGCATTACCCAACCGCGTGCGCAAGCGGTAGAAAACCGTGAGCAAGCCAAATAGCAGGCATAAAAAAAACCCCGGCAAGCCGGGGTTTTTTACGTTCTTTGGGTTACTTCAGGTACTGGCCTGAACGCAGCGCTTCGATACGTTTATCGAGCGGCGGGTGAGACATGAAGAGTTCGCTGAACGACTTGGATTTGCCGTTAATGCAAAACGCCATCATGCTGCCTGCCTCCTGCGGTTCATAGCTGGTTTTCAGCCGTTGCAGCGCCGCGATCATCTTCTCGCGGCCCACCAGTTTGGCTGAGCCTGCGTCGGCGTAGAACTCACGGTGACGCGAGAACCACATGGTGATGATGCTGGCCAGGATACCGAACACCAGTTCCAACACCATCGACACGGCAAAATAGATCATCGGGTTGCCGTTACCTTCCCCTTCACCGTCACGGTTACCCAGGAAGCCGGCGGCCACCTGCGCAATCAGGCGCGAGATAAAGATCACGAAGGTGTTCACGATACCCTGAATCAGCGTCATGGTCACCATGTCACCGTTAGCGACGTGACTGATTTCATGGGCGATAACCGCCTCCGCTTCGTCACGGCTCATGCTCTGCAGCAGACCGGTACTGACGGCGACCAACGAAGCGTTGCGACGCGCGCCGGTGGCGAAGGCGTTAATGTCCGGTGCGTGATAAATAGCGACCTGCGGCATGGCAATGCCCGCCTGCTGCGACTGACGACGTACCGTTTCCAGCAGCCAGTTTTCGGTTTCGTTACGCGGCTGTTCAATCACTTCCCCGCCAACGGAGCGCAGCGCCATCCATTTGGACATCAGCAGTGAGACAAAAGAACCGCCGAAGCCGAACAGACCGGCCATGATCATCAGGCCCTGAACGCTACTGGATTGGATTCCTGTCAGGCTGAGCACCAGCCCGAAAACCAACATCACCGCCAGGTTGGTGAGCAGGAACAGAGCTATACGCATCATAAAATGTTTACTTCCTCATAAATGTTAACAAAACGCTGCCTTGGATACCCTAGATCGTATGGGCATTCATCACAGTTTCAAGAGTTGTACGCCATTAACCTACTAAAAATACGAAACTTTACAAAAACGGCGCTTCAGCAATACTCCTCAAATTGTAAACGATTGTTGCGTAAAGCGGCGAGTTTTTATGGGAATTTTATCTGCGACCCAATCCGATCAACCGAACAAAATTCCGTCCCCTGCACAGGAAGCAAAGTGTCCGCCAGCCCCAGCCGGTAAGATTTACGTCACAAAGCGCTACCCTTACCGTCGCTCCCTGATCTATTTCCTCGCCGGCGGCGACTGGGCTTACGTAATCGCAAGAAAGCGGACTGCACACCGGCCTCACACTTCGAGGGGGCGGTATTTTAACGCTGTGGTTTACGTCCCAGCCCGCCCAGATGGGTATCTGCAAAGCCGCTAGCGTATTTCAGCCCATAACCCAAGGTTCGATCAAAACCGATATGCGCGCCCCAAATCAACGCCGCCATCAACCAGTGTGGCTGTTGGGTTCCCGCAAATACCAGGCCGCACAACGCGGGTCCAATATAAGAGTGGGCAAGGTTATAGCCGATGGCCCCCGCTTTTTTACCCAATACATAGGCCAGAAAAGAGATGTCGGGGATCAGGAAACAGGCGGCAAACAATCCCCAACTGTAGTGTTGTCCGTGGTATATCACCACGGACAGTATCAACACCAGCACGGCCTCAAAACGGAGTACAGCGCGCATTGGCGGGCTTAAGTCGCTCATCGTGACCTCACAAAACGTTTAATTTCGAGTCGGGGCCCTGACTGCGGCCATTAAAAAACGCACCCGAAGGTGCGTTTTTCTTTTTGGTGCTTGGCTGCGTTACTTCGCTGCCGCTGGCTGCGCCTGTTCAAGGTGCGCCAGATCCAGAGCGATATGCACGGTTTCATCCAGGTATGGGTCGGGCTCCTGGTAATCCTTCGGCAGATCCTCCAGCTTCTTCAACGGCTTTTTACCGGCGCGCTGCAGGCGGTCATTAATGCGCTGCAAACGGGTAGCGTCATCATCGTGGTTCTCTTTCTCACGCTGGGCAAGATTGAGTGAAACGATGTTGCGCTTGTCCTTCAGCGCCTTGTAATGGGCGATATCCTGCGCGATGTACTGGAACTCAGGATCCTTGGCGATACGCTGCTCGTGATCTTTCAGCAATTCAGGATCGAAAGGCTTCAGATCGCCGGTTTTGGTGTAGGTCGCCGCATTAATACTGTCCCACGGCATCGCATTGTCTTCAAAGGCTTCACCGGTTTCCGCCGGATCAATGCCGCTCGGCATCAGGATATCCGGGGTTACGCCTTTACGCTGGGTACTGCCGCCATTCACGCGGTAGAACTTCTGAATGGTGTATTGCACCGAGCCCAACGCAGGCCATTCCGGACGCAGCATCTGGTCGTAAATGCGGTTCAGCGAACGGTACTGCTGGACGGTGCCTTTACCGAAGGTCGGTTCACCGACGATCAGCGCGCGGCCGTAGTCCTGCATCGCCGCAGCAAAGATCTCGGAAGCAGAGGCACTGAAGCGGTCAACCAGTACCACCAGCGGCCCTTTGTAGTAGGTCACGCCGTCGGTGTCCGCGTCTTCACGCACCTTACCGTTGTTGTCACGCACCTGCACCACCGGACCGCTCGGAATGAACAGACCGGACAGTGATACCGCTTCGGTCAGCGCGCCGCCGCCGTTGGTGCGCAGATCGATGATCAGGCTCTTGACGTTCTGCTTGGCCATCTTCTGCAACTGAACTTTCACATCATCGGTCAGGCCAACGTAGAAGCCTGGGATGTCCATCACCGCGACTTTCTCTTTGCCGACGGTCTTGATGGTCATCTTCACCGCGCGATCTTCCAGACGAATACGCTCACGGGTCAGTGTGACCACACGGGTTTTGGTACCTTTGCCCGCAGGCAGGATATCCAGGCGCACTTTGCTGCCCTTCGGCCCTTTGATCAGCGAAACCACATCGTCCAGACGCCAGCCGATAACATCGACCATAGGTTTACCCGCCTGGCCAACGCCGACAATACGGTCACCCACGGTGATCGCCTTGCTCTTCGCCGCCGGGCCACCCGGTACCATGGAATTGATCAGGGTGTAGTCGTCATCCATCTGCAGCACTGCACCGATGCCTTCCAATGACAGGCTCATCTCAGTGTTGAACTGTTCGGTATTGCGCGGGGACAGATAATTGGTATGCGGGTCGATTTCATGCGCGAAGGCATTCATCGCCAGTTGGAATACGTCTTCGCTGTTGCTTTGCGTCAGGCGCTTGATGGCGAACTGATAGCGTTTGGTCAGCGTTTCGCGAATTTCCTTGTCGGTCTTGCCGGTCAGTTTGAGGTTCAGCTCGTCATATTTGACTTTGGCATCCCACAGGCTGTCCAGTTCGGCCTTGTCTTTCGGCCACGGCGCTTTGCTGCGGTCGAGATCGATAGTGTCGTTGCCGGTGAAGCTCATTGGCTTTTCCAGCAGCGACAAGGCATAGGTGTAACGCTCAAAACGGCGTTTTTGGGCCAGATTGTACAGCGCGTATGGCGTATCCAGCTTACCGCTTTTCAGCTCTTCGCCAAGCTGGTTGCGCTTGTCGGCGAATTGCGCCACGTCGGAGGCCAGCAACACGTTATGGTTGTAGTCCAGCATATTCAGGTAACGATCGAAGATCTTGCCTGAAAAGTCCGCATCGAGGGCAAACTGGCGGTAATGAGAGCGAGTGAAGCGCGAAGTTACGCGCTCACTCACCGTTGCATGTTGCGGTTCCTGCTTAAGCTGGGGCAGTTGATCGATGCGGATGTTGGCTGTGTCCGCTCCGTAACTGACGCCCGCCCACAACAGACCCGCGACTGCTGTTAATCTGACAAATTTGTTCATGCCTTGGTTGGCCTCCGTATCAGAACTGCAAGTGTTCTGCGCGCACAATCATCGCCAGACCGGAAGAGAGCTGCACACGTACGCCATCTTTAGCGATTTCGAGTACGGTAGCATCCATCGCGCTCTTGCCTGCTCTGACTTTGATTTCTTGGCCAATTTGCAGTTTAGAGATATCCGTGACTGGCACATGGCGCTGCTGGCTTTCCTCTTTGACTTCACGAGGTTGACGAGCGGGCTGTGGGCGAGTTTGTGGGCGTGGCTTGCGGTTCTCCGGTGCGGCTCCGCCTTCGCGACGTGCAGCAGGTTTTTTACCGGCTGGACGTGGACGACGCGGTTGCGCATCGGCTGATTCGCCGGCAGCTTCACGTTTTTTGGCGTTTTGTTCGGCACGCTGTGCCTGAACGCGCGCTTTCGCTTCTTCAAGCTGTTGGCGGGCATGATCGACATGCTGCTGTTCGAGTTCACCGCACGGGTTGCCGTCTAAATCGACGCGCTGCGCGCCAACTTTGACGCCGTACAGGTAACGCCAGCTAGAGGTGTACAGGCGCAGGGCAGAACGCAATTGCGTTTTGCTGAGGTTCTCTTCCCCTTGAACACGCTCGACCAGATCCTGAAAAATACCGATTTTCAACGGGCGAGCTTCGCCCTCGGCGCTAAAGCAGAGCGGAAAACGCTCGGCAAGAAAAGCAATGACTTCTTTACTAGAGTTCAACTTAGGTTGATTTTCCATGAAATTTCCTGATTACAACGGGTTTGCCAACCAGCGCAGGCATGAACAGGCGTCATTATAATGACGCCATCGGTAAATGCCACGTTAACCGTAGATCAACTTGCTGTCACAGTGACATATTTCGCACTATCACACTGTTCCAGCTGCGCACAAAGCCCCGCCACCACTGCTTCCAGGCCCCTTTCGTCCTGTTCGTCGAAACGTTGATAAACTGTGCTGTCGATATCAAGAACGCCGATAATCTGACCGCTAACATTCAGCGGCAGCACAATTTCTGCATTACTGGCTGCGTCACAGGCGATATGGCCTGGGAAAGCATGGACATCACCAACACGTTGCACGCGGTTTTCCGCCACGGCAGTCCCGCACACGCCCTTACCTACCGGAATACGTACGCAGGCGATTTTCCCCTGGAACGGACCGAGCACCAATTGCGCACCGTCCATCAGATAAAAACCGGCCCAATTGACGTCATCAAGGCGCTCGTTGATCAACGCACTGGCGTTGGACAACGCGGCGATAAAGTTGGTTTCCCCGTCAAGCAGCGCGCACAAATCACGTTTTAATTCCGCGTAGAATTGTTCTTTTGTCATGTGTTAACCATTAATACCGTGAAGATGGCCAGAAGCCCAAATCTTAAGCCCTATAAAATAAGCATTAAATGCCTATAGCCACAAGGTTAATCATCTGTTGCTTCACAAAACCCTACCGGGCAAGGTATGTTTGCCGGTCTGAAACCCTGTTTTGCCGCCCGGCGCTTGAACCGATGAGCACGGACAGATTTATTTTTCAGCTACGCTAACTGTTGCGGCGAGCTATAGGGCAGCTTTTCTCATGATGAAAATACACGCTATCACCGGCCCACTTTCCAAAGCACGCCACCAGCGCTGTTGCGAATGCGACCTGCTGTTTGTGTTGCCGCCGCTCAGCGGTAAACAGGCAGCCTACTGCCCGCGTTGTGATGCGAAGGTGGTCAGCGGACGCGACTGGTCGATGACTCGACTGACCGCCATGGCGGTCACCATGTTGCTGCTGATGCCCTTCGCCTTCAGCGAACCGCTGATCAGCATCCGCTTGCTGGGCGTACGTATCGACGCCAGCCTGCTGGAAGGCATCTGGCAGATGAGCCGCCAGGGTGATCCTATCACCGCCAGCATGGTGGCGTTCTGCACCATAGGTGCTCCACTGACGTTGGCGCTGTCACTTCTGTACCTGCGTTTCGGCCATGCGCTGGGCATGAACCTGCGCCCGGTACTGCTGATGCTGGAACGGTTAAAAGAGTGGGTGATGCTCGATATTTATTTGATTGGCATGGCCGTGGCAACCATCAAGGTCAAAGAGTATGCCGATATCCAGGCCGGCAGCGCCCTGATCGCCTACCTGTCACTCACCCTGCTCAGTATTCTGACGCTGATCCACGTCAATCTGGAACAGCTGTGGGAACGCTACTACCCGCAAGAGCAACCAGAGGGCCCGCCGACGGCACTGCATATTTGTCTGTCGTGCCATTTCACCGGTTATCCCGATGAGCGCGGACGCTGCCCGCGCTGCCATGTGCCCATGTGTCACCGTCAGCCCTACAGCCTGCAAAAAACCTGGGCGGCGCTGATTGCGGCAATGATTTTACTGATCCCGGCCAACCTGTTGCCGATATCGATCATTTACGCCAATGGCGCCCGGATGGAAGACACTATATTCTCTGGGGTGGTGTCACTGGCAAGCTCCGGCAATGTGCCGATCGCCGCCATCGTCTTTATCGCCAGCGTGCTGGTGCCCTTTACCAAGGTCCTTGTGCTGATCACGATATTGTTCAGTATCCATTTCAAAACCTCGCACAGCCTGAAAACGCGCATTCGCTTGCTGCGGCTGGTGACCTGGATCGGCCGCTGGTCAATGCTCGATTTGTTCGTTATTGCACTGATGATGTCGCTGGTGAACCGCGACCAGTTGTTATCTTTTACTATGGGACCGGCAGCCTTTTACTTTGGGTCTGCGGTTATTTTAACTATTCTTGCCGTAGAGTGGCTGGATAGCCGATTGATTTGGGATGCACATGCAACAGGAAACGCCGAATACACCGACTGAAGCGCGGGTCAAAAACAAGCGCCGCATTTCGCCATTCTGGTTACTGCCGTTTATTGCCCTGCTGATTGCGGGGTGGCTGGTCTATAGCAATTTCCAGGAACGCGGCACCACGGTGACCATTGATTTTCAGTCTGCGGCAGGCATCGTCGCTGGCCGTACCCCGGTGCGCTATCAAGGGGTAGAAGTCGGCACCGTACAGAGCATCAGCCTAAGCAAGGATCTGCGCAGCATCGTGGTCGAAGCCAGCATCAAGAGCGATCTGGAAGACTCGTTGCGCGACGGCACCCAATTTTGGCTGGTTACGCCAAAAGCCTCATTGGCGGGCGTGTCAGGCCTGGATGCGCTGGTCGGCGGCAACTACATTGGCATGATGCCGGGCAGCGGGCAGCCGCAAACCCACTTCACCGCCCTCGATACTCAGCCCAAATACCGGCTGAACACCGGCGAGCTGATGATTCACCTGCATGCCGACGATCTGGGGTCGCTCAATACCGGCTCGCTGGTCTATTACCGCAAAATTCCGGTCGGCAAGGTGTATGACTACACCATCTCCGAAGGGAATAAAGGCGTCACTATCGATGTGCTGATCGATCGCCGCTTTGCCAATCTGGTGAAGGGCAACAGCCGTTTTTGGAACGTTTCCGGCTTTAAGGGCGATTTCAGCCTGTCGGGCGCCTCGGTGCAGATGGAAAGCCTGGCCGCGCTGGTTAACGGCGCCATCGCTTTTGATTCACCGCTCGACGGTCAACAGGCCAAGGCCGATCAAAGTTATACCCTCTACCCGGATCTGGCGCACAGCCAGCGTGGCGTTAACATTACGCTTGATTTGCCCAGCGGTAACAGCCTGAGTGAAAATCACACGCCGCTGATTTATCAGGGGCTGCAGGTAGGTACTTTGACCAAACTGACGCTGGAACAAGACAGTAAGGTCACCGGCGAACTGACCATCGATCCGTCGGTGGTGGATTTAATGCGCAGCGGTACGCGGATCGTCATGCGCAGCCCGCGCTTGAGCCTTAACGACGCTAAACTCAGCCAGCTGCTGACCGGCAATACGCTGGAGCTGGTGCCGGGCGAAGGCGAGCCGCAGCAGCACTTCAACGTGCTGGACAGCAGCGAAACCCTACTGCAACAGCCGGGCGTGCTGACCGTAACGCTCAACGCGCCGCAAAGCTATGGCATCGACGTTGGCCAGCCGCTAGTGGTTCATGGCGTCAAGGTCGGCCAAATAATGAGCCGCGCATTGACCGACAGCGGCGTGGTATTCACCGCCGCCGTGGAAGCCCAATATCGCCGCCTGCTGCATAAAGACAGCAAGTTCGTGGTCAACAGCCGCGTCGACGTCAAGCTGGGGCTCGATGGCATGGAAGTGCTGGGTGCCAGCGCGCAGGAATGGCTGGACGGCGGCGTGCGCATCATCCCCGGCAGCAAAGGCGATCCAGTAGGCCAGTATCCTCTGTACGGCAATACCGAAAAGGCCGAAGCCGGCATCGTCGGTAACAGCCCAACGCCGACCCTGACGCTGAACGCCGTCAGCCTGCCTGACGTGCAGGCCGGTTCGGTGGTGCTGTACCGCAAATTCCAGGTGGGCGAAATTGTTAACGTGCGCCCCAAGGCCAACGAGTTTGAAGTCGATGTTTATATCAGCCCGGAATACCGCAAGCTGCTGACCAGTGAAAGCATCTTCTGGGCCGAGGGCGGTGCCAAGGTGCAGTTGAACGGCAACGGTCTGACGGTACAGGCATCCCCGCTTAACCGCGCGTTGAAAGGCGCCATAAGTTTCGACAACCTGCAGGGCGTGACGCTGGACAAAGGCGCCAAACGCGTACTGTACGCCACGGAAACCGCCGCCCGCGCGGTGGGTAGCCAGATCATCCTGAAAACCTACGACGCCAGCAAACTGTCGCCGGGTATGCCGCTGCGCTATCTCGGCATCGATATCGGCCAGGTAGATTCGTTGAAGCTGGCGCCAGAGCGAAATGAAGTGTTGGCCAAGGCGGTGCTGTATCCGGAATACGTCCAGACCTTCGCACGCCTGGGCAGTCGATTCTCGATTGTCTCGCCGGAGATTTCCGCCGCCGGAGTCAGCAACCTCGATACCCTGCTGCAACCTTATATCAACGTGGAACCGGGTCGCGGGCGCGAGCTGCGCAGCTTTGAGCTACAGGAAGCCAGCATCACCGACTCGCGCTATCTGGACGGTCTAAGCGTGATCCTTGACGCGGCCGAAACCGGCTCGCTGCAGATTGGGACCCCGGTGCTGTTCCGCGGCGTGGAAGTGGGCACCGTCACCGGTTTCTATCTGGGGGCCATGTCCGATCGCATCCACGTGGCGCTGCGCATCAGCAAGAAATACCAATATCTGGTTCGCAACAACAGCGTGTTCTGGCAAGCCTCCGGCTATAACCTGCAGTTTGGCCTGACCGGCGGCGTGATCAAGAGCGGCACCTTCCAGCAGTTCATTCGCGGCGGCATTGCTTTCGCCACCCCGCCAAGCATTCCGCTGGCGCCTAAGGCCACGCCGCACAAGCACTTTATGCTGAATGCGGAGGAACCTAAGGACTGGAGAGACTGGGGCACCGCCATCCCTAAAGAGTAAAAAATAAGTCACCTTCTCAGGGGCTCAGCAATGCTGGGCCCCTACTGTTTCCAGCTTTGTGGTAAACTTCCGCCCTTATTTTGACAGCTGCCAGAGAGCTCACCCCGTGGCCAAACCTGCCTCCGTTTATTTGCCGCCCGCCTTTCTCGACGCGACGCGTGCCATCATGCCCGCCGACCTGTCGATGGACGATTTTATTGCCGCCTGCCAACGCCCGCTGCGCCGCAGCCTGCGAGTGAATACGCTGAAGATCAGCGTTGCCGACTTTTTGACGCTGGTGCAGGATTACGACTGGCAGTTGGAGCCGATCCCCTGGTGTGCGGAAGGCTTTTGGATCGAACGCAAAGACGAGGAACTGCGGCTGGGTAGCGCGGCGGAACACTTGAGCGGCCTGTTTTACATTCAGGAAGCCAGCTCGATGCTGCCGGTCAGCGCACTGTTCGCCGCAGGGGAAACGCCACGTCGGGTGCTGGACGTCGCCGCCGCGCCGGGTTCCAAAACCACTCAGATTGCGGCCTTGATGAACAACCAGGGTGGCATTGTGGCGAACGAATATTCCGCCAGCCGGGTCAAGGTGCTGCATGCCAACATCAGCCGCTGCGGGGTTAAAAACACGGCGCTCACCCACTTTGACGGGCGGGTATTCGGCGCCGCACTACCGGAAAGCTTCGACGCCATTCTGCTGGATGCACCCTGCTCCGGTGAAGGCGTAGTACGCAAAGATCCGGACGCCATGAGCAACTGGTCGCCGGAGAGCGTTGCCTCCATCGCCGAGACGCAACGCGAATTGATCGACAGCGCCTTCCATGCCCTGGCACCGGGTGGCGTCATGGTCTACTCCACCTGCACGCTCAACGCGCAGGAAAACCAGCAGATCGTCAACGGGTTGCTGGCGACCTATGGCGACGCGGTCAGCGTCGAGCCATTGGGCGAACTGTTCCCAGGCGCCAAACAGGCCCTGACCGCCGAAGGCTTCCTGCACGTGTTCCCACAGATCTACGACAGCGAAGGCTTTTTCGTGGCCCGCCTGCGCAAACATCACTCCGTGCCCGCGTTGGCGAAACCAAGCTATAAGCTGGGCAAATTCCCGTTCGCGCCGCTTTCCGCCAAGGACTCTGCTGAAATCGCCCAGGCCGCCGCTGCTTCCGGGTTGGTCTGGGATGAAACCAGCCGCCTGTGGGCGCGCGATAAAGAGATTTGGCTGTTCCCCGCCGAGCTGGAAACGTTCGTCAACAAAGTACGTTTTTCCCGCATTGGGCTGAAACTGGCCGAACGCTTCACCAAGGGCTATCGCTGGCAGCACGAAGCGGTGATCGCGCTGGCGGCGGCTGACGGTAAGCAGCGCTTTGAGCTGGATGCCACACTGGCGCAGGAGTGGTATCACGGCCGCGACCTATACCCGGACTCACCGCCGCTGACCGATGAATGTATTGTGACCTATCAGCAACAGCCACTGGGGATCGCTAAACGCATCGGCAGCCGGATAAAAAATAATCTGCCCCGCGAACTGGTTCGCGACGGCGCGTTGGATTTTCATCAGTAGATGCGCTGAAACTGGCCGGGAAATGCCGGCCAGTTAATGGCGCTAATAATATTCCGATAGGGGAATATTATTATTCTAATCATTTACCCTTTTCGGCATTATCCTCCCGACTTGCCAAATATACCGACACCTTTCAAAAATAAAGATAATTTTTGGCTCCTGACCAAGACAATTCAGCATTCTTATTCTATTAATTAAACTGTAAATAAATTAATGCGTTTAACCCGGTTCCGGGCGGCGCTTTTGTGGGGTTCTCCCTTACACAGCAAGGAAACTAATATGAAAAAAACTCTGATGGCATTGACCTCGGTAGCCACCCTGCTGTGCGCAAACGGCGCAGCTAACGCAGCAGGCACTATTCAGGGCAACCTGGGCGTAACCTTAACCATCGGCGCGGGTTGCGTAGTCGGCGGTGGAAACAGCGCGGGTAGCGCCAACGACTTTGGCGCCATTAGCTTCGGGACTTACTCTTCCCTGTCCAACATTATTGACGCCAGCGCAACCGGTTCCGGCGGTGCAGGTACCCTGTCGCTGACCTGTACTACAGGCACCGCCTATACCGTGGCGTTGAACAACGGTCTGCACGTAGGTGCCGGTAACCAACGCCAAATGGCCAGTACGGCCGGCGCATTGATCAAGTACAACCTCTATCAGGATTCGGCCCGCGCTACCGCCTGGTCTAGCGGCGCCAATGCCCTGACCGGCACCGGTACCGGCGCAGCGGTTCCATTAATTGTCTATGGTCGTGTCCCGGCGGCGGCCACTACGCCAGATCCTGACACCTACAACGATACCGTGACGATGACGGTAACCTGGTAACAGTGCGGCAAGCCCTTTTTGTTTTTGGGTTGCTGACGCTGAGCCTGGCGGTGAACGCGGATAGCAAAACCGCCACCATCGGCGTCAGTGCCACCTTGTTGAAGGCCTGTGAAGCAGGCAGCAACTCGGGCGGCAATGTCAGCTTTGGTTCGCTGGACTTTGGTACGGTCTATTTCCTCACTACCAACGTCAGTATTGCCGGGCAACAAAACGCGGGCGCCATTCGTGTCAAATGCAACAACGGCACCAGTTACAACGTCCTGCTGGGCGGCGGGCAAAGCGGTAACACCGCGGCCCGTTACCTGAAAAGTGCCGCTGGCCAACAGGTGAACTACAACCTGTATACCACCAGCGCCCACAGCACCATTTGGGATAATTTGACCGGAGTATCGCAAACCGCCAACGGTCAGGATAACTGGTTACCGGTGTATGGCATGATCCCGGTGCAATCCACTCCTCCGATCGGCAGCTACACCGACACCGTGCAGGTCACCATCAATTGGTAAGGGTAATGCGTATTTTAAGCGGTGGTTTACTGCTCTGGATGATAACGCCGCCGGTACTGGGCGACACGGGTGTCAACGATCAGCAAAAAACCCAGGCGCTTACCGTCAACGCGACGGTAGTGAAAGGCTGTATTTTGGGCAGCGGCAGCAGCGATGTCACCACCTTCGGCAACCTCAACTTTGGACAGATCTCCTCGTTAGCCAGCAATATCAGCATAGTTTCCAGTTCGGGGGCCGGTTCCGTGCTGTTTCGCTGCAACCCAGGTCTGAGCGTCACGTTGGCGCTTGGCATCGGCAACAATGTCACCGGTTCTATCTCCGCCGGGCGCAAATTGAAAAATACCCTGACCCCCGAGACCCTGATTTATCAGCTTTACCAGGACAGTAATTATTCCACCATTTGGGGCGATGGCAGTAACGGCGGCACCACAGAGGTCGTCGCCGCGACCGGTAGCACCCAGGAAATAAAAGTTTATGCCCGTTTGTTCTCGACCAGTACCCTGCCCACCAGTGGCACATACAGCGATACGGTCTTACTGACGGTCACTTATTAGTATTTTGAATAAGGATTTAGCCATGCGCATACCCTTCCGACTGCCACTGACGGCAGCGCTGCTGATTGTCGGCCAACAACAGGCTCTGGCCGCCGCGTCGATCCTGATTTGGCCCATCGATCCAGTGATTGAAGATCAACAACCCGCGACGGCGCTATGGTTGGAAAATCGGGACAGCAAGCCGGTCTATATGCAAGTGCGGGTGCTCGGCTGGAAACAGACCGCCGGTAAAGACGACTACAGCAACCAAAGCGAAGTCATCGCCAGCCCGCCGGTTGCCTCAATTGCACCAGGAAAACGCCAACTGATCCGGCTGGTTAAACAAACCCCGCCGCCCGCCGGGCAGGAGCGTGCCTACCGTATTCTGATTGATGAAGTCCCGGTAAAAGATTCAGGCAGTCAATCCGCGCCAGAAGGGGCGCAGATGGGGCTGAAATTCCAGATGCGCTATTCAGTCCCGTTGTTTGTCAGCGGTAAAGGGGTCTGGACCAAGCAAGACTCAGAAAAACCGCGCGATTACGCCACCGCCAACCAGCCGCAGCTCAGCTACCGTCTGTTGCAACAGAGTAGCCAACGTTGGCTGGAGGTGCGCAACCAGGGCATCGTACATGCGCGTATCTCCAAAGTGACGATGCAGGGAAAAACGCTTAATGCCGGTCTGATGGGGTATGTGTTGCCCGGTTCGCAGATGCGCTTTGCCCTGCCGGCATCGGGCAGTTTCAGCAGCGGTCAGTTGCAAGCCACGGTCAACGATAACAAACAGCCGATAACCTTAACCGCTTATTGAGCTTGATGTGCCGTTAACCAGGATACCGTCCCCCAGGCGTAACGGGTTCGGGCTGAAGCCGTTAGCATTCGCCGTACTGTGCGCAGTGGCCACGCCGTGGCTACCGTACGCTTGCGCCGACGATCTGCCGCCGCCGCCCAGCGCCATCAGCATGCCGGATACCACCCTGTATCTGGAGCCGGTGGTCAATGGTCGTCAGACCGGGAAAGTGGTGCCAGTGACCTATCGCGGCGGCCACTATTACCTCACACCACAGCAGTTGCTCGACGCCGGCCTGCCGGTAGCGGATAAACAGGCGAAAGAAATTGCCGTCGACCAATTAGAGAAAGTGGACGTCACCTACAGCGGTGAAACCCAACAGTTGATGATCAACGTCCCCAACGACTGGCTACCCAATCAAAAATTCAACGCTCAGAACCCACTGGATCGCCTGCCGGCGCAGAGCAGTCTCGGCCTGCTGTTCAATTACGATTTGTACGCCAGCCAAAGCAGCGCCAACGGCCAGCCGGGCTCTCTTTCTGCCTGGACAGAACAACGGCTGTTCGATGGCTTTGGCGTGGTGTCGAACACCGGTATTTTCCGCGGCAGCTTTAACACCTCCGCCAACAGTGAGCAGGACAACCGTTATATCCGCTACGACAGTCAGTGGCGCTACAATGATGATGACCGCCTGCTTAGCTATACCGCCGGCGATCTCACCACCGGCGCCCTGACCTGGAGCAGTTCGGTGCGTATCGGCGGCGTCCAGCTGGCGCGTAATTTTGCTTCCCGGCCAGACCTGATCACCTATCCGCTACCGCAGTTCTCGGGCCAGGCGGCACTGCCCAGCAGCGTCGATCTGTATATCAACAGCTATAAAAACAGCAGCACCAGCGTTAACCCCGGTCCTTTCACCCTGGATACCGTGCCCTACATTAACGGCGCGGGCCAAGCCACCGTGGTCACCACCGATGCACTGGGCCGACAAGTCAGTACCGTGGTGCCGTTTTATGTCGCCAGTAACCTGTTGCAGACCGGCATGAGCGATTTCAGCCTGTCCGCCGGTGCCCTGCGACGCAATTATGGCATGAGCTCTGCAGATTATGGCCAGTGGGTGACCAGCGGCAGCGGACGTTACGGTGTCACTGACTGGTTGACTCTGGAAGGCCGCGCCGAAGGCGCAGCGGAATTGGCGGTGGGTGGCGCAGGTGCGAATATTCGCCTTGGTCAATGGGGCGTTTTCAATGCCTCGTACAGCTACAGCCAGGCCAGCGATAATGCCTTTAACGATTATCAACCTTCGCAACAACCCAACTACTACGATCCCCTGACCGGTCAACCTATCCCGCAGCCCGATCCGCAGCCGGTCTATAAATACAGCTCCAATCATGGCGATCAAAGCAGCATCGGCTACACCTACAGCAACCGCTATTACAGTCTGAATGCTCAGCGCATCCTGCGCAGTGCCGGCTTCGGTGATATTTCGGTGTATAAAAGTGACTATCGTCTGAGCCGCCGTACCGATCAACTGACCGGCAGTATCGGTCTGAACCGATTCGGTAGCATTGGCGCCGGCTATTTCGATGTCCGTGACGCCATTGGCCAACGCACTCGTCTGGTCAACTTCTCCTACAGCATCTCGCTGTGGCGCAATACCAGTCTGTATGCATCAGTGAACCGTGAAATCGGCAGCAGCGGCTACAGCGCCCAACTGCAACTGTCCATTCCCTTCGACAGTTGGGGTACCGCCAGCGTCAGCGCCTCTCGTGACAACAACAATCGCTGGAACCAACGCGTCAGCTACAGCCGTGCCGCGCCGACCGACGGTGGTTTGGGCTGGAACCTGGCCTATGCGGACGGACAGAGCAGCGACAGCTATAGCCAGGCCGATATCACCTGGCGTACCCGCCTGCTCGAAGCCCGCGGCGGGATGTACGGCAACAGCAATGATTATACCCGCTGGGGCGAAGTGAGCGGCTCGCTGGTGGCGATGAAAGGCGACCTGTATGCCACTAACACCATCAATGACGCCTTCGCCCTGATCTCTACCGAGGGCTACCCGGACATCCCGGTCCGCTATGAAAATCAGTTAATCGGGGTGACCAACGCCAAGGGCTATTTGCTGGTGCCAACCGTCACTTCCTACTACCACGCCAAATTCCAAATCGATCCGCTCAACCTGCCTGCAGACGTGGCGGTTCCCACGGTAGAGAAGACCGTGGCAATCCGCGATCACAGCGGTTTTCTGGTCGATTTTCCCATCCAGCACATTTCCGCCGCCGACGTCAAGCTGGTCGACGCCCAGGGCAAACCACTGGCTAATGGCAGTGAAGTGGCCGTTATCGGCAGCAAACAGCAAAGCTACGTCGGTTGGGATGGCATGGTGTATGTGGATCCGGTGCAATTGCAAAACCGGCTGAGCGTTATCCCGGCAGACGGCAGTGCCCCTTGCCAGGCGCAATTCAACCTGACCAAAACCCAGGGTATCCAAAGCATCGGTCCGATCGTTTGCCAGTAACTCATTATGGAGACAAATATGATCCGTGGAACCAAGGCGTTATTGCTGGCGCTGCTCTTGCTCACAGCCCGCCAGGCGCTCGCCGACTGTACCACCACCAACGGTGCCGTGACGCTGCCCGGCAGCAGCTCTTTTGCCGTCTACAACGGTTCGCTCAGCGCTCAAGGTACCGCCGGGCTCAACTGCAGCGGCCTTGGCCTGTCGCTGCTGACGCAAAACACCGTGACGGTTAAAATCAACTCGACCACCCACAATATGGCGCTGGCTAATACCGACGGTTCCGGCGATCAGATTCCTTATTTGATTTACCCCGATGCGAATTACCAATATCCCTACAGCGTCGGACAAACCATTGATTACAGTTCATTGAACCTGTTAACGCTGATCCTGATCTCGCCCAACGTCAATTTCCCGCTGTATATCAAAACTACCGCCGGGGCTAACGTGCGCGCAGGTACCTATACCGATACCGTCAACCTGGTATGGAATTACCATATCTGCGGCCTGGGTCTGATTGGGCTTTGCATCTGGTGGGACGGCACCAATAAGCCCAGCACCGTGAACATCAGCCTGACGATCACCAAAGATTGTTTGCTGGGTACCGCGCAAAACGTCAATTTCGGCAGCATGGCATTGGTCGGTCAGTTTAATCCGGTGAACCAAAGCATCACCCTCACCTGCACTAAAACCGAGGGGTACAATACCTACTTTACCGATGGTAATAACCCCGTCACCGGATGGCGGCGAATGAAAAGTGGCACCAGCAACTATCTGCAGTATCAAATTTACCTGCCCAACACCACCACGGTGTGGAACAGCGCTAACAAGCAAGCAGGCTCTGGCACAGGGCTGGCGCAAAGCATTCCCTACCTGGCGCAAATCAACCAGGCGCAAACCGAAGTGCCGGTGGGCACCTACCAGGACAACCTGAGTTTTGTCGTGGAGTATTAAGCCCCTGCGCTAGCCGCTGAATGCTCATGTTGCCAGTTTGTATTTTTTATGTGGCATTTTTTGCTCATTTAGCTATGCTGATTAAGATGACCCAACTGGTCACACCTCATACCAGCACAGCAAGCAAGGAGTTCCAATGGGCAAAACCGTGGTGAAAATAGGCAGTTTCGAGGTTGATGACGCACATTTGTCCTCCTCGCCCGAGCAGGTCAGTACACTGGCGATACCTTGCAAGTCGGATCCCGATTTGTGCATGCAGTTAGACGGTTGGGATGAGCACACCAGCATCCCGGCAATACTCGATGGCAAGCAATCGCTGCTGTATAAGCAGCATTACGATCGCCAGACCGATGCCTGGGTAATGCGGTTGGATTGAATGATGGAATATCTGAGAACGCGCGCTGTTTCGCTGGGAACAACGCGCGTTTTTTTATGCTATTGCGATACCGCGCCCGGCGAAAAAGCGGGCAAAGCTGCCCAACGGTAAAGTGACCTGTTGGCGCGATTGCGGCCGATCGCCAGACGGATTGTGAAAAGTCACGCTCTGCGCCTCAGCGGCGGTAATCAACACCAGATGGCCGCCCCGCTGTGGCGGTGTCTGTTCGGGCCAGCGGATGCCAGGGTGCACCGAGGCCATAAAATAGCGTCGCTGCGCCAACAGCTGTGGCAGCGCTTGCGCCTCAATACCCACCTGAACCTCCGCCTCCAGGGCGAACTGCTCACGCACAAAGTCGACAAAGGGCGCATAAATCAGCCCCTTGATGCGATCCCCCTCACGCACGTAAGCCCCATAAGGCAAACTGCGGCGCGCCAGCTCCAACAGCGGCGGCGCATCGCCGTCGCGGTGGCTCAACACCATTCTCAGGCAGGCCATACCGCAAACGTGATTCGCCCATTCGATATATTCAGCCCGGTCGTGCGCGCCGCTGAGCGCCCAGTTAGCGTCATCCGCCAGCGTCACGCGCCCGGCAATCAGGTCGGCCGCCAGCTCAGGCGTCGCCCATTGGCAGACGTAAGGAACGGGGGACGTCAAATCAGAAAGTCTCTGTGACTTTGAAATTCATCAGCACCAGCGTCATGTCCGGTGAGAACAGCTCATATTCTTCAAAGAAGCTCTGCAGCTCTTTACGCCAATAGGCCAGCGAACGGTCACCTTCCCCTTCGGCAAAAGCATGGGCCTCATCAACCTGATCGTAGGTTTTCATCTCTACCGACGTCAGTTCCACCGCGCAAACCGGCTGACCTTTACCATCCACCACCACAAATACATCACCAGCCAGCGGGATGCCTTCGCCGTCCAGATTGGAGCAGGTTGCCGTCTTGGTGCCGTCCAGGATCAGCTTGGCCACGTCGTCGGCCTGCTGCTCGGTCTTGCCGAACGCCCAACGCTCGGTGTTTTCATATTTCTTCGGAATTTCGCTCGCCATTGCCATACCTTTTTAAATAAATCATTGTGCAGACAGAATAGTACAACGTATCCGGCGCTGCCTGCACTGCCGAATTCAGCCCGCAGCCGCCTTATTGGGCTCTTTTAACGGCTGTTTGGGGTAAACCCCTGTGCCTATGCCGGGACAACAGGCATACTGTGAACGCAATTCACTCAATGGCTAACGGCCAGGCGGTAAAATGAAGAATGACGACAAAGACCCCGATGACACCTTCAGCGACCTGTTAAAAGTTCTGGCGGTGGTGATGATTGTAATCTTTGCTATCGGCGGCTGGTATTTCAGCTGATCACTAAACAGGAGGTCACATTGACCACCAAACGCATGCGCAGCAAGCACTGGAAGATGTTTTTAATATTATTGCTGATCTGTCTCGCCCTACTGTTATTGCGCTGGGCGGCAATAGTTTTCGGCTAACGGCAAGGAGCAGGCCCCATGGCAAAACGAAATGGCAACGGCGTACAAATCGCCTTACTGCTGCTGGCGCTGGTTATTTTGGTCTGCGGTATTTTGATGATCACCACCGACCTGGGTCACCAGGTGCTTGAAGAGATCGAAGATATTCTCGAGTAACGCCAGTCCGGCCGGATACTGACACGCCTTCTTTCAGTGTTCCCGCTTCGCGGGTTGCTTAGCCTCAGGCTCCAACAACTCGCGTAAATAGGTGATTCTCGCCTCCCCTTGCGGCAGCCATAAACGGTACAGCCAATGTTGCGCTTCAGCCCGCCGGCTCCGGCGATGGTACTCAGCCAGTTTATCGACCAGTCTCATCATTCATCCTCCAGATATTCGACACTGTTAGTATTGGACGAAAAAACCAGAAGAAATACTGATGGCTTGTTTTTTATGCATCCGGTTTTGGCATTGTGCGATCGGTACGGTGGCGCCCCCTGACCTCAACTGCTACATTGACCAAAAATCACCCAGCCGAGGTAACCCATGATGTTCTCGGAGCAGGAGATAAAAACCGTGTGGGATGAAGTGGCGCGTTTGATCGGCGACAGCGTGATGCAGTTGCGTCATCGCGGCGAGGTTTTATCGGTCGAAACGCTGGCAAAACACCTGGCGCAGCAACTGGCCGAAAGCAACGACATTGAACGCCGGATCCTGATAAGCGCGGCGATCAACATGCTGAAAGATGGAAAATGAATCGCCAACCGGATTGGTTGGCGATTCGGCAGAAGCCCGAGGTATGCAAGCCCGGCCTTCTGTGCGCTACTATGTCAGGCTAACGTGACGAAATTAATAGGAATTGTCGTGTTTTTCCCAATAAAGCACTATTTTTGTTGCCTGCAACCGTCAAACCAGCACGAAATCGCTCTCCACCAGCGGCTGGCCAATCACTTTCACCAGGAAGTCACTGCTGTCGAACCCACCTCCCAGATTGATTGCCACATCGTTGACGTGATTGAGCTCATCGTAAGTTAACAAGGCTTCACCGGCCTTACCGCTGAACTGACTAACGAACTCGATGCCATTGCTGCTGCCGGTGTTGAACAGCGTCAGATCGATTTTGTCTTCACCGCTGACAAAATCCACGATCCAATCCGGCGCATCAGCACGTGATTCGTTGGCGGCGAAATAAACGAAGGTGTCCTTACCCTCATTACCAAACAGATGATCCGATTCACCGCCGCCGTACAGAATGTCGTCCCCCGCGCCGCCGATTAAAATGTTATTGGTGGCGTTGCCGATGATCACATCGTTGCCGGATCCCCCAAACGCATTTTCGATGGTCACGCCGGCGGCAATAGACACGTTCCCTTCCAGGCCGCCCACGTCGGAGAAGGACTTCTCGTTGAGGTTAATACGTTGATTCTGGCTAAAACCTGAGAAATCAAAGGTGTCCGTACCGCCTGCATCCCAGGCGCTGAACACGATTTTATCCTGCGCGTGGGTGGCGGTGAGAAAATCACGATCGGTATTGGAATTAAAGCCGTAAACCGTGTCGCCGCTGCGGGTAGACATATTGGCGCCATAGAACTGCTGGATCGCCGTAATGTCATTTAACAGCGGAGCCGAAGAGTAAGCGCCTTTGAAATCTTGGCCGGTGCTGCTTTCACCAAAGTAGCTCATCACGCTGTGGGCGCGGCTGTCTTCAAAATAGGTCGCGTCATTGTTGTAAGTGATGCTCACACCCGGGGCAGCGTTGTAATCCCCAGGGTGCTGGAGCCCCAGCGCATGGCCAATTTCATGCGTCAACGTCTGACGGCCATATTCGTTTTCATGGATCAGGTTATTGGCGAACACATTGCTTGTGGCGTTGTACCAGGTTTGCCCAGCCACCGATGGGGAGGTATCGGGGTTATAGGCGAAGGCATAGGAGCCGCGTGAACTGACATCGAACAGGCCAAATTTGATATTGGCACTTTGGGTATCGCTGGTTTCGGTAAACGTGATATTGGCCACATCCGACCAGGATTGCAGCGAAAGTTTCGCCTGTTCGCGCTGCTGTTCATTGAAACTGCTGAAGCCGCCGATCCCCATGCTAGACATGTTGCCTGGCGCCTGTTCCCAGAAGCTGTAACTCAGGTTAACCGCGGTATCGGTCACACCTTTGTCGTGCCAACTGCGGTCGCCGCGGATCAATGCCAACCCGGCATCTTCAAAACTTTTCGAAGGGTGAATGACGTTCAATTCATGATCGCTATCAGCCTTATAGGCTCCTTGAAGGGCCAATACGCTTGTAGCTTCTGCCGATGGGTTAACGCGTTGATTGCTTGATGACATTAGAGTATCTCCATATTCGTCATTTCAGTGAGTCGCTACGATCACTGTCGGATGGCCTTAATGGCCGTGTTCCGGTGCTGAATAAATACGGGGATCTCGCTAATGCGGTTGGCACCCTCCATGAGCACTCTTAATGAGAACGATAATCCCTTAAATAACAGGATAGACACTTTTCATTAAAATACAGAACTATCTGATTAAAATATTACCTTCAATTCCGACTCCGTTTGAGTGCTTATTATTAGCGGCAGGCGAAAATAAAAAAACCGGGGCAATCCACCCCGGCAATCCTTAATTTGGCCCGGATTCAAATTAACCAACCCAATAACAGCGTGGCGCCGATAACGGTGGAAGCACCGCCGATGCGCGTGGCGATTTGTGCAAATGGCATCAGGCCCATCCGGTTGGATGCGGAGAGAATGGCGACATCGCCGGTACCGCCTAAGCCACTGTGGCAGCAGGTAACAATCGCCGCTTCAACCGGGAACATTTTCAGGTAAGGCGCAATCAGGAAACTCACCAGCCCCATCGACAACACCACCGAACCGCATACCACCACATAACCGACCGAGAACACCGCCACGACGCTTTCCAGCGGAACATACAGCATACCGAGGCCAATCATCAGCGGCCACACCAACGCGGTGGAGACGAACTTATAAAAACTGTGCGCACCGGTTTCCATTGAGGTTGGGATCACCCGGCAATATTTGCACAGCACCGCAAACAGAATCATCAGTACCGGACCGGGAATATGCACGATATGTTCGAACAGGCCACCGACGATAAAGAAGGCACAAATCACCAGCAGTCCACCGCCCATCAGCTGGAAATCGACGTTGCCACTGGTTTCCTTGATATCGAATACCGCGTTTTCCTCCGCCGAACGGATCAGCATGCCGTCACCGCTCAACGCCTTGCGTTTCATGCCCAGTCGCGCCAGCACTCCGGCCGCGACAATGGCAAAGATATTGCCCAGCACCGCCGCCGGCGCCAGTTGTGCAACGTACACGTCGGGTGTCGAACCCAGAATGGCGGAATACGCCAGCGACAGCGGCAAAATGCCCTCGCCGATACCGCCACCGATGATCGGTACGATGATAAAGAAAAAGGTGTGATAGAAGGTAAAACCAAACAGCTTGCCCACCAACAATCCGGTTGCCACCGCGGTCACCGTGCCCACCACCAGCGGGACGAACATACGGATCATGCCCTGGATCAGAATCACCCGGTTCATGCCAAGAATACTGCCGACCACCAGGCTGGCGATCACAAAGTACAGCAGATTGGCGTCTTTCATCAGCAGATGGACGGTGCCCATCACGTTCGGCTGGAAAAAATTAAAGTACACCAGCACCGAAGGTACCATCAGGCACAGAATGGCCGGGCCGCCAATATCACGCAGTACCGGAATGCTTTTACCTAAATGCGCCAGCGCAAAGCCCAGCGTCATGATCACCGCCAGGCCGCCGATCATATTCTTTGGCAGGAAGTTGGCGTAGGCCGATACGGCGACAATCGCGCAAATAGTGATAAACAGCGCAACCGGCACGGCACCGATATCCATTTTCCGCAGGTGGTTAATCAATCCTGATGAATCAGGTTGCGGTATCTCTTTCTCACAGGTCATTTCTGCATTTATCTGTTTCATTATTCACCCTGCTGACAAGCGTTCAGTGTGGAGCGGATCGACTAATGGCATATAAAATAATTTATAAACTTTAAAAGGTACGTTTCGGAATGGGCGTATTTATAATAAATAAAATAGTGGACAGCACTGACAATATGATAAAAAATAAAAATACAAAACCAAATTACATCTTATTAACTCAATATTGTGAGCCCCCGCCAATGTTGGTTTTAATTAATTATCGTCAGCGTTTTGTAATTAAATTAATCAGGCGCTAATTCACTGCTATGCTATAGATGGAAGTAAAAATCCGTGCGTTTATTAATGAGAACCGGAGCGGTAAATAGCTGAATCCGGTCAGCTTGTACCCGAGCCTTGCTCTGCACGCGGCACCGTGCGGAAAGCAGGCACATAATATATGCCCTATCGCTTTCAAAGGCCGAGGTCAGAAAGGCGAAGGGCATAGAACTAATAAGGAAGTAGGATATGTCTTCAATCGCGATTACCCCACAAACGCTGGCCCGCTACGGTATCCATCAGGCTACCGAGATCGTCCATAATCCCAGCTATGAACAACTGTTTATCGAAGAAACCCGCGCCGACCTGCCGGCGCTGGAGCGCGGTACGTTAACGACGTTGGGCGCGGTCAACGTCGATACCGGCGAATTCACTGGCCGTTCTCCGAAAGACAAATACATCGTGCGTGACGACACCACGCGCGATACCGTTTGGTGGTCTGATAGCGGCACAGGCAAAAACGACAACCAGCCGCTGTCCGCGGAAGTGTGGCAACATCTGAAAACGCTGGTGGGTAACCAACTTTCCGGCAAGCGTCTGTTTGTGGTGGATGCCTTCTGTGGCGCTAACGCAGACACCCGCCTGAAAGTGCGTTTCATCACCGAGGTGGCCTGGCAGGCGCACTTTGTCAAAAACATGTTTATCCGCCCGTCGGATGAAGAGCTGCAGAATTTCGAGCCGGACTTTGTGGTGATGAACGGAGCCAAATGCACCAATCCTGACTGGAAACAGCAGGGGCTGCATTCGGAAAACTTCGTCGCCTTTAACCTGACCGAACGCATACAGTTGATCGGCGGGACCTGGTACGGCGGCGAAATGAAAAAGGGCCTGTTCTCGATCATGAACTACCTGCTGCCGCTGCAGGGTATTGCCTCGATGCACTGCTCAGCCAACGTGGGCGAACAGGGTGACGTGGCGGTCTTCTTCGGCCTGTCCGGCACCGGCAAAACTACCCTCTCCACCGATCCTAAACGCCAGCTGATCGGCGATGACGAGCACGGCTGGGACGACGACGGCGTATTCAACTTCGAAGGTGGCTGTTACGCCAAGACCATCAAGTTGTCTCCTCAGGCTGAGCCAGAGATTTATCAGGCTATCCGCCGGGACGCGCTGTTGGAAAACGTGCAGGTGCTGGCCGATGGCAGCATCGATTTCGATGACGCAGGCAAGACCGAAAATACCCGAGTCTCTTACCCGATCAACCACATCGAAAACATCGTCAAACCCGTATCCAAGGCGGGACATGCCAAGAAAATAATCTTCCTGACGGCGGATGCCTTCGGCGTATTGCCGCCGGTATCACGCCTGACACCGGAACAAACCCAATATCACTTCCTGTCCGGCTTCACTGCCAAGCTGGCCGGCACCGAGCGCGGCATTACCACCCCAACCCCGACCTTCTCCGCTTGTTTCGGCGCGGCGTTCCTGACGCTGCACCCGACGCAGTACGCAGAAGTGCTGGTCAAACGCATGGAAGCGGCCGGTGCACAGGCCTATCTGGTGAATACCGGCTGGAACGGCAGCGGCAAGCGTATTTCCATTAAGGACACCCGCGGCATCATCGACGCCATTTTAAACGGGGAGATCGAGCACGCCGACACCTTCACCCTGCCAATCTTTGGCTTGGCGGTACCGAAGGCATTGCCGGGGGTAGATCCTTCGATCCTCGATCCGCGTAAAACCTACGCCGACGAATCGCTGTGGCAGGAAAAGGCCCAGGATCTGGCCCAGCGCTTTATCGATAACTTTGCCAAATACACCGTCACCCCCGCAGGGGAAAAACTGGTGAGCGCCGGGCCTAAACTTTAAGCCACAGCGCGCTTTATCATCCTTACAGGGGCCTGCTGGCCCCTTTTTACATCAGCGGCTTGGCCCCGATGCTAACCCCCGGGCAAATTCTGCCATTCTTATGCGGCGGACAAGGGTGACCTAAGTAAAGCTGGGAGCACTAAAGCCAACGCCGCCGCTATGCGAGTGTCGATATCGCTGCCCGGCGGCAACAGACCAAGCGCCATCTGGCGCAAAGGTTCTGCTATCACCATCGCCAGCAGCAGATCGCTGGTTTGCGCGCAATCCAGTTCACGCAGCCAACCACGCCGTTGCTGGCGCTGCAGCCAGTCAGCCACAATCGTCCTGCCCCGTTCAATGCCGTTGCGCTGATAAGCCGCCAGTAAATCTTCACGCCCCGGAAATTCACTCTGCAGCAGGCGAAACATCCCCACCGCCTGCTCGCTCAGCACCTGTCGCGCAATGGCCTGCAAGCCCTGCGACAACAGCGTCGGCAACTCTGTCGCCCGCTGGGCGTCCTGTTCAAACACCGGCGCAAAAGCGTCGGTCCAGCTAGCGATCGCCTGCGTCACCAGCGCATCGCGGTTCTCGGCAAAGCGATACAGGGTTTTCTTCGCCATGCCCGCCCACTTCGCCACCGCGTCCACGGTGGTGGCGGTATAGCCCTGCGTCAGCAACAACGCCAGAGTGGCCTCCACTGCCGCCGCGCGTAACTCCCCTTCCGGAGCCGAGGGCCTTCCACGCGAACGGGGTTCGGCTTCCACTTTATTTACCATCACAGTTCCTCGAAATCGTTGACAGAGTCAGCATAGCGGCATAGCCTTATTTAGGAAACCAATATCGTTTCCAAATAAAAAAGGATGAGCGTGATGACACATCAATCACTGATGCTGCCCTGGGGCGTAAATGATATCAACGAGTTGCTCAAACCTGAACCGCTGCGGCTGGAGATGGGGCTGACGCGCAATAGCGACGGCTGGTTGACCGTGGCAATCCGTACCGATCTGCACGGCTGCAAGGGCCGCATGCTGGATTGGTGGTTTACCTTTTTCGAAACCACCCAGCACATCCGTTGGTGGCATCCGCACGATCATGTCGAACACCGCGGCTGGGACCAGCACTGGAGAAAAGGCCAAAGCTACGTGGGTGCCAGCATCAACGCGGTGGAATGGTTAGCCGAATTGCCACCGGTTCCGGCCCGCCTCAAATTCCACGCGGCAGAAGACTTTTTTGCCCCACAACCTTTGCAACAGGCGCGAGACGGTCAGGCGTTATCCGCCGCCGTATGCGCACGGATCGGCTTTGGCGAGCAGGTGGCGCTGGACGATAACGGCGATCCGCTGGACGGTGAAATGCTGCATCTGGCACGCGACACCTCCTATGGTTGCGTGCTACGCAGCCGTTTTCTGTTGGGGAAATCCTGTGTCAACGCACATGAAGAACTGCCGGACGAGGTTGGTTTTAATCTGATGCGCCATTGCTACAATGAATTCAGCTATCTGGCGCAATTCCTGCCTTCGCTGTACTACGCCGAAAACGGCCATGAGGCTGCCCCCTTACCCTGGTAATCATTCACCCCGGCGTTTTATTTTTCGCCGGGGCCGTTATAGTAAGCTCAACCTACAGGCTACAACGATAAACGACAGGTGAAGCGATGGAAAAACGGCGGTATTCAGGTGGCTGTCTTTGCGGGCATATCCGTTTTCAGGCCGTTGGCCTGCCCGGTAATCCTCACAGTTGCTCATGCGAGTTCTGTCAGCGTCACTCCGGCGCACCGACGTTGTGCTGGGTTGAGTTTCCGCGTGAAGCCGTCAGTTGGATCGGTACCGGCGGCGTGCCTGCCCTGTACCGTTCTTCGGACTATTCCAGCCGCGCCTTTTGCCCACGTTGCGGCAGTACTCTGGGCGCTGTCGATGACGCACCGACCGTCGCGCTGGTCACCGGCAGTTTTGATCGCGGTGAGCTAGCGGCGCTGCGCCCCACTGCGCATTCCTTCTCCGATGGCTGCCCCGACTGGTGGAAAATCGACGACATCGTCTGAGGCCTTCACACTTCCCGCTTAAAATAATTGATTGTTTTGTCATAAGAATTTAGAACTGAATGACAATAATTCAAACGCACGGGAATGGGGATGGACACACAAACCACGGTTATCGACGCACGCCAGTCGCGTCAGGCCTTGCTGGCCGGATCGGTCGGCAACTTTATCGAATGGTACGAATTCGGCGTTTACGGTTTTCTCGCAACCGTGATCGCCGCCAATTTTTTCACCCTTCAGGGTGAAAGTGAAATTACCAGCCTGATCCTCACCTATGCCGCCTTTGCGCTGGCCTTTTTCTGTCGCCCGATAGGCGCCGTGATTTTCGGCCGCATCGGCGATCGCATTGGCCGCCGACCGACGCTGATCGCAGTCTTGTTGCTGATGACGGTGGCTACCGCCCTGATCGGCGTGATGCCGACCTATGCCTCCATCGGCGTTGCCGCCCCGCTGTTGCTGACCCTGTTGCGCATGTTCCAGGGGCTGTTCGCCGGCGGCGAGTTCGGCGGTGCGGTTTCGCTGATGACCGAATTCGCGCCGAAGGGCAAACGTGGCCTGTTCGGGGCCTGGCAGTCGTTGACCGTGGCCTTCGGGCTGTTGGCCGGGGCCGGACTGGTAGCGCTGTTGGCTGCGCTTTTAACCCCTGAGCAGTTACATGACTGGGGCTGGCGCATCCCCTTTCTGCTGGCGTTGCCAATGGGCGCGGTAGCACTGTGGCTACGCTTAAAACTGCAAGAGACGCCAACCTTTACCCAGGCGCAACAAAACCTCGGCACCAAGGTGCAAGCCCCCGAGCTGAAGTTAAGCGGCGTGGTGAAAACTATCGCGATTGGCATTGGGCGCATGATGGGCTGGTCCGCTGCCGGTTACACCTTTCTGGTGGTGATGCCGTCCTACCTGCAAACCTCGCTGCACGCCACCTTCCAGCAGGCGCTGGTGGCGACGGTACTGGCTAACGTCGGTTTCGCCCTGACCATTCTGCCCGCCGGCATCCTCAGCGATAAGCTGGGGCGCAAAACGGTGATGCTGACGGCGGTAGTGGCGGTGATCCTGTTCACCTTCCCGCTGCTGCACCTGCTGCAGGATCCTCAAAGTTCGCTGCTGGCCAAAGGCATCGCGGTGATGATCGCCGGTGCTGTCGTCGGTTTGCTGGCCGGCCCCGGTCCGGCAATGTTGGCGGAGATGTTCCCGACGCAGGTGCGTTATACCGGCCTGGGGCTGGCCTATTCGCTTTCCAACGCGGTATTTTCCGGCTCTGCCGGGCTAATCATCACCGGCCTGATCAAACAGACCGGCAACCTCGATATCCCGGCTTACTATGTGGTCGCCACCTCGGTAGTCAGCCTGTTCGCGCTGATGACCCTGCGGCGCGACGACCATCTCCGTTCACTCAACGAACGTTAACCCTGCGGGGCGCACTGCGCCCCTGTTTTATTGACAGGTGATTTGGATCACACCAACAAAATGTTAACGTTAACTTTTGTGATTAACATCGCAATCCCTGGCCATGGTGGCTTTATTTGATTTAAAGTTAACGTTAACAATAGAGCCAATTTCATCCATCAGGGCATTCCCCATGAACCGCGAAACAAAAAAATATTATGTGCTTCTCAGCGGCCTGTTGTTTTTCTTCTTCTTCACCTGGTCATCCAGTTTTTCTCTGATCTCCATCTGGCTGAACCAAAAGATCGGCCTGAAAGGCACGGAAACCGGCCTAATCTTCTCGGCGATGTCAATCATGGCGCTGTGCGCACAGCCCCTGTACGGTTTTATTCAGGACAAGCTCGGGCTGCGTAAGCATCTGCTGCAGTTTGTCGGCGTGCTGCTGCTGCTGACCGGCCCGTTCTTTATCTACGTCTACGCCCCGCTGCTGCAAACCAACCTGGTGGCCGGTGCGCTGGTGGGCGGCGTGTTCGTCAGCCTGGCGTTCAATGCCGGCATTGGCGCGCTGGAGTCCTATACCGAAAGGGTCAGCCGGATCGTCGGTTTTGAATTTGGCCGGGCCCGCATGTGGGGTTCACTGGGCTGGGCCAGCGCGACCTTCTTCGCCGGCTTCATCTACAACATCAATCCGAATATCAACTTCTGGATCGCCTCGGCCTCGGCGGCGATATTTCTTCTGTTGCTGTGGCAGGTGCGCGAACTGAAGCCCAACGCCATGGCCGGTCTGGAATACGGCAAACCGGAAAATCTGAAGCTGCAGGACGCGCTGGCGCTGCTGCGCCTGCCGGGTTTCTGGGCACTGGTGGTGTTCGTACTCGGTACCAGCATCTACGGCGTATTTGACCAGCAATTCCCGGTGTATTTTGCCTCGCAGTTCGCAACGCACGAAGAAGGCAACCGCATGTACGGTTTCCTCAATTCGCTGCAGGTGTTTCTGGAGGCTGGCGGCATGTTCCTGGCCCCCCTGCTGGTCAATCGCATCGGCATCAAACAGAGCTTGCTGCTGGCCAGCAGCGTGATGGCACTGCGCATGTTCGGTTCCGGCTTTGCCAGCGGCGCATTGATGATTTCCGCCATGAAACTGCTGCACGCCGTGGAGTTGCCTATCCTGCTGGTGGCAATGTTCAAATACATCACCACCCGCTTTGACAGCCGCCTGTCCTCGACGCTGTATCTGGTGGGCTTCCAGTTTATCAGCCAGATCGTCGCCGGCATCCTGGCGCCGCTCGCCGGTTACGGCTACGACCGTATCGGCTTTGCCGACACCTATTTGCTGATGGGCTGCGCAGTAGCCGGTACCACGCTGATTTCCTGCTTCCTGCTGCGCGGTGAAACCGTCGCCCGCACGCCCCAATTTCAATCAACGATAAAATCAAGTGAGCCAACCCAATGAAAAATGCTTTAGCTCAGGCCGATCACGCGGTCGAAGCGCTGCGCGCGCAACGTCAGGACGATTACTATCCGCAATTTCATCTGGCGGCGGCCGCCGGTTGGATCAACGATCCCAACGGTCTGGTGTACATTAACGGCGTCTACCATGCGTTCTATCAACATCATCCCTATGACCAAAACTGGGGCCCCATGCATTGGGGCCACGCCACCAGCCGGGATCTGGCGCATTGGCAGCATCAGCCGATCGCCCTGGCTCCCGGCGAAAGCTACGACAAAGACGGCTGTTTTTCCGGCTGTGCGGTGGATGACAACGGCGTATTGACGCTGCTCTACACCGGCCACGTCTGGCTGGGCAAAGAAGGCGATGACGACCAGGTACGCGAAGTGCAGTGCCTGGCCACCAGCGAAGATGGCGTAAATTTCGTCAAACACGGGCCGGTGTTGCTGCCGCCGGAAGGCATTCAGCACTTTCGCGATCCGAAAGTCTGGCGTGCAGCTGACTGCTGGTGGATGGTGGTGGGCGCCAAAGAAAACGGGCTAGGCCAGGCTCGACTTTACCGTTCGAATGACCTGCGCGACTGGCAGTTCGATCGCGTCCTGGCGGGGGCACAATCGCCGCACCAGGGCTATATGTGGGAATGTCCGGATTTCTTCCCGCTCGGTGAAAAGCAGGTTCTGCTGTTCTCGCCGCAGGGACTGACAGCGCAGGGTTATCGCAATCGTAACCGCTTCCAGAGCGGCTATCTGCTCGGCCACTGGCGGCCCGATGAGGATTTCAGCGTCACCCAGTCATTCTGCGAGCTGGATGGCGGGCACGATTTCTACGCACCGCAAACCTTCACCGCCGCCGACGGTCGCCGCATGCTGTTCGCCTGGATGGACATGTGGGAATCGCCTATGCCGAGCAAACCCCACGGTTGGGCCGGTGCACTCACCCTGCCCCGTGAATTGACGCTGTCATGTGAAGGCAACGTACTGATGAATCCGGCGCGTGAGCTGACAGCGTTGCGCGGCGAGCAACAGTCATTTGACGCCGTGTCTGTACGTAACCAGCGGCAGGTGTTGACTGACGGGGTGCAAGAACTGGCATTGACGCTAAACGTCGCCGCCAGCGATGCAGAGCGCTACGGCATCGTTATAGGCACCGCCGCACGGCTGTACGTCGATAATCAAACGCATCGACTGGTATTGGAACGTTTCAGTGAAGATCCGGGCCTGTGCGGCTGCCGCAGCGTGCCGTTGCCTGAGGCGGACATTTTGTCGCTGCGCGTCTTTATCGACCGCTCATCGCTGGAAGTGTTCGTTAATCATGGCGAGGCCTGCCTGACCAGCCGTATCTACCCAACCGACGGGCAACGCAGCGTCACCCTGTTCGCCGAAGGCGGACTGGCGCAGTTTGGCGCGGCACAGGCCTGGAAACTGGAAAGCATCTGGGAGTGATCTGAGAACAACTCAATGTGCAGGGCGCGGCGGTGAATAAACTGCGCCCTGTTGGGTTACAGCGACCCACGCAGTAATAACGGGCAGGCCACCTTCACCCTGTCGCTGTGATCCAATTGATTAATCAGATGCAGTGCCGCCTGTCGGCCCAGCTCATAATGCGGTAACTGCACCGTGGTCAGCGGCGGAAGGAACAGCTGGCCAATACCAACCATATTGTCGTAGCCCAGCACCCCGACCTGTTGCGGGATTTCCCAGCCCTGCGCCAGCAACACCTGATACACCAAAAACGCCACCCGATCGTTGCCACACACCACCACATCGCAGTCGCGCCGCCCCGGCGAGAAGTGCCGTTCCAGCAATGCCACGCTGTCGCGGTAATGCTCGTCGCCTTCGGTCAGATCGAGATGATATTGCCGTAATTGATCGACGTCTCCACCCGCTTCACGCCAGGCGCGCTCCAGCCCGCGACGGCGCAACCCGGCCGCCAGGGTCGTTTCCGGCAGATGAATACACAGCGGTGCGCGATAGCCTTTGGCGATCAAAGCACGCATGGCGTCATACTGGCCCTGCTCATCATCGGGAATGTAACTGGCTACCGGGTGTTCCTGGCTGATGCAGTTGGCCAGCACCAGTTTTTTATCCAGTAACTTGGCCGGTATATCTACCTGGCGTAGCCCCATGGTAGTGAAAATCACCCCGTCCGGCCGGTGTGCCAGCAGCAAATCTACGGTATGTTCCGCGCTGTCGTCGGCAAACAGGTTGACCACGAAGCTGTTCCAGCCGTGTTCACGCGCCGTTTTTTCAATCGACAGGATCATCTCTACCGAGAATGGGGTTGTCGCGGTATCCAGCGCCAGCACGCCGAGGGTCTGAACCCGACTGCTGTCGCCGCGAATGCGTCGCGCCGCAAGATCGGGCACGTATTCCAGTTGGTCGATCGCCAGTTTGACGCGTTGGTAGGTATCCGGCCGCAGCTTATCGGGCTCGTTGATGGCGCGGGATACCGTCATCAGGGATACCCCGGCAAGTTTTGCAACGTCTTTCAGCGAGGCCATGCGCCCTTCTCAATCTGGGATAAGTGTGGGATAGAAGTACAGATCATCCCACAACTTAGCGCTGGACTCTAGCCCGGTTTAGCAGGCTGTGATGTCGGCCCACAGAATGACGCTATCTTCCTCCAGAGGGGCCAGCGTCCCGCTAAACTCGTCCGCCGGCCACCAACCACCCTGGCGTGCAGTCAGGGTAACGCCATCCGCCAGCAACCAGCGTCCCTGCAGCACGTACAGCACACCGGCATGCGGTGTCGGCAGCTCGATTGCCTTAGTCACTCGCTGCACGTCGGCTGCCCAGCGGCCGCGACGGGTCATGATATTGAAGTCCTGGCTACTGCCGCCCAACAAGGTCGCGCCCAACGCCACATCGCCGGAGAAGGCGAACGGTTCGCCAACCTGCGATAAATGATGATCAACGTGCCCGGCGCTGAACAAATGCACGCCATCGCCTTCCAACAACGTGATCGAACGATCTATGCCGTTGAAGGCCGAGAACGGGCCGTCTTGCGCGATGGTGGCGATACTGGCACGCCAGTCGAAATCCTGGGTGCCTACAGGCCAACTGGCGATCTCTCGGGTTTCCCCACCGCCATTACGCCACGGCGTGACCGGCAAAGAAGCAAAATCAAAACGCATCAGGCTCATCACGCCTCCTGCTGGAAGGTTTTCAACACCTGCAAGAACTCGGCACTGCTGCGTTGCTGCAGTGCATGACGCCCTTGCTCGATCACCTGTCGTCCACCGACGAACACATCGCGGATCTGCTCTTTACCCCCGGCGAACAGCCAGCGGTTGAGGATGGAGGCGTCCGGCGCCGCTGCCAGGTAAGGATCGTCGCCGTCCAGCACCAGCCAGTCGGCACGGTAGCCGCTTTGCAGCCGACCGATCGGTGCACCGCAGGCCTGTGCCCCACCCTGCAAGGCCTGTTGGTAGAGGACGTCGGCCACGGCAGGTTGCTCCGGCGTGGTCAGCCGGTTACGGCGCTGATCGCGCAGGCGTTGACCGTATTCGAACCAGCGCAGCTCCTCCACCACATTGAGCGATACGTGACTGTCAGAACCAATGCCCCAACGCCCCTGATGTTGCAGATAGGCGTCGCCGGGGAAGATGCCGTCGCCCAGGTTAGCCTCGGTAGTCAGGCAAAGGCCAGCTACCGCTTGGCTGCGTGCCAGTTGCTCTAGCTCGTCACGATCGAGGTGGGTGGCGTGTACCAGACACCAGCGCTGATCCACCGGCAGATGCTCGTACAGCCAGGCTACCGGGCGACGTCCGCTCCAGGCCAGACAGTCGTTGACCTCTTTCTGCTGCTCGGCAATATGAATATGTACCGGCAGCGAACTGTCCGACGCCGCCAGGATCTGCTGCATCTGGCCCAGTTCCACCGCACGCAGCGAGTGGAAGCACAGGCCCTGATTCTGCAACGGTTGCTCTGCCAACTGACGCGCGATCGTCTGCTGTTGCTCCAGATAGCTGTCCGCATTCTGAATAAAACGCTTTTGCCCCGGCTGAGCGGGCTGGCCGCCAAATCCCGCATAGCTATACAGCACCGGCAGCAGGGTCATGCCGATCCCCGCCTGGGCCGCCGCCTGACTGAGTCGGCCGGTCATTTCGCCGCGATCGGCATAAGGGAGACCGTCGGCGCCGTGATGCAGATAGTGGAACTCGGCGACCTGGGTATAGCCCCCTTTCAGCATTTCGATATAGAGTTGGCGGGCAATCACTTCCACCTGCTCCGGCGTTAAGCGCTGCACCAGGCGGTACATCAGATCGCGCCAGGTCCAGAAACTGTCCTGCGGATTGCCCGCCACCTCCGCCAGCCCGGCCATCGCACGCTGGAAGGCGTGGGAATGGAGGTTTGGCATGCCCGGCACCGCATCGCCGTGCAGACGGGTGCAACCTTCGGGATCGGCGTCGGCAGTCACCTGAGTCAGGTAACCTTGCGCATCCACGTCCAACCGGACGTTATGCGCCCAACCTTCAGGAAGCAGAGCGCGTGAGGCAAAATATGCAGGCATGGCAGTATTCCACTGTTAGTGTAACGGCTAATAACGCGCGATAATCGCGCATCCGAAAATATACGGGCCCAGCGCATTGCTGTGGCGGACCGGCCCTTAGTTGTATATACATATACATACGCCGACATCAACAGTAAACTGATGTTATTATTTTTTTATTTGACGAGGTTAACGTCGTGGTTGATCAACAGACCGTGCTGCAACTGGCTGCTGCAATGAGCGATACCCCCGCCCCTATATATCAACGGGTCAAGCAGGCGATCGTGAACCAAATCCGTGCAGGTCATTGGTTGCCGCACCAACGCGTCCCCTCGGAAAGTGAGCTGGTCGCCGAATTGGGCGTCAGCCGGATGACCATTAATCGCGCCTTGCGCGAACTGACCACCGAAGGTTATTTGATCCGCATGCAAGGCGTGGGTACTTTCGTCGCCGAAGCCAAGGCGCACACCGCGCTGCTGGAAGTGCATAACATCGCTGATGAAATCGCCGCCCGGGGTCATCGCCACAGCAGCAAAATCCTGCAGTTGAAAGCGCGACCGGCCAGCGAAGAAGAGGCACTGGCGCTGGGCATTCAACCAGGCCAGCAGCTTTTCTATTCGCAGATTGTGCATTACGAAAACGATCTGCCGGTACAGGTGGAAGATCGCTGCGTGAATCCCCTGATCGCCCCCGACTACATGAAACAGGATTTCGACCGCGTTACGCCCTATATCTATCTGACGCAGGCCGCGCCGCTGACCGCAGGCGAACACATCGTCGAAGCGGTAGTGCCGACCCGCCAGGAGCGCGAACTGCTGCAGTTGGAAGACCACGAACCCGGATTACTGATCCACCGCCGCACCTGGTCCGGTAAAACCGTGGTCACGTCGGCACGCCTGCTGTACCCGGGCAGCCGTTATCAACTGTTCGGCCGTTTCACCAGCGAAGTCTGATCCCCTGCGGGTGCCGTTTTGGCACCCGCTCTTCCACAACGATCACATCCCGATAACAAATTTTTATCCCGCCCCTTGTGACAACTCGATGAATGCGCTAGGTTGTTTTTAATTGTATATACAACCATGTGGGAGCCACGGCTCCGGCGGAGAAAAGCCATGACCTCTGAGATTCACTGCGACAGCCTGTGGCACGGGGCCGACGTCGTCACCATGCGCGACGGTAAATATCACACCATCACCAACGGCGCGATCGCCGTGCGTGACGGCAAGATTGTCTGGCTGGGTGAACATGCGGCGTTACCGGCAAACTTGATAGCGGATGAAACCGTGAAATTCGACGGCGGTATCATCACGCCGGGCTTTGTCGACTGCCATACCCATCTGGTGTTCGGTGGCAACCGCAGCGGCGAATTCGAGCAGCGCCTGAATGGCGTAAGCTACGCCGATATCGCCGCCCAGGGCGGTGGCATCATTTCCACCGTCAAGGCTACCCGTGACGCCGACGAAGAACTGCTGCTGGAGCAGGCGCTGTTCCGGCTGCGACCGCTGCTGGCGGAAGGCGTGACCTGCGTGGAGATCAAATCCGGCTACGGGCTGACGCCGGAGAGCGAGCTGAAAATGCTGCGCGTGGCGCGCAAGCTGGGCGAACTGTTGCCGGTTGAAGTGAAAACCACCTGCCTGGCGGCGCACGCGCTGCCACCGGAATATGCCCATCGCGCCGACGACTATATCGATCTGGTGTGCAACACCATTATTCCTCAGGCTGCCGCTGCCGGATTGGCCGATGCGGTTGACGCCTTCTGCGAGCATCTAGCGTTCTCACCGGCGCAGGTGGCGCGAGTGTTCGCCGCAGCGGAAAAAGCCGGTCTTCCCGTTAAGCTGCATGCGGAACAACTTTCGGCCCTGGGCGGGAGTGAATTGGCAGCGCAGCACCATGCCCTTTCCGCCGATCATCTTGAATATGCTACCGAACAGGATGCGCGCGCAATGGGCGATGCAGGCACCGTTGCGGTACTGCTGCCGGGCGCTTATTACCTGCTGCGTGAAACCCAATGCCCACCGGTAGAGCTGTTCCGCAAACACGGCGTAGCCATGGCGATCGCCAGCGATGCGAACCCGGGCACCTCACCGGCGTTGTCCTTGCGTTTGATGATCAACATGGCCTGCACGCTGTTCCGCTTGACGCCGGAAGAGGCGTTGGCGGGCGTCACGGTACATGCGGCCAAGGCGCTGGGCCTGCAGGCAAGCCAGGGGACGCTGGAAGCCGGCAAGCTGGCGAATTTTGTGCACTGGCCGCTGTCCCGTCCGGCTGAACTGGCTTACTGGTTGGGCGGTCAACTGCCCTGTACGGTGATTTTCCGAGGAGAAGTACGTCAATGACCATTCGCGATGCTTTTGATTTCCACCCCGGCAGCCTGCCGCTGCTGATCAGTATTCCCCATGCCGGTACCCGATTGACACCGGCCGTCGAAGCCGGCTTGACCGACGATGCACGGCCACTGCCCGACACTGACTGGCATATCCCACAGCTGTACGATTTCGCTCGTGCCATGGGTGCCAGCATATTGGTCGGCAATTATTCGCGCTTTGTTATCGACTTGAACCGTCCAGCCGACGACAAACCGCTTTATACTACCGCCACCACCGGTCTGTATCCTGACGTATTGTTTGACGGCCGACCGAGCTTCCTGCCGGGTAAAGCCCCCTCTGACCAGGAGCGCACCGGCTATCTGGAACAGATCTGGCAACCTTACCACCAACAGTTGCAAGACGAACTGACGCGCCTGAAAGCCAAGCACGGTTACGCGCTGCTGTTCGACGCCCATTCCATTGCCTCCGTTATCCCACGTCTGTTCGACGGTAAGCTGCCAGACCTCAACCTGGGCACCAACGGGGGCGAAAGCTGCGCCCCGGCGCTGAGCGATCGTCTGGTCGCCTGCTGCGAACAGCAACAGCAGTTCACGCATGTACTTAATGGCCGCTTCAAAGGCGGTTACATCACTCGGGCTTATGGCCGTCCGCAAGAGCAGCAGCATGCCATTCAACTGGAGCTGGCGCAGGTGAACTACATGTCCGAACAGTATCCCTATGCGTTTGAGCCCGAGCGTGCCGCATCTCTGCAACGCCTGCTAAAACAGATGATCGACAGCCTGCTTTCCGGTGGCGGTCAACTGCGTTGATCCTTTTCTCCTCCTGTCGCAGGGCAACGCTAATTGCCCTGCGACAATCAAGCCTTCAAGCAAGCTCTCCCCCGCTTTAACGCCCTGACGTTGCGGCACACAATTTGCCTCCTTGTTGCTTCCGTTTCGATTTGCGTACTGCATCGCAATTTTGACTGAAAATCAGTGAATCTGGTCGGAACAGCGCACAAAACAGCGGCCCGCAGTTTGCGCGGTACGCGACAATCTGGCGAAAAGCCCATCAAGGCACAAATAAATAAAAAATACTCTGGAGGCCCTCTATGTCCGAAATCCCGCTGAACTGGCGTGCCGCGCAGGCCGTCGCCAATAGACTGCTGGCTGATTGGCAGTCCGACAACCAACCCGGTGGCGCTATTACCCTGTTCGATGCCGCACAAGTACGCGCAACTGCCTATGCCGGGCGGGCCGATATGGCGCAAAATACCCCTTTTAACGCAGACACCGTGGTGCGCTACGCTTCCGTCACCAAACATATTTTCGCCACATTGGCGCTCAACGCTACGGATCAGGCCCTGAGCCTGAACGACCGCCTGGGTGACTTGCTGCCTGAGCTGCGAAAGCCGCTGGCAAATGTGACCGTCGGCCAGGCGCTGGATATGACCAGCGGGCTGCCTGACGTACGTGAAACACTGGGGCTGCTCGGTATTTCGGTGCATACCCGCAGTGACGCGCAACCGGTCATGCAGTTTCTGCAGGGGCTAGAGGGGCTGAACTACCCGGCAGGCAGCGAAATCACCTATACCAACACTGGCTACCGGTTGGTTGAAGCGGCCCTACAGGCCAAAGGCTATGACTTCGACCAACTGGTTCAGCAGCACATTGCACAGCCGCTGCAGGTGCAACTGCGGGCACCGGAAAGCTGGTATGACGTGGTGCCTGGGCTTGCCCCCGGTTACTGGCGTTCCGAGCAGGGCTGGCAGTTGGCCAGCGCCGGCCTGCACCTTTCCGCCTCCGGCAGCCTGACCGGCAGTGCCAATGCCCTCACTCGCTGGCTGCAAACGCTGCTGGCCAATCAAGGCCCTGGCCGTGGCGTACTGGCGCAACTGAGTGCCCCACGCCATCTCAACCAAGGGCAGGTCAGCGCTTACGGGCTGGGGCTGGCGCAAACGCCGCTCGGCGAACACCGTCTGCTGGGCCATGGCGGTTCGCATGCTGGCTACAAAACTTATTTCCTGCTGTCACCCGACCGGCAATCCGGTGTCGTTGTGGTGGCTAACCGGGAGGATTGCGACAGTTTCGACATGGCACTGCAGGTGATGGCCGCCTTGCTGGGTGAAGCCCTGCCGAAACGCAGCACCGCCATTCCTGATGGCATTTACACCACGGTGGCAGATCCTTACTGGCTGGAAGTGAAAGACGGCAACGTCGCTTATCTGGGCAGTGAAGAGGCGCTGTATCAGGCCGATGACGGCTATGCAGTGTCGCTTTCCGCTCATATGCCGATGCGGCTGAAATGGACCGGTGAAGCGGTAGAAGGTGAAGTGTGCCACGTGCCGCGCAGCTTTCTGCCCGTCACGCCAAACCGCGATTGTCTGAAGCACGTGCAGGGCTTGTGGTACCACCCGCAGTACCGCACCGCCTTCGAGATCTGCGGCGATCGAGTTCACATTGGCGTGGGCCCAGCATCGCAAACCGGGAAGATCAGTTCGCTGGGCCAGGGCCGCATGCTGGTCGAAAGCAGCGACGGCCCGTGGTTGAAACGCTTTTGCCTCTATTTCCGCGGCTATAGCGTAGATTTGATTGCCAATCGCAGCCGGGTGCTGACCTTCCAGCGCAGCAGCCTCGGCCGCGATTAGCGGACGCCGGGATCACCCCGCCTTGGCGGCCCTGACGGCCAATAAGGCGGTAAACAGCCGCTGCTTGTCGGCCTCACTGAGGTTGTTCTGATCAATAGCCTGAATAAAATGACTGCGCGCACTCTCCGTCAGCGCTCCGGCTTTTAATTCCTGAGCCAGTCGCTGCAAAATGCGACTGCTGAGTTCTGCAATTTGCGGCCGCACCTGTTCCAGCGGGCGTGGCTGCCAGCCGCTTTCCGGCTGCGCCAGCCAGTCCGCGCGGTAACGGTATTGAATCGCCTTCGCGGCGTCCATTTGCGCGATGATAAACGGTCGAACCGAAAGCGGATCCAACCCTAAGCGCCCCGCCTCTGCCTGCGTGCTTGCCAGTACCTTCGCCTCCTGCGCCAAATCCTCGATCGGCAAATGCTGCTGTGCCTTGTAGCCGGCAACGTCTTTCATATAACCCAGACGCTGATTGACCAGTTCACCCAGTGCCGTCCCTCCGTTGGCCAAAGCGGAAAAACTGACCAGGCAGCAGGCAATCAATAACATCCTGAACATCACAATTTCCTTATGCACCAAAATTACAGGAAAAGAGTTCACCACGATCCCCCGTTGCAGGCAAATAAAAAGCCCCACCGAAGCGGGGCCTTAAAGCAGAGTCAGCGGGAATCAATCAAACACGCCGTTGATCACCGAGGCAACCAGTGCGGTACTCAACGCCACCAGCACCAGATCGTTACCGGCAATGCGCCACTCATAGCCTGGGTAATAAGGCAGATCGTGCAGCATAGAGGATGGCACCATTTTTTTGGCGATGCCCGGAGGGAGAGGCTTGCCACGCGCCAGATTTTTGGCGATCCCCGGTGGCAAAGAACGGTAGCCGGTCAGACCGTAGTTCAAGGCCAGAGAACGTGCACGCTCATGAGAAATACTGACGGAAACCAAGCCGCGGTCGCCATCGTTATCTTTGACTTTATTGCCATGCTTGCCATTGTTGCCGTTATTACCATGATTGCCGCTGTTACCATGGCCGTTACCCCCGCCGTTACCGTTGCCGCCTTTATCGGCCAGCGCCGGTGCGGATGACAACCCCAGAGAAACAATCAGCGCCAATACGGTGAAAGTAGTACGACGTTTGCTCATTTTGTTACTTCCTGCATGAGTTATTACCTTCACTATAGGCGCAATTCTCCGCACAAAGCATGAGGAAAACTCTGAGAGTTAGATGCCATACAGAGATCGGCATCAGGCCAAATGACAAAATATTATCCCAGCGCAAAACTATTCGAAAAAACCGAATTTCGGTCTAAGATTTTTCTTGCAGCGAAATAAGCCATGCAGTAGTTTGGAATTGTCACAAAAAAGAGTTAGCCCGCTCTTTTTCGTCGCACCTCAAATCATCTTTTTATCACCCAAAGTGATAATACTGAACCCTTCCCGCCTCTCCGTGCGGGATTCTTTTTTGCAGCTGAATCGACATTGCATGCACCACGACAGTGCTTTTTGTTGAGATTTGGTTGCCAATACTTTAAATTCGGCGTCTGAGAAACCTTTACCTCCCACGGTGGCCAGTTGGCAACGGGTGGGCGTTCAGGAGCAAAAGACATGCAAATGACCCTCATGGAATACATCACGCAGCACTTTAATGGCGATCTTCACCGCTACGCGCAATCCGAAGGCGTTAGCCGTGAACAAATCATCAATTGGATCGATAATGAATGCCACGTAATCAAAGGACGATTATTTATGCCGGTGCGGCATCTGCCCGGTGAACAAGCGCAGTGATGACGAAAAAAAACCCCGCCAAAGCGGGGTTTTCTGTTTCTGATACCACGGAAAATCAGAAGTTATAACCGGCCACGATGTAGTAACCCCAGCCAGTAGATTTGATTGGCCCCTGAGGAGTGCCGATATCCACGCCGTCCTGCCACTGGCCGCCGTTATGGAAGTAACGGGCTACGAACGAGTAGTGCCAGTGATCGTAGTTCAACGCCAGAATATGGCTGGAAGCGATAGAGTTGCTGGTACGCGCCTGACGACCGTTCACGGTGAAGTCGTCTTTGCCCAGATCGGAACCAAAGTCAAAGTTGGTGAAACCGATGTAGCTCAGATTGCCGCCCCACACCTGGGTCAACGGCACAAAGTATTTCACTTTGAAGCGGTAACCGTCCCAGCTGTTTTCGTTGGCAGCCTGGTAGTTTTCCCACTGGTATTTGGCATAGATGTTCATCGACAGGCTCATTGGCAAGCCGGTGTCGATGTCGGTACCCAGACCCATATACCAGGTGTTCTGACGGCCGTCGGCGTTGTGGCCCAGGTCATAGATGTAGTTGTTGGCGAAGTACCACTCTTTGAACGGGCCAAAGCTCAGATCGGTGCCGGTCAGTTTGTCGATGGAGAAGCGAGGCTCGATTTCCATAAACATCGGAGAACCTTTGTCCCAGATACCACGGTCAGGGGTGTTGCCCACGCCGAAGAATTTAGGCACGTCGATGTAGCCATAGAAGTCGAACCAATCTTTTTTGGCGAAGGCTTCATATTCCAGGTACAGATCGTTGTTCAACTGAGGTCCGAAACGGGTGTGGTAACTGCCCACCACGTTAACGCTTTGGTGCCACCAATCCGAGACGTATTGGCTGTCTTTGCTATCAGCCATTGAAGATGCACTGTAAGACGCTGCGAGCAGTACACCTGCTGCGAGAGCTATTTTTTTCATTTTATTACCACATGCTTAAAGGGCCATTTCCTGCCCGTTAGAAAAGATGACAATGAGTCTGACGACACCTGGCGTTGCCTCTGCTTACAAACTCTCGGGCGACGCGCGCATTATAGAAATCACTGGGTGTAAGAATCTGTGATCCAGTTATGCATTTCGCGAATAGGTAATCGATTGCGTTCACATTTGTCAAATTATGTTTCATGCAAATTCACGATCGCTGTGATTTTTGTCATGCACGGTGATTTTTAAAGCATTTTTTGTGCCAATTGTAATCAATAAATAAAGTAACCGTCTCTGTCGCTGAAATGAAAATGCCGGCGCTAAAAGACGCCGGCATTTCTTGGAAATCTACTGCGGTCAATGGACGTGAAAACACCTCACATGGGGGAAGCTCAGCTCACCGAAGGCAGTGCTTTGGCAATATTTTCCTGGCGGAAAACCACCTCCTGCCCCGGAGCTATCTCCCACTCTTTGGGCGGGATATCCACTTTCGGTGCAGCGGCGATGACCGAGCCAAAAATCAGTTTGCCTTCCCGGCGTAAAATACTGACATCAAGCTGGTATTCGTGACGTAAATTGGCGGTGGTCAGGCGCACGGTATCACCGCGCATAAAACGTTCGTCGTCAATCACTGGCTGCTGAATGAATTGAATATCGTCTCTCATTTTTTATGTTCCTTCAGGCAGAATCGCTAGTTAAATTCTAGTTCAACATTGGGCGACAGGCAGATAATTTCCGTTAATTTCCTCGGGTTGCCCGCCAACAAATCAACGAACCTGCCGTGACCATCACCACTCCCTGCCAAAAATTGGCGGTCAGTGCAGTATTCAGCACCAGCGCAGCAAACACCGCCGACAGCACCGGCGTAAAGTAAGACGCCGTCGCCAACAGCGTCATATTGCCGCGCAATATACCCACGTTCCACGCCGCATAGCCTGCTCCCATTGCCATGCCCGCGCATAGCAACGTCAGGGTTACCGGCAACGTGAATTGCATACCGCTTTCGCTGCTGAATGCATATTTCAACCACAGTGCCACGGCGGTCAGCGTAATGAACAACACCACGCCGTTATGGCCCTGGGCAATTTTCTTGGTCAGATTGCAATACAGCGCCCAAATAACCGCGCCGCCAAAAGCCAACGAATAACTCAGCGGATTGCTGCGCACGTTTTCCAGCATTTGCGCCGGCGACCAGCCGCCCTCGCCGCTCATGATCCAGCCAATACCGAACAAGGACAGCAACAGCCCCGGCAGCAGCCACCACTTGGCTTTTTGCCCATTAAACACCAGGGCCATCAGCACGGTGAAACAGGGCCACAGGTAGTTGATCATTCCCACTTCAATCGCTTGCAGACGGGTATTGGCATAGCCCAAAGACAACGACAGGCAGATTTCATAGCTGACAAACAGCAGGCTGCCGAGGAGCAGGTAGGGGCGTGGGAACAGGCGTAAATTCGGCATGCGCAGCGCCAACAGCAAAAATACCGCGCTGACGCTGTAGATCATTGCTGCCCCGCCAATCGGCCCCAGCCCTTCGCTGACGCTGCGTATCAGGCCAACCACGCTGCTCCACAGCAGGATCGCCAACAGACCGAGCAAGGTGGCTTTATATTGGGCGGGCAGAGAAGACATGAAAGCGTTCCAATCAGTTATTTTTTATCAGGATTTTCACTCTACTGCCCGGTGATAAAAAAAGAAAGGCGGGAAAGCCCGCCTCGGAGTACCTATCGTTTCCTGGTGGGGGCGCTGCATGCTGCGCCCTATAGCATAATCAATGAGTTGAATCGGGGCGAAGATGGCCGCCCCCCACCGATTTACCCCTGGATGGGTTCATCAACAGCCTTGGCCTTATTGCTGCGGCTGCCGTTCAAACTGCGGCGGCGGCTGACGGAAACGCCGGGTGAGGTATACCAGGTAGGCAAAACCCAGCCCGGCCCAGATCAGCCCCATGGTCAGCGAGCTTTTTTCCAGGTTCAGCCACAGCACGCCAACCGTTAACGCCCCCACCAACGGCAGGAACAGGTAGTTAAAACGGTCCTTCCAGCTTTTGTTGCGCCCCTCGCGAATGTAGAAATGACTGATCACCGACAGGTTAACGAAGGTGAAGGCCACCAGCGCACCGAAGTTGATCAGCGCGGTCGCGGTGACCAGATCGAAAGACAGCGCGGACAGCGCCACCAGCCCAACCAGCAACACGTTCAATGAGGGGGTGCGCCATTTCGGGTGGATATAGCCGAAATACTTTTCCGGAAACACGTTATCCCGCCCCATCACATACAGCAGTCGCGAAACGCTGGCGTGCGAGGCCAGCCCCGATGCCAGGGTATTGATAAAGGTAATACAGAGGAAAATTGACTGGAACAGCTTGCCGCCCACGTACAGCGCGATTTCCGGCAGCGCCGCGTCCGGTTGATGGAAGCGCTGAATAGACGGGAAGAACAGCTGAATAAAGAAGGAAACGCTGATGAAGATTACCCCGCCGTACAGCGCAGTCAGGAAGATGGCCTTCGGGATCACCTTGGCGGCATCGGGCGTTTCCTCACACAGGGTGGTGACCGCGTCGAAGCCGAGAAACGAAAAGCACAAAATAGTGGCGCCGGTGATGATCGGCAGCAAATGCGCATTCTCATTGATGAAGGGTTGCAGACTCCACACCGTCCCCAGTCCTTCACCGTTATGCAGGCCGCGCACGACCAGGAAGATAAACACCACGATGATCGCTATCTGGGCCAAAACAAACAGGGTGTTAAAGTTAGCCACCAAATTGACGCTTTTCAGGTTGATGGCGGTAATGATGATCACAAAGCCTACCACCCACACCCACGGCGGCACCTCGGGGAACAGCGCGGTCAGATAAATCTTTGCCAACAGGGTGTTGATCATCGGCAGGAACAGGTAGTCGAGCAGCGAGGACCACCCCACCAAAAAACCGACGTGCGGGTTAATGGCCTTTTGCGCATAGGTATAGGCGGAACCGGCGGTCGGAAACTTGCGAACCAACTTGCCGTAGCTGATGGCGGTAAACAACACGCCGGCCAGCGCCAACAGATAAGCGGCCGGGACGTGGCCGTCGGTCAGGCCGGAGACAATGCCGAAGGTGTCAAACACCGTCATGGGCGTCAGGTAAGCCAACCCCATCATCACCACTTGCCACAGCTTCAGGCTTTTACGCAGTTGCGGCTTGGCCGCCTCATTAACCTCGATCGCATTAATCGCCATGGCGTTTCCCCCCTTTGTCCTCTGCTGGTAACCGTTTAACGTCATTCAGAGAGGCCGCGGGGAAACTGCTGCTCAGGCGGCGGAAGGGACGATGCAAAGACAAAAAAACGCGGCCAGCGGAAGGCCCATATTTACTGCGGCACAGGCAACCGCCCGCACAGGTTGATGGAACAGTTATGGCTGTCATGGTTCTTTCCTCGCCGGCGTCCTGTACGCCAAGTAGAAGAAATGCTTTACCGCTGCGCGCAGCTTCGCAGGCCACAGGATAGCCGGCGGAATGCGCCAGACGCGCGCGGTATCATCGAGGATGAGCGGGTTCAGGCGTTTTTCAGCATCCACTCGATTTCGGTATCGGTGATCAGGCGCTCAAACTGCACCAGCTCATCCGTTTTACAGGCCAGATAAACATGGCTGAACCTTTCACCCAGCAGCGCATTCAACACCGGCTGATGCTCGAATTCATACAGTGCATCGCTCTGGCGGATAGGGAATGGCAGTCCGTCCTGCTCCAGCCCGTTGCCGGTTACCGGCTCTTGCAGCGGCAGCGGTGTTTCCAGCCCGTAGACGATGCCCGCCAGGATGGTCGCCATCACCAGATAAGGGTTGGCATCGGCACCGGCCACGCGGTACTCCACCCGGTGGCTATCGCGATCGCCGCAAGGGATACGCAGTGCCACTGTGCGGTTGTTATGGCCCCAGGATGCCTGAGTCGGCACGTACATGCCCGGCTGGAAGCGGCGGTAGGCGTTAACGTTCGGCGCCAACAGCGCAATAGAAGAAGGCATCAGGGCGATCATTCCCGCCAGAGCCTGTTTCAACAATGCAGAGTCTTCGCCGTCATCATCGGCGAGGACATTGTTGCCCTGGCGGTCCAGCATGCTGATATGCACGTGCATGCCACTGCCGGCGTGCTCTTCATACGGCTTGGCCATGAAGGTAGCCTGCATGTTGTGTTTTTCTGCCACCATGCGGATCAGGCGTTTCAACGCCAGCGCATGGTCGCAGGCCTGCAGCACGTTGTCGGTATGGTGCAGATTGACTTCAAACTGACCGGGCGAGGCTTCGGCCACCGCACCGTCTGCCGGCAGTCCCTGCAGGCGTGCCAGTTCGTCTATCTCACTTAACACGTCGGCAAAGTTGTTAAGGTTGTCTACCGAATAGACCTGGCTTTGGGTGTTACGCTCCTGCGTACCCGGCGCACACGGCGGCTGCAGATACCCTTCCGAATCACGCTGACGATCGATGAGATAGAACTCCAACTCTACCGCTACTACGGGGGATAGCCCGCGCTGACGCAAACGCTGCCACACTCGGTTCAGCACATTGCGCGGTTCAACGTCAAAGGGAGTACCATCTTCATCCAGCATGGTGAGCAGTACCTGGCCGATATATTGTGGATCCGCCGCCGACGGCGTCAGCGTGCCCAACACCGGTACACAGATGTGGTCCGGCTCACCGAGCTCTTGCCCCAATCCGGCCTCTTCAACCACGTTGCCAAGAATATCCATTGCAAACACCGACGCCGGGAAGTAGCAGCCCTTCTCCAGTTTGCTCAGCCCGCCAACCGGTATCCTTTTGCCGCGGAAGCTGCCGTTAAGGTCGGTCAACAGAACGTCAACGTGCTGAGTTAATGGATAACGTTCCAGATACTTCTTCACTTCACGTTGGAACGCGCTACTTCGCTTTTCTTCGTGGTGCTGAACAAAGTTTTCCACTTCTACTATGTTGGTCTGCATGATTCACCCGCCATGTATGTTTTTGTCTGTGGTTCTCACACTTATTGCCGTCGATGTTTTTTGACCATCTTGCTCAATATAATGTCCACCAATGAAACATAGATGCAACAAAATTGTTTTGCAAGTGTTACTTTTAGTTTGAATATTGCCCATCTCACTGCTAGATTTATAAAATATTGAACGGAAACGGCAGTGGAGAAGCTTATCGTTCATAATTTCGAACATACCAAGGGGACAGCATGGGCAATATATTTAACAGACCAGTGGTCGGCGTAGTGATGTGCAGGTATAGGTTAAACGGGCACCTCACTCAGACCTTGCAAGAAAAGTACCTAAATGCCGTTATCGCTGCGGGCGGGTTGCCGATAGCCCTGCCACACGCGCTGGCAGAACCGAAACTGCTCGAAGAGTTACTGCCACAACTCGATGGCATTCTGTTGCCAGGCAGCCCCAGTAATGTGCAGCCGCACCTTTATGGTGAAAACGGCGATGAGCCTGACGCCGATCCCGGGCGAGACGAATTGAGCCTGGCGCTGATCCGCCACTCGCTCGACAGGCGCATTCCCCTTTTCGCCATTTGCCGTGGCATGCAGGAAATGGTGGTCGCTACCCAGGGTGCCCTGCACCGCCGGCTGTATGAACTGCCCGAGCTGCTGGAACACCGTGAAGATCACGACCTGCCGCTCGAACAGCAATATGCCCCTGCCCACGAAGTCATCGTTCAGGAAGGGGGCTTACTCTCGCAACTGATACCGGATTGCAACAGATTCTGGGTGAACTCACTGCATGGCCAGGGCGCGAAGACGCTGGGATCCAGCGTACGTATCGAAGCCCACGCCGCCGACGGGTTGGTAGAAGCCATCAGCCTGCGCGATCAGCCCTTTGCGCTGGGCGTGCAATGGCACCCGGAATGGAACAGCGAGGAATATGCCCTGTCACGCCTGCTGTTTGAAGGTTTCATTAGCGCCTGCCGGAACTATCAAAAGGAAAAACGCCCATGAGCGATGTCAGCTTGGCACCGGGCAAACGTCTGTCGCAAATCCGCCAGCAATTGGGATTATCGCAGCGCCGCGCGGCCGAACTGTCTGGGTTAACTCACAGCGCCATCAGCACCATCGAACAGGACAAGGTCAGTCCGGCCATCAGCACCTTACAAAAGCTGCTGACGGTGTACGGGCTGTCCCTGTCGGCATTTTTCGCCGAACCGGAGAAGCCGGCCGAGCCACGGATTGTTATCGACTACCAGGATCTGATTGAGATTGGCAGCCAGGGGGTTTCTATGAAACTGATCCACAACGGCGATCCTAATCGCACCCTGGCGATGATGATCGAAACCTATGAGCCGGGTACCACCACCGGTGAACGCATCAAGCATCAGGGGGAAGAGATCGGCACCCTGCTGGAAGGCGAAGTCGTGCTGCAGGTCAACGGGCAGGCTTATCCCCTGCTGGCCGGCCAGAGCTACGCCATCAACACCGGCATTCCCCACAGTTTCAGCAACACGTCGGCGCGGATTTGCCGGATTATCAGCGCCCATACGCCGACGACATTCTGATCAACGGAGCAAGGTATGGACTTCCACCACCTGCAGTATTGGCAACACCGGGCGCAAGCCCTGAATATTGAGAACCGACTGTTTATCAATGGCCGCTATCAGCAGGCGGCCGAAGGCGAAACCTTTGCCGTGGAGGATCCTGCCGGTCAGCGAGAGCTGACTCAGGTGGCCCGAGGAAGCAGCGTAGATATTGACCTGGCGGTCAGCGCCGCCCGCGAGGTGTTTGAGCGGGGCGACTGGTCGCGCGCGGCCCCGTCGCAACGCAAGGCGACGCTGCTCAAGCTGGCGACATTGATGGAACAACACCACGAAGAGCTGGCGCTGCTGGAAACGCTGGACACCGGCAAACCGATTCGACACAGCCTGCGTGATGATGTGCCCGGTGCTATTCGTTGCCTGCGTTGGTATGCCGAAGCGATCGATAAGGTTTATGGCGAAATCGCCCCTACCGGCAGCGATGCGCTGGCGTTGATCGAACGCGAACCCATTGGCGTGGTCGGCGCCATCGTACCGTGGAATTTCCCGTTATTGCTCGCCTGCTGGAAGCTCGGCCCGGCGTTGGCCACCGGCAACAGCGTGATCCTCAAACCTTCAGAGAAATCGCCACTGAGCGCGATCTATCTGGGTCAACTGGCGCAGCAGGCGGGGCTGCCGGACGGCGTGCTGAATATCGTTCCCGGTTATGGTCACGATGCCGGTAAAGCGCTGGCGCTGCATAACGACGTCGACGCGCTGACCTTCACCGGTTCAACGCAAGTGGCCAAACAACTGATGATCTATGCCGGCCAATCCAATATGAAACGCGTCTGGCTGGAAGCCGGTGGCAAAAGCGCCAATATCATCTTTGCCGACTGCCCGGATCTGGATAAGGCCGCACAAAGCGCCGCCGCCGGGATTTTTTATAACCAGGGGCAAGTGTGCATCGCCGGTACTCGGCTGTTGGTGGAAGAGAGCATACAGCAAGAATTTTTACAGGCGTTGCGCCGCCATGCAGCAGCCTTTGCACCAGGCAATCCGCTCGATCCGGCGACGGTGATGGGCACGCTGATTGATCAGGGCCACTGCGAGAAAGTGGCCGACTATATCGAACAGGGTTTGACTCAGGGCGCTGCGCTGTTCCTCGACGGTCGCGATCATCCACAAGGTGAACACGGCGGTTATCTCGGCCCAACTATTCTCACCCAGGTAGACAACGCCATGAGCGTGGCGCGCGACGAAATCTTCGGCCCGGTATTGGCGGTCACTTCGTTTAGCGGCGAGCAGCAGGCCATGCAGTTGGCTAACGACAGCGACTACGGCCTGGGGGCTGCAATCTGGACCCGCGACCTGTCCCGTGCCCATCGTTTGGCGCGTCAGCTAAAAGCCGGCACGGTGTTCGTCAATAACTACAACGACGGGGACATGACCGTTCCTTTCGGTGGTTACAAACAAAGCGGTAACGGCCGCGACAAGTCGCTGCACGCACTGGACAAATTCACCGAGCTGAAAACCACCTGGATTTCATTGGAATAAGGGCAGAGATCATGACTGAACACGTAAAAAGCTATTATGCGGCTTCGGCCAACAACCACGCTCCCTACCCGCAGCTGAATGAATCCATTGAATGCGACGTCTGTATCGTCGGCGGCGGCTACACCGGTTTGTCATCGGCGCTGTTTCTGGTAGAGGCGGGGTACAACGTGGTGGTGTTGGAGTCTGCCCGCATCGGTTTCGGTGCCAGCGGACGTAACGGCGGGCAATTGGTGAACTCCTACAGCCGCGATATCGACGTCATTGAACAGCGTTATGGCGCCGAAAGCGCCCGCCTGCTCGGCAGCATGATGTTTGAAGGCGCAGAGATCATTCGCAGCCGTATCCAACGGTACGCCATCGAATGTGACTATCGCCCTGGCGGCATCTTCGCCGCGCTGAACAACCGGCAATATCATGCGTTGATCGAACAAAAACAGCACTGGGAGCGCTACGGCAATACCCAGCTTGAATTGCTGGACGCCGAGCGTATCCGCCAGGAGGTCGATAGCGAGCGCTACGTCGGCGCGCTGCTGGATCACAGCGGCGGCCATATTCACCCACTGAATCTGGCGCTCGGTGAAGCCGAAGCCATTCGCCTGCAGGGTGGACGGATCTTCGAACAGTCTGCGGTCACCCACATCCGTCATGGCGAACCGGCAATCGTCAGCACCGCCAACGGCCAGGTGACAGCACGTTATGTGATTGTCGCCGGCAACGCTTATCTGGGCGATAAGCTGGAACCGCGGCTGGCGAAACGTAGCATGCCGTGCGGCACCCAGGTGGTGGCTACCGAACCGCTGGCGCCGGAAGTGGCGCGATCGCTGATCCCACAGAATTACTGCGTCGAAGACTGTAACTACCTGCTGGATTATTACCGTATCACCGGCGATAACCGCCTGTTGTACGGCGGCGGCGTAGTGTATGGCGCCCGCGATCCGGACGATATCGACAATCTGATCCGGCCAAAGCTGCTGAAAACTTTCCCGCAGCTCAAAGGCGTGCGTCTCGACTATCGCTGGACCGGTAATTTCCTGCTGACGCTGTCGCGCATGCCGCAGTTTGGTCGGCTGGAAAATAACGTGTATTACATGCAGGGCTACAGCGGCCACGGGGTGACCTGTACTCATTTGGCGGGCAAACTGATTGCCGAGCTGATGCGCGGCGATGCGGAAAGGTTCGATGCGTTTGCCAAGCTGCCGCACCTGCCGTTCTTCGGCGGTCGCAACCTGCAAATTCCTTTCACCGCGATTGGTGCAGCTTACTACCAGCTGCGGGATCGGATTGGGGTGTAACGCTATCGGGCCCGGTATACCACCGGGCCCGAAATTACCGCTTAAACAATCTTAGGCTGGCCGTCAGAGGCGGTCGCCCCGCCGTCTACCGGGATGTTGGCGCCATTGATAAAACTGGCGTCGTCACTGGCCAGGAATGCCATTACTGCCGCCACCTCTTCCGGCTCTGCCGCTCGGCCTAACGCAATACGCTCGTTAAACTTGTCGCGGATCTCCTGCGGCCAGCCGTTGGTCATATTGGTTTTCACCAGGCTCGGACATACCGAGTTGACCCGCACACCGTCACCGCCATGATCCAGCGCCATGGCACGCGTCAGGTTAACCACCGCCCCTTTCGCCGCGCAGTAGTACGCCGCGCCCCAGTCACCACCTAGCCCGGAAACCGACGCGGTGTTAACGATGCAGCCTTTGGTTTTCAGCAGATACGGCATGGCAAATTTGGAACAGAATACCACGCCATCGATATCCACCCCGGCAATGCGTCGCCAGTCGGCAACGCTGGTTTCCAATACGCTGCCGGCCACGTGCACGCCTGCGTTATTGAGCAGCACGTCGATGCGGCCTAATTTTTCGGCCACCTCATTCATCATTTTTTCAACCGCAACGTGGTCGGAAACGTCAATATGTACCGCCAGTGCCTTGCCTTTTGGCAGCGAAGCGGCAACTTTGTCCACCGCCTCTTTCGCCCAGTCAGCCAATACCACGGTAGCCCCTTCGGCAGAAAAACGACGCGCTGCCGCCTCTCCCATCCCATTGCCTGCACCGGTGATCACTACCACTTTATTGTCAAAACGCATGAGACCTCCTCCATGTGAATGTATTTCTATAAATCATACAAATCCTAATGGTTCGAGGATAAAACTCATGGACGACGAGTGACAGTCAAAATGTGCGGTTTATTAATCACAAAGAGGTATTCAGTGCGAATTCAATGCGCTAGGTCAGGCATTATCGGAATTAAGCCAAGCATTTGATAGGGTTAATAAAATTCATATCAGTGACTATTGCCAACGCGCATTATCACCTATCAATAAGTCCCGTACCGTCGCGTTAGTGCAGTTGGCGAGGTTCATTACTTCGCAATGGGGATCACCAACAGGTCAACGTTAAGGTTATTGATCGCCTGCCGGGCCGAAGATATCCATCTGCTCCAGATATCGTGATGATGGCCAAAGATAATCAGATCAATGCCTTTCTCTTTCGCCGCCCGGTTCAATTCTTCCGTCAGTTCGCCGCGGCTGATAATCACCTCTTCAACCGGGTAAGACGACTGATCCTTGATCGCATTCAGCATGTTTTTGACACGCTCCGAAAAAGTTCGGTCGGTGTAGTTGTATTCACCCACGCCCAGCTCAGCGTAATAGCCGCCACGGTGGATATCGATATAAATCAGCGATAGCCTGGCATTCAGTGCGCTTGCTAACTTGGCGCCTTTGCCGAGCAAAAATTCAGCGTCTTCGCTGAGATCGGTTGCCACAACGATATGATGATAAGCCATGATTACAGCCCTCCGCATTGCGCTGGTGAACAAAGTGGCGCTCCCTGCCAGGGCCTTTCCGCATGTTTGTTATGCTGTTTAAGTTTAGTTCAGCGCTGAAATAATCGCCTGCCCCTGGCCTTATTGTTCTTTTTATAGAACGATGCATCCTGAGTTAGCCCTCTAGTGGAATTTTCCTCTGGCCCTACACTGTTAACAAGCACTGAGATTAACCCTTGGTTAAACAAAGTTAATTGTTGTCTACGTCCCGATCACAGAGGAAAGAAAGATGAGCTCTCCAGCAAACTTTAATGGCCAGCGTCCTGTTATTGATGCCAATGACGCGGTGATGTTGTTGATTGACCACCAGAGCGGCCTGTTCCAAACCGTCGGCGATATGCCGATGACTGAACTGCGCGCTCGCGCTGGCGCACTGGCCAGTATCGCTACGCTAAGCAAATTGCCGGTCATTACCACGGCTTCCGTTCCACAGGGTCCTAACGGCCCCTTGATCCCCGAAATCCACCAAAATGCACCGCATGCGCAATATGTGGCGCGCAAAGGCGAAATCAACGCCTGGGATAATCCAGATTTTGTTGCAGCCGTAAAAGCAACCGGGCGTAAAACCCTGATTATCGCCGGAACCATCACCAGCGTTTGCATGGCCTTCCCGTCGATCAGCGCCGTGGCAGAGGGTTATAAGGTCTTTGCCGTTATCGACGCCTCCGGCACCTACTCTAAAATGGCGCAGGAGATTACTATGGCGCGAGTGGTGCAGGCCGGAGTGGTACCGATCGATACCGCCGGCGTGGCCTCTGAACTGCAGGGCAGTTGGAACCGCGAGGATGCACAGCAATGGGCTGAGGTTTACACCAAAATCTTCCCGGCATATCAGTTGCTGATTGAAAGCTATGTTAAAGCTCAGGACGTGGTGAAGAATAACGAAGTGCTGGATTCCCAGCGCGGCTAACGGTCACGCCAGGCTGGCCTGCTTCATTCTGGTCCAGCCTGTTTACCGGAGCAGCAGGCATAAAAAACCCCGGCTTTCGGCCAGGGTCATCAATGTTTGTCGGTTACTTTCCCGACCGTCATGTTATGGCGTAAGCGTCCATCGAACACTCCAACCTTACGCAGCCTAAGCACAACTTTTTCACAACAGAAAAATAGACTGGATCGGACTTATAACTTTATGGGCCAATCTTCTTTTCTGTTGCCAATAACTTCAGTTATTGAAAATGGTGAAGCTAATTATTTTAGATAAACTCCGGGTAATCCCGGAGTTTATTCAGGCAATTATTTTATTTCTCATCTGCTCCGGCTTAAACCATCATCGCTATCGCAAGAAATAAAGCACTACCTTGAAATTATAAAACGACTACGTTGCCTGCAGACGGGCCTTTCATACCGTTTTCGACAGTGAACTCAACGCGCTGACCTTCATCAAGCGTTTTGAAATCATTGCTTTGGATAGCGGAGAAGTGTACGAACACGTCTTTGCTGCCATCTTCCGGAGAGATAAAACCAAAACCTTTACCTGCATCAAACCATTTTACCAAACCAGTCATTTTATTAGACATAGATATTTCCTTTATATTTTTGAGACGCCATATGGCGATAGAGGTCTGTTTTTATTGGAAACTTATTGGGCACTAGAGAAGGAAATTCGCGGGAGAAGAGCTATCTATGGGATATCACTAATACTGAGAACTGCTTTACTAAAACTGCTTTCATAAGGTCTGTACTACAAACCGATGACGCTATTTACACATAGCTAGATTATTTAAGCAAGGAATATTTAACATTATATTTATACGCCCTGCTTATTATTTCCCAGATTCTGCAGCCCCACCCCCGCCCAGCAAGGCCTGATTGCCCTTTGCGGGATCGTCGCCTTAGCCGATAATGGCAATGCCCAGGCGTTCCATTAGCTGGAACACCTGGTAACTGTCCAACTTCACGCCCTGCAGATCGGTTCCGCGCAGATCCAACTCACCCAGTTCAGAGTTGGTCAGATCACAATGGGTAAAGTTGGCAGCACGCCAGTCGAAGGAGGAAAACTCGCCGCCGGACAGATCTGAGCCGCTAAAGGTCGCACCGAGGATTTGCGCGCTGTTCCAGCGATTTTCCCACAGCTCACACTTTTCCAGCACCACTTTGGAAAAGTTGGCGTAACTCAGGTTGCTTTTGGTGATGTAGGCACTGCAAAACCAGGTGCGCGAGGTAATCATGTTCATAAAGCTGGCACCGCGGAAGTCTGCGCCCTGAGCCCGGCACTCACGAATTTCGATGCCTAAAGCGTTGGCATTTCTAAAATCTGCCATCGACAGATCGCAATTCTTGAAGCTGGCGTCCTTGAGCACGGCGCGGCTGAAGTTACCGCCCTGCTGGCTCTCGCGGTCGTAAAACTGGCAGTCGATAAATTCGGTGCCGGTCAGGTCGGCGCCCGAGAAATCGCAGTTAATAAAGCTGCCATTTTCGACTTTCTCACCGGTAAACCGGTTACGAGCAATCTTTTCACCCTTCAGAGCCAGCACCATTCCATTCACCTGTTTATTTGTACAGTCAATGGCGCAGTATAATCCTATTTACATGACAGATTAAACCGCTTTAACGGGGTTTATCTGCCTCTGAGCACAAAAAAATAACCTGTGGGATAGGTGAGTTTTAAGCCTGTTTGACCTGGATCCGGTTCATATTCAAGCTGGCGTTCTGCGCCTGCACCACTCCTTGTTCAATCAGGGCATACAATCGGAAATTCAAAAAGGTATCCCCCACTGGATACGGTGAATTTACCATCGCATCACCGACCACCCGTGAGCCCTGGGTATAGTCATTCGGGCAAGCATCTAACAACGGACGGTCATGGAAATCGAGCGCCTGCCCCTGCACGCGGTTTTCCGCAAAAATCCGTACCAGTGAGTTTTCCGCCAACAGGCGATGCCAATCGGCAATCAGCCTGGCTTTCTCTTCCTCAGAAAGCTCGCGCCGCAAGATCCACAGTGGTTCCAGCATTTCTGCCGGGCACCAGTTGGTGGCAACCCGCCCGGTGTGTTCGGTTACGTTAACCACGAAAACGCGACGTTCCCCCAGCAACGGCAACAGTGCGCGCAGCATCAGTTGCTCGTCGGGATTGGCACCAGCCCACAACGTCACCTGCCCGGTTACAGCAGCGAGTTGCGTTTTTAACGTGGTCATCGCCAGCGGCAAAGCTTCAGAGGTATCCCACTCGGGAGCATGAACAGATTGGTGCAGATCGCGTAACCAGCGGCATCGGGCTTGCAGGGCCTGATCATCATCCAGCCCATACAGCGGCCCAAACGATAGGCTATCGGCAAAATCCAGTACGTTTTCTCCCGGGTAGGCCAACCGCACGCAGCCACCCGACAGTGCGATATGCACATCCTTCATCAATGCTTCTCCTTCGCTATTGCTTAAGTCAATCCTGAGCTGAATTTTGCCCCCTTTCCCCCTGCATCACCAGGCAAATAATCTGATTTTTTGCGTTTAAGCGACATAAAAAAACCGCCCTTGGGCGGTTGATGATAAGCATAATGATTTACTTCAGCGCTTCCTGAATGGCATCGGCCAGCGGGCCAACGTGCTTTTCAGCGGCCTTAAGCTGGAAGTCTACGCCGTTGCCGTCATTGGTGTCAGACAGCGTCGCCTTGATCAACTCCAGTGCCGCTTGCACTGCCACCAGCCTTTTATGCTGTTCGTCCGTGATAGGTTTGGAACTCATGGTGGCCGGGTAATATTGCTCTAACATCGTTCTCTCCTTGTGATTACGCTAATAAGTAACTTAACAGAATTTAAAGTTTTATCTAATGAAGCGAACCACAGAATCCCCCATTACCGCTGAGGATAAGTTGCCGGTACATCGATATGGCAGAAAATACATCAGTCGAAATGATTAGCGGAACGCCACCCAACTGGCATCGGCATCGGCGGAGCGCACGCAGTTTTCCACCCAGCGTACCCCCATCGCGCCGGCATGCACGTCGGGGTACCAAAAACCAGCCAGAAACGCCTCGTCTCGCCGGTCGGTGGCGTCCATCGCTAACGCAAAGCGCCGGTAAAGATTCGACCAGGCTTCGAACAGCCCTTCGGAATGACCGCCGCCGATGCGATCCTCCGCCAATGCCATAGGATCGAGGTAGGACATACCACGCTCCAGAATACGCACCGGCTCGCCCTGCACTTCAAAGCGCAGTTGGTTAGGCTGTTCGTCCCACCATTCCAGGCTGGCCTTTTCCCCCACAATACGCACCTTTTGGCCATGCATAGAACCGCTGTTAACTGCCGAACACCACATTGAACCGACAGCGCCATTATCGTACTCCATCAGTACATAGGCATTGTCTTCCAGCGGCGCACGAGTTTTGACAAAGCTCTGGCGGCTACACATCAACCGTTTGATCTTCAACTGCGGCACCATGGTTTCCGCCAGGAATAACGGATGGGTGGCCAAATCACCCAATACATAGCTGGGGCCGACAAAACGCGGGTCCACCCGCCAACGCGTGCTGGGATTGTCCAGTTCCACCGGCGCGGCATGGAACCCGTGAGAGAACTGCATGTTGATGATACGGATCTCACCCAGTTGGCCATCGGCAATCATCTGACGCGCCTGAAGGATCAGTTGATGCCCGGCATAGCCGTAGGTAACACCGATAATTTTATGCTGCCTTTGGCTCAGTTCCACCAGTGCTTGCGCCTCCTGCGCCGTGAAACACAGGGGTTTTTCGCACACCACGTGCAGGCCGGCTTCCAGCGCCGCCTGGCAAATAGCGAAATGGGTATTGTTTGGCGTAGCGATGGAAACCGCCTCTATGCCGTCCGCCCTGGCGGCTTCTTCACGGAATAACGTGGCGTAATCCGGATAACAGCGCTCCGCTGCCACGCCCAGGCTTTGCCCAAAGCTGCGCCCGCGCGATGCGTCAATGTCAAACGCGCCGGCCAGTAAGGTGAAAGTGCCGTCGCGCAATGCCGCAGAACGATGGATATAACCGATCTGACTGGTACCCCCGCCGCCGACCATGCCCCACCGCAGAGATCTTTCCAGAGGTTTAATACCGTTAATCATCTCGTTGCTCCTGATTAAAAACCGACGCTGCGTAAATAAGTAAGGCTATCCGTTACGTCGCGCAGGCTGCCTTGCGCCTGACGCGGATCCCGTTCCTGCTCAATGGTGATCCACCCCTGATAGCCGCGCGCAGCCAATAAGTCGCGCACGGCAGGGTAATCAATCGCTCCCTTCCCCAGCGGGCACATAACCTCTTGCGCGCAGGCGGTAAAGAAATCCAAACCACGCGCCAACACATTGCGGAACACCTGCGGGTTAACGTCTTTGAAATGCAGATAATCAATTCGGGAGAAGTAGCGCTCGAGCCAGGTGAGCGGATCCATGCCGGAGTAATACAGATGTCCGGTATCCAGACACAACCCCGCAGTGTGGTGCGGGATCTGCGCGGCCAGCAGTTCGATTTCATCAGCAAACTCAATACAGCCTCCGGCGTGCGGGTGTACCACCGGTCGTACCCCATATTCCCGCCAGGCAATCTCGCTAACGGCAATAATATGGCCGATCATACGGTTCCAATCGGCTGTATCCAGCCGCGGTGCCTGCATTGATTGCCCGGCAAACCTGGCCCGCTGCGGATTGCCGAAGTCGATAATCACCAGATACGGCGGTGAAAAATGGCCTTCGCAAATGGGTTGCGCCTGGGGCGCCTGCGAGAGGTTGCGGCATATGTTGTGGGTCAGTGCCAGTATGTGCTCGAAGTTATGCTCGCTGACCAAATCATCAAAAATGGTGCCCCCCACCAGCGACAACGAATGCCGTTGCAACTCTGCGGTCAGAGTTGCGGCATCGGTGGGCAGATAGCTCCAGGGCCCCAATTCAATGCTGTGATAACCTGCTGCGCTCGCTTCCTGCAGCACTTTGGTATAAGGCGGTAGGTCAGGATTTTTAGGATCATCCACTCCCCAGCTGCAGGGAGCGTTAGCAATAGGCAAAGTCATTTTTCAGTCCGTCTCTTGGTGTTGTGTAGCGCCAGTATCAAACGAAAATTTCGAAACCAACAATGATGGAATTTTCATTTTTTGATGGCGATCGCGTTATTTTTGATAGATAAAATGATGTTTTTCTATCAAATATAGACAGGCCGTGACTTCACGGGAGTGCGGTATTTTTAGCGAGGGAATTGGCTCCCGGGGCGGGAGCCGGTAATCAGATATTTTCTTTGGTGATCAGATCAAAACGGTTGATGCAGTGGGTAAACCCGGAAGCGTCGCCGCTGGCGGCAGAAATAAAGGTGTTGACGATCGAGGCGGCGAATTCCTGGATCCTGTGCCTCAACATCAGATCCAAAGTGCCGTCAATCAACGCCATCTCGCCCCCCTCAACCGGGCCATGGCAAATCAGCATGACCTCATGCTGCCTGCCGCTCTCGCGCAATGCGGCAATGATTCCCTCCACGCCGCCGCAGGGTGCATACAGAGCGACCAGGTTCGGATGCTGCTCCAGCAGAGTACGAGTTACTTGCCTGGCACTTTCGGCCTGTTCATGACTGCGGACCGGCTCAAGCACCCGCTGCGTACTTAAATGCTCACGCAGATAAGAACGGAAGCTGCTTTCACAGGTTTCCTGACACTGAAAGCGGTTGTCACCGATGATCACCCCCACTTCGCCGTGCCGCCGGCACAGACGCTCCACTGCCCAGGCGGCCGTACGGCCGGCCTGTTGATTGTCCAACCCGATATAACCGGCGCGGCAGTGTACCGACAGATCGGACAGCAGCGTGAACACCTTCACGCCCTGGCGAGTGGCTTCTTCAACCGCATAGCGGATCATCGGATTATCCAGCGCCAACACCCCGATAACATCCACGCTCTGGCTTAACTGCGTAATGGCGGCGGCGGTGTCGCTGACCGCGCTAATATCATGAAAAATAAACTGCGGCGGATTCTCGCGATCGTGATAAGGCATAGCCTGCTCCAGCAAGCTTTCCGCCAGCTGCGAGTAGAATGAATGCTCCTTTTTCAGCAGGATAAAACCCATTTTGAGGCGCACGGCAGGCTGTCTGGCGGCTTCAAACAGCCGGTGGGATTTCTCCAGCGCAAACCCCAGCTTTTGTGCCGCGGCTATGACTTTACGCTCGGTTTCCGGCCGCACCGGCGCGCGTTGGTTGATCACTCGATCGACCGTCGCGACACCGACGTGCGCCTCTCTGGCGATAGCTGCCAGCGTCGTTTTTTTGCCCGCCATAATCATTCCCATCACTGTTTTGATAGAAACTATCATGGCAGGCAGGTTAAAAGAAAGCCGATGCGGAGTTTGTGTGATCGGGCGCGTTAATCACCCAGCGCGGAGGGAAGCCTCAACGGTAAACGGAGAATTTCTTCGTCAGCGGCTTAAGTTGTTCGCTATCCCCGTACAGCGCCACCCCAACGAACTCCAGCTTGTCATACTCGGTATTGGCGGTATCGGCAATTTGCTGTTCAGCGGAGTGTGACAGCATGGTGGTGGTAAAGAAGTTGGCTAACACCCCTTCCTCCTTGCATTTGAGCATCAGATTGCTGAGCTGGCTGCTGTTTTTCGCCTGCAGGATCACGATCGGATAATGACTCATATTGGCGCTTACGCCTTCAATAGCGCTGGGATAATGGTCGAATTCACGCTGTTCGATCAGATCGGTAATGCCGGCGGTTAAATGGCAGGAAGCGTTAAATAAGATGGCCGGTTCGTGGTTACGGTTCAGGATGATATAGAACTTTTTCTCGTTGTCGCTGTACATCTTTTTCTCCTTGAATAGGGGCTCCAGTGTTATTCAGACGCGCAATCGCCTTCAATGATATTGATCATTGGCAAGCTACTTCCCGAGCGGCCAAGTCGTAGCCAGGCAGATTGCAGACATTGTTGCGAATGAATATCATATGCATCTTAGCAACTGGAGGTTGCCATGAAAATATATTGGTCGCGACGCCAAATCCCAGAGCTGCAGACACTACCCCGCAGGATACGCAATCGTAATTACCGCGATGCCTATTTTAGAACTTTTCGCCATTGGGAGGGCTGGGCTGGTTTGATGATCTACATCGCGTTGATTTGGCTATTTCTTCACGTATCCCATTTTATTTACCCACATGTCGAGGGCGAAATGGGGCGTTTGCTGCAGATCCTGGTCACAGTCACGATTCCCGTCTTTATATGGAGCCAGATATCAATCCATCTGATGCGGAAATACTATCGGCATCTTCTTATACGCAGTACCTAAGCCAAGGCCATTCCCCGGCTTAAAGACGTGCCCCGATAAACAGCGGCTCTGCGATGGTGTACCAACGTTTCCAGTACGATTGCGCAATTAAGCTCGAAATATGCGGTTGCGCCAAAAAACAGAGCAATAATTGAACTGCCGCTAGTCGCGCCCAGGCGCATAGTCTGGTCTTTGTCGTCGCTGGAGACCGCCATGTCCGCCATCAAACCTGAAACGCTGAACGCAACCCTCGATACCCCGACCACTCACTGGCCGGCTATCGCCAATGTGGTGCTCGCCGGTATTGCCGTTGCCCTGCACGTGGGTAAAGCGACTATTGCCTTACCGGAGCTGCAACGCGAATTCGGCCGTTCGCTGGAGTCGCTGAGCTGGATCATTTCGGCCTTTCCCTTTATCGGCGTGTTCGGTGGCATCGCCGCCGGCCTGCTGGTGCGCCGCTGGGGCGACCGGCGTTTGTTGGGGCTGGGATTGGTGATCGTCAGCGCCGCCAGCTTCGTTGGCGCGGCTCAACACAACTTCATCGGTTTGATCGTCACCCGCGCGATTGAAGGGATAGGTTTCGTTATCGTCGTGGTCTCAGCGCCAACCGTGCTCACACGCGTGGTTTCAGCGCAAAAACGTAATCTGGTCTTCAGTATTTGGAGCACCTTTATGCCGGCGGGCATGGCCATTTCGCTGTTTTTCGGCCCGCATTTTAGTAACTGGCAACAAAGCTGGATCGCCGGCGGTATCCTCACCCTGCTGGCCGCGCTACTGCTGCCATTCACCACTCCGCGAGCCGCTGTCACCACGTCTTCCACTGTTGCCTTTAAACTGCGTCAGGCGTTGGTCAGCATCCTGCGCGCACGGCAGCCCCTGCTGCTGGCCTTGATATTTACTACCTATAACCTGCAGTTCTTCGCCGTGATGGCCTTTCTGCCGATTTTCCTGATGCAGCGCATCGGGCTGACGCTGGCTACCGCCGGTGGGATCAGCGCGGCGGTGATAGCCGTCAATATCCTCGGCAATCTTGCAGCTGGGGTACTGCTTTCACGCGGTCTGCGGGCTCGAACTCTGCTCGCTGTTGTCAGCCTGCTGATGGGGCTTGCCGGTACCGGCGTTTTCCTGTCCGTTACACCAAACGCTTTACTGATCCCGCTGTGCTTAGTATTTAGCGCCATTGGCGGCATGATGCCCGCCACCATTCTGGCCGCCACTCCGGTGGCGGCGCCAGAGCCGGGTTTGATCCCGTTGAGCCTGGGGCTGGTGATGCAAGGCATTTATCTCGGTCAGGTGATCGGCCCCATCGTACTGAGTGCGCTTGTTGCCTATGCCGGTTGGTCTGCGCCCGCGGGTATGGTGCTGGCCGCCGCGCTGTTGGGCAGTATCCTGGCACTGGCGCTCGCATCGAAAACCAGAGCCTAGGCAATGCATGCCCTGCCACCGTTTCATCAGCTTAATATCCTCATAACATGAGGTACTATTAGTAAATTCTATTAACTGTTCACCGATAAAATCCGCTACCTGTTAACCGTTTGTGATGATAGGGTTTATTCTTCAAGAAGTGTCAATGCCGGTGAATACCGAGATCCACCGGCAAAATCTATCATCTGAGGGACGGGTATGATGTCTAAAGGTATTTCAAAGGGATTCTTTCTTCTGATCCTTTTTATCGTTACCGCTGCTTTTATGGACGTCTTGGGTCCCTACTACTCATCTGTGCTGTGGGCTATCATCCTGGCGGTGATTTTCCACCCTGTGAAACAAAAACTTAAACAGTATCTGGGCGACCGAAACGGCCTGGTTTCATTGATAACGCTCGCGGTGATCTGTTTGATCGTCTTTACGCCGTTGGCGATCATCGCTTCTTCATTGGCGATTGAACTGAATGTCGTTTACACCAAGCTGCAGACTAATAACACGCAGTTCCCGGTTATTGTTGCCGACACCCTGAAATTGCTCCCCGGATGGGCACGGCATTTTCTGGCGGAACATAATCTGGACAGCGCCGCGGAAATACAGAAACAACTTTCCGAAGTGGCACTCAAGGGCGGCCAATACCTGGCCGGCAGCGTCTTTTTGATTGGTAAAGGCACCTTCAACTTCGCCGTGGGTTTTGGCGTCATGCTGTATCTGCTGTTCTTCCTGCTCAAAGACGGCCCTTATCTGGTCAATCTGACGCTCGAAGCCCTGCCGTTATCCCAGCACGTTAAACACCATTTGTTTGTGAAATTCGCTGCCGTGTCGCGCGCGACGGTGAAAGGCACGGTGGTCGTGGCCGTGGTGCAAGGTGCGCTTGGCGGTCTGGCATTTTACTTCACCGGGATCGACGGCAGTCTGCTGTGGGGCGCGTTGATGGCATTCCTGTCCATCATCCCTGCGGTGGGTTCCGCCATTATCTGGGTACCGGCAGCCATCTATTTCTTCGCCACCGGCATGCTGTGGAAAGGCCTGTTCCTGGTCGGTTTCTTCGTGGTGATCATCGGGTTGGTCGACAATATTCTTCGCCCGCTGTTGGTCGGCAAAGACACCAAAATGCCGGACTACCTGATCCTGATTTCCACCCTGGGCGGCATGGAGATTTACGGTATCAACGGCTTCGTTATCGGCCCATTGATCGCCGCCCTGTTCATCGCCTGCTGGAATATTCTTTCCGGCCGTGACAGTGCAGAAACCACCGATGAGATCGACGAAGACTTTATCGAGGAAGGCAAGAATCACCCAGACGCCACCAAGGCGGAGTGAATAATAAAAAGTCGTTTTTTGATTGAGCATTACGACTTAATGTAAACAATACCCCGCATACTGCGGGGTATTTTACGATGGCATCATACCGGTGTAATCAGCCGTGTATAATTTGCCTGAACCGTTGGCCCCCATACACCATCACGTTGCCGCACAGAACCACCAACGATATTCTGGAACCCGACGCACTCACCATGAACGCAGATGGTCGCACTGAGCAAGGTTCGTTCATTTAACCCATGAGACTGCATATAAATATCGGTTGGTAATGGCTTGCCCGCTGCATCGATGGGAATTTCCAACATGCTCACGCTATAGTTACCAAACGATTCCCCCTCGTTGAATTTATATAGTTCAACGTAATTTTTCCAAACTTCCACACCATCAACTTTATAATGACTTTGTAATTCGCTCAGAGATGCCCCCGTATCATCTTCCATTGCAATAGTATCGAATCCAAACTCAACTTTTTGATTGTCCATTATTAATCTCTCTCTGACTTCCCATTTTAATTATCAGGCTACAAACCCGAACCATTGCCGGTACCGACACAGTCAGTTTATGTAATCTATAGAACATAACGTACTGAATGCCGTTGTTTGGCCTATCAGTAAACATTGGCTTATCTTTGAATGTCCGGATTATCTTGACGCAGGCCAGGCCCGAGAAATACAGGCTCACAACCAAAACGTCTAAATGAGGCTGGTAATATGGCTAAATTTTTTACGAAAACACTCGCGATAATATATAGGCAGGGCTGGATTGGGTCGTTATTGCCATTTAAATAGGAGAGGTTTGTGGGGGGATGATAAGGACTGCAGTTTGCATAATAAAAAACGGGAACCATCAGGCTCCCGTTATCATTTGACGCTAAAACACCATTACATGTGTTTAACGATAGCGTCGCCAAACTCTGAACATTTCAGCAGTTTAGCGCCTTCCATCAGGCGTTCGAAATCATAGGTCACGGTCTTGGCAGCGATAGCACCTTCCATGCCTTTAACGATCAGGTCAGCCGCTTCGAACCAGCCCATGTGGCGCAGCATCATTTCTGCAGACAGGATGATGGAACCTGGGTTCACTTTGTCCTGGCCGGCATACTTAGGTGCGGTACCGTGGGTGGCTTCGAACAGCGCGCAATCGGAACCGATGTTGGCGCCAGGTGCGATACCGATACCGCCAACCTGCGCGGCCAGGGCGTCGGAGATGTAGTCACCGTTCAGGTTCATACAGGCAATCACGTCGTATTCAGCCGGACGCAGCAGGATTTGCTGCAGGAAGGCATCGGCGATCACGTCTTTTACCACGATCTCTTTACCGGTGTTCGGGTTCTTGATTTTCAGCCATGGACCGCCGTCGATCAGTTCGCCACCAAACTCTTCGCGCGCCAGTTCGTAGCCCCAATCCTTGAAGGCACCTTCGGTGAACTTCATGATGTTGCCTTTGTGAACCAGGGTCACAGAGTCGCGGTCGTTGGTGATCGCGTATTCGATCGCCGCACGTACCAGACGTTTTGTCCCTTCTTCAGAACATGGCTTCACGCCGATACCACATTGCTCTGGGAAGCGGATTTTTTTCACGCCCATTTCGTCGCGCAGGAACTTGATCACTTTGTCTGCTTCTGCAGAACCGGCTTTCCACTCGATACCTGCGTAGATGTCTTCGGCGTTTTCGCGGAAGATCACCATGTCGGTCAGCTCTGGCTGTTTAACCGGGCTTGGAGTGCCCTGGTAGTAACGCACCGGACGCAGACACACGTACAGGTCCAGTTGCTGGCGCAGGGCCACGTTCAGGGAGCGAATACCGCCACCGACTGGGGTAGTCAGCGGGCCTTTGATGGCAACGCGGTAGTCACGGATCAGATCCAGGGTTTCTTCCGGCAGCCACACGTCTTTCCCGTAAACGTGAGTGGATTTTTCGCCGGTATAGATTTCCATCCAGGAGATTTTACGTTCGCCGTGGTAGGCCTTTTTCACTGCTGCATCAACCACGTGAATCATAGCAGGGGTAACGTCAACGCCAATGCCGTCGCCTTCGATAAACGGAATGATCGGGTTATTCGGAACAACCAGTTTACCCTGGGCATCGACCGTAATCTTTTTACCTTCTGCCGGAACAACTACTTTGCTTTCCATCAACCTCTCCTTCAAGCGCAATTTTTGTTAATGCTTTGTAAGATGCGTGTAGATACTACTGGAATTTTCAGTCCGCGCCAATCCGAAACGGATTCGGTTATAATGCGCCTATCATCCGTAATCTCAACTGTTATGAAAAAATTCTCTGTTAAAAATCACAAAGTTAAACGATTCAGCAAGCCTGCTCCCGCCAAACCCGCAGTCGCACAGGGGCCGCGTCGCGTGGTGTTATTCAATAAGCCGTTCGATGTGCTGCCGCAATTTACCGATGAAGCCGGCCGCACCACCCTGAAAGAATTCATTCCATTTCCCGATGTTTACGCCGCTGGGCGTTTGGATCGCGACAGCGAAGGTTTATTGGTGCTAACCAATGACGGCAAGCTGCAGGCGCAACTCACCCAGCCGGGCAAACGTGCCGGAAAAGTCTATTACGTGCAGGTCGAAGGCGCCCCGCAGGAAAGCGACCTGGCCCCTTTGCGCAATGGCGTCACGCTCAAAGACGGCCCAACGTTGCCGGCAGGCGTTGAGCTGGTCGCAGAACCGCAATGGCTGTGGCCGCGCAATCCGCCCATTCGCGAACGCAAATCAATCCCCACCGCCTGGCTGAAAGTCACCCTTTATGAAGGCCGAAATCGCCAGGTGCGTCGCATGACTGCACACATCGGCTTTCCTACCCTGCGGCTGATTCGCTACAGTATGGGTAATCTTTCATTGGGCGAATTGCAGCCCGGTGAATGGAAAACCCTGGACTCACTGTAACCAGCCCGAGGAGCAGCAACGATGAAAACATTAACCACGCTACTGTTCACCGCCCTGCTTTCGGTTCCTGCCGTTCAGGCCGCCAGTTTTGACTGCGCCAAAGCCGTCAGTGCCGACGAAAAGGCCATCTGCGCCAGCCGTACGCTGAGTGACAAAGACGTGGAAATGGCGACCAAGTACCAGTTTTTACATGGCCTGTTCGCCATGGGAGTGCGCGGTGAGATGCAAGACCAGCAACAGCGCTGGCTGGCGCAGCGGAAATTGTGCGGCAGCGACGTCAGTTGTCTCTCAGGCAGCTATCAGGCCCGTATTACCGAACTGGATGACATCTATCAGCATATCAATAAGCCGCTGTAAGGGACCTTTATGTTTAAACCGCACGTCACCGTTGCCTGCGTGGTTCACGCCGCCGGCAAGTTTTTGATCGTCGAAGAGACGATTAATAACAAGGCGCTTTGGAATCAGCCGGCCGGGCACCTTGAAGCCGACGAAACGCTGGTGCAGGCCGCCGAGCGCGAGCTGTGGGAAGAAACCGGCATTCGCGCCACGCCACAGTCATTCCTCAAGCTGCACCAGTGGATCGCACCGGACAATACGCCGTTTCTGCGCTTCTGCTTTGTCATCGAGCTCGAACAGCAGTTGCCGACCGAACCGCACGACAGCGATATCGACCGCTGTCTGTGGCTGAGCGCCGACGAGATTTTGCAGGCCCCTAACCTGCGATCCGCACTGGTCGCGGAAAGCCTTCGTTGTTACCAACAGCCGGAACGTTACCCGCTATCGCTGGTCAGCAGCTATAACTGGCCGTTCTGAGATGAATAAGTGCCGTGCGCCGGCGCAGGCAACGTGGTAAAATCCTGCGCTTGTTTTTTATCAGCACGGTTCGTGTTCAAGTTCGTGAGATCCCCATGTCAGACAACAGCCAGAAAAAAGTAATCGTCGGTATGTCCGGCGGCGTCGACTCTTCCGTTACTGCCTATCTGTTACAGCAACAGGGCTATCAGGTCGCTGGGCTGTTTATGAAGAACTGGGAAGAAGACGATGATGAAGAGTACTGCTCCGCAGCGACCGATTTGGCCGATGCACAGGCGGTATGCGACAAACTCGGCATCGAACTGCATACGGTGAACTTCGCGGCAGAGTACTGGGACAACGTCTTTGAACTGTTCCTGGAAGAGTACAAGGCCGGCCGTACGCCGAACCCGGACATCCTGTGCAATAAAGAAATCAAATTCAAAGCCTTCCTGGAATTCGCCGCCGAAGATCTGGGGGCCGATTTTATCGCCACCGGCCACTACGTGCGCCGCCAGGACGTCGACGGCAAAAGCCGCCTGCTGCGCGGTGTCGACGGCAATAAAGACCAAAGCTATTTCCTCTACACCCTGAGCCACGAGCAGGTTGCGCAAAGCCTGTTCCCGGTCGGTGAGCTGGAAAAACCGGAGGTGCGCCGCATCGCCGAACAGCTGGATCTGGTCACCGCCAAGAAAAAAGACTCCACTGGCATCTGCTTTATCGGCGAACGCAAGTTCCGCGACTTCCTTGGCCGCTACCTGCCTGCACAGCCGGGCCCGATTGTCAGCGTTGACGGCCAGACCGTCGGTGAACATCAGGGCCTGATGTACCACACCCTTGGCCAGCGTAAAGGGCTCGGCATCGGTGGTATGAAGGACAGCAGTGAAGACCCGTGGTACGTAGTGGACAAAGACGTCGCCAACAACGTGCTGGTGGTTGCCCAGGGGCATGAGCATCCGCGCCTGATGTCCGTCGGTCTGGTAGCGCAGCAGCTGCATTGGGTCGATCGCCTGCCGCTGACCGGTCCCTTCCGCTGTACGGTAAAAACCCGTTATCGCCAGCAGGACATTCCGTGCACCGTTACCCCGCTTGACGAAGAGCGTATTGAAGTGCGTTTCGACGAGCCGGTCGCTGCAGTGACACCAGGCCAGTCTGCCGTGTTCTATCAGGATGAAATCTGCCTCGGTGGCGGCATTATCGAACAGCGTTTACAGGAGTAATCGTGGCGAAGAATTATTATGACATTACGCTGGCCATGGCTGGAATCAGCCAGGCGGCGCTTATGGTTCAGCAGTTGGCGCACGAAGGCCAATGCGATCGTGAAGCTTTCCATACTTCGCTGAACAGCCTGCTGCAGATGGACCCCTCTTCCACGCTGGCGGTGTTCGGCGGAGAAGAGCGCAATTTGAAAGTCGGCCTCGAGACGCTGATGAGCGTGCTCAACGCCAACAATAAAGGATTGGGTGCCGAACTGACCCGCTACACCATCAGCCTGATGGTGCTGGAGCGCAAGCTCAACGCCAATAAGCAGGCGATGAACCAGCTTGGCGAACGTCTCGGCCAGCTTGAGCGCCAACTGGCGCATTTCGATCTGGAATCAGACACCATTATCAGCGCGCTGGCCGGCATTTATGTCGACGTGGTCAGCCCGCTCGGGCCGCGCATCCAGGTGACCGGCTCGCCGGCCATTCTGCAGAATCCGCAGGTGCAGGCCAAGGTTCGTGCCACGCTGCTGGCCGGCATCCGTGCCGCCGTACTGTGGCAACAGGTTGGCGGCAGCCGCCTGCAGTTAATGTTTTCCCGTAATCGTCTGTTTAAACAGGCGCAAAATATCGTTGCTCATTGTTAATCGATCCCAGGAGTTGCTACCGATGGAATTATCCTCACTGACCGCCGTCTCACCCGTTGATGGACGCTACGGTGATAAAGTCAGCGCACTGCGCGCCATTTTCAGCGAATACGGTCTGCTGAAATTCCGCGTGCAGGTTGAAGTACGTTGGCTGCAAAAACTGGCCACCTGTGCAGAAATCAAAGAAGTTCCGGCTTTTGACGCCGACGCAAACGCTTTCCTCGACAAGATCGTCACGGAATTCAGCGAAGAAGACGCGCAGCGCATCAAGACCATCGAACGCACCACCAACCACGACGTCAAAGCGGTTGAGTATTTCCTGAAAGAAAAAGTGGACGCGATCCCTGCGCTGCAGGCGGTGTCCGAGTTTATCCACTTTGCCTGTACCTCAGAAGACATCAACAACCTGTCACATGCGCTGATGCTGCAAACTGCGCGTCAGGACGTGGTGCTGCCGTACTGGCGCAAAATCATCGATTCAATCAAGGGCCTGGCGCTGGAATACCGCGATATTCCGCTGCTGTCCCGTACCCACGGTCAGCCGGCAACCCCGTCAACCGTCGGTAAAGAATTCGCCAACGTGGCCTACCGTATGGAACGTCAGTTCCGTCAGCTGGAGCGCGTGGAGATCATGGGTAAAATCAACGGTGCGGTCGGCAACTATAACGCCCACATCGTGGCTTACCCGGAAGTGGACTGGCATGCGTTCAGCGAAGACTTCGTGACTTCACTGGGCATTACCTGGAACCCGTACACCACCCAAATCGAACCGCACGACTACATTGCCGAGCTGTTTGACTGCGTGGCGCGTTTCAACACCATTCTGATCGACTTCGACCGTGATATCTGGGGTTATATCGCCCTGAATCACTTTAAGCAGAAGACCATCGCCGGTGAGATCGGCTCTTCAACCATGCCACACAAGGTCAACCCGATCGACTTCGAGAACTCCGAAGGCAACCTGGGCCTGTCTAACGCGGTACTGGGCCACCTGGCCAGCAAACTGCCGGTATCTCGCTGGCAGCGCGACCTGACCGACTCCACCGTGCTGCGTAACCTGGGCGTGGGTCTGGGCTATGCGTTGATCGCCTATCAGGCGACCATGAAAGGCATCAGCAAGCTGGAAGTCAATCAGGCACATCTGCTGGACGAGCTGGATCACAACTGGGAAGTCTTGGCCGAGCCGATCCAGACCGTGATGCGTCGTTACGGCATCGAAAAGCCGTATGAAAAGCTGAAAGAGCTGACCCGCGGCAAACGCGTGGATGCCGCCGGTATGCAGGCATTTATCGATGGTCTGGCACTGCCGGAAGAAGAAAAAACCCGCCTGAAAGCCATGACCCCGGCAAACTATATTGGCCGCGCGGCGACCATGGTCGATGAGCTGAAGTAAGCGTTTTGTTCCGATAGCAAAGAGGCGGCCTTTTGGCCGCCTCTTTTATTTCTGTGGCATAAAATCCTGCAGGCGTTTTATCTGCTGCCCTTGCGCATTGAAATTATCGGGACTCAACCACTGCTCGAATCCCGCCTTGATTGCCGGCCAACGGTCAGCGGTTATGGCAAACCAGTCGGTATCCCGAGTGCGGCCCTTGGTGACCACCGCATAGCGGAAAGTGCCCTCATGCAGAAAACCAAATCTCGCCGCCGCCTGTTTGGAGGGCGCGTTGTGACTGTCGCACTTCCATTCGCAACGGCGATAGCCCAAATCCTCAAACAGATGCCGCAGCATCAAATAAATTGCCTCGGTGGCGCTTGAGCGCTGTTTCATCGCCGGTGACCAGCTGACATGTCCAATTTCAGCCACGCCATTACCTTCGTCGATGCGCATATAAGCTACCGTCCCGACCGGTGCCTGGCTGACAGCGTCGAACACCGTCAGATTCACCAACGTAGCGTTCGCTTGCAAGGTGGTCAGGTGTTGCAACATCGCCGCAGAGCTTTCTGGTCGTTCTATCGATAAATAAGTCCAGTCCCGGCCATCAACCGCCTGCTGGAAAGCGCTGAACAACGCCGCATAATCCCGCTGCGGATCGAGTTGCTTCAGACAGCAAAAACGTCCGTTAAGCGTCTCGCCCGCGGGGCGCTTCGCCGCCCGCCAATCGGATAATGGCTCGCCCACCGGCTGCCCAAACTGATTGATCACCATACACTTCCTCGCGGCCTGTCGTTAACGGGTATAGACGATAAACGAACTTCTCTTGCCTATCTTGTCGTACAGCGACCGCGCCGGGGCGTTATATTCCTGCGTCATCCAATAAACTCTGTCGCAGCCCTTCTCATCCGCCAACTGATAGGCCTGTTCGAAGAGTTTTTCGGACACTTTCTTGCCGCGGCCCGCCGGTGAAACGTAAAGATCTTCAATATAACAATAGCCGGCCGAGCTCCAGGTTGAAGGATGGAAAACGAGATGCATGAACCCCAGCAGGTTGCCGTTTCTATCTTCCGCCACTAGGCCGTAGACCTGCTGATCTTCGCATAAACGCTCGAAGGTATGATCGGTAACCTGCGCCGAGACGTCCGCACGGTAAAAATGGAGGTACCCCTGCCACAGTTCCAACCACTGCGGCTTATCGGCGTTTTGTATTTTACGTACTGCTGCTTCATGAGTTATTGGGAGCATGGTGCCTCTCTGGTATTAAGTAAGTGAACCCGCAGCCTTTAAGCCACCCTGAGGGTGATGGCGATCAAAGCGTCATCGGGGCTTTTCTGAGAAAAAATAACGTAATACCAGTAGGATACCTGCGCCATTGCGAACTGAATACAGACCAATTAATAACAGTGAACAGACCAATTTCGATGTGCAACCGCAGTCAGATCTCAGCCGGCAGCTCGCTGAAAATAGCAGCTAACTTTTTGATGAATCTTACAATCTCGTCTGGGGAATAAGCGGCAAAACCCAATACCAGCGCCCCTTCCGTGGGTTGCCCGGTATAAAAATCTATTAGGCCATAGACCTTTATCCCCTGCGCGGCGGCGGCCTGAATCAGGCGCCGCTCAGTTGCCGCGTCCGCCAACGGACAAACCAGTTGCAACCCGCCCTGCGGCAAACGTGGCTGAGTCCAGGTGCCAAGATGCTGATGAACCGCTGCATGCAAAATCTCCAGCCTGGCCTGATAGGTTTTGCGCATGTTTCTCAAATGTTCGGTATGGAAATCTTCATGGATAAATTTGAACAACGTCATTTGCGGCAATGCGGAAGTATAACCATCCTGGAATTGCTTGGCGGCGACCATGGGTTTAATCAGCTGAGGCGGAACGATAATAAAACCGATGCGCAACCCCGGGAATAACGTCTTGCTAAAGGTGCCGATATACAAGGTTCGCTGATACTGATCCAGCCCCTGCAGCGATGCCCTGGTCAGGCCGTCGTAATTGAACTCGGAATCGTAATCGTCTTCAATAATCCAGGCTTTTTCACGTTGCGCCCAGGCCAACAGCTTTAACCTCCGGTCGATGCTGAGCGAATGCCCCAACGGATAATGATGTGAGGGCGTGATGTAAACGCCCCGCCCGCCCCCTTCTGCCCGTATCAATGCATCGATATCCAAACCGGATTGATCTACCCCAATCGGTTGGGCGAGTATCCCTGCCGACTGAACCAATTTTTTGGCCCCCTGGTAGCCCGGCTCTTCCACGAACACCCGGTCGCCAGGATTAAACAACACCTGCGTACACAGCGATAGCGCCTGCTGTGAACTGGTTACCACGATCACCTGCTCCGCGCTGGCCTTCACGCCCCTTTCGCGCCGCAAATAGTCAATGATCTCCTCCCGCAGTTCCACCAGCCCTTGAGGATCGGCATACCCCAGCAGGCGCTCGGCACCCTGTCGCACCGCCTGCCTTTCCAGCTGCAACCAGCTATCGATGGGAAACAGCCGCAAATCGGGTACGGAAGGGGTCAGTGAGTCGCTTCGACTGGTGTGCGGAGTGTGGGCTGCCAGCAGCAAGGAGCGGCCATGCACACTCAGTTCCGACTCCGCCAGTTGAGCGCTTTCGGCAGAGCTGTCAGTCAGCAGCTCGCGGCCAATCAGGGTATTTTGCTGGTAGCTGACAAAACTGCCGCGCCCCACCGCGCGGGCAATATAGCCTTCGGCCTCCAGTTGGGCATAAGTCAGTTCAACCGTATCGCGCGAAACCACCAGCCGGGCAGCCAGTACGCGGCTGGGCGGCAGTTTTGCCAGATAGTCCAGCTCCCCCGCCGTCACCAGTTGCTTGATGGTCAGATGCAGCGCGGCTTTGCGCGTCATGCCTTGACGTAGATGCCGACTAAAGGTGGCCTGGATGATATCCGGCCGGCTGTCACTACTGTGCTTCATGCTGCTCCGGGTCGAAGGTCTGCCGAAAACAAACCTGCGGTATGTATGTTGATAAGTTGATCTACATCAACTTAGTTGTGAACAAAATGTTTTGAAACAGATCATCGATTGTTTCATTCAGTTCGCCAGTCCTACACTAAAACAACCATACCAGTAGCTTGCTATTTATATGGTTGTTTACTATCTGTTTACCCATCCCCGCCTGTTTACCGCTGCTGGAGAGCCGCGGCGTAGGCCGCTATTGCCTGCGCAGGCATTAATTGTGAAGCATGTTCAAGGTGGAATTATGTCACAACAGCACGACGCTACGCCGCCCAGGCGTAACTTTCTAAAAAAGACATTGGCGTTAATCCCGCTGGCCGCCGCAGGCAGCAGCATTATGGCACTGGAAGCCAAGGCGGCACCCGCCCCCGGCGTATCGAGCCACTATGTCCCGGTCTATTTCAACGGTGACGAATGGCGATTTCTGCTGGCCGCCTGCGATCGACTGATCCCGACGGACGCTAACGGCCCCGGTGCGGTGGATCAGGGCGTACCGATATTTATCGACCGACAAATGGAAACGCCTTACGGCCACGGCGGACTGTGGTACATGCATCCGCCCTTCGTTCCCTCTCCGCCGGAACTGGGCTATCAGTCCAAGCTGACGCCGCGCGAGACTTACCGTATCGGTATCCGTGAAGTGAATGCGCACTGCCGTCGGCAGTTTCAAAAGGTGTTTGCCGAACTGGGCCACGCCGAGCAGGAACAGCTGCTGACGGCGCTGGAACATGGCCAATTGGACTCGGAAGCCCTGCCCGGCAAGGCGTTTTTCGACCAGTTGCTGACCAATACCAAAGAAGGCTATCTGGCCGATCCGCTGCATGGCGGTAACCAGACGTTAGCGTCCTGGAAACTGATTGGTTTCCCCGGCGCACGCGCGGATTACACCGATTGGGTCAATCGCCCCAATCAGCCTTATCCCCTCGGCCCGGTCAGTATTTCAAGCAAAAGGAATGCCTAAATGAGCACAATTAAAAAACCACCGGTAGACGTGGTTATCGTCGGGTTTGGCTGGACCGGCGCCATAATGGGGATGGAATTGACCGAAAGCGGCCTGAGCGTGCTGGCGCTGGAACGCGGTGAGCAGCGTGAAACCTACCCGGACTTTGCCTATCCGCGCATTGCCGACGAACTGACCTACGGCATTCGCCTGAAACTGGCACAGGAAATGGCGCATGAGACGGTCACGGTGCGCCACACCCCGGCAGATTTTGCCGTGCCTTACCGCCAGCTCGGGTCTTTTCTGCCCGGTAACGGCGTCGGCGGTGCCGGCGTGCACTGGAACGGCATGCACTGGCGTGCCTTGCCATCCGACTTAAAGCTGCACACCACCCTCAATGAAAAGTACGGGGCCAAATGGATCCCGGAGGGCATGACGCTGCAGGATTATCCGCTGAGTTATCAGGAACTGGAGCCTTACTTCGATAAATTCGAAAAAGTGTGCGGCACTTCCGGCCGAGCCGGCAATCTGCAGGGAAATATCATCAAGGGAGGCAATCCGTTTGAAGGGCCACGAGCCAGCGAATACCCGACGCCGGCGCTGAAACAGCTCTATTCCGGCTCGCTGTTCGGCAAGGCCGCCGAATCGCTGGGCTATCACCCGTTCGCCATCCCCGCCGCCAACTGCTCCGAGCCCTATACCAATCCTTACGGCGTGCAGCTGGGTCCCTGTAATTTTTGCGGCTACTGCGAGCGCTTCGGCTGCTTTATGTATTCCAAGGCTTCGCCGCAAACCACCATTTTGCCGGTACTGACCCAGCGCAAAAACTTTGAGCTGCGCACCCAGTCGCAGGTAATCAAAGTGAATCTGGACAGCACCGGCAAGAAAGCCACCGGCGTCACCTACATCAACGCCCAGGGGCAAGAAGTGGAACAACCGGCCGATCTGGTGATCCTCAGTGCTTTCCAACTGCATAACGTTCGCCTGCTGCTGTTGTCCGGCATTGGCAAACCTTACGATCCGGTGACCGGTGAAGGCGTGGTCGGCAAGAACTACGCCTATCAGATGAACAGCGGTGTATCGCTGTTTTACGACCAGAATACCCACTTCAATCCGTTTATCGGCGCAGGCGCGGCCGGCACGGTGATCGACGATCTGAACGGCGAGAACTTCGATCATGCCGATTTGGGTTTTATCGGCGGTGCCTACATCTCTGCCACCCGTACCGGTGGCCGACCTATCCAGCAAATGATGCTGCCGCCGGGTACGCCTGCCTGGGGCGGCGGCTGGAAACAGGGCATCAAGGATAACTACCCGCACTCAATGAGCATCGGCTCCGAAGGCTCGGTGATGCCGTACCGCGACTGCTATCTGGATCTCGACCCAACCTATAAGGACGGCTACGGCCTGCCGCTGTTACGCATGACGTTTGACTGGAAAGACAATGAAATCAAAATGACACAGCACATCACCAGCAAAATGGTGAATATCGCCAATGCCATGAAGCCCAAACAGATAGCGGTTTCGGTGAAAAAAACCGGCGATCATTACGATGTGCGCCCCTACCAGTCGACTCACACCACCGGCGGAGCCATTACCGGTGACAACCCTGCCACCAGCGTGGTGAATAAATACCTGCAGTGTTGGGATGTACCTAATGTGTTCGTCACCGGCGCCTGCGCCTTTCCGCAGAATCTGGCCTACAACCCCACCGGCATCGTCGGGGCGCTGGCCTATTATTCGGCCGAGGCGATCCGCACGCAGTATTTAAAAAACCCCGGTCCGCTGGTTCAGGCCTGAAAGCATAAGGAGCTTCATATGAAAGGATTTACTCCCTCGCTGCTGGCGCTGTTGATGCTGGGCACCGCGACGGTACAGGCGGCCGATGACCCGCAATTGGCCGCCCGGCTCCTGCACGGCGAATATCTGGCGCGTGCCGGTGACTGCGCCGCCTGCCATACTGCCCCTGGCGGTGCACCCTTTGCCGGCGGCCTGAAAATGACCACGCCGGTGGGGGCCATCTACTCCACTAACATCACCCCGGACAAACAGACTGGTATCGGCGAATACAGCCTGCAGGAGTTCAGCGACGCATTGCGCAAAGGTGTCACCCGCGACGGCACCCGACTCTACCCGGCGATGCCCTATCCCTCTTTTACCAAAATCAGCGATGAGGATGTGCGCGATCTGTACCTGTATTTCACCCATCAGGTTCACCCCGTGGCGCAACAGAATAAAGACAGCGATATTTCCTGGCCACTGAATATGCGCTGGCCGCTGGCAATGTGGGATCTGGTGTTCCGAGAGGACGGAACTTATCAGCCGGATGCCACCCAAAGCGCCCAATGGAATCGTGGAGCCTATCTGGTGCAGGGGCTGGGTCATTGCGGAAGTTGTCATACGCCACGCGGTATTGGCTTCCAGGAGAAAGCGCTCAACCAAAGCGACAGCGCCTATCTGAGCGGCGGTACGCTTGAAGGCTGGCATGCCGCCAACCTGCGGGCGGATGCGCTAAGCGGTTTGGGCGGTTGGAAAGCGGAAGATATCACCCGCTTTCTGAAAACCGGCCACAACAACCGATTTGCCGCTTTTGGCTCGATGGTTGACGTGGTTCAGGACAGCACGCAATACCTGAGTGATGAGGACTTACGCGCTATCGCCAGCTATCTGCAATCATTACAGGCAGATAATCAGGAGAAGCCATTGCCGCAAGACGGCAGCACGGCTGCTCTGCTGGCAAAAGGGGATGTCAGTCGCCCCGGCGCTCAAGCCTATCTGGATAATTGCGCCGCCTGCCACCGCAGCGACGGTAAGGGCTACCGTGATACCTTCCCGCAGTTGGCACACAATCCGGCGCTGTTAAGCGATGATCCTTCCTCACTGATCAGCATTGTTATCAATGGTTCCCGTACCCCCATAACCGTTGGTGCCCCTACCGGGTTGACCATGCCGGACTTTGGTTGGCGGTTGAACGACCAGCAAATTGCCGAACTCGCGACCTTTGTACGCAGCAGTTGGGGCAACCATGCGCCGCCAGTTACCGCCGCCGAAGTGCAGGAGATCCGTAAAAACAGCGTCAGCAAACCGACCCATCCTTAACATTTGCGGGCCCGGCATCCGGGTCCGGTTCTCTCATCGCAGCCTCTTCCGTTTAAGTTTGGTTTAACTTTCCCTCGCCATTGTTTATCCAACGTTTATTTGACCTTGTCGATAATGACAGCGAACTAAATATCGATAGCGCTTATTTCCTGCCAAGGTTCTGCGTCCCTTGCGGTAAGAGCCGGTTATACCTACCATAACGTCAAGATCACGATCGGATGGCTTAGGTTGTCGCACGCTATCCCTCACACGCTGCTGAGCGTGTTACCTTTACTGCGTGGGTGACAGGATGTTCACCCGCCGATCCACAGGAGTTCGCCATGCGAGTACTGGTTGTTGAAGATAACGGTTTATTACGCCACCACCTCTCCGTACAGATGCGTGAAATGGGCCATCAGGTTGATGCGGCAGAGGATGCCAAAGAAGCCGATTATTTCCTGCAAGAGCATGCGCCTGACATCGCCATTGTCGATCTCGGCCTGCCGGGTGAAGACGGCCTGAGCCTGATCCGCCGCTGGCGCGCCCACCAAATGAAGCTGCCAATCCTGGTGCTGACCGCGCGTGAAAGCTGGCAGGACAAAGTGGCAGTGCTGGAAGCCGGTGCCGACGACTATGTGACCAAACCGTTCCATCTGGAAGAAGTGATTGCCCGTATGCAGGCGCTGATGCGCCGTAACAGCGGTTTGGCCTCTCAGGTGATCGTATTGCCTCCGTTCCAAATCGACCTTTCCCGCCGTGAGCTGAGCGTCAACGAACAGCAGATCAAACTGACTGCGTTCGAATACACCATCATCGAAACCTTAATCCGCAACGCCGGCAAGGTGGTCAGCAAAGACTCGCTGATGCTGCAGCTTTACCCGGATGCCGAACTGCGCGAAAGCCATACCATCGACGTACTGATGGGCCGTTTACGCAAAAAATTGCAGGCCGAATACCCTCAGGAAGTGATCACCACGGTTCGTGGTCAGGGCTATCGTTTTGATGCGAAATGATCGCCATGTTCAACAAGGGTAAAAAACCTTTCTCACTGCGCGCCCGCTTTTTGATGGCCACCGCTGGGGTGATCCTGGCGCTCTCGCTGTCCTATGGTCTGGTGGCGGTAGTCGGTTATATTGTCAGCTTCGACAAAACTGCCTTCCGCCTACTGCGCGGTGAAAGTAATCTGTTTTTCAGCCTGGCCCAGTGGAAAGATAACAAACTCACCATTGCCATTCCGCCCGATATCGATCTCAACTTCCCAACCCTGGTGTTTATTTACGACGATAAAGGCAATCTGCTGTGGAGCCAGCGCCAGGTACCTGAGCTGGAAAAACGCATCAATAAAGAGTGGCTGGAAGAGTCCGGCTTCTACGAAATCGATACCGATACCCGTATCAGTAGTGAAGTGTTGGGCAACAACCCCAAGGCGCAGGATCAGCTTAAAGACTATGACGACAACGACCAGAACGCCCTGACCCACTCAGTGGCGGTCAACACCTACGCGGCCACCGCGCGGCTGCCGGCTTTGAGTATCGTGGTGGTCGATACCATTCCGCAGGAATTACAGCGCTCCGACGTGGTATGGGAATGGTTCAGCTACGTGTTGCTGGCCAACCTGCTGTTGGTGGTCCCCTTGCTGTGGCTGGCGGCCTACTGGAGCTTGCGTCCCATCAAGGCGCTGGTGAATCAGGTTGGTGAGTTGGAAAACGGCGAGCGAGAACAACTCGACGAAAATCCCCCCAGCGAGCTGCGTGGGCTGGTACGTAACCTGAATATTCTGGTACGCAACGAGCGCCAGCGTTACACCAAATACCGCACCACGCTTTCCGATCTGACCCACAGCCTGAAGACGCCGTTGGCGGTGTTGCAAACGACGCTGCGTTCATTACGTACCGGTAAGCAGACCACCATCGAGGAAGTCGAACCGATCATGTTGGACCAGATCAGCCGTATTTCTCAGCAAATCGGTTACTACCTGCACCGGGCCAGCATCAATTCGGGGCAAACGGTGCTGACGCGTGAGATCCACTCGGTCCCGGCGCTGCTCGACAGCCTGAACGTGGCACTGAACAAGGTGTATCAGCGTAAAGGTGTGGTGATCACGCTGGATATTTCGCCGGAAGTGACCTTTATGGGGGAGAAAAACGACTTTATGGAAGTGATGGGCAACGTATTGGAAAATGCCTGTAAATACTGCCTGGAGTTCGTTGAGATCACCTCCCTGCACTCCGACAAATACCTTACTATCGTCATTGATGACGACGGGCCAGGCATTCCGGAAAGCAAGCGTGAATTGATCTTCCAGCGCGGCCAGCGGGTAGATACGCTGCGCCCTGGTCAAGGATTGGGATTGTCGGTGGCTGCGGAGATTATCGAACAGTACGACGGTTCCATTACCATCAGCGACAGCCCGCTTGGCGGCGCTCGCATGCAGGTCACTTTCGCCCGTCAGCACGATTCCCATCATCACGAGTAAATTCTGTCGCTCTGGCCCCGATCCACGGGGCCAAACTTCCGTTATAATCGCACTCAGGCTCACTCCTCTATCCTGGAATAGAACATGGATTATCAATTAGATCTGGACTGGAACGACTTTTTGCAGCGCTATTGGCAAAAGCGTCCGGTTATTCTGAAGCGCGGCTTCAAAAACTTTATCGATCCGATCTCCCCGGATGAGCTGGCCGGACTGGCGATGGAGAACGAAGTGGACAGCCGTCTGGTCAGCCACCAGGACGGTCGCTGGCAGGTTGCGCACGGCCCTTTCGAGAGCTTTGATCACCTGAGCGAAAACAACTGGTCGCTGCTAGTGCAGGCTGTGGATCACTGGCATGAACCTTCCAGTGCGCTGATGCTCCCGTTCCGTAAGCTGCCGGACTGGCGAATGGACGATCTGATGATCTCGTTCTCGGTCCCGGGTGGCGGCGTTGGCCCGCACCTCGATCAGTATGACGTCTTTATCATTCAGGGTACCGGCCGCCGTCGCTGGCGCGTGGGTGAAAAAGTGCCGATGAAACAGCACTGCCCGCACCCGGACCTGCTGCAGGTTGAGCCTTTCGACGCCATCATCGATGAAGAAATGGAACCGGGCGATATTCTGTATATCCCACCGGGCTTCCCGCATGAAGGCTACGCGCTGGAAAATGCGCTGAATTACTCGGTAGGTTTCCGCGCCCCGAACGGCCGCGAGTTGGTCAGTGGCTTTGCCGACTACGTGCTGGCCCGCGAACTGGGCAGTAAGCGCTACAGCGATCCGGATATTCAGTTGCGTGAACATCCGGCAGAAGTGCTGCCGCAGGAAGTCGATGCGCTGCGCCAGATGATGGTGGATTTGGTTCAGCAACCTGAACACTTCCAGCAGTGGTTCGGCGAGTTTATCTCCCAGACCCGTCATGAGCTGGATGCTGCGCCGCCAGAGCCGCCTTATCAGGCCGGTGAAATCTACGAACTGCTGCAACAGGGCGAGCCTTTGCAGCGCCTGGGTGGCCTGCGCGTACTGCGCATTGGCGACCAGTGCTTTGCTAACGGTGAACTGATGGATACCGAACATCAGCAGGCTGCCGATGCGATGTGCCAGAATTTCTGCGTGGATGCCGCCATGCTGGGCGACGCGATCGAAGATCCTTCGTTCCTGGCACTGCTGACCTCGTTGGTCAACAGCGGTTACTGGTACTTCAAAGACTGAGGCATGGCCTTTAGCGACCAGAGCCACCCGCGTTTCGGCGGGTGGCTTTTTTTATGCCCGCAACGCCCTGGTCTGATAACCGTCCAATTCGGCGTCCGGCATGCCCGCCTGGGTTGCCGCAGCACAGATCTGCCGCCAGGTGTTGTCGTCTATCGGGATCCCCTGCCGCAACCGCGCTTCACGGTTGGCATCTTCCCACTCACCCGGCACTTCAATCGGTTGGCCGTCACTTGGCGGTGAAGCCTTCACCCAATCGATAAAGGCCTCGGCCTCGGTTTGCATCTCTGGCGCGTCGAAGGCTTCCGGATTGAGGATGATGGTGGTCATGCAGTTGAAAATAGCATCGCTGTTGGATTTCACCGTCGCCGCATGAGTAGTGCGGCCACCGGACAGCGCACCGCCGAGGATTTCACATAACGTGGCTAACGCATAGCCTTTATGGGCACCGAAAGGCAGCAACGAGCCAAACGGCTGTTCGTGCATCACCTTGGGTTCCGTCGTTGGCTGGCCGTGTTGGTCGATCAGATAACCCGGCGCGACGCTCAAACCTTTGTTGTAGGCCACGCGGGTTTTACCAAACGCGATGCCGCTGGTGGCAAAATCCAGCAGTAACGGTTTTTTATCTTTACGGGGAAAAATAACGCAGAAGGGGTTGGTGCCGAAACGACGGTCACTGCCGCCGAACGGTGCCACCATAGGATCGCCCACCACATTGACGAAATGGATAGAGATAAAACCGGCTCGCGCACACTGCTCGGCCCAGTGGCCAATGCGGCCAATGTGATGTGAGTTGTGCAACGCCACCGCAGCCAGCCCCAACTGCCGGGCGCGCTCTATGCCTTTTTCCATCGCCTCACAGGCGACGACCTGGCCAAAACCCTGTCCGCCGTCCACCGTCAGCACCGCTCCGGCATCGCGTACCACTTTGGCATGAACGTTAAGCTGCAAATGCCCCTGTGCCAATGACGACATATAGCTGGGGATCATGCCTACGCCGTGGGAATCGTGCCCGGCCAGATTCGCCTGAACCAGGTGATCCGCCACCCGCGCGGCCTCCTGCTCGGTACTGCCGGCGTGGCGCCAAATAGCCTGCACAAACTGCTCAAGACACTGGCGATCGATACGGTGCTCGGTACTGCTCATGATACGGCTCCTTGTGCTGGAAATATATCCTACACTAGGAGCAAATCATTGTTACGGCAAGCAATTATACTAATCTCATCGAGGTTATTTGGCGCGTTCGGCGGTCAGCGCGGCGATGCGCATAATAACCGAAACCGCCTGTTCCATCCCTTCCAGCGACACAAACTCATGCTTGCAGTGGTAGTTATAACCCCCGGTGAACAGATTTGGGCAAGGCAAGCCGCGAAACGACAGCTGAGCGCCGTCGGTACCGCCGCGAATCGGTTTCATGATCGGTTCGATATCACAATCACGCATTGCCTGCTGTGCCAATGCAATCACATGCGGATGCTCTGCCACCTGTTCGCGCATGTTGTAATAGCTGTCTTCAATCGTGACTTCAATATAACAATCGCGCGGCAGACCTTTGCCCACCTGTTGAGCGACCTCTATCATCCGGCGTTTACGTGCCTCAAAACCCTCACGCTCAAAATCACGCAGGATGTACTGCATCTCGGCGCGTTCAACGCTCCCCTTAAAGCTGCTGAGGTGGTAGAACCCCTGATAGCTGCTGGTGGTTTCCGGGGTTTCATCCACCGGTAACGCCTGCTGAATACGCGTCGCCAACGATAAGGCATTCACCATCACCCCTTTGGCGCTGCCCGGGTGGACATTGTTACCGACAATTTTCACCGTCACCGATGCTGCGTTGAAGTTTTCGCACTCCAACTCTCCCACGCCGCCACCGTCCACGGTATAGGCCCATTCGGCATCGAACTGCGCCACGTCAAACAACCGCGCCCCTTTCCCCACCTCTTCATCCGGCGTAAAGGCTACGCGGATATCGCCGTGTGGAATGTTGCGCTGCTGCAGTCGCACCATGGCAGTCAGGATTTCGGCGATGCCCGCCTTGTCATCGGCACCGAGCAGCGTTTTACCGTCGGTGGTGATCAGCGTCTGCCCCAACATTTGGTGCAGGATCGGGAACATCACTGGCGACAGCACTTCATCACCAATGCCCAAGGCAATATCGCCGCCGCGGTAATTTTCGACGATCTGCGGGTTGACGTGCTTACCGGTAAAATCCGGTGAAGTATCCAGGTGGGCAATAAAGCCTATCGCCGGCACGGGCCAGGTAACGTTCCCCGGCAAGGTGCCCATCACGCAGCCATGCTCACTGAGCGACACCCGTTCAAAACCCAGTTCAATCATTTCCTGCTGCAACGCACGCGCCAGCTTCAATTGCCCGTCGGTGCTCGGCACATGTTTGACGTTCGCTTTAGATTGCGTGTCGAATGAGACGTAGTTAAAAAAGCGATCAAGTAGTTTATCCATGGTATCCGCCCTCAGAATTTCGCGTTTCATTATGCGGAACCGATCGAGATCAAATATTGAGACAGGTCATTTTTAACCAGATTTAACGGAAATCATTAATTCTTGTGGTGTTTGATATTTTGCCTCGTCCCTTGGTGTACCGTCCATCTTACCTTTCACTCCCCCCCTTATGTGATCCTCTTCACGCCTGGTACCGGTTGTCAGTCATTGACCACCGGTACCTTTTTCCGGCGGCTGATTGCATCGCTAAATCATTCCACCTATAACTGGTTTAAGGCAGGGGTTGCCGCATTCAAAATCATTTTTATTTCGCCATACCAGGGAGTATTACCAGCAACGTCGTTATCCACTAAAATATAAAAAAGGAACTGCCATGAAAGATATTATTGATAATATCTTAAGCAAGCTGCAGATTTTCTCCAAAGCCATGATGGGGCCAATATTCTTTCTGCCGGTAATTGGTCTGATTCTGGCATTAAGTTCTATTCTCACCAATGCCACGCTGGTGAATGAAAACTCCGGCGTATTTCATATCGGCAAAATGATCGGTGATACCTTTTGGCCGCTGTTTGGTAATCTCGGGCTGATTTTTTGCATCGGTATTACCTACGGCCTGGCGAAGGATAAAAAAAGCGAAGCGGCGCTGGTTGCCGTGATGTGCTTTATTATGTTCCTGGGCGCCAACTCATCCTATCTGCAATTAAGCGGTCACATAGCGCAGAAAATCAATGGGGAATATTACGGCACCGGGCAAACCGAACTGCTGGGCTTTACCGTGGTGGATATGGGCATTTTCCTCGGCCTGATCCTCGGTGTCACTATCGCCTGGGTGCACAACAGATTGTGTAACGTGGAGCTGAACGGCGTACTTTCCGTCTATGGCGGTTCCAAGCTGGTGCTAATCGCCATGACGCCGGTGATCATGCTGTATGCCGTCGGTTTCAGCTACCTTTGGCCAGCCATTTCACACGGGCTGATTTCCCTGACCGGCTTTATGAAAAGCTCAGGTTCGCTCGGGGTCTTCGTCTATGGCTTTTTCGAAAAATTCCTGATCCCCACCGGTCTGCATCATTTTATCTGGTCGCCATTTCAGTTGACCAGCATCGGCGGTTCAATTGTACAAGACGGCCATACGGTGTCGGGCTCGCAGGCCATTTTCCTCGCTTATATGCGCGACCCGAGCATCTCCCCGCTGATGAACGAAGCGTTGCGCTTTTCGCAACAGGGCATGGTGACCATTTTCGGCCTGTCAGGCGCTGCGTTGGCGTTCTATCACACCGCCAAACCGGAGAAAAAAGTGCTGGCCAAGGCGATATTGATCCCGGCCATCACCACTTCCATTCTGGTAGGCATAACCGAACCGATAGAGTTCACCTTCCTGTTTATCTCACCGTTACTGTGGGTGATACACGCCGTGCTGACCGCGCTTTCGCAAGTTGCGTGTAACCTGTTCGACGTTCGACCCTGGGGGGCCAGCGGCCTGATCGAATTCCTGGTTTACAACCTGCCGTTACCGGTCGCCCTCACCCGCTGGCCGCTGTACGTGCTGATTGGTCTGGTGCAGTTCGCGGTGTATTACCTGGTATTCAAAACCCTGGTGCTGAAGCTTAATTTAAAAACACCGGGCCGTGAGGATGACGACGGGGTCAAGCTCTATTCCAAACAGGAGTATCAGAACAGCAAAAATACACCCAATGAGTTAAGCGGGATTATTATTCGCGCCCTGGGTGGCAAAGAAAACATTATTTCCGTCGACAACTGCTTCACCCGATTGCGCGTCGAACTAAAAGACATGCAATTAATTGATGAGGCCGCATTAAAAAGTACCGGAGCAAAAGGCGTGGTGAAAAGCCGGCGTGAAGTCCAGGTGATTTATGGTGTCACCGTCGGAAAAGTGAAGAGTCAGGTCGAAAAATATTTAGCAGCATTATAACTTTATTTATTGGGAGAAAATTCATGAAATTAACCGTTCTGGGCGGCGGTGGCGTACGCTCACCGTTTCTGGCCAAGTCCATTGCCTATAACGCCCACCGCATCGGCGTCACCGAAGTGGTGTTTATGGATACCGATCGGGAGAAATTGGCGGTCTACGGCGCCATCGCACAGGGTGTCTTCGAGCGTATCCGCAGCGACATCAGGTTCAGCCTGAGCAGCGACGCCCATCAGGCGCTGAGCGGCGCCGATTATATCATCACCACCCTGCGTATCGGCGGTGAAGAAGGCCGCATTCATGACGAACGTATCGCACTCAATCATCAGGTCCTGGGGCAAGAAACCACCGGTGCCGGCGGTTTTGCCATGGCGATGCGTTCTATTCCGGCCATAGTGGAATATTGTCGGCTCATAGAGCAGGTGTCATCACCGGACGCGGTACTGTTCAACTTTACCAACCCTTCCGGCATGGTGACCGAAGCCATCATCAAATCCGGCTTCAAACGCAAGGTGTACGGCATATGCGACGCCCCCAGCGAGTTTATCCGTGAGTTGGCGGAACTGCTGGGCTGTCGTGAGTCCGAGCTTAGCGTCGACTGCTTTGGGCTAAATCACCTGTCATGGTTCCGCAATGTGCGGGTCAACGGTCTGGAGGTGAGCGAGCAACTGCTGGCCGATCCACGCCTGTACCGTGATACCTGCATGAAATATTTCTCGCCAGAGCTGGTCGCGCTGTCCGATAACCTGATGCTCAATGAGTATCTGTATTACTACTATTACCGGGAACAGGCGATCGCCGCCATCGTCGATGCCGGAGAAACCCGTGGCGAACAGATTGCGCTGATAAACCAGCAAATGCTGGCCGACCTTGCCAGGCTGGATATCGCCACGCAGCTGGATCAGGCTTTCAGCGTCTATTTCGCTCACTATCTGACGCGGGAAAACTCCTACATGCAGCGAGAATCCAGCCAGGGTAAAGTCAAAGAGCGTGAGATGCTGACGCTCCAGCAGTTTATCGAACAGCCTGACAGCGGCGGTTATGCCGGGGTGGCGATAGACATTTTGGAAGCGGTAAATAACGGCCAGCAAAAACGCGTGGTGGTGTCGATGCAGAACAACGGGACGCTCGACTTCCTGCACCCGGAAGACGTGATTGAAATCAGCTGCGAACTCAGCAACGCGGGCATTCATCCGGTAAAAATGAATGATATTCCCGACACCCAGAAAAACCTGATCTCCCAGGTCAAAGAGTACGAACGCCTGGCGGTTGCCGCCATTTTGGAAGGGGACCGTCAGAAGGCCATCAAGGCACTGATGGTGCACCCGCTGGTCAACTCTTACTCGCTGGCAAAAACGCTGGTTGAAGAATATCTGCAGGCTCACCACCAGTATGCCAAGCATTGGCATTAAGCAGGGCTGAAACGGCGCAGGCTCAATGGCTGCGCCGTTCAAACCAGGCTTTGATCAGGTTCTCAAACCCCAGCAGGCAGTGGCCGAAAAACGGGTTGGGATAGTAAATATCGTGGTCGTACTTTTGCCGATCCTCGTAAATAAAGGTCATATCGGCCTGCTGCGCCAGCGGGCTGTTTCCGTCGCCGCAAAACGCCGCCAGCCGGATATTATTGCGTTTCACCGCGTCGCTCCAACTCAGCGCCGAGCTGCTGTTGCCCGATTTTGAAATCACAATCACCATATCAAACCGGAAACGCATCTCTCGATCGAGGATCTCGAAATCCGGCCACAGCGACAGGTAGCTGTCGATGCCCAGCGTCATAAATTTGTTGTACATGTACTGCGCCACCAGCTGCGAGAAACCGCTGCCGTGGATCAGGATTTTGCCGCTGTCGAGCAGATCAAGGAATTGGGTCTGTTGTTTTAAGCTGGCCGGTGCCGTCGGCTGCGGCTGCTCCTGAAAAGCCGGTGCCATCACCAGGTTGAACTTGATGAAATACACCAGTTCCAGATAGCCGCGAAAGCCCAGCTTTTTCGCCAACCGCACCAGGGTCGAGGGTGAACTGTGGCAACGAACGGAAACCGCACGGATACCCTCGTCAATGCAGGCGTCCGGGTTGTCGAAGATAGCGTTGAGGATGGTGAGATCCGTTTTGCTCAGATCCGCCTGGCTGAATACCTGCTTGAAATTCACCGTCGCCCCTGCTCATTTAACCAAAGAAAGGCCGGCGTCAAACGGCCGGCCAGTTACCCGAGTCAGACAGCGCATTGACCTGGGGTTAAGGCCTATCAGCCCTTTCAACTTTCCCTACCAGGAATTTGTGCACAAAACGTGGTACCACCGCGCTGGCCTGGCCGTAGTGTTTTTCATCAAACTGACTTTCCACCTGGCTGGGCTCCAGGTTGAGCTCCATGGTATGCGCCCCACCCAGCCGCGCTTCATGCACAAAGCCCGCCGCCGGATAAACGTGGCCCGAGGTACCAATGGCGACGAAAAAGTCGGCCTTGGCCAGCGCCTGATAAATTTCATCCATGCCCAGCGGCATTTCGCCGAACCACACCACGTGTGGGCGCAACGGGGCCGGGAACTGGCAACAATGGCAGCGGTCGTCCACGCTAAGGTCTTCGGGCCAGTCAAAGACCTGCCCGGAGCTGGTGCAGCGTACTTTCAACAGCTCACCGTGCATATGCAACACCCGCGAGCTGCCTGCGCGCTCATGCAGGTTATCGATATTTTGCGTTACCAGCAGGAAGTTATCCCCCAACCAGGCTTCCAGATCCGCCAGGGCACGATGCGCAGCGTTAGGTGCAATGTCCGGCGATTGCAGCTGACGACGGCGTTCATTGTAAAACGCCTGTACCAGCTGCGGATCGCGCTGATAACCTTCCGGCGTAGCAACATCCTCCACGCTATGCTCTTCCCACAACCCGTCCGCCGCCCGGAAGGTACGAATACCCGACTCAGCCGAGATCCCGGCGCCGGTCAACACCACGACAAACGGCTTTTTCAGCTCGGCCGCCGCCATGGTATCGCGATGAAAAATCCGCGAACGAAAGCGCTGATGCAGCACATGCTTACTCTTGCGAAACTGACACAGCCGATGACGAGTGTGCATTAACTCTCTCCTTACTTTTCCCTGTTAACCAAATTGAGGAACGCCGCCCCGCGTACGCCACCGGCGTCCCCGTAACGGGCTTTTTCAATTCGTGGCAGCTTGGCCACGCGCAACACATGCGCCGGCAAACGCTGCGGTAACGCCTGGTAAATAGCGTCAAAATTCGACAAGCCGCCGCCAATCACCACCAGATGCGGATCGATGATAGTCAGCAGATTGCCCAGGCATATCGCCAGGACGTCCATGAAACGTTCGACATGAGCCACCGCCTGCGGCTCACCTGCCTGATAATGCGCAATGATCTGCTGCGCAGGCAAGTGCTGCTGGTAAAAGTGGCCGTACATCCACTCAAAACCGCGGCCAGAAATGTAATTTTCGATGCAACCCTGATGACCGCACCCGCAAGGAACGCGAGGTATATCACGTCCCAACACCTCCAGCGCATCCACCGGCAGACGGAAATGACCAAATTCACCGGCGATATAGTTACGCCCGGAGAGCACCTTACCGTCGACGATTAGCCCGCCGCCTACCCCGGTACCGAGGATAATGCCCAGCACCGTCGGATAGCGACGAAACTCCTCGTCCCAGGCCTCCGACAGCGCAAAGCAGTTGGCGTCGTTATCGATGCGTACGTCACGGCCAATCAACTCGGCCAGGTCATGCGGCAAGCGCTGGCCCATCGCCGCCGGAACGTTGGCGGTGAAAACCGTGCCGTCATCGTCGTTGGGCAGGCCGGGAATACCGATACCTACCATGCCTTTCTGGCCACAAAACGCATCCGCTTCAAACGTCAGATCGCGCAGCGTCGTCAGCAGTTGTCGATAATCCTCACGTGGCGTCGGCACCCTTTTTTGCCAGATACGCTGCAGATCTGCATCGAACACGCCCAGCTCAATCTTGGTGCCGCCCATATCGAAACCGTAGTACATAACCCACCCTCAGGCTAAAAAAAGGGGCGGCATCTCTGCCTCCCCTGATTTTCATTATTGTCCGCTCAACACTCGCGCCGGATCGATACGGCTGGCGCGCCTGGCCGGATACCAGCTGGCCAACAGGCTGAGCACCAGCGCGGTCACCAGTACAATCACCACGTCCAGCCAGTGCAGCTCAGAAGGCAGGAAGTCGATGAAGTAGATATCTCCCGACAGGAACGAATGCCCCATCAGCTTTTCCAAGCCTTTGATGATATTGGTCAGCTGCAGTGAGGCGATAACCCCGACCACCACGCCGCTGAGGCTACCCACCAGCCCGGCCAGCAGGCCGTACCAGATAAATATGGCGCGGATAAAACCGTCTTTGGCCCCCAAGGTGCGCAGTACGGCGATATCACCACTCTTGTCCTTCACCGCCATCACCAGCGTGGAGACAATGTTAAAACAGGCCACGCCGATCACCAGCACCATCGCCAAATACATAATCGCGCGGATCATCTGGATATCGCGGTACATATAGCCGTAGGTGCCGATCCAACTCTTGATATACACGTAGGAATTGGTGACTTCACCGGCGTCGCGCACCAGCTTGTTGGCGGCAAACACGTCGTTAACCTTGATGGCAATACCGGTGACACTGTCCCCCATATCCAGATACTGTTGGGCATCGGCCAGTGGCACCATAGCCAGACTGTGATCGAGTTGACCGCTGAGCTGCAAAATCCCGGTGACGTGTAAACGAATGCGCTTCGGTTGCAACAGCTTCATCTGCGGGTCGCTGTTGGGGATCATCACCGTCACATAGCTGCCCTGCTTGACGCCCAAAGCGTCGGCGACGCCCTTGCCGAGGATCACCTGTTGCTCACCGCTTTTGAAATTGGCCCAGGCGTCGCCCTGCACATATTTCGGCAGCGCGCTAAGCTGGTTTTCCTGCTGAGGATCCACCCCTTTCACCCCGACCGCCCGCAGCTGTGCGCCGTTTTCCATCAGGCCGGTAAAGTTGATATAGGGAGCGGCGGCCAAAATGCCGGGTACTTTCTCCACCCGTTGCAAAATTGACGACCAGTCTTTGAACGGCTGCTTAACCGGCTCTATTTCACCGTGCGGCACCACCGCCAAAATGCGATTTTTCAGCTCGCGCTCAAAACCGTTCATGGCGCTCAGGCCGACGATCAGCACCGCCACGCCCAGCGCGATACCTATGGTGGAAATCACCGAGATCAGCGACACCATGCCGCCGCGCTTGCGCCCACGGCTGAAGCGCAGGGCCGTCAGAAACGAAAGTGACGCTCCCGCCATTACTCAGCCCCCAACAGCGTCAACTGGGCCTGCAGATGGCCATCGGCCATTTCCAGCTGGCGGCTGAGGCGCTTGGCCAACTGCAAGTCATGAGTGACCACCAGAAACGCAGTGCCCTGGCGCACGTTCAATTCGCCGAGCAGATCGAAAATGCTGTCGGCAGTGCGTTTATCGAGGTTACCGGTAGGTTCGTCCGCCAATACCAGCGACGGGTTATTGACCAGCGCACGGGCAATCGCCACGCGCTGACGCTCACCGCCGGAGAGTTCTGACGGCCGGTGCTTGCTGCGTTTTGCCAGCCCGACCGCCGTCAGCATTTCCAGCGCCTTTTCCTGCGCCTGCGCCGGTTTCATCCCGCCGATCAGCAAAGGCATCGCGGCGTTTTCCAGCGCGGTAAAGTCAGGCAACAGATGATGGAACTGGTAGATAAAGCCCAACTGGCGGTTACGCAGCTCCGCCTTGGCGGCCGATGACAGGGTATTCAGAGACTGCCCTTTGTAAATCACCTCGCCGGAGGTTGGTGAGTCCAGCCCACCCAGCAGATGCAGCAAGGTACTTTTACCGGAACCCGAGCTGCCGACAATCGCCATCATCTCGCCCGGCTGCATGGCAAAGCTGACATTGCGCAGTACGTCGGTATGCAGGTTGCCTTCCTGATAGGTCTTGCACAGGTTGTCGCACTGCAACAAAAGATGGTTACTCATAACGTAAAGCCTCAGCGGGTTGTACGGCGGCAGCGCGCCATGAAGGGTAAAGCGTGGACAACAGAGACACCGCCATCGCCGCTACGGCGATAATCGTCACCTGCAGCGGATCCACCGCCACCGGCAGCGATGCGCCGTCAATCAAAGCGCCGAGGATCGGCATCAGGTTATTCAGGTTGCTGGCCAGCAACACGCCCAGCAGCGTACCGAGCAGCGAGCCGATAATGCCGGCGCTGGCGCCTTGCACCATAAATACCGACATGATCTGTCGACGCGTCAGGCCCTGGGTCTGCAGAATGGCAACTTCGCCCTGCTTCTCCATCACCAGCAGGCCGAGTGAAGTAATGATGTTAAAGGCCGCGACGGCCACGATCAGGCTAAGCAACAGCCCCATCATGTTTTTCTCCATACGCACTGCCTGGAACAGCTCGCCCTTGCGCTCGCGCCAGTCTTTCCACTCGGTGCCCTGCGGCAATTTCTGTTGGCTGAGAGTATCGACCGTAAGCGGCTGCTGCAGGAACAGGCGCCATCCGGTGATATTGCCCGCCGGGTAGCGTAACAGACGTGAGGCATCCTGCTGATTGACCAGCATCTGGGTGCCGTCCACTTCGCTGTTGGCATGGAAAGTGCCGACCACGGTAAACAGGCGTTGAATAGGGATGCGGCCCATCGGCGTGAACTGGCTGGCGCTGGGCACCATCACCCGCAGCGGATCGCCGCGTTTAACGCCGAGTTGTCCGGCCAACTGCTCGCCGATAATGATGTTGTACTGGCCCGGCTGCAACAGCTGCTGCTTGACGTTGACCAGGAACGGCGTCAAAGGATCGGCTTCATCCGGATTGACCCCCAACATCACGCCGACCGCCACGCTGCGAGCGCTTTGCAGCACTACGTCACCGGTGGTCAGTGGCGCTACGCGGCTAACGCCCTGCAGGCTTTGTACCGCCGATGCCGGGATCTGCTGAGGGTTGATCGAGCCCTGTGGGCTGGTGATCAACGCCTGCGGCATCAGACCGAGTATGTTGTTTTCCAGATCCTTTTCAAAACCGTTCATCACCGACAATACGGTGACCAACGCCATCACCCCCAGCGTAATGCCGATGGTGGAAAGCCAGGAAACAAACCGTCCGAAGCGGTCTGATGCCCGCCCGCGCATGTAGCGCAGGCCAATGAATAACGCGACAGGTTGATACATGAAATCCGTTTTGTTGCCGTAGCTTAAGCAAAGTGATCAAGGATAATAAAGGCTATACCCCGTTTAGGGAACCACCCTGACGCCTTTTATTCCGTCGATCGCGCCAGCGGCAGCACGTCACCCGGCATCGCGCTTTAACAGGTTGTAAACCGACACCCGGGAAATCCCCAGCGCCTCCGCCGCCATGGTGGCTGCCCCGCGCAGTTGCAGATAGCCCTGCTGCTTTAGTTGCTGGATCACCTGAACACGCTGCTCAGACGTAAGCGCGCGCGGTGCAGTGGCATGCGAAGCGGCAAAGTTGTTGATCACTGAAGCAATGTCGGACAGTGAGCGAGCCCCTTCATCCGCCGCCTGCGGCGTGCTCTGCACCACCGCGGTCAGTTGTTGCAGGATGGCGTTGACGCTGTTGAAGATTGAAACGTCCAGGTTAAGGCAGATCGCCGCCACGTAGACCCCCTGGCTGTTGCGCAGACCAATGGAGGTGCTCTTGGCCGGACGCCCATCCGGGAACGCATTGGCATAGTTTTGCACCACGTCCGGAAAATCCGGCGAGGCGATACGCTCAAGCCCCATTTCGCTGGCGGCATCGCCGATACTGCGGTTCGACAGGTTATTGGCGATGCTGACGATGGCATGATTCGGTTGCGTCAGATCGTGCAACACCACTTCACAGCTGGGCGCAAACATCGCGCCCAGTGCCTGAACAATTTTTTCCGCTTCGCGCAACAGCAGCGCATTTTCCTGCCTGAGATCGCTCATAAACTTAACCATTTGACAATAACTTTACAAAGAGTAAATTAAAATAATCGGGTAATCAATCAACCTTTCACCAGACGAGGTCGCCATGAGTTCAACGCCCCACTGCATCACCGCCGCCGATATCTCTACCGCCGCCGAAATTCTGGCAGGACATGCCCTGCGCACACCGGTCATGACCTCGCAGCAGGCCGACAACATCGCCGGGGCGCAGCTGTTCTTCAAGTGCGAAAACTTCCAGCGTGTAGGCGCCTTCAAGTTTCGTGGCGCGTACAATTCTATTGCTCAATTGAGCCCGGCGCAGCGCCAGGCTGGTGTAATTGCCTTCTCCTCCGGCAACCATGCGCAGGCAATGGCATTGGCGGCACGGGAACTGGGGGTCAAGGTGACCATAGTGATGCCGCACGACGCACCGGCAACCAAGCTGGCAGCAACGCGCGGCTACGGCGCCAACGTCGTGATTTATCAGCGGCACAGCGAAGACCGTGCTGCCATAACCCAGCGGTTGGCAGCCGAACAGGGCCTGACGATAGTGCCGCCTTATGATTACCCACAGGTGATCGCCGGCCAAGGCACCGCTACCAAAGAGTTGATTGAGGAAGTCGGGCCGCTGGATGTTTTGTTGGTGTGCACCGGCGGCGGTGGTTTGCTGGCGGGCAGCGCGGTGGCGGCACACCACTGGTCGCCCGGGTGCCGCGTTTTCGGCGTTGAACCACAGGCAGGTAACGACGTTCAGCTGGCGTTCCGTAGCGGCCAGCCGGTACAGATCCCGGTGCCAAAAACCATCGCCGACGGTGCGCAAACGCAGCAGGTGGGCACGCTGACGTTCCCGATCATTCAACAGTATGTAGAAGATATTTTAACGGTCAGCGACCAGCAGCTGTGCCGACAGATGCGTTTCTTTATGGAGCGGATGAAAATGGTGGTCGAGCCCACAGGCTGCCTGGCCGCAGCGGCGGCGATGAATTCGCTGCTCGACCTGCGGGGCAAAAAGGTCGGGGTGATCGTCAGCGGCGGCAACGTCGACGTTGATAAAATCGCCGACTATCTTGCCATGGGCGCGCAGGAATAACGCCGCATTACGGGCACCACAACCTTCAATCTCTGGCCTATGGCTGAGTCATCGGGGCGAATTTATTCGCCCGCTAACGTTACTGGAGCGACGAATCTGCCTGCAGTACATTTGAAAGTCGCCGCTTGAAAGACGACGGGTTTCGCGCTTTTACCTATGTCAGTTTATGGCTCAGTGGGCTAGTATTACCGGGTAAAGGCGCGTTGTGATCTGTGCCGGGCGAAATTTAACACATTGATTAAAGATACCTTAATGAGCACCTCCGATAACCCTAACCGTTCTTCATCCTCATCCTCCCGTTATTCCCTGCCTGAACGCGCGGGCGATTTGCGCCAGTTGGGGCAGCTGACCGGCTCGGCCTGCGCCGTGGAGTGCGCCGAGATCGTCGAACGTCATAACGGGCCGGTGATGCTGATCGCCCCGGACATGCAAAATGCCCTGCGGCTGCGCGATGAAATTCAGCAGTTTACCGACCAAATGGTAACCACCCTGTCCGACTGGGAAACCCTGCCTTACGACAGCTTCTCGCCGCATCAGGAAATCATCTCTGCCCGCCTGTCGAGCCTGTACCATCTGCCGACCATGGCCCGTGGCGTAATTATTCTGCCGGTCAATACCTTAATGCAGCGCGTTTGTCCGCACGAGTTTCTGCACGGCCACGCGCTGGTGATGAAAAAAGGCCAGCGCCTGTCACGCGACAAACTGCGCGCCCAACTGGAACAGGCCGGCTACCGTAGCGTCGATCAGGTAATGGAACACGGTGAGTTCGCCACCCGCGGCGCGCTGCTCGACCTGTTCCCCATGGGCAGCGAAGAACCTTACCGCATCGATTTCTTCGACGATGAAATCGACAGCCTGCGCACCTTTGATGTCGACAACCAGCGTACGCTGAACGAAGTCGAGGCCATCAATCTGCTGCCGGCCCATGAATTCCCTACCGACAAAAACGCCATCGAACTGTTCCGCAGCCAATGGCGCGAGCAGTTTGAGGTGCGCCGCGACGCCGAACATATTTATCAGCAGGTCAGCAAAGGCACCTGGCCGGCCGGTATCGAATACTGGCAACCGCTGTTCTTCAGCCAACCGCTGCCGTCACTGTTCAGCTACCTGCCGGAGAACACGCTGATCGTCAATACCGGCAATCTGGAGAACGCAGCCGATCGTTTCTGGCTGGACGTTAACCAACGCTACGAGAGCCGCCGGGTCGATCCTATGCGCCCACTGCTGGCGCCGCCAAGCCTGTGGCTGCGGGTTGACGAGCTGTTTAGCGAATTGAAAGCCTGGCCGCGTATGGCGCTGAAAACCGAAGAGCTGCCCGCCAAAGCCGGCAACACCAATCTGGATTATCGCACCCTGCCTGATCTGGCGGTGCAAGCCCAACAGAAAGCGCCGCTGGACAACCTGCGTCGTTTTACCGAAAGCTTCGACGGCAGCATCATTTTCTCGGTGGAAAGCGAAGGCCGCCGTGAAACGCTGCAGGATTTGCTCGGCCGCATCAAGCTCAGCACCGCCTTGATCCAGCATCTCGATCAGGCCGAGCCGGCTGGTCGCTACATGATGGTCGGCGCCTCCGAACGCGGCTTCCTCGACGGCATGCGCAACCGGGCGCTGATCTGCGAAAGCGATCTGCTCGGCGAGCGCGTTAGCCGCCGTCGCCAGGACAACCGTCGCACCATTAATACCGATGTGCTGATCCGCAACCTGGCGGAGTTGCACCCTGGCCAGCCTGTGGTGCACCTGGAGCACGGCGTCGGGCGTTACGTTGGCCTGACCACGCTGGAAGCCGGCGGCATCAAGGCCGAATACCTGATCCTGGCCTACGCCGGCGAAGACAAACTCTACGTGCCGGTTTCTTCATTGCATCTGATCAGCCGCTACGCCGGCGGTGCGGACGAAAACGCCCCGCTGCACAAGTTGGGTGGAGACGCCTGGACGCGCGCACGGCAAAAAGCCGCCGAACGGGTGCGAGACGTTGCGGCGGAACTGCTGGATATTTACGCACAGCGCGCGGCCAAAACCGGCTTCGCCTTTAAACATAACCGTGAGCAGTATCAGCTGTTCTGCCAAAGTTTCCCGTTTGAAACCACGCCAGATCAGGAGCAGGCAATCAACGCCGTGCTGAGCGACATGTGCCAACCCCTGGCCATGGATCGTCTGGTCTGTGGCGACGTCGGCTTCGGCAAAACCGAAGTGGCGATGCGTGCCGCCTTCCTGGCGGTAGAAAACGGCAAGCAGGTGGCGGTGTTGGTGCCAACCACCCTGCTGGCGCAGCAGCATTTTGACAACTTCCGCGACCGCTTCGCCACCTGGCCGATCCGCATCGAGATGATGTCGCGTTTCCGTAGCGCCAAAGAGCAGCAACAGGTGATGGACGATGCCGTCGACGGTAAGGTAGACATCATCATCGGTACCCACAAACTGCTGCAGAGCGATCTGCGCTGGAAAGATTTGGGGCTGCTGATCGTCGATGAAGAACACCGCTTCGGCGTTCGCCACAAAGAACGCATCAAGGCGATGCGTGCCGATGTGGATATTCTGACGCTCACCGCGACGCCAATCCCGCGTACGTTGAATATGGCGATGAGCGGCATGCGTGACCTGTCGATTATCGCTACCCCACCGGCGCGTCGTTTGGCGGTGAAAACCTTCGTGCGCGAATACGACAGCCTGGTGGTGCGCGAGGCTATCCTGCGTGAAGTGCTGCGCGGCGGTCAGGTTTATTATCTGTATAACGACGTGGAAAATATCGAGAAGGCGGCGGAAAAACTGGCTGAGCTGGTGCCAGAAGCGCGTATCGCCATTGGCCACGGCCAGATGCGCGAACGTGATTTGGAACGGGTGATGAACGATTTCCACCACCAGCGCTTTAACGTACTGGTCTGTACCACCATTATCGAAACCGGTATCGATATTCCCAGCGCCAATACCATTATCATCGAACGCGCCGATCGTTTCGGGCTGGCGCAACTGCATCAGTTGCGCGGTCGCGTCGGACGTTCTCACCATCAGGCCTATGCTTATTTGCTGACGCCGAATCCGAAAGCCATGAGCACCGACGCACATAAGCGGCTAGAGGCCATCGCGTCACTGGAAGATCTGGGCGCCGGTTTTGCCCTGGCTACCCACGATCTGGAGATCCGCGGCGCGGGCGAACTGCTGGGCGAAGACCAGAGCGGCCAGATGACCACCGTCGGCTTTTCGCTGTACATGGAACTGTTGGAAAGCGCGGTGGATGCACTCAAACACGGGCGCGAACCTTCGCTGGAAGATCTTACCAGCAACCAGACCGAGGTGGAGCTGCGCATGCCGGCCCTGCTGCCAGATGACTATATCCCAGACGTCAACACGCGCCTGTCGTTCTACAAACGCATCGCCAGCGCGAAAAACGACGCCGAGCTGGAAGAGTTGAAAGTGGAGCTGATCGACCGTTTCGGCCTGCTGCCTGATGCGGCGCGCAACCTGCTGCAAAGTGCGGCGCTGCGTCAACATGCACAGAAGCTGGGAATCAAGCGCATCGAAGGTAATGAGCGCGGTGGTTTTATCGAGTTTGGTGAGAAGAATCGGGTCGATCCGGGCTATTTGATTGGCCTGTTGCAAAGCAACCCGCAGATCTATCGCCTGGATGGGCCGACCAAGCTGAAGTTTATGCTGGACCTGACCGACCGCCAGAAACGCCTTAAGTTTACCGAGGAACTGCTGACCGCATTCCGCGAACATACTCTGGCGGCCTGACCTATCCCCCTCCTGAACCTTCAGGAGGGGTTATTCCTGCCGAAAACCGGCACCCAGCGGGGCAAGCTGCATCAGCCTGCTGCAGACCACCCGATTTTTCCCCTGCCGCTTGGCGTCATACAGCGCCTCATCCGTGACCTCTATTGCCTTGTCCAACGCCATGCCGGGCAGGTATAACGACGCACCGATAGAAACCGTGATACGTGCCTCGACGTCTTCATCCAGCAAAAATAACGTCGTTTCCACGCTGCGTCGTATGCGCTCCGCCACACCGCCAATCACTGTCGGATCATAACTGGCAGTGATCACGATAAATTCCTCACCGCCATAACGACCGACGAAATCCTCACTGCGCACGCTGCTTTGCAACAGTTGTCCGACGCGAGCCAGCAGCAGGTCTCCAGCCAAATGGCCGTAGGTGTCGTTGATTCGTTTGAAATTATCCAGATCGAGGATTATCAACCCGCAGGGGCTGCGCTCCGCCTGCTGCAGCATGAGTCGATAGTCTACGCTGGCGCGATTATTGATATGGGTGAGGCTGTCGGTGGTGGCTTTATCACGCATAGAGAAATAAGCGTGGATATGGCGCTCTTTGAAATTCAGCCCGTGGAAGCATATAGCCAGACACAGGGCCGAGACCGCCTGATACAACAACACATCTCCCCATAGCGCGCGTATATCTGCCAATAACCAGACCACTCCGATACGGTACAGCGCAATGATGCCAATGGTGAGATAAAACACCCGATTCGACTTTCTCAACCACACACGCGACAACAGCAATGGAATGATGATCGAGCCGATAAACAGATTATCGACGGTCAAGCCTCCCGTAAATGCCAGCGACATCAGGTAGCAGACCAGTCCACTGACCGCCCCGCCATAAAAGGTCACCAGTATCATCGGGATCATGGCAAAGCTGAAATGCAAGTTACCGCTCAACTCCAGCCGGTCCTGATTGAGAAACAGCACCGCCAGCCCGGCAAGCAGGCCAAAGACTATACGCCTCCATCCTTCAGAATGATAAGAAAAAGGCGCATTTTTACTGAGGGCAAAATAGCTGACGGACAGCGTGGCATAGGTAATGCAGGCGTCACTATACAGGGTGGGAATTGACGCGACGTAAGTCATAAATATTCGATAGGCTCCACGGAATCGACAGGGGGATTTAGCGACGAATTTTGAGCATTCCCTGTCTCATCCATTTCGGCATCTTACATATTATTACTCAGGTTAATAATAGATTAGCAGTTCTATGTTATTTCCAAGGTATCTATCCCATAAATTCTGTTCAGGATAATCTGTTGGCAACCAATAAAGGGGGCGACCATGAATATCGATGATGACTTGCATGTGCTTAGCGAACAAGAAACCGCGTTGACCTTCAGCCATTTTGACCATAACACCGCCTGGGAGCTGGGATCTGCATTGAAATCAGCGGCCGAACAGCGCCGCCTGTCGATCGCCATTGAGATCCAGCTCGCGGGGCAAACGCTGTTTTATTACGCCATGCCCGGCACTACCCCCGATATCGCCGATTGGGTACGGCGCAAACGCAATGTGGTGAAGCACTTCCACAAGAGCTCTTACGCGATTGGCCTGCGCCTGCAGCAACGCCAATCGACTCTGGAAGAACGCTATGGCCTGAGCGTCAGCGATTACTCAGCACACGGTGGCGCCTTCCCGATCAATCTTGGTGGCGTGGGCTGCATTGGCACCATCAGCATTTCTGGCTCACCCCAGTTGGAAGATCACAATCTGTTGGTCGGCACCCTGGCGCATTTTCTCGGATTATCCCTACCGGCGGTCCACTAAGCGGTATAACCTGGCCTATTCTTTCTGCGCAGGCCGCCTAAACCGCGGCCTGTCTGTAACTTGCCATTTATCCCGTTCCTGAAAGAGTATAAGTCTGATTTTCCGAAGTGCATTGATGTATATCTAGGAATCGCCGTCACAACTGGCGTATGGTGTCTATCAGCTATTCGAGACGGACCGCATCCGGCCCGCCATTCCGTTCTCTTTTATAGACTTGGTTTACACCTTAGATGAAAACGCATGAAATTAACGGCATTAGGCCGTTCAGCGCGCTGATTGATGCCTGTTGGCGAGATCCCTATTCCCTGCAACGCCTGCTAAAAGATGCCATCGCCGGCGTCACCGTCGGTATTATCGCCATCCCGTTGGCAATGGCACTGGCAATTGCCAGCGGCGTTCCCCCCCAATATGGACTCTATACGTCGGCGGTTGCCGGGATTGTCATTGCCATCAGCGGCGGCTCGCGCTACAGCGTTTCCGGGCCTACCGCCGCGTTTGTGGTGATCCTCTATCCGGTGTCGCAGCAGTTCGGCCTTTCAGGCCTGCTGATCGCCACCCTGCTTTCCGGACTGTTTTTGGTCATCATGGGACTGGCGCGTTTCGGCCGCCTGATTGAGTACATTCCCCTGTCGGTGACGTTAGGCTTTACCTCCGGTATCGCCATCACCATTGCTACCATGCAGGTGAAGGATTTCTTTGGCCTGCAAATGGCGGTGGTGCCAGAACACTATGTGGGCAAGGTTTACGCCCTGCTGCAGGCGCTGCCGACGCTGGACGTCGGCGACACCCTGATCGGCGCAGTGACCCTATTGATCCTTATCTTCTGGCCCAAGCTCGGCCTGCGGGTACCGGGCCATTTACCCGCACTGCTGGCGGGTACCGCGGTTATGGGTATTCTGGCGCTGTTTGACCACCCGGTTGCGACCATCGGCTCGCGCTTCAGCTATCTGCTGGCCGACGGCACCCACGGCCAGGGCATACCGCCCATTCTGCCGCAGCTGATGCTGCCGTGGGATTTACCGGCCGGTGACGGCAAGCCGATGGCGCTGAGCTGGCAAACACTCTCCGCCCTGCTGCCAGCCGCCTTCTCCATGGCGATGCTCGGGGCCATAGAATCCCTGCTGTGCGCGGTGGTGCTGGACGGGATGACCGGCAAGAAGCACAACTCCAATACCGAACTTATCGGCCAGGGTGCGGGCAACATCATTGCGCCTTTCTTCGGCGGCATTACCGCCACCGCGGCCATTGCGCGCTCTGCCGCCAACGTACGCGCCGGTGCCACCTCCCCGGTCTCGGCCATCATCCATGCGTTGTTGGTACTGCTGGCGTTACTGGTGCTGGCGCCGTGGTTGTCCTGGCTGCCGCTGGCTGCAATGGCGTCGCTGTTGCTGATGGTGGCCTGGAATATGAGCGAGGCGCACAAGGTGGTTTATCTGCTGCGGCGAGCGCCGAAAGACGACATTCTGGTGATGCTGCTGTGCATGTCGCTGACGGTGCTGTTCGATATGGTGATCGCCATTACCGTAGGCATTGTGCTGGCCTCGCTGCTGTTTATGCGCCGCATTGCGCGCATGACGCGCCTGAGCGAACTGAGTGCCGACAACGGCCGATTGGTGCTGCGGGTGAATGGACCGCTGTTCTTCGCCGCCGCCGAGCGTATTTTTAACGAGCTACTGGTGCGCAGCGAAAATTATGACGTGATCGTCTTGCAGTGGGATGCGGTGCCGGTATTGGATGCCGGGGGACTGGATGCTTTGCAACGCTTTATCGAAGCCCTGCCGGCCGGCAAACAGTTGGCAATCACCGACATGCCTTTCCAGCCGTTGAAAACGCTGGCAAGGGCACGGATACAGCCGATTGAGGGGAAACTGCATTTCTACGCGACGCTGCCTGAAGCGCTTGCAGCGCTCGATGCCTGAAAAACAAAAAGCCCGACGAATCGGGCTTTAAACCATAGCGGGCGCAGTATGCTGCGCCCCTACAAATAACAGCTGTGAAAATGTTTAGTTGCTGGTGTCCAGCTCTGGGAAGCTCTTCACCAGGTCGTCGATGGCTTTCATCTGCACCAGGAACGGCTCCAGCTTGTCCAGCGGCAGCGCGGACGGGCCGTCACATTTGGCGCTGTTTGGCTCTGGGTGCGCTTCGATGAACAGACCTGCCAGGCCAACCGCCATACCGGCACGCGCCAGTTCGGCAACCTGCGCCCGACGGCCGCCAGAAGCTGCGCCGAAGGGATCGCGAGTCTGCAGAGCATGGGTCACGTCAAAGATCACCGGATGGCCGCCCGTCACGTTTTTCATAACGTTGATGCCAAGCATATCGACTACCAGGTTGTCATAACCAAAGTTACTGCCGCGATCGCACAGGATCACCTGATCGTTGCCGCCTTCCTTGAATTTGTCGACGATATTGCCCATTTGGCCCGGGCTGACGAACTGTGGCTTCTTGACGTTGATCACCGCACCGGTTTTCGCCATCGCTTCCACCAGGTCAGTCTGACGCGCCAGGAATGCCGGCAGTTGGATCACGTCAACCACTTCGGACACCGGCTGAGCCTGTGACGCTTCGTGAACGTCGGTGATGATTTTCACGCCGAAGGTTTTTTTGATTTCTTCAAAGATCTTCATCCCCTCTTCCAGACCCGGCCCCCGGTAGGAGTGGATAGAAGAACGGTTGGCTTTGTCAAAGGAGGCTTTGAAAACGTAAGGGATGCCCAGTTTTTGCGTCACGGTGACGTAGTGTTCACAGATGCGCATCGCCAGATCGCGCGATTCCAGCACGTTCATACCGCCAAACAGCACAAACGGCAGATCGTTCGCTACGTCGATGTCACCAATGCTAACCACTTTCTGTTTCATGCTTTCGCCTTTATTGAAGTTACCCGTCCTGCCGCAAGCCTTGGCCTGTCGCGTTCAGGGCATAGTAAATGAATTAATGCAGCGTGACCTGTTTCGGTTCAATCGAGTGGATCTGTACCTTGATCACTTCGCTGACTGGGTCTTCAGGACACTGTTCGACAAAATAGTTAAGATCGGAAATCGCGATATGGTTGCATTCCAACTGGGCGTAAATCAGCCCGCGGTCACGGATTTCGTAAGGATCTTCCGGATCGAAGCACAACACCGTTTCGCTGGCGCGCAGCGCCATTTCCATCTGTTTTTCTTCCATCAGGGCGGCTTTGAGCGTATCCAACATCTTACGCACCACCATGACGTTTTCTGACTCATCGAGATCGTCGTCTTCCAGTTCGGCGCCCAGACCCAGGTTGCCCTTGATCCACACTTCCAACTGGTGTTCGTTCAGCGTCTCGCCGTTCAATGGATTGATCAACCACATCTCTTCATCCAGCCAGTCTGCCCGCAGGATCAGTTGAGTGGGGAAAATAACCGGCAGCAGCGGTAAATCCAGATGAGCGGCGATATGAAGGAAAATGGTGCCGAGCGAAACCGGCGTGCCCTGACGACCTTCCAGCACCTTGTCGAGCCAAATAGCGTCGGACAGGCGATACACGCCGCTGGCGCCGCCAAAACCCCAGGTTTTGAAGAACAATTCAATGAGTGCGTCCAGTTGCTGTTCCTGGCTGAGATCCTGCGGCACGGCCGCACGCGCTTCGTCGACCAGCTGTTGCAGCTTGCGTTCGACCTCGGCGGCGGGGAAATCACGCCGCACGGACTGCGATACCAGGATCACGCCCTCGCTCAGCAGCGAGGTGTTAAATTCAAAATCAGCAATACTACTCATAAGTATCCCATCAGAAAGGGTATTTTCGTCGTGGCAAGTTTAATTATCAGGTACAAACAGCCCAATGCCAGCACAAACGCCAGTGTGCGCAGATTCTGGTTTTTGGTCTTCTTGCCCAATGCGACGTAGCCAAGCAGGATATAGATAATAACGCCAAACAGCTTCTCGGTCAGCCACGAGTCCATACCCAACAGCGGATATAACTTGAACATCACCACCAGTGCGATGCCGCTGACGAACAACACCGTATCATTTATATGCGGGGTTATCTTCACCCAACGTTTGTTCATCATAGCCGAATTGCGCCATTTCCAGAAGAAACGCAATACAAACAAGACAATACTGATGGTGACCGTCAACAAATGCAGATGTTTTAACGCCGAGTAGACTGCCATATCGCTTCCTTATTTAATCGCTGTGTGCTTCGTTATTGTTGGTTTTCAGTGATTGCTGCGGCCATTGGCCAAAGGTGACGCGATCGTTACCGCCATAATCGCGTCGGGTATCGATCGAAATAAAACCGGCGGCCTGCAGCAGTGCGCGTACGCTTTCTCCCTGCTGCCAGCCATGTTCAAGCAGCAGCCAGCCCTGTGATTGCAGGTGGTACGGCGCCTGCTGCACGATAGCGGACAAATCCGCCAGCCCCTGCTGTGGCGCCACCAGAGCGCTACTTGGCTCAAAACGTACGTCGCCCTGTGCCAAATGCGGGTCGGCGGCGTCGATATAAGGAGGGTTGCTGGCGATCAGAGCAAAAGTTTCTCCGACCAGTGGGGCAAACCAACTGCCCTGAAGGAACTGCGCGTTGCCGATCGACAGCTTCTGCGCATTGTGCTGGGCCAACGCCACCGCTTCCGGCTGTAAATCCACGCCGGTCACTTTGCAGTCTGGGCGTTCGCTGGCTAACGCCAGGGCGATGGCGCCGGTACCGGTACCGAGATCGAGAATGGCGCAAGGGGATGAGGGCAAAAGCTCCAGCGCCAACTCCACCAGGCATTCGGTGTCCGGACGCGGGATCAGGGTGGCGGGCGATACCGACAGCGGCAACGACCAAAATTCGCGCTCGCCAATCAGATAAGCTACCGGCTCACCGCGTTCACGGCGTGCCAACAATCTCTCCAACTGCTCTTGCTCTTGCGGCGTCAGCACGGTTTCGCCAAACGCCATCAGGAAAGTTCTGGCCCGGCCGGTCACGAACCCCAGCAGGATTTCCGCATCGCGTCGGGCGCTTTCACTCTGCGTCAGGCGGGCAACCGCCGCCTTCAGCCAGGATTGATAGTCCATTACTCCTGCTCGGCGGACAGCGCAGCGAGCTGGTCAGCCTGGTATTCCTGCACAATCGGCTGGATCAGCATGTCGAGCTTGCCTTCCATCACCTCGTCCAGACGGTACAGCGTCAGGTTGATACGGTGGTCAGTGACACGCCCCTGCGGGAAGTTATAGGTGCGGTTGCGGTCTGAACGATCGCCACTGCCCAGCAGGTTACGACGGGTTGAAGCTTCTGCCTGCTGGCGCTTGGCCATTTCTGCTGCACGGATACGCGCACCCAACACCGCCATCGCTTTGGCTTTGTTCTTGTGCTGTGAGCGCTCGTCCTGACACTCCACCACAATGCCGGTCGGCAAGTGGGTAATACGGATCGCCGAGTCGGTGGTGTTAACGTGCTGACCACCTGCGCCTGAGGAACGGAAGGTGTCGATTTTCAGATCGCCCGCGTTGATCTCCGGCAGTTCAGCCTCCGGTATTTCCGGCATCACTGCCACGGTGCACGCGGAGGTATGAATACGCCCCTGCGACTCGGTTTCCGGCACGCGCTGTACGCGATGACCGCCGGATTCAAATTTGAGCTGGCCGTAAACACCGTCGCCAGAAACCTTGGCAATCACTTCTTTATAACCGCCATGCTCGCCTTCGTTGGCGCTCATGATCTCAACGCGCCAGCGGCGCATTTCGGCATAGCGGCTGTACATGCGGAACAGGTCGCCGGCGAAAATCGCCGCTTCGTCGCCGCCGGTCCCGGCGCGCACTTCCAGGAAACAACCGCGCTCGTCATCCGGATCTTTCGGCAACAGCAGCAGTTGCAGCTGCTGTTCCAGCTCTTCCGTCGCGGCCTTGGCCTGTTTCAACTCTTCCTGCGCCATTTCACGCATTTCCGGATCGTCCAGCATCACTTCCGCCGTAGCCAGATCGTCCTGCACCTGACGCCATTCCAGGAAACAGCGGCTGACATCGGTCAACTGTGCATATTCGCGCGACAGCGCACGGAACCGATCCTGCTCGGCAATAACGCCGGCATCGCCGAGCAGCGCCTGCACTTCTTCATGGCGCTCTTGTAACGCTTCCAGTTTGGCAACAATAGAAGGCTTCATGCGTGGTATTAAACCCTGTTAAAAGAGAAAACTAATGCTGATCCAGCCCGAGGCTGTCGCGTAATAATTGCAACCGCTCCACGTCGCCATCGCCGGCGGCCTGCTGGAGGGATTTGGTAGGGGCATGAATAAGACGATTGGTTAGCCGATGGGCCAGCTCGTGGATAACCTGCTCCACGTCGGCGCCCTGCGCAATCGCGGCCAGGGCTTTGGCTTCCATTTCCGCACGGATCTGATCGGCCTGCGAGCGGTAGTCGCGGATGGTTTCCACTGCGCCCTGTGAGCGCAGCCAGGCCATAAAGTTGGTGCTTTCCTGCTGAACGATCGATTCCGCCTGCACCGCCGCGGCTTTGCGCTGCGCCAGGTTGCTTTGAATGATGGCGTGCAGATCGTCCACGCTGTACAGATAGGCGTTGGCCAGCTTGCCCACTTCCGGTTCGATATCACGCGGTACGGCGATATCCACCAGCAGCATCGGCTGGTTGCGACGCGCTTTCAGCGCGCGCTCCACCATCCCTTTACCGATGATCGGCAGCGGGCTGGCGGTAGAACTGATGATGATATCGGCGTCCGCCAGGCGTTCGTCGATTTCCGGTAATGTGATCACTTCCGCGCCAACTTCGTCCGCCAGCAGTTGCGCACGTTCGCGGGTACGATTGGCAATAATCATATGCCGTACCTTGTGCTCGCGCAGATGGCGCGCCACCAGTTCAATGGTTTCACCGGCGCCCACTAACAACACGTTCAATTCGGCAAGTGATTCGAAGATTTGACGCGCCAACGTACAGGCTGCAAAGGCCACAGAGACCGCACTGGCACCGATTTCGGTTTCGGTACGTACGCGTTTGGCGACAGAGAAGGATTTTTGGAACAGCCGTTCAAGCTCACCGGAAAGCGACTGGCCGCGTTGCGATTCGGCAAAGGCTTTTTTCACTTGTCCGAGGATCTGCGGTTCACCCAACACCAGCGAATCCAGCCCGCTGGCTACTCGCATCAGATGGCTGACGGCGTCGTTGCCGTGGTGCCAATACAGGCTTTTGCTCACTTCTTCCGGGCGCAGATGGTGGTATTCACACAGCCAGGCAACCAGCTGTTCGTGAATATGTTCCTGTTGCTCCACGCTAAGATAAAGTTCGGTGCGGTTGCAGGTAGACAACACGACACCGCCCTGCACCAACGGTTGTTGGAGCAAGCTGGTTAGCGCCTGTTCGATCGACTCTGGGGAGAAGGTCACCCTTTCACGCAGAGAAACCGGAGCGGTTTTGTGATTTATACCTAACGCCAGCAGGGTCATTGCTTCGAGTAATACTTCTTTTGGTACGGGTTCTCGTTGAACGGCATTCTACTTGATGCGCGGGCTCAATAAAAGTAACAACCGCATCTTCCGTTCAATCGCTGAAATAGTCAGCATCAATCGATAAATTGCCAATAAATACAGCAGGATGACGATTAATTCGACGACATAACATACTGAATTTTAGTGCAGTATGCGATATTCCGCACAGTATTCAGCAATAACGATAACCCCTAAGCCGCCAGGCGGCGATCAAATATCCGGCGTTTACCAACCTAAAGTGCCGCAACGAAAGGTGGGACCCAAAAGAAAAGAGACCTGCTGACAAAAAACATGCTTTGCCTGAAGATAAAAAAATGCCGCACCCGCGAAGCATAACAGCGAAATAACAATGCGTACTGACAGCTTCATGACCTTGTATTCTCCTCCGGCGATAAACTATTGCAGCATACTGCTAGCAACCTCAACTAAACGCCAACGGCCTCCGCCCGACCAGAGAGATATTCTTGTGCCCACAGCGGCAGGGTTGAGCGATTGTGTTAATCTTATGTGCAAACGCAGCGCATACCCCCGAGGCTAACAGCGGTGACAAAGCCGGCCAGATTCAAAGCGATGCAGCAAAAAATTGACGCGCCGGCGCTACCCCGCTAGCGTAAACGCTGATACCAAGGTCTCGCTGTGCGTGCCCGTAAGGACAAAAGGACAAGAGAAAGTTATGCCAATCCGCAAAGTTAGTTTGCTACGCCTGATCCCGCTGGCCAGCCTGGTGCTGGCTGCCTGTACCACCACCAAACCCAGCGGCCCGGCCACCAGCCCGACATCACCGCAATGGCGCGCCCATGAGCAAGCGGTGCAACAGCTTGAGCAGTATCAGACCCGGGGCTCTTTCGCCTACCTGTCCGATCAGAAAAAAGTCTACGCGCGCTTCTTCTGGCAGCAGTATTCGTCTGATCGTTACCGCCTGCTGCTGACCAACCCACTTGGCAGCACCGAGCTTGATCTCAACGTGCAGAAAAATGTGGTGCAGTTGACCGACAATCAGGGCAAGCGCTATGTCAGCGACAATGCCGAAGAGATGATCCGCAAACTGACCGGTATGGCAATCCCGCTGGATAACCTGCGCCAATGGATGCTCGGCCTGCCGGGTGAAGCCAACGACTTCAAGCTGGATGACCAGTATCGCCTGAACTCGCTGACCTACCAGCAAGGCGGACAGACCTGGACCGTTGACTACCAGGACTACAACAACAGCCTGCAACCGCAGTTGCCAAGCCGACTTGAGCTGAAACAGGGTGACCAGCGCATCAAACTGAAAATGGATAATTGGACGCTCAAATGATCCGTCAGTGGCCATCGCCAGCTAAACTTAATTTGTTTTTATACATTACCGGCCAACGTGAAGACGGCTATCACCTGTTGCAGACGCTGTTTCAGTTTCTGGATTACGGCGACACGCTGACCATCGATGTGCGACAGGATGACCGTATTCACCTGCTGACCCCGGTGGCGGGCGTGCCGGATGAAGAAAACCTGATTGTCCGCGCCGCACGTCTGCTGCAACAGTATTGCGATCGCCATGGGCTGGATACCGCGCCACGGGGTGCCGACATCAGCATCGAAAAGCGGCTGCCGATGGGCGGCGGGCTGGGCGGTGGCTCCTCCAACGCCGCTACGGTGCTGGTTGCGCTGAATGAACTGTGGCGCTGCGGTTTGAGCGACGACCAGCTTGCAGAACTGGGGCTGGTGCTCGGTGCCGACGTCCCTGTTTTCGTGCGTGGCCATGCAGCGTTCGCCGAAGGCATCGGTGAGCGTTTGCAGCCGGCCAACCCACAGGAAAAATGGTATCTGGTGGCGCATCCGGGGGTCAGCATCCCTACCCCGGCAATTTTTGGCGATGCGGAATTAAAAAGAGACACCCCGGTTCGTCCGTTAAGTGTGCTGTTACAGGCAACTTACGCAAATGATTGCGAACCTATAGCAAGAAAACGTTTTCGCGAGGTTGAACAGCTTGTTTCTTGGCTGTTAGAATACGCGCCGTCACGCCTGACTGGCACAGGTGCTTGTGTGTTTGCTGAATTCGACACAGAAACCGCCGCCCGTCAGGTGTTAAATCAAGCCCCGGAGTGGATACGTGGTTTTGTAGCGCGTGGCGTTAACGTCTCTCCACTACATCGCATCCGTTCCGGGCAGATGAAACCGTAGTTCTCGTTTCGCTGCGCAGGGTCATTCACACCTGGCCCTGTAATCCCTGCGCCGCTTCGGTTTCACGTTGTTTTTTTACACACCCGTATGATATTGCGCCGGCGTCGCTAACTGCCCCTTAGCGAAGGCCGAATGACAATATCTTCTCTGGACGCATGCCTGAGGTTCTTCTCGTGCCTGATATGAAGCTTTTTGCTGGTAACGCCACCCCGGAACTAGCACAACGTATTGCCAACCGTTTGTACACCAGCCTTGGTGACGCCGCAGTAGGTCGTTTTAGCGACGGCGAAGTGAGCGTGCAAATCAACGAAAATGTACGCGGCGGTGATATTTTCATCATCCAGTCCACCTGTGCCCCTACCAACGACAACCTGATGGAACTGGTCGTTATGGTAGATGCCCTGCGTCGCGCCTCCGCAGGTCGTATTACTGCTGTTATCCCTTACTTCGGTTATGCCCGCCAGGATCGCCGCGTGCGTTCTGCTCGTGTGCCAATCACGGCCAAAGTTGTAGCCGATTTCCTCTCCAGTGTAGGGGTTGACCGCGTTTTGACGGTGGATCTGCACGCTGAACAGATCCAAGGCTTCTTCGATGTTCCGGTAGATAACGTGTTCGGTAGCCCGATCCTGCTGGAAGACATGCTGCAACAGAATCTGGAGAACCCAATCGTGGTTTCCCCAGACATCGGCGGCGTAGTGCGCGCCCGCGCAATCGCCAAACTGCTGAACGACACCGATATGGCTATCATCGATAAACGCCGCCCGCGCGCGAACGTTTCTCAGGTGATGCACATCATTGGTGACGTAGCAGGCCGTGACTGTGTACTGGTTGACGATATGATCGATACCGGCGGTACCTTATGTAAAGCGGCTGAAGCGTTGAAAGAACGCGGTGCCAAGCGCGTATTTGCCTACGCGACGCACCCGATCTTCTCCGGTAACGCCGTGGAAAACATCCGCAACTCGGTAATTGATGAAGTGATTGTCTGCGACACCATTCCGCTGTCTCCAGAAATCAAGGCCCTGAAAAACGTACGCACTCTGACGCTGTCTGGCATGCTGGCTGAAGCCATCCGCCGTATCAGCAACGAAGAGTCAATTTCTGCGATGTTCGAGCATTAATCAGTTCTCTTTTCGGTGCGGCGCCCTGCCGTACCGAAGGGATTGATGGCCCGAAAGCAGAAAAAGAAAAACCCGTTGGTGCATAGCAGCAACGGGTTTTCTACGGGTAGTCAAACATGACCTTAAGCCTTAATGCGCGGCAGATTTCCTTTGCCGTAACGCCTGTTCCCTTCTCTCTTTCTAATCAATGTGACGAACGATGATGATCGTTGCGGCAACGTTTATCAAAGTGTTTTACCCACCAGTAACGGTCCGCTACCTGCTCACGACCGCCAATACGCGCACCAACCAGCCACAACAACGCACCCACGAAGATACTCATGATTGCGCCATGGGCGAAAAACTGCGGCAGGTTGAACTGCGAAACTTCAGCAACAATGGAGTATCCGACACCGCCGATCATCACGACCAGGCCCAGCCCCATAAAAAAGTTGCCCATTCTGTCCGCGTTTCTACGTTTCATATGCCACCTCCATAGTGCCATGTGCCAACCGGGATAACTCTCTAACTGGTTAACCCACTTTGATAAGTTAAGTATAGACCCTGGTTGGACAAGGTGATTGCGGAGAGGATCACAAATGGTAAAGAAAACATGACAAAACTTTACCAGAATGAGTCTATTAGCGATCAAATTGAATGATTCCGCTAATGAATTATTCTCTTTTCTGTCTATAGTTCCGTCAATGCGCGACCGGACATATCAGGATTTTGTCATTCGTGGCATCGGCAGGTAGACTATTGCCCTTTCCATTATATCGATCATAGCGAATCTCCCAGTGAGCAGTATTAAATTGATAGTCGGCCTGGCGAATCCGGGCGCTGAATACGCGCAGACGCGGCACAACGCCGGCGCCTGGTACGTCGATTTACTGGCCCAGCGCCATAACCAGCAGCTCAAAGAAGAGAGCAAGTTCTTCGGCTACACCGCCCGGCTGAACCTGGCCGGCAACGACGTGCGGCTGTTGGTGCCTACCACCTTTATGAACCTCAGCGGCAAAGCGGTATTGGCAATGGCCAATTTCTACCGCATCGAGCCGGACGAAATCCTGGTGGCGCATGACGAGCTGGATATTCCCCCCGGCGTTGCCAAGATCAAACTGGGTGGCGGCAACGGTGGCCACAACGGGCTGAAGGATATTCAGAACAAATTTGGCAATAACCCGAATTTCTACCGCTTGCGCATCGGCATCGGCCACCCGGGCGATAAAAATAAAGTGGTAGGTTTCGTGCTCGGCAAGCCGCCGGCCAGCGAACAAAAAATGATTGATGAAGCGATCGATGAAGCCGCACGCTGTACGGAAGTGCTGCTGACTGACGGGTTGGAAAAAACCGTTCGTCGCCTGCACAGCTTCAAGGCGCAGGCCTGATCATCGTTGCAGCGGGCATCGCGCCCGCTGCAATCTGCCTTAGGTGCGCAGTTTAAAGGTTTCTTCGCCGACGTTAGCGTCATCGGTTTGGTAACCCTCTTCCGCCACGTAATATTGCGGATCGTCCAGTTCATGGCTGCAAAACGGGCCGGCCTGTTTCAACAGGCGTACACAGTCACCGCTCAGATGACGTAGCCGAATGGTTTTCCCCGCCGCCAGATAGCGTGCCGTCAGCTTATCAATCGCCTCCACGCCGCTGGAATCCATCACCCGGGTACCGGCAAAATCCAGCACCACATTTTGCGGATCGTTTTTCGGTTCGAACAGTTCGGCAAAGGCCGTGGTGGAGCCGAAGAACAGCGGCCCGTCCAACTGATATACCGCCACCTCGCCTTCCACCCGATGCTGACGCACGCGAATACGTGCCTGCTGCCAGGCAAATACCAGCGCCGAAATGATCACCCCGCTGATCACCGCCATCGCCAGATCGGTAAAGATGGTAATCAGGGTCACCAGCAGCATCACCAGCGCATCCGCCTTCGGCATCCGGCGCAGACGGCGCAGCGAGCTCCACTCAAAGGTGTTGTAACACACCACCAGCATCACCCCGGCCAACGCCGCCACCGGCAACAGGCCGATATAGCCCGACAGGCTGACCACAAACAGAATCAGCAGTATCGCGCCAACCACGCCGGAAATACGCCCACGCCCGCCTGAAGTGAAGTTGATGATCGACTGGCCAATCATTGCGCAACCGGCGAAACAACCAAACAGGCCACAAACCGCGTTGCCTGCCCCCTGGGCGATGCTCTCGCGGTTGCCGTTGCCTTTCTTGCCGCCCATTTCATCCAGCACCGTCATGGTAAGCAGCGATTCGATCAGCCCCACCAGCGCGATTACCACTGCGTACGGCAACACCACTTTCAGCATCTCGAGGGTAAAAGGCGCCATCGGCAGGCTGAAGTGCGGTAATGCACCGGAAATGTCCGCCAAATCGCCGACCCGCAGCGTTTGCAGGTTAAACCCGATTGCCAGAGCAGACACCACGATAAGCGCCGCCAGTGACGCGGGGATGATGCGCGTTAACCGTGGGAAGAACACCACCACCAGGATCGCCAGCGCCACCAGCCCATACATCAGCGGCCCCTGCCCGGCAATCATATGCAGTTGCGCCAGCATAATGACAATCGCCAACCCGTTCACGAAGCCGTGAACCGCGGGCAGCGGCACCAGTCGGATAAACTTACCCAGGCGGAAAATGCCGATCAGGATTTGGATAACCCCGGCAAAAATCGTCGCCCACAGTACGTACCCCATGCCGTACTGCGCCGCCAGGCTCATCAGCACCACCACGATTGAACCGGCCGCACCCGACACCATGCCCGGCTTGCCGCCAAACAGCGCGGTGACCAGCCCGATAATAAAGGCGGTGTGCAACCCGACGATCGGAGAAAGCCCGGCAACCAGCGAAAAGCCGACCGCTTCCGGGATCATTGAAACCGCCACCACAAAGCCCGCCAGCACCTCGTTCTTGACGGCCGACAGCCTGAAATTGTTCAGGTTAAACATGGATTATTCACTTCTGACAGATAAAACACATTCCCGCAGCACGGGAACCAAGGCCGCAGGGCGCGGCAAACCTCAGGAGGAAGATAGCTTAGGGTGGACTGGGCAAGAAGGACATCCGGCACGTTTCCTGTAGGTTAATCAGAAGTGTCAGTATGTGTAAATGTGATCCAAATCTCAATCAAAAACCGGCACTGCCTCGGCATTTACCCATCACACACAGCCAGATCGAGAAAAACGGCCATTACGTGTATAATGGCGCCATTATTTCGTCCTTTATGCAGTGGGTTAAACCTAACCGGCTGATAGTTAAGATATTTAAGGTGATAACAACATGGGATTCAAATGCGGTATCGTCGGCCTGCCTAACGTAGGCAAATCCACCCTGTTCAACGCGTTGACCAAAGCGGGTATCGAAGCAGCCAACTTCCCGTTCTGCACCATTGAACCTAACACCGGTGTGGTGCCGATGCCCGATCCGCGTCTGGACCAGCTGGCCGAGATCGTCAAGCCACAGCGTATCCTGCCGACCACCATGGAATTCGTCGACATCGCCGGCCTGGTCAAGGGCGCGTCCAAAGGTGAAGGTCTGGGTAACCAGTTCCTGACCAACATCCGCGAAACCGAAGCGATTGGCCACGTGGTTCGCTGCTTCGAAAACGACAACATCATCCACGTTAACAACAAAGTTGACCCGGCTGACGACATCGACGTCATCAACACCGAACTGGCCTTGTCGGATCTCGACACCTGCGAACGCGCGATCCACCGCGTGCAGAAGAAAGCCAAAGGCGGCGACAAAGACGCGAAAGCGGAACTGGCAGCCCTGGAAAAATGCCTGCCACAGCTGGAAAACGCCGGCATGCTGCGTGCGCTGGATCTGTCCGAAGAAGACAAGGCGGCAATCCGCTACCTGAGCTTCCTGACGCTGAAACCAACCATGTACATCGCCAACGTCAACGAAGACGGTTTCGAAAACAACCCGTACCTGGACAAAGTGCGTGAAATCGCTGCGGGCGAAGGCTCGGTGGTGGTTGCCGTGTGCGCCGCAGTAGAATCCGATATCGCCGAGCTGGAAGACGAAGATCGCGAAGAATTCATGGCCGAACTGGGCCTGGAAGAGCCGGGCCTGAACCGCGTGATCCGTGCCGGTTACGAGCTGCTGAACCTGCAGACCTACTTCACCGCCGGTGTTAAAGAAGTCCGCGCCTGGACCATCCCGGTCGGCGCTACCGCCCCGCAGGCAGCTGGCAAGATCCACACCGACTTCGAAAAAGGCTTTATCCGCGCCCAGACCATCGCTTTTGAAGACTTCATCACCTACAAGGGTGAGCAAGGTGCCAAAGAAGCCGGCAAGATGCGTTCAGAAGGTAAAGACTACATCGTTAAAGACGGCGACGTGATGAACTTCTTGTTTAACGTCTAACTCCCGCCTCTGCAGCAAACTCCAAAATCCACGCCCCGGCGTGGATTTTTTGTTTTAACCGGTAATGTTGATTTTGGGCCATACCAACGCAATAATATACAGCGTATAAATATGGAGCATTCAATGATCACTACACACGTTTTCATCGCCACCAGCCTGGACGGTTTTATCGCTCGGCAAGATGGCGACATCGACTGGTTATTGCAACGCGACACCTCGGCCGAAGATCATGGTTTCGATACCTTTATCGCTGACAAAGACATGATCCTGATGGGGAGAGGGACTTATGAAAAGGTACTCACCTTCGATAGCTGGCCTTATGACCTCCCGGTACTCGTACTGTCCAAACAACTGGCCAATGAGCCGGTCCCTCCAGCCCTGACAGGTAAAGTCCGGTTCGCCAACCTCACGCCAAAGTATGCGCTTGAGCAGTTGGCCGCGCAGAATGTGCACCGCGTCTATGTGGATGGTGGGCAATTAATACAGTCCTTTCTGCGCGAGGGGTTGATTAGCGATATGGTGATCACCAAGGTTCCCGTACTGCTTGGCTCGGGCAGGCCTCTGTTCGGCTCACTGCAACAGGACATTGATTTAAAATTACTGTCGAACCGGAGCTTTCCTTCGGGCCTGGTGCAATCCCACTATCAGGTATTGCCCCAATGACTCGTCCACGCGGGCGTCCAACCAACGGAAAAGGAGTAACGCGGGATGACATTCTGGATTCCGCTCTTGGCCTGCTGGATGAAAGTGGTGGACAAGGGCTGACGATGCGTACACTCGCCACTCGGCTGGGCGTCACGCCGATGAGCCTGTATCACCATATTGGTGATCTGGCCGGGCTATTGCGTGCTTTGTCCGATCGCGTCTATGCCGAAGCCATGGAGGGGTTGAACGGATTGGCTGATCCGCGGACAGAAATTCGAACATTGCTCACGCGCTATCATCGCGCAGTCGGCTATCACCCCCAGCTCACGCTGGCAATCTTTGCCACGCCTGAGGCCTTTACCGGGGTCACCCGGGAGATTACCGATCGCCTTACGGCCTTACTGGCTGAGATGACGACAGAGCCCCTACAGTGGCGCGATATTTTGGTTGATCATGCCCATGGCAGCGGTTTAGCCCTTGTCGCGGTGCGGGGAGACTCTCTACAGGCGCAGAGCCTGCAAGAACAGTATCTACAGGCCCTCGATCGTCTGCTGGACAGCGTGTCAGCGCGCCCGTAGCACCTTATCCACCAGCCCCCACTCTACCGCTTGGTCGGCGCTCATAAAGCGGTCGCGATCGAGCGCGCGCTCAACCTCTTCGTAGCTACGACCGCAGTGTTCGGCGTACAGGCGGATCACGGTGTGCTTGGTGCGTTTCATCTCTTCGGCGTGAATCAAAATATCCGATGCCTGGCCCTGAAAACCGCCCAGTGGCTGGTGCACGTGCAGGCTGGCATTGGGCAGCGCCATCCGGTGGCCGGCTTCTCCCGCCATCAGCAGGAATGACCCCATCGAGCGAGCTGTGCCCATACACAGCGTATGCACCGGTGCATTGATGTACTGCATAGTGTCGTAGATGGCGAAGCCGCTGGTGATCACCCCGCCCGGTGAATTGATATATAAATTTATGGGTTTCTCGGGGTTCTCAGCTTCGAGAAACAGCAGTTGAGCACAGAGCATTTCTGCCACCTGATCGTTGACCTCGCCGTTCAGGAAAACGATGCGGTCGCGCAGCAGCCGCGAATAAATGTCGAACGAACGTTCTCCCTGGCTGGTCTGTTCTACCACCATCGGGACGAGCAGCATCGATTCACGCATCGGTGAACTCCTGTTTTCAGATTGGAATAATGAGTTGAGCGTCAGGCAGCGCGCATCAGCTGCAATCCACCGTCGTTCGCGGCCGTCAACCTGGCGTCGTCGAGTCGGTGAATGACGCGTAACAGGCTTCTGCCGTCGGCGGCGGGCAGAATTTGCAAGGTCACGGTACTTTCGAGGTACGGCGGTCGATCATCACGCATCCGGTAGCTGATTGCTTCGCCCGGCGTTATCACTACCGGTTCGGTATCGGCCAGTTCGGCATTCGGTAACCATTGTTCGCGCAATGCCGGGATCCCGATAGCCCGCCAGACTTTCTCTGGCGACGCATCGAGTTGATACTCCAGCACCAGCGGCGGCTGCGTGGCGTCGGTTGGGGTCATTGATCCATGTCCTTTAGCAAAACATTCAGCCTGTCGATGCGTGCCGGCCAGAAGGCACGGTACTTGTCCAGCCATTGCGCGATGACCGCCAACCCTTGCGGGTCAACCTGATAATTGACGAAACGCCCCTGGCGCGCCTCGCACACCAGCCCCGCCTGCCGCAACACGGCCAGGTGTTGAGACATCGCAGATTGGCTGATCGTCATGCCTTCACGCAGTGCGCTGGCATTCATGCCGCCAGTGGCCAGTTTTTCGAAGATGCTGCGCCGGGTGGGATCCGCCAGCGCTTTGAAGAGGTCATTTTCATTCATGACTATACATTAGTAGTCACTTATCTAATGCGCAAGTTTAGCGCGGAAAATAATCACGCTCACGCCAAAGAAAGGGCGTGATCATAATGCCACGCTCAAAGCACCGAGACCGATAAACAGCCCGGCGATGGTGGCGCTCATCAGATTAGACAAGGTAGCGGCCAGCAGCGCGCGCAAGCCCAGGCTGGCAATATCCGAAGCGCGTTCCGGTGCTACCGCGCTGAACGCCCCCACCACCACGGCTATCGAGCCGAAGTTGGCGAACCCGCACAGTGCGAAAGAGATGACGGCGATGGTTTTAGGATCGAGCACCGCGACGCTGTCTTTGAGATAGGCTGAAAAATTCACGTATGCGACAAATTCGTTTATCGCCAGCTTCTGGCCAATCAGCCCACCTACTACCCCAGCGTTATCCCAGCTAACCCCCATGATATAAGCCAAAGGCGAGAACACATATCCGAACAACCTTTCCAGGCTGAGCTGTTGCCAGCCAAACAGGCTGCCGACGCCGCCAATCAGGCCATTAATCAGCGCAATTAACGCCACAAAGGCCATTACCACGGTAGCGACGCCCACGGCTATTTTCAGCCCGAGCATCGCTCCACTGGCCGCGGCTTCGATAATGCTCGCCGGGCGTTTTTCACTGAACGCCATCTGGCTGAACTCGACCTGCGACGCCTCGGTTGCCGGGCTCAGCATACGTGCGAACAGAATGCCGCCGGGGATCGCCATCAACGATGCCGCCAGCAGATATTCAATCGGTACGCCAAGGCCGGCATACCCCACCAACATTGAGCCGGCGATCGACGCCATTCCGCTGCAAATGACGGTAAACAGCTCATTGCGGCTCATCTTGTTAATAAAAGGCTTAAGCACCGCAGGCAGCTCGTTTTGCCCTAAAAAGATGGTGGTCACCGCGGCAAAAGCCTCAACCTTGCTGATGCTCAGCATCTTTTGGAATACGTAGCCCAACAGATTAATCACCCACCCCATCACGCCGAGGTAATAGAGAATCGAAATCAGTGCGGTAATAAAAATAATGGCCGGCAGAACATGAAAAGCGAAAACAAAACCTGCGCCGTCAAACAAGACATTCATTTTAGGGCCGACCAGTCCGCCAAAAATAAATGAGCTACCGGCATCGCTGTACGAAATGACTTTATTGACTCCACCGGCAATAGCATTAACCACCCACTTACCGGCGGGCACATATAACATAATTGCGCCCAACAGCACTTGCAGTATTAATGCGCTGAAAACGGTTCTCAGGCTGATTCGTTTACGGTTGTTGGAAAAAATAAAAGCAATAAGGAGAAGAATACAGATACCTGACAGGCTGCGTAGTAAGTCCATAAATCCGTCCCTTAATACCCGTCGTATTTCAGCCGTAGCGGAAAAGTCATTGGGTATGTAAATGTACCTGTCCTGAAAGGTGAAAAGGGCAAAGCACTCCCCTCCACCTTTCAGGCTGGCGTTTTTATTTAATGTTGTTTATAGGGTAAAACTTAAGGAATAACGCGTCGTCTTAGGCGGCGGCCTCCTGATAACAACAGGCAATTTGCGCGGCCAGCTTGGCGTTGTTGAACACCAATTGAATATTGGCGGTCAGGCTGTCGCCCCCGGTCAATTCAGCCACTCTGGCCAGCAAAAATGGCGTGCTGTCCTTGCCCTGAACGCCTTGTTCAACCGATTCCCGCACGGCACGCTCAATGGCGGCATTAATTTTTTCCTCCGGCACCGCATACTGCGCCGGGATCGGGTTGGCAATCACCATGCCGCCATCCAGACCGGTCTGCCACTTGGTGGCCATGGCGCGGGCGATCTCCGCCGGGGCATCCAACTGAATGCTGACCCTGAAGGGGCTGGTGCGGCAAAAGAATGCCGGCAGCGTTTGGGTCTGGTAGCCGATCAGCGGTACGCCGTGGGTTTCGAGGTATTCGGTGGTCAGCCCCAAATCCAAAATAGACTTGGCACCGGCGCAGATCACCGCGACATTGGTGCGTGCCAGCTCCTGCAGATCCGCCGAGATATCAAACGTGTGTTCTGCGCCGCGGTGCACGCCGCCGATGCCACCGGTGGCAAAGACGTGAATGCCCGCCATCTCGGCAATAATCATGGTTGAGGCCACGGTGGTCGCCCCGTGTTTACCGGCGGCGACGATGAACGGCAGATCGCGACGGCTCACTTTCGCCACCTTATGGCCCTCTTTACCCAGCAGTTCTATTTCCTCACGGCTTAATCCCGCCTTCATGCGGCCGTTAATGATGGCGATGGTCGCGGGCACCGCGCCGTGATCGCGGATCTTTTGTTCCACTTCCAGCGCCGTCTGCGCGTTCTGTGGGTACGGCATACCGTGAGAAATGATGGTGGATTCCAGAGCCACAACCGGGCGTTTGTGGGCCAAAGCCTCGGCAACCTCCGGCGAAATGTCCAGATAGTCATGGGAAATCATGTTATTTTTCATGCTTGTAGCTCCAACAGTTTTTGTACGCTGCCATTCGACAGGTTCGGGTTATTGGTAAATTCGGATGCCAGCGTCAATGCCGAGCAACCCTGCGCAAAACGAATGCTGTCCGCCAGCGTCATATCTTCCAGCCAGCAATGGGCCAGGCCCGCCATCATGGCGTCGCCGGCCCCGGTCACATTGACGATGTCGACGACCAGTGGCTGCGACCAGCCGTTTTGCCCATCAATTTCGCTGTAATAAACCCCGGCTGGCCCCATGCTGAGCGCCAGGCGTTGTACCCCTTGTTGATGGAACCAGCGGGCCACCGCTGGCGCATCCTGCGGCCCGTGGATCGCCATGCCGCTGAGGATCTCGGCTTCGAGGCGATTGGGCTTGAGAGTATGGATATGCGAGAGCCAACGGCGGATTTTGGGCGCTTTAAATGCCGATACGGTGTCAACAAACACCGGCACGCTGCCGGAGTGCCCGAATAGCCAGGCCAGTGCGTCCTCGGTCAGGTTGCAGTCAACCACCAGCACGCCCGCATGCAGGATCAACTCTTTAGACGTGGCCAATAACGCCGGTGTGAGTTTCTCGAGAATGCGCATGTCGTTAATCGCCACCAGCATTTCGCCGTTGTTATCGAGTAAGGAGACATAGGTCGAAGTATTTTCACCGTGCAATTTATGGAAGCTGTCGACATGTACCCCCGCCAGCTTTGCCTGTTCGAATAAGGTTTCGCCATAGAAGTCGTCACCGACGACGGAAATAAGGTGACACTCCCGGCCTAATAAGGCGACATTCTGCGCAATATTTCTGCCGACCCCACCTGGCGTGCATTTTATTTTTCCCGGGTTGGAATCTTCATACACTAATTTAGAGGAAGCATAACCGCAGACATCCATATTGGTAGAACCTACGGTTACCACATAGCTGTGCTCCGACAATATATAACCCTTACCCTTTATATATCCTTTATTCATTAAATTCATAATGTGCCCGGCGACACCAGAGCGGCTAATACCTAAAACATCGGCAATTTCCTGCTGTGGGATCAAAGGATCACGTCTCAGAAGATGCAATATCTGTTTTTCTCTGCTGGTCATATTGGACACTTGTTTGTTTTTAAACATACGTTTGTTTTATATCGGGCATGAAAAACAGTAAAGTGGGATTAAAGGCTTTAGCGAAGATTTGGGAAGAGGATCGTAAGATGAATGAACCGGGTTTCAGCGTTAATTCTGTGATACCCATCAAATAATAAAGTCGGTTTGATCTTTCAAAAAGAGTCAAAAATAATCATTAGCCGAGACACAGCATTTTATTCTTATAATAATCTTAATAAAACAACCGGATAGGATTTCCATGCGTATAACCTAACTTATGTTTGGTTAGTCGCATCTTGCGCTTTTTTCGAGGGTTGGGGCAGCCGGTGTTCTCATCGAAAAGAGATGGCTTTCACATTTGGACTTTAAATAAAGCAGCGGCCCGAAATCTCTGCCTCGTTTTACGTGCCCTCAGCGACACGCCGAGGGTGCAGTATCATCCGCATCCCGCTGACCGGCATGCAACAGGGCGCGCCGAATTTCTCCTGGAGCGCGGCGCACCTCTACATGTTGTATAACGACTTTTTCACCCGCTAATCTGTCCGTCACCCTGCCAGAGTGAATACTGGCAGGGTTAATCAACTGGCTACTGTTTGATCGGGATGACCAGTACGTCGACATTCAACTGGTTTATGGCATGCTGGGTTGAGGAAAACAGCTTGTTCCACAGATCGTGGTGATGGCCAAAAACCACCAGATCGACACTTTTATCCACCACGGCATTCTTCAACTCTTCGATAAAATCACCGTGTCCGATGATCACCTCGTTGATCGGGTAATTCACATTCTGGGTCAGCGGCTCCAGCTCTTTCTTGATCTTCTCTTCAAAAGGTACGCCGTCGTAGCTTCGCTCAGAAAAACCAATCGCCGCATGGTAGGTATCGTAGTGGATATCCACGTAGATCAGAGAGAGCCTGGCCTGCAGCGCCGCGGCCAATCTCGCGCTTTTTTCCACCAGCCGTTTTCCGTCATCACTCAGGTCGGTGGCAATCATAATATGTTGATAGCACATAGCGCCTCCTGTCATTGATTCATAGAGACCCCGGTTTGCACGGCAACATTTCTGTTGTCCCGTTATGGATAATTTTAGTTCAGAAACCGGAGAGACGAACGGGCATCTTGCCGTTGGAACAGCCCCGTTACCGGGGCTGGAGATACCATGATGACGCGGGCCGTCAGCCCGTTATTTCTGGCTTTGGGTGTAAGGGGTATATACGCCCGTCAGGCTCTCGAGGAAGGCAACAATATCATCGACATCCTGCTGCGGCAGTTCGGTACCCACCTGATAGCGCAGCATCAGTTTGACCGCCTCATCCAGCGTGGCGACATCCCCGCGATGGAAGTAAGGCGCCGTCAGTGCCACATTGCGCAAGCCGGGCACCTTCTGCCGTAGCCTGTCGCGCGCTTCGCTGGTGACGTTCATGCGCCCGATATCCGCGGCGGTAATTTCCCCAAAATTGAAGTCGCGTTTCAGCCCCAAAGGCTCGAAGGAACGCCCACCGAGAATGGTTCCTCCGTGGCAAGTGGCGCATTTGTTGTCCTTAAACAGTTGATAACCGTGTTTCTGCTGCATCGTCATGGCTTTGTCATCGCCGCGCAGCCAGTTATCGAAAGGCGAATCCGGCGTGATTAAGGTTTTTTCAAATTCGGCGATGGCATCCGTAATAGTGTCGCCGCTGAGGCCCTGCGGGTAGGCGGCGACAAAATCACGGGTTAGTACCGGATCCTTGTCCAGCTTGCCGATGATCTCCTCCCAGGATTTGGAAGCCATTTCGATAGGGTTGAGCGGCGGTCCACCGGCCTGTACCTGCAGCGTTGGCGCACGTCCGTCCCAGAACTGCTCGCTGTTGAACACTGAGTTGAATACCGTTGGCGCATTTATCGGCCCTACCGCGCCGCCAACGCCAATCGACGTTTTTCTGCCATCTACGCCTCCGGTATTGAGCGAATGGCAGTGGGCACAAGAGAGAGTGCTGTCTCCGGAAAGGCGCGGGTCGTGATACAGTCGGAAACCCAGCGCCACTTTCTGTGCGTCGACAGGCAATGCCTTGGGGATCGGCTGAATCGGCTCATTACAGTGTTCCGCGGCAGCCTCGTTACTGGCGTAGTAACGCGCGCGCTGCTGCGCTATCCAGCCAAGCAAGGTCTCGCGCTCTTGCTCATCCACCTGCCCCGCCCAGTGCAAGGCGACATACCGTGTCGGCGGCATGGTCTTATGCTGCATTACCCATTCAATCTTGTTCAGATCGCTTTGTGATACCGCTTTATCTTCGATCAGGCTGGCACGTACAGGTTCCAGGTTAAAAGACTGATACCCGAGGCGGATATCGTATTCCATCAGCTGTTTGGCAATGGGAAATGAGGCATAGAAGGGAAGATCGGCAGAAGGTGTATGGCAATAATCGCAGCCCTTTTCTCTCAGCAATCCGAGAATCTGGTTATTCTTCTCCAGCGCAGATCGCGGTGCCTGACTGTACACCGTACGCTGAGTATCGTGATACCAAACATAGCCCGAAAGCCCCAGATAACATAAGACAATGCCGGTAAGGGACATCGCCGCAATACGGGTGACCTTTTTCATTTTCAATCCTTATAAGGTATTGCCCATCCAATAGACAGTCGCCCGGTAATAGTAGAGAGGAAGATGCGCTGCATAATTGATAACAATCAATGAATAACCCAGCCTGCGCCTATAGCTGTAATAGTGTTTGCCTATCAGCGTGCCGATATAAAATCGGCGGCTAATTTCTTGAAGCATCCCGGCATTGAAATATCCCCAGGATTTCAAACGCCCCTTTATTTTCCAAACCCGGATAGTGCTTTGATTTTATAAAAAATTAATTCGGTAAACGTGACGACAGAAATAAATCACCGGCTCTACCCGCTCATTTTCATATTGAAACGCTTCTTTAGGGTTTATGCCCCTTCCCTTGTGCTCTGCTCTCAACCGGTCATTTTGGCTAAAAGCGCCGTTGACAGGATTTTCATCAAATGCGAGGATTATGGTATCGAATCGATACCAATATAACATTCAGATAAACAAACAAAAGGGTAAATAACTATGTATATCAATGTTTTTGACACCCATGTACATACCAGGGATGGTCGCTATCTGCATTTCGACGTGTTCACCGACAGCAACGATCTGGCTCAGGCAAGACACTATGCGCAACAGTTCCTCAAACAGAACAACATTGAGGAGGACAATATCAGCCAAAGCAGCTGTGCATTCTGCCACAGCGAGTCCTCCAGCCCTGAGGTGGAGCAGGCTATTGGCCAAACGGGCTATTACATTTTTAAAATGCAGGGTTGCCAGGGGATGTCATGACAGCTTACCGGCCGATAGACTGCGAATTGCATGATTATTTGGAAATTGCCTGCCTCTACGGTTATCGGCTGAACGTTGAATTGGTTAACGGGCAGTGTTTCCAGGCAACGGCGTTAACCACCCAGACGCTGGAGAATGAGGGAGAGTTTATTTATTTCGATAATCAACGGGTTTGCCGCCTGGATCAGCTTTCGGCCATTACCCCGCAAGGGAGTCATGCCCTCTTCGGTCGCATCGCGCTGACGCAATGAGGGCAGGACAAGATAAGCCGATGGCAGGGGTCACCGCACGCGCTGGGCTTCGAACCACACGTTGCACACCGACAGGATCAGCGTGTTGGCATCTTTTACCAGCACGTTATCCCCCGGTACGCCGTCGGTACCCTGATCGGTAATGCCTTTGATTGTGGTATCGGCATGCTGGATCATCACCCGTTCAACCGCTGGCGTGCTGATGCCCAGCATCGGGAAGTCGATATAAGAACTGCTGCCGGAGTTGTCCTCAACAAACTCCTGTGCTTCCACCGTGCTGAGGGTTGCCCCCTCGCTTTTCAACTCGGTACCGTTCCAGGTGAAACTCCCTGCTTTATAACCGATCTTGCCGCCGATCAGGCCTTTCGCCTGCTGTTCATCCCAGCAACCCACGGTTTGGGTCGGCAGGATCTTGCTGATATGCCAGTTGCCCAATAACATTTTCGGGATCGGTTCCGCCACGCTCTCCGCCGCCTGAACCTGAGCTGCTGATACGCAAGTCAAAACCACCAATGGCAGCAACGCCTTGCGCCACATGTTAAATCGCATTGTCTTTTCCTTTGGCTATTCGCGCCCCGGTTGGGCTTTCCGTCATCATAATAAGCAGGCGGATCCCCCGTCAAAACAAACTGTATACCAGGGCACAAACAGGATACGCCAGGCCGATTATCCCAGTGGCCACCCCCGACGCCCCTCTTCCCCTTCAACCCACTGCGCTTCTCGCGCTAACGGTAAGCGCCGATCGTCCAGATAACGGTAGTGGCGGCGAGCCTGCTCTAGCAGGGTAAAATCCAATGTGGCCGACAGCGCCCCTGCTTCGCGGCCCAATCCGGCGACTTCGCGCCCCAGCGGATCGACAATCAGGCTTTCGCCGGCAAACTGCAATCCATCACCCTCACCGCAGCGGTTGGTCATGGCGACAAACATCTGGTTATCCTGCGCGCGGGCCAGCGCGGCATTGCGGTGCACCGGGCCATAGGGATCCATATTGCCATTCGTCACCAGCAGCAATTGGCAGCCCATAACGGCTAACGCCCGGGCATTTTCCGCGAACTCAAGATCGTAGCAAATCAGCAGCCCGATACGCGTTCCGCGCCAAACGCCGCACACTAACGTATCGCCGCGAAGAACGGTATTACGCTCATCCGGCCACAAATGGGTCTTGCGATAGTGCAGATAAATCCCCTGCTCCGGCGTGATCAGCACCGTACTGTTGAACACCCCCTCATCGGTGCGTTCAAGAAAGCCAATCACCAGCGCGACATCGTATTGGCGGCTGGCCTGAACCAGTTGCAGCAATTCCGCGCCGTCGCTTTGCAGGGCATAATCGGTGTCACCCTGCGCCGCAGCGAAACCGGTGAGCTGGGTTTCCGGGAACAGGATAAGGTTGCCGCCCTTGGCGTAACGCTCAATGAATGCCAGGGCCTGCGCCAGGTTGTCGGCAACGCAGCCTTCACGACAGGGCAATTGGGCCAGGGTTATTTCCATTTTATCCTCCACGCGGAACACAGTAGTAATAATGGTAGTATGCCCGAAACAGCCGTTCTGGCTATTCCATGACAGGGGTAACATCAGTGGGTAACAGCAGCCTTATTTCTCCCGAGACGCTGGCCTGGCATCGGGCATTCGGCCAACTGGTCGATAACCTCGACGGGGCGGATTTCTGGCTGAGCTGTGCGCGCCTGTTGAAGGGGCATATCCCGTTCGAAAACTGGGTGGCGCTGCTGTTTTCTCCCCAGCATCCACCACAGATCCTGGCTGCCAGCGACGAAAGCGACGGCAGTGACGAAGCGCTGTTTCACGATTACCAGAAAGGCCTCTATCTGCTCGATCCTTTCTACCTGGACGCCTGGGCGCGCCAACGCATCGGGCTGTTGCGCCTGGATGACGTCGCACCCGCCAATTTTGCGGCGACGGAATACTACCAACACTATTTCAACCATAACGTCGGTGGCGATGAGGTGCATTTCAACCTGCTGGTGGAGCCGCAGCGCATGCTTTGCCTGTCGTTGGGCGCCTCGCGGCGCTACAGCGATCGTCACCTCGGCATTCTGGCTCTGGTCGAAAGTTGGCTACTGCCATTGATGCGCCAGCGGATGCGTTTCGAAAACGCCAGCGATGATGGCGACAGCAACTTCTCACTGTCGTCGTTGCCCGGCGGCGCGCAATTGACGGAACGGGAAAACCAGGTCAGCCAACTGATGCTGGCAGGCTGTTCTACCAAGGAGATCGCCCGCCGCCTGCAGATTTCTATCGAGACGGTACGAGCGCATAAAAAGCACCTGTACTCGAAACTGGGCATCAACACGCAGTCCGAACTGTTTGCGCTATTTTGGCGCAGCCGCGGAGCCTGAAATCCCTCATAGCAAATCGCTATTAATCATAGAGAATCAGTATTTTATTTTAGCCAGCCGATTATCTAGAGTCAGTGCCACTCTTCAGCCTGCAATAACCAGCAGGCTATTTTGACAAGGACTCTGGGAAATGACATTTACGCTGAAAAAACTCGCCGCAGCGCTGGCGGTAACAAGCAGCCTGCTGCTGACTGCCTGTGGACCGACGGAACAAGACAACCACCACATCAAAGTCGGCATCAGCTCCGGCATCGATCAGGCTATGTGGGCGACCGTACAGAAAATCGCCAAACAGAAATACGATCTGGATGTGGAAGTGGTGACCTTCAATGACTACGTGTTGCCCAACGAAGCACTGAATAATGGCGATCTCGACATCAACTCCTTCCAGCACAAGCCTTATCTGGAAAAACAGATCCAGGAGCGCGGCTACAAACTGGTAGCGGTAGGCAATACTTTCGTTTATCCCATCGCCGGTTATTCCAAAAAAATCACGTCGCTCAGCCAACTGCCTGACGGTGCCCTGGTTGCGGTGCCCAATGACCCGACCAACCTCGGCCGTTCGCTGCTGCTGTTGCAAAAACAGGGGCTGATTGTGCTGAAAGAGGGCGTCGGGCTGCTGCCTACCTCATTGGATATCGTCAGTAATCCGAAGAAATTGAAAATCGTCGAGATTGAAGCGCCTCAGTTGCCGCGTGCGTTAGACGACAAACAGATCGCCCTGGCGATCATCAACACCAACTACTCTAGCCAAATTGGTCTGTCGCCCGCCAAGAACGGGCTGTTTGTCGAAGACAAAGATTCGCCTTACGTCAATGTTTTCGCCACTCGGGTGGATAACCAAAACAACGAAAACGTGAAGAATCTGATCAAGGCCTATCAGACCGATGAAGTTGCCGCCAGCGCCGCCGAAATCTACAAGGGCGATGCCGTTAAAGGTTGGTAATCTGCATTTCCCCCGTGGCAACCGTCACGGGGTTATCCCATCCTCCCTCACATTTCCCGCCATTTTTTGAACGCTTTTCACCCATCTTGATCACAAATCAAACAATGCTTGTTAGGTGATAAAAGCTGCAATGTTGTATACAAGTTTGCGTAAATGTTTTCTATTTGTTTCAAAAACCTCGGGTAAAAATAATGAAAAATAGAAAAATCAAGCTTTTGCTGGCTGCGGGTGCTCTGGCTGCCGTCGCGGCACTGGCGGTCGCCGGCAAGGTGGAGAATGCCGACAAGACCTTCCTTTCCGTAGCCACCGCCTCCACCGGCGGCACCTATTACCCGATGGGCGTCGGGCTGGCCAACGTCTGGAGCAACCGCCTGAAGCAGAACGGCATCCAGGTTAGCGGGCAATCCTCTGCGGGATCGATAGAGAATATCGATCTGCTGCAGAAAAACGAGGCGCAGCTGGCGATCCTGCAAAGCCTGATCGCCGTCGAAGCCTACCAGGGCGTACGCAATTTTGAAGGCCGCGCCTACGGCCATCTGCGTTCCATCTCGATGCTGTGGCCCAACGTAGAACACTTTGTGATGCTGGAAAACAAAGTCAAGGACGGCACCTTGAATGACATCGCCGGCAGCCGTTTCTCAGTTGGCCCACAGGCCAGCGGTACCGAGCAGTCCACGCTGATCATTTTGCAAGGGGTTAACCTGAGCAAGAAATCGCTGACGCCAGAATATCTGGGCTATGGCGATACCGTTTCAGCCATGCGCGACGGGCGACTTGACGGCGGCGCCCTGCCTGCCGGGGTACCGGCGGCAGCGGTAACCGACATGTTCGCCAGCGGCGTGCCCTCACGCATCCTCAACGTCACCGATGAACAGTTGGCCAACATCAACGCCATCGCCAATTCCTGGTTCCGTTTTGATATTAAAGCCGATACCTACCCACGGCAGAGTCAGGCGGTTTCCACCATCGCCCAGCCCAATATTTTGGTGGCGCTCAATGGCCTTGATGAAAAGCTGGTGTATGACCTGACCAAAACCCTGTTTGAAAACCTGCCGGAAGTGCATCAGGTCCACAGCGCCGCCAAATACATTTCGCTGGAGAATGCGCTGAAAGGGGTTTCTGTACCGCTGCATATCGGTGCTTATAAATATTATCTCGAGGCCGGGGTCAGCGTGCCCGACTATCTGATCCCACCGGAAGCGGCAGCGCTTGCCGTCAATCGATAAGGAGGTCGTATGAGCACTAACAACCTGTCGCCGCAAAATGCCGTCGATCTGGACAAAGAAGCCGGGGCCGGCAGTCGCCCGCTGAGCGGTATCTATTTGCAGTTGGCCACGGTGCTGGCCATTGCGATTTCCGCTTACGCCATTTATGCCAATGCGCTGTCGAATACCCAGGAGTTTTATCGCAATACCACGTTTCTCAGCGGTATCTTAATCCTGGGCTTCATACTGTTTCCGGTATCACGCCGCCACGCCACCAGCAAATTCAACCGCTGGGACTACCTGTTCATTATCCTGACGCTGGTCAGCTACGGCTCTTTCTACGCCAGCTATCTGGACTTGCACGTGGTGCGCAAAAGCATTCCCAATACCACCGACTACGTGATGGCGGTGATCGGTATCGGCGTGCTGTTTGAAGCCGCACGCCGCACCACGGGGTATTTCATTCCCGGACTGGCGACCTTCGCGATCGTCTATGCCCTGTTCGGCCAGTACTTTATGGGCATTTTCGGCCACGGCGGCTTCTCGTTCGAACGCCTGCTGTACCGGCTGTTTATGACCAGCGAAGGGATCTTCGGCATCACCCTGTCCACCGCCTCCACCGCTATCGTGGTATTTATCCTGTTTGGCGCGTTCCTCAGCGTCAGCGGGGCCACGGCATTGTTCAACGATTTGGCGCTGGCGATGGCCGGTCGGCGCCGCGGCGGCCCGGCGCAGGTCGCGGTGATCTCCTCGGCGCTGACCGGCTCCCTGAGCGGCAGCGCGGTGGCTAACGTCGCCACCACCGGCACCTTCACCATCCCGCTGATGAAAAGCATCGGCCTGTCGTCCCGCTTTGCCGGTGCGGTTGAAGCCACCGCCTCCACCGGCGGAATGATCATGCCGCCGATCATGGGCGCCGCCGCCTTTATCATGGCCGGCTTCCTCGGCATTTCGTATACCACCATCGTGATCGCCGCCATTATTCCCGCATTGCTCTATTACGCGGCGCTGATTATTGCCATCGATCTGGAGGCTAAAAAGCAGGGTCTGAAAGGCATCAGCAAAGAAAATATTCCCAAAGTGAAAGCGGTGCTGAAGGCACGCGGCCTGCTGTTGCTGCCGTTGATCATCGTTATCGGCACCCTGTTGTTGGGCAAAACGCCGATCTATGCCGGGTTCCTCGGCATTATTTCGATCATCGTCGCCAGTTGGATCACCCCCGATACCACCGTACGCATGACGCCGAAAAAAATCGCCGAGGCGCTGAACGAAGCGGCTCGCGGTTCTATTCAGGTGACGATAGCCTGCGCCGCCATCGGGGTAATCATCTGCGTAGTCACCATGACCGGTATCGGCTCCACGCTGGCGTTTAATATCGTCGCGATGACCAACAATACCCTGTGGATGATCCTGCTGGTGGTGATGCTGGTGTGTATCGTACTGAGTATGGGCCTGCCCTCTACCGCACTGTACATCGTGGTGGCGGTCACCGTTTCGCCGATCCTGATCAAAGCCGGCGTGATGCCGCTGGCGGCGCACTTCTTTGTGTTCTGGTTTGGCGCCTTGTCCAACATCACGCCGCCGGTAGCGCTGGCCAGTTACACCGCCGCCAGCATCGCTCGCGCCGACCCGATGCAGACCTCGTGGGATGCCGTGCGCCTGGCGTTACCGGGCTTTATCATCCCATTCATTCTGGTCTATAACCCGATGCTGCTGATGCAGGGCGACGACCTTAATGCGCTGTCGGTGATCCATATGGTGATCAGCGCATTGGTGGGGATTTATGCGCTGTCGATCGCCAGCGCCAATTTCTGGATGATGAAAACCCACTGGCTGGAGCGGGTATTGTTTACCTTTGCGGCTATCCTGCTGATTAAACCGGGGCTGCTGACCGACTTGGGCGGCGCGGCGCTGATTGTTACTGCGGCGTCCGTGCATCTGTTGCGTTTCAGGCGGAGTCATCCGCAGAGGGCTGTAAATGATCAATAAGGTTACGCGCCAGAAAGCTTCTCATCAGGTCCTGGCGCAGTTGAAGGAAGGCATCAGTAACGGCACCTTCCCCGTCGGGGAAAAACTGCCGTCAGAGAACCTGCTGGCGGAGGCCTTTGGCGTCAGCCGGGTACCCGTGCGTGAGGCGCTCGGCATTCTGGAGGTCAGCGGCATCATCTCCTCGCGGCAGGGGGGCGGCCATCGGGTAGAACAACATTCCCTGCTGAGCAAATACCAGCCGCTGGTGTTGGAAATAGCCGATCCGGGTGAAGTGGAAGCGCTGCTGGAAATGCGTGAGGTGATTGAGCAACAGGCGGCGTGTATGGCCGCCGAACGCCATACCGAGCAGGAACTGCGGGCGATTGAATTGGCCCTTAACGACTTCAAACGCTGCACCCTCGACGAAGGTTTGATTGGTCATCGAGAGGATTATCTGTTCCACCGCGCCATTATGCAGGCCTCGCACAACCCGTTTTTCGTGCAGATCCTGGATAACATGCACGAATTGTATCTCGGCGTGTTGGTGTATTCACTCAGCAAGAACCTGGGCCGTCAGGACGAGCGCCAACGGGTGATCGACGAGCACCAACGGGTATTTATGGCAATCAAGGCTCGCGATCCGGCGGCAGCCACTGCCGCTATGCAAAACCATCTCAGCAACGTACGCGGCAAATTGCGCCGCCTGGACCATGAGGAGTTAGGATAACCATGCATGACGTGATCATTATCGGCGCAGGTCTGGTGGGGTTGGGCGTCGCCAACGCGCTGCAGGAAACGAACCCCCTGCTGCGTATCCTTATCCTGGAAAAAGAAAATGGTCCGGCGGCCCACCAAAGTGGCCATAACAGTAACGTAGTGCATTCCGGCATTTACTACACACCCGGCAGCCTGAAGGCACGGCTGGCAAAACTGGGCAACCAAAGCATGTTCGCCTTCTGCCGCGAGCATGACCTCTATCAGGATCAATGTGGCAAAGTGATTGTGGCCACCCAATTGAAGGAGCTGGCTTTACTGGAGAATATCTACCAGCGCGGGCGACAGAACGGGCTGGCGGTCAGCCGATTGTCGCAGGCGCAGTTAAAGGAACGTGAGCCGCACGTCAACGGTATTGAGGCACTGCTGGTGCCCGATGCCGGTATCGTCAACTACAGCCAGGTGGCGGCAAAGCTGGCGGAAGTGATCCAGCAACGCGGCGGCGAGATCCACTATGGGCAACAGGTTGAGGGCATCATTGAAAGCAGTGACGGCGTCAGCGTGCGTACCCCTCGCGCAGAATATCAGGGCAAGTGGCTGGTTAACTGTGCCGGCCTGTTCAGTGACCGCATCGCCGCCCTGGCTGGCTATCAGACTGGGATGAAGATCGTGCCGTTCCGGGGTGAATACTTTGTGCTGAACGACGAAAAAAACTATCTGGTGAACCACCTGATCTACCCGGTACCGAACCCGGACTTCCCTTTTCTCGGCGTGCATTTTACCCGTATGTACAACGGCAAGCGCGACGTTGGCCCCAATGCGGTGCTGGCATTCAAACGTGAAGGTTACCGCAAATGCGATTTTAGCCTGCGGGATCTGAGCGAGGTGCTCGGCTATCGAGGATTCTGGAAAATCGCTGGCAATTATCTTGGCGAGGGGCTGGCAGAAGTTCGACGCTCCCTGTCACGCAAACTGTTTACCGAAAACGCACGCCAGCTTATCCCCGAGCTGCAACCGGAAGATATCCGGCCCGGCCCGGCCGGGGTTCGTGCCCAGGCGCTGACCGCCGACGGCAAACTGGTGGATGATTTTCATTTTGTGAAGGGCCGCCGCTCGCTGCACGTCTGCAATGCGCCCTCCCCGGCGGCGACCGCCTCACTGGAGATCGGCCGCGAGATCGTGCGACAACATCTTGCTGCGCTGTAATGTTAAAGCCCGCTGCCGCGGGCCTTTCCAGCTTACTTTGCCGCGTATTTTTGCATATTGGCCGGCGTGACCAGTTCAAATGGGATCCAATAATAGGGTTCCAGCTTTTCGCCCTTGATCATCCGCTGAGCCACGTCGACCGAGGCCTTGCCCTGGCCGACGGCGTCCTGGAAGACCGTGACCTGCATCTTGCCGGAAGATAATGCTTTCAGGCCGTCCGGGGTGGCGTCGATTCCGCCGATCAGCACTTTGTTGTCCTTTTTACCGGCCTGTTGCAATGCCATGATCGCGCCAATCGCCATCTCGTCGTTGTTGGCCGCGACGATATCAATGGACTCGCCGTTGGTTACCCAGTTCAGCATCAGATCCATACCCTCGCTGCGTGAGTAGTTGGCACTTTGCTTCTGCACCACTTTCATTTTCGGGTACTTCGCCACCACCTGCTCCACGTCTTTGGTGCGTTGCAGTGCACCGGCATCGGTCAGGTTACCGATCATGATGGCCACGTTGCCCTGATAATTCGCCAGGCGCGCCAGCTCTTCCATCTGCAAGGTGCCGGACTGCTTCTCGTCGGAGCCGACAAACACCACGCCGGAAGGCAGCGTGCTGTCGCCCGGCGTACGATTCACATACACCAGCGGAATACCCGCCCTGGTCACCAACTTGGTGATCGCAGGCGTGCCCGCCGAGTTGACCGGATCGACGATAATCGCGTCCACCCCGGCGCTGATAAAGCTCTGCACCTGATCGGTCTGGCGGCCAACGTCACCGCGGGCATCTTCGAACTGCACGGTAATACCGCGCGCCTTGGCCTCTTTGTCGATCGAATGGCGGATGATGGTGAGGAAATTCTGGTCAAAATAGGCCATCGACACGCCGATAGTTTCCGCCAGTACCGAGGTGGAACAGCTAAGCGCCGCCACCAGCACGATTCTTTTTAGGTATTTCATGGTGATTCCCCTGAGGTAAAAAAAACCGCCGGGCAAGCCGCACCGGCGGAGATTTACGGCAATCAGTGTTTTTTGCGGTTACGGTGCATGTCGATAGACACCGCGGCGACGATAATCACGCCTTTGATAATGTCCTGAATATAGGAGTCCACGCCGATAAAGGTGAATCCGCTTTTAATCAGCCCGAGGATCACTGCACCGATCAGCGTGCCGGTAATACGCCCAACGCCACCCATCAGGCTGCTGCCGCCGATGACCGCGGCAGCAATCGCATCCAGCTCGTAGGACATCCCCATGCTCGACTGACCGCTGCTGACGCGCGCCGCCAGGACCACGCCCGCCAGTCCGGCCAGACCGCCGGCGATGGTATAGACCGTCACCAGGTATTTATTGACGTTGATACCGGAAACTCTGGCGGAGGTCATGTTGCCGCCGATGGCGTAGATGTATTTGCCGTAGCGGGTATGCTTCAACGCGATGTGGAAGATCACCGCAATCACCAGGAAGATGATCACCGGCATCGCGCCCTGGCCGATTGAGGTGAAGCCGTCGGACAAGAAGCTGACCGGGTTACCCTGGGTGTAGTACTGCGCCAGGCCACGTGCCGACACCATCATGCCCAGAGTAGCGATAAACGGTGGAATGCCGGTACGGGTGATCAGGAAGCCGTTGATAAACCCACAAACAATACCTACCCCGATCCCCGCGCCGATCGGGATCGCCGCCGGCAGGTCGAGGAGCGCCGGGTACATCGGCGAAATGCTGTCTGAGGTTTGCGCCAGGCTGGCCGCCACCACCGCCGTCAACGCAATCAGCGAGCCGGAAGAGAGATCGATACCGGTGGTGATAATGACCTGGGTCACGCCCACCGCGATGATGCCGATAATCGCTACCTGCAACACGATCAGCAGCAGCCGGTTAGGGTTCATCAGGAATGACTGATCGCGGATGTACCAGCCGAGGATTTCAAAGACCAGCGCGATGCCGATCATCACGATAAAGATGCCGGTATCTTTCGGCATTTTGCCGCTCAGGCCAGAGAACAGGGGCGCTTTACCCGCAAGCGGCTTCTCAATTTTTACATTACTCATGGTGGTTCACCTTTGCGTTATTCAGAGGCCAGCGCCAGGATTTTTTCCTGATCCGCTTCTTCTTTATCCAAAATGCCGGTAATACGGCCGCCGTGCATCACCATCACCCGGTCGCTCATGCCGAGAATTTCCGGTAATTCCGATGACACCAAAATAATGGCGACGCCGCGGTTCGCCAGCTCGCTGATCAGGCGATAGATCTCCGCCTTGGCCCCGACGTCGATGCCACGCGTTGGCTCATCGAGGATCAATATTTTGGGCTGGGCCAGCAGCCAGCGAGCAATAAGCACCTTCTGCTGATTACCGCCGCTGAGGTTATTGATGATTTGGTCCATGGTCGGGGTTTTGATGTTGAGCTTTTTGATCTGCTCCATGCAGTCTTTGGCCATTTGCACATGGCTGACAAACCCGTTCTTGCCGATGTACTCCGACAGGTTGACGATGCTCATGTTCTCAACCACCGACAGCACCAAAAACAGCCCGGATTTTTTGCGATCTTCGGTGAGAAACGCCAGGCCGAGTTCAATAGCTTTTGAGGGCGAATCGACCTTTGCCGCTTTGCCTTCGATAAAGATGCTGCCACCGTCCGCCGGGTGCATGCCGAACAGGCTTTCCATTACTTCGCTGCGGCCGGCCCCCACCAGCCCGGCGACGCCGAGGATCTCGCCGCGTTTCACGCTGAACGAGACATCGTGGAACCAGTCCGAACGCCGCAGTCCTTCGACCCGCAGCACTTCCTCGCCGATATTGTTGTTGAATTTAGGGAACATCTGGGTCAGTTCGCGCCCTACCATCATGGTGATCAGCGACTGTTTGGTCAGGTTTTCGGTTTTATCGCTGGCAATAAAGGTGCCGTCGCGGAAGATGCTCACCTCGTCGGTGATGGCAAAAATCTCGTCCATCTTGTGGCTGATGTAGATAATGCCTTTGCCCTGCTCACGCAGCTCACGAATGATGGCAAACAGATGCACCACCTCGCCTTCGGTCAGGGCCGAGGTGGGTTCGTCCATGATCAGGACGTCCGCGTTGTAGGACACCGCCTTGGCGATCTCCACCATTTGTTGGCTGGCGATACTCAGTTCACCCACCAGCGTTTCCGGCTTGAGTTTGATGTTCAGCCGCGCCAGCAGCTCGCGGGTTTTCTTGTTCAGTTGGTCATGATTTACGAAGCCCAGCTTCGCCGGCTCACGCCCCAGCCAGATATTTTCCGCCACCGTCATATAAGGCACCAGGTTGAGTTCCTGGTGAATCATGGAAATGCCCGAATGCAGCGCCTGCAACGTGTCGCTGAAGGTCACCGGTTGGCCTTTTATTTTAATGGTGCCTTCATCGGGGTGATAAATACCGATTAAACATTTCATCAGCGTGGATTTTCCCGCGCCGTTTTCGCCCATTAAAGCGTGCACGCTGCCTGGTTTGATTTTAATTGAGACCTTATCCAGCGCCTTCACGCCGGGAAACTGCTTACTGATGCCTTCAGCCTCAAGAACATAAGGATACATACTGATAACCTCCGCCGTTCGTCAATGCATCCCTGCCGTATTTACCGTCGAGTGTCGGATAAATACGGCAATGGATATAACCGCGCTGCTTTAACGCTTATTTTCTGTTCTTGTCGGCAAATTCCTGATAATTGGCCTTGGTGATCAGCTGATAAGGGATCAGGACGTTGCTTTCCACCTTCTCGCCTTTAACCAGCTGAATGGCAGTTTGCACCGCGCCTTCGCCCTGACCTTTAGCATCCTGGAATACGCTCAATGCCAGATCGCCCTTCTTGATGAATTCCAGCGCGTCCGGAGTCCCATCCACGCCGGCCACCAGCACGCCGCTCTTCTTCGCCTGTTTCAGCGCCAGGATCGCACCAATGGCCATTTCGTCATTGTTGGAGGCGATGGCATCAATCTGCTGACCGGTCAGCACCCAGTCGGTGGTAATGTCGACGGCTTCTTTACGGCCCCACTTGGCGGTTTGCTTGTCGAGAATTTTGATGCCGGGATACTTGGCCGCCACCTCTTCCACACCGCGGGTGCGGTCGCGGGTCGCTTCATTGGACAGTTCGCCCATCAGGATCATCACGTTGCCCTTGCCGTTCATCAGCTTGGCCAACTCTTCCATCTGCAGCTTACCGGCCAGTTTGGAATCTGAGCCTACGTAGGCCATGCCCGCAGGCAGCGTCACTTCCGGACGGCGGTTAACGAACACCAGCGGGATCTTGGCGCTTTCCGCCAGTTTGATCATCGGCTTCACGCCCTGGGTATCGACCGGGTTGAGGATAATGGCGTCGACGCCCTGGCTGACGAAGTTCTCAATCTGTTGGATCTGCTGAGCGATGTCCCCTTTGGCATCTTCAAATTGCCCGCTGACGTTGCCGTCCTGTTTCATTTTGCTCTGCATGGACTGGCGTAGGATGGTGAGGAAATTGTCATCGAAATAAGCCATTGAAACGCCGATTTTGATGTCTTTTGCCAATACGCTGGCCGGCAGCATGCACATCAATACCGAGGTGACGATCAGTTTCTTCAGCTTCATGTTCTGTACCCTTTAATCGTTAGAGTGAAGAGGCCTGTTGATTTGACAGCTAATGAAAAATATTTTTTACATTCAAACAACAATCCGGTCGGTGACATCCCTTTGATACGGCAGATTTACCGCTTTTCTTCCGTCTTCTGGCAGTGTGTGAAATTTTGATCAATGTCTCAAAATAGATTAAAAACAATAAATTGAAATAAAACCCTTGCCTAACTCGTTACGTCATATCGTAACTTTCAAATGTTTATTTCAAAATTGAGATTATTGAAACTTTTTAACCCAAACAAGCGAAACATGCGTTTTGGAATAACCAAGTAACAAAAACATGACACGGATCTAACAAATGACGCAAAAGCCATCAGCGTACGCGTTCCTTTAGTGCGTTCAGCGACGAGAAACGATCTGCCGTGATGAAAAAACGCGAGGGGTTCTCTCAGTAAATATGCGAGCGAGCGCGCAGTTTGTGGATCCACGGTTTCATCCCGCGGTTTACTCGACAATACTGAATGGACATGTGTTTTCAGGAGGATCTGACATGCAGCTCAGCAGTAAGGTACGGATGAACCGGCTATTCAATAACGGCAAGTGCCTCGACGTGGCGATTGATCACGGCATTGCCAATGAACCGGATTTTTTAATCGGTCTGGAAGATATTGAACGGGTCATGAATAGCCTGATCGTCGCCCGCCCCGACGCCATTCAGGTGAACTACGGCCAGGCGGATTTGCTGCAATGCTCGACGCAACGCGATAAACCGGCCCTGGTGATGCGTACCGACGTCGGCAACGCTTATAACGCCGCGCGTCATCGTGAAATGTGGGCGGTGTTGCATAATCCGGAAGCGCCGATCCTCGCCGCGCTGCAGATGGATGCCGCGGCCGTGGTGGTGAATCTGTACCTGATCCCCGATGAACCGGGCATTTTCCGCCAGTGCGTGGAAAACATCGGCCGCCTGCGCCATGCCTGCGATCGCTATGGCATGCCGCTGATGGTCGAACCGCTGGTTATGGCGCCGGCCGGTCAAGGGTCGGCTTACGGCTCATTGGGTGACGTCGAAAAAATGGTGCCGCTGGTGCGCTTGGCGCGTGAGCTGGGCGCCGACATCATCAAAGCCGACCCTACCGAACGGGTGGAAGACTTCCACCGCGTCGTTGAAGCGGCGCGTTGCCCAACGCTGGTCCGCGGCGGCGGTAAAGGTGAACTGGGCGCGGTGCTGGAGAAATCTGCGGCGCTGATGGCACAGGGCGCATCCGGCATGGTGTACGGCCGCAATGTGTACCAACACGATAATCCGTCAAAAGTGGTGCGCGCGCTGATGGCGATCATCCATCAGGGGGCCAGCGGCCAACAAGGGCTGGAAATCTATCATCAACCCTGATCCCGGCTTTTGTAATTAAAATAATCCCTCCCCCGGCGGCAGCATGTTATAACCTGCTGCCGGTCGCTGCCCCGCGCCCCATTCCCCGCTAAAATCCTGATACGCCCATTCGGAGAACCGCCATGCCCAAACAACGGATACCGCTGAAACTCAGCACCACCCTCACGCTGATGGTGTCTGCCATTATTGCTTCGGTGCTGCTGGTGGTGTACGCGCTGTTTTTTGTGCAGATGAGTCACGAGGGGCAAGATCAGCAGCGCCAAAAGGCGATGGCAATTGCCGAAACGGTGGCGCTTTCCAGTAACGTCGTTGACGGCCTGCAGCGGGAAGATCACAGTGGCGCGATCCAGCGCTTCGCCGAGCAGGTGAGACATCAAAACGAGCTGCTGTTCGTCACCGTGGTGGACATGAAAGGCATCCGCTACTCGCACCCTAAACCCTGGCTGATCGGCAAGCATTTTATCGGCGACGATTTAGAACCGGCCCTGCACGGGAAAACCAACAGCGCCATCAACCGTGGCGCGCTGGCGCCTTCACTGCGTGTCTTTGCACCGGTCTACGACAGCGAGCGCCGACAGATAGGGGTAGTGGCGCTGGGCATCGCTCTCGATACCGTCCACCGGGTGGTGGCCGAAAGCCGCTGGATTATCTATTTAACCCTCGCGTTCGCCGCGCTGGTCGGCACGCTGGGTATCTTCTTCCTGGTGAAAGCGCTTAAGCGCATCATGCTCGGTTTTGAACCCTACGAAATCTCTAACCTGTTTGAACAGCGCAACGCCATGCTGCAGTCGATTAAAGAAGGCGTCATCGCGGTCGATAACCAGTCACGTATCACCATTGTTAACGACGAGGCGAAACGCCTGCTGCGCCAAAGTGGCCCCTTCGAAAATCTGCTGCTGGAGTCCGCCAGTAAGTACTGGCCGGCCCAACTGCATCTGGCGGAGGTTTTGGCCAGCGGCAAACCGCTGCGCGACCAGCAGATCAGTTTTAACGGCAGCGAGCTTTTGACCAATACCGTGCCGGTGATCGTCAAGGGCCAGGTGATTGGCGCCATCGCCACCTTCCGCGATAAAACCGAAATCAGCCAGTTGGTGCAGCGCCTGAGCGGTATGGCCCACTACGCCGACGCATTGCGCGTACAGTCGCACGAGTTTATGAACAAACTGCACGTGATCCTCGGCATGCTGCATATGAAGGCTTACCAGCAGTTGGAAAACTACATCATCAACACCGCCAGTAACTACCAGGAAGAGATCGGCGCGCTGCTACGCAAAATACAGTCGCCAGAGGTCGCCGGCTTCTTTATCGGCAAAATCAGCCGCGCCCATGAGGCCGGCATTGAGCTGACCATCGATGAGACCAGCCTTCTGCCGGAAACCGACGACGCGGAAACCACCCACGTGCTGATCAGCGTGCTGGGCAACCTGATTGAAAACGCCATTGACGCCATCGACGGCGTTGAGGGACACGAGATCCACCTGAGCTTTCATCACAATGAGAATCACTTACACTGTATAATCAGCGACGACGGCCCCGGCATCGATCCGGCTCTCGGCGCCCGTATCTTTGAGCAGGGTGTGTCCACCAAAGGGCCGGGACGCGGTATCGGCCTGGCGTTGATCCGCAGCAGCCTGGAAAAACTGGGCGGCAGCATTGATTTTGAATCTGAACCGGGTGTACTGACCCAGTTCTTTGTCCATATTCCCTATCAGGCCAAGGGCTGACCATGATTAACGTATTGATTATTGATGACGACCCGATGGTAGCGGAGTTGAACAAATACTACCTCAGCCAGGTAAGCGGCTTTCACTGTCAGGCCACCGTCGCTACGCTGGCGCAGGCACGCGAGTTGCTGGCCGATACCGATGTCAGTATCGATCTGGTCCTGCTCGATATCTATATGCAGCAGGAGAATGGCCTGGATCTGCTGCCTGGCCTGCGCGAGCTGGGTGAAAAAACCGACGTCATTATCATTTCCTCCGCCAGCGACGTGGACACGGTGCAACGCGCCTTGCACTACGGCGTGGTGGATTATCTGATTAAACCCTTCCAGTTCGGCCGTTTCAAAGAGGCGCTGAGCAACTACCAGCAGCAGTCGCAGATCCTGGCACAGCGCGAATTCTCACAGGCCGATGTCGACAGCCTGCTGCGGCGTCAGCCCAACAGCAGCGAAGGCAAGAAACTGCCGAAAGGGTTAACCAGCATTACGCTGAGTACGGTATGCGAATGGATCGAACAGCAGCACGATGGGGAGTTTTCGACCGACAACCTGGCCAACGCTATCGGCATTTCGCGCGTATCCTGCCGTAAATACCTTATCTATCTGGCGGAAAGTGGCGTTCTGGGCACCCGCATCCTGTACGGCACCACCGGCAGACCGGTCTATCTTTACCAATTAAAGCCGGACGCGGTCGCCATGCTGAAAGAGTATTGCCGCTAGACGATGCCTCCTGGGGGCTCATCACGCATCATTGCGTCCAGGGGCCACTCTTTTAATCTCACTACCTTTGCAGAAAGGTGCGCAGCACGGCGACAAAATCCTCTTGGCGCTCCACGTTGGACAGATGCACCACCGGCAACACCAGCAACTCGGCTGCCGGGACGGTACGGGCCAACAACTCACTATGCGACAGCGCCGTGACCGGCCTGATGTGGCTCCCCAACTGGCTGTCGGCCCGTTACCTGCGCAGCGGTGAACCGGTGCCGGTACTCAGCCAAATTCGCCTGCTGCCCAGTGAAATCCACGCCGTCTGGCCTCACAGCCGTTATTTACCGGCCAAAACGCGGGCGGCGATCGACATCCTGCTGGCGCAGATGCCAAGCCAGTTGCCAGGGAACTAAGGGTGGCGTTTGTGCCCGGGAAAATCCGTCATCCCGCGCGGCAGGTTGCACAGTTTGCGGTATTCTTGTTTCCGCTTGCCACAAGGGTAGTGGTACTCGCCATACAGCGTTTTAAGCTGCTGCCGGTTGGCCTGCTCGGCGGCGGCGCGTTGCCGTTCCAATTCAAGCGCCTTCTCATTGGCCAACGCCACGCCCTCGGCACTCCATACTTTATGTTTTAACCCGCTGCGCTTTTGCTGGTACTCCTCAGAGATTTTGTTATCCAGCGGCTGTGCGGCATGGTATTGCCAGTCAACCGACGCCTGCAATGAGAAGCAAGACCACTGCGCCACGCAGGCAAGAAAAATCCGTTTCACTGATAGACTCCTGATATTAAATTCACCTGTTGACTCACAAAACTATCTTCTGGCTATGGCGCTCTTACCGACTAAAAACAGCGGCACAGGTGTTGCCCGACATACACGCGGCAACATCGCGGACTCCAGCGTTTTGCGCTCAAGGCGTATCACGGCAAGACGCGCCTGTTCCGAACGTATTTGCTCTACGTACCACAGATGTTGCAACAGCCCGTTAAACCGTAATCGGTAATCCACGCGGCTTTCCCCCGTCTCGAAACCGGCGCGCTGAGCGTGCTTGTCAACAAACGAATAGCAACAAGAAGACGCCAACAGGGCGAGTGCCGCTGCCATTAAAGAGGTCAATTTCAAAAGCAAAAACTCCATTAGTGCATGAGGCTAGCAACCGTTGATAAGCAGCGGTCGTTCTTCGCGCGGCAATGCCGATGGATGCGGTTCACTCACGGCGGCAGCCTTGCCCCTCTGTCCTTTGCAGGCTTTACGCTGAGCCAGCGTATTGTCTTCACTTTGCGTCGATATCAGAGGTCGCTGTTTCTCATTGCCCATCTCGTCCCAGAAGTCATGAGCCACCTCTTTGAGTTTCTTGCGAAACAGCACCGAAGAGACGCCTTCATGCTCCCGCTCATAACGCGCGGCGGCAGCCTGCTGGCACCAGGGCAACAATAGACATATGAAAATAACGGGGATGCCTTTTTCCACAATAAACTCCTGTAATAAAGCCCATAATGGCGCTCATTCCCATTAAATAATGAAAAGCACTTATTGCTGTTAAAATAAACAACGCGAGAAGAACAACATATTACCCGGCAAACCGTAAACCTTAATTAAATGAGTGCCATTGGGTTTATAATTCGCAGGATAAATATATTTAGTGAATTAGCGATCCCACAATGTTGACCAATCGATGGTTCCACCGATACTCGGCCCTCTCTCGTTAAGTACCGCAGAGGCTGACTCTCCCGCGCTGATGCGCTGCCGTTGCTCACGTGTCGCCGGCTTTGCCTGTTCCCAGCCAGGGCTTGAAGACGAAAAGCCGGGTTGAATATTGCTGCAACCGCTTAGCATGATTAACAATACCGGGATCCCTTGGCAAAATTTCATATATCCTCCTTTAAAATAAACGCTATCATTAGCAACGGTAAATAAAAAATGACTTTTTTTAGTTTAATAACCCCCTTCAAACGCGAGCAACGTCAAAACGACCTTATTAATTTCAAATAAGGTGACTAATGATTTAATTGACAATAAAAAGGCTTACAGTACCGACGATAATAATTAATCAATATATTGACGATATGGCGCGCAAAGCACGCCACCGCGCTAGTCTTGGTTATCCGGTTGCCAGGCCAGAAGATCGCCAGGCTGGCAGTCGAGGATCCGGCAGATTTTATCTAACGTCTCCAGCCTGACGCCCTTCACCTTGCCGTTCTTCAGCAGGGACAGATTTTGTTCGGTGATCCCCACCTGTTCCGCCAGTTCCTTCGAACGCATCTTCCTTTTGGCCAACATGACATCAAGACTTACTATTATCGCCACTCTATTCTCACACGAAAGAAAGCTGTTCTTCATTCAGCCGCAACGCTTCCAGGAACACCCGGCTAAACACCAGGATTGCGCAGCCTACGATCAGCGAGCGTACCGATTCGCTGTTGATACCATAATAAATTATTAGCAGCATTTTTTCATTGGCCGTCAGTATCATCACCTGCAACATCCCGGCCAGCGAGGGGAAAAGCACATCAACAATCAGCAGGATACCGATGATCTGTAACAGCAGCATATTGTTGCGGTGCCAAACGTTGCCGCGATAGAACTGGTAAAACAGCCCGGCGCCGCACAGTAATGCGCTGTAATAAGGCACGTAGGCGAACATGTCCAACAACAGGGTGGCCACTAAAGCCCAGCGTTGCTGCGGAACGGCATAGGCGTTCAGTTCTGGGTAATAGTCACGGTAGGACGCCACGATACTGTCGAACGCCTCGCCCTGCACCCAACCCTGGACAATCATAAACATCTCCACGCCGGTGCTGACAATCAGCATCGTCATGATCAACAAACACAAGCAACGTACATAAAGCGGAAGGTGGATCCGTGGCGCAGCGCCCATAACGACTTCATCCTTAAAAACAGCAATAAGTTATCGTAAAACGATAATTTATTGCTGTCAACGATCAACTGGACTGATGAGCGGCTGGGTGACAGGCGTAAAAAAGGCCGGAAACCCGGCCTTTTCTCAATGCTCGATGGATTTAGACCAGCTCAATCACATCAAACTTAACTTCACCGCTGAGGTCGGCTTCGTAATCAACGCCTTGCAGACCAAAACCGAACAGACGCAGGAACTCGGCCTTGTAGCCCAGGTAATCGGTCAGTTCGTTGATGTTGCTGTCGTCGATTTGTGCCCAGATTTCACGGCAGGTGTTCTGCACGTCGTCGCGCAGTTCCCAGTCGTCCAGACGCAGACGGTGCTTCTCATCGGTATCCGGTGCGGTGCCGCTGTACAGCTTGGTGGCGAACAGACGTTGGATCTGCTCGATACAGCCTTCGTGGATCCCCTGCGCTTTCATGATTTTGAAAACGATAGAGATATACAGTGGCATGACCGGGATAGCGGAGGAAGCCTGAGTCACTACCGACTTCAGTACGGCAACGTAAGCCGCGCCGCCTTTGGCCTTCAGTTTCTGATCGATGGCCTGCGCCGCACGATCCAGGTCTTCTTTGGCTTTGCCCAGCGTACCGTGCCAGTAGATTGGCCAGGTCAGATCGGTACCGATGTAGGAGTAAGCGACTGCCTGCACGTTGTCCGCCAGCACGCCGGCTTCTTCCAGTGCGTCCATCCACAGCTGCCAGTCCTGGCCGCCCATCACTTTGACGGTATCGGCAATTTCCTGCTCGTTGGCCGGTTCAACCACGGCTTCAACCAGCACGTCTTTATTGGTGTCGAGCGCCACGGATTTGTACGGTTCGCCGATAGGTTTCAGCGCAGAGCGCACCACTTCACCGGTTTCCGGCATTTTACGCACCGGCGAAGCCAGTGAGTAAACCACCATGTCGATCTGGCCCAGATCCTGTTTGATCAGGTCAATGACCGTTTGGCGGCATTCGTTGGAGAACGCATCGCCGTTAACGCTTTTCGCGTACAGGCCTTCTTCTTTAGCTGCCTTGTCAAAACCGGCAGAGTTATACCAACCGGCAGAACCGGTTTTGCCTTCGCTGCCCGGCTTTTCAAAAAATACGCCGATAGTGGCCGCACCGCTGCCGAAGGCGGCATTGATACGTGACGCCAGGCCGTAACCGGTGGAAGCACCGATCACCAGCACTTTTTTCGGCCCGTTTTTCAGTTCGCCACGTGATTTAACGTAGGCGATTTGCTCACGGACATTGGCTTCACAACCTGCCGGGTGAGCGGTAGTGCAGATAAAACCACGAATTTTAGGTTTGATAATCATAGTAATTTTTTCTTGGTAGCTAAAAACCGAAGGACAATATACCTGATTTTATCAATATACTTAAGCTGGGTGCATGGCAGATTTGCAACAAGCCCAGTGAGCAGACCAGTCTCACTCGTTAAATCTCAGCCTTGAAGGAAGTGCGCACGTGAGTTTTATCGCCAAATTACACGCCGACGAAGTGGATATTGATCTCAACCTGGTGACTTCCATGCTCACCGACCAGTTTCCACAGTGGGCGGCGCTGGCGATAGCGCCGGTCGCTATTGCCGGTACCGATAACGTGATGCTGCGGCTGGGCGACGAGCTCTATATTCGTCTGCCGCGCACGCCGTCTGCAGCGGCGGCGCTTGAGCGGGAAAACCGTTACCCGGCGTTGCTAGCCCGTTATCTGCCGGTCCCGGTTCCCATTCCGCTGGCGCAAGGTCAGCCGCAAGCAGACTACCCTTTCAACTGGTGCGTAGGCCGTTGGATCCAGGGGCAAATGCCGGTTTGCGGCGAAGGCAGCCATGGGCTGGCGCAACAGCTGGGGGAATTTGTCCACGCACTGCATACCATCCCTGTTACCGAGCCTGAGCTGCAAAAGAGCCTGACCTCCTATCGTGGCGGCCCGCTTGGCGCCAGAGACGCCCTCACCCGCAACGCGATAGCGCAATGTGGTGACTATCTCGATACGGACATTCTGCTGCACGTATGGGAAACCGTTAGCCAGATACAGGAGCACAGCGCTACCCCATGCTGGATCCACACCGATATCCAGCCGGGCAACCTGCTGGTCAACGAAGGTAAGTTAGCGGCGGTGATCGACTGGGGCGGTATGGCGATTGGCGATCCGGCGGTGGATTTGATTGTCGCGTGGAATTTATTGAGTCAGGACAACCGCGAGGATTTTAAACGCGCCGTGGATACTGATAAAGCCACCTGGCTGCGTGGCCGGGCCTGGGCATTGTCGATTGGCGTGATTGCGTATGCGTATTACGTTGAAAAAGAGCCTGCGCTTGCGCGGACTTCACGCTATCAGATTGAGCAGGTAGCGGCGGACGTTGGGTTATCGCTTTGAGGTTATCAGGTCAGGACATTCGGCCCTGACCTGCATACGGCTATCAGACCTTGTTCTTTTCCAACTGCTCAACCAGCGTATAGCGCAGTGAAGAAGCGTCAGCCGGGACGTTTTCCAGTTCGGTCACTTTAACCTTCAGGCGGTAGCGGTAGCCGGGCTCGAAGGTAAAACCTTCGATCTGGCTGTAAAACATTTCCCACTGCCCCTGTACAGAGTGGCGAACCTGCATGCATTTCATTGGGGCAACGCCCATGCAATCTACCAGCGCGCTGTTAACCAGCAACACTTCCGTATGATCTCCGTCTTTATTCACGGGTTGGCTCACTTTCGCTCCCTCCTGGCTGCAGCCGGCGAGGCCGACTAAGGCGATAAATAACAACGCTTTGATTTTCAACGTAATGCACCATTGAGACTTTAGGTGAGCCGATAGTAACAAAGCCACTGCCACCGCGGCCAGCAGCATGTTCTTAATTTTCAGTGAACGAGCCGAAACTCCGGCGAGTCACTACAGGTTTGGGTCTCCGCGACCTGAATCGCCTGATGCCCCCTACGGAACACACACCCTGCTCTTTCTGGCGAGATCGTTACGGTTTTTCGTTCCCTCGGTCCACCTAACCCGTTCCTGCCAACCAGATTTGCCAAGCTCACCTTCTGGGGCTAAGTTTATGAAACTAATAATCCTACAGGGGTTTTCTATGCGTTCGCTTTCTTGCCTTTTGCTCGCAAGTTCCTTGGCTTTATTGTCGGGCTGCGCTAACCAGCCGCAGGTGACCAGCGACTATGACCACAGCACCAATTTTAGCCAATACCATACCTACGGCTTTGCTACAGAGGCCGAGGGGCAGTACTTAACGCTGACGGGTAAATATATTCATAGCGCCATAGCGCAACAGATGGAGCAGCGCGGCTATAAGCTGAGCGCATCCCCAGACCTGTTGGTTTACAGCAGCGCAATGAAACAAAACAAAGTGCAGGTGAATGACTCCCCCGCGCCGATTGGCCGCTGGGGCTATGCCGGCTGGGGCGGATACAATCAAACACTGTGGACCTACACCGAAGGCACCCTGACGGTGGATCTGGTGGACAGCAAGAAGAAACAGCTGGTCTGGCGCGGAACCGCCAGCGACACGCTCAACTCAGACGCGCAACCTGCCAGCCAGGCGCAGCTTCAACAAGCGGTAGCCGCGCTGTTTGCCGCTTATCCCTTCCGGGCGGGAGCTGCAAACCGCTGATGGTTTTGAGCCATTAACAGGAAAGTTTAGCCACCCGCGCAAGCCCTATTTCAGCCAATAGGGCTTGATGTATCTGTTGCACTGTTAAGCTGACAGATCACCACGTTACCCCCCAACACCTCACGTCCCCCTCGTAGCAATCATGCAAAAAAACGATCTTCCCTCTGCAGCGCGTTTTGTTACCGGAATTTGAGTCTGGGGAAAGCAGGGGTTGCAGCTTATTTTTCTAATTGCAGAAAATTAACTGATAAATCAAACACAAAAAAAGACCGAATACGAATAGTTAAAGATAAAATTACTTATATTCAATGCGTTACAGAAGAACAGCGTAGAACTTGGCGATAAAATGGCTGCACAGTACAGGTGGTATGGTTGATCTGTAGTGTTAACTCAATTAACATACTATTTTTATTCGATTAGATTACATTTCATGCTAAACGGAACAATAAGCTACGGACAGGCCGTCGCTGCTGCTTTTGCGCTTGTAACTATTACAGCCTCGGCAACTTGGTACATACGTTCAGATTATCTTGATGATTTGAAACATCAAATCGAGACCTATGAAAAATCTGAAAAATGGAAACTATCAGAGACACTCAATAAAATTAATACTGCATCTGAAAAGATGAGTCTCACTATTGATCAAAGAAATAGATTAAATAGCAACGAAATCACTTTAACAGAACTGACAGCTAAAAACATTGAAATATCAAAAGAATTAGTGATAACAAAAAATAAAATCTCAGAGCTTGAGTCCACAATAAAAAAAATAAACTCTACTCCGGAAACCATTGAGCTAAGCACAGGGGGAAGTCATCCTATTTTTCGGAATGCTCTTTTCATAGGATTAACGAGAGTAAATACAAAAACTCAAGCTGAATTCAATTTAGATAACAAACACATATCTTTAGATTTAGGTGTAACACATCCATATACATTTATGGGAAAAACATGTGTGGTAACCCTGACAGATATTAATTATCTAAATGACATAGTAAAGATCAGTAATGCCTGCAATTAAATTATCATCCCCAACTTAGTAATAGATGCTTATCTCCAATTAATTTTATTCTAATAGCTTAATTTTGTAGAATAACAAACATTAAGCTATTTATTTTAAGTAATATAGTCACTTCATTAAATGATGCTAACTGAGTTCTATTTTTTTAATTTACTCATTGCTGTATAGTGCTTAATCATTAGCTCCTTATGTACATCACGATAGTCATAAATTGTGATCCTTCGAGTGTCACTTAGTGCCTGAGACAGAGCATTACCTAAAACATTTGCCAATGCACCAGGTATTTTTCCACATACATCATCAATCACCTTTACGGTGATTGGAATTATTGACATAGATAGTTTTTTTATGTCGATGAAATTTTCAAAGTAATTTCTTAGCAAGAATGCCTTATCTTCAATGTTTGCGATAATTTTTAAATCATCGGAGTCTGATAACTCTAACTCCTCGTGAGCTATAGAATAACTCCCAAACAAATCACTATTCATAACCTCATTGAATTTTTTAATATCACTACTAAGTATTTCTTTTTGTGGCACAGGAAGTTTCAAATTAATAACGCTTATTTTATCCAATAAAACACCAATTGAACTTATAAGCTGAGGTCTAAACAGTCCAATGTAGTCCTCTATCTTTGGGAAAGGCAATACAGAGACCATGGATGATTTAGTTCTTAAAGCAAATATCAACTCACTTAAAAACCATGTTAGGTTCCAAATTTCATTTTTCACATCATCATTTTCATCAACAATAACATTGTCTTTAATTGTGTTTTCAACTTCTTTGAAAATCTTGAAATACTCTTCAAAAGAGTACGCCAAATACCTCCCTTTCATAAATTCAGAGTTAACTATTGTAGAGTGCTCACCACCAACCAACCGAATTTTTTTTACGCCAGCCTGTACCATGGCCGTAAAAATCAACTTATCGTTATAATTATTGTCCTTTACTCCAAATGCCTCTTTAATACCACTTTCCATACCAGCCAAACCAGCCAAGTGAGTTATACTTATATTAACTATTCTATTACTCAATTATGCCCCCTATTGATTATAGCCTATGGGTACTGGCTCATGTGTTCGGTCAAAAATTTATCATTTTCACCATCATTCAGATCGCCATATTTGTCACAATCATTTCCATTCATTTTGAATGTATAGCTTTGCACCTCCCACTGGTTCATAACATCCACCTTCTGAATCGCATCAGATGGCCACTTCTCTCCATCATTCCAACGCGTAGCGCATACACTCCACATAGTGCTACGGGCAAGTGGTTCCGTTACCTTATCAAAATTAAAAATGACTTTTAGATTAGGGTATTCATAGCGGTATTCCTTAATGTTAAGGCCGCGCATTGCCTTGTCTATGGACGCAGGAACTTTCCCCTCGCTGGCCAAGGTGGGCAATGTGGTTAACAGTAAAGAAACTACGGTTAATGCTCTTATCACGTTAAGGCCTCAGCTGTTAATTATGGTTTTTCTAATCTCACCGACACATTCCACATCATCAACTGAACACTCGAAGTTTGTGGTTAAAGTTGAGACTTTGATTTTGTTTCCGGGAATACGTGTCACTGAATAAATGTCATGTACTCCATCAATATTCAAAAGCCAAGACCCATTACCGATAAGCTTTTTATCAAAGTCTATCAGCCATGAGTCATTGCCCCGCTCTACCAATCGGATAGATTTAGCGCCCGCAGGTATGAATGATGGATCACATATCCAAGAGCCGGCATCTATCAGCGCACCGGAAGAAATAGACATTCGCGGAATGGTTGTAAAAGTCGGTTCGTGAGAGGCCGCATCTGGATTACCTGGAGAGCCTTGCCCGGTAGCCAGCCACAAAAGCGAAACACCAGTATCTAACGTACACGCAACAACCGCATCGCCTGGGAAATACTCACGCCTAACCCATGTGCTGATCGTTGCCGTTGATATGTCTAGTAAATCTCCAAGTTCCTTCTGCGTGCGGAACCCATATGCATCCAGCATGCGCCGCAAAACAGGCTTGCCACCTGAGGCTTGTATTTGCTCATAAAGGGCTCGCCCAGACATTTTTGATTTGCCAACTTCAAAATTCGAATTTTCAAATTTTCCAGTCATCAACCAACGCAAATCAGCACCAGTATCGAGCGCACACTTAATAACAGCGCTTCCGGGAACGCTGTTGCGTTGAACCCACGAACTCACGTTATTTGGCGGCACATCAAGGCTGCTGGCCAGCGCTCGTTGTGATGTGACCCCATAGGACGAAGTAAGGCGCTCAATAATAGCGGCTGAATCTTCAAATTTATCAGTCATATGCAAAATAACCTACGCAAATGCATTTACATTGAATACAATTGCGATCTATAGTGAATACACACCACATGTAACACCGTAGAACACAAACCACTAACCGGAGATATTGCTTTATGTCTCATGATATTGCAAACCCCCAAGCCGCACCCGCCGCGCCTTTTTCGCCTACGCAGATTGCAAACATGCTTCTGCCTGGTCTGAGCGGCGCCATTCTGGAAGCAGTGCAGCGCGCAGTTGCTATGCACACCTCCCCGACCATCTCCAAAGAGGACTTCATTGCCGTTAACGGTATCAGCGCATCCGTGCTGGAGAAATGGATCGCCAACGGCGTTGTGCTACTGGCGCCAACCCCTACCACCACCGTGAAGCAGAACCGAAAGAACCGGAAGACCGGCGAGATCGAAGAGGTCACGATGATCAAGCACGGTAACGCCCTGATCAACCTAGAAGCGTGGCGCGAGAAAAACCGCCAGGTTGCGATCAAATGCCGCTACATCCGCGGTTAATTCGATTATTCGAATTTTTAAGGGCTAAACCATGTTTGATTATCAAGTCTCTAAACAGGCGCACTACGAAGAAGCCTGCCGCCGATTCGCGACAAAGCACAACATCAAGCAGCTGAGCGCTGATGCTGGCATGTCCGCTCAAGTGCTGCGCAACAAGTTGAATCCAGACCAGCCGCACCGCATGACGGTTGAGGAATTGCTGACGCTGACCGACCTCACCGAAGACCCGACGCTGATCGATGGGATGCTGGCGCAGCTGCACTGCCAGCCGTGCGTACCGATTAATGAGCTATCCAGCGGCAAAGTCGCGGCGTATGTGCTGAATGCCACCTCAGAAATCGGCAAGGTCGCTGCCGAAGCAGTTGCAGATGGCGCCATGACCGCCGCGCGCCGCGGTGCGATACGCGAAAGCGTTAATGCTGGCATTCGTTACATGACGCTGGCTGGCCTCGCGATTCAGTCCCGCATCCATGCCAACCCGACAATGGCCTCCACCGTTGATGCCATCACCGCCGTTGGCGCCTCACTGGGCATGAGCTGAGGTGAACATGATGCCAATTTCAATTGCTCCCCTGCTCAAGCAGCAAAGCCAATCTCGCCACTTTGGCCACGGTTGGATCCAACTGCAGAATGGCCGGCGTTGGTGCCCGGCGCAAGACCAGAAAGAACTGCTGGCTCAACTGACCACCGCCCCGCGGGAGTCAATCGGCAGTAAGGCGGCAAAATGGCTTTTACTGAAACTACGCGTACTGTGCCGCTGACACCGGGCCAGCGGGCCGACGGTTTACAGCACATCGCCGAATTGCGCCGGGATGTTTTCAAGTGCGACAGCACCGCTGAAATAAACCGCTTTTTGGCAGACGTGCGCGACGAAAGCGATCCACGAAACAAAGGCAACATCCGGGCTCTAAGCGCCATTTTCTTTTTGGCTGGCATCAAGAAAGAGCGCCACGGGCTGAGTTTCAATGAACTGACGAGTGAGGAGAAAAAAGCATTGGTCGATGCAATGAATAAATTCCGCGCAGTCGTGAGTTTATTCCCGAAGCATTTAAGCATGCCGATAGAAATAACTTTTTAACCTGACCAGAAATTAATTGGCGTAAACCCGCCGGGCTTTTTATTACCTGAAGAAAGGAAAACCACCATGAGAAATATGCAAAAACTGCCAATCACCATTGGTATCGATCCAGCCGCTGGCGACGATGTTTCCGTTTCCGTTGTGCACCAAACCGCCTACCAGTTGGAAGAAATGCTGAAGCGCGCCCGCATGGATGAACGTAAGAACCAGGCCGCGGTGATGTCCACCAAGCTGGAAAATCTGGCCAACTCCATCATCGCCAAGGATTTGAGCCTACGCGATGCCGTGGAGCTGCTGCGCCACGAAGCAGAATTCATCCAAAACCAGGCGATGGAGCTGCACTAATGGCCGACGCAATGGACATCGAGCAGGAACGCCAGCAGTTGATCCTGGCCGCTCAAATCGAACAGGCGCGCCGGAAGCCGGCCGCCCCTTCTGCCTTTCTCTGTGAAGAGTGCGACGCGCAGATCCCAGAGGCGCGCCGCCTTGCCGTTCCAGGCGCAGCACGCTGCGCCTGTTGCCAGGAACTTCACGAAGCAAAATCACGCCACTATCGGGGGTAGCTATGCTGAATTCCGCGTTGAAATGGGTGGGCGGAAAGCGCCGCATTATGGACACCCTGCGCCAACATCTGCCAACCGCACCAGGCCACCGCCTGGTGGAGCCCTTTGTGGGCTCTGCTACCGTTTTCCTGAACACCGACTTCGATTCCTATCTGCTGGCCGATATCAATGGCGACCTGATCAACTTTCACAACGTGGCCAAAGAGTACCCGGAAGAATTGATCGGACTTGGCCAATTAATGTTTGCCAATCACAAAGGCCAAGAGGGCTATTTAGCAGTCCGTGCCAGTTTCAATCTCCGCATCGAAGTCAGCAATATCATGCGCGCGGCGAAGTTCCTCTATCTGAATCGCCACGGCTACAACGGCATGTGCCGTTACAACCGCCGCGGGGAATTCAATATTCCATTCGGCAAGGTGGACGCTCCTTATTTCCCAGAGAAAGAGATCCGCGCCTTCGCCGAGAAAGCGAAAAACGCCGTTTTCCTGTGCTGTGACTTCACCGAAAGCATTGAAATGGCGGCGCCCGGCGATGTCATTTACTGCGATCCGCCATACATGCCTAAGACGAAGACAACCGGCTTTACCGATTACCACACTGAAGGCTTTGCCGAACTGCATCAGTACAACCTGATGTACTCGCTGCGTGCCGCCGCCGCGCGCGGTTGTCACGTTGTGGCATCAAACAGCGATGTCGCCGAAGCGCTGCAGTGTTATGGCGAGTTTGAGATCCACCACATCACCGCCCCGCGTTCTGTGAGCTGCAAAAGTGATGGGCGCGGGCGTGTCGGTGAAATCATCGCAACGATGGGGGCCGCCACATGCTGATCGGTTTTCTCTGCTGGCTTGCCGGCGCCTGTATCACTTTCTGCCTGCTTTGTCTCGGCATTAAAAGCGGACACATCTACCGCGTCACCACGGCCGCCGGCGTCCTAATCCTGCCAGTCATTTGGCCTATCACCGCCGCGCTGGTTCTCGGCGGGTTCGTCTACGGGCTGGCAATTCTCGTTTATAGCCACATCACCGGGAGTAAAGCCGATGAAAGGAATTGACTTGTTCGCAGGACTCGGCGGCTCATCAACGGGCGCGCGTAAAGCGGGTGTGGACATCGTTTGGGCGGCCAATCACTGGCAAGCCGCTGTTAGCGCACACACGATGAACCACCCTAACACTGTTCACGCATGCCAAGACTTACACCAAGCTGATTGGGGAGAAGTACGGGATTTGGTTCCAAATCTCGATCTGTTATTAGCCTCACCGTGCTGTCAGGGCCATAGCAAGGCACGCGGGAAAGCCAACGGTAACCCGCAACACGATGCCAGCCGTTCAACGGCTTGGGCGGTTACGGCGGCGGCTGAAGTGCTCAAGCCTGAGCAAATCATCGTTGAGAACGTACCGGAATTCCTGCAGTGGTTGCTGTTCCCTGCCTGGGCGCATGCAATGCAGGGACTGGGCTATTCACTGGCATCTCACATCGTTGACTGCGCTGACCTTGGCGTACCTCAGAACCGGAAGCGCATGTTCATCGTCTGCACCCGCAGCAAGAATCCGCTGGTGCTGAAGTTGCCCAAACTGCCTCATGTCTCTGCCGAATCATTCATTGATTTCGATTCTGGCCGCTGGTCACTGGTCAACAAGCCAGGTCGTGCAGCAGCAACACTCAACAGGGTTGCAAATGGACGCGCTCAATTTGGTGACCGGTTCCTGATTTCCTACTACGGCAACACAAAATCAGGCCGCTCTCTGCAACGACCAATAGGAACTATCACGACCCGGGACCGCTGGGCTTTGGTTGATGGTGACTACATGCGTATCCTGACAAAAGACGAAAACATGCTGGCCATGTCTTTCCCTAGCGATTACATCAAGCCGCCATCGCACAAGTTGGTTGTGCATATGGCTGGCAATGCCGTGCCGCCGGAGGCGATGTATCAAATAATAAGCGCTCTCAAGGCGCAGGCATGAACAACAGCCGTCAAGGCCGCCAAGCCCCCACTCCGCCGCCGCCCTATCCGGGTAGCGGCGAGCCCACTTTTGAATGGGCATACTCATGGAACGCACCGCGCAAAGGTGTCGGTTCGCCATTCGTCAGTGCGGAAGAACAAAAAAAGCGGGATCGCATCAATGCCGATCTCGCCGCTGCCTTTGAACACCTGAACAGCCAACCGGGCCTGGTAAAGCGCCAGGTTAACTCCCACTTCTTCAAACTTGAGCAGTCTCAGGGGATCCAGCGAGCGCATGCGTACTTGACGCTGAATTTTGTTAAGCGCGCATTACCACGCTTGGAACTGGTCAATAAGCAGTACCGGATATCAAAAATGACGGCAGACAACGCCAGGTATATGGCGCGGTTTAATCACCTTGCGGATATGTCCCGCAGTGATGTTGAGGCGCTGGCCGAGGATATCGCCGCATTTATCGCGCAAGAGCTGGGGCTAGTCGCAGAGCAATGTTCCGGCTGCAGTGATTTGAAGGCAATGTGGTTGATATACCGCCGTGCCGGGATCATCACTCGCGACTTTCGCCAACTGCCGCCGCAGTGGGAAAAGTTGAATAAACGCTTTTTCAGCGAAGAAGATGCTGGCCCTGCCGTATCCCGGATGTTGTCGCCACAATGGTGGCTCAACCGTCTGCGCCGCACCTCTGCAGAATGGCGCGAGCACTTGAATATTGCGCTGGCCAACGTCAGTAAAAAAACCAACCCATACGCCAGCAAGACGGCTATCACCGAGTGGCGCGAGCAGAAACGACGCACCCGCGAGTTTTTAAAGGGGATGGAGCTCGAAGACGAAGCCGGCAACCGTATAAGCCTGATCGATAAATATGATGGCAGCGTTGCGAATCCCGCGATCCGCCGCAGTGAATTGATGGTGCGCATCCGTGGATTCGAGAACATCTGTAACGATCTGGGCTACGTTGGCGAGTTCTACACCATAACGGCCCCGTCAAAATTTCATGCCACCAACAAACACGGCCATCGCAATCGGAAATGGAACGGCGCCAGCCCGGCCGAGACGCAGGGTTATCTGAGGTCGGTTTGGTCAAAGATTCGCGCAAAACTCCACCGCGAAGATTTACGCATTTTCGGGATCAGGGTTGCCGAGCCTCACCACGACGGCACGCCACACTGGCACATGCTGATGTTTATGCAACCTGAAGATATTGACCAGGTGCGCGAAATTATGCGCGATTACGCCATGCAAGAGGATGCGCGTGAATTGCGTTCCGCCAAGGCCCGTAAGGCGCGATTCCATGCTGAAGAGATCGCTCCTGATCAGGGAAGCGCCACCGGCTATGTTGCGAAGTACATCAGCAAAAACATCGACGGCTATCAGTTGGATGGTGAGCTGGACGACGAAAGCGGGAAGCCGCTCAAGGAAACCGCCGCCGCCGTGTCGGCCTGGGCCGCCCGCTGGCGTATTCGTCAGTTCCAATTCATTGGCGGCGCTCCGGTAACCGTATACCGCGAGTTGCGCCGGATGGCCGACCATGAGGCCGCGATTGGCCTTAGCGTAGAGTTTGCAGCTGTCCACGACGCCGCCGACGTCGGTAATTGGGCGGAATATATCAACGCCCAGGGTGGGCCGTTTGTTAAGCGCGATGATCTGGTTGTCCGTACCTATTACGAGGCCGCGGAGGAAACCAACGGATACGGCGAAGACGTGATCCGCGTACGTGGTGTTTTCTCCCCGCCAGTTGGCCAGGACGTGCCAATCATCACCCGCGTAATTCAATGGAAAATTGTGCCGAAGAAAGCGCCGGTTTTGGGGGTTGACCTTCAGGGCGCGCCTGCGCTCTCTCGGAGTTCTGTCAATAACTGTACGGGGGATCCTGGTGGGAGTATGGCCCCGCCGGATATAGGCGAAGCCGACTATGCCAACTGTGATATCGATTTTGGCGAGTTATCGGCCAAGGAACGGCGGATGGTGCTGGCAAGAGTCAGGGACGAAAAACCAAAAACAAGAACAAACAGACCACGGGCCGCTAATACTCCAGTCAGTGCAGTTGGCGCTATGGAGAAAATCCGGGGTCGAGTAGAAGAAATTGCCGGTATTCAGATCAGTGATTCTGAGTGCCAGCTGTTGGCCAAAGGCATGACGATGAAAATTGCCGGTAATCACTACTACGGCAATACCAGCGGCGATGTATTTACGGCACGCCCCCCAGTCCGAGCGGGCGCCCTGATGCAGCGTTTCAATAGGTTGCGCCAAAAAGTGACCGGGCAAGCCGGAGATCGAGAACTGCTGCTGAAACAGATGGAAAAAGAAAGCAATAAGCAGCGAGAAAAAATAGCGCAGGAGCTGAGTGCAGCCGGCAGACAGGCGCCGACCATTGAAGAGATTGACCGTCTTTTGCTTGGCGGAACAGTGAAGATCGGCGCGTTCTACTTTCGCGCTGGGGCAGATGGTCGGCTGTATGGCCGTCGTAGGAAATGATCATAGGAAATAGCTATATCTACGATTTTGCTGAAATTACATGCAGTTGAAATAAATTCATTAGCATGAAGTCTTGACGGGACTCAGTAATACGCTCAATATAATACTGTACATATATACAGTACAATCTGGAGGCAGTGATGGAATCACTTGAAAAACAAAAACAAACTTTGACGCGCGTTCGATTTATTGCAGAGCTTGCCCTTATCGCACCACGGCATGCATCTGATTTAAAACTTGCCTTGGGCATGATCATCGATCTGTCCAGTGAAGTTCTACCGGAAAAAGACTACGACGGAATTTTTTATAACGCAGACGAGGGCTAACTTATGGCACGCCGTGGCGATGAAGCCTGGGCTTTTCAACTGGCCAAAAAAAGAAAACCAACCGGAAGATGGACTATTACGGTTGTCGATTTTTTGAAGGAGTTGCAAAAGGTCGGCTTTGACTGGTCACCGGGTCAGGCTAACGAATATATCCAGTATTACCAGTACACATGGCGCCTCCTCGAAGAAGGCGATTATGGGCTTAACACCTACTATAAATACAACATGAACGAGTGATTCACCTGCCAGGGCTTGTGCATGTCTATGCTGCATGAATCCGCACGATCAAAAAAGGATCTAAAACAGCCGGGCGCACCAGTAATGGCGCGCCCTTCTGCTATTCGGGCACCTGCATGAAAACCCATACAAAAAGCGGGCAGGCGTGGCGGGGCTACGATTGCGCGCCAGAAAGAATAGAAGCCCACTCTGTGGGCTCCCTGTTTATCACTTATTACTTTTTTTTAGGGGCTTCATCATAAAGCATTCGTGTTGGTGGCGGTGGCGGCGTAGGGGGCGGTGGTGGTGGTGGTGCCTCTGTAGGCACAGATGGTTCTCTCTTGTTTGTATTAGCCATTTAGCTGCTTCCTCATATTATCTTTCATAGGTTCTCTTTCCTCACGAACATTTCGATTCGGTGGCGGTGGTGGTGGTGGTGGCGGTGGCGGTGGCGGTGGCGGTGCTTTATTTTCGCTGCTCATTTCTTTGCTCCTTTTTCTCGATAGTTTTAGCTTTATTATCGTTGTCTATCACATAACGAATTGGTGGTGGTGTCGGAGGACGTGGCGGTGGCGGTGGCGGTGGCGGTGGTGCCGGCTTTCTCGAGCTATTTATTAAATTAAATGCATTCATTATATCGTCACACTCTGATTGCTGTAGTTGTAATGATTATATATTTTGAAGGATCACTTTTCCTTGGGGAAGCAGCATCCAAATCAAAACTCAAAAACAATGATATTGCTACTGACAAAGGTATCAATGAAATGAAAAGCCATCTTATAGAATGATATACTCGACTTGAGCGAAGCTCATTAACCTTCATGTTATCACTTGCACACTTCATGATATTCTCATTAATATAATTCAATATCCCTTTTTCGTTATCGAACTCCCCGTTATAAACCAAGTTATATTTAGTACAATACACTTTATGATTCAACTCATGCTCAATCAAGTCTGAATGATATTTATTTATATCAAATGGTGTAGGTATGTAATTAAACCCATTTCCCCAAAACGCATTTTTTAGCAAATGAAGTGACCATAACAAGAAAATTATAGATAATAATGACAATGCAATTACAATTAGAGAAATAGACGTAAAACCATCAAAAGATGTGTTTTTTATTATATAAGTGACAATAGTTAAAACAGCCACCTCCAAACCAAATACTATCTGGATTCTTGAGTTTATTTTATCTTTATTTTCCAACTCCAAATAATAAAGTTTTTCGTAGAATTTATTTAAATAATCTTTAGTTTCATTCATTATTTTTTACGAACGTCTTCAATATAAGTGGTGTTGAAAGTTTTAACATATTATGTGATATAATTGCAAGGTGGCACTTAAAATGCTATCAAAATCAATTATTATCAATGAAATTATATGGTGGGAAATGGATACGAACGAAGCACCAGAAACTCTTTTGAAGTGGAATGAACTTAACAAAAACAATGCCGAGCAAAAATTTATTAGCGCTACATTCCAGAGTATGACCAATACAACTGGTACAATAGAAAAATACTCATTATGGTTGTTAGCGGGGTCCGGGGCGACTGGAGCGCTGCTAATAACACAGATTAGTACTATAGTTTCCAATTTAACACTACTTGGGTTCAAATACTGTTTAATAGCCCTTATTCTTTCAGCAATTTCAGGATTTATTGCAAAATATTACTCTTTACGTTGTGAGATACAAAACAGTATTATCATAAACCTGCATTCACAAGCCAAAGAAATTTTTAATGAACATGCTAAAGATGAAGAAAAGATCATGGAAATAACTCAAGAACTTGGCGTGGAGTTAGAAACAGCAATGGACCTAAACGTTATTATGAATGGAATTAAATCTCCTTATCCAAAATTCATAAGATGGTTTATCAGTAGAAAATTAGAAAGCAGCAAAGGGTCCGTGCAATCGGCTTATCATGCAGTAGTGAAAATGTATTTTTGGCAAGTAAATTGGACATTTATTCAATCCGTTTTTTTTATTTTATTCATGATTATTGCTGCCATATATGCGACAACGTCTGCAGAAATAATTTTAAACATTAAAAGTTTAAAATAGCCTAGTTGCCATGGGGACTCCATTTCCCATGGCAACTACCATCAACCATTCTTGGCTTAGAGTAATATTATGCTTGACCAACCAAGCGGAACGCTGTGGAATATTGTATAGGCCAAAAACAAACAGGACTATATCATCAGGTTATTTAAGCTGTTGATCAACTAATTGGATCGCTCAACATTTAACATATAAGCATCAAAGTTAACAATCTCCTCGCCCATCCAATTATTCAATTCCTGCATCCTCCGCTGCAGCGGTATCAACTCATTGCGAACAAACACCTCGCTCGCCTCCTTGACGTTGCCAAACCCGCCGGCGTTCTCCGGCACGATGCACATCAGTTGCGGCGGCACGCGGTGCGCGTGCAGCTGGTCATCACGAGTGACGTTTTTAATATTCCAGAACTCATCCTTCGCCGCGACTTCACTCAGCGGGATGATCTGAATGCCGTCCTTCTTGCCGTTCGGCGAGTACATGAACAGGTTGCGGAAGTTTCCAGGCCCGCGCGCGCCCTTCATAGCGTTGCGGATATTATCCACGTCAGTCTGGCTGGCGGCCGCGTCGCTCATGTACATGATGAAGCCAGCGTGACTGCCGTTCTGGTAATACTTGCGACGGAACAGAGTGGCCGACTCATTGAGCCATGCCGAGTTAAGCGCAGACAGATATTCTGGCAAGCCGTAGATCTCCTGGTTGATATCAGGCTCCAGCAGGTGAAAGACGCTAGCGGTGTCAAATTGGTAAGGGTCAACGCCCAGGCCATACTGCACAAACCAGTAGGTATCCAGATCCACGCCCCGGCGCGTATATTTGGCCAGGGAGGGTCTAAGTTCCATCGGGCCGCCAAGGCGGTTGGTCCGCAACTCCAGGTAGGCGTTGCCGAACACCAGATAATCCTGCACGAAACGGCTGAAGGCCTGCTGACTCAGCAGGCGATGTGGCTTAAATGTGCTGGTCAAGATATTGCGCTTCACATATAGCGGCGAGCTATGGTGCACCGTGGCGCGGAACGTCCTGGCCAAGCCATCGAAACTGATCGGCGGCTCATACCATTTATCCATGCGCACGCACTCGACGTAATCAAGCAGTTCCCGACGGTCGAGCACCGGGACGGGATCGCCAAAGGTGAATGCTTCGACCCCTGCCGCTCCGGCAACTTGTTTATGGGCGTGAACTGACGGTAATGCGCGTTTTTTATGACGCTTGCTCATTTAAAAAATCTCCACAATGTTGCTGTTGCCCGCCGTGACGCCTTCGAGCGGTTCATTGAACAGCGCATGCATAGTTGCCCACGCCAGATCGGCATGGCTGGCTTCTTCGCTGCGGCTGGCTTCATACGTTGGCCGGCTACCGCTGGCGGTCATCGCCTTGCGGATAGCCATAAAGGATTGGGTGATGTCGGTGTGTCCGGCGTCATACTCCAGGCGCCGGTGTGTAATGATGTCTTTGGCTTTCAGCACCAGGGCGTTTTTCACCTCCGGGCGATAGACGAACTCCCGCACCGCGGGGAAGAACTGCTTCACAAGCTGATAGACGCCGTGGCCAACGCCTGTGGAGTCGATGCCGATATATTGGACGTTGTAGCACTCGGTCAAAAGCTTGATGCTTTTCGCCTGGGCGGCAAAATCCATGCCGCGCCACTGGTGGCGCTCAAGAATACGGAATTTCCCGCCCGGCACCATTGGCGGCGCCACAACAACACAGCCGGCGCTGTCACCTGACGCAGAGCCTTTGGCCGGGTCATAACCGATCCACACCGGCCGATACCCGAAAGGCCTGATGGCCAGCGCTTCGAAATCGTCCCACTGTTCCCAGCTATCGACCATGCACCCCTGCATTTCAGTGAGTGGGAACACCGACGCCATATCGTCGATAAACTCACACATCAGCAGGTTCTGATAATCCTCTGGGCCGTATTCAAGCCGCAGCTGATCCAGGTCAAATAGATTGCATCCGCCGTTAACTGCATCTTCAACAGTAATGATTTGGCGATATTGGCCATCAGGGCAGAGAACGCCGCGCGCCAGGTTTGTATGGGTGAGATCGATATCAACCCGATCGGCCTTGGCGCGCCCCTTGTTGTACAGGGCGCCAGACCAGAATGGGTAGGCGCTATGGGTAAGGCTCGACGGCGTTGAAAAGTACGTCTGGCGCCATTTCTTATGCAGCGCCATGCCGGAGGCAACTTTACGCAGCTCCTGGAAGCGAGGGATCCAAAAATACTCATCCAGGTACAGGTTGCCGTGATAACTCTGCGCGGTGCGGGCATTTGTACCGAGGAAATAGAGGCACGCACCGTTGCCGAGGGTCATCGGGTCGCCCTTCAGCTCAACATCCACCTCGCGGGCAAACTCGATGATGTACTGCTTGAAAACGTGCGCCTGTGCCTTGCTCGCTGACAGGAAGATTTGGTTTCGGCCTGTAGTGATGGCGTCTATCAGGGCTTCGCGTGCAAAGTAGAAAGTCGCGCCTATTTGGCGGGACTTAAGCAAATTGCGAATACGGTGTTTGGCGCCGGCTTCAAACCAGTTTCGTTGATACTTGAACAGGGAATCATGGAAAATTTCGGTAAGCTTTTCCGTCTGTTCGTCGCTAAACACGTTCTTCTCTGGCGCCTTACGCGGGCCGCTGTTGCGGTTGGCCACGTTCGGATTTAAGTCGGCCTCGTTGCCGCCACTGTTAAATTTACCGATCCTAGCCAATCGTTCACCCTGGCGGGCGATCAGGTCGATTTCCTTGAAGTCTTTCCCTTCTTTGTGCTCCTTCATCACCAGCTGGCAATAGCGCGCTGTTGTGGTAAGTTGCATTTGCTCAAGCGGGCCAATGCTCCCCCACTTGTCGCGCTTCTTCCAGCTGTGTACTGTTGCGGCCTTCTCTCCCAGCATTTCAGCAATGCGGGATATACGTAACCCCTGAAAGTACAGGAACATCGCCTGTCTGCGGGGATCGAGATCGGTGTTGAGCGTCGTCGTTGTCATGGCGCCAGACTACCGACCGGCCGCGCCGCCATCCCTTCCCGGCCATTGTGCCAAACACCACACAATGCCCTTTCGTTGTCTCCCCTCCCTGTTCGCCGCAACCATAAGCCTGACCGATTACCGACACTGACCGGAACAGACTAATGACACTTAAATCAAAGCGTTTTCGTATTGCCGTAGAGGGTGCGACAACCGACGGCCGCAACATTAGCCGCGAATGGCTGACGCAGATGGCCAAGAACTACAACCCATCCGTTTATGGTGCGCGGGTAAATCTGGAACACATCAAGGGATATCACCCCGATAGCTCCTTCCGTCGTTTCGGTGATGTAACCGGCCTGACCGCAGAGGAAATTACCGAAGGTCCGCTGGCGGGGAAAATGGCGCTGTATGGCGACATCGCACCAACCGCGGACCTGGTCGAAATGGTTAAGCAGGCGCAGAAGGTTTACACCTCGATCGAGGTAAACCCGAAATTTGCCGATACCGGCGAAGCCTACCTGATCGGCTTGGCCGTAACCGACGACCCGGCCAGCCTGGGCACCGAATACCTCGCGTTCAGTGCGTCAGCATCAGCAAACCCACTGGCTAACCGCAAGCAGCATAAAGACAACCTCTTCACTGCAGCAGAAGAAGCCCTGATCGAATTTGTGGAACAGGAAGACCAAAAGCCCGGCCTACTGTCCCGCATCACGGCGATGTTCGCCAAGCGTAACGCCAATGACGATGCGCGCTTTTCTGACGTGAATCAGGCTGTGGAGCTGGTCGCCGGCGAAGTACAGAACCTCGGCGATAGCGTCGCCAAGCTCAACACCACTGCTGAAAAAGTGCCGGCACTGGAAACTCAGATCACCGCACTGAGTAAGCAACTTAACGACCTGCAGGCCAACCTGAGCAAGCAGGACCGCAATCCGAAGTTTCGCCCGTTAACACCTGGCGGCGGCGGTGAAAGCAACGGAGAAAAAACCGACTGCTAAACGCAGTGCCACGGCATACCCCATAGGGCATAGAAAACTGATTACGGAGAGTTACCGATTATGCGCAATGAAACGCGATTTAAATTTAACGCCTACCTGACCACCTTGGGTGAGTTGAACGGTGTAGCCGTCGAATTCAGCACTAAATTTGCGGTAGAGCCTTCTATTGCTCAAAAGCTGGAAAACAAAATCCAGGAAAGCGCCGCATTCCTGCAGATGATCAATATTGTCCAGGTGACAGAGCAATCTGGCCAACGTTTGGGGCTGGGTGTCGGCACAACGATTGCCAGCACCACTGACACCTCAACCAAAGAGCGTGAAACCACAGATCCAAGCGGCCTGGACTCCATCGAATACAAGTGCGAACAAACCAACTTCGACACTTCGATCACCTACGGGAAATTGGACCTGTGGGCCAAGTTCCAGGATTTCCAGAAACGCATCCGTGACGCCATCGTGTTACGCCAGGCACTGGACCGCATCATGATTGGCTTTAACGGCGTGAAGCGTGAAAAGACGTCAAACCGTGCCGCCAACCCGTTGCTGCAGGACGTTAACATTGGCTTTCTGCAGAAATACCGCACCGACGCACCGACACGCGTGATGGATAAAATCGTGGATGACGAAGGCGCCGTGGTTTCGCCTGTGATCCGTGTGGGTGAGAACGGCGACTTCGCCAACCTGGATGCCGTGGTGATGGATGCGGTAAACAACCTGATCGATCCGTGGTTCCAGGATGATACCGATCTGGTGGTGATTTGCGGCCGTGGCCTTCTGGCGGACAAATACTTCCCGTTGGTGAACCAGTCGCAGCCAAACACCGAAGCGCTGGCCGCTGATCTGATTATCAGCCAGAAACGCATGGGCGGCCTGCAGGCTGTCCGCGCGCCCTTCTTCCCGGCCAATGCCATGCTGATCACTCGCTTGGATAACCTGTCCATCTATTGGCAAGAAGACACCCGCCGCCGTCTGATTATCGACAACCCGAAACGCGACCGCATCGAAAACTTCGAATCGGTCAACGAGGCCTATGTTGTTGAAGATTACGGCTGTGGTTGCCTGATCGAAAACATCAAACTCGGCAAGTTTGCGGCGCCAGCGCCGGAAACACCGGCGGACGAATAAGGGGCTAACTGATGGCCCTGAGCCCAGCACAGCGCCACATGGTCTATGTGCAAGCAAAAGAGGCCGCCCGCCAGGGCGGCGCTCTAAGCCGCCATGCCAATGGTTATGAAATGATGCTCCTGAAAATTGAAGAAGACAGCCGCCGACTGAAGCGGGTGCAATCTCAGGAGAAAAAAGCCGAAGTTAAGCGAGAAGTTCTCCCCCATTACTCCCCGTGGGTGGCAGGAGTGCTGCAGACCGGCATGGGAGCGCAAGATGACGTAATCATGCATGTGATGGTCTGGCGCATCGACGCCGGCGACTACAACGGCGCCATCGACATCGCGGAGTACGCGCTCAAGTATGGCCTGGTCATGCCAAGCCGTTATGCACGCCAAACCGCCTGCGCAGTAGCCGAAGAGATCGCGGACAGCGCCCTGAAAGCCTACGACGCCAAACAACCGGTAAATCTGTCCATCCTGACGCGCCTCATGAGCCTGATCGAAGACCACGATATGCCGGACGAAGTGCGCGCCAAGCTGCACAAAGTCATGGGCTACGGGTTGCGCGATAACGAACAGCCCGAGTTAGCGCTCAATCAGTTAAACCGCGCCTTTCAGTTGCATGAGCGGGTTGGTGTGAAAAAAGACATTGAACGACTCGAACGCGAGTTGAAGAAGGCCGAGAACGGCTAAACCGAACGTGCCCACGCGCGGGGCGGCACGGGCGTTGCGACAGGTTTTATACCTCATCAATACGCCCGTCCACCGCCCACCCATTGAGAGCCTTGAACATGAAATTTGTGGCACCAGGCCAGCCCGGCGAGGAAAAGCAGGTAATCAAAAACACGCAATTTTGGCCAGATGTTGATCTGTCCGATTTGCAGGAATCTATCAGGACCGATGGAACAATCACCCCGCAACGCCTGCGCCATGCGGCGCTGAATGCCATTGCGGAAGTGAATGGCGAATTGACCTTGTGGCGACAGGCGCAGCAGACCGCCGGTTTTACCGCTCTGGAAAATGTGCCGGCAGAAAAGTTGGACGACGAAAGCGTTTTGCTTCAGCACTACAGCCGCGCGGTGTACTGCATCACAAAGGCTAATTTAAACGAGCGATATCGCGATTTTGATGCAACTGGGGCCGGCGGAAAGCGAGCCGACGAAATGGACGAATCCATTGATGAGCTCTGGCGGGATGCTCGCTGGGCTATGCGGCTGATCCAGGGCGAAAAACACATGACAGTAGAGTTGATCTGATGAAAGTAATAGCCCACCAAAACGACACCGTTGATGAGCTGTGCTGGCGCCACTATGGCCGCACCGCGGGGCTATCCGAAGTCGTCTTATTGGCCAATCCAGGCCTGGCAGAAATCGGGCCATTTATTCCGCACGGCACGCCGGTAGAAATGCCGGATATTGCGCCGACACCCACACAGCAAATTATTCAACTTTGGGATTGATGTCATGGGCGAACCAGTAACAAGCGGCACCACTTTATTCGCATTTGGCGGGATCACGCTTCTCTCCGTCTTGTCTGGCGATGCCGCGCCAATTGTCCTCGGCGCCTTTGGTGGCGCCTCATTGTTTGTGTTGGCATCGCAGGAGTTGACGCTGAAGCGCCGCGGCGCGCTATGGATAAGTAGCTTTATTGCCGGTTGCCTGTTCGCCCCGATAGCGGCCGCGCTGCTGAAGAAAGCCACCGGGCTGGATGTTGAGGTCAAGTTGGGCGCAGGCGCGTTTGTCGCCGCAGGTGTGGCCATCAAAATCTTATTGGTTGCCTTGCAGAAGTTGGACGGGGATAGCCCGATTTTCCGCATATTCAGGGGGAAATAACCATGCATTGGATAACGTCGATCATTTGCTTGCTCATTGCCGGCCGCCTGCTGGCTTTCCAGCGCAGAGGGGCAACACATAAACCGTGGGCCAGCGGCGTCGCCTACGTCGTGATCATGATTTGCGCCGCCGTGCCAATTTTTTCCGCGTTTGGCCGTTTCCCGCAGTCGGGGGCGCTAACTGCCCTTTTCAGTTTCATGATTCTGATGGCAGTCACGCGTTCACGCGGAAACATCATGGCAATCATCCCGTCCCCGTCTGCAACAAAAGAGCGGGCGCCAGCCAAGCAAAAAGCCAGGGGGAAAAATGGCCCGCATCGTCACCACTCCTAACATTAACGCCTATCTAGACACGCTGCGATTCAGTGAAATTGGCGCCGCGCTTTTGGCCAGGTCGGACGACGGCTACAACGTGATCGTGACCGGCATCGACGGCAAGGCAGAAACCTTCGCCAGCTACCGAGATCACCCGTTCGCTGGCGGCCGTCCTGGCAAGGTATTTAACAATCGCGGGCAGAGCAGCACGGCATCAGGTGGCTACCAGTTTTTAATCAGGGATTGGGACCATTACCGCACCGCACTGAAGCTGCCAGACTTTGGGCCGGTATCACAAGATAAATGGGCCATCCAACTAATCCGCGAGCGCGGCGCCCTGGCTGACATCAACGCCGGACGGATAGAGTTGGCCTTGAAAAAGTGCCGCAATATCTGGGCGAGTCTGCCGGGTGCCGGATATGGCCAGCCCGAACACAAGCTTGAAACCCTTCTGAAAAAATACGTCAGCTATGGTGGGGCTCTGGCATGACCGCCGTCATTCCGCGCAGTTGGTTGATCGTGGCCGCCATCGTCCTGGCTCTCGCCGTGGCGTTAGGGTGGAAAACTTGGCGATTGAGCACCTTTGAAAAAACCGTCAGCGACCAGCAAGCAACCATCAAGGCGCAGGGAAAAACCATTGAGGGAATGGAAACGCAGCTATCAGCTAAAAATGCCGAGCTGATAACCCTGGGCTTGATCGCCAGTAATAACAACCGGGCGCAGGCCGAGTTGCGTCAGCAGATGACCAACACGGCCGCCCTTCTGTCACAACGTGAAAATTTAATTGCGAGGTTGTACCGTGAAAATGCGGAGCTTAAAGCCTGGGCTGATGGCCGCTTGCCTCCTGATGTTGTGCGCCTGCACGCCAGACCGGCAATCACCGGGGGTGCAGCTTATCGCGCCTGGCTGTCCGAGGTTGATCGCCTGCCAGTTGCCGGCCAGTAACCCGCTCACCAACGGGGATCTGGAGCAGCAAAAAAACCGCGTAGAGGCGGCCTGGGCGATGTGTGCCGATCAGGTCGATACCATTATTCAATGCCAGGAAAAGAGCGATGAACAAGCCGGAATCACTGAGAAAAGCTCTCTCTGACGGGATCGAATATCTGGGGAAAAATCCAGACAAACTGCACATCTTTGTTGATGAGGGGGCTGTTGTCTCAAGCCTGGCGCCAACCATTTCATTCGAATACCAGTACACACTCAACCTGGTGATAACTGACTTTTCAGCAGACCAAAACCTGCTGAACGCAGTGATTTTGTATTGGCTTCGCCGCAACCAGCCGGACATCATGGCGAACCCAGACAGCAGAGATAAGGGCTTCACGTTTGAGGTGGATATTCTGAATAATACCACCTGCGACGTCAGCATAAACCTGAAGCTAACAGAGCGCGTGATCGTGAAAGAGGCAGGCGGCCAAATGGTTGTAGAAGCCGTCCCTGAGCCGGAACCACCTTACGCCGATCAGTGGGCGCCTAATGAGTGACTTTATTCAAATTGAAGACTGGCTGGCCGCCCTCGCCTCACAGCTAAGCCCAGCAGCGAGGAAAAAGCTAACTCGCCAGTGGGCTAGTGAATTGCGCCGCCGCCAGAGACTGCAAATCAGCCAGCAGCGCAACCCGGACGGAACCCCGTATGCCGAGCGAAAACCGCAAGGCCGAAACAAAAAGGGGCGGATACGCCGGAAAATGTTCAGCAAGCTGCAGACCACTCGCTTTATGAAAACAGCAACCACGGCAGACGAAGCCGCCGTTTACTTTGCCGGCAGCGTTATGCGCATTGCGCGCGTGCACCATTACGGCCTGCGTGACAAAGTAAGTAAGCGCGGTCCAACCGTGAAATACGACGCCCGCCAATTATTTGGACTGAATGATCCAGCCATAACTGCCGTCGGTGACATCCTGATCGAGCATCTCAAAAAATAAGAAATAACACTGGATTACGTCATTCTAATATAGTTTGTTAAAATCAATACTATAGCCTGATGACTTCATTTCTCTGGCAATATCTATTTCCCAATTGGAGTCAGAAACATAAACCATACCACTTATATCATTAGGTAAGTCCAGATCACCACTAACAAGAGGCACTACGTTTTCCCTTCCAATTTTAGCCATCAGATATCCATGTTCAAAAATCACATTCTGCCTTGCACGATATTTTAACCCTCCAGACTCTGCCAGTGAACAGGCATTACCAAGATCATCCGGAGTATATAGAACTATAGCAAAATTAACGTTAGTATAATGTTCTATTTTTTCAATTATAGTTTTACCTCGACTAACTTGCTCATGCAGTATAACAGCTTCGAAACCTAATTTTTCTATAAACCTTGCAGTTTTAGATTTGATCTCGCCGTCATGCCCATGAACAATAAAAACTTTGTTAAATACTTTGACATTATTTTCATTTTTTATTGGTTCCATGGTAAGGGAGAAATCCTTCGTTGTATTGTGTCTTAAATCGAATTCACCGTTATCGATATCAATAATTAAAGAATCTATATATGCAATTATTTTCTCTCCTTTGTTTTTTAGGAAATTATCACCTCGAGATACATACCTGTTATAACTATAAATATGATCTATAAGTAAAGCATTACAACGAACCTGTTCAGACGGTAGTTCTTTTTTTATAAAACTAACAAATGACCTTTTAAAAGCTTCAAACCGCTCCTCACCAAAATCACGGCTTCGATCATCAAAAGCATCAACTACTTCGCCATTTATTCTATCTTTGAATTTATTTAGTTCTTGAATAATTTCCACTGCATCCATTTTCATCTCCTGCCGGCATAAGTTCTGCGAAATTGTACCATGACTCACACAAGTCATCGATATGCCGAAATAAACATTAAAATGGCAGGCTGTGCCAATGAATACACAACTTTCTGAACTCCTGCGCTTGCTGACCAATCTGATCCGAATCGGAACCATTTCCGAGGTCGATACAGAGAACGGCCTATGCCGTGTGCAAACCGGCGGGCTTGAAACCGCGCCGCTCAAATGGCTGACCATGCGCGCAGGCAGTGCACGCACATGGTGGGCGCCATCTGTCGGGGAGCAGGTGCTGATTTTGAGCATGGCCGGCGAACTGACAACCGCATTTGTCCTGCCAGCGATTTTTTCGGACGCCCACCCCGCCCCCTCGAATTCGGAGGGCGCCTTGGTTGCGGAGTTCCCCGACGGCGCCAGGTTTAGTTATGACCCCGAAGCCGGCGCCCTGACCGTGGAGGGTGTGAAAACAGCAATATTTAAGGCGGCGACAGGGATCATATTGGAAACACCGAAAGTCACCTGCACTCAATTGCTGCAAACAGCACAGTTGTCAGTGACTGAGGGAGGGACGATGAGGGGCAATATCACCCACACTGATGGCCACTTCACATCTAATGGCGTCATCGTTGATGAGCATGCGCATAGTGGGGTGAAGAAAGGCGACGAAGAATCGGGAGGGCCGGTGAAATGATGTACCAGGGCATGAACACCAGTAGCGGCCGCGCCGTCGAAGATATCGATCACATTCGTCAATCAATCAGCAAAATTTTGCTGACCCCAATCGGCAGCAGGATAACCCGGCGCCCCTTCGGCTCGCTGATGTCCGAGTTGATCGACCAGCCTCAAAACGACACAACAAGATTGCGGCTGATGGCCGCAGCATACAGCGCTATCAACCGCTGGGAGCCGCGCGTATCACTGACGGCCGTCACTGTGACCACGCAGATTGACGGCCAAATGATTGTGGACGTCTCCGGCAGCAGGAACGACACCACGGCGAGCATCAATATTTCAATTCCTTACGGGAGCGCATCATGAGCGTGATCGACCTTTCGCAGCTGCCGCCGCCCCAGGTAGTGGAAACCCTGAGCTTTGAAGACCTGCTTGAGGAAAGAAAGGTGCGCCTGCTTGAGCTCTATCCTGACGATCAGCGCGAGGCCATAGCACGCACCTTGGAGCTGGAATCCGAGCCGATCGTGATGTTGCTGCAGGAGAATGCTTATAGAGAAGTGCTATTGCGCCAGCGCATCAACGAGGCTGCAAAAGCCGTAATGGTGGCGTATGCCATCGGTGGCGACCTCGACCAGCTTGGCGCCAACAACAACACGCCGCGGCTGATGATCACCCCGGCTGACAGCGAAGCCATTCCGCCAGTTGAAGCGGTAATGGAATCAGATGCAGATTTTCGCCAGCGTATCCCGGCAGCGTTTGAGGGAATGAGCGTCGCAGGACCAACCGGCGCCTATGAGTTCCACGCACTGAGCGCAGATGGAACGGTTGCCGACGCATCAGCAATTAGCCCTGCGCCGGCGCTGGTCACTGTCACTATTCTTTCTCGCGAAGGGGACGGAACGGCCTCCCCTGAACTGCTGGCGAAAGTGGACGCCGCACTTAACGATCAGGCGGTACGGCCTGTAGCTGATCGCCTCACGGTTCAATCTGCCAGCATCATCAACTATGAGATTGACGCCGTGCTTTATGTCTATCCGGGGCCGGCGCAGGAGCCAATCCTTGCTGACGCACAAAAACGCCTGAACGCCTACATTAACGAGCAGCGCCGCCTTGGCCGTGACATTCGCCTAACTGCAATTTACGCCGCGCTGCACACCCAGGGTGTGCAACGTGTAGAGCTAAACAGCCCGCCTGCCGATGTTGTGCTGGACAAAACACAGGCCGCCAACTGCACAAATGCTCGCATTGCAATCGGTGGATCGGATGAATAGCCTCCTGCCGCCAGGCTCCTCTGCGCTTGAGCGCAGAGCAGCGGAATCATGCGCTGCGGTTAGCGATCTGAATGTGCCTCTACGCGACCTGTGGAACCCGGACAAATGCCCGGTTGTTTTTCTGCCCTACCTTGCCTGGGCCTTTTCGGTCGATAGGTGGGATGAAAAATGGCCAGCAGCAGAAAAGCGCAAGGCCGTTAAAGATGCCTTTTACATTCACCGACGGAAAGGGACAGTCGCGGCAATTAATCGCGTGATCGAGAACATGGGGTACACCATGACGATCGAGGAATGGTGGGAGGTTGCCGACCCTGCTGGAACTTTTCGTTTAACGATTGACGTGATGGAAATCGGGATCACCGAAGAAATTGTAAACGAGTTGGAGCGGCTAATTGGCGATGCCAAACCAGTCAGTCGCCATATTTGGCAATTGAGTTTGAGCACCAGAACAAACGGCCTGGTGTACTCCGCAACCAGCGTCCACGACGGCGATATAGTGACTGTTTACCCGGCCAACTATGAGCCGAAGGACAGCATTAAATACAACGGCATTCCGCGCTTCGGCAGCGGCTATCACTACTCCGGGAAATAACATGGCTGAATTAAGAGAAGAGGCAAAGTGGGAAGATTCGATATATCAGATCCAGCGCGGGGATGAAGTGTCGGGCGGCCGTGATGGCGTAGCTAACATACCAACCCGCCAATTGGCAAACCGCACTGCTGCATTAAAAAACGACGTGGATAAACTCAACACGTCAGTGATGAGTGATGCGAAAATATACGATAGCCCTGAAGAGGCTCAGGCCGCAGTCACCGCCGGTACAGAAACCCGCCGGTTGTTTACCGTTAACTCTCCAATAACTAATTATTGGGTGGAGCAATACGAGAACGTAGACGGGGTTGTCACGCCAACGGGAAAGAAAATTGTCACGGCAGCATTCGTTGAGGCTGTAGAGTTGCTGGCCTCGGCGACCGACAAGCGCACGCGTGGCTTGCTGACAATGCCCCGCTCAAAAAAACCGGTCGATTTTGTCAGCCGACAGGGTAAGAGCATGTTCTCAATCAATGAGAACAGTGAAAAAGAGATGCCTGGTAAAACCTTCTCCGATTACATGAATATTCTGCGAGAACTGATTATCGGCCCATCTGCATTACGCCGCACCCGTCCGGGGTATCTGTTTAATCTGGTCACGGGAGGAAAGCGCCTGCTGGCCGTCCGCGATGATAGCGCAGGCACGCTTGAATATCGCGGCATTCCGATGGAAACACATATCGGGCTGTTGCAGAACACGCTTGGCGGCTTCGGTGACTCCTTAACGGATAACGGTCGCAATCCAGTCGAAGCTGGTAAGCCGCGCGGATGGACGTATAACGCGCGTTCGTGGCAAGTATGGGCTTCCATGTTCAGCGGCGGAAGAATTAAATATATCGGACAATGGGCAACAGGTGGCTATACAAATGCCGATATGATCCGAGATCATTTAAAACCCGCAATAGCGGCAAAACCTCGGTTTATCACATACCTTGGCAGCCGTAATGACGTCATTCAAAAAAATAGCGACGGCAGCTTTAAATTCTCAATAGCGGAAATAAAAGGCAACATTAAATATATTCTGACCGAATTCAGAAAGAACGGGATTATCCCTATTGTATGTTCGATGGCTGCTCAAAATAACGAAGACCCAGAGCTGAAGGGCCGTGAAAATGCGCTTAATGCATTTCTACATGCATTCTCAATTGAGCAGGGGTTTCCGTTCGTTAATATGCGTGCCGCGACAGTTGACCCTGTAACTGATGGATGGAAACCGGGCTATAACGGTGTGCTGCCGAATGGGCAGCCAGACCCATCACACCCTGTCTCACTAGGATCATTTCACATGGGTAAAACGCTAGCTGAGGCAGTGGAGCCGTACACAATGCCGGTATATCCACAGCTCGCGATTGCCAACCCTGCGACCGCCGGCGGGCCAAATGCCATTGTTAACCCGCTGTTTCTGGACGTCGCCGCGAGTGTGCCCGCAGGCTGGACAGTGGAGGCTGGCAGCATCGCTATTTCGACAGACCCTGCAGTCGTCGGTAACGTCCTCACCGTAACAGGCGTGGGAACAACAATTGCGCGGGTATCGCAAACTGTGATCGTTACGCCGGGTGAAAAACGCACATTCAGTTTCAGAGTAAAAACCGACGTTACAGATAAAAACTCAACAGCCTGTTATCTCGAAGCGAACGACGAATTCAAAACGAATCTCGCAGGGATTAGGACGTGGAATCACTCAACAGGTGAATTTATGACATTCAGCTACGACATTATTGTCCCAGTAAATGTCACGAAAATTACCGTCATTATCGCAGCTAATATGGCAACCATCGGTGTTGGTCAAATGGGTTTATTAAAACAGGAGGCAGTATGATTATTATTTGTGATGGCGTCGTTAATGCCAGTGATTTGGAATTAGCTGAGCCGGAAATGCTGCTGAATGACGATGCCAGCCTCGCCACATACGGTATGCAAGATAAATACGATTCCAGCGGAAATGCCCGCGACCTGGTGACAGAGAACGATTTTACCAAGCGCGGAATGATCGCTGTTGCTGACTCGGCGCATGGCGCTGATACGGGCATTATCGAAACTGACGAAATGACGTTTGCTATATGCATCAATATGAATCTGCCGGCAGTCTCAGGCCGCATTTTCTCTAACTTTTATCCTGGTGTAGCACCATTTTCAGGTATTCAATTGCGCATTGAACCGAATGGTGCGCTGATTTTGCAGGTTGCCACTGGAGATGTTAACAACGGGCAGGCAGGAACAATTTCTGTGACATCAGTGGAGCACGGCGGCGCGGTAGGTGGTTGGACGCGATTCACTGTCACAGTCTCAAACACTGAGGCTTCTATAACACGCTCCGGTGGTGAGCGCAGGGCAACACCGATTGCCAAGCGATCCAAGTCAGCTCGCCCGTTAATTCTTAATGGTGCTCCCAGCCCCGAGCAAAATATGGGGTTGCCTGGCACGTGGGGATGCTTCGCTGCGTATGACCGCGTATTGACTGCCGAAGATCAGAAAGATAAACGCGACAAAATCAAGACGATCATGAGCCTGCGTGGCGAATTCGTTAATTAACAGGTGGGGATATGGCAGATAAAAAGTTTCTCACGCTGATCACTGCCGCCGGCGCGGAGCGCATAGCGAATGCCGCAGCCACCGGCCAGCCGATAGCCATCGCAGAAATGGCCGTTGGCGATGGTGGCGGCCTTTTGTCGATGCCAAACGCTGGCAGCGCCAGTCTGATCAAAGAGCAGTACCGCGGCGCACTGAATAAGCTGGTGATCGCTGACAGTGACGCCAGTGTTATTGAAGCTGAAATGATTATGCCGCCACAAATTGGCGGCTTCTGGCTTCGCGAGTTGGCGCTATATGCCGAGGATGGCGAATGCATTGCCGTTGGCAACATGCCGGAAACCTATAAGCCATTGCTGGCCGAAGGTTCCGGCCGCTTCCAAATCATCAGGATGCAGTTGAAAGTCAGCAGCACGGCGGCGGTGGAATTGATTGCTGATCCGTCTGTTATTTTGGCAACGGTCGAAGACGTCAATACTCTGGAAGAAAAGGTCAAAGACTATACCGATGAGCAATTGTCAGACCATGAACAATCGCGTAACCACCCAGACGCCACGTTAGAAGCCAAAGGATTTGCTCAATTGAGCAACGCTACGGACAGCGACAGCGAAGAACTAGCCGCAACGCCGGCAGCCATCAAAGCTGCCATTGCGACCGCAATCCGCCAGGCATGGGAACTGGATAATCCTGTGGGAACTTCTCGTTTGTTCAACCAGAACTTAAATCCTAATGAACGTTGGCCGTGGTCAACGTGGGAATATGCCGGTGAAAACCTAACAATCAGATCGGCAAAAGCAGACGGTTCCGACGTAGGCACCCAGGGTGGTAGCGACACCGTGACCATTGCGCGAGCCAACCTGCCGCAGTCAGTGCTGAATGTGTCGGGAAGCACAAGCGAGCAAGGGGCGCAAACGCTGCAAACAACGCCAGCTGGTAGGCACAGGCATCAGGGAGGAATGTCCGCGCCCGGCGAGGCGTGGGACGACGATTATATTGTTGGTTCCGACAACGACAGCCACAGAAAACGCAACTACACAAGCGAGGCTGAAGACCATATCCACGAGGTCACCGTACCGCCGCACGTTCATACCGTTTGGGCGCAAACGGAAGCACTCGGCCAGGGCCAGGCGATCAGCGTTGTCGAACGCCACAAGCTACAAATGTTGTGGCACCGTGTAGCATAAGCCCCACTCCGGGGCTTCATTTTTTCCTGCAGCACAGCCATCATTGATTGTGTTGGCCACACCGGAAAAACATAACCCCGCAGCAAGATACCTGGCCATTGTGCCAGCCACCACACAATGCCCAGCGCATGCACTTAATGCCATCAGCGAACACCATAGCGGAGAAACCTTAACCGGAACCGGAGATCCGCCCGATGGCTGAAGATTATCATCATGGCGTTCGTGTCCTCGAAATTAACGAGGGCACCCGCACAATCACAACCGTAAGCACCGCAATTGTGGGGATGGTCTGTACCGCCGACGATGCCGATGCTGCGGCCTTCCCACTAAACACCCCTGTATTGCTGACCGATGTTCTGGCCGCCAGCGGCAAGGCCGGCGAAACCGGCACCCTCGCCCGCTCCCTAGACGCCATCGCCGACCAGGCTAAACCTGTTACCGTTGTTGTCCGTGTTGAACAAGGCGAAACAGAGGCGGAAACCACAACCAACATCATCGGCGGCGTCGACGCCACCACGGGCAAAAAAACAGGCATGAAAGCCTTGCTGGCTGCGCAAAGTTTGTTAGGCGTGAAGCCGCGTATTTTGGGCGTGCCCGGGCACGACAGTAAAGCCGTCGCCACTGAATTGCTGTCAGTAGCGCAGAGCCTGCGCGCCTTCGCCTATCTGAGCGCCTATGGCTGCACGACGGTTTCCGAAGCTATCGCGTATCGCGAGAACTTCAGTCAGCGCGAAGCCATGCTGATCTGGCCAGATTTTCTGAGCTGGGACACTGTGACCAATGCAGACGCGAAGGCTTTCGCTACCGCCCGCGCATTGGGGCTGCGCGCCAAAATTGACCAGCAGACCGGTTGGCACAAAACGCTGTCAAACGTCGGCGTTAATGGCGTGACCGGCATCAGTGCGGATGTGTTTTGGGACCTGCAGGACAGCACAACCGATGCCAACCTGCTGAACAAGAACGACGTCACCACACTAATCCGCAAAGATGGCTATAAGTTTTGGGGCTCCCGCACCTGTTCCGATGATCCATTGTTCCAGTTTGAAAACTACACCCGCACTGCGCAGGTGTTGGCAGACACAATGGCAGAGGCGCACATGTGGGCCGTTGACATGCCACTGCACCCGTCACTGGCCAAAGATATCCTGGAAGGTATCAAGGCTAAATTCCGTGAGCTGAAATCTGCCGGCTACATCATTGACGGTAATGCCTGGATCGATGATGCAGCCAACGACAAGGACACGCTGAAAGCCGGGAAACTGGCCATTGATTACGACTATACGCCGGTCCCACCGCTGGAAAACCTGCTGTTACGCCAGCGCATCACTGATCAGTACCTGGTCAATTTCACCCAGAACGTGAACAGCTAAGGGGCACGCAATGGCATTACCACGCAAATTGAAATACCTGAACCTCTTCAATGAGGGGAACAACTGGCAAGGGATCGTTGAGTCCCTGACGCTGCCAAAGCTGACGCGCAAACTTGAGAACTACCGCGGCGGCGGCATGAGCGGTAGCGCCAAAGTCGATCTGGGGTTGGATGATGACGCGCTTGATGTTGAATGGACCATCGGCGGCATCGAAGCCCTGCCGATTAAGCAAATGGGCGTATCAAAACTGGACGGCGTCATGCTGCGTTATACCGGTTCAATTCAGCGCGACGACACCGGCGAAGTGCAGGCGGTCGAAGCGGTGATCCGTGGCCGCCATAAAGAGCTGGATTTTGGCGAGCACAAGCAGGGCGAAAACTCGACCACCAAAATTTCTACCGCCGTAACCTACTTCAAGTTGACCATCGCCGGCGAGGAAATTTGCGAGATCGACACGGTGAACATGATCGAAAGCTTTGGCGGCGTCGACCGCTTGGCTGAACACCGCCAGGCCATCGGTCTGTAATTCCTTCGGCGCCGGAACGCCGGCGCCCTCTTCTCTCTGAAAATCGTGGAGCACAACCAAATGACCGAACCGACCAAAGTAATGCTGGACACTCCAATCCAACGCGGCAAGACCGAAATCACCGAGATCACCCTAACCAAGCCGCAGTCTGGCGCGCTGCGCGGCGTGAAGCTTGCCGACCTGCTGGAAATGGATTATTCCGCGGTGGCAACCGTCTTGCCGCGCGTTTCCACACCGTCACTGACGCCGCAGGAAATCAGCGAAATGGATCCGGCTGACTTTACGCAACTGGCCGGCGGCATCGTCAGTTTTTTGTTGCCGAAATCGGCGCTGGAATCCCGGCCGGTTTAACCGTTGAAGACCTGATGGCGGATATCGCCGCCATCTTCCACTGGCCGCCGTCGGAAATGTACCCTTTCACCTTAACCGAACTTTGGGACTGGCGGCACCGGGCACTGATTCGAAGCGGAGAAAGTGATGAGTGACCGCAATCTAAGACTGCAGGTTATCCTGAACGCGGTGGACAAAATCACCCGCCCCTTTAAGACCATGCAGGCCAGCAATAAAGCGCTGGCCGCTGCCGTCAAAAACTCCCGTGATGAACTGAAGCGACTGAGCGCCGCCGGCGACCAGGTGAACACCTTCAATTCGCTGCAGACGTCCATTAAGAAAACAGCCGACGAGCTGGCCGGCGCCAAGCTGAAAGCCCAGATGATGACGCGTGAAATGGGCGCGCTTGAGAACCCCACCAAAAAGCAGACAAAAGCCCTAGAGGATCAGTGGCGCGCGGTAGACCGACTGGAGCAAAGGCAAAAAAGCGAAGTCGCTCAAATGGGCAGGGTGCGCTCCGAGCTTTACCGCATGGGGGTATCTGCCACCGATGGCGCCGGTGCTACAAACAGAATCGCCAACGAAACAGCCCGCTATAACCGGCTGCTGCAGGAGCAGGAGCGCCAACTAAAACGCGCTGGCGAGCAACAGCGCAGAATGAACGACGCAAAAGCGCAATATGACAAAACCAGAGAGCTGAGAAACAACATCGCGGGAACGGGGGCGGCAACTATTGCATCAGGGGTGGCTATGGGTGCCCCTGTTTTAGCGGCAGTGAAAAGCTATAGCTCTATTGAAGACGCGATGAAAGGCGTGGCTAAACAGGTTAACCCATTATTGGACGATAATGGTAAACGCACAGCCAAATACCACGAAATGCAGCAAGCAATAAAGGCGGCATCAGAGCAACTCCCAATGGAAAACGGTGCTGCAGATTTCGCTGCATTAGTGGAGGGCGGTGCTCGAATGGGGGTATCGAGCGATAAGGATCCATGGCAAAAACAGAAAGCTGATTTACTTTCTTTCGCCGCAACTTCTGCCAAGGCTGCAAAGGCTTTCGAATTACCCGCCGATCAACTTGCCGATGATTTGGGGAAAATAGCATTCCTCTATCATGTGCCAACTCAAAGGATCGAAGAACTCGGCGACGCCCTGAACTACTTAGACGACAACGCACAATCAAAAGGCGCTGATATTATTAACGTTCTTCAGCGCATGGGCGATGTTGCCGATAAGTTGAATTATAAACAAGCCGCTGCACTGGCTTCGACGTTCCTCTCCCTAGGGACACAACCAGAAGTGGCGGCGTCAGCCAGTAAGGCAATGGTGCGTGAGTTGGGCATTGCTTCAATGCAAGGCAAGCGTTTCATTCAGGGAATGAGCCTATTAGGGCTAAATGCCAAGGACTTGGAAAAAGGCATAGCGACGAATGCAATAGGCACAATTAGAGATGTCCTATCACGCATCAAGAAACTGCCGGCCTCGCAACACTTAAGCGCAATGACAATGCTTTTTGGCAAAGAGTTTGGCGACGACGCTGCCAAGTTAGCAAATAACATCGGCGAATTAGATCGCCAGTTGGCGTTGGTCGAGGGTGGCCAGGCCAAGGGGTCTATGCAGAGGGAATCGAATATCGATAAAGATTCTTTGTCCTCCCAATTTCTTCTGCTCAAGACCACCGCAAAAAACATGTTTAGTGATCTGGGCGAGCCTTTGCGTAAGCCACTGATGGACGTGAACGACTGGTTTAAACGTGGAATTGGATGGGCTCGGAAATTTATTGAAGCCCACCCAAAGCTGGCTGCAGCGTTTGTTAAGACGGCGGCGGTTGTTACGCTGGTTACGGTTGCACTTGGTGGGATGATGATTGGAGTTGCAGCAATCCTTGGGCCATTCGCCCTGCTTCGGTTTTCTCTGACAATGTTGGGGATTAAGGGGCCATCGGTGATGGGCATGTTGGCCAGGTCTATAAAAGGCGTGGGTACTGCCATTATCTGGGTAGGCCGAATGATGTTAGCAAACCCTATCCTTGCTGTGGCTGCAGCCATCGCAGCAGCAGCACTCTACATCTGGATGAATTGGAGCACATTGGGCCCGAAAATCAAAAAGCTATGGGACAACATCAGTGCATATACCAGCGAGAAATGGCAGGCCATCAAGGATTACATTTCTGGCGTCTGGACCAGCATAAGCGCCAGAGCTAGCGAAACCTGGGAAGAAATAAAACGGTCGGCCAGTAGCGCTGCTGAAAAAATTGGCATTGGCCTGAAGCGAGGACTGGACGTTATCACCGCCCCGCTGCGCGCCGTCATGGATGGCTTTAAATGGTTGCTTGAAAAGCTGGACCTGTTGCCGCAAAAAAACGAGGCATTAGCCCAGACGAATGAGCTGCTAAAAAATAACCCTATCGCCCAGAAATATGGTTCGGTGGGCGAGCCGGCGCCAACAGGGTACACGGCCAATGATATGGCCATTCGTTTTACCGGCTCCAGCATGAAACCAGTTAAGGCTCCAAGCGGCGGTAATTTCTACTATCAGCCGAAGATCGATCTCAGTGTTGATGCCAGGAATAACCAGAACGGCAAAGCTGTTGCAACAGATGCTGTGAAAGCGCTCCGGGAGCACATGCAAAAAGACGCGGCCAAGGCGCGCAGTAATTTTTCAGATCGAGATCTGGGGTGGGAATTATGATGATGGCACTCGGGTTATACGTCTTTATGCTTGAAACGGTCCCCTATCAGGAGCTGCAGCATCAAATGGCCTGGCGCTACCCAACTAACAATAGAGTGGGGAGACGGCCCTCAGCGCAATATGTGGGCCCAGAAAACGACGTCATTACACTCAGCGGCGTGTTGCTGCCGGAAATCACCGGCGGCCGCCTGTCATTGCTGGCACTGCAAACAATCGCCGATCTGGGTAAAGCGTGGTCTTTGCTGGATGGTAGCGGGACCATTTACGGGATGTTTGTCATTGAAGGGCTGGATCTTAACAAGTCCGTATTCTTCAAGGATGGCGGTGCCCGGCGCATTGAGTTCACGCTTAAGTTAAAGCGCGTGGATGATGACCTGGGCACAATGCTCGGCGACCTGCAGGAACAACTGAGCATCATGAAAGACCAGGCGGCAACAGCTATTGGAGGGCTTCTTTCATGAACACACCAGACTGGTTAAGCGGACGGGATAGCACGCCCGCGTTCAAGATCATTCTTAATGGCAAGGATATAACCACAAGACTGGAAAGCCGGCTGATATCCCTCACGTTGATAGACAACCGCGGATTCGAGGCGGATCAGCTTGATATCGAACTTGACGATGCCGATGGCGCTGTTGATCTGCCTTCGCGCGGTGTCAAATTGGAGCTGCAGTTGGGCTGGAAAGGCGAACCAATGATCAATAAAGGCGCCTTCACTATTGACGAGATTGGCCATTCCGGCGCGCCAGACAAGGTGACACTGCGCGGCAGAAGCGCCGACTTCAGGAACACGCTTAATATCAAGCGTGAAAAGTCATATTCAAAAACCACCATCGGCGAGATCGTTAAACAATTTGCAGTCCGCCATAAACTGGAGCAGGCCATCAGTCCGCAAATGGCCGCCATGACTATCGACCACATCGACCAAACGAATGAATCAGATGGCAGCTTCCTGATGCGCCTAGCGCGCCGCGTAGGTGCGATTGCTGCAGTAAAATATGGAAGACTGCTATTCATCAAGCAGGGCCAAGGCGTGAACGCCAGCGGTAAGCCGCTACCGGCAATGACAATTGTGCGCGCTGACGGTGATGAGCACCAATTCACCTTGGCCGACAGAGATGCCTATACCGGCGTCTCAGCCAGTTGGCTCGACACAAAAACGGCAAAACCACAAACGGTAAAGGTAAAGAGGAAGCGCAAGCGTAAGACGACCACCGCAAAAGTGCCAGCCCAGGATAAACAGGGAGAATACCTGGTAGGCACCGACGATAACGTTTATGTATTGAGTCGGACCTACGCAAATGCGTCCAACGCTCGCCGGGCAGCCAAGGCTAATTGGGAACGAATCCAGCGTGGCGCCGCGCAATTCTCAATTACACTGGCCAAGGGCCGGGCAGAGCTTTACCCGGAAGTGCCGGTATCAGTAAAAGGTTTCAAGCGCCAGATCGACGCTGCAGACTGGACGATAACCACCGTCACGCACACAGTAGCAGATGGCGGATTTACCACGGCGCTGGAGCTTGAAGTGAAGATAACCGATCTCGATATGGAGTGATTTGCAAGTTTAATATTCGCTTTTTCAAACATCGTGCTATTGTATGTATATCGATACAGTAGAGGCTAATATCATGATGCGATGCCCTTTGTGTGGCCATGCGGCGCACACCCGCAGTAGTAACGAAGTGACAGCAACGACAAAAGAGCGTTACAACCAATGCACAAACGTGAATTGCAGTCATGTCTTTATCACGATGGAAACTTTTGTGCGCTCCATTGTTAAGCCCGGTCAGGTAGACCCGGCGCCACCGCACCCATCAAAGTCTGGCCAAACCGCCCTGCACTTCTAACCATCAACCCGCTGCCGGCGGGTTTTTTGATCCATGTTTAAACCAGCCGCACACAAACATTGAACACTGTTATTATATACAGTATTCAATGTCTAATTTGGTTCACTGGATCTACGAGTATGACCGTAAGAAAATTGAGCACCGGCAAGTGGCTGTGCGAGTTCTATCACAACGGGAGGGGCGGCAAGCGTACCCGTAAGCAATTCGCCACCAAGGGGGAGGCGCTCGCCTTCGAGAGCTATCAGCTCGACCAGGCAAAGGCCAAGCCTTGGCTTGGCGATAAGGAAGACAAGCGAAAACTTAGCGAGTTGATCGATCTGTGGTACAGGCTGCATGGCTGCTCGCTAAATGACAAAAAAGGCCGACTTGGCAAATTGGTCATTATCTGTAACGGCATGGGTGATCCGGTAGCATCGGAGATTACCCCACGGGATTGGGCCCATTATCGCGATCAGCGGCTGCGCGGAGAAATCGATAACGGCTATAGCACCAGTCTTGAAACAAGGAAGGTCAGCACGGGAACGGTTAACTGTGAACAAGCTTTTTTGCGGGCTGTATTCAACGAATTAAAAAGATTGGGGGAATGGTCTTTTCCGAACCCCCTAGAAAACATCAGAGAGTTTGATCAGCCAGAAAAGGAAATGGCATGGCTGAACAATGAGAAAATAAAAGCACTGATAAACGCCTGCCATACTCATGGCAACCCAGAGCTAACACTTATCGTAAAGATATGCCTATCAACTGGCGCCAGATGGAATGAGGCCGCAAAACTAAGGCCATCGCAGATATCAAAATATAAAATCACGTATACCAACACCAAAGGGAAGAAAAACAGAACTGTCCCTATCTCGAAAGAATTATTTGACGAGCTCACAATACTGGATGAAAAAGAGTTTGATCCTTGCTACAAGCAATTTTATCGAGTTCTGAGACTGGCGAATATAACCTTGCCAGAAGGGCAAATGACGCATGTGCTCCGCCATACCTTTGCTAGCCACTTCATGATGGGTGGCGGGAATATCATAGTCTTGCAGCGCATCCTTGGGCACTCAGATATCAGGGTAACGATGCGCTACGCACATTTCGCGCCAGACCATTTAGAGGAGGCAATAGCGCTCAACCCTCTGACACAGACGTACAAGGACAGTGGCGGCAAAGTGGCGACAGAGGAAGAAAAAGGGTGTAATACGGTAGAACAGGAGGCGTGATAAGTGGTTGTTTTGTTTATAAGTTACTGTTTTAAAATGATAAACAAAAAAAGACCGAATACGATTCCTATATTCGGTCTAGGGAAATGGCTCTTGGGAGAGAGCCGTGCGCTAAAAGTTGGCATTTTGTGCAAGGCTTGTTCAGCCGTGCACTTTAAGAGTAGCTTACCGCGCTATTTTTGCCAGCCAGCCGCACGGCCGGTGATAGTTTCATTACGGAATTAATTTCGTGCAATTATCCATCACCGGTTAACCTCGCACTAAGCCATTGGGGGATAAGCGATTAGTTCGCGCAGAGCTTCTCGGCGCGTTCGCGGTACGGCTCAACACTCATCTTATGGCCCGGATTGGCGGCGTCATCGAGCAGGATCACGTCCAGCGGTTGAGCGCGTTGCTGCCCTGCTTTCACCTGCGCTTCTGCGGCCGCGTTAAGCGGGTACTGCATCAGCGTGCTGTTGTTGAGCACGAACAACGCACCGCCGCTGCGGCACTGCAGCGTCACTTCTTCTTTGGTGAACGCCCACTGCTTGCCGTATTCCAGCTTGGTGATGTTCACCAGTTGGTCTGCTGCCAAAGCACCGGTCGCGGTTGCCAGCAGCGTCATGCCAAGTAATACCGATTTCATGTTATGGCCTTAGGGTTGCTATTTGATTCAATTTTCCCGCAGTTTGGGGGCATCCGGCAAGCCGGAATGTTATACCGGCGCATAGGTTGCAAATAAACTGACCAACAGCAGCACTACCGCCCCTAACCCCAACTCCGACCAGCAGGCAAGCACCAGCCCGCGCTGCGCCAGCCTTGGCATGCTGCTCATCGCCGGGACGACGGCGTAGCGGTTGGCTAATGCCACCATAACCATCAGCGCCACCAGCGCGGTTTTAAACAGCAGCAGGCGTTGGTACGGAGAATCTACGTCCAACGGCCAACTGCCGAGAATGATCAAACTGTTGATTACGCCGGTCAGCAGCACCAGCGCCACAGCCAGGTGTCCCCAGCGCGAGAAGCGTATCAATGTGGTCACCGCGTCGCTGCGCCACTGCGGTTGGGCCAGATAGCGCAAACAGACCAGCAGCGGCAACAGGCTGCCAAACCAGTACCCGGCCGCCAGCAGGTGCAGCGCGTGATTGAAACGATGCAGTGCGCCAAGCCCCCCGCCATGCATCGCCGCATGGCCGATAAACGCCATGCTGACCAACAGCAATGTGGAAAGCAGCGCCAGCAGTTGTGTACGACGTGGCTCGGCGAGCCACAGGCTCAGCAACGCCAGCATTGAAATGCCCAGGTGCCAGCGCCAAACCTCGCCAAAGGTGGTGCCCAGTACCGCCCACCACACGTCCAGCCGCCAGGTATCTGCCCAGCCGTCCCCCATCTGCCCGGCCTGAATAGCCAGCAACGCAATAGCGGAAAGCCCGGCAAGCCAGGTGCAAGAGACCAACAAAGGACGCACATCACGGGTGAGATACGGAGAAAGGCGCTGCGGCGACAATAAGGCGGTGAATAAGCTGGAGCCAAACATCAGCATCACCGCCGCAAAGTGCACAAAGCGACACAGGACAAACAGGGTCGCCAGACTCATGGGTCAGTTTACGGTGAAGCTGTATTGGCCCTTGGTTTTATGACCGTCGACCGACACCACATGCCAGCTGACGTTATATTTGCCTGCCGCCAGATCGCCTTCGATAGGCAGATTGACCTGGGTATTGTTGTTCGCATCGAGCTGCAGCTTGCCGGTTTTCACTTCGGCGTTGTCTGGGCCGGTGATTTTAATGCCGCTGAAGTTGGGCTCAATGCCCTCGGAGAAATTGAGCGTCAGCACCTTGGGTGCCGGGCTCACGCTGGCATCTGCCGCCGGCGTTTCAACTTTTAAATGGGCATGCGCCAGTGCCTGCTGTGAGGACAGCCCGACAAACAGCACGAAAATGGTGGAAAGCAGGCGATAAGAAGTCCGAATTTTACCGATCACAGTGATATCCCTTAAAGCAATAATCGAGGGTGATAAGGAGCCAGGCTAACCGCCAGGGCGATGTATCAGCAGCCCAACCCACCGCAGATGATTGCGCCACGGGTAAACAGAATTATGGGAGTAACCCCCTGTTTTGACTCTCAACCTTCCCTGTAGCGTATCGCGTCAAATGATAACGAGTGTCATTATGCAAGTCGAGCAGAACGCTGGCATTTTGCGATCCAGTAGCACATATCGCTGTAAAACCGCGATAAATGCAGGGCATAAAAAAACCGCGCACCGGCCAACGCCGACACGCGGTTTTCTACAAAAGGATTAGGCCTGGCCGTTACCGTTTTCGCCGGCCGCACCCATTTTCTTCAGATCTTTATCAATGAAGAACAGGGCATTGCCGCTGTTGCCCACTAGCGCCAGTTTATCCAGTACGGATTTGAACAGCTTCTCTTCTTCGTGCTGCTCGGCAACATACCACTGCAGGAAGTTGAAGGTTGAATAGTCATGAGCGGTCATTGCCGCGTGCGCCAGTTCATTGATCTGGCGGGTGATCAGTTGCTCATGTTCGTACGTCTGTTGGAACACCTCTGCCAGGGAACCAAACTCAACCGGCGGCGCGGCGATGGTGCCTAGCAGCGGCAGTGCACCGGTATCACTGAGGTATTCGAACAGGCGCTGCATGTGCTGCATCTCTTCCTGAGAGTGTTCTTTAAGGAATGCCGCGGCACCTTCAAAGCCTTTATCGCTGCACCAGGCACTCATTTGCAGATACAGGTTGGCAGAGTAGAACTCCAGGTTCAGTTGCTCATTCAGCTTTTTGGTCATTTCAGGCGTCAGCATAATCATTCCTTTATTTTGCAGGTATCAACTTAATTTTTCCGCATTATGCCCTGACGAAAACAAAATAAACACACCTGATTTACATCATCGATGATTTAATTTTAAATTAAAACAAAATCAAATAGTTATGAAAAACACTAATTATTCATTTAAATAATTATGATAACTATTTCCATCTGTAAATTTAATCAAAAAGCGAATCATTCTTATTTAAAATAACAAATGAATTGCATTGCTGAACGAATAATAAATAACCTTTTCCGTTACCGGTTATTGGCGACCATCCCCCCCTGCGCGCTTCAGGCTTGCCAAGCGCCGCCGGGTGGATTACCTTCTGCGCTGATCCAATGCGGTAACAGTAAGGAGAATACGGTGGGTTACAATTTGGCAGAGCTTTCCAAAGAAGAGATGGACAAAGTGAACGTTGATCTCGCAGCTTCCGGCGTGGCGTTCAAAGAGCGCTACAACATGCCGGTGATCCCCGAAATGGTTGAGCGTGAACAGCCCGAACACCTGCGTGATTATTTCCGCGAACGCGTGGCGCACTACCGTGCAGAATCGCACAAGTATTCGCGCCTGCCGTACGAACCGAAATCCAAATAATAAAAGCCCGCCGTAGTGGCGGGCTCGGTGTCATTTGCCGGCAAATTTGTCGGTCGCCAGCATTAACTGGTGCAGGATGCCGGGCTCATCGAATGAGTGTCCGGCCCCCTCAACAATATGCAGCTCCGCCTCCGGCCAAGCCTTCGCCAGATCCCAGGCGTTTTGTACCTGACAAGCCATATCGTAACGACCATGGATGATCACCGCCGGAATATGCCGGATCAGCGGAACGTTGCGCAGCAGTTGATCGTCGCTGTCCAGGAAGCCCAGATGAGTAAAGTAGTGGTTTTCGATACGGGCGAACGCCAGCGCGAAATCGTCCTCGCCAAAAGAAGCCGACTCGCTGCTGGGCAGCAAGGTCACCGTCTCCCCTTCCCACACGCTCCACAGTTTGGCCGCTTCCAGCTGCACCTGCGGATCCGTTGAGGTCAGGCGCTGGCGGTAAGAAGCAATCACGTCCTTGCGTTCTTCCTCTGAAAGAATCGACAACACACGTTCCCACTTCTCCGGGAAGAAGCGCGAAGCGCCGTCCTGATAGTACCAATGCAGCTCCTGCTTGCGCAGGGTAAAGATGCCGCGCAGCACCATTTCACTGACGCGCTGCGGATGAGTCTGTGCGTAGGCCAACGCCAACGTTGAGCCCCAGGAGCCGCCAAACACCAGCCACTGATCGACACCGGCCATTTCGCGCAGCCGTTCGATGTCCTGCACCAGGTGCCAGGTGGTGTTGTTGTCCAGGCTGGCATGCGGCTTGGAACGGCCACAGCCACGCTGATCGAACAGCAATACCTTGTAGCGCTGCGGATCGAACAGTTGGCGGTGATAAGGAGAAATGCCGCCCCCCGGTCCACCGTGAATAAAGACTGCCGGTTTACCGTTCGGGTTACCGCTCAGTTCCCAGTAGATCCGGTGGCCATCCCCGGTGTCCAGCCAACCGCTGTCATATGCTGCTAACGGCGGGTACAAACCTCGTAATTGTTCCATGGCGCTTCCGTCTCTCTGTGGGTCATACCCTCATCAAAGCCGAAGCCACTCATTTGGTCAACGGTAAATCCTGAAAACTCCTACGCTCCCCAACAAGTTAAGGTTCGTTTGCTTAAAATGAATACGACTTGCCGGCAAAATACCGGCTGGCCGTTGGGAGCCAGCCGTAGAATCAACCCCGCTTACGCAGATGCGGTTCGCGCATTTCCTGCGCGGTTTTGGCCTCAATGCTCAGTTCCGCCGTTGGCCGCAACAGCAAGCGCGCCAGGCCAATAGGCTCTCCGCTTTCACGGCAATAACCATAGTCGCCGTTATACAAACGCGTCAGCGCCGCGCTGATTTTCGGCAGCAAACGGCTTTCGCGATCCAACTGGCGAAACAGCAACCGCAAGTCTTCTTCACGCGCGGCCTTGTCCGCTTCGTCACCTGAAACTTCACCGCTGTCGATATCCCGCTTCAACGCATCGATGTGCTGCAGCAGTTTTTGCTGCTCTTCCAGCAAGCGCTGGCGAAAAAAGGCCCGCTGCGCCGGGTTCATGTAGTCAGACTCCGGCATGGCCAGAAGCTGTTGCTGGTTTAACATGGAAACGACTGTCATGGCGCTCTCCGGTTAGGATTTAATTGTTATATTATAACATATCAAATATTTTCAGCAGCCTTTCCTGAAAAACAAAATTCAACCTATAAACAATCGATTAACTAAAACACCTGCTTTCATGCTTGCATCCGACAGGCGTAAGGGGGTTAATGGCTGAGCAACCCACCCAACCATAGGTAACTGAGAGGCCATCATGAGTAAGGGAATGGATAGCAAAAAAAATGCGAAGAAGAAGCCGTTGAAAACCCCTGCTGAAAAACGCGCAGGCAAACGCGCCAAAAAAGGGCAAACGTCCGGCGAGTAAGCGAACTTCTAACCGTAGAGTTAAACCCGCCAAGGCGGGTTTTTTGTTGCCTGAAATAACGTCCCCGCTTTCAACGGTTGGCATTGGCGTAACGGCCCGTTAAGCTAAACCTGTGCAGCCATCCTGAGGAAACCATGAATTTACGCGTAATAGATACTGAAACCTGCGGGCTGGAAGGCGGCGTAGTCGAAGTGGCCTCTGTCGATCTGATTGACGGGCAAATCACCAATCCCATGAGCGATTTGATCAGCCCTGACCGGCCAATTGGCATTGAAGCCATGGCTATTCACCACATTACCGAGCAGATGGTCGAAGGGAAACCGCGGATCGCGGTGGCGATCGGGCGTTATCTCGGCAGCCCCTACTATGTCGCTCACAATGCGGCTTTCGATCGCGGCGTACTGCCTGAAATGAACGGCGCCTGGATCTGCACCATGAAGCTGGCCCGTAACCTGTACCCGGACCTCAAATACGGCAACCAATATCTGCGCTACGCGCTCAATCTGGATGTGCAATTGCCGCAGGACACGACGCTGTATCCGCACCGCGCATTGTATGACTGCTACGTGACCGCCGCGCTGCTGCAACGCATCATCAAGGATTCAGGCTGGACGCCGGAGCAAATGGCGCAAATCACCGAGCAGCCGGTGCTGTTGAAGAAGTTTAAGTTCGGAAAATACCGTGGGCAGGAAATTGATCGCATTGCGCAGGAAGATCCCGGCTATTTGCGCTGGATGCTGAAATCCATTGAAGATCTCAGCCCGGACATGAAACACACGCTGAAATACTATCTGATCGGCTGAAGAAAGCGGGCAGCGCCAGCCGCCCGCCAGAAGGTTACTCCGCCAGCGCCAAAATAAAGGCGTACTCCAGCGCGATATCCTCGTAGGCCTTGAAACGCCCGGACTTGCCGCCGTGGCCGGAATCCATATCGGTATACAGCAGCAGTTGGCGGTCGTCAGTTTTCAACTCACGCAATTTCGCTACCCACTTGGCCGGTTCCCAATACTGTACCTGCGAGTCGTGCAGGCCGGTGGTGACCAGCATATGCGGGTAATCCTGCGCCTTGACCTGATCGTACGGGCTGTACTGCAAAATGTAGTCGTAATAAGCTCGTTCGTTCGGGTTGCCCCACTCGTCATATTCACCGGTGGTCAGTGGAATGGACTCGTCAAGCATGGTGGTGACCACGTCGACAAACGGCACTTGCGCCACGATGCCGTTGAACAGCTGTGGTGCCTGGTTAATCACCGCACCCATCAGCAATCCGCCGGCGCTGCCACCCATGGCGAATACCCGTTTGGCATCGCCGTAGCCTTGAGCAATCAAGGTTTCCGTCACGTCGATAAAGTCGTTGAAGGTATTTTGCTTGTTGAACAGCTTGCCGTCTTCGTACCACAGCTGCCCCAATTCGCCGCCACCGCGAATGTGCGCCAGGGCAAAGACAAAACCGCGATCCAGCAGGCTCAAGCGGCTGGCGCTAAAGGCCGGATCCATGCTGCTGCCGTAAGAGCCGTAGCCATACACCATCAGCGGGTTGCTGCCGTGCACGAAGCTATCCGGGCGATAAACCAGCGAAACCGGCACCTCGACACCGTCGCGCGCCTTCACCCAGACTCGCTCGCTGCGGTAGTTTTCCGGGGTAAAGTTTTTCACTTCCTGCTGTTTGAGCATCACACGTTCGCCGCTGTCGAGATTCAACTCATACAGCGTAGTGGGCGTGGTCATCGAGGAGTAACCATAGCGCAGCAGCTCGGTTTCCGGCTCCGGATTGTATGCCAGCCAGGTGGTGTAGGTCGGATCGTCGAAGGCAATGCGCTTCACTTCACCGCTCTGCCAGTGAATTTGTCGCAGTTGGGTCAACCCCTCGCTGCGTTCCTCTACCACCAGCCAGTCGCGGAACAGGCTAAAGCCTTCCAGCATCACTTCCACGCGGGGAGCAATCAACGTCTGCCACTGCGCTTCGTCCGCCTGCTCGCTCTGGTACAGGCCGAAATTTTTGCCGTCCTTGTTGGAACGAATGTAGAAATGCTGATGATAGTGATCGATACCGTATTCATGATCCTTGCGGCGCGGCACAAACATCTGCGGCGTGCTGTCGGCGCGATCGGCGTCCAGCAGCAGAATTTCCGAGGTGGTGGTGCTGCTCAGGTGGATCAAAATGAAACGTTCGGAGGTGGTTTTTTCCAACCCGACATAGAAGGTGTCATCCAGCTCTTCGTAGATCAATTCATCAAGCTGCGGATCGGTACCTACCACATGGCGATAGACCTGATACGGCAACAGCGTTTTAGCGTGTTTACGCACGTAATACACGGTGGCTGAATCATTGGCCCACTCGAAGTTGCCGGAGGTGTTTTCCAGCACTTCGTCGGTCCAGCTGTCGTCGCTGAGGTTTTTGAAACGAATGTCGTATTGGCGACGAGAGAGGAAATCCTCCGCTACCGCCAGCCGCTGGTTGTCGGGGCTGACTTCCAGCCCGCCAAGGGTATAAAACTCTCGCTGCTCGGCGCGCTGGTTTCCGTCGATCAGGGTGTCCCAATGTTCGCTTTCCGCCTGCGGCTGACGCACATAAATCGCGTATTCATTGCCCGGTTCGAAGCGCGTCTGATAGCGGTAGCCGTTTCTGACATAGGGGACTGAATGTTCCTGCTGAGGAATGCGCGCCACCATTTCTTCATACAGCGTTTCGCGCAGGGCCTGCTGCGGTTTCAGCGCCGCATCGGTGAAGGCGTTTTCCGCCTGCAGGTAGTCCAATACCTGCGGGTCTGCGCGATCGTCGTCGCGCAGCCAATAGTAGTCGTCCACACGCGTGTCGCCGTGAACCGTAATGGGATAAGGACGTTTTTCTGCCTTAGGGGGGGTCATCATTGTTAAATCATCCGCTTACCTTGATTAAGGCAAGAGTGACACGATTCCCCCCGGCTTGCCAAGCGGCGCTATGCCAGCTCGCGTTTTTTCTCGTTCACGTCGTTTTCTATGCCCTGCTTGACGTCCGCCGGGATCTTCAACGACTGCGCCAGAGCATCCAGATAACCACGCTCCATAAAGTGATCCACGTCGATCACCATGCAGCTCAGGTAATATACCTCCAGCGCTTCGTCTTCATTCTTGACGCTCTGGGCGATCAAATCCGGGTTAAGCGGCTGGTCGATCGCCTCTTGCACCCATTTTTGCGCTTCTTCACCCACCTGCAGCTGTTCCAGGCTGTGGTCGATGGCGAGCTTTTCTTCCGCATCGATATGCCCGTCGCTTTTGGCGGCAAACACCAGCGCCTGCACCAGACGTTTGGCACGCAAGTCCACCGGCGTGGTCTGCAGGCCAAACTGCGGTTCGTTCTGGTGGGTTTCTTTCACCCGTTGTTTGTACTTATTCCACAGCACTGCACCAACCGCTGCGCTGCCGCCGATAATCAACGCATTCTTGCCGAATTTGCCGACCAGCTTGCGCGAAGACTTATTCGCCAGCAAAACGCCCACCAAGCCACCCAGCGCAGTCGGGGCCAGCAGCTTGCCGATACCTTCCGAACCGCCGATTGAACCGGCCTTTTGCCCAATCATCGATTGGATCTGCTGCATCCAGTTATTTTTCATGCTTTACCCTTTGCGTGAGGAAACAAGGCGTGCAGGCACAAAAAGGCCAGGCCGCCGGTAAAGCGTCAGATTAGGGGATTTTTTGTCAGTTTACGTATGGGGGATGAAAACCTGTGTAGCGGGGAACATTGATGGTGGGAAAAGGCCGACTTCGCCATCAGGCGCCAGCCGGCCACTAACGGATTAAGGCTGTTCGCCCTCTTCGCCCGGCTGGTCTTCTTCCTGTTCGTATTCCGCCAGTTCGTCACGCATTGCCTGAATCGACTCGCGAGCCAACAGCGCCAAAGTGCGGTAAAAACCGGTGGTGGCGTGAGCTTCTACTTTGCCGAGGAAACGGCCGCACCATGGCAGCAGATAGTCGTCAAACAGCGTGATTTGCGCCTGCGCTTCGTCTTCCTGAGACTGGTCTTCCAGCCAGGAGGCCGCCAGCAACAAAGAACCGAAATGATCGGCCGGCGCTTCTCCGAGCGGCATGCCGCGCTGCTGCAGGAAAGTACGCACTTCCGCTTCGGTTGCCCCTTCAACATAGGCCGAACGGAAAGGTGACACGCTGCATTCGCTGCCGACGAACATGGCGTTGAAGTCGCTGGACAGCAGGTTCACATCACAACCCTGCTGCAGGCGTACCAAGAGTTCGTCCTGTTCCAGCGGCCAGTGCTGTTGCAGCTTGCCTTCTTTGATCAGCGTAAACAGCGGCACCAGCAACGGATCCTGCGGCTGGCGATAAAACAGCGTACCCAGCACGCGGCAAACAACGGAAAACTCATTCATGATAATGCCTTATACAATACGGAAAAATTTGCCGGGACGATGTCACAAATCGGCCAATTCCGCAATCGCCGGCTTGCCGCGACGCTCGAGAAAATCGAGCAGGCGTCGTGGGCTCACGTTGAGAATACGCTCCTGCGGGAACTCCACCTCGGCAATGATGCGTTCGCAGTGCTCGAAACCGCCGAGCGAGAAAGCAATGTGTGAATCCGAGCCCAGCGCTAACCAGCCACCGGCATCACGCACCGCCGCGGCAATCGCCCGGCAATTATCCTCGCTGCCCTTGCGCGAATGGGTGAACGACGAATTGTTCAGTTCCAATGCCACGTCGTATTTGGCCGCGGCGGCAGCAACCGCCGCAATATCGATCGGATATCTTGGGTTGCCAGGGTGGCTGATTATGTGCACGTCACCTTGCGCCATCGCGGCGATCATCGCTTCGGTATTGGCCGCTTTATCCTGCGGTGCAAATACCGGCTCGTGGAAACCGGCAATAATTACGTCGATTTTATCCAGCATCGGGCCGGTGCAGTCGATATCGCCCTGCAGGTTTTTGATGTTGGCCTCGATGCCGCGCAATATGCCCACGCCGTCCACCAGACGTGGCCACACGTGCATGTTCATAAAATGCCAATAATGCGGCGCATCGGCCATATCCGGGCCATGGTCGGTGATGGCGAACAGTTTGATGCCCTTTTGCTGGGCTTCGACGATGTAGTCATGCAGCGTACTGTAGGCGTGGGTGCTGGCGACGGTGTGCATATGTAAATCAACGGGGTACATTACTTCTCCTTCTTGGCGGCCTGCCGTAAATACGGCGGCAGGCGCGGTTTATTATTCAATTAGCTTAGCAGGTGCATCACCGAAAGATCAGTAACCCAGTTGCACATCCACCACGCCGGCCGGTGTTTGGCCGGATTCAAGCGCACGGATGTTTGCCGCTATCTGATCCATCGCCGCTTCCGGCAAGGTGATGGCAGCAATATGCGGGGTAATGGTGACACGCGGATGACGCCAGAACGGATGCGCCTGTGGCAGCGGTTCCTCAACGAACACATCCAGCGTAGCGGCGGCGATTTGCCCCTGCTCCAGCGCCTGCAGTAAATCGTCCTCAACCAGATGCGCGCCACGCGCCAGATTGATCAGGTAAGCGCCAGGCGCCAGATGCGCAAAGAGTTGCTGATTGAGGATACCTGCGGTTTCCGGCGTATTGGGCAGCAGGTTGATCAGCAATTGCACGCCATCGAGAAACGCGGCGCGTTGCTCTACACCGGCAAAACTCTGCACGCCGGCAATCTGTTTAGGGCTGCGGCTCCAGCAACGCACGTTGAAACCAAACTCCGCCAGTTTCAGCGCCACGCTTTTCCCCAACACCCCCGCCCCCAAAATGCCAATGGTGAAATTCTCCTGCTGATGGGGATCGAGCGGTTGCCACTTCTGCTGCTGTTGCAGCAACTGATATTCATCAAAACGGCGGAAATAACGCAGCACATAGCTAAGTGCATATTCCTGCATCTGTTGCGCCATACCGGTGTCCTCAAGGCGCACCAGCGGAACGCCTGCCGGCAGAGTGCCGGGATGCTGGCGCTCTTGTTCCAGGATGGCGTCAACGCCCGCGCCGAGGGCAAAAACCCCTTTTAATTTGCCGCGATTCGCCAGCATCTCATAGGGCGGCCGCCACACCAGCGCATAATCCGCCGGACGATCGTCGCCAGGTTGCCAGGCACGTACCGTCGCCTGTGGCAGACGCTGCGACAGGCCTGTCAGCCAGTCCTGGGCGTTAAAGAAAGGGTGATAAAAAATGATGTTCATCTGTGCGGCTCCCGTCTGTTTTTATGCATTTGCATCCAGACTTCCGCGATTCGCCAACAGATGCAAGCGCTAAAGCTCAAAATGAAAACAGCCCCGACCAGTGGGGCTGTTTTTAGACCGAGGGATCTCAGGCTGCGGCAGGAGCGTCATGCCGGATAAGCCTGCGCAACAGCGGGATCAAAATCAGCATCACCACGCCAACGCCCGCGGCGCCCCAGCCCAGTACGCTGAACACCTCGCTGTAGCCAGGGTTAGTTTGCAACGGGGTACTGCCGCTGTTTTCCGGCATCAGGCCGGAGACATAGCCCGCCAGCACCGAAGCAACGCCGGTGACCATCATCCAGCAGCCCATCATGACGCCCTGATAACGCGGTGGCGCCAGTTTGCCGATCATCGCGTAACCGATAGGGGAAATCATCAGTTCGCCGATGCTCTGCAACACGTAACTGATCGCGATCCATTTGAACGCCACCAGCCCGTCGCCGCCAGCCAGGCTAATGCCCAACGGCAACACCAGCATGCCCATCCCGATGCAAAACAGCGAACCGGAGAACTGCATCGGAATATCGATATTGCAGCCGCGAGCGCGCAGGCGATTGAACCACCAGGCCATCAACGGGCCACCCACCACGATCACCAGCGTATTGATGTTCTGGATCCACTGCGGCGCCACCTGAATGCCATAAACGTTCAGATTGATATTGTGTTCGGAGAACAGCATCAGCCCCATTGGGGCCAGCTGATACAGCGCCCAAAACACCAGAGAGCCTAACGCCAGGATCAGGTAAGCCGTCATCCGGCGACGCTCGTCACGCGGATGGTGGCGCAACGTCACCACGCATAACATCAGGAAAATCAGTACTCCGAGGCCAATCACGAAGTGGCCGCTGAATTCGGCATGGGTCAGCATCACGCGGATAATGGGCACCAGCGCCACCAATACCGCCAGCCCGACCAGCATGCGCCAGCGGTATTGCGAACGGCTGGCATCGTGCAGCGGGGTGTTGAGATCGGCCAGAATGCGCCAGCGGCTGACGGCGACGATGATCGCCGCGGCATTGCCCAACGTGGCGAACAGGAACAGAGCGCGGTAGTTTTCGGTCAGTTGGAAATAGCCGGCCACGGTGAATCCGACAAAGAACCCCAGGTTCATCCCGGCGTAGTTCCACAAAAAGGCCGATTCGCGCCGATCGTCATCCGGTTTAAAGCGTTGGGTCAGCATCATATTAATGCAGGTGACGTTCAGCCCGCTGCCGGTCAGGAACATCGCCAGCCCCCAATAAAGCCCCCAAACGCCCGCCACGGCGATCAATGCACAACCGATCACCTGCAGCACCATGCCCAGCACGAACAGGTTGCGGTTGCTGAGGAAGCGCCCGCCCAGGTAACCGCCAAACATATGCAAACCGTAGTTGAACGCACCAAATACGCCCATCATGGCGTTGGCGCTGCCTTCGCTGAAGCCCAGGCGCTTGGTGGCGTACAGCACCAGCGTGGAATACAGCACGGCAAAACCCAGGGTGGCAAAGATTTGGATAAAGAACAGTGCCCCGGCGCCCGGGGGGATGGCATGGCGCTGCGGCGCTGCCGTTGTGGAGTCCGATGGAGTCAAAATGAACCTCTACTGCATTATTATTTAATAGGTCAGTCCCTGTCTGCGTTATCGCCGGCGTCTTGCCCGGCAACCTGCGCGGCGGTGTGATATTCCTTGCCAAAACCGCCGTGCCTGCACCAATCTATTTAGCGACACATATGACTAATAATCCAGTATTAATGCATATAACTGCACCATGGATAATCCCACTGCTGATATATTGAGCTAACCAACACCAAAATGTACAAATATTAACCTGGAAGGCAATTTAGCCCCATGAGGGTCCAGCGGATGTGTGTACCGCGGTGGTCGATTGCTCGGGAAATCAGCAAATTGCTGCAAGTTTAGCTAAACAGTCATGGTTATGTCATAAGAGGGTTGACGCTGGGATCAGATTCTCCTACATTAGCGCCCGTCGACAGCGCAACGCGTTGGCGATGAAGTAAAACGGTGAGGTGTCTGAGTGGCTGAAGGAGCACGCCTGGAAAGTGTGTATACGCGAAAGTGTATCGAGGGTTCGAACCCCTCTCTCACCGCCATATTTTAATGAGAAAGCCTGAACGCAAGTTCAGGCTTTTTTGTTGCCTGCGGCGCAGGAAACGCCCTGGCGAAACTGCCTGTGCGTGCGGTTCGCCGTAGTTTTCGGCAAAGCGAACACAGGTTAACCGGACGCGTCGAAACCAAGAAATTCTGCTTGACCGGATCGCCCTCTCTCCCTATAGTAGCGCCCCGTTGCACCAGTGAGTACGCAACAACAAAATACGGTGAGGTGTCTGAGTGGCTGAAGGAGCACGCCTGGAAAGTGTGTATACGCGAAAGTGTATCGAGGGTTCGAACCCCTCCCTCACCGCCATATTTTAAAGAGAAAGTCTGGATTAACCTCCAGACTTTTTTTTTGCATCTCATACCGACCGGGAGGCTGAACGCAGCGAATCAAGCCCTCCCTCACCGCCCTATTTGACGAGAAAGCCTGAACGCAAGTTCAGGCTTTTTTGTTGTCTGCAATCCGCCTCAGTGCGGTCGGTTGGCCATCATATGCGGCTGCATTCCACCTCGGCGCCAGTCACCCGGGGTTTGGCCGTAATGGCGTTTAAAACTGCGATTGAAGGATTGTTGCGAATCGAAGCCGAGTGAGATCGCCACGCTGACGATCGGCTCGCCGCTGTTGGCCAGGCGCTCGGCTGAAAGCCTCAGCTTCTGCATACGGATATACTCCCCCAGCGCGTAGCCGGTCTGGCGTTTGAACATACGCTGCAGGTGCCATTTAGAATACCCCGCGCGCCCCGCCACGGTGTTGATATCCAGCTTCTCTTCCAGATTGTTGTCAATCCACTCAATCAAATCAGTAATAAAGCCCGTGCTATTCATGCTGACGCTCCCATGACGTTGGCAGGTAAATCCGCTGCCCGATGTCATTACGTTGCAGCAGTTTCGCACTAAATGCAATTTTTATTATTGCATTTAACGGAGGGGCACTTCTATAATCCACCCAATTAATGTAACCGATATTGATACATTAATGTGACAACAATGTGTTTCAAAACCTAACCGTTGCGCCGATGACGGTGCAACCGCACTGCCGTCGGCCCCAGGCCAGAGTCGTTACCCGGATAACAGGGCCGGGTGTATGGCCTGATCGTGCTTACCCACTGGAAATAAAAAGAATGCCAAGCCAGCCAAACTCATTGTTCCCCTCTCCAGGCCGTCATAACGCCATCGGTTTCGGCGCACGCCTCTCGGCGATTGCGCTGCTGGTCACGTTGCTGGCCGGGTGTGATAACAGCGCCGCCAAGAATGCGGCCCCCCCGCCGCCTGCCGTCAGCGCCGCCGACGTGGTAATCAAACCCATCAGCCAATGGGATACCTTTAATGGCCGAATCGAAGCGGTGCAAAGCGTGCAGTTGCGTCCGCGGGTTTCCGGCTATATCGACAAGGTGAATTACACCGAAGGCGACGAAGTCAAGAAAGGTCAGGTGCTGTTTACCATAGACGATCGTACCTACCGCGCCGCGCGCGAACAGGCTCAGGCCGAACTGGTGCGGGCGCGCAACCAGGCCGCGCTGGCGCGCAGCGAATCCAGCCGTACCGAGAAGCTGATTGGCAGCCAGGCGATTTCGACCGAGGTATGGGAACAACGTCGCTCCTCCGCCGCACAGGCACAGAGCAACGTTTTAGCAGCCCAGGCCCAGTTCGACATGGCACAGTTGAATCTCGACTTTACCCGAGTGATCGCCCCGATCGACGGTCGCGCCAGCCGCGCCATGATCACTGCCGGTAACCTGGTCACCGCCGGCGACAGCGCCAGCGTGCTCACCACGCTGGTCTCGCTCGATAAGGTGTATGTCTATTTCGACGTCGATGAAGCCACCTTCCTGCGGTACCAAAACGATGGTCGACGCACGGCAAAACTGCCGGTGAAGGTCGGGCTGGTGGGCGAAGACGGCTACCCGCATCAGGGCGTGGTGGATTTCACCGATAACCAACTGAACGCCGGCACCGGTACCATTCGTATGCGCGCCCTGCTGGAAAACGCCGAGCGCCGCTTTACGCCAGGGCTGTTTGCACGGGTGCAGATGCCCGGCAGTGCCGTGTTCAACGCCATGCTGATTGACGACAAGTCGATAATGACCGATCAGGACCGCAAGTTTGTTTATATCGTCGATAAAGACGGCAAGGCGCAGCGCCGAGACATCGAGGTAGGCCGCGTGGCTGACGGACTGCGCATTGTCCGCAAAGGCCTGTCTGCGGGCGATCGGGTGATCGTCGACGGTATGCAAAAAGTGTTTATGCCGGGCATGCCGGTTGCAGCAAAAACCGTGGCGATCAACGCCGATGCTTCCGCGCTTAACTAAGCCCCAGCAGGAATTCTGAGCCATGGACTTTTCCCGTTTTTTCATCGACCGACCGATTTTTGCCGCGGTGCTGTCGATCCTGATTTTTGTCGGCGGTGTGATTGCCATCCCGCTGTTGCCGATCAGCGAGTACCCTGACGTCGTGCCGCCAAGCGTGCAGGTGCGCGCAGAATACCCGGGCGCCAACCCGAAAGAGATTGCCGAAACGGTTGCAACGCCACTGGAAGAAGCGATCAACGGCGTCGAAAATATGATGTACATGAAATCGGTAGCCGGTTCCGACGGTGTCCTGGTAACCACCGTCACCTTCCGCCCGGGTACCGATCCTGACCAGGCACAGGTGCAGGTGCAAAACCGCGTGGCGCAGGCCGAAGCGCGCCTGCCGGAGGATGTGCGTCGCCAGGGGGTAACCACCCAGAAGCAATCACCTGCCCTGACGCTGGTGGTGCATTTGGTCTCCCCTTCCGGCAAATACGATTCACTGTACCTGCGCAACTACGCCACCCTGAAGGTCAAGGATGAGCTGGCCCGTTTGCCGGGGATCGGTCAGGTACAGATCTTCGGTGCGGGCGAATATGCGATGCGCATCTGGTTGGATCCGAACAAGGTCGCTTCACGCGGGCTGACGGCCTCTGACGTGGTTACCGCCATGCAGGAGCAAAACGTGCAGGTTTCCGCCGGCCAGTTGGGGGCGGAACCTATGCCGACCCGCAGCGATTACCTGCTGTCGATCAACGCGCAGGGCCGCCTGCAGACTGAGGAAGAGTTCGGTAATATCATTCTCAAAAGCGGCGACAACGGCGAGATCGTCCGCCTGCGTGACGTGGCGCGTATTGAAATGGGTTCCGGCAGCTATGCGTTGCGTGCCCAGCTCAATAATAAAGACGCGGTCGGGATTGGTATCTTCCAGGCACCGGGTGCCAATGCCATTGAGCTGTCCAATGCGGTGCGAGCCAAAATGGCCGAGCTGTCGACCCGCTTTCCGGACGGCATGAGCTGGGAATCGCCGTACGACCCTACGGTGTTCGTGCGCGATTCTATCCGCTCGGTAATAGATACCCTGCTTGAAGCGGTGCTGCTGGTAGTTCTGGTGGTCATTCTGTTCCTGCAGACCTGGCGCGCGTCGATCATCCCGCTACTGGCGGTTCCGATCTCCATCGTCGGCACCTTTGCTGCGCTCTATCTGTTGGGGTTCTCGCTAAATACGTTGAGTTTGTTCGGGCTGGTGCTGGCCATCGGTATCGTGGTCGACGACGCCATCGTGGTGGTGGAAAACGTCGAGCGTAATATTGAAGAAGGTCTGTCGCCGCTGGCGGCAGCGCATCAGGCAATGCGCGAAGTCTCCGGCCCGATTATCGCCATCGCCGTGGTGCTGTGCGCCGTGTTCGTCCCGATGGCGTTTCTTTCCGGCGTTACCGGCCAGTTTTATAAGCAGTTTGCCGTCACTATCGCCATTTCGACCGTGATTTCCGCCATCAACTCGCTGACCCTGTCACCGGCATTGGCAGCGCTGCTGCTCAAACCGCACGGTGCGCCGAAGGACATGCCGTCACGCCTGATTGATCGGTTATTCGGTTGGCTGTTCCGCCCGTTCAACCGCTTCTTTGCCAACAGTTCGCAACGTTATCAGCGTGGGGTTTCACGTGCGTTAGGCAAGCGTGGCGCGGTATTTGTGGTGTACGTGCTGTTGCTGTGTGCCGCCGGGGTGATGTTTAAAACCGTGCCGGGCGGATTTATCCCGACTCAGGACAAACTTTACCTGATTGGCGGGGTGAAAATGCCGGAAGGTTCGTCACTGGAGCGTACCGATGCGGTGATCCGCAAGATGAGCGCTATCGGCCTGAGCGTCGACGGCGTAACCGATGCAGTCTCCTTCCCCGGTTTGAATGCGTTACAGTTCACCAATACGCCCAACACCGGCACCGTGTTCTTTGCGCTTGAATCGTTAAGCACCCGCACCCGCAGTGCGGCGCAGATTAACGCCGAAATTAACGCCAAGATTTCACAGATCCAGGAAGGCTTTGCCTTCTCGATCATGCCACCGCCCATTCTCGGCATCGGTCAGGGCTCCGGGTATTCGCTGTATATTCAGGATCGTGCCGGTCTGGGGTATGGCGCGCTGCAGACTGCGATCAATACGATGTCGGGTGCCATCATGCAAACGCCGGGCATGGGCTTCCCTATTTCGTCTTATCAGGCCAACGTGCCGCAGTTGGACGCAAAAATTGACCGCGACAAGGCCAAGGCGCAAGGCGTACCGCTTAACGCATTGTTCAGCACGCTGCAGACCTACCTTGGTTCGTCATACATCAATGACTTCAACCGCTACGGTCGCACCTGGAAAGTGATGGCCCAAGCTGATGGTCAGTTCCGCGACAGCGTGGAGGATATCGCCAACCTGCGCACCCGTAACGATAAGGGTGAAATGGTGCCAATTGGCAGCATGGTCAGCATCAGCACCACCTACGGCCCGGACCCGGTGATCCGCTACAACGGTTTCCCGGCGGCGGACCTGATTGGCGATGCCGATCCACGGGTGTTGTCATCGTCACAGGCAATGAGTGAACTGACCAGCATGGCCAATAAGCTGTTACCGAACGGTATGAACATCCAATGGACCGACCTGAGCTACCAACAGTCAACCCAGGGCAATGCGGCGATTATTGTGTTCCCGGTGGCGGTACTGCTGGCCTTCCTGGCATTGGCGGCGCTGTACGAAAGCTGGACGCTGCCGCTGGCGGTGATCCTGATCGTGCCGATGACCATGCTGTCGGCGCTGTTCGGCGTCTGGCTGACCGGCGGCGACAACAACGTGTTCGTCCAGGTAGGGTTAGTGGTATTGATGGGGCTGGCCTGTAAAAACGCCATTTTGATTGTCGAGTTCGCCCGCGAACTTGAGCTACAGGGCAGAAGCATCATGGAAGCGGCGCTGGAAGCCTGCCGTCTGCGACTGCGGCCGATCGTGATGACCTCTATCGCCTTTATCGCCGGAACCATTCCCCTGATCCTGGGGCACGGTGCCGGGGCCGAAGTGCGCGGCGTCACCGGTATTACGGTGTTTGCCGGCATGCTGGGCGTCACGCTGTTCGGGTTGTTCCTGACCCCGGTGTTCTACGTAACCCTGCGTCGTATGGTCACACGTAAGGCACGTCAGCAAACGGCCTAATCTTCCGTTTGTATCAGCCATAAAAAAGCCCGGTTTAAACACCGGGCTTAGTCTGATGACAAACACCCGAAAAATGGGATTTTCGGATGTTTGGGGTAGATCAGAAGACATAATTCTTTGTTTTTATTCGTCCCAAGATCAGATTTTTTAACGGCAAAGGACTTTGTCAGCCATAAAAAAGCCCGGTTTAAACACCGGGCTTTTTCTTTGTTTTAGCGTTTAGCGTGATTTATTTTTCCGCTGTCTCTGCATCCTGACCGGCACGCGCCATATATTCCGCACAGGCACGCTTATCGCCCCGCTCCAGCTCGGCCAACGCGTCGGCTACCGTATGGCGCGCCAGTACTTCTAGCGACGCTTCTTCCGCTTCGTTTACCACCGACTTGAAATACCAACAGGCATTGGCGCTGACCAGGCAGCGGGCCGGCACTTCCGGGCGGGCGGCCCAGATGCGCTTATCGTCAATCACGGACAGGTAAATATCTCGCAGGGTGATCTGCTCCACCGGACGCCCCAGGTGAATCGAACCATTACGCCCGAGGGTAGAAACGATGATGCCATTTTTGGTCAAGGGCACCATCAGCTTGCGGATAAAACTGGGATTGGCTTCCAGACCGGCGGCAAGGACCGCGCTGGTCGAACGCACGCCCAGCTTTTCAGCCACGGCTACGCTAAGTACCATTTGCAACGCTGTCGGAAAGCGAAAATCTAACATGTTTTTATCTCTGTCTCCGGGAGACCCAATTCTCAGGTTTGGCCGGGGTGGCATCACGCCACAACACCCGCTCAATTGCACAATAATATAACAAACACTGTTGCACTATTGAAGTTATGCCCGGATAAATCGCACGGATACATTAGTGCGGGAAATAGCGTCAGTACTGGCCTGACGGCAAAACGGCGGGGAGTAAATAGACAGAAACCCGCGCCAATATTAATGCCGCTCGCTTAACTGAGTTAAACGATCAGAACTAACACTGTTCGCGGGTTTAATTCTTATCGGGCGATCAGGCTTTGTTCAGCACCAGCTGGCCGCTTTTATCCAGCGGGATCTGGGTGCCGGGATCGTGATCCATGCGGATCTTGCCCTGCTGATTGCCAATCTTGTAGGTCACGTCGTAACCCAGCATTTTCTGTGATTTGTCGTAGACCGTTTTACAACGCTGCTGCGTGCTGGTGGTGGTGTCGTTATTCTGCATCGCCCCCTGCACCTGGTTACCGGCATAGCCGCCGCCCAATGCGCCGACGACCGTCGCGACGTCACGTCCACGACCCCCACCGAACTGATGACCGATGACGCCGCCGGCGACCGCACCCAGCACGGAGCCGGCAAGACGATTCTCGTCCTGTACTGGCGCACGGTGAGTGACGGTCACATTACGACATTCCTGACGCGGGGTCTTGATGGTTTCTTTGATCGGCGTGGCAGCGAGTACCTGCGCGTATTGCGGACCGGAAGAGAAAACGTCAAGACTGGCAACCGCAGCAATACCCAGAGCGGCTGCAATACCAATACCCACACCGGCTAACATTGACTTGTTCACAGGAAATCCTCCTGAAAGTGTTACCACGCATTTGTACCGGGGACTTTACCGACATTGCACCGCGCTTATTATTTTGCGCATTGGCGGCACGTGGTATTCCGGTTTACGGCGTGCGCGACGCGCCGTCTGTAAACGAGAGAAAGTCTGCACAATGTTCCAGAACCTCGCAATAAGACAATGTGACCAAAAATGCCGGAAATCCCACTTACCCCCAGTGTTTAGGAGGATTCTTAAGACTTTTACCCATAACGACGGGACATTGTGCTGAATAATCAGCTGCTGCCTCCCCGATCTTGCGGCTGTAGGCATAAAAAAACCCACGCGGGCGAACCGGCGTGGGTGGTCGATAACGGGGCGGTTAGTGCATTTTCAAACGCGGGCGGATCACCCGGTTAATGCCGCCAACCAGCATCATCAGGCCGGTTTTGATGTAGCCGTGCAAAGCGACCTGGTGCATACGGTACAGCGAGATGTAAACAAAGCGCGCAATGCGGCCTTCCACCATCATCGAACCGCGCATCAGGTTGCCCATCAGGCTGCCCACGGTGCTGAAGCGGGACAGAGACACCAACGAACCGTGGTCTTTATACACGTACGGCTTCAGCGTCTGGCCGTTCATTAGCGCCAGAATGTTGGTAAAGCAGCGTGATGCCATCTGGTGCGCCGACTGGGCGCGCGGCGGTACAAAACCACCGCCCTCTTTCGGGCAGGAAGCGCAGTCGCCGATGGCGAAAATGTTCGGATCGCGCGTGGTTTGCAACGTTGGCTCTACCACCAGCTGGTTGATGCGGTTGGTTTCCAGCCCGCCGATGTCCTTCATAAAGTCCGGCGCCTTGATACCGGCCGCCCACACCATCAGATCGGCATCGATAAATTCGCCGCCTTTGGTATTCAGGCCGTTGGCATCCGCGCTGGTGACCATGGTGTTGGTCAGCACGCGCACGCCCAATTTGTTCAGTTCCTGATGTGCAGCAGCCGAAATACGCGGCGGCAGCGCAGGCAGAATACGCTCGCCCGCTTCGACCAGCGTCACGTTCAGTGCACTGTTGTCCAGGCCTTCAAAACCATAGCTGTGCAGCTGTTTCACCGCATTATGCAGTTCGGCGGACAGCTCAACGCCAGTGGCACCGCCCCCAACGATAGCGATATTCACCCGCTCTTTTTGCCCCGGCTGCGCCGAGAACTTGAGGAACAGGTTCAGCATCTCGTTGTGGAAACGTCGAGCCTGGTGCGGGTTATCCAGGAAGATACAGTGATCTTTTACGCCAGGAGTGCCAAAGTCGTTCGAGGTACTGCCCAGCGCCATCACCAGAATATCGTAAGACAACTCGCGCTCAGGCACCAATTCGCCACCCTGCTCGTCGCAGATTTGCGCCAGGTGCAGCGTTTTGGTTTCACGATTGATGTTGGTCAGCGAACCCAGTTGGAAGCTGAAAGAGTGATTGCGCGCATGCGCCAGGTAGCTCAGCGCGTCAACGCCATCATCAAGGGAACCGGTTGCGACTTCATGCAGCAAAGGTTTCCACAGATGGCTGTGGTTACGGTCCACCAGCGTGATTTCAGCTTTATGCTTACGACCGAGTTTATGGCCCAGGCTGGTCGCCAGTTCCAGACCACCGGCGCCACCACCCACGATGACGATTTTTTTCTTTGGCGTTGTCAAAATAACCCCCTAAATGTGAACCAATTGTTGCCCAAGGGTAAAGAAATAATATCCTTAGAATACATAGGGTTCGCGTAAATTAAACCTGCTATCTAAAGCCAGAATAGCATGGGGGGTTATTTGGTAATACCAAAATTGATGTACATCAAACTTTTTTGGTTAAAGGCTGGACGAAGGGAAATTTTGAGGATTGTGATTCAAATAGTTAGCGCTGGGTCACAGTTTCAAATTTTACCGTCCAACGGGCCAAACGGCGCTTTTTGACCGCGAAATACCGCAATGTTTGCCTGTAAAAAGCAATCATTGCGGCGACATCGCGCGTTATAAAACTGTTAAAGCAGGGTCTTGAACGCCTTGATACGCTGCAGGTGAGGCGAGATATTTTTGAACTTGTGCGTCTGCTGTTCATCCCAGACGATTTCATAATATTTGTGCAGCAGTTCCGCACTGCGCTGGCTGTCCAACACCTCATCGTGGCGGGAAAGCACCGCCAGGCAGCGATCGCGATTTTTCTCGCGGAAGTCTTCGACACACTTGGTGGCGATGTCACGGTACTCTTCCGGCCGGTCGATTTTGCCCTGCATATGTTCTTCAGGATACAGATTGGGGTTGAAGATCACCTGTCGGATGCCGCACAGAAAGCCGATACGTTCGGCCCAAAAGCCCCCCAAACCCACCCCACAGATCAGCGGATGTTTATCCCCTTCCTGCTGAACCGCCTTGTCCACCTCTTTCAACAAATGCTGCATGTCATGGCGTGGATGCAAGGTGCTGTAGCTGATAAAGCGCACGTCCGGATCGATAAACTGGAGCTGTAACACCTTTTCATGATTGCCGGGACTGGTTGAATCGAAGCCATGTAGATAGATAATCATGTGGATCCTCGCAACAAGCTGAGGGCCGCGCCGCAGCCCTCATCGTTTACGCCGCATTACGACGCCCTGGGTTCACCCCGCATTACGCTGTTTGTGCTCCTCCCAGCGTTCGCTGAGCGCATTCAGTTCCTTATGCGCCTGCTGCCAGCGCGCAGAATCACGCAGCGCCTGACGGGTGAACTGACCGCGATGATATAACTGCTTCACCCTGTCTGCTTTGACCGGGGACAGGTTATCCAGCACGCTGACCGCCCCTGCGCGGTTATTGCACACCAGGATCATGTCACAGCCGGCATCCAGCGCCGCCTGGCCACGTTCGGCATAACTGCCCATGATCGCCGCCCCTTCCATTGACAGGTCGTCCGAGAAAATGACGCCGTCAAAGCCCAACTCCTGACGCAGGATCTGCTTTAACCAATAAGGGGAGCCGCTGGCCGGACGCGGGTCTGCTTCAGTATAGATGACGTGCGCCGGCATTACGGCGTCCAGCAGTTGACGGTTAATCAATTCGCGGAAGATCGCCATATCATGTTCGCGGATCTGCGCCAGTGGACGTGGATCGCGCGGCGTTTCTTTGTGCGAATCCGCGCTGACGGCACCGTGCCCCGGGAAATGCTTGCCGGTGGTTTTCATACCGGCGCTGTGCATGCCCAAAATGAACTGCTCAGCCATCACCAACGCCTGCGTTGGATCGCTGTGGAACGAGCGTTCACCAATCGCGGCGCTGACATGGCCAATATCCAGCACCGGCGCGAAGCTGATGTCGATATCCTGCGCGATCATTTCCGCTGCCATCAGCCAACCGGCCTCCTGCGCCAGACGCTTGCCCTCATGGGCAGAATTCAGGGCGGCAAATGATTGTGCCGCCGGCAGGCGGGTAAAACCTTCGCGGAAACGCTGAACGCGGCCGCCTTCCTGATCCACCGCCACCACCAGCCGATCGTGGGAAGCCTCGCGGATCTGCCGTACCAGCTCACGCAGCTGCTGTGCATCGTGGAAATTGCGGGTGAAGAGGATCAGGCCGCCCACCAGCGGGTGTTTTAAGATCTCACGTTCTTCTGCGTCCAGCTCATAGCTGGCGACATCTAACATTACTGGGCCCACGGCCACCTCACTTCATTATTCATTTATACCTGTCTACTTGAAGCTGCCTCTTTTTTGTTGGCTGCGCCTGCACGCCCCAGTCACATAGTTATCTATGCTCCTGGGGGCTTACAGACTGGCCGCCTCAATGCAACTCCAATTATTTTAGGTATAGAACATGGGGATGTTAAACAAAAACGCCGGTGCAACACTGCGCCCCAGCGCAAAAATTCAGGATCGCCGGTCTGTTGCCAGCGCACTTCAAACCAGAGCAGCATCAGGTAATCTACCCACGGGAGCCAGCGCTGAACCTGCCTGCGCAGCAAGGGCAAATCAAGGTAACCGATGCGAGCATAATGCTGCAAAAATTGCTGTCGGCGCGCGGGTGACCAGGCGTTACTGCAAAACAGCGCGGCGATGTCTAACGCAATATCGCCGTCTGCCGCATACTCCCAGTCAATCAGCCGCAGATTTTCGCCCTGAACGATCAGATTACCCGGATGAACATCCATATGCAGCGGCGCCAGTTTCAACGGCGTTGGTGTGCGGCGGTGCTGAAAGTGTTGATGCAACCGCAGCCAGGCCGGCGTCAAACGCCGACCATCCAATTGCTGCCAATAACGGGCAAATTGCCGAGGCAGGTTCAACGGGTAGCCGCTGGGAGGTTGCCGATGCAAACCGGCCAGCAACGCCGCCAAATCGCCCTGCTCATTGAAGCGAGAAAAACCCGCACCTGTGACAACGTCACCATCAAGCCACTGCAGGATAATCCACTGATTATTTTGCACTAAAACCTGTGGCCCGATGTCCTTCCCACGGCGATGCAGCATCCGCGCCTCGCGCCGACGGCTGACGCCCAGCGCACTTTTCTCTGGGCTTTGCTGACGCGCCAACAGTTGCACGCCTTCGCCTTCAATACGCCAACTTTCGCCGGTCAGGCCCTGCACCGGGCTGAAACGACAACCGGCGGTTTTCACCGCCGGCAGTTCGTTCTCAATCAGTGCTCGCAACGTGGCTTCAGTGTTTGACGGTGCCATTGCCTGACCAGACGATTTCACCGGTTTGCACCAGCATCAGTTGCATATCCAACGTTGGGGACTTCACGTCGCCACTGACGTCGCTGTACAACACGTACTGTGCACTGACGATCCGCGCCAGACCGATGGCTTTGCTGCGTGAACCCAGGCTGTCATCCGCCGACAGGCCCAGCGTCTGTTTGGCGCTGACCAACTGCGCTTCCGGCACGATGGAGAAGGTTTGATTGGATGCCAACGCCTTGTGCAGTGCCGAGGTCGCTTTCGCCGTCTGCAATGCGCCGTTGGTGTTGTTCTTCACGCTGTCGAGCAACAGCACGCTGCCTGGATTGACGCCATCGGCTTTCAGCATCTGGTTCACCAGCGGCTGTACGCTGCCAAGCCAATCGAGCTGCTGAATTTTCGGCGGTTGCGGTACCGGCTCGCTAACCGGCGGTTGTGGCTGCTCGATCGGCGGCGTTACCGGCTCAACCGTCACCGGCGGCTGCGGTTGCTCCGGTTCCGGCGGACGCGATAAACAGCCGGTTAACGTCAACGCGGCCAGCGCCACAAATAGATACTTTTTCATTAATCCCTCTCCCACTGAACCAAGAGTTTACAAGAATAGATACAGACGCACGCGTTTGGCATCGAGGTTGCCGTTAAGCGAGTAAATAGTGGCGTCTGAATTTGGCGCAATAGTGATGGTGCGCGGCGCCTCAAAAGGCCGGATATCCAACCCCTGATCGTCATACCAGTAAAAACGATAGTGTACCGTTACCGGTGTGGATTGGCTGTTACTGAGTTCCGAGGTAGCTATCACGCGCCCGGAAGCGTCCGAAATCGACGGATTGTCGGCCAGAATGCCCGCGGTCAGCACCGGCGAATCCATCACTACCGTCTGTCGGTCGTTGACCGCGATGCCTTTCGGGCTGCTGCAGCCCATTAAAATAACGGCGGGTAACGCCAGCGCCATCAGACAACGCAGGGATTTGCTATAGCGCATGATTGACCTCGGTTAGCGTGACAGCAGCGGCCCCAATGAACGGCCACCGACCAGATGCATATGAATATGATAGACCTCTTGGCCGGCATGACGATTGCAATTGACTATCAGACGGTAGCCATCTTCGGCAATGCCTTCCTGCTCGGCAATTTTTGCCGCGGCGGTGATCATGCGGCCGAGAGCCGCTTCGTGCTCGACAGTCACGTCGTTAATCGTAGGGATCAGCACATTCGGGACGATCAAAATATGGGTCGGAGCCTGAGGTGAAATGTCGCGAAAAGCGGTGACCAGTTCATCCTGGTAGACCACATCAGCAGGGATTTCGCGGCGGATAATTTTACTGAAAATCGTTTCTTCGGCCATCTGGCGTTCCTTGTAGAGGGAAAAAAGCTGTACGCAGTATGAGTGACAAATTCTACTGCTTTCAACCTGATTGCGCACTTTCCGCGTTGAGTGATGCAGAATCAGGCAACCAGCCAGAATAATTACGCCGTTCCGGGCAGCGCATATCCGATTTTTTCACTTTGGTTATTCACTATTGTTGCTTTACTTGCCCGCGGCCGCCGCCAATAGTAACCCTATGATTAGCAACGGATAGAAATAACATGCAATTCAAAACACTGGCGCTGGGGGCGCTGTTGCTGTGCGGCCATGCCGTGGCTGAACCCCAAAGCATTATCGATCTGCAAGCCAACCAACAACATGTGCGAGCGGCGAAGAACCCGGCTGCCATCGCCTTGATCCCAGCCAATTACCCTTTTGCCGTGCCGGGCAAGTTAACCGTCGCGGTGGCGTCTGAAAATTCCCCGCCGCTGGCGCTGTTTGCCGAAGACAATAAAACGCTGATTGGCAGCGACCCGGATATTGCACAACTGGTGGCAGACAGCTTGGGGCTGGAATTAAATCTGGTGCCCACTTCCTGGGAGGATTGGCCACTCGGGATCAGTTCCGGCAAGTATGACGCCGCAATTTTCAATATTGCCGTGACCAAACTGCGCAAAACCAAGTTTGATTTCGCTACCTATCGGGTGGATACGCTGGGTTTTTACGTAAAATCCACCAGTAAAATCAATTCAATCAATCAACCCGCAGACGTTGCCGGGCTGCGAATCATTGTCGGCTCCGGCACCAATCAGGAAAACATCCTGCTCGGCTGGGACAAGCAGAACCGCGCCAACGGCCTGCCGCCGGTGCAACCGATTTATGTCACCGACGACGCTGCCGCCAACCTGAGCATTCAGTCCGGGCGCGTCGACGCCTACTTCGGCCCCCATTCCACCGGAGCCTACAAGGCGGCGCTGACCGGCAAAACCAAAATGGTTGGCATCGGCCCTAACGTGGCCTATGTGGCGGTCACCACTAAAAAAGACAATGGCCTGGTGGCGGCCATCAACGCCGCCATCAATGGGGTGATCGTCAGCGGCGAATACGCCCAGGTGCTGGATCGCTGGGGTGAGCACGATGAAAAGGTCCCGCGCTCAGCCATCAATCCGCCGGGTATCGGCGACTAATCCTCAATTAACTGGGGTGCGTGTGTCCGCATCCAGTTAGCCAAAGAGTCGAGCGTCGGGCGCAGCGTTTTGCCCAGCGACGTAATTTGATATTCAACACGCGGCGGGACCTCCGGAAACACCTGCCGCGTGACCAGACCGCGCTGCTCAAACTGTCGCAGTTGGCGCGTCAACTCTTTCTGAGCAATCGGCGCTACCGCACGTTGCAGTTCACTGAAACGCACCGGGCTGTCGATCAAAATCAATCGGTAAAGGATGGGAATCGCCCACTTCCCTGCAACCAGATTCACGAAGTCCACCATCGGACAAGGTTCGCCCGCTGTCGGCAACCCGGCTAAATTTTTTTCCGTAGCAGAAAGCCCAGCTTTGCTCATTTCATCCCTCTTCGCCCGTTAGTATCCAAAAGGTGCCTACTATGTAAAGGATACTATAGCGCAAATAATGGCCGTATCGACAATAAACAGGAGTGGGCTATGTCACGACTACAAGGCAAATACGCGTTGATCACCGGCGGCACCAGCGGCATTGGTTTGGAAACGGCGCGTCAGTTTATCGCCGAGGGGGCCACCGTGGCGATCACCGGCCGCAGCCAAAGCGGCCTCGAGGCAGCGGGAAAAGAACTGGGTGACGTGTTGCTGTTACGCAGCGACGCCGGAGATATCGCTGAACAACGTACATTGGCGCAGCAGTTGGCCAACCACTGGCCGCGCCTCGACGTGCTGTATATCAACGCCGGTGACGTCACGCACCATCCTTTGCAGGAGTGGGATGAACAAAGTTATCAGCGACTGATGGACATCAACCTGAAGGGGCCGTTCTTCCTGATCCAGGCGCTGCTGCCACAGCTGGCTAATCCGGCGTCGATTATTTTGTGCGGCTCGGTCAGTGCACATATCGGGCTGCCATTAAGCAACGTTTACGCCGCCAGCAAGGCCGGGCTGTTGTCGCTGGCCCGAACGCTCTCCGGCGAACTGCATCCGCGCGGCATCCGGGTTAACGGCCTCAGCCCCGGCCCGACAGAAACCCCGGCGCTGGGCAAGCTGGGTTTAAATGATGCCGATGAACAGGCTCTGCGCGACGAGATCCGCGCTCTGGTGCCTATCGGCCGCATGGGTACGGCATGGGAGCTGGCAAAGGCGGCAGTCTTCCTGGCATCGGATGAGTCCGCCTTTATGGTGGGCAGTGAGTTGCTGATCGACGGTGGCGTAGGGAGTCTTTAGTCGTGTTCTCAATCTGAAAATAAAGACCGCTCACGCGGTCTTTATTTAATAATTACTCAGCCCACTCCCTGAATAGGGTTGGTATTAAATGTATAAACTACAATTTTCCAATGCCCCTGCTGTTTTTCTAAAATAAAGACTTCCCGATTTAAATCAATTAGCGTTGCGCCATCGCTAATTCGACTAACCGTCGCCCCACGGTGATGGTGAGTACGCACATAAGCCATATTGCCGTTAACCCGAACGCTGTCATAGGCGAATTCTGTTTCAAACTTCTCTTTCTTAAATAAGTCGTCATATTGTTGGCGGCGTTTTTCGCTAGTGTCCGCGGTTGGCTTTTCATTCCATTGTGAGTAACTCTCACTCGCGAACAACGATAAAATAGTATTGGTATCACCCGCATTAAGCGCAGTCTGGTAGCGATTTATCGTATCGTAAACGGCTTTTTGTTCCGCCGCTATACCAGCATCAGCAGAAACCTTATAACTTTGATACGCCAGATTATTTTCAGCCGCGTAGGCTTGAGTGAATAAACCTGGCCCCACCAGCAATAAAGCAGCGATTATTTTTTCATTGAATACCCTTAACATATTATATTTAACCATGCGATAAATTACGTCATCATTAAGCGACAGATGATGAAAATAATTTAATCAACTTCGACCCTGATTGACAGTGGGCAAATTTAAAAATATTCTTTTAAAAATTTAAATAATGGACGTAGCCAAAATGAATGAATTACACGCCCTGCGCGTTTTCTGTCAGGTAGTGGAAATGGAAGGGTTCAGCCAGGCTGCAACTAAACTGGGTTTATCACCCGCCAGCATCACTTACAGCATTAACCAGCTCGAGAAGCAGTTTCAACAGCCGCTTTTTAAACGCTCAACCCGCCGTTTTTCGCTGACTGCGGCCGGTGAGCGCTGCTATCGTTCGGCGCAAGAGATATTGCAGCAGTTTGATCGACTGACGAACGATATGTCGGATGAATTTGAACAACCCCGCGGCCCCTTGCGCGTTGAGATTGCCTCGATGCTCAGCAGTATGCATATCGCCCCTGCACTGCCGGCATTTCTGGCACAGTATCCGGAAATACAGCTCAGCGTGTCGGTAAGCGATCGGCTGGTCAATCCGGTAGAGGATCGTGCAGACGTGTTTATTCGAATCGGCGCCAACGATGTCCCGGATATGGTCAGCCGCAAACTATTCCAACCGCACTACCTGTGTTGCGGTTCAAGTGTCTATTTTGACCGTTATGGCCGGCCGGAACACCCACAACAGTTGCAACAACATGTGCGGCTTGGTTTTATCCGCTCAGGTGAAACAATGGCAGATCCGTGGCAATTTATTCGTAACGAGCAAGTCTATCAACTGCCCCCCAGCCCACTGCTGAGTTTTAATCATTCGCAGTCTTTATGCGAAGTGGCCAAAAACCATCTCGGACTGGTCTATTTGCTGGATTGCACGTTAGAAAGTTACCTGCTGGCGGGGTCACTGGAGCCGGTATTACAGGAATGGGCCCCCGTTGGCGCCCCCGTCAATATCCTTTACCCACGGTTGCGCGACCGCAGCCATAAAATACGCGTATTCGTCGACTTTATCAGCACGCTTTTTTCCGGGAAGCAAGAAAAGGGATCGGCGTAATCTGAGGTGAAAAACTCATATTGCGGATCCCAAACCGCCAGCCGTTAGTAGACTGACTTAAGGCTATCCCTCCCCCCTCAATTGTTTATCACTGATAACGCTATGGCCAAACCACCGTATGCCATACGCATTAAAGGACATTGAGATCATGAAAATGAAAGTCGTTACTCATGCCACACTGGTCATCCTGCCTCTGTTGTTAAGCGGGCTCGCGCGGGCCAACGATCAAACCATTCCCTGGGCGGAAAATACCGGCGGTGTGGAGTCTAATCATATTGCTGCCGTTGGCCAAAACCTGAATGCCGCTCACCAACAGGTCACCAAGACTCAGGAAGGCGTATGGGCGGCAAATACCGGCAGCATCTCCGACGATGAGAAGGCTCTGACCCAGGGACAAAACCCAGCGCCAAAAACGACGCCTTAACGGGAGCTCGCCGTTGCCAGGCCGTGACACTGGGTTGCACGGCTTGGTATCAGCCCAGACCGGGAATGGCGACACCGAAGGTTTGCAGCAGCAGCACCATGTTGAGCAGAATAATAATCACCGTACCGATGATCGACACCAGGCTGGTCAGGCGACTATTCACGAACTCGCCCATGATGTCGCGGCGACACGTGAACATCACCAGGGCAATCATCGGCGCCGGCAGCGCCAGGCTCAATACGACCTGGCTGTAAACCAGCGCGTCGGTGGCATTAACCCCCAGAGCTACCACGATGAACGCCGGCACCATGGTGACCATGCGGCGTACCCATACCGGGATACGGAAACCGACAAAGCCCTGCATGATCATCTGGCCTGCCATCGTCCCCACTACCGAGCTGGAAATGCCGGAAGCAATCAGCGACATCAGGAAGATACCCGCCGCCGCAGCGCCAAACAGCGGCGTCAGCGTATGGTAGGCGGTGCCAATCTCCGCCACGTCGCTGTTACCGGCATGGAAGGCGCTGGAGGCCATAATCACCATGGCAATATTCACCAGCCCGGCGACAGATAAGGCAATCACCACCTCAATATTGGAAAAGCGCAGCAGTTTACGCCTTTCACCACTGTCACTGGCCGGCGCACGGTGCTGAGTCAGCCCTGAGTGCAGGAAGATGGCATGCGGCATCACCGTGGCGCCGATAATCCCCACCGCGATGGTCAACGCCTGTGCATCCGGCAACTGCGGCGTAACCATGCCCATACCCGCCGCAGCCCAGTCCACCGGTACAATGAACATCTCGACCAGGTAACACAGGGCAATAATCGCGACCAGGCCGCCGATCATCAGCTCTACCGGGCGGAACCCCTTTTTCTCCACCATAAGCAAAGCGTAGGTAATGATCGCGGTCACCCCCATTCCCGGCAACAGCGGCATATGGAACAGCAAGGCAAGCGCTATAGCCCCGCCGAGGAACTCCGCCAGATCGGTTGCCATCGCCGCCACTTCACTGAGCAGCCACATGCCGATCACCACCGGGCGCGAAAATTGATCGCGGCACATCTCTGCCAGATTGCGTTGAGTGACGATACCCAACTTGGCCGACAGCGCCTGGAACAGCATGGCGATCAGGTTGGCCATCACCACCACCCATAGCAGGCTATAGCCGTATTTCGAGCCTGCCTGAATATTGGTGGCGAAGTTACCGGGGTCCATATAAGCAATGGAGGCAATCACCGCAGGCCCGGCGAACAGCAGCGGCGTGAATGCGCCACGCTTGCGCCCGGCAAGCGCGTTACCTATTGCCGTATTGGTTCGTTCGGTTAACGATGTGGTGGTTGCCGCATCACGCATGGTTTACCCTCAATCTTTTTCTGGTTATTTTTCACCCAACACTCTCAGCAATGTAGCATCGGCTACACTTTATGCAAAATGGAAGATACTCTACCTTTGTGTACAAATATTTCTAATTTCCACCCAATGCGTCTGGCGAATTGATAATGCGTCGCCTTTGGACTAACGTATGGCGGAACTGCATTAATCTGCAACTCACTGGATTTACGTTTAAAGGACGTCTCAGAATATGGCAACAAGCGCACCAGATGACGCCGACCGCCCCGTCGTGGCCGAAATGCCAGACGAGGCTGAACATGCCCTGCGCTTCACCCGCGCTCGTGAGGCGCAGTCCAATGCGCTGATTGAAGATTATGTCGAGCTGATAGCCGACCTGCTGGTCACCACCCGCGAAGCAAGAACCACCGATATCGCCAAACGTTTCGGTGTGTCGCACCCGACCGCGATCAAGAACATTGCCCGGCTGAAGAGTGCAGGTCTGGTGGAGTCACGGCCTTATCGAGGGGTTTTCCTGACGGAGGAAGGTGAACAACTGGCGCAAAAGGTACGCCGTCGTCATCGGATAGTGGTCGACCTGCTGGTGTGCCTTGGGGTACCGAACGAAACGGCGGAGTTGGACAGCGAAGGGATCGAGCACCACATTTCCAGCGACACCCTGGCGGTGTTTGAACAGTTCCTGCAAAAACACGCGGAAAAATAGCGCCTCCCGGTTGTTGCTGCCTCTTCAGGCTTAAAGAACCCTGGCTGCGCCGGCGGCTTGAGATCCAATAGGTCTTTCACCCAGTGAGGAACCGCTGGGTGAAATGCAGAGGCTGGAATACTCAACTTCTACATTTGAGTAGCAGTGCTAAGGGGAAGTCATTGCATACATGACTACCGAACCAAGGGCATTGTTTCTCTTCTCTACAAAGATCTCGTTATCGAACGCATAGTTACCCGCGGGATGACATATTCTTATGTTCGTCCCCAGGTCCGGATCGTCAACATCGGCGCCAGAACAACTTTTCCTGCTGCCTTCAGCATAAGAGTAAGCCGCCGTGTAGGTCACGACCGGCCCTGGCAGCAGGTAGGTCATGGTGATTAATGCCATAGCAAAGACAAAGAACAAAACAATGCAGGCCCCGCCATAAAACTTGAGATAATCAATGTGCTTATTGCTTTTTACGGCGCCACGGCCAATAGCGTAAATTGAAATAAACAAAGCCAGTATCATCGCTGCAACGATCATATAGCGCGTTGTCGAGACACTGAGAAAAGTAATGCGGTAAACCTCTCTATGCCACCACATCACTCCATACACCAACCCTAAAAAAGCGATGGTCGCAGAAAAGAGAAAAGGATAAGAATACTTTTTCACGCTCCAAAATCCTTCTGGCAGATCACCTACTCATTGAAGTAAAACCATTATCTTTGTTGGCACTGCCACATGCAATCATCCCGACGGGTTGCACCACGTTAGTAGAAAGTGGCCTTCAGAGATTTATTTAAAAGCCGACAAAAAACCAACAAAAAAGGGAGGCTTTCGCCTCCCTTAAAACTCCCCTGCCTGACCTGAATTAATGGTTACGGATGTACTCGTCCATATCCGTTTTCAGGTTGTCAGATTTGGTGCCAAAGATAGCCTGAACACCCGAGCCTGCGACGACAACGCCGGCAGCACCCAGTTTTTTCAAGCCAGCCTGGTCAACCTTGCTCACGTCCGCCACGCTAACGCGCAGTCGAGTGATACAGGCATCCAGGTTGGTGATGTTCTCTTTACCACCGAAAGCCTGAACCAGTGCTGCAGACATTTCAGAACCGCCCTGGGCAACCTGCTCAGAAGCCGTGTCTTCGCGACCTGGTGTTTTCAGATCCAGTTTGGCAATCAGCACGCGGAAGATGGTGTAGTACACCAGACCGTAGATGATACCGACCACTGGGAACAGCCAGATTTTGCTGCTGTTACCGCTCAGTACGATAAAGTCGATCAGACCGTGCGAGAAGCTGGTGCCGTCACGCATCCCCAACAGGATACAGATCGGGAACGCCAGGCCAGCCAGAATGGCGTGGATTGCGTACAGGATCGGCGCAACGAACATGAAGGAGAACTCGATCGGTTCGGTGATACCGGTCAGGAACGAGGTCAGCGCAGCGGAGATCATGATACCGCCGACTTTTGCGCGGTTTTCCGGCTTGGCCGAGTGCCAGATGGCAATCGCAGCAGCAGGCAGACCGTACATTTTGAACAGGAAGCCACCGGACAGTTTACCCGCAGTTGGGTCACCCGCCATATAACGTGGGATGTCGCCGTGGAATACCTGGCCCGCCGCGTTGGTGTATTCACCAATCTGCATCTGGAAAGGTACGTTCCAGATGTGGTGCAGACCAAACGGCACCAGCGCACGTTCAACCACGCCGTAGATACCAAATGCCACTACCGGGTTTTGATACGCAGCCCACTGGGAGAAGGTCTGGATAGCCGTACCGATAGGAGGCCAGATGAAGGACAGCACAACGCCCAGAACGATTGCCGCCAGGCCGGAGATAATCGGCACAAAGCGCTTACCGGCAAAGAAGCCCAGGTATTCCGGCAATTGAATGCGGAAGAAGCGGTTAAACATATAGGCCGCGATGGAGCCGGAGATAATCCCCCCGAGCACACCGGTATCCGCCAGGTGTTTGGCCGCGATCTCTTCAGCCGGCAGGTGCAGCACCAAAGGCGCTACTACCGCCATGGTTTTCACCATGATGCCGTAAGCCACTACTGCGGCTAACGCGGAGACACCGTCGTTATTGGTGAAGCCCAGGGCAACACCGATGGCGAAGATCAGCGGCATGTTGGCGAAAACGGAACCGCCGGCTTCCGCCATCACGTGGGAGACTACCGCAGGTAGCCAGCTAAAGTTGGCGGAACCGACGCCCAGCAGGATACCTGCGATAGGCAATACGGACACCGGCAGCATTAGCGACTTACCTACTTTTTGCAGGTTTGCAAATGCGTTCTTGAACATAGTTGAGTGTGCTCCTGAGTAATAGTGCTTTGCTACTTTCCGCGATTCTTCGCGTTGCAAGGGGGGGAGAAAAAACCCCTGCAATTCAGGGTGTCTGAGCACCCCTTGAATTTTTACGCAGAGTAAAATAAATAGGCTGCGCAATGTTTGATGGCAGTCACGTTTCAATGAACAAAACCGGGTATTTTTCTTAAATCGCCTATTTTTTGTCAAAAAAGAGGAAAAAAAGCCCGCACCTCGCCCTAAAACGGGTGGAAACATTACCCGTTTCGGCGATTAATTACGAGCTTAAAAAAAATTCCAGAATCGATGACTACAGCTATAGCCTAGGCCAAAGATCAGAGTTCGATGTGAAATAAGCGTGAAAAGTTGGCGGTGGTGGCTTCGGCCAGCGTTTCCAGGCTCACGCCCTTCAATACCGCCATGTATTCAGCCACATCGCGCACGTAGGCAGGTTGGTTTTCTTTGCCGCGGTGCGGCACCGGAGCCAGATACGGCGAGTCGGTTTCCACCAGAATGCGGTCCAGCGGCACATAACGCGCCACATCACGCAGCTGCTCGGCGTTGCGGAAGGTCAGGATGCCGGAAAAGGAAATGTAGAACCCCAAGTCCAACAGGGCTTCGGCCGTGGCGCGATCTTCGGTGAAGCAATGCAGTACGCCGCCACAGTCCTGGGCATTTTCTTCCCGCAGGATCGCCAGCGTGTCTTCACGCGCATCACGGGTATGCACGATCACCGGTTTGTTCAGATCGCGACCGATGCGGATATGTTCACGAAACGAGGCTTGCTGCAATTCAAGATTGTCTTTTTGATAGAAATAATCCAGCCCGGTTTCCCCCAGCGCCACCACCTGCTCTGCCGCCGCTAAACGGCGCAGTTCGGCATAGTCGTAGCCGCCTTCCAGATTGAGCGGATGCACACCGCAGGAGAAAGCCACATCGTCGCGTTGGCCAATCAACTGCGTCATGGCCTGATAGCCCGGCAAGGTGGTAGCGACCGCCAGCACGTAACCGACATCGCGCGCCTTGGCTTTGGCCAGTGCGTCATCCACGTTTTGATGCAGGGTTTGGTAATCCAGGCCATCGAGGTGGCAATGAGAATCTACTAACAACATAATATTTAACTCTTTTACAGCGAATGAGGGTGAGAATAGCCGGTAGCGCCGAGCATCTGCTCCCAGCCAAGTAACTGTTCTGTCAGCAGCAGTTCACGGTTAACGCCGACCACGCCGAGCAACTGGTGGCGGCAATTAAGCCATTGTTGCACCACTTGCTGCAGCGAGTTGCTGCTCAAACGGCTGGCCAGTTGGTGCACCAAGGGTTGCTGATCCTGGTTGAGGGCAAAACTCGCCGCCCCCTGCTGCCATTTCATCGCGTCGACCAGCAATGCGCATAACCAGTGTAGCCGCTCGGCGACGTCTTCGTGATTCAACACCGGCAGCAAGGACAGCATGTCATGCTGCGGCAAAGCAGCGCTCAGGGCGGCACACAGCGCGCTACGCTGCTGCCAACGTTCCGGCTGCAACAACTGCTCGGCGGCCAGAGGAGCGCCATCATGCAGACGCAATGCGGTCAGCAGATCGACCTGATTACCCGACGTCTGTCGGTTTAACCACTGCAGGCTGAGCTGTTCGTCCGGGCTGGCGAGGTGCCAGTACAAACAGCGGCTGCGCAACGTCGCCAACAGGCGGGAAGGCTCACGGCAACTCAGCAGGAAATAGGTTTTTTCCGGCGGCTCTTCCAATGTTTTCAACAACGCATTGGCGGCCGCCTCGGTCAGCAGCTCCGCCTGCGGCAACCAGATCACCTTGGCTCCGCCCTGCTGGGCATGGGAGTAAAGGATCTCAATCACCTGACGAATGGGCTCCACGCCCAGACTGCTTTTGCCCTTTTCCGGCGTCAGCACATGATAATCCGGGTGATTGCCCGCCAGCATTAACCGGCAGCTATGGCATTCACCGCAGCTTTTCTCTCCGTTACAGCGCTGGCAAATCAGCCAACGGCTCAGCCCGTAGGCCAGCGCTTCTTCGCCATTGCCCGCCGCCGCGTGCAGCAGCAAGGCATGATGACCGCGATCGGCAGCATATTGCCCGACCAACTGCCGGTAAGGGGTATTCAGCCACGGGTACCAGTTCATTACGCGCCTTCCTGCTGCAGCCATTGGCTGACGCTGTGACGAATCGCTGCCGTCACCTGCTCCAGCGATTGGGCCGCGTCAACGGTGACAATGGACTCGTCCTGCGCCGCCAGTTCCAGATAGCGCGCGCGGGTGCGTTCAAAGAACGGCAGCGCCTCTTGTTCGATGCGATCCAATTCGCCGCGTGCGCGGGCACGTTGCAACCCCACTAACGGCGGCAAATCCAGATACAGCGTCAGGTCCGGGTGAAAATCGCCCAGCACGGTGTCACGCAGCGAGGCCATCAGTTGCTGATCGACACCGCGACCGCCCCCCTGATAGGCCTGAGAAGACAAATCGTGACGATCGCCAACCACCCAGGCACCACGCGCCAACGCCGGTTTGATCACCGTTTCCACCAATTGCACGCGGGCTGCGTACAGCATCAGCACCTCGGCTTTGATGGTCGGCAGCTCACCGTCCACGCCGCGCTTGAACAGGTCGCGCAGCTTTTCTGCCAACGGCGTACCACCAGGTTCACGGGTAAAGACAATATCGTTGATGCCGTGCTGGCGCAGTACGTCAACCACGGTATCGCGAGCGGTAGTTTTGCCCGCGCCCTCGAGCCCTTCGATAACCACAAATTTACTTTTCATTCTTTTCCTTCAACGCCTGGCGATAGGCGCGCACCGCCTGATTATGGCTGGCCAGGTTAGTGGTAAATTGATGCCCGCCTTTGCCGTCGGCAACAAAGTAAAGATAAGGGGTTTTCGCCGGATTGGCGGCGGCGGCCAGCGAAGCCTTGCCAGGCATGGCAATCGGCGTTGGCGGCAGGCCGTTGATCACATAGGTGTTGTACGCCGTCGGCGTTTCCAAATCTTTGCGGGTGATATCGCCATTATAGCTATCGCCCATGCCGTAAATCACCGTTGGGTCGGTCTGCAAACGCATGCCAATGCGCAGGCGGTTAATAAAGACGGAAGCCACCTTGGTGCGCTCTTCCGGCACGGCGGTCTCTTTCTCAATGATCGAGGCCATGGTCAGCAACTCTTCGGGCGTTTTGTACGGCAGGCTGGTGTCGCGACCTTGCCAGGCATCTTCCAGCGCCTTGGTCATTCGCAAATGAGCTCGCTTTAACAACGCAATGTCGCTCATGCCCGCCGTGTACAGGTAGGTATCGGGGTACAGGCGTCCTTCAGGATTAGTCCCCTCCGGCAAACCCAACGCCACGGCAATTTCCGTTTCGCTTTTGCCCGCCAGCGTATGTTTGAGGTATTTGGACTGTTGCAGCACCGCCAGCCAGTCACGCAGGCGAGAGCCTTCGATAAAGCGCGCGCTGAACTGGGCTTCTTTGCCGCTGGCCAGCAGTTTGAGCATCTCGCGCACCGTCATGCCAGGCGTAAAGCGATAGGTACCGGCCTTAAACTCCGCCAGTTGCGGCTCCACACGCAACAGCCACGGGAACCACATGCCGTTGCGGATCAGCTTGTCACGAACCAGCAGCCCTTCCAGCGCTACCCGCCCGGTACCCGCCGGCAGTTTAAAAATGGCTTCCTGCTGGATCGCCAGAGGCGTATCCGCGAAGCGTTCAACCTTCTGATATCCCCACAACAGCAGGCCCAATACCAGAACAACAATAATAGAAACGAACTTCAGCTTTCTTTTCTTCATCAATCAGCCATCGTTAACAGTGTGGGCGCAAAAAATCATAGAGTTGGCGCGAAGAGTAATGCCAGGATTGCGCGATGTTCACCGGCAGCAATGGCATTAGCGCATTGCTCACCAGCACTTCTTCGGCGTCGGCCAGCGTCTCCAGTGGCTCACTGACGTAATGTAATGAGTACTGGCTGCCCGCGAGCAGCTCAATCACCCGGCGACGCATCAGTCCTGCCACGCCCGCCTGGCTCAGATCCGGCGTGAAGACCGCTTTTCCCTTTCGCCAGAACAAATTAGCCGCACAGCATTCCACCAGCATACCGGCAGTGTCAAGCACCAGCGCCTCGTCGGCGGCCGTCTGGTCAAGATGCGCGCGGATCAGCACCTGCTCCAAACGATTCAGGTGTTTCAACCCCGCCAGCAGCGGATGACGAGCCAGCGTTACCGGGCTAAGCGCCAGGCTGATGCCCTGCTCGCGCCATTGCAAATAGTGCATCGGGTAGGCGCTGCGAGAAACAATCCGCGTGGGATGCTCACATCCTTTTGGACTGTAACCTCGCCCACCGCTGCCGCGCGTCAGTATCGCTTTGACCACGCCCTGCGGGATAGATTCTGCCGCGCGCATCATTTCATATTCCAACGCATCCCAGTCACAGGCAGGCAGCATCAGCCGCTGTGCCGACTGCTGCAGACGTTCGATATGCCAGGGCAGCAGATCAATCTTGCCCTCAACCACTCGTGCGGTAGTGAAACAGCCGTCGCCAAACTGCAAGCCGCGATCGCTTGGCGCCAGCGCATCGTGTTGCTGCCCGTTTATCCAGTACATAGACTTCCCCTGACCGCTTTGGTTTCCACTACAGAATAACAGGCGCCGACGCCATTAGCAGCAGTTGGCCGTTCGACAAAAGCATCGCCTAGCCGGGCCCCGGCGGGTCAGCGCCATAAAAAAAGCCCGGTTTAAAAAACCGGGCTTTTTACCGTCCGCCAGCAGAGGTTATTACACTCTGCGGAAGATCAGAGAACCGTTGGTGCCGCCGAAACCGAAGGAGTTACACAGCGTGTACTGCATATCGCTTACCTGGCGTGCTTCGTGCGGAACGAAGTCCAGATCGCAACCTTCATCCGGGTTATCCAGGTTGATGGTTGGCGGAACGGCCTGGTCACGCAATGCCAGTACGGTGAAGATCGACTCAATTGCACCCGCCGCACCTAACAGGTGGCCGGTCATCGATTTGGTCGAGCTGACCATCACGCGCTGCGCATCGCTGCCAAATACCGACTTCACCGCCTGCGTTTCGGCTTTGTCGCCGGCCGGCGTTGAGGTGCCGTGCGCATTGATATAGCCGATTTGTGACGTGGTCACACCGGCATCTAGCAACGCATTTTCCATCGCCAGCGCAGCGCCCGCACCGTTTTCCGGTGGAGACGTCATGTGATAAGCATCGCTGCTCATCCCAAAGCCGACAACTTCAGCATAAATCTTGGCGCCGCGTTTTTTGGCGTGCTCGTACTCTTCCAGCACCATCATGCCGGCACCGTCACCCAGAACAAAACCGTCACGGTCCTTGTCCCAAGGGCGGCTGGCTGCCTGCGGATCTTCGTTGCGGGTCGACAACGCGCGTGCTGCGCCAAAGCCGCCGACGCCCAACGGGGTACTGGCTTTTTCTGCCCCACCGGCCAGCATGACGTCAGCATCATTATAAGCAATGATACGCGCGGCGTGGCCGATGTTGTGCACACCTGAGGTACAGGCGGTGGCGATCGAAATGCTCGGGCCACGCATGCCGTACATGATAGTCAGGTGGCCTGCAATCATGTTTACAATGGTTGACGGCACAAAGAACGGACTGATTTTCCGTGGGCCACCGTTAACCAGTGAACTGTGGTTCTCTTCAATCAAACCCAGGCCGCCAATACCGGAGCCGATAGCGGCACCAATGCGGCTGGCGTTAGCCTCGGTGATATCCAGTTGTGCGTCCTGCATGGCTTGCATGCCGGCTGCGATACCGTACTGGATGAAGGCATCCATCTTGCGCGCATCTTTGCGGGAGATGAAATCTTCTGAATTAAAATTCTTTACCAGGCCTGCAAACTTGGTCGCATAGGCAGAGGTATCGAAATGGTCGATCAGGCTGATGCCACTCTGACCGGCAAGAAGAGCGTTCCATGTGGACTCTACCGTATTGCCGACAGGAGACAACATGCCCAGTCCGGTCACAACTACTCGACGCTTAGACACGTTTGTCCTCCAAGGAGGGAAAAATATGACACTAGGGATAGAAAAAACTTAGGCGGTCGAGTGACCGCCTAGATATGTTCTCTTACTGCTGGCTGGCGTTGATGAAATCAATAGCTGCCTGAACAGTAGTGATTTTCTCAGCTTCTTCGTCTGGAATCTCGGTGTCGAACTCTTCTTCCAGAGCCATTACCAGCTCAACGGTGTCAAGAGAATCAGCACCCAGATCTTCAACGAAAGAAGCGTTATTTAAAACTTCTTCCTGTTTAACACCCAACTGCTCAACAATGATTTTCTTAACGCGTTCTTCGATAGTGCTCATACTCTTAAATTTCCTATCAAAACTCGCTTTCGCGATGGTTTTCGTAGTGTATAAAATGTTGAAAAAGATGCAACTAAATCCCGGCTGGTCAAACCACGATTTTACGCTATTTTGCGGTTTTTACCCCAAATAACGCAAATAGTTTTCGCATTTTTTAAATCATGTACATGCCGCCATTGACATGTAACGTTTCACCGGTGATGTAGCCAGCCTCATCAGAGGCTAAAAATGCAACAGCGCTGGCGATTTCTTTAGCATCCCCCAGCCGATTGGCTGGAACTGATGACAAAATGCCTGCGCGTTGATCATCTGTCAACGCCCGTGTCATGTCCGTCTCAATAAAGCCAGGTGCCACGACGTTGACCGTAATGCCACGCGAAGCAACTTCACGTGCCAAAGACTTACTAAAGCCAATCAGACCGGCTTTAGCCGCCGCGTAATTAGCCTGCCCTGCGTTCCCCATGGTACCGACAACGGAACCGATGGTGATGATCCGGCCAAACCGCTTTTTCATCATAGCTCGCATTACCGCTTTTGACAGACGGAATACGGAAGTCAGATTGGTGTTCAGGATATCCTGCCACTCGTCGTCCTTCATACGCATCAGGAGGTTATCACGCGTAATGCCGGCATTATTCACTAAAATGTCGATTTCGCCAAATTCAGCACGAATAGATGCCAGAACGCTGTCGATAGATTGAGCATCGACCACATTCAATGCAAACCCTTTGCCGTTCGCGCCCAGGTAGCTGCTGATAGCCTCAGCGCCGCTTTCACTGGTGGCGGTGCCGATCACTTTAGCGCCGCGTGCCACAAACGTTTCTGCAATAGCCCGGCCAATACCCCGGCTTGCGCCGGTGACCAGAACAACTTTACCTTCGAAGCTCATTGTTTTCCTCTTTATTGTTCAAGCGCCGCTGTCAGGCTGGCAGCGTCATTCACCGCCGCCGCCGTCAGGGTATCAACAATACGTTTAGTCAGACCGGTCAGAACCTTGCCCGGACCAACCTCTAGCAGCGACGTAACGCCCTGTGCTGCCATAAACTCAACGCTCTCGGTCCAACGTACCGGGCTGTACAACTGACGCACCAGGGCGCTGCGGATCGCTTCTGGATCGCTTTCAGCACGCACGTCGACGTTATTTACCACCGGCACCTGCGGTGCGCTAAAGGTGATGTCCTGCAACGCCACGGCCAGTTTGTCTGCAGCCGGCTTCATCAGTGCACAGTGCGAAGGCACGCTCACCGGTAACGGCAGCGCACGCTTGGCGCCAGCCGCTTTACAGGCTGCGCCTGCACGTTCAACCGCTTCTTTATTGCCGGCGATCACCACCTGGCCCGGGGAATTGAAGTTCACCGGGGAAACAACCTGCCCTTGGGCAGACTCTTCACAAGCCTTGGCGATAGCCGCGTTGTCCAGACCAATGATGGCGGACATCGCGCCAGTGCCTTCCGGCACCGCTTCCTGCATCAGTTTGCCGCGCAGCTCAACCAGGCGGATTGCCGCCTGGAAATCCAGCACGCCCGCACAAACCAGCGCCGAGTATTCACCCAGGCTGTGGCCGGCCATGATGGCTGGCATTTTGCCGCCCTGCTGCTGCCAAACGCGGAAAATCGCCACTGAGGCGGCCAGCAATGCCGGCTGCGTTTGCCAGGTTTTGTTCAGTTCTTCCGCCGGCCCTTGCTGCACCAGTTGCCACAGGTCGTAACCCAGAACGGAAGAGGCTTCGCTGAAAGTCGCTTCAACGATCGGATATTGAGCGGCCAAATCGGCCAGCATGCCCAGGGACTGTGAGCCCTGGCCTGGGAAAACAAAAGCAAATTGCGTCATTTTTTCTTCCTGTTAATCAGAAACGAACCAGCGCCGAGCCCCAGGTAAAGCCGCCGCCGAAGGCTTCCAGCAGCACCAGTTGGCCGCGCTGGATCCGCCCATCGCGCACCGCTTCATCGAGCGCTGCGGGGACCGAGGCGGCAGAGGTGTTACCGTGACGATCAAGCGTCACCACCACTTTATCCATCCCCATACCCAGTTTTTTTGCCGTTGCGCTGATAATGCGCAGGTTGGCCTGGTGCGGCACCAGCCAATCCAGCTGGCTGCGGTCCAGATCATTGGCCTGCAGCGTTTCGTCAACGATGTGAGCCAGTTCGGTAACCGCAACCTTGAAGACTTCATTGCCTGCCATGGTGACATAGGCCGGCTTTTCCTGATCCTGACGATCCTTGAATGGCAACGTCAGCAGGCCGCCGTAGGTGCCGTCCGCATGCAGGTGAGTCGACAGAATGCCCGGCTCTTCAGAAGCGCCCAGCACCACCGCGCCAGCGCCATCACCAAACAGGATGATGGTACCGCGATCGTCAGGATCCAGCGTGCGAGAAAGCACGTCTGCACCAATCACCAGTGCACGCTTCACCGCACCGTTCTTGACGTACTGATCGGCAACGCTCAACGCGTAGGTGAAACCGGCGCAGGCTGCAGCCAGATCGAAAGCCGCACAATCTTTAATCCCGAGCATCTGCTGCACCTGGCAGGCAGAACTTGGGAATGCGTGGCTCGAAGTGGTGGTCGCCACAACGATCAGCCCGATATCTTCTTTAGCCACACCTGCCATTTCCAGCGCTTTTTCAGCAGCATGGAAGCCCATCGTCGCCACGGTTTCATCAGCGGCGGCAATGCGGCGTTCACGGATACCGGTGCGAGTGACGATCCACTCGTCAGAGGTATCCACCATTTTTTCAAGGTCAGCGTTGGTGCGCACTTGTACGGGTAAATAACTCCCCGTACCGAGAATCTTTGTATACATGTACGATCAGTCACTCTTAGGTAATACAGCTTCAAGGCGCGCAGCAATCCTGTCAGGGACTTGCCGCTGCACCGCCTGCACAGCCTGTTCGATTGCAACTGCAAACGCGTGCGGGTTCGCAGCGCCGTGGCTCTTGATTACGGTGCTGCGCAATCCTAACAGACATGCGCCATTATACTGGTCGGGGTTCAGGTGGCCGAACCGCTTTACCACCCGTTTTTGCAACCAACGGCCCAACAATTTTAACCACCACGCCTGCTTGCCACCGTCTCCGGATGATTTCAGCAGCGATAAAAATACTCTTACCACCCCTTCCATGGTTTTCAGGGTGACGTTACCCACAAAGCCGTCGCAGACCATCACATCGGTTTTCCCGGTGAGAAGATCGTTGCCTTCCAGGTAACCAATATAGTTGATTGCCGGAGTATTTTTTAGCACGGCGGCCGCTTCGCGGATATTATCCAGGCCTTTGGTTTCTTCTTCACCAATATTCAGCAGCGCCACGCGTGGTTGCGCAATCCCCACCACCTCTTCGGCCATCACCGCGCCCATCACCGCAAACTGCACCAGCATGGTGCTGTCGCATTCGACGTTGGCGCCCAGATCCAGCACCACGGTTTTACCGCCCAGCTGATTCGGGATCACCGTCATCAGCGCCGGACGTTCAATACCGTCCAACGGCTTAATCAGCATCTTCGCCAACCCCATCAGCGCACCGGTATTACCCGCGCTGACACAGCCCTGTGCATCACCGTTTTTGGTCAGTTCCAGCGCAATGCGCATGGAAGTGCCACGGCTGGCACGAATCGCTTGTGAGGGTTTGGCGTCGCCGGCAATCACAGATTCAGCGGGCACGACTTGCAAACGTTCCAGAAGAACCGGATCGGCTTTGGCAAGTAAAGGAGAGAGGGTGTCGGGATTGCCGACCAGCAGAAGATGAAGCTGTAAATTAGAGGCCAGTGCCTGCAATGAAGCAGGCACTGTGACGCAGGGACCGAAGTCCCCGCCCATTGCATCTAACGCCAGGGTTAGACGAGTCAAGGTACCGCTACTTAGCCGATAACCTTGCGACCGCGGTAGAAACCGTCGGCAGTGATGTGGTGACGACGATGAGTTTCACCAGAAGTCGCATCAACAGACAAAGTGGTGGTGGTCAGAGCATCGTGTGAACGACGCATGCCACGTTTGGAACGGGTTGGTTTATTTTGTTGTACGGCCATGGACCTTACTCCTTAATTACTTACGCTTTAAACTGGCTAATACGGCAAATGGGTTTGGTTTCTCCGCCTCTGGAGGCAGTTTGCCAAAGACCATGTCCGCTTCGGACACTTCACAGTGTTCAGATTCATGTACCGGGACGACAGGCAGTGAAAGAATAATTTCGTCTTCAATCATTGCCAGCAGATCAACTTCGCCAAACTCATCGACTTCGATCGGCTCGTACGCCCCCGGTAATGCCTCAGCCTGCTCATCATTGACGACCGGGCTAAAACAATATGTTGTGTGAACATGGTGTTCGAACGGGACTCCGCAGCGTTGGCACATCAGCATTACCTGGACGTCCGCATGCCCTGTTATCACCGCGAGGCGCTGGTTATCAATATCGAAAGATAACGAGACCTCAACATCACTGTCCACACTGACCACAGAGGCAGCAACACGTGTAACCTGCTCAGGCGCATAGGAACCAACATAGTCCAGGCGTTTCTGAGCGGTACGTACCGCATCAATGGTCAAGGGTAATTTTACCTTTTGCATAGGGCGCGCATATTAACTTTGTAACGACTTAGAGTCAAAGAAAAAGGCCGTAAAACGGCACCTTTCACCAATATTCGCTTCCTCAGCGGCGGACAGTTTAAAATGACCTCTCCATTTACGCTATGGTTTACGAAAAAAATTATGCAGAGACTACTCCTCGCCTCCACCTCGACCTACCGCAAGATGCTGTTGGAAAAACTGCATTTGCCTTTTACCTGTGACGCGCCGCAGGTCGATGAAACCCCACTGGCCGGGGAAACTGCCGAAGCGCTGGTCTTACGGCTGGCGACGGCGAAAGCCCAAGCATTGGCCATCGCCTATCCTGACCATTTGATTATCGGTTCCGACCAGGTCTGCGTGATCGACGGTAAAATAACCGGGAAACCGCATACCGAAGAGAACGCCTGCGCCCAATTGCGCCAGGCCAGCGGCCAAAGGGTGACGTTTTATACCGGTCTGGCGCTGTACAACAGCCGCAGCCATCACCTGCAGGCGCTTTGCGAGCCCTTCCATGTGTATTTCCGTGCGCTGAGCGACGCAGAAATCAGCGCTTATGTGCGCCTTGAACAGCCGCTCAACTGTGCGGGCAGTTTTAAAAGTGAAGGCCTGGGTATTGCGTTGTTCGATAAACTGGAGGGGCGAGATCCGAATGGGTTGATCGGTCTGCCGCTGATAGCCCTGCTGGAGATGCTGCGGGCTGAAGGTATCAACCCGCTGATATAAAATACTTTTACTTACTGGCCTTTGGCCTGCTTGCGCAATACCTGCAGGCAGTGGCGCAACTCCTGGTCCATCGGCGCTTCGATACGCATGGTTTCGCCAGTGCCCGGATGTTCGAACCGCAGTGCCGCGGCATGCAAGAACAGGCGTTTGAGCCCGGTACCGGCCAACTGGCGATCGAATTCGCGATCGCCATAGCGGTCATCGAAGGCTATCGGGTGCCCTGCGTGCAAGGTGTGAACGCGGATCTGGTGGGTGCGCCCGGTAATCGGGCTCGCCTTGACCAGTGTGGCATGCTCAAAACGTTCCTCTACCTTGAAGCGGGTTTCCGACGGTTTGCCTTCGCTATTGACGCGCACGATACGTTCGCCGCTTTGCAGAATGTTTTTCAGCAACGGTGCCTGTACGGCTTTACAATGCGACTGCCATTGGCCGCGCACCAGCGCCAGATAATCCTTCTGCATGCCTTTCAGCCGCAATTGCTCATGCAGCGAACGCAGTGCAGAACGTTTTTTCGCCACCAGCAACACGCCGGAAGTATCGCGATCCAGCCGGTGCACCAGCTCCAGGAAACGGGCTTCCGGGCGCAACGCGCGCAGGCCCTCAATCACGCCAAAGCTCAGGCCGCTGCCACCGTGCACCGCGGTGCCCGAAGGCTTGTTCAGCAGCAGCAAATGATCGTCTTCATACAAAATGCAATCGGCCAGTGCCGCCACTTTGTCCAGCTTGGCGGAAACCGGCGCATCTTCACGTTCGGCAACGCGGACCGGCGGTACTCGCACCACGTCACCAGCCGCCAGCTTGTATTCAGCCTTGATGCGTCCTTTATTAACCCGTACCTCGCCTTTGCGTACGATGCGGTAAATCATGCTCTTCGGCACGCCTTTCAGGCGAGCAAGCAGAAAGTTGTCGATTCGCTGACCGGCTTCGTCGTCAGAAATCGTGATTAATTGTACTGCAGGAATGTTCGTTTTCATGGAGCGGGATTCTAAATAGAGCGCGTAAATAGCGCCACTTCTTTTTCTGTGCTTAACTGTCTCTCTGACTGCAGGAGAAACCCTGACGGACAATAAGGCAGCAAGCCGGTTTGAACGTTTGCGATTTCTTCCGCAGTTAAGGAAAAGTCACCTTGCTATAACAGTATCAGCAGTGGAATAATGCGTTTACTTTCCACGTTGATTCTCGTTAAACAGGGAAAACGGTGGAATTATAAAATTTGTCTGATGGCGCAAAAACGCAGCAATGGCGTAAGACGTAATGTGAAATCAAACAATTAGCGGGCTGCGGGTTGCAGCTTGGCCGGCAAATGGAATCAGATCTGTCGACGTAAATCAGAGGCTATTCCCCTAGTAAAAGTGCTGTTTTTCACAAAGAAATACAGGCTTACCGAGATAATGCACCCCTATGCAGGCGACAACCGTGAGGTTGACGGCTTTGCGAGAAGACACGGGGTTTTCGGTTTTAATCCGGCCATGAGGTTATTTTGCCCGCAGCTTTGTCGATAATGTAAAAATAACGAGTAAGTTAAGATGAAAAGAATGTTGATTAACGCAACTCAGCAGGAAGAGTTGCGTGTTGCCCTCGTAGATGGACAGCGGCTGTATGATTTGGATATTGAAAGTCCGGGTCATGAACAGAAAAAAGCGAATATTTACAAAGGCAAAATCACTCGTATAGAACCAAGTCTTGAAGCAGCGTTCGTAGATTACGGCGCCGAACGACATGGTTTCCTCCCTCTTAAAGAAATCGCTCGCGAATACTTCCCAAGTAACTACTCCTCCCATGGTCGCCCGAACATCAAAGATGTGCTGCGCGAAGGCCAGGAAGTGATCGTTCAGGTTGATAAAGAAGAACGTGGCAACAAAGGCGCCGCCTTGACCACCTTCATCAGCCTGGCCGGCAGTTATTTGGTTCTGATGCCGAACAACCCACGTGCCGGTGGTATTTCACGCCGCATCGAAGGTGATGACCGCACTGAATTGAAAGAAGCGCTTTCTTCTCTGCAACTCCCGGATGGCATGGGCCTGATTGTTCGTACCGCAGGCGTTGGCAAATCGGCCGATGCATTGCAGTGGGATCTCTCTTTCCGCCTGAAGCACTGGGAAGCGATTAAAAAAGCCGCTGAAGGCCGCGCTGCGCCCTTCCTGATCCATCAGGAAAGCAACGTCATCGTACGTGCATTCCGCGACTATCTGCGCCCGGACATCGGCGAAATCCTGATTGACAATCCAAAAGTTCTCGATCTGGCCAAAGAGCACATCGCTGCCCTGGGCCGTCCGGATTTCAGCAGCAAAATCAAACTGTACAGCGGTGAAATCCCTCTGTTCAGCCACTACCAAATCGAATCTCAAATCGAATCCGCTTTCCAGCGTGAAGTTCGACTGCCTTCCGGCGGTTCGATCGTTATTGACTCTACCGAAGCGCTGACCGCTATCGACATCAACTCCGCGCGTGCAACCCGCGGCGGCGATATCGAAGAAACTGCGTTCAACACCAACCTGGAAGCGGCAGACGAGATCGCTCGCCAGTTGCGCCTGCGTGACCTCGGCGGTCTGATCGTTATCGACTTTATCGATATGACCCCGGTTCGCCACCAGCGTGAAGTTGAAAACCGCCTGCGCGATGCCGTGCGTCAAGACCGTGCGCGTATCCAAATCGGCCGCATTTCCCGTTTCGGTCTGCTTGAGATGTCGCGTCAGCGCCTCAGCCCGTCACTGGGTGAATCCAGCCATCACGTTTGCCCGCGCTGTAACGGCACCGGCACCATCCGTGATAACGAATCTCTGGCGCTTTCCATTCTTCGTTTGATCGAAGAAGAAGCGCTGAAAGAAAACACCAAAGAAGTTCACGCTATCGTGCCAGTTCAGGTGGCTTCTTACCTGCTGAACGAAAAACGTGAATCGGTGAGCGCGATCGAGAAACGTCAGGGTGGCGTGAAAGCGATCATCGTGCCGAACGATCAGATGCAAACCCCACACTACTCTGTGCTGCGCGTACGTAAGGGTGAAGAAACACCAACCCTGAGCTACCTGTTGCCGAAACTGCACGAAGAAGAGATGGCTCAGCCGGTGGAAGATGCGCCGATGGAGCGCAAACGCCCGGAACAGCCAGCTCTGGCCTCGTTCTCTCTGGCCGCCGATGCACCACCACCGGCTGAAGAAGTCGTTGCTACTCAGGCCGCCGCTGCGGCAACAGCAACCAAACAAGCTGCACCAGCCGCTGCCAAACCTGGCCTGTTGGGCCGTCTGTTTGGTGGTCTGAAAGCACTGTTTGCCGGTGAAGAACAGCCGGTTGTCGAAGCCAAACCTGTGGTTGAAGCACCTAAGACCGAAAGCAACGGTGAAAACCGCCGCCAGGATCGTCGTGGTCAACGTCGTCAGGGTACCGGTCGTAAAGACCGTGGTGAGCGCGGTGAACGTAGCGATCGTCCAGAACGTGGTGAACGCAAAGAGCGCGGTGAAGGCCGTGATAACCGCGATCGTGATAATCGTGAGCCGCGTGAAAATCGCGAACCGCGCGATAACCGCGAAGGCCGTGAAACACGTGAAGTGCGTGACGAGCAGCGCCGCAACCGTCGCAATGCGCAGCAAACCACTGCCACGGTTACCGATGAGCCGCAGTCTGAAGAAGCCGCCAAGGCACAGCGCGAAGAGCAGCAACAGCGCCGTGAGCAGCGCGCCGAACGCCAACGCCGTCGTCAGGAAGAAAAGCGTCAGGCTCAGCAAGAAGTGGCCGCACTGGAAAGCACAGAAGCTGCCACAGCCAACACCGCCAGCGATGAAGATCACGAAGAACGTCAGATGCAGAACATGCAGCGTCGTCAACGTCGTCCTCTGTCGCAGAAGGTTCGTGTGCTGTCCGCGGAAGAAGAGCTGCATCGCGCAGCGGAAGAGCTGCTGGCACCTAAAACGCCGGTAGCGAAAGCTCAGGACGCGAAACCTGCTCAGGCCGAAGACAGCGTTAAACTGCTGCCGGAAACCGTTGAAACGCAGGCCGAAGACGATGCACAGGGTGACAACCGCGCTAATGGCGAAAACGGCATGCCACGCCGCTCACGTCGTTCACCGCGCCACCTGCGCGTTAGCGGTCAGCGTCGTCGTCGTTACCGTGACGAGCGTTACCCAACTCAGTCGCCAATGCCACTGGCGGGGGCTTTTGCCTCACCAGAAATGGCGTCAGGCAAGGTCTGGGTGAGTTACCCTGTCACACAAGCTGCGCAAGTGGTTGATGAAGCTGAAGTTCAGGCTGAAGCTAGCCAAATCGCTGCCGACAACGTCATGGCACCAGAAGCCGTCAGCGTGGCCGCTCCGGTGGTTGCCGCGGTCGCAGAGCAGGAAATCGCCCCGGTTAACCAGCAGGAAGCTGTGGCAGATACGGTTGAAACAGTTGTTGAAGAAGCCCAACCGGTTGTTGAAACCGCCGAGCCAATCATCGCTGCTCAGGCTGAAGACACTCCGGTAGCAGCTGAAACACCAGCAGTTGAAGAAACTGCAGTGGTTGAAGCAGCCGTTGTGGCCGAAGAAACCCCAGCCGTTGAGGCTGCACCAGCGGTTGAAACTGCTCCTGAGGTTGAAGAAACCCCAGTGGCAGAATCAACACCGGTATTGGTGGTGGAAGAAACGGCAACCGTGGCACAAGCCGTCACCGAGCCTGCTGCACCTGTCGTTGAAACTGCCCCGGTTCAGGAAACTGTAGCTCCGGCCGTTGTTGAAAAACCAGCGCCGGCAGTGCAACAGCAACCCGCACCGGTACAGGCTGGTACGCTGTACAAGCATATCGCTACGGCGCCAATGACTAAGGCCCCTGCTCCGGACTATGTGCCTGAGCAGCAGCAACACAGCGATTGGCAGCGTCCTTCCTTCGCCTTCGAGGGTAAAGGCTCAGCCGGTGGCCATGCGGCGGTAAATCAAGCTACCGCACCGGCAACCAAACCGCAGCCGGTTAACGAATAAGGTAATCTGCTTCGATAAAAAAACCCGCCTGATGGCGGGTTTTTTATTGCCGAAATAAACTCAGGCAATTTTTTTCAATTGTTTGATATCCAGCAAATCCAGCTTGCCGTCAATGCTGGCAACAAACCGCTTAAAATGCTCGGTGGCGTTGTGTTTATCCAGCGCCTCCGCGCTTGCCCAACGCTCAAAGAACACGAAGGTGCCTGGCTTTTCGAGATCGCGGTGCAGGTCATATTGCAGGTTGCCCAACTCCTGACGGCTTGGATCGATAATCTCATGCACCGCATCGCTGACGGCCGAAACAAACTCGGGTTTAGCCTGCAGGGTGGCAATAACTCGCACTTCCATTTTATTCTCCCATTCCAATGTGATTAATGTTGATAACCCGAGAGTTTTGACTCGGGGATCATTAGAATCCTTGTCACTATGCACCCGATAACCAATTGATTTCAACTTGCCGTGAACAAACAGATGCATCGCAGGCACTTTCCGCTTATCCTTATGCCCCGGCGTGAATAAGCCCCATTATTCGCTTTTACTTAGACCCGAATCTAACCGCCGGAGCCTTGTAACATGACCGCACAGCCTCAAGCCCTGAAAATCCGCCGCCCTGACGACTGGCATATCCATTTGCGTGACGACGATATGCTGAAAACGGTTTTGCCCTATACCAGTCAGGTATTTGGCCGGGCGATTGTGATGCCCAACCTGGCTCCGCCAATTACTACCGTAGAAGCAGCCCGAGCGTATCGCGATCGCATTCTGGCAGCCGTCCCCCAGGGGCACAACTTTACCCCGCTGATGACCTGCTACCTGACCAATTCACTGGCCGCGGCAGAACTGGTTAATGGGTTTGAGCAAGGCGTTTTCACTGCGGCTAAGCTCTACCCTGCCAATGCCACGACCAACTCCAGCCATGGCGTCAGCGATGTGAAGGCCATCTACCCGCTGTTTGAGCAAATGCAAAAAATCGGCATGCCGCTGCTGATTCACGGTGAAGTGACCGATGCCGCCGTCGATATTTTCGATCGCGAGGCTCGCTTTATTGACCAGGTTATGGAGCCGATTCGCCGCCAGTTCCCAGAGTTGAAAATAGTCTTCGAGCACATCACTACTAAAGAAGCGGCGCAGTACGTGCAAGAAGGCAATCGATTCCTTGGCGCGACTATCACCCCGCAGCATCTGATGTTTAACCGTAACCACATGCTGGTGGGTGGCATTCGTCCGCACCTGTTCTGCCTGCCGATCCTCAAGCGTAATATTCACCAGGATGCGCTGCGCAAAGCCGTTGCCAGCGGTTCGGATCGTTTCTTCCTCGGTACCGACTCCGCCCCTCATGCCAAACACCGTAAGGAATCGAGCTGCGGTTGTGCAGGCGTATTCAACGCGCCTAACGCTATTCCGGCCTATGCCAGCGTGTTCGAAGAACTGGGCGCATTAGAGCACCTGGAAGCTTTCTGTTCCCTGAACGGGCCAAGCTTCTATGGTCTGCCGGTCAATGCCGACTTCATCGAACTACAGCGCGTGCCAACCACTCAAGCAGAAGAGATCGCCATGGGCAGCGAAACGGTGGTGCCCTTCCTGGCCGGAGAGACGCTGAAGTGGTCAGTGAAAGCATAATCTTCTTTTTTTAACGTAGCCTATTGCCCCCACGCGCGGTTAACTGTATAAATATCCAGTAAATCGCTTCGGGGGCAATTATGCGTGTTGAAGTCACTATAGATAAAACCAAACCGCTACCGGCAGGCGCCATTGAAGCGCTGACCGGCGAGCTGGGCAAACGGGTAAACCGCCAATTTCCAGATGCCGTGGTTCAGGTGCGTTATGCCGGTTCCAACGGGCTCTCAGTACTGGGCGGCCTGAAAACAGATAAAGACCTGATCGAGGAAATTCTCCAGGAAACCTGGGAAAGTGCCGACGATTGGTTTAGCGCAGAATAATACTGCAAGGTAGTTTTTTGCCGGGGGTCGCTCTCCGGCTTTTTTGTATTTGAAGCCCGGCAACGCGCGGTTAAATTTCTGCTGGAAGAAAAGCCTTATCTGGTCTGTACTGAATGCTTTAACAGGAGATCTTTGACATGGCCCCGGACAAGGTTAAAACCGAAGAAACGATGACCTTTGGCGAACTGCTGGCGCTGATTGCCGATCAAAAACGCCGGCTGAGCGTACTTGAAGTGGCATTTTCCTACCTGGCCTTTGGTTTGGATGACAAAGCCAATCAACTATTGATTCACAGCCTGAAGCTGGAGTCGCAGAATCAAAATCGTGATGCGGAAACGCAGAATCACTTTGCCCATCTGGCCGCAGAACTGGAAAAACGGTTACATGCCGCCCCGCCCCCTCCTGCTATTGAATGACGGCGACGTCCCCATGCTGTATGTATTCTCAAGGCGTGCTGCAGAATAATCACTCAAATAAATATTTATTTTACAAAATAAGCAGGGAAAAGCTCCACCCGCGAAACCAGATGCGTATACTGTAAAGGCTCACATGATGATGGGCCGCATTGATCCTCGTTAGTCACTCACGGTAGTTACTACTCAATAAGGGGTCTTTATGGACAGAAATGATGAAGTAATTCAGACGCACCCGCTTGTTGGTTGGGATATCAGTACTGTCGACGTTTATGACGCCATGATGATACGCCTTCATTACCTGTCTTCAGTAGACCAGACGCCCGAAGACGCCCAAGTAGACAGAACGCTTTGGCTCACCACAGATGTCGCACGTCAATTAATCAATATCTTAGAAGCCGGCATCGCCAAGATTGAAGCAACGGATTACCAGGACCTTGATCGTAGAAAACACTAATTCACCGCACCAAAAAACCTAAGGCGCCAGCGATTTTCTCTGGCGCCTTTTTCTTTGCCGACAGGCAGTGCAACGGGTGCATTGCGGCGCTCAACCTTTTATCATAACGAAATAAGAAACGTATAACAGAGAGGTTACGGCACGTGGAATATGACTTAATTGTTGTGGGCAGCGGTTCGGTAGGTGCGGCGGCAGGCTACTATGCGACTCGAGCCGGCTTGAAAGTGTTAATGATAGACAGCGCCATGCCTCCACACCGTAACGGCAGCCACCACGGTGACACCCGCATCATCCGCCATGCCTATGGCGAAGGCGAAAAATATGTCCCGCTCATTCTCCGCGCCCAGGCCTTATGGAATGCGTTGATAAAACAAACCGGCGAAGAACTGTTTCAGGACTGCGGCGTACTGAATATGGGTCCAGAGCCGTCTGAATTCATCCACAATGCGCAAAACAGCGCGAAGAAATTCCGCCTTAACACACAATTTCTGAGCGCAGAACAGATTAACCAACGCTGGCCGGAATTCAATGCACCGGAAGGTTACGTCGGCGTGTTTGAACCTGATGCCGGGTTCCTGCGTTCTGAAAAGGCGGTTGCCAGCCTGATCAAGCTTGCCAAAGAAGCCGGTTGCAGCCAGCTGTTCAATTGTCCGGTCACGGGGGTGCAACCTGTCGAGGGCGGTGTCGAAGTGGTCACCTCCGAAGGTCGCTTTCAGGGCCGTAAGGCCGTGGTCACCACCGGTACCTGGGTCAAGGCTTTGCTGCCGCAATTGCCGATTTCGCCGCTGCGCAAAGTATTTTCCTGGCATCAGGCCGACGGCCGCTACAGCATAAACAACCGTTTCCCGGCGTTCACCGTCGAAGCGCAAGACGGCAGCCATTATTACGGCTTCCCTGCCGATAACGACGGGCTGAAAATCGGCAAGCACGATGGCGGGCAACCGATGGAAACGCCGGATCAGCGCAAGCCCTTTGGCAGTTTCACCAGTGACGGAACCGAGGTTTTCCACTTCCTTCGTCAATTCTTGCCGGGTGTAGGGGTATGTTTACACGGTGAAGCATGCAGCTATGATATGAGTCCGGATGAAGATTTCATTATTGATACCCTGCCGGACTGCGATCGCTTGATGGTTATCAGCGGCCTGAGCGGCCACGGCTTCAAATTTGCCAGCGTGCTAGGCGAGATTGCCGCCCTGTTTGCTGAGGACAAAACCTTACCGATAGATATCTCTGCCTTTACGCTCAAACGCTTTAAATAACCCTCCTCTTTTGACATAACCGCCCCCATCAACACGTTCGGAGGCGGTTATGCCCCGCAGTTACACACTGAATTTAGCGTATCAATTTGAAATATATTGGGAATAATATTTCAACGGAAATTTCTGGCGCAAGTATCCGGATTTCCGAATTGATCCCCCGTGGTGTAAGTTCTATTTTACAGCTGATATGCCCCTGGTAATTTCTCGCTCAACAAGGACGTCACCATGAAACTGCTTGTCGTGGACGAATGCTGCTTCACCCGGGTCGGTATCGATAACTATTTTACGGACAATGTTTTCAGCCAGGTAAAATGTTGCCACAGCCTGGAACAAGCAACTCCGCTGCTGGATCACTACCGCCCAAGCCATATCCTGGTCAACCTTACCAAACACTGTCGTTACAGTGAGGATGATGCTCAATTGCAGGCTTTTATCGAGGCCACCCCATCCGCGCTGTTGTTTATTTATCTGGACACGCCGTACCCATACAGCGAAACACCGATGCGCATCGCTGATCACGCTTTCCTGTTCAACAAAGCCACATTACCCGTCACCCTTCGCATGATGCGGGAAAAGCCGGTCTCACTGATGGATTGCAGCGTGGAACACTCTCTGTTCAGCCCGCAGGAGCTGACGGTGATGAAACACTGGATGGCGGAAATGCCCAATTACCGCATCGCAAAAAAGCTGCAAATCAGCTCGCACACCGTTTATGTGCACAAACGCCACATCACAGAGAAAATCAACGCCCGTAATCGGCTCGAATTCTATTCGCTGTATAACGTGCTGCGTTATTTTTATCCGCCGAGCGTTCCCGTCAGCGCTATGTCACCTTCGTTGATGGCGGTATAACCGAAGCCTGCTGCAAAGCAGGCTGTTTTCACACGAAGATTCCCCCCGATACCCGACTTTGCCTTCTCGGCAGTATTAACGCTGGCTGCAAAAATACTATAATCAGCCCGTCCTTATCTTTTGGCTGCTGAGAATGCTAAACAAAATACTGTCGGCGATCGTCAACAACGTCCGCGAACATCTGGTGCTGTATATCTGCCTGTGGCTGGTGCTGTTGGCGCTGGATGTCTATTTCTTCTTTATGCCTTAACCCCATGCCGCAGACTTTTCCCCGTTTGCGCTTTAGCCGATTCGGTTCACCGGAACAGGTGATTGCCCTTGAAGATGCCGTCATTCCTGCACTGCAGCCCAATCAACTGCTACTGCAGATGCGCTACGCACCGATAAATCCATCGGATTTGATTCCCATCTATGGTCAGTATGCACACCGTACTCTCCTGCCTCAGGTTCCTGGCTACGAAGGGGTTGGGGTCGCGGTTGATCCTCGCGGTCAACCTACCGACAGACGCGCGCTCACCGTCATGGGCAATGGCAGTTGGCAAAGCTTTGTCACGACCGATAGCGCCAAAGCCATTTGGGTACCGGACGACATCGACGACGCCACTGCGGCACAAATCTACATTAATCCACTGACCTGCTGGGTATTACTGACACAATGGTTGCAGCTAAACGCGGGGGACATCCTGATGATTAACGGCGGCGGTTCGGCGATCAGCCTGCTGTTTTGCCAGTTGGCGGTTTTGCGCGGTATCAGATTGGTGGTTGTAGTGCGTAATCCCACCCATCGCCAGGCGCTGCTGAATGCCGGTGCCTGGCGAGTTTTAGACGGTCACTTATTGCAGCAATATCGTTTGCAACAGCTCACAGGCCATGCGGCGCGGGCCGCGATCGACTGCGTCGGCGGTGAAGATGGCTTGCATCTGGCACTTTCGGTCAGCGTGACCGGCGATTTTGTCGCCCTGGGGTTGCTCGGCAACCGGCAGGTGGACTGGCAGTATATTTCTCGCCAACTCCGGCTTCGCACTTCCCTGTTTCACCTGCGCAAATGGAACGCACAGGCAACGGTAGTTCAGTGGCAGGCGGCATTCCAACAGCTGTTCAATCTGGTGAGACGCGGCCAATTGGTGTTGCAAAGTCCGGCGGCTATTTATCCGTTGCGGCATTATAAACTGGCACTGCAACACGCCGCCGACAGCAAAACCCAGGGGAAAGTCTTCTTTACTCCGGAGTAACCGGTTTGCCTGGCTGACCATCGCCGAGAATAACCGCCAATTTATGTCCCCCTTCGGTGGTCTCCAGGGCAATGCGGGTAATAATGGTCAGCGGCACCGACAGTAACATCCCTACCGGCCCCATCAGCCAGCCCCAGAAGATCAACGACAGGAAAACCACCAGCGTCGATAACCCAAGTCCTCGCCCCATGACGCGCGGCTCCAGCATATTGCCAATCACCAGATTGATCGCGATAAAACCTGCGGCTACCACCAGCGCATCACCAAAGCCGTTAAACAGCAGCGCCTGGATCAGTGGCGGAACCGCGGCGATCACCGAGCCGATGTTGGGAATATAATTCAGCAAAAACGCCAGCAGCCCCCAAATAAAGGCAAAGCGCACATCGACCGCAGCCAAAAATCCCCAGACGATGACGCCGGTTGCCAGACTGATCGCCGTTTTGATCACCAGATAACGCGTGACCCCGTCTAACGCACGCCGAATATTGGCGATGCCTTCGCTAGGTTTATCCAGCGCCTGCTGCAGTTTGTAAGGCAACAGCTGCACTTCAAACAGCATAAATACCACGGTCATCAGCAGCAGGAAAATATTGGTCATGGCCCCCGAGAAACGGCTTAACAGGCGGGTGATCAAATTCATCGCCGAGCTGGGGTCAACATACTGCAGCATCGCTTCGGGGGATATGGTGATATTGAGGCGATCGGCGTAATGCTGCAGCTCACTCAGTTTTTCCATCATCATGCCGCGGTACTGGGGGAGCGAACGGGCAAATTCGTTCAGCGATGCGCCCAATATGCCGATGAACAACATCAACGCCACCACGACCAGCACCACCAGTAAAGTCACACCGAGCACGCGCGGTATACGCCAGCGTTCTAGCTGCGTTACCAGCGGATTCAGTACCATAGCGAGAAACACCGCCAGTAAGAATGGCACCACGATATCCGCAGCCGCTTTGACGCCGGCGAGAATAATGACCAACATTGCCAGCAAGATAGCCAGGCGCAGGCTGCGATCGGTCAACAGGGTTCGACCCATGACATTTCCTTTGTGTTAATGGTGTGACCCTGCGGGCCATCCGATGTGTCTTATGTTAGCAAACTCTGTTGTCCTGCCGCAGAGGTATTGCTGTATGAATAAACGTCCCGCTTTTGCAGTACATTGACTGGAAATAATCGACAAACTTGACTAGCGATTTATTCGCCAGAACAACTCATGCTATTTACGTAAAATGACAAAAGCTGACAATAATAAATAAAACCATTATTTTTCAATCAATAACAATCCAACAATACACAATCACAATTATTACCTTCAACGATTTCACTGATTAACCTGACGCTATCTCAGCCAAATTCACTGATTAATATTTTAAAGAAGTAACATAGTTAAATTTATTATTGATTTTATGTTTCTTAAAGTTTAATTATTGCAGCCAGAAAATGTTGAAAGTAGGGAAACACCATGCTTTGGAAAAATACCGCCAACCGCTTTGGTCATATTTCAGTGTTGATCCACTGGTTGGTTGCGCTGACGGTGTACGGCATGTTCGCCCTGGGCCTATGGATGGTCACGTTGGGCTATTACGATGTCTGGTACCACCAGGCACCGGAAATTCATAAAAGTATCGGCACGCTGCTGTTCATCGTGATGGTGGTCCGGGTGATCTGGCGTTTTGTTTCGCCGCCGCCCAAACCGCTGGCCAGCTACGGTCGTTTTACGCGCATCAGTGCGATTCTGGCCCATCTGGCGCTGTATGTGGTGCTGTTCAGTATCCTGATTAGCGGCTACCTGATTTCGACCGCCGACGGTCAACCAATCAGCGTATTCGGCTGGTTCGATATCCCTGCGACCGCCACAGGCATGGCGGAGCAGGCCGATACCGCCGGTACCATTCATCTTTACCTGGCTTGGGCCGTCGTGGTGCTGTCAGTACTGCACGCTCTGGCTGCGCTTAAACATCACTTCGTTGATCGTGATGTTACTTTGAAACGGATGCTGGGTAGCAGCGCCGATTAACCTTTGGACTTATGGAGATTGCTATGTTGAAGAAAACCGTACTGGGCTTGACCGCAGGTGCCCTGCTGCTGAGCGCCGGTTCCGCACTGGCTGCCGACTACAAAATTGACAAACAGGGCCAGCACGCCTTTATCGAATTCCGCATCCAGCACCTGGGCTACAGCTGGTTGTACGGCACCTTTAAAGACTTTGACGGCGGCTTCACCTTCGACGAAAAAGATCCGTCCAAGGACAAGGTTAGCGTCACCATCAACACCGCCAGCGTCGACACCAACCACGCTGAGCGTGACAAGCACCTGCGCAGCGCAGAATTCCTGAATGTGGAGAAAAACAAGCAGGCCAAGTTTGAATCTACCGAAGTGAAAAAGAACGGTGAAGGTTATGCGGTTGTCGGTAACCTGACGCTGAACGGCGTGACCAAACCGGTAACGCTGGACGCTAAACTGATCGGTCAAGGCAATGACCCTTGGGGCGGCTACCGTGCCGGCTTCGAAGCCAACGGTAAAATCAAGCTTAAAGACTTCGGCATCACTACCGATCTCGGCCCGGCGTCTCAGGACGTAGAGCTGATTATTTCCGTGGAAGGCGTTCGCGCGAAGTAATGCAAAAGCGCGGCAAAACTGCCGCGCTTCTTTCAGGCTCAGTTGGCTGAGCCTTTATCTTCTTCCGGTGCCGGAATATGCATCGTGGTCTGCAATAACCCTTTCGACTTATTGAAAATCTTGATGCCATTCTCACGGCCAGCTCGGCGCGCACGCTGCTCTTCACGCGGCAGCTTCAGCTCTTCGCGGCAGATCTCGCTGCAGCAACCTTCAAACTTGGCGGCACAGCTCGGGCACTGAATAAACAGCAGGTGACAGCCGTCATTCTTGCAGTTGGTATGGGTATCGCAGGGTGCACCACACTGGTGGCAGTTAGCGATCACATCGTCAGAAATCCGTTCGCCCATGCGCTCGTCAAACACAAAGTTTTTGCCGACGAACTTCAGCGGCAGCCCCTGCTCTTTCGCCTTGCGCGCGTACTCGATAATGCCGCCTTCCACGTGATAGACGTTTTTGAAGCCGTTATGCAGCATATACGCACTGGCTTTTTCACAGCGAATACCGCCGGTGCAATACATGACAATATTTTTGTCTTTATTGTCCTGCAACATCTCGACCGCCATCGGCAACTGGTCGCGGAAAGTATCTGAAGGTACTTCGATGGCGTTCTCGAAGTGGCCGACTTCATATTCGTAGTGGTTACGCATATCGACAAACAGCGTATCCGGATCGTCAATCATCTGGTTTACGCGATCGGCCTGTAAATACTCACCGACATTCGCTGGGTTGAAGCTTTCATCATCGATGCCATCGGCGACGATGCGATCGCGCACCTTCAGGCGCAGCACCCAGAAGGATTTGCCGTCGTCTTCCAGTGCGATATTCAGACGCACCTTATCCAACGCCGGATGCGAGGCAAACAACGCGGCTTTAAACGCCTCGAACTTGTTCTGCGGTACGCTGATTTGCGCGTTGATGCCCTCTTTCGCCACATAAATGCGGCCAAACACCTTCAGCTTGTCGAACTGAACGTAGAGGCTGTCGCGAAACGCTTTGGGATCGTCGATGGTGAAGTATTTATAAAAAGAAACTGTGGTGCGCGGCTCGGTTTCCGCCAGCATGCGCGCCTTCAGTTCCTCGTTAGAAATTCGGTTATGTAACACTGGCATGGTGTACTTTCCTGTCTTTCGGAGGTGACTGATTTTGATGCGCGCCGGCCGCCGGCCCACGCGCGGCGCACATAATACCCGAAAATGTAGCTCAAAACAGCATTAACGCACCGGTGATAACAAAGGCTGGAAGCTTGACGTCGCTCACAAATCTCGATAAGCCTTAAGGGAGCTTATCCCATTTTTACCACGGACCTGGAGGACGTCATGAGTCAGCTATTTACCCCGATTACGCTGGGGAAACTGAGTTTGCCCAACCGTATAGTTATCGCACCGATGTGCCAATACTCCGCCGATAACGGCAAGGCCACCGAATGGCACACGATGCATCTCGGTCATCTGGCATTGTCCGGCGCAGGCCTGTTGATTGTCGAGGCCACATCGGTCGCCCCCGAAGGACGCATCACCCCCAACGATCTCGGCCTGTGGGACGACGCGACGGAACAGGCGCTTGCAGAAGTGGTACAAGCGGTAAGAAAACACGCCACCTTGCCGCTGGGCATTCAGCTCGGCCACGCCGGGCGCAAAGCCTCCTGTGCAGTTCCCTGGGCCGGTGGGGGCCAACTGAACAGGACAGACGGCGGCTGGCAGACGCTGTCCGCCTCGGATATCCCCTTCGCCCAGCATGATGCCTCTCCGGCAGCAATGAGCCTGGAACAAATTGAACAATTGAAAGCGCAGTTCGTTACTGCGGCGAAGCGCGCCGATCGGCTAGGTTTTGAACTGATTGAACTGCATGGCGCACACGGTTATCTGTTACACCAGTTCCTGTCACCGCTGTCTAACCAACGTAACGACCAGTACGGCGGTTCATTGCAAAACCGCATGCGTCTGCTGCTGGAGATTTACAATGAAGTGCGCGCCGTATTCCCGGCACAAAAAGCGCTTGGCGTGCGTATTTCCGCTAGCGACTGGGTCGAGGGCGGCTGGGATGAACAGCAGTCGGTAGCCTTGGCAAAAGCGCTGAAGGAGCTGGGTTGCGACTACATCCATGTTTCCAGCGGTGGCCTTTCGCCACTGCAGAAAATCCCGGTGGGGCCGAATTACCAGGTGCCGTTCGCCGAGACCATCAAGCGGGAAAGCGGGCTGCCGACCATTGCCGTGGGATTAATCACCGAGCCGGAACAGGCGGAAGCGATTGTCGCCACCGGGCAGGCGGATATGGTGGCGCTGGCGCGCGGTATCCTTTACAACCCACGTTGGCCATGGCACGCCGCCGCCAAATTGGGCGAGAAGGTCAGCGCGCCACCGCAATATTGGCGGTCTGAACCGCACGTATTGAAAGGGTTGTTCAAAAACGACTGATGATTCTGGGGTGGATGCTCAGCCTCTGCCCCGGCATTCGGTAAAACCGGAAATCACGATACCTGCCAGCAATGCGACACCTGCCACCAGCAGTAACGGATTAAACTGCAGGTGTGCGCCAACGCTGCCCAACAGTGCTCCTGAGACTAATAAACCCGCACTTAACCATGAAGCCAACATACATCCCCCTAAAAATTTGGGCAAAATTATACGCCGCCCACGTCTGCCAACTTTATCCTTTTGAGCGCATCAGCCCAATTAATCGCCAAATCATGTCCATTCATCACTAAAAATTATGTTTTAATGCGGTGTTTTTTCACGTCGCGCGATAAAAGTGCCACAATACTCGGTTATAAACGGCAGAAAATGGATAGACGGCCAAATCTCTTCTGGATGTCAGCCATACTATCACTCTGTTATTATCATTAAATGACTGCTTCTAAGCTGAGAACACATGACTCAAGTTCCCTCTTTTAATCGCTCTTTACTGCATCCACGTTACTGGCTTACCTGGTTCGGCATCGGTTTGCTCTACTTATTGGTCTTGCTGCCTTACCCGATTATTTATCGTCTGGGCACCTGGCTGGGCCGTTTTTCCATGCGCTTTCTCAAGCGCCGTGTGGCCATTGCACAACGTAACCTGGTGTTATGCTTCCCGGATATGCCGCAAGCCGAGCGCGATGCGCTGGTCGTGCAGAACTTTGAATCCGTCGGCATGGGGCTATTTGAAACCGGCATGGCGTGGTTTTGGCCGAACTGGCGTATCGAGCGTTGGTTCAAGGTCAGCGGGCTGGAGCATATTCAAAAAGCACGCGACAACCATCAGGGTGTTTTGTTGATCGGTCTGCACTTTCTGACGCTGGAACTGGGCGCCCGCATCTTTGGCATTCACAATCCGGGCATCGGCGTTTATCGGCCGCACGACAACAAGCTGATGGACTGGCTGCAAACCTGGGGCCGCATGCGCTCCAACAAATCCATGCTGGACCGCAAAGACGTGAAAGGCATGATCCGGGCCCTGAAACAGGGTGATATTATCTGGTACGCTCCGGACCACGACTACGGCCCGCGCAGCAGCGTGTTCGCCCCGTTGTTCGCCGTTGAAAAAGCCGCCACCACCACCGGCAGCTACGTGCTGGTACGAATGGGCAAACCGGCCATTATTCCCTTTACCCCACGCCGCTTGCCGGACGCTAAAGGGTATGAGCTGATTATGCAGCCGGCGGTGGAAAACTTCCCGCTGGATAATGAGCTCGAGGCCGCTGCGTTTATGAATAAAGTGGTCGAAAAAGAGATCCTGATGGCACCGGATCAATACATGTGGCTACACCGTCGCTTCAAGACCCGCCCAGAAGGCGAGCCTTCACTCTACTGACTTCTGACCCGCCGTTTGGCGGGTTAGTTTTTTATGCCGCAGACCTTGAGAAACGACGGCAACGGTGGGATGGTAAAGCCTTCGTCGTTCATCCTGGAGCCGTTATGTACATCGTTAGCCTGACCTACCATCGCCCGATAGAAGAAGTCGATAGCCACCTCGAGGGGCACATTGCCTGGTTGAAAAAATACTTCCAGGACGGCACCTTTATCGCCTCCGGTCGCAAAAACCCGCGCACCGGCGGTGTGATCCTGGTGAAAGGGATAGATCGTTCACAGTTGGATACCATCGTGGCGCAAGATCCCTTCAATGCCGTGGCTCACTATGAGATAACCGACGTAGCCCTCTCGACAACCTCCAGCGGTTTTGAACTGCTCGCCGGGCTTTAAGTAAGCTTTTTTCCGCGCGCACAGCGCGGAATACTGTCTATATTCAATTTTTAAAACTTTATTTCATTTTCAGAATATCCCCTGCCACATCGATTGATGCCGCCTATAATTAAGCGCATACTTACCAGGCTAACTTTTTTGCTTTGCCCCATTGCCTGTGCACACGCGCAAAGCGCTCCTCCTTTTGCAGCAGGAATTTATGGCTTCGGCACCAGACCCCATCAACTGGAAACGCAACCTTTTCGTCACCTGGCTGGGGTGCTTCCTGACTGGTGCCGCGTTCAGCCTGATCATGCCCTTCCTGCCACTCTATGTAGAAACCCTCGGTGTTACCGGTCACGAAGCCTTGAACATGTGGTCCGGTCTGGTATTCAGCATCACCTTCCTGTTTTCAGCAATTGCTTCCCCATTCTGGGGCGGTCTGGCCGACCGCCGCGGGCGTAAGTTGATGCTGCTGCGATCGGCGCTGGGTATGTCGATTGTGATGCTTTTAATGGGTATGGCGCAGAATATCTGGCAGTTCTTGGCGTTGCGCGCGGTGTTGGGCCTGCTCGGCGGTTTTATTCCCAACGCCAACGCGCTGATTGCCACCCAGGTACCGCGCAATCGCAGCGGCTGGGCGCTGGGCACCCTGTCCACCGGCGGCGTCAGCGGGGCATTGATTGGCCCGTTGATCGGCGGTTTACTGGCCGACCAGTACGGCCTGCGACCGGTGTTCTACATCACCGCCGGCGTGCTGTTGGCCTGCTTTGTTTTAACGCTGCTGTACGTTAAAGAACAATTCACCCCGGTACAGAAGAAAGACATGCTGCATGCTCGCCAGGTTTTCGCAGCGCTGAAAAGTCCCAAACTGATCCTTAGCCTGTTTGTGACCACCATGATTATTCAGATTGCCACAGGATCCATTGCGCCGATTCTGACGCTGTACGTGCGCGATTTGGCCGGCAATATCCATAACCTGGCCTTTGTCAGCGGCCTGATCGCTTCTGTCCCCGGCGTCGCCGCGCTGATGAGCGCACCGCGGTTAGGCAAGCTGGGCGACCGGATAGGTCCGGAGCGCATTCTGGTGTTTATGCTAATCGTATCGGTGCTGTTGCTGATCCCCATGGCCTTTGTGCAAACCCCATGGCAGCTCGGCGTGTTGCGCTTCCTGCTTGGTGCCGCCGATGGCGCACTGCTGCCGGCCGTGCAAACACTGTTGATTTATAACTGCACCAATCAGGTGGCCGGCCGGATATTTAGCTATAACCAGTCATTCCGGGATATAGGCAACGTCAGCGGCCCGCTGATGGGCGCAGCGGTTTCTGCCAGTTACGGCTTCCGGGCGGTGTTCTGCGTGACCGCAATGGTGGTGCTGTTCAATGCAATTTATTCCTGGTGGTGTTTGCAACGACGCCCGACGCGAATGAGAGAAGACACTCTGCAGGAAGAACAATAGCCGTATTTATCACCAGCTCTGCGCTCAAACAGAGCCGAGTCCCTGTTTACCTTACTTTTAGTATTGATACCCTCTGCGCCTCTTCACCCTATTCCCATAAGAATAATCTCAATGTAATTACATGTTTTTAAACAGATAATTAACTTTTAGCGCAATAAACCAGCTGTCAATAACAATCCCGCCTTAACCAACATAAAAACCAGGAAAGGAGATGTTTGTCGACTTTTCATCTAAAAAATGGGATACAGGGACTAGACAAAACCATCATCCAGTTATCAAATGGTTAAATAATATCACGCCAGTTGTAAATCATTGGCCAAGTGAAAAAAGGCTAACGCGCTTTCCACGGTTCACAGGCGCTGCAGCTACGGTTTTGTCGGGTAATCCGCATTGGGCGGATCACCTTCCTTAAATACACATACATACCACAGTATAAGCTGCATCATTGCAGCGCATTTTATTGGGAAGACGTTATGCAATCCTCTGTTAATAAACAAGAAAGCCGGACCTTCTTCGGCCATCCTTATCCGCTCGGATCCCTGTTCTTTACCGAAATGTGGGAGCGGTTCTCGTTTTACGGCATTCGCCCATTACTGATCCTGTTCATGGCCGCCACCGTTTACGACGGCGGTATGGGGTTGGCACGTGAAAACGCCTCGGCGATTGTCGGCATTTTCGCCGGCAGCATGTACCTGGCTGCCCTGCCGGGCGGCTGGTTGGCGGATAACTGGCTTGGCCAGCAAAAAGCGGTGTGGTACGGCTCGATTCTGATCGCGCTGGGCCACCTGTCGATCGCGCTGTCTGCCGTCATGGGCAATAACCTGTTCTTCATCGGCCTGATGTTTATCGTGCTGGGGTCTGGCCTGTTCAAGACCTGTATCTCGGTGATGGTCGGCACGCTGTATAAGAAAGGCGACAACCGCCGCGACGGTGGCTTCTCGCTGTTTTATATGGGTATCAACATGGGCTCGTTCATCGCCCCGCTGATCTCCGGTTGGTTGATCCGTTCCCACGGCTGGCATTGGGGCTTCGGCATCGGCGGGATCGGTATGTTGGTGGCACTGGTGATCTTCCGCGTCTTTGCGGTACCGGCGATGAAACGCTATGACAGCGAAGTCGGCCTGGACTCCACCTGGAACAGCCCGGTCGCCAAGAAAAACGGCGTCGGTCGCTGGCTGCTGGCGTTAGCCGTCGGCGTGGCGGTGGTTATCACCCTGATTGCCCAAGGCATCATCGTGATTAACCCGGTAGCGGTAGCCAGCATGCTGGTTTACGTGATTGCCGCCTCGGTGACCCTGTACTTTATTTATCTGTTCGTGTTTGCCGGCCTGAGCCGCAAAGAGCGTGCCCGCCTGCTGGTCTGCTTTATCCTGCTGGTGTCAGCCGCCTTCTTCTGGTCCGCATTCGAACAGAAACCGACCTCGTTCAACCTGTTCGCTAACGACTACACCAACCGTGTGATCGGCGATTTCGAGATCCCGGCAGTGTGGTTCCAGTCAATCAACGCCCTGTTTATTATCCTGCTGGCACCGGTATTTAGCTGGGCATGGCCTGCGCTGGCACGTAACAAGGTACGCCTGAGCAGCATCACCAAGTTCGTTATCGGTATTCTGTTCGCCGCAGCAGGCTTTGGCCTGATGATGCTGGCCGCGCAGAACGTGCTGAGCAACGGCGGTGCCGGTGTGTCGCCGATGTGGCTGGTGGGCAGTATCCTGATGCTGACGCTGGGCGAACTCTGCCTTAGCCCAATCGGGTTGGCGACCATGACCCTGCTGGCACCAGAAAGAATGCGCGGCCAGATGATGGGGCTGTGGTTCTGTGCCAGCGCGCTGGGTAACCTGGCTGCCGGCCTGATCGGTGGCCATGTTAAGGCCGACCAACTGGAAATGCTGCCTAACCTGTTCGCACGCTGCTCGATTGCGCTGCTGATTTGTGCCGCGGTATTGACCCTGTTGATCGTCCCTATCCGTCGCATGATGGAAAATACTCAGGGTAAAAGCGCGCAGAAACCGGCGACCAACGCCTGATAGCCTTTTCGCTTGACCCTTTCAGCCAGCGCCCGGTGCGCTGGCTTTTTTATTGCCCCCACACCTGCTGTTGCAACACTACCCGGTAACCGTCCGGATCTTCAAACGTCTGCCCATGGGCATCCCAGTAGGGATTGTAGGCCGCAACGCGCCGAAAACCGGCGGTCAGCATGCGTTTGCATCCTGTAACCCACTCCTGTTCATCCGGCAGATAAAACACCAGCAGATGATCCTGCGTCGGCGCCTGCCCCACCGCCACTCCCCGATGATGAGTAAACTCAAGGTGATAACCCCGTTGCGGGTGCCCGACCATTACGCCATCAAAACCCTGATGATCGCGGAACTCACCCAGCCGTTCGAAGCCCAAGCCCTGGCAGTACAGGGTCGCAATCTCCTGTAACCTGTCGGTCGGGCGCGCAATGCGCAACACCGCGTTAGCTATCGGCATTATTTTCTCCAAAACAGAATAACTTCATACAACGCCATTCCTGCCAGCATTGCCGCAACGAACTGCCAGCCGGCTGACGAGCCCGCTCCGGCCAGCACCCAGGCCGGGCCGGGACAGATACCCGCCATTCCCCACCCGATGCCAAACAGCGCGCTGCCTGCCAATAAGCGGCGGTCGATGCGGCGGGAAGATGGGAGTTGTACTGTTTCACCCAACAAGGTACGTGGTCGGCGGCGAACCCAAAAGAACGCCGGTGCCGCCACCGCAATCGCTCCCACCATCACCAGGGCCAGTGACGGATCCCAGTGGCCGGTGACATCGAGAAAAGCCAGCACCTTGGCGGGATTGGCCATTCCGGCGACGATCAGACCAAGGCCAAAGATGGCGCCACTCAGTAAGGCAAACACGGATCGGTACATCACGTTAAACTCCTCCCCACTGGCGTAGGGCCCATACCGTAATAAACCCCAACAGCATAAATACCGCCGTGGCCAGTAATGAACGCGGAGACAATCTCGCCACGCCGCAAACACCGTGACCGCTGGTACAGCCGCCGCCCAGGCGAGTACCTAGCCCGACCAATATCCCGGCGGCGATCAGCCATAAACTGCTGCCGTTAACCGGCATGTCCGGTAAAGGCCTGGCGATACGATACAGCCAGGGCGAAATCAGCAACCCGACAAGAAATGCGGCCCGCCAGCCTTTCTCTTTACCCTGCGGCGTCAGCAGGCCACCGGTAATGCCACTGATGCCGGCGACGCGGCCGTTAAGCAGCAACAACAGCGCCACCGCACTGCCGATTATCCCCCCGCCGACCAGCGCGGACAGCGGGGTAAAATGCAACCAGTCGACGGTCATGGCCTCTCCTCCCGTGCCGGGCAAAAGAGTTGATATAAAGTATTAAGCAGCACCAGCGCCTTCGGATCGCAAACGGCATAGTAGATTTGTTTACCGTCGCGCCGCGTTGATACCAGCCCTTCCTGACGCAATACCCCAAGCTGTTGCGAAAGCGTCGGCTGGCGGATCTCCAGCGCCTGTGACAGTTCCCCCACCGACATCTCGCCCTGGCTGAGTTGGCACAGCAGCAGTAAACGATCTTCATTGCCCAGCGCCCGCAGCAATGCCCCGGCCTGCGTTGCCGCCTGCCGCATACTGTCGATATCCATCTCTCCTCCAAACAATTTACTAAATTATATATTGTTTATTTATAGACTATAACGCCTCGCCGTACCAGAGGCTGGTATGAAAGGTATCGGCGTGGCATGCTGCCATTATGATTTTCCGTGGACCGGGGATGCCCCAAGAAATGCTGCTTTTTCATGACGCTGTGCCCGCGAACCGCTCGATTGTGCCGGTCGCTAAAGATTATCAGCACGGCGAGTTCGAACCGCTCCATTACCACGACTGTGCACAGTTGATTCATAGCCTGAGCGGCGTAGTGCAAGTGAATACTCGTCTGGGCAGTTGGGTGGTCCCCCCTGGGCGTGGCGTTTGGCTGCCTGCGCGGGTAGAACACAGTCTGCAGATCACCGGCAAAGTGGCGGCAAGAGCGCTGTTAGTCGATCCGCTGGCACGAGCCGACCTGCCGGCAAGCTGCGAAGTGGTGCAAATATCCCCGTTGCTGCGTGAGCTGATTATCTGTGCGATGGACATTACGGCGGATTATCCGGCGGGAGGTCGTGAAGAGCGAATTATGGAGCTGATCCTGGATGAATTGCGTGTGTTGCCAATCCTGCCGCTGAATTTGCCCGAACCGCGCAGCGATGCCCTATTAAGGTTGTGCCGGCATATTCAGCAATCGCTGGCACACCCCTGGGAGTTAGAACAGGCCGCCAGCTACATCAACGTCAGCGGCCGCACGCTGTCACGACGTTTTCAACGAGAAACCGGGCTGCGTTTTGGCGACTGGGTGCGCCGCGCCCGTTTGCTGGCGGCATTGAATGCCCTGGCCGCCGGGCATTCGGTGCTGGAAGTGGCGCTGGACTTGGGCTATGACAGCCCCAGTGCTTTCAGCGCCATGTTCCGCCGCCAGCTGGGCGTTGCGCCCAGCACTTATTTCGCTAAATAACGCGCAGCCACGTTGAACAACGCCTGCAGGGAAGCGCTGGCAGAATCGACGTCGATGCCGACCCCGTAAGCCGCCTCACCGTGCGCCAGCGTACAGCGAATATAGGCCACGGCACGGCTTTGGCTCTGATGCCCCAACGTGTGTTCGTGGTAGTCCTCTATCGCCAAATTCAAGCCAAAGCGCTGGCGCAGCGCATCCACCGCGCTGGACAACAAACCGTTCCCTACCCCCAGCAGCCGTTGCTGTTGCCCTTCGAACAACACCCTGGCACTGAAACTATAAGCCTCGATGCTGTGGCTTTCGGTCTGATAGCTCAGCAACTGCAGCCGCGGTTGTTCCACCAATCCATAGCTGATTCTAAACAGCCGCCACAGCTCGGCGGTGGTCATCTCTTTGCCGCTGCCGTCGGTCGCCTGCTGCACCACCTTGCTGAAATCAATTTGCAATCCACGCGGCAACGACAACCCATGGTTCTGCTCCAACAACCAGGCAGCGCCGCTTTTGCCCGACTGGCTGTTAACCCGGATCACCGCCTCATAGCTACAGCCGACGTCCGCCGGATCGAGCGGTAAATAAGGCACTTGCCACAGACCGTCCTGCCTCTGCTGTTGGGCGGCAAAGCCTTTTTTAATCGCATCCTGATGAGAGCCGGAAAAGGCGGTGAACACCAACTCACCGGCGTAAGGATGGCGCGGATGAACCGGCAGTTGGTTACACTGCTCAACCACCTCCACCACCTGCTTCAGTTGGCTGAAATCCAGCCCCGGCGCAACGCCCTGGGTATACAGGTTGAGCGCCAGCATCACCAGATCGACATTGCCGGTGCGTTCACCGTTGCCGAACAGACAACCTTCGACCCGATCGGCACCGGCCAGCATTGCCAGCTCGGCGCAGGCCACTCCGGTACCACGATCGTTATGCGGATGCACGCTGATGGTCACCCGGTTGCGCTGACTGAAACGCCGGCAGAACCACTCAATCTGGTCGGCATAGACGTTCGGCGTACTGACCTCCACCGTGGCCGGCAGGTTGATGATCATCGGCCGCCCCGGCCCAGGCTGCCAGACATCGGCAACGGCCTCACAGATCTCCAGCGCAAACTCCAACTCGGTAAAGCAGAATGTCTCCGGTGAATATTCGAAGGTCCATGCCGTTTCCGGCTGCTGCTCGCACTGCTGTCGAATACGCAGCGCGCCATTAACCGCCAGCGCTACCGTTGCCGCCTTGTCCTGTTTGAAGACGATTTCACGAAACATCGGTGCGGTAGCGTTATACAGGTGCACGATGGCACGTGGTGCACCACGCAACGCGTCGAAGGTACGGTCGATCAAATCGTCTCGCGATTGGGTCAGCACCTGAATACTGACGTCATCCGGGATCAACTGCTCATCAATCAGCGAGCGGACAAAATCGAAGTCCGTTTGCGAGGCAGAAGGAAACGCCACCTCAATCTCTTTGAACCCGCACGCCAGAAGCATCTGGTAGAACTGGTGTTTGCGGGCGTTATCCATAGGTTCCGCCAGCGCCTGATTGCCGTCACGCAAATCGCTGGAGCACCAGCGCGGTGCCTGCTGCAAAGTGCGGCCCGGCCACTGGCGATCCGGCAAGGTCACGGGCGGGAACGGACGGTATTTGATTGAAGGGTCGGTTAACATGGCACTCTCCTGGCGGTAATAAGCAATGCCCTATTATTTCCTGCCGTGATCCCTCCTGCTCCCGCTTAGCGGACAACCATCGTCGCGAAACGGACAACAAAAAAATTTGCATCCTGCGCCAGTGCGGCAACAATTACTTCTGACGTTTGTCATGGCGCTTCGGCGCACCCAGCCCTGAGCAATGCTTACCCTGACTGGAGAAAAATATGAGCCTGTATGCAACCCTGGAAGAAGCCGTTGAAGCGGCGCGCGAGGAGTTTATCGAGTCTGCCGAAGGCGGTAACGACGACGAACCGCCGGTGCCGCAACAGTTCAATCTGCAAAAATACGTGATGCTGGATGGTGATATCATGTGGCAGGCCGAATTCTTTGAACAAGAAGGCGAATCGGTCGAATGCCTGACGTTACGCAGCGGCGCTGCCGCTCAGGCTATTTTCGACGGGGATTATGACGAAGTCGAAATCAGCGCCGAATGGATTGAGGAAAATACGCTGCACGAGTGGGAAGAAGGAGACTTCCAGCTCGATCCGCCGTTGGATACCGAAGAGGGCCAAACAGCCGCCGACGAGTGGGATGAGCGTTGAATGATCACGGGCGGGAGCAGACAATCCCCCGCCCTTCACCCTATGATTTTCTGAGAGGCTGCATGATTATCCGCCAGGCGCGTCCCGAAGATTTCCCCGCGATTTTGCAACTGCAAACACAAAACACCCCGGCAAACTTGAGCGACAGCCAAAAGCGCCAGGGATTTATCGTCTCGCGCATGAATGAAGCACAGCTCACAAGCATTAACCAGGGGCTGGGTATTCTGGTGGCGGTCGAAGGTGAAGCCCTGGCCGGGTTTGTCTGCCTGATGCCGACGAATGCGCAACCGCACCCGCCGGTGGTGGATGCGATGCTGGACACGCTGGCCGGCCAATCATTCAAGGGACGGCCACTGAGTGAGCAGCGGGTGTTTCTGTATGGTCCGGTGTGCCTTGACAGCGCCTGGCGTGGCAAAGGCGTGCTGAAGCAGCTCTACGCCGCCGTCAAGGCGCGTACCCGCAAGGAGTTCGACGTTGGCGCGCTCTTTATTGACGACAGTAACCCGCACTCGTTAGCGGCCCATGTACAGGGCTTGCAGATGACGGCGCTGGCTCCGTTTCGCTGTGGTGATCAGGGTTACCAACTGGTGGTTTTTGACACCGGGGATTAGCTTATTCGTAGGGGCCGTGTTGGGCGTCAAACGGCAGCATAAAGGTATCTACCACCATCGACAGCGGCACATCAATGACCGTGATATACCGCCAGGGGCTATCGCGCAGATCCCACTGAACGCCCGGATAATATTGATGGCCGTGCCCGGCCCCCGGCACTGTGCGACTGATAATACTGCCGCAGCCGGTTAACGCCGTGACTCCTGCCACCAGCAATACCAGACGAAGAAGAGAAGAGAGATTCACCAAAATGATTTTTGCCCCGGGTTTGTTTTGTGGGGCCACAACGCCCGGCGCGAATTTTAACACAGTTTTTCACGCGAGTTTGTCGGCGTTGCGTAAGCCAAATACCAAAAAAAACGGGGAACACGCTATGCGTATTCCCCGTACAGGTCACCCGATCAGCCTTTAACGCTGACGCACCGGATGAGCCCGCTCATTGTGCGGCAGTTGCTGATAAAACTCGCGCCAAGCGGCGCCCTGCGGCAGTAGCCAAACCCGCTGATGCAAACGCGACAGCGCGACAGGATCGCTCAGCAGCTCAAGACGTTTGCCTTTCACCAGCTTCTCCGGCCCCAGCTCCAACGCCTCGTTCACTCGCTCTTCACGATTACGCTCGATGGCACCGCGCAGATGGTGACGCGCAGTAGCCAGCGCCGTCGCCAATGCGTTGAATGACGGATTGACCACAGCGTGCATAAAGCCATTGCTCAGTGCGCGTTCACGGTTAAGCTGCAGATATTCTTCCGTTGCCACCAGTTCGCGAGGAGGAGAGTACTCTTCCGGGATCAGGAACAGCTTGGCGCGCTTGCTCTTGATACCTAACGTCGCACGGCTCGACAAGACCGAAACGAACGGCGACAGGATCAGCGAGAAGACGATTGGCGACAGCCACCACAGGAAGCGCAGATCCAGCCAGGCCATACCGCCAGCCCAGACCAGACCGAGCAGCATCTGTGAACCGTGGCGTTTAAAGGCTTCGCCCCAAGGGGTGTCATCATCGTCACGCTGTGGCGAGTTCCATACCACTTCCCAACCCAGGAAGGCACTGACCACGAACACCGTGTGGAACAGCATGCGCACCGGCGCCAGCAGCACCGAGAACAGCATTTCCATCAGCATCGACAGGAACAGGCGTATACCGCCGCCGTACTCCTTGGCACCCTTCGCCCAGATCAGCACAATGCTCAACAGTTTAGGCAAGAACAGCAGCACCAGCGTGGTAGAGAACAACGCTATCGCCAATTCAGGACGCCACTGCGGCCACACCGGGAACAGCTGGCGCGGTTGCAGGAAGTACTGCGGCTCCATCAGGGTATGCACCACCTGCAGCGCGGTAGACAGCGCCAGGAACATAAACCACAGCGGTGCCGACAGGTAGGACATCACACCGGTCAGGAACACCGCACGGTGTACCGGGTGCATGCCCTTGACCAGGAACAGGCGGAAGTTCATCAGGTTACCGTGGCACCAGCGACGGTCACGCTTCAACTCATCCAGCAGGTTCGGCGGCAGTTCTTCATAGCTGCCCGGCAGATCGTAAGCAATCCACACGCCCCAACCGGCACGGCGCATCAACGCGGCTTCCACAAAGTCATGCGACAAGATGGAGCCGGCAAAAGAGCCTTCGCCAGGCAGTGGTGCCAGCGCACAGTGTTCGATAAACGGCTTCACGCGGATAATGGCGTTATGGCCCCAATAGTGCGATTCACCCAACTGCCAGAAATGCAGACCGGCAGTAAACAGCGGCCCGTAAACCCGGGTGGCAAACTGCTGCACGCGGGCATACAGCGTATCCATGCCTGATGCTTTCGGCGCAGACTGAATAATACCGGCGTTCGGGTTGGCTTCCATCAGGCGCACCAGACCGGTGAGACACTCACCGCTCATCACGCTGTCGGCATCCAGGATCACCATGTAGCTGTATTCGCCACCCCAGCGACGACAGAAGTCGTCGATGTTGCCGCTTTTGCGTTTCACGCGGCGACGGCGACGGCGATAGAAGATACGGCCATGGCCATCTACGTCGCGGCACAGTTCCATCCAGGCTTTCTGTTCCGCCATGCAGATATCCGGGTCGTAGCTGTCACTCAGCACGTAGATATCGAAATGCTCGAGCTGGCCGGTGGCCGCGACGGACTCATAGGTCGCACGCAGGCCGGCGAACACGCGTTCGACGTCTTCGTTACAGATTGGCATGATCAACGCGGTGCGATGCGCCGGGTCGATCGGCTCATCGCCTTTGATGGTGGAAGAAATACTGTATTTGTCTTTGCCGATCAGCAACTGCAGGAAGCCCATCAGCGCAGTCCAGAAACCGGCCGAGACCCAACAGAACAGGATCGCGAATAGGATCAAAATGCCGGTTTGCAACACATAAGGCAGCAGTTGCAGCACCGACTGCATCAGATCCTGATCCCACATGGCCATCGGGTCGATCAGCGCCCAGCCCTGATACGGCAGAATCGTTTTCATGTACCAGGTGGCGATGCCGGTCTGCACCAGCATCAGCACCAACAGCACATAACGACGCATCGAGCCGACCACGCGCCAGCGGTTTTCCGCCGCGGCTTCCTCTTTGGAGGCGTGACGGTTGTGCGGCGTGCGCCCCAGCAGAGAATCCCAGAAGCGCGCCACCGGGTTGGTACGCCAGGCTTCCGGGAACATGCTGGTGCGTTTGATTGGCGGCGTAGCCTTGAGAATGCTGCGCCCTTCCACGTCGGTATCGAAATCTTTGTCGCTAACCGCATCCGGCCAGGCGTCTTCGATTCGTGTTTTGACCGAGGCCAGCGTGACGTCATCGGCAGACAGCGTATTGACGTTGGCATCGTCAGCGCCCATCTTGCGATGCAGCGCCTCAAAAGCCTGGGCGTCATCCGCCCCCGGCTGTGGTTTAAGCGCCTCTGACCGCTCAGCGGTCAGAGGCATTGCCGCAAGATAATCCTGGGCAAGTTGAGTAGGCTTATTCATTGGCAGGTAGCTGATAGCTCCAGGTTTCCGACAGGGTCTTATCACCATTGACCAGCGCTGCGCGCATTTCTACCGGCTTCTTGTCGTCTTTCACTTTCAGACGCAGCGTCAGGCGCCAGCCTTTGGTCACTGGATTATAGCGGACATTGTTTTCTACCATTTCACCGTTGTCACCGATGCTCACCTGAGAGGCAACCGGCGTAGCGCCGTCCAAGCCTTTCAGTACCGGGCCAACGAAGTCAACCAGGAATGCCACGCTGCCGTCTGGCTCGCGGATCAGGTTGGACTGCTTCACGTCACCGGTTGAACGCATGGTCTGGCTGACGTAGGCAATGTCCTGCGAATGCAGTTTGTCTTCGTCACGGGTGAAATGCAGGCGATAGCTCAACGCCAGCGGAGTTTTGGCGTCCGGCAGAACGTCTGGCGTCCAGAAAGCAACGATGTTGTCATTGGTTTCATCCGCTGTCGGGATCTCCACCAGCTCAACCTTGCCCTTGCCCCAGTCGCCGCGTGGCTCGATCCAGGCGCTTGGGCGCAGATCGTAGCGATCGTCCAGATCTTCGTAATCCTTGAAGTTACGGCCGCGCTGCAGCAGACCGAAACCTTTCGGGTTTTCGACCTGGTAAGTGCTGACGGACAGATGCTTCGGATTATTCAACGGACGCCAGATCCACTCGCCGTTACCGGCATGGATAGACAGACCGTTGGAGTCATGCAGCGCCGGACGGTAGTTCAGGGTTGGCGACGGCTGGCTCGGCCCGAACAGGTACATGCTGGTCAGCGGTGCCATGCCCAGTTTGCCGACTTTGTCGCGCAGGAACACTTTGGACTCGACGTCCACGGTGGTGTCGCGGCCCGGATAAACCACAAAACGGTAAGCCCCGGTAGCACGCGGTGAATCCAGCAGCGCGTAAATTACCAGATGCTTGTCGCCCTGCTTCGGACGTTCAACCCAGAATTCGCGGAAACGCGGGAATTCTTCGCCGGACGGCAACGCAGTATCAATCGCCAGGCCACGTGCGGAAAGCCCGTAAACCTGCCCTTTACCTACCACGCGGAAGTAGCTCGCGCCCAGCAGGCTCATAATTTCGTCGTTCTTATCCGCACTGTTGATCGGATAAATCACCTTGAAACCGGCAAAACCGAGGTTTTTTACCGACTCCGGATCGTGTTTTACCGAACCGAAGTTGAAGTAGTCCGGGCTGTACTTGATCTGTTTTACGCTGGTCGCGGTGACTTCATTGATTTTCACCGGCGTATCGAAGTACATCCCCTGATGATAAAACTCAAGCTTGAAAGGGGTTTTCAGTTTGCTCCAATAGGCTTTATCGTGATTGAACTGAATCTGTTGGTAATCCGCGAATTTCATCTCACGGAATTGAGAAGGAAGGTTGCTCTTCGGGGCTTCGAAGCCTTTTCCTGCAAGATCCTGCGCCTGCTTGGCCACATCATCTATAGAAAAAGCCCATGCCGGCGAAGTAAACAGCGTGAACAATACGGTCGCACCTAACCAACGTACGCTCGCGGCGCGTGGTTTTTTGGATAATATATTAACTAGCACATCCCCCCCTATTCGTGTGCTCAAATCATTTAAATCCATATTAATGGATTATTCAGCTTTCCGACAACATGATAAATGGATGGTTCATGTTTATGGCTCATAGTTTAAGCAGCTGACTAAACACCAGCGTAGCAAGCCGCGCATCAAGACGCTATGGAAAAATGTGAAACGGTATAGTAGGGTTTGTGATTCGATTTAACCATTGCCGACTTATTAAGCGTGTTAATGACCACTCGATAAAATCACCAGCGGTAACCTATGACTAAAGGCAGCAACCAACGCGAGTTTTTCCTCGATTCGATCCGGGCTTATTTGATGTTGCTCGGCATCCCTTTTCATCTTTCTCTGATTTATTCCAGCCATACCTGGGCGGTGAACAGCGCCAGCCCCTCCTTCTCGCTGACGGTGCTGAACGACTTCATCCATGCTTTCCGCATGCAGGTGTTCTTCGTGATTTCCGGCTACTTCTCTTACATGCTCTATGAGCGCTACGAGCGCCACCAGTGGCTGAAGGTCAGGCTTGAGCGAGTGGCGATCCCCCTGCTGAGTTCGATTCCGTTAATAACGGTGCCGCAGTTTTTCATGCTGAAATACTTCACGGACAAATTAAACGGTTGGGAAAATTTTTCGCTCTATCAGAAAATAAATGTAACAGTTTGGGAACTGGTTTCTCACCTGTGGTTTTTATTAACTCTGTCATTGCTGACCACCCTGTGTTTTTATCTGTTCAAAAAAATCAAGGCACTTAAAAATAATACCGTTCCCTACCCGATAAATAAAATGACCGGATTAGGAAACATCTCACTGCTCTTTCTTATTTATGCTTTATGCTATTCGGCCGCGCACCGTATTATTTTAATTTTTGCGCCAGCTTTACTCTCCAATGGCCTGTTCAATTTTGTGGTGATGGAGACGATGTTCTACCTGCCGTTCTTCATCCTGGGCGCCTATGCCTTTAAGTACGTGTGGCTGAAAGAGATTTTCCTCAAACCGTCCCTCGGCGCGCTGCTCGGTTCGCTGTTGCTGTTCATTGCCTATATGCTGAATCAGAAGTTTCTGGCTCACAGCAGCTATATGTTTGAGCTGGAAGTGCTGATCAAAACCCTGTTGGGGATCCTGATGGCCAACGTGATTTTCTCATTCGGACATAATCTGCTGAACTATCACTCACCGCGTATCACCTATCTAGTGAATGCATCGCTGTTTATATATCTGGTGCACCATCCGCTAACCCTGATATATGGCGCTTTTGTGACGCCACATATCAACAATAACCTGCTGGGTTTTCTGGCCGGATTGGTGTTTGTCTTCTCTTGCGCCTTCCTGTTATATGAACTGCACAAACGTATCCCGCTGTTCCGTTTCCTGTTCTCCGGTAAACCGCAATAATCCTACTGCCCGGCAGCCGTTTCGGCTTGCCGGGTAGCTCACTGTCATCGCTTCGTCTACCAATACCTTTATCATTTACCTTCGCACCGGCAACGCGCCTGGTGATTCAAGCACTGAGCACAGATTGCTCACCCCTATGGCGAAAGTTAAGGCAAAGTTATGCTGGAGCATATTGCCGCGAGTTGTTATAACGGCAATGCATAAGTGGAAATCCACATCCCTGCCTTACGGTAGCGATTGGGCTCAATGAACCCTAAGGGACGGCCTTGTCACCATCGCGACAAGGCTTGCAGCATCTCCCTTCCGTCACGACAGAGAGGATTTTTAATGACTGATAAAGACACTTCGGCTCAGGAAGCCGTGCCAGAGAACGCCACCCTGCTGAAAATTCTTGGCCGGTTGCTTTCCGCACTGGATTCGTCGATCAGCGGCAAGGATCGCAGCATTCTGGTCGCCGAACTTTCCAGCCTTAACCTTGACGGTATCTCAGAGTCAGAAAGAAAACTGGCTGCCGAGCTGATCAGACGGGCCCTGCAGTCACTCGACCATTTATAACGCCTCGCCTGCAAACCATTAAGCCTCCTGGAGGGGGTTTAATGGTTTTTCCTTATCCGGGCACGGAAACGCCCACCATTTATTGCCTAAGCGCAATCACAGCAAACTGATAAATATAGATAAAAGAAAGAAGTTCACCGGTTTCTCCCCACTTCCATACGCTTCTCCGCTTAAATGACAATAAAGGTCAAACTGTTTTATGAATCAGCCTTGGCGTTTTACCTGAAAAACAGGCTATCATCAGGGGGTATCTGCGCTAGCGCGCAACGCCCTTCCCCCCAGCCTGCAGGAGAACGTCATTTTGGATGCCAGCACCATTAACAGTTTGTTCATCATCGGTGCCGTGTTGGTGGGAGCAAGTATTCTTCTCAGTTCATTTTCGTCACGCCTGGGTATTCCTATTCTGGTGATCTTCCTGGCTATTGGCATGTTGGCGGGGGTCGATGGTCCGGGCGGTATCGTTTTCAGCAACTATCCAGTGGCCTATCTGGTAAGTAACCTGGCGCTGGCGGTGATCCTGCTGGACGGCGGGATGCGCACCCGAGTCAGCTCATTCCGCGTCGCGCTATGGCCGGCACTTTCGCTGGCAACTATCGGCGTGGTGATCACCGCCGGGCTGACCGGGCTGGCCGCCGCCTGGCTGTTCAACCTCGACCTGCTGCAGGGCATGCTGATTGGCGCCATTATCGGCTCCACCGACGCCGCGGCTGTCTTCTCGCTATTAGGTGGTAAAGGACTGAACGAACGCGTCAGCGCCACGCTGGAAATCGAATCCGGCAGCAACGATCCCATGGCGGTGTTCCTTACCATTACGCTGATTGCGATGATCGCCGCAGGCGAAACCACGCTGAGCTGGATGTTCCCTCTCCATCTGTTGCAGCAGTTCGGCATGGGGATTGTCTTTGGTCTTGGCGGCGGTTGGCTACTGCTAACGTTAATCAACCACATTAAACTGGCAGAAGGCCTGTATCCGCTGCTGGCCGTCAGCGGCGGCATTCTGATTTTCGCCCTGACCACCGCACTGGACGGCAGCGGCATTCTGGCGGTATACCTGTGCGGCCTGATGCTGGGTAATCGCCCGATCCGCAACCGGCACGGCATCGTGCAAACTTTTGACGGCCTGGCATGGCTGAGCCAGATCGGCATGTTCCTGGTGCTGGGATTATTGCTGAACCCGCATGAGCTGCTGCCGATCGCTATCCCTGCCCTGCTGCTTTCGCTGTGGATGATCTTATTTGCCCGACCGCTGTCGGTATTTATCGGGCTGTTGCCGTTCCGCAGTTTTACCCTGCGCGAGCGCAGCTTTATTTCCTGGGTCGGCCTGCGCGGGGCCGTACCGGTGATTCTGGCCGTCTTCCCGATGATGGCCGGCCTGCCCAATGCTCAGCTGTTCTTTAATGTCGCCTTCTTTGTGGTGCTGGTTTCCCTGTTGCTGCAGGGCACCACCCTGTCGTTCGCCGCGAAGAAAGCCAAGGTGATCGTCCCACCAGCGCTGGCGCCGATTTCACGGGTTGGGCTGGATGTTCATCCTGAAAACCAGTGGGAGCAGTTTGTTTATCAGCTGTCGTCCGAAAACTGGTGCGTTGGTGCCGCGCTGCGTGAGCTGAAAATGCCACCGGGTACGCGCATTGCCGCATTGTTCCGAGGCAAAGAACTGTTGCACCCCAGCGGCAGCACACGACTACGCGAAGATGACATTCTGTGTGTTATCGGTCACGAGCACGACCTGCCGGTGCTGGGTAAGTTATTTAGCCAGGCGCCGGTGGTTACGTTGGATGAACGCTTCTTCGGTGATTTTATCCTGCAGTCGGACGCGCGCCTGAGCGATATTTCACAGGTTTATGGTCTGAATCTGCACGAAGGCGTGGATGAACAGCAAACCCTCGGCCAATTCGTCATTCAACTGATTGGCGGCGAACCGGTAGTGGGCGATCAGATCGAATGGGATGGCCTGACCTGGACCATCGCCGAAATGGATGGCAATGCGATCAGTAAAGTCGGCGTAAGAATTGTTACTGACTGATCCTTCCGCAAGACCAGCCCGCTGTGCGGCCATGCCCGCAGCGGACCTTTCAAACAGACGGAACTTATACGTCGAGGAAGGTTCTTAACCTCTGGAATAACCCAAACCGGGCATTCAGCTCCGGCGTTTTAACCTTTACTCTGTGAACATCGCATCGCGGTGATGGGTATCGATTTGAACAGTAAAATTCGATTTCTATCGGCCATGTTGGGGATCGCACTGACTGTTATAGTGCTGGACCTGGGCGTCGCCGATTTGGTCCATAGACTCTTAATTGGATAACGTTAACGTGGCACAGCAGCAAGAAAAAGACATTCTGGGAAAGATACTGGTTACCGTCTCCGCACTCTGCGTGATTATTGTGGCGGTATTGCTGATATGGGGATTTGTACTGGATTAATCCCCAGCCAGGCGCAGTAACATAGCAACACTACAACTACCGTTTTGTTACAAAACACCGAAATCACTTACCGGCCATTGCGCGTAAGCTAGACGCAGAGAGTTATAAAAATAATCCCTCATACGACTTAAGTGTTGGCCCGCCTGAAACGGGCTTTTTTTTTGCCCGCAACCCCAAATTTGGAGCATAAAAAAACCGCCGAAGCGGTTCTTTAAAGGCGATGGCGATCAGATTTTACAGCCTTCGCAGTCCGCCTCGTCCTCAAGGATCTCGGGGAGTTCTTTCACTTTCTGCGCCGCTTTTTCTTCTGCTTGCGCCAATTCAGCATCGATATCAAAATCGAAAATATCATCACTCATCGTAAATTCCTCAGGCTTATCTGACTTCAATGCGTGAGTATAATCGACAACCGCGCGAGCGGAAACCCTCAGTTAAGCACGGCCACCTGCGGCTGCTCATCCTGCGGCTTCTTTGAGTACGCCAGATCGTAGACGTCATAGAAATCGATCTCGCCTTTATTGGCGATGATTTCCTGCATGCGATTTTTCGTCGCGGCACCGATCGTCGGTTCATCCAGCAATGCCTTCACCGACTGCGGCGACAGCGCGCGGGTGAAATACCACTCGCCGTTATAACAAACGCGCAGATCCAGCACGCCAATATCTTCAAAGCGATAGACCGGTTTGATTTCAATCAGCAGCATGGCGAACATGAACAGAACGAAGGCGGTGAAAGCCAAAAACGCGATGAAGCCCATGTAAGGAACCTGATACATCACGGCGATCACGGCAAAATAACCGGCAAACATGGCGAGACACAGATAACGGTGATCGCGGGCAAACTCGCTATTAAAGCGCAACTTGCCGTCACGTCCTTCCTGTCGATTGATCCGTTCGATTTCTTTTACCAAGATGCTTTTAATCGCGTCCATAGCTACAACCTTATGCCTTGGGGGGACATTATTGCTATCAATAATCATTCCTCAAACTAACACAGGTACAGTTTGCCCAGGTAGATCAGTTATGCAATTTAATATCGGTAACTGTTATACCCTCTGCGGCTAGCGCTGCAGCGAGTTTTTGCCTTGAGCAAACATAAACATCCGCTGGGCGATATCATCGGCCTGTTTGATTTTTTGCTTTTGCGGCTCGTTGCAGCGCTGAATAGCACGCGCATAAGCCAGTTCATGCGCCTGATCGATCATCGCAATAATCTTGTCGCGCTCCTGTTGAGCCAGGTTGCCCAGCATGGTGGTGATAATTGCCTGATAGGCGTTGGAGGCAGCGGTAAGCGACTTCTCTCTGGCTTCGAGCGCCGCCACACGTTGCAATAACTCCTGCAGTTGATCGGACTCAGACATGGCGATCTCCTGTTGCCGGGCAGCGAACCTGCCTGATTAGAGTCTAGCAAAGATCGATTACAACAGAAGAAGATTAAGAAAAGGAGAGAACCCGTTACGGTAAAGCGCACCCGAAAATCCCAACAAGGAGCCGATAGTGCAAATCAACCCGGATGCGCTTTACGGTAACTGTTCCCGAAAAGGAAGCTGGCGCGCTATGCAGGACTCGAACCCGCGTCTATCAATTTTGTAGCCAAAAAAGCATCATAAAACCAATCACTCTGCCAACTGAGTTAATAGCGCATTCCTTCGCTTCGGGACTTTATTATCCATATTGATACTAAGGATTCAACAAAAAGCACTATGAATACCTGAATTTTAAGAGAAATCCTGCATTTATGACTATTAAGCGTCCAGAGTGGTGATTGTTTTCATTGCGCGATAGTTAACCAATGAAACCTTTATTGCAGCGTCGGCTGCATGTTTATTGTTAGTTAAAGCACTGAATGCCACTATAAGTGCTTTCTGGGAAAGTCGTTCTCTCCGTTATGGACAACACTATGAAAGTTACTCCGCGCCGTTGGGCGTTTATACTGGCTGGCGCCCTGCTGGTGATTATTGCCTTCATGGCGGCGTTCTTTTTGCAATCCCCTTCTCAGGACGCCTATGTCACCGCACAGGTTCGCCTTGGCGATATAGAAAATGCCGTGCTGGCCACAGGTAAATTGGACGCATTCGAACGGGTCAACGTCGGTGCGCAGGTTTCTGGCCAGGTGAAATCCCTGAAGGTCAAACTTGGCGACCGGGTCACCAAAGGCCAACCGATCGCCGACATTGATGATCTGCCGCAACGCAATGATTTACGCAACGCTGAAGCGGCGCTGAACGTTGCGAAAGCGGATTTGCAAGCCAAACAGGCGCTGTTAAAACAGGCCGAGTCTCGCTTTAAGCGCCAAAAACGCATGTTGAAAGACGAAGCCGGCTCGCGCGAGGATTTTGAAGCGGCCGAGGCCACGCTTGCCGCTACCCGCGCCGAACTGATTGCGCTGAATGCACGTATTGTGCAGGCGCAAATTGAGGTGGACAAGAAGAAGGTCGATCTGAGTTACACCCGCATCCTGGCACCGATGGACGGCATTGTCATTGCCGTCATTACCCAGCAAGGCCAAACGGTAAACGCCAATCAGAGCGCCCCTACCATTGTTAAATTGGCGCAGCTGGACGTGATGACCATCAAAGCGCAGATTTCCGAGGCTGACATTACCCGCGTTACCCAAGGGCAAAAAGCCTACTTCACCATTTTCTCCGAACCGGACAAAAAGTACGACGCCACGCTGCGCACTGTAGAACTGGCACCTGAGTCCGTTATGAAAGACGATTCACTTTCCGGCGGCGGTACCGCCTCAGGCTCTGGCACCTCCAATGCTTCAGTGTATTACAACGCGTTGCTCGACGTGCCCAATCCCGACAACCGGCTGCGTATTGCCATGACGGCTCAGGTTTCATTGCTACTGGGTGAGGCAAAAAACACGCTGTTGGTTCCGATTCAGGCAGTGCATAAAAACGCGGACAAAAAACAGCAGGTACAAGTGCTGACCGGGGATAACCGGGTGGAAATACGTGAGGTGACAACCGGTATTACCAATAACGTCGATATACAAATCCTCTCCGGATTAAAGGCGGGTGAACACGTAGTGCTGGTGCAAGAAAGCGCCAAGCTGGGCGAAGAAGGCCTGTTACTGTGAACACCATTATTGAACTGAAAGGGATTGGCCGCACCTATACCAACAGCAGCGAGCCGCTCACCGTACTGAAAAACATCAACCTCAAGATCGCCGCCGGTGAGTTGGTTGCCATTATCGGTGCCTCAGGCTCGGGCAAATCAACGCTGATGAACATCATCGGTTGTCTGGACGTGCCGGATCAGGGGGACTATTTCATCAGCGGCCATAATGCCGCACACCTGTCGCCGGACGAATTGGCCAGGCTTCGTCGGGAACACATTGGTTTTATCTTCCAGCGCTATCACCTGATGCCGGACATCAGCGCATTGGGCAACGTCGAAATCCCGGCGATTTACGCCAACAGCAAGCGCGACCAACGTCGCCTGCGCGCGGCACAATTGTTGGCGCGCCTGGGATTGGAGGGCCGTGAGCACCATAAGCCCGGTCAACTGTCCGGTGGCCAACAGCAACGCGTCAGCATTGCTCGTTCGTTAATCAACGGCGGTGAAATCATCCTGGCGGACGAACCGACCGGCGCGTTGGACTCTAAATCCGGTCAGGAAGTATTGGCGATCCTCAGCGAACTGAACCAGCGTGGTCACACGGTGGTGATCGTCACCCACGACATGAAAGTCGCCCAGCACGCGCAGCGTATTATCGAACTGCAGGATGGCGAGATCGTCGCCGACAGCGGCCGTAAATCGCCGGTGCCTCCCCCGGTGATGAAAAAGAGCGCGCCAGTTGCACAAGGCTATTGGCAAAGCTTGCTCGACCGCACCCGGGAGTCACTGCAGATGGCGCTGAAAGCGATGAACGCCCACCGCTTGCGCACAGCGCTGACTATGACCGGCATCATTTTCGGCATCGCCGCCGTGGTTACGGTGGTCGCCCTGGGCGAAGGCGCAAAACAACGCACGCTGGAGAGCATTAAAGATCTGGGCACTAACGTCGTCAGCATTTATCCCGGGCGTGATTTCTTTGACGACAGCATCGACAGCATCCGCACCCTGATACCGGCGGACGCCGACGCGCTGGCCAGCCAGAGCTTTGTCGACAGCGTCAGCCCTGAAGTCAGCGCCTCAGAGAGCATTCGCTTTCGCAGCAAATCGGCCAACGCGTCGATCAGCGGCGTGGGCCGCGATAACCTGCGCGTTAGCGGCCTCAAGCTGATACAGGGTCGAAACTTCCTCGATGACCGCAATGCGCTGCAGGAAGTGATCATTGACGAAAACGCGCGGCAGGCTTTGTTCGGCGATTTCGGCGTTGAGCCTCTGGGCCAGATCGTGTTCCTCGGTGCGGTACCGGCCCGGGTGGTCGGCATAGTCCAAAGTAACCAGGATTCGGCCCCCAACCGCATCAGAGTATGGATGCCCTACTCCACCGTGATGTATCGCATGGTGGGCAAATCGACGCTGAGCAGCATTAATGTCCGGTTGAAAGAGGACGTCTCCAACGAAGCCGCCGTTGCCGCGATTAAACAGTTGCTGACTCAACGTCATGACGTGAAGGATTTTATGCTGTTCAATCTCGACAAATACCGGAAATCGATTGAACACACCTCGATGACGCTGACCTTGCTGATCCTGATGGTCGCCTCGATCTCCCTGATTATTGGCAGTCTGGGCGTGATGAACATTATGTTGGTGTCGGTTACTGAACGCACCCATGAAATCGGCGTGCGTATGGCCGTCGGTGCCCGGCGTAGCGACATCATGCAGCAATTTATGATAGAAGCCGTGCTGGTTTGCCTGATCGGCGGTGTATTGGGCATATTGCTGTCATTCGCCGCTGGTTCGCTGTTTACCCTGTTGGCGGGGGGCATGCTCACCGCCATCTATTCCTGGCAGGCTGCTGCCGTGGCCTTCTGCTGCTCCACCCTGATTGGCATGATCTTCGGTTATCTCCCTGCCCGCAAAGCGGCGCGGATGGATCCGGTCATTTCTCTGGCCAGCGAGTAACTTATGAAAACCTTATCCCCTCTCGCATTATGCCTCGCGGCCTTGCTCAGTACCGGTTGCGGCAATGCGCTGAAAAGCGAGTATCAGTCTCCAAAGGTGCAGTATCCGGCCGACTGGCAGCAAAACGCCGAAGCCGACACGTCAGAACCATTCAACTGGCGTGATTTCCGCGATCCCCAGTTGGACCGATGGCTGCAGCAGGTGATGGCGGCCAATAACGATTTGGCCGCCGCCGCACTGCGCGTATACCGTGCCCAACTGGCGGCGCAGCGGGCTGACATCGGCACCGCGCCAAGTGTGAACGCAACGCTCAGCAGCGGAGCCAATACCACCCTTTCCGACTCCTCGCCTTGGAACAAAAGCAGCAGCGCAAATCTCGGCGTCAGCTATGAGATCGATCTGTGGGGCAAACTGGCGCGGCAACGTGACGCCGCGGAATGGGCCAGCCAGGCCACGCAACAGGATTTGCAAAGTGCGCGTCTGGCTTTGCTTGCCAGCGCCAGCAAGAATTACTGGCGTATCGGCTTTATCAATCAGCGAATCCGCGTCAGTCAGCAAAGCATCGACTATTCCCAACAAACCCTGGGGCTGGTCAAGGCACGCTACCGCGCGGGCAGCGTCTCTTCATTGGACGTGGTGGATGCCGAACAGAACCTGATTAATCAGCAAAGCAGCCATCTGGCACTGCTGCGTGAGCGTCAACAGGCGCTGAACGAACAGACGGTACTGCTGGGTGCGCCGCCGGGAAACACGGTGGTTGAGCCCGAGAGCCTGCCGACCGGTCCATTGCCGCAAATCAATGCCGGCATCCCGGCCAGCGTGCTGCGCCATCGCCCGGATATCAGTGCCAAAGAGTGGCGACTGCGTGAAACTCTGGCTAACGTGGACATCAAACGCACCCAGTACTACCCGGCCTTCAGCCTGACGGGCTCATTAGGTGCCAGCAGCACCGCATTGCTGGAGTTTTTGCGTAATCCGCTGGCAACGGTAGGTGCCGGACTGTCGCTGCCGTTCCTCGAATGGCGGCAAATGGACGTCGATATCAAAATCGCTCGCAGCGACTATGAACTGCAGCTGCTGGAATTCAAGCAGGCGCTGTATAAAGCCATGGCCGATATTGATGATGCCCTATCGTTACGTACGCAACTGATGGCACAGGAGAAACACCTGCAGGCGGCATTGGCGCTGGCGCGTAAATCTGAACGATTGAATGAAAGCCGCTACCGGCAAGGCTCGGTGCCGATTAATTTCTGGCTGGATGCGCAAAATCGCCGTCGGTTGGCGGAGCTGGCCGTGGATGAAAACCGGTTCGCTCAATACCAAAACCTGGCGCAACTCTATCTGGAGTTTGGTGGATCTGCGCAGTAAGGCTGAGCCTGGCGATCGCGCCAGGCTTTTTCATCTGGAATGCATTAATTTTGCCCGTTTTTACTGCAGTTCTTTCTATACTTGTTTCATCCCTTCCCAGACAAAAAACCACCACTATGAACAATAATTAATCTATTTATGCGCTAAATCCGTGCAAATTGATAAGATAAACTGCTAAATTTGATCGCCGCAAGATATAACGCTAAGCTATAGATGCAAAATAATTAGTCACCTAAATGACATATTCCCGGTGAAAATTGACTTATTACGTGACTCGCATCACACAAAAAAGGCAGTGGCGAATCTGGCAACATCGCAATAAGATTAGCCACGCTGATAACTGGGCAGAAGAAGTGAACGAGGATTGCGAATTCACGTACGACTAAAATTGATTAAGGGATGATTATATGAAGTTAAGAAAAAAACGACATAAACCGATGCATATTAATGACATCACCATCATCGATGACAGCAAGCTGAAAAAAGCCATTACCGCGGCCGCATTAGGTAACGCAATGGAATGGTTCGACTTCGGTGTATATGGCTTTGTGGCCTACGCCCTTGGGCAAGTCTTTTTCCCTGGCGCCACCCCTGGCGTACAGATGATTGCCGCACTGGCGACCTTTTCCGTTCCCTTCCTGGTACGTCCATTAGGCGGTATCTTCTTTGGCGCGATGGGCGATAAATTCGGTCGCCAGAAAGTACTCTCCATCACCATTATTATCATGGCGGTCAGTACCTTCTGTATCGGCCTGATCCCCTCCTATGCCTCTATCGGCATCTGGGCACCGGTTCTGCTGTTGCTGGCCAAATTGGCACAGGGCTTCTCGGTAGGTGGCGAATACTCCGGCGCGGCTATCTTCGTAGCCGAATACTCACCGGACAGAAAACGCGGCTTTATGGGCAGCTGGCTTGATTTTGGCTCCATTGCCGGTTTCGTCCTGGGTGCTGGCGTGGTAGTACTGATCTCCAGCATCGTCGGTGAAACCAACTTCCTCGACTGGGGCTGGCGTATTCCGTTCTTTATCGCAGCGCCTTTGGGTCTGATCGGTTTGTACCTGCGCCATGCGCTGGAAGAAACACCGGCCTTCCAGCAGCACGTAGAAAAGATGGAGAAAGACGACCGCAACGCCATCGAAAATCCGCCGAAGACCTCTTTCAAAGAGATCGCGGCCAAGCACTGGAGAAGCCTGCTGGTCTGCGTCGGTATCGTGATTTCAACCAACGTGACCTATTACATGTTGCTGACTTACATGCCGAGCTACCTGTCGCATAACCTGCACTACTCGGAAGATCACGGCGTACTGATCATTATCGCCATCATGATCGGTATGTTGTTCGTGCAGCCGGTCATAGGCCTGGCCAGTGACCGCATCGGCCGTAAGCCGTTTATTATCGGCGGCAGCGTCGGTCTGTTGGCTCTGTCTATCCCCTGCTTTATTCTGATCAACAGTAACGTGATTGGTCTGATCTTCGTCGGTCTGTTGGTGCTGGCGGTGCTGCTGAACTCCTTCACCGGTGTGATGGCCTCCACCCTGCCGGCGATGTTCCCGACGCATATTCGTTACAGCGCATTGGCGATTTCATTCAACATCTCGGTACTGGTTGCCGGTGCGACGCCGACGGTTGCCGCCTGGCTGGTCGAAGCGACCGGGAACCTGTATATGCCGGCTTATTATCTGATGGTCGTCGCCGTCATCGGTCTGATCACCGGCCTGTACATGAAAGAAACCGCCAATAAACCGCTGCGCGGTGCCACTCCGGCGGCTTCGGATCGTTCAGAAGCCAAAGAGCTGCTGCAAGAAAACTACGACAACATCGAACAGAAAGTCGAAGACATCAACGAGCAGATTGCCGAGCTGGAAAAGAAAAAACAGACGTTGATCGACCAGCATCCAAAACTGGACTAAACAGCGTTCTAACGATAAGCCACCTTTGGGTGGCTTTTTTATTGCCGTAATCCGGTCAACGTCCAAACGTAAATTTGCACAACCTTCCTTCTGCGCCCCATGCGCGACCGCCGTTTTTCACCGGCAGTAATCATCGGGGTATAAGCGGCCACAGTGCGATTTCGGCAAACCGGATTTTGACACTATTAGCCTGATATTTTATCCCGGCGAGGTTTGATGCTAGGCTTGAAATCAAGTTAACCCATTGAAGAAGATAGCCAATGAGTAGAATGGATATGCCGATCGTTATTGCCGTAGCCATCATGATTGCGATATGGATAGGCGCGTTATTTAACATTGGCGATATCACGCACGCCCTGGCGCGGATCTTCCACTGGATTGAGAGTCTTCGTTAACGGGCTTTCCGCCAGCTTAATGCATAAAAAAACCGCCTTTCGGCGGTTAGTCATACGGCTGGCAACTCAGTTGACCTGGCACCAGTTACGCTGCTTCACAATCCCGCCGTCCGGCGAGGTATAGCCGATACACCCCAGCACGCTGTCGAACAGCTTTTCATGAAACACCGGCGTTTTTGCCTTTTGCAGCGCCTTTAACTGATTAAATGCCGCCTGGTGATCGGGCTGACTGAGAAACTTGTCGGATGCCCAGACCATAATTGGCACGGTACGCTGTTCTTTCGGCGCGTGATCGCGCGGCGTGCCGTGAAAATGCATATTTTCCGAGATCGACTCACCGTGATCAGAGGCGTAAAACACGATAGCGTTACGGTTGCGCAACTGATTGAACACCTGCTCAAGAACATAGTCGGTGTACAACAGGCTGTTGTCGTAAGAGTTGATCATCGATTCCGTTGAACACGTATCGTCAATACCCTGGCATTCCGGCTGATAGCGAGCAAAAGCCCGCGGATAGCGTTCGGTGTACATATAGTGTGAGCCTTTGGTATGCAAAATCACCAAGTGTTTTCCCTGAGGATGGCGGTCCAGCGAATCCTGCAGTTCATCGATCAACGCAATATCATCAACGGGTTTACCGGCATTGCGTTTTTCCGCCTGAATGCTTTCTCGAAGAGCATAGCTGTCCGCCTGAGTCTTATTATAAAACCAGGCTTCGCTTTGCATAGAGAATAGCTCGGAGGAAAACCCCTGCTTCTTCAACACCGAGAAGACGTTCATTTCCTTCAGTGTGCGCTGCGGCTCTTCCGATGCCCCGCCTTCTCTGACGAACATGCAACGCAGAGAGAGCTTGGTTGACGTATCGCAAGAATAGCCTTGCAGCACCGCCAGGTTGGCTTCCTTATCCAGATTCGGCGTATTGTCGCGCTGGTAACCGTAAACCCCCATATGATCGCGTCTGGCACTTTCACCAATCACGAATACCACATAAAGATCATTCACGTCTTTTGGCGGCTGGTAGGTGAAATGCGCCGCCGGATCAAACAGATTCCGGCTGTCCTCCGCCTGGCTGTAGGAACTGTAAGTCAGCAGCCCCAGGGCCGAAAGCCAGTTAGACGGTGAATAGCTGCCGGCAACGACCCCGCCATAGCTGGCCATCATCTGATTATTTTCACGGTCGTGTTGATCCTGCACCTGGCCCATCAACTGAAGCGGTAGCCAGCAGAACAGGCCAGCGGCCAGCATAATCCCGCCTTTTTTGACCAACGCCAGCTGATTGCCGCGTTTGAATGCGGCTTCGTGCATCGGGGCCAGCCAAATCAACAGCAGCGGCAACAGGCTCACCAGCACCATCCATACGCCAAAATGCCAGCCTACCGACTCTTTGGACAAATCAACGTCGGTGGTCATCACCGCCGCCAGAATGCCGTAGCCGATATCGACGTGGAACAACACCATATAATAGCTGGCGGCAACCGAGCTCAGGACCAGCAGCGTGGCCAAAACACGAAACAACCGGCGCCCCAAAAAGGAGATAAGCAGCGTGATAAAGCATACGAGGCAAAAGGCCGCAACAACTTCAATGCCAATCGACAACAGGTTATCGTTATGAAGCTGTTGATAACGACGATAAAAAATAGGGATATTGAGTAATACACCGAGATAGAAAGCGATAAAAAAGGAGACCTGCAACTGGGTCCAACGTCGGAACTTCTGCATTATTGATACCATTCCTGCCAATGTGAGTTCATAGCCATCTGCCAGATACAGGTTGTTGTGAGAGTTTCTCTCCCCCTGCTACTGGGTGGTTATCTGACAGGTAATTTAGGCGGGCGTTGCCAGCGCGGAGAAAAATAACGTTGTTATGATGTAACAATTCGTGTGCAAAACGGCTTTTATCCTTCCTGCGGTAGCGGTTAGGTGCGCTGCCGCAGGAAGATGGTTTATCCCGCTATGGCGTCAGGGATTGTTCACCAACCGCAGCGCTGGGTGCCGATGCCGCGGCCTGATTTTCTTCGCGATACTTCTGCTTATCCCAGGCACGGAAGAACGGGTAGTAAATTGCCATTGAAATCAGCAGATTGACCACCTGGATCACCGTTCCTGAAATATGGCCTCCGGTTGCCAGATAGCCGCTAATGAAAATCGGCGTGGTAAACGGTAAGGCTATACCAACCGGCGGCGTCACCAAACCGGTTGCCATCGCGGTGTAGGTCACGATCACCAGCACCACTGGTGTCAGGATAAACGGCAGGAAGAAGTAGGGGTTCATCACCAACGGGATGCCAAACACCATGGGCTCACTGATATTAAACAGGCAACCCGGCGCGGCGATTTTCCCCAACTGCTTCATCTGCGCGCTACGGCTGCACACCAGCATGAAGATCACCAATCCCAACAGGGCACCGGTTCCGCCGGGCGCTATCCATAAATCGTAAAATTGCTGGGTAATAATGTGCGGAATAGGCTGGTTGTTCTGAAACGCCACCAGGTTTTCCGACATATTCGCCAACCACACCGGCTGAATGAACACCAATACGATGGCATCACCGTGCAGCCCCAACGTCCACAACAGGCCAATCAGGATCACCGAGAAAATCATTCCCGGCAGCGTTCCGCCCACGTGGTGCATCGGGATACCGATCAGCGTAGCGATCATGGTGTTGATATCGCCAAACGGCGTGGCTTCGACGATAAGGCGCAGCACGAGGATCACCGCCAACACGCAGAACCCCGGGATCAACGCCAGGAAGGATTTCGCCACCGCCGGCGGCACGCCTTCAGGCATATTGATCACCAGATTGCGGTTATGCACGAACCGGTAGATTTCCGTCGACAACAGCGCCACCACGATTGCCACAAACAATCCCTGGCTGCCGATAAAGTTCATCGGCAGCACGCCTTTGACAATCTGCTCCGCGGCACCTTTCACCGGGGCAAAAAGGGTGTGTTGAGGAATGGTCATGATGAACGCCACTAACGAAACCGCACCGGTACTGAGCGGGTCCATACCACGGTATTTTTCCGCCAGCCGGTAGGCAATACCAAAGCTGGAGATAATCGCCATGATGTCGTAGGTCGCTTTGACCGGATACAACAGCTTGTCGCGCCAGGCCGCACCGAATACCTCCCCCATCAGGTTGGCATAGCTCGGGATCGGCAAGTAGGCGAAGATCAGGAAAAATGACCCGATCAACATAAACGGCATATTCAGAATTATGCCGTCTCGTACCGATAAAATGTGTTTTTGCCCGGCGATTTTTAACGCCGCCGGCAATACGTAACGTTCCAGAATGCTATTTAAACCCGCCATCATTCCCCCTGCCCGGCCAAGCCGGCATCGTGATTATTATTATGGAATATCGACTTAGTTGAACTGCGGCAAATAGGCTTGGTTCAGGTTCAGCACCTCATCCAGCAAAGGTTCTGCGATACCGACGCCGCCAATCAGCGGATTCACCACCAGCGCCAACAGCGCACTCTGACGATCGCCATGCACCGCAGCCTCAATGGTCAAACGCTCGAAATCTTTCACCTGCTGAGTCAGCCCGTTCATGGCCAGCGGCAGCGGCCCGAAGCTCAGCGGGTGAGCGCCCTGTGCGTCGATCACGCAGTTGGTTTCAATCACTGCGTCATCCGGCAGGCCCTGAATCGCACCATTATTGCGGGTGTTCACCACCAGCACCTTGCCGCTGTTATTGTGAATGGCACGGATCAGCTCGACCGCCACTTCTGAATAGAAAGCACCACCACGGAAGCTCAACTGCTCCGGTTTTTTATCCAGCGTTGGGTCGGCGTACAGTGCAAATAGCTCTGCCTCTACCTTCATCACCTGTTCAGCACGGGTTCCCTGAGCCGCAGCGGCTTCAAGCTCTTCTTCCAGCATGCCGGCGGTTTGATAGAAATAGCGATGATATGGGCAAGGGATAGCCCCCAGCGCCTGCAAGAACGCCGGCGGCCAAGGCAGATCCTTGATGTTGTTCATCGACAGCGTTTCGCCATTGCTCAGCATCTCCAACACCTGGGCGGTCACATCCCTGCCGCTTTGCGTTACCTGATGTACCCACACCATATGGTTCAGTCCAGCAAAACGGAGATCGACCTGATCATGAGGTGCCTTCAGCATGTCGGCGATCATGTGGTGCATGGTGATCGGTACGTTGCACAAGCCGATAATCTTCGCCTTGCTGTAACGGGAGACCGCTTCGGTGACAATACCGGCCGGATTGGTAAAATTGATGATCCAGGCGTCCGGCGCTACCGCCTCTACGGTACGCGCCACTTCCAGCATGACAGGAATGGTGCGCAATGCCTTGGCGAAGCCGCCGACACCGGTGGTCTCTTGCCCCAGGCGCTGGTATTTCAAACCCAGACGCTCGTCGGCAGCACGGGCTGCCAGTTGCCCGACCCGAAGTTGAGTCAGTACAAAGCTGGCACCGCGAATGGCCGGTTCCAGCTCGAAATGTACCGACACCACCACCTGCTCCAGCCCGTTGCGCTTGAGCATTCTTTTGGTCAGTTCGGCAATGATGCCCACTTTCTCGCGGCCGGACTCTACATCTACCAACGCCAGTTCGGTTAACGGGACGTCCTGATAGTGGGCGATCAGCCCCTCGACCAACTCCGGCGTGTAGCTGCTGCCCCCGCCAATTACGGTTATCTTAGTCATTGCTTTGCCCCTGCGGTAAACGGCGATAAAGCTCGATCATGTCGGTGGCCAGATCTTGAATCAGCATGGCATTCATCAAATGATCCTGCGCATGTACCAGAATCAGACTGACCGGTATTTTCCCAACCCCCTCATCCATGCCAATCAGCTCCGTCTGCATGCCGTGCGCCCTCCCGATGCCGGCCTTCGCCTCTTCCAACTTAATCTCTGCGGCTGCGAACTGACCGCGACGTGCCAGCTGCAGCGCCGAAAGCAGCGAACTGCGAGCGCTGCCGGCATGGACCAGCAACTCCATAACGCTAGTTTCCAAATCCACCATCACCTCTCCGGCCTTATTTCAGGCGCAGCGATCCCGCCGAGAGTCATGAAATAACCCGCGGTCGATGAATAAATAAAGGATAAAAGGGGCCAAGCCCCTCAGAGTGTTATCAGGCTAACAAGCCCAGCGCCTTATCCAGCACCTTGTCTCCACGCATGGTGCCGTAATCCATCATATCGATCACCGCGACAGTTTTACCCAAGGGCGCAGCAAGTTCGGAAAGGCGTGCGTGTTCATATTTCACCTGCGGCCCCAGCAGTACAATGTCCGCACGCTCGACGATGCGCTCGAAATCCGCCACCGGCACGGCTTCAATCACGATATCCAGCGCCCGTTTTTGCGCCTCAGCTTTCATTTTTTGTACCAGCATGCTGGTCGACATGCCTGCTGCGCAGCATAAGACGATGGTTTGCATTTTTAGTATCCCGGTTGTTAGCCACTTGGCGATGCAAATATAAAACAGTTCCGTAACACTCTTGTAAATACCTTGATTCCATACGATTTGATTATGACTTTTGGCTAATCCTTTAAAAACAATGCATTAAAGAATTTTCGTTGTGAAAATTTTTTTCAATACTGTGATCGGCGATCTAATTCTTCATAACCATAAAATTTAAAACCTGTCTTTAACGTTTAAAAACAAAGTGATAAATCACTACCTGATAAACAATGCGAAGAGCATCTCGTTTCAAATCTGTCCTGATTGAAAATTATTTTCATTAGCTTATTCTTCTGGTTATCGCTTTATGCCGTGTGAAAAACAGGCTAATTTGAAGCACAGATCGCCGGTTGGCATTACAGAAGGGACACTGCAGTCATGGATCTCGTTTACCACATTCAGTTTCGCCAGGATCCGTTCAGCCGCCAGGAAGCAAAAGTTGCCCGAGCCATACTGGACAACCCGGGGTTTACATCAACAGCAACCATTGAGCAATTGGCAGAGCGAGCAGGTGTCAGCACCGAGATCGTCGCTCATTTTGCCCAATCCCTTGGCTGTCAGGATCTTAACGACTTTATCGCGCTAATGCGCTCCCCGTCGACGGCCCCCCCCCCTCCTACTGAGGTAGCCCAACCCGTGCTCGGGGGCATGGATATCGCCTTTGCCTCCGCGGCCGGCATCGGCAAACTGCCTGGCGTCAGCTCCACCACCCTCAGCCGTTTTGCTAAATCCATCGGTTGTGAAGATATTGGCGACATCGTCTATCAGATCCGCGCACGACAAAATCAGTTCAGTCAGCAGGAGGCCAAAGTCGCACAGACCATTTTGGACGATATTGCCTTCGCCTCCTCCGCCACCATCGAATTGCTGGCCAGCCAAGCGGGGGTCAGCCCGGCCACCATTACCCGATTTGCCAAAACCATTGGCTGCGACGATATTCGCGATCTGCGCATGAAACTGGCTCAGGCCAGCGTGAGCGGCTCACGCTATTTGACCGCCCAAGCCACGCCTAATGGCCCACCGCGGCTGTGGCTACAGCGCGTCAACGACGTGGAAACCACCTTGCATCAACAGCTGCAGCAAGTAGAACATGCAGCGCTGATCGATGCTTGCCAACAGCTGAGCCAATCCAAGAGCGTACATATTTTTGGCGTAAACAGCATGGCGCTTTATGCCAATGAGCTGCAACAGCGCCTGGTGGGCCTGGGTTACCCTGCATTTATCTGCCAGGACGCGGCGCTGATGCGCATGACGGCCTCCACGCTGAGCACACAACAGTGCGTGATCCTGCTGTCTATGAGTGGGGAAAACAGCGATTTGCTGAACGCGGCCAAACTGGCCGGCGCGACCGGTGCTTATCGCATCGCCCTAACCCCTGCGGGCACTACGCTGGCCGGGCTGGCGGATAAGGTGTTGCCGCTCAGCGGCGGCAGTACAGCACGCTATGGACTGATGCTGACTCTCGACCTGCTGCTGGCGCAGTTATTGCCCGAAAGCCTGGGGTCACAGACAGAAGATTGAGTCTCTGCCACCGCGCCGTTTGCCGGGCTTTCAATGGTAAATATCGCCGCTGCGGCGCTGGCCTGAGGTTTTTCCTAATTAGCAGTTTGGCTTACAACTGCCTATTGATGGGAATATTCTTACTACGTTATCGTTAAGATTCCACTTAGATATCAGCCTAAGTGAAATTTGCACGACTTTATTTTTTTAATGGCTTCTCTGCCAGCTTCGGCTGGCACTTTAAATTTCACCAGCGGTAAAATTCTATGATCGATTACTCCCTTTACGGTCTCCACGATAGAGATATCGAGACATACCGTGAACAAATATACAGCCTGCTCGGCAAAGGCGTTATTCAGGTGCTTTCCGCGAACAAACCCATCAGCAAGCAAAACATTCTCGCCTATCTCATCGCTGAAATTGAAAGGCAACCCGACGAGTACTGTCAGAAACTGCACAGAGCGGCAATCGAGGTTATTGGGATCAACGCTCGCTAAGGAGAAGCATGCGCAAATCGGATCTGTGCGCGATCATTTCCATCGCCGTCGTCGTGGCCGTGATGTGGGTGGCAAACTGCAGTGCGAATGGGCTTCCGTTCCTGGGCAGCGGAGGTTAGGTTCTAAGGCCTGGAACAGGCAGTATCCGGCGATCGGCACAGCGATCAAACAGCCGGATATGGCTTGATTGGGTTATCGAAAGAGATTCACACTGGCCAAAGGGTTCGGCCCGGCAATAAATCGACGATGTTGCCTAACGGCATTCACCGGTGATGGCATTTTTCCCTTGAGGGCAAACATCGGAGCTTTGCGGGATCACACCCAGGATCGATCCAAAAGACCCCGAACACCCAGATAGCATGACAATCGCCAATAAAAATAACCCCCCTCTCATCCAACACTCCTTATCTATTGCACTATCTGGTTATAGTTCACTTATCGCCAACCGTCTTTAAAAAACGGCCATGCATCCATGTTTAAAACTGACAGCCGGATGATAGTCCCTATTGTAGGCAACAGTAAATTGTTCAAGGCACGAGAACAGAATAAAACCGGAAGAGAAAAATCGTGGAAAGGGGAATTTCAGGCACAAAAAAACCGCCTTCCGGCGGTCACGACATTACTACTTATTGCTTTGATTATTCTGGAATTTATTTTCCTGGTACCCGGGGCGGGACTTGAACCCGCACAGCCATAAGCCGAGGGATTTTAAATCCCTTGTGTCTACCGATTTCACCACCCGGGCTCGGGAAAATTGGAGGCGCGTTCCGGAGTCGAACCGGACTAGACGGATTTGCAATCCGCTACATAACCGCTTTGTTAACGCGCCTAAATTCTTGTTTGCCTTTATCAGGCTAAAGCTCGTGAAACACCAGCTTCATCAAATTTGGAGCGGGAAACGAGACTCGAACTCGCGACCCCGACCTTGGCAAGGTCGTGCTCTACCAACTGAGCTATTCCCGCATTAATCAGAACTTACTGATTTTTTTGCTATCTTTCGGCAAATCACCGCTGCCGTCTGATGCGATGCATTCTACTTACCTGACGTAATGAGTCAATAAAATTGTTGTCTCATTACGTTCGTTTGACGATTTTTGCATCGCTTTGATCAGGGTTCCAGCAAATCTTTCCGCGCAGCGTTCAAATATTGGAACATTGACCAGAAAGTCAGCACCGCCGCGATGTACAGCAAACCAAAAGACACATACTCGACGGTGCGATCGGGACGCCACAGCAACCCGACCAGCGACATCATTTGCGCCATGGTTTTGACTTTGCCAATCCAGGACACCGCCACGCTGCTGCGCTTGCCGATCTCCGCCATCCACTCACGCAGCGACGAGATGATAATTTCACGGGCAATCATGGTCGCCGCAGGCAGGGTAATCCACCAAGTGTGATAGTGTTCTGCCACCAGCACCAGCGCTACCGCCACCATCACTTTGTCCGCCACCGGGTCAAGGAACGCCCCGAAACGGGTCGTTTGCTTCCAGCGACGGGCCAGGAAGCCGTCAAACCAGTCGGTTATGGCAGCAAACACAAAAATGACGGCGCAAACCATCGGAGCCCAAGTGAACGGCAGGTAAAATGCCAGAACAAAGAATGGGATCAGAACTACGCGAAACAGAGTAAGCCAAGTCGGTATATTCAATTGCATAATGCTACGGTAACTATCTGGCTGGAGTGGGAATTAAGAGTATGTTGCTACATTGCCCTCAGTGTTTCAATGCATTGTAGATCTTTTCTGCCAATGCTTGTGAAATACCCGGCACTTTTGCAATTTCCTCAACGCTGGCGTTCAATAATGGTTGAAGTCCGCCCATATACTTCAACAGCACCTGTCGCCGTTTTGGCCCAACGCCGTCGATCAGTTCCAACGCGCTGGTGTTTCTTACTTTTGCCCTTCTCTGCCGATGCCCGGTTATCGCGTGGTTATGCGAATCATCGCGGATATGCTGGATAACATGCAGCGCTGGCGAATCCGACGGTAAGGCAATACCCTCGCCCTCCGGCACAAAAAACAGTGTTTCCAACCCGGCTTTGCGGTCGGCTCCTTTGGCGATGCCAATCAGCAAGGGTTTGTTTTTATCCCAGGTCACGTTCAGCGAGTTAAATACATCAATCGCCATACCGAGTTGCCCCTTGCCGCCGTCGATAAAGATAACGTCGGGGATTTTTTTCTCTTCGAGAGCCTTACCGTAACGGCGCTTCAACACCTGCGCCATCGCGGCATAATCATCCCCTGGCGTTATGCCGGTGATATTATAGCGCCGATATTCCGAACGTAGCGGACCATTCGAGTCAAATACCACACAGGAAGCCACAGTTTGCTCCCCCATGGTGTGGCTGATGTCGAAACATTCCATGCGGTTAATTTCGGCAAGGTTGAGCACCTTCGCCAATTCAGCCAACCGCTGATGGATAGTCGACTGCTGTGAAAGCTTGGTGGTTAGCGCCGTCGCCGCGTTGGTACGAGCCAATTTAAGGTAGCGTGCGCGATCCCCTCGCGGTTTGCTCTGGATCTGAATTTTCCGGCCGGCAAGTTCTGAAAGCGACTCAGCCAGCAGGTCTTTCTCCGGCAGAGTAAAGTCCAATAGAATTTCCGCCGGCAACGTGCGCATCTGGCTGCCCTGCAAATAAAACTGGCCGACAAAGGTTTGCACCACTTCGCTCATGTCGGTGCCGCCCGGCACTTTCGGGAAGTAACTGCGGCTGCCCAACACTTTACCCTGACGGATAAACAGCACGTGCAGGCAAGCCATACCGGCATCGAAGGCCACGCCGATGACGTCCAGATCGTCGCTATTGCCGGATACGAACTGACGTTCGGTCACCCTTCGCACCGCCTGGATCTGATCGCGAATGCGTGCCGCTTCTTCGAAGTTCAGTGTCTTGCTGGCATTTTCCATCCGTTCGATCAACTGGTGTAATACCTGCTGATCTTTGCCGGACAGGAATAACCTCACATAGTCCACCTGCTGCCGGTACTCTTCCTCACTCACCAATCCGGCGACGCAAGGCCCCAGGCAACGCCCAATCTGATATTGCAGGCAGGGACGCGAACGGTTGCGATACACGCTGTTCTCGCACTGGCGTATCGGGAACAATTTCTGCAGCAGCGCCAGCGTTTCACGCACGGCATAAGAATTGGGGAACGGCCCGAAATATTCCCCTTTGGCGTGTTTAGCGCCGCGATGAACCGCCAGGCGTGGGTGGCTGTCCGCGCTGAGGAAGATCAACGGATAAGATTTATCGTCTCGCAAAAGAACATTATATCGCGGTTGGTATAACTTTATGTAGTTATGTTCCAGTAATAGCGCTTCTGTTTCGGTATGAGTAACAGTTACGTCTATTTGGGCGATATTTTTAACCAACGTCTCAGTCTTTCGGCTACTCACCTGTTGGCGAAAGTAACTGGCGAGGCGCTTTTTCAGGTCTTTGGCTTTACCGACATAGATAACCGTGCCAGTAGCGTCGTACATACGGTAGACGCCAGGCTGGCTGGTTACGGTACTGAGAAATGCTTTGGCATCAAAACGGTCACTCACTGCTTAACAACGTCTCCGCATTGAACAATCCGTGTCGAATAGCCAGGTGTGTCAATTCAACATCACCACTGATATTCAGCTTGCTGAACATGCGGTAACGGTAACTGTTCACCGTTTTAGGGCTGAGACTCAGCTGTTCTGAGATCTCGTTAACTTTTTTGCCTTTGGTGATCATCAGCATAATCTGTAGCTCACGCTCAGACAGGCAGCTAAACGGGGTTTCCGTTTGCGGCTCCAGTTGGCTCAAAGCCATTTGCTGAGCAATATCGGACGCGATATAACGCTGCCCAGCTTGCACAGTACGAATGGCATTCACCACATCCTGCGGCGCAGCGCCTTTACTGAGATAGCCCGCGGCACCGGCTTGCATCACCTTTGCAGGCAATGGATTTTCAGTGTGGATAGTCAGCATGATGACTTTTACGTCCGGCGCATAGCGTACAATTTTACGCGTGGCTTCCAGCCCGCCAATGCCCGGCATATTCATATCCATAAGAACGATATCTACAGCATTGCCACGGCACCATTTCACGGCGTCCTCACCGCACTGGGCCTCCCCGACAACTTTTATACCTTTGATATCTTCAAGAATGCGTCGAATCCCTGCGCGCACCAGTTCGTGGTCATCAACAAGAAGAACGCTAATCAAGGAAAAATCTCCAAAAAGAAGGGAGTAACGCAATCAGCCTCTGTTATAGCCCGAGATATTACTTGTTTTTCAGCCAAGAATGAACACAGATTAATACTTACTCCCGATTAACTTTGCGCTGTGGGCCTGATTTTTGAATTTTAGTCACTCAGCGTAGCCCGATAAAGTGGTCGTCCGCCGATGAAAAGCAGGCGACACCAATATTACCCACTATGCCCAAGTTTATGATACTGCGTCAATCCTACACCGCAGGTAAAATCTGTGTAAACAATCACAGCACAGATTATATTAACACGAACACAACAAAACTGTAATGCATTGAAATAAAACAAAATAGTAAAAATGGCATTATCCATCAGTACAAAATCTATTACGAAAAAAATTATTCACTTCACGTTTGGGTTACATCGAGCAAGATGGCAGCGTTAAACATTTAAATAATATCAGCCCGTAAACAATAAGCTCGTGGACAACGACTTATTAACTTGTCCAAAATAACTTAAACATTATTCTTCTGGCAACGGGATGTCATGAGAAGTCAATCGCTTTATTAATCAGTAGTGCGTATGCACTATAATCTTAAGACCGTTTAATTCTCGTCCAGCATGCGGATAACTGCAGTTCAGGCCGATTCACGCTATCAATGCAGATGGATATCTGCATGCTATGCTATACTCCGCGCCCAGTTAAATACGCATCTGCATGTCTGAGTAAGTTCAATCGGTGTGGGTGTGCGTCAAAAAGCACATTGTTTCAGGCTTCGGCCTCAAAAATCAGGAGAAAAAATGAGCAACGTTGACTTTACTACGTCTGCAAACCCGGAAACGCTGGCGACAGAAGTCGCCTGTCTTAAAGCTACGCTGACACTGATCCTGAAATCGATCGGTCAGGCCGATGCCGGGAAAGTCATTATCAACATGGAGCGCTTTATCGCGCAGATTGAAGATCCCACCCAGGCCGAGATCTTTAAAAACAGCATTCAGCAGATTAAGCACGCCTACCGCCAATAAGCTGCCGCACTTCCGGCCTGCCATAACCGCGGGCCCGTTTTCCCTCAGCCCCTGTGATTGATCCCCCTGACACTTTCAGGCAATGTGTTTTTATTTACGTCAGAGAAACATATGGGCATCGTGGTAAAAGCGCTGATTGGCGCACTGGTGGTGGTACTCATTGGCCTGCTTGCCAAAAGTCGCAGCTACTATATTGCCGGTTTGGTGCCGTTGTTCCCTACCTTTGCACTGATTGCCCATTACATCGTCGGCAGCGAACGCTCAATCGAAGCGTTGAGAACCACGCTGATTTTTGGCATGTGGGCCGTTTTACCCTATCTGGTGTATCTGATCTCGCTGTATTTCTTTATCAACAGCATGAGATTGTCTTGGGCGCTGGCCGCTGCGGTAATATGTTGGATCGCAGCGGCCTGGCTTTTGATTACCCTGTGGGGATGGTGGCAGGGGCGTTGACCGCCCCGCCAGAATTACGGCCTGCCGGCCTGCAGAACAAATCCGCGTTGCATATCTCCTGCCACGCGGAAATAGCGGCTTTCACCGGCACGCAACGTCATCGGTAGCCGGCCGCTGGTATCACGCCAGATACACAGACTGTTTTCGATCATATCCTGCCCAATGCTGATTTCGTTGTTTCCCACCGGCACTCGAAACTCGGCTTTTTCTTTCGCGGCCAGCGACGCTGCGAACTCGCCATTGATATAAACCCCGGTTCGGCAACTGCCTGCCAACATTCCGCTGTCACGTACTACCACCAGGGTCGCATAAGGCGTCTGCGGCATATTTTGATAAAGCAACAGTCGGCTAGGAGGCGGTAATTCGGCCTGCTGCAGCGGAACGGACTGCGTAGCGCAGCCAGACAACAGCAAGGTAGTAACAAATAACGCGGCGTAATGCTTCATCCTGAGCTCCTGGGAAAAACCAGTCTTTATAGTAGCAACAGAATAGGCTGCGGCTGTAGCGCTGGGGTAACGTCAATACAAAAATAAGATAATTTCCAGTGATCTGAAGAACATCGGGAGCACAACGGATCGGTCCTCGCCAACCGCGATGTTTGTTAGACAACGCGGTCGATAGCATAAGAAAATTCCGTAGTTAGTATATTGAAATGAATAAGATTTTTATAATTTCCTTAAAGCTTGACCATACGTTTTTGAATGTCTTCGCGAAAGGCGTCACCCACAAAATTAAAACCATCCTCAGTCACATAAACGCGTGAGTAACCATTATCTGATAACGTCGTCACCATGTAACCCGCGCTTATCATCTCTGCTGAAGGCGCATTCATCAGCGTGAGAAAACCGCGCCCCCGGCACCATTGATAAAAACGAGTACGACCATAACCCAATGAATCCCCAACATCGGAAAGGTTTCTTAACCTGTCACAATCTTCTGATAATGAAGGTAAATCAGCACTGTCTTTAGGTACTTCAGATTTATTCGCCAAAATAAAACTCCCTTTAACGTCTTCATCATCATGACAATCACTTCTCTATCCTGAATCTAAAAAATTTGCGCATGAATTGCAATCGTATTACCGGCAAATTTAATAATAGTTTTAATTTCGATAATTTATAAAAAGCAATAAAAAAGTCCCTATTCTAATTCACGGTTCTTCAAATACCTTTGTGTAACCAATAATAAGAATTAATCTTTAGGTAAATATCTTAAAAAATCACTTCCCATATATATCCAATGAAAGTTAGCAGGTACATTATAACAAGCGGGACTATTTCATGATTGAGAATAACGTTCTTAGCCCTGCACCGTCGGTATTACATCAACCTCGCCTAAACAATAACTATTATCATTTCCAATTTTAACATCAGTTTATTACACTCATGCCCTATCTCGCTTAGGAAGATTCTTAGCGTGTGAATACAGGACGAAAGGAAGAGTTAGGGATACCATGAAGACGTTTAGCTTTTTGATTATTTTGCCATTAATGACATTAACCGCCTGCACCCAGTGGGAGAAACCCGGCGCCGGCAATGCCACCCGCGACATGGAATATGCTGAATGCAAAGCTCGCGGTTATGAACGTTTCCCTCCCGATGTGGTGAGAGATTTTGAGTTTAGCTACGAAAACCAATACCAAAGCTGTAAGAAAGACAAAAAAGACTGCCCGGCAGGTTACCGCTACGAAAAACAGCCCTCGTTCAAGACAGTGCAGAACGATCGTAACGAAGATGCTCGCTCAGCGACCATAGAAGCCTGCATGTATGGTAAAGGCTGGCATGAGAAAACCTATTACTGGCCACAGTGAAGGTAATACCAACGGCGCGGTCGGCGCACTGCCCCACGCCCCCGTAAGGATCACTCATCATCGCCATGCGGCATGCCGGTCCTGGGTTTAGGTTTACCCCCTTGCGGCTTTTTATCTTTTGCGGCCGATAGCGCCCGGCTAATCAACCACAACAAAAGCGGTATTAACAGCAGGCACAGCCCCAGCGTAATCAGTGCATTTGTCATCCGTTATCCGCCCGATTTGTCCGGTCATCTTGCCTGAGTGTAGCAGGCTTATTCGTCAGTCTCGATGTCGTTCAATCGGGCCAAGGTTTCGACCCTTACCGGCGTCAATGGTATCCGCGGTGCCGGTAGCGGCCAGCCAAGCAAATGACGCGCCGCCGTCGCGCAAATCTTCCCCTGACAAGCCCCCATGCCACAGCGGCTGCTCAGCTTGGCCGCCGTCCAGTCAGAAAAGCCGTTTAGCTGGCCTAAGGAAACATCTTCACAACGGCACACCAAAGTTTGCGGTTCTGCCAACGCTTTCAGCGCGGGATTCAAGGCAAAAGCCTGTGCCACAGCATCGGCGAATCGCCTCCATTTATCACGTTGTCGCATCAATCCCTTCGCCCGTTGTTGATTGCCGGTGGCGACATACCCAGCAATGGCTCCTTCCGTCAGCGCCAGTTCGCTGCCCCCTATTCCGGTACATTCACCGGCGGCATATATTTTCGGCTGGCTGGTGTGCTGGTTCTCGTCCACGGCAACGGCGTCATCACGAAGGCGGCAGCCCAGCAGCATCGCCAATTCGACGTTCGCCACCAGGCCAAAACCGCAGGCCAAGCGTTCGCAGGCCAGCGTCGTCACGCGAGTGCCCGTCTGCAGCCGTATCGCCGTCAGTCGTTGCTCACCTATTGCCTCCAGCACAAAGCTGTCAGGACGATAATGACGGTTGAGCAGGGTAAATGACTGGCGTAATTTGGCTGGCCAACGCCACAACCCGCCAGCAAATGCCGCCAGGTGCATGGTTGACGCCTGTTCTGCCACCCTCACCACTTTTCCCCCTGCTTTGATCACGCTGTCGGCCACCGCCATCAGTAACGGGCCACTGCCGGCAATCGCCACCCGCTCCCCTTTGATCGGCAATCCCTGTTTAATCTGCGCCTGCAACCCACCGGCACCGGTGACGCCAGGCAACGTCCAACCGGGAAATGGCAATAGCAACTCACGTGCGCCACAGCACAAGATCAATGTTTGATAGTCCACCACTCCGCTGCCAGTCGCAGCTTCGTAGAGGATTTTCTGCGGCCCACAACAAGCGATGATTTTCACCCCGTTCAGCAGGGTCACGTTGCTCAGCGCTTCCACCGCCCGCCGATACTGCTGCGCCAGCGCCGGTAGCGCCACGTTGGGTCCGTCACGCCAGATCTGCCCGCCCGGGCGCAGGTTATCATCAAGCACCAGCACCGACTGGCCACTTTCTGCCGCTGCCCGGGCTGCCGCAAACCCGGCCGGGCCCGCACCGATAACCAACACATCGCACACGAGGTCACTCATTCTCCGTCCTCTCAATCTGCATTCCCGGCTGGCAGAGGGTCTGACACGCCAGCCGCCGCAGGCCATTTACGGTCACCCGGCACTCCTGGCAAACCCCCATGCCACAAAACGGCGTGCGCACTTGCCCGCTGACCGAAACGCGACAGCTGTCCTCGCCACTCAGACTGAGCGCCGCCGCCACGCTAACCCCTTCCGGAACCCAGAGGCTTTCACCGTTAAGGGTCACATTCAGTAGATCCTGCTTTTGGCTCATACCGGCAATACCTCCGTACTGAACATGCGCGCAGCCAGATAAGGCGTGTCGTCAATCGCCGGGCGATGATGATGGATCTGGGCGGAAATCAGCTCAGCACTGCCCAACGCGGTGGTGACGCCTAACCCTTCGTGCCCCAGCGCCAGCCACAGCCCACGGTGTTGCGGATGCGGGCCCAACAGCGGCAAACCGTCGGCGGAGGCGGCACGCTGGCCGGTCCAACAGCGAATGACGTTCATCTGTGCCAGCGTAGGCAGAAAAGCGTTGGCGCGCGCCAACATTGCGGCCAGCAACGGCAAATCGATGTCACTGCCTGGGGCGTCAAACTGGCGCGATGAGCCGATCAACAACTGGCCCGTTGGGCGCGCCTGAACGTTAAACGCCACCGAAGTCCCGTCGCTGGCATGGGCGCTGGCGCCATACCCCAATTCAACCAACTGATGATGGATCCTGTGCGGATAGCGATCGGTAATCGCCAACTGCCCTTTTTTGGCCCGCAGTATGGGCTGTTCCAGCAGCCTGTTGGCCTGCAGACCGCAGGCCAGCACCACTGCCGGCGCCGTCAGACGCTCACCACTCGCCAGCACGATGGTACGATCTTCCATCGCGCAAGCCTCTCCGGTAATGACTCTGATTGCCGACCCGGCGTCGTTCACGAGCCAGCGGGCCACGTTAGGTGCATAGACGATGCCATCGCCCGGCACTCGCAGCCCGCCCGCCAAACCGGGGCGTAGCATAGGTTCCAGGCCTGCCACCTGTGCGGCACTTTGTATTTCGCTGGCCACGCCATACTCCGCCATACGCTGACGCTTGGCTTCGGCAATCGCCATTTCATCGTCCCGCTCTGCCAGCCACAGCGTACCGCAACCACGCCAGGCGCAGTTTTCCGGCAGTCGTTCCACCAGGCTGCGCCACAGCTGCAGTGAGTAGGCGCTTAAGGCCAGCTCGGCAGGGTTGTCGTCCATACACACCAGGTGCCCCATGCCTGCGGCGGTCGCACCGGCGCGCTGATTATCCACCAGCAGCACCTGCAGCCCTTGTTGCGCCAGGCGCCAGGCGCAGGCGGCACCAATAATGCCGGCCCCCACCACGATCGCTTCAGCATGCCTGTCGGCAGCCATCAGCGGATACCCCAAACGAAAGGATCGCGCTCATCCAACAGCAGTTGGCTGTCAGCGCACACATAGGCTTGCCCACGGATAAACGGCGTTACGCGATCGCCGTTGCGTTGGTAATACCCGCTGAACTGGCTGCCGATCACGCTCGCCTGGCGCCAGATCTCACCCGGTTGCAGTTTGCCGTCGGCCGCCAGACAGGCCAGTTTGGCACTGGTGCCGGTCCCGCAGGGTGAGCGGTCATAGGCTTTACCCGGGCAAAGCACGAAGTTACGGCTGTCCGCCTGCGGATCGGCGGCAAACAGTTCGATATGATCGATAACCCCGCCGTCTTCGCCATAAATCCCCGCAGACTCCAGAGCCACCCGCACCGCCCAACAAAAAGCGGTGAGCGCGTCCAGGTTTTGCGTATCGATCGCCAGGTGATGTTCACCGATAAGGAAAAACCAATTCCCACCCCAGGCAATGTCACCCACCACCGGGCCATAGCCGCTCACCTCCACCCTTACCTGGCGGCGGTAGCGATAGGCCGGTACGTTTTCCACCGTCACGCTGCCATCCTCATGCAGTCTGGCATTTACCGTACCGACAGGCGTTTCAATCAGGTGATCTCCCACGCCAATTCGCCCCAAATAGGCCAATGAGGCCACCAGACCAATGGTGCCGTGGCCGCACATGCCCAAATAGCCGGCGTTGTTGAAGAAAATCACCCCGGCAGCGGCCTGCGGCGAACAGGGCTGGCAGAGCAAAGCCCCGACCAAGACATCATTGCCGCGCGGCTCCAGAATGATGGCGCTGCGCCAATCATCATAATCTTGGGCAAATCGGGCTTTGCGCTCCGCCATACTGCCGCTACCCAAATCGGGAAACCCTTCGATGATCAACCGGGTAGGTTCACCGGCAGTATGGGAATCGATCGCCCGCAGCGCGGTGAAATGCGAAGAAAGTGCCATCGGAGCCTCCTGAGTTAATGAAATGTTATCATTGGCGTTAGACTGACCGAATATGTCAGCGGCGGCTTGATACATTTCGGCTCGGCACATGCAGAAATCAGCACAATCCTTAATTGGATATCCGGTTAACGCCGAACAGAGAAAAGCGATGAGCCATAAGAATGAGTTATTTATCAAATCGTTACTTTTATGTTATTTCCAGACTTGTGCTAAAGAGGCGATTTTTTTCTGCGTGGAATGTGTCACGGAGGGAAAAAGTTTGCGGTGATCCGCATAATTGACGGCTGCGCTTGAAAAGTTACAAGAAAGTTAATATTGATGAGGCGCGTCAACATGGCCGGCCCGGCCACTCCAGATTCTGTGCCATCCAGCGGGAAAAGGTATTGCCATGCGATTAACTCAACGCCACCAGGTTATCACTGACACCAGGCCCGCTTTCGATGAACAGGAAGATGACGTTTTCGCCGTTGAGCAACTGTCCCGCTGGTGCGATGGCCTGGCACAGCAACGGCCGAATACTCTGCGCGACCTGCTTAATTCCCTGGCGTTGATCGCCCCGCTGTTCAATGCCATGCCCAACGTGGTGTTCTTCATCAAAGACGTGCAAGCCCGTTATCTGTTCGCCAATCTGACGCTGGCCAAACGCTGTGGGTTTAAAACCGTCGCGCCGCTGCTGGGCAAAACCTCGGCGGACGTTTTCCCCGCCCAGCTCGGATCGGGGTATACCGAGCAGGATCTCCGCGTGCTGCGTCACGGGGAGCTGATCCAGGATCAGCTGGAAATGCACTTGTATAACGGACGTGAGACCGGTTGGTGCCTGACGCAAAAGCTGGCGCTGTACGATGCGCAGGGCAAAATCATCGGCATGGCTGGCATTTCGCACGATCTGCAGGAAGCCAAGGCCAATCACCCAGCCTATCAGCGGCTGGCGGCCATCGATGTCTACATTCGCCAGCATTACGCCCGGCCGATCGCACTTGAGGAACTGACGACGCTCACTGCACTTTCCGTGGCGCAGATTGAACGTTACTGCAAACGCATTTTTCATCTCACGCCGCGCCAGATGATCCACAAGGTGCGGCTGGAAAAAGCCACCGAACTGCTGGCCGGCGATATGCCGATTACCGACATCGCCTTGCAGTGCGGCTACACCGATCACAGCGCATTCAGCCGTCAATTCAAAGCCATGACCGGTTCAACGCCGCGCGACTTCCGCACCACCATTGCCCTTTAATACACTGATTTATATTAGTAAAAAAATCGCCATGGTGCCTTGTGCATCAGGTTCCTTCTCGTCTGAAGTCCCGCCTCACTGTGCCAATTTCGTCATGGCATTCGGCGAAAACCGTCAAGCCCCTGCGAACAATACAGGTCAATCTGTGATTGGATTTTACCAATAATTCACCATTGATTAACAAACTTGGACGACAGGAAAAACACTATGAGCCATAAAGCCATTAGCTGGAGCGGCGTATTCCCGGCGGTCAGCACCCAGTTCCGCAGCGATTTTTCTCTGGATCTCGACGCCACCCACACGGTGATCAAAAACCTGGTCAAAGACGGCGTTTCGGGCCTGGTGGTGTGCGGCACCGTGGGTGAGAACACCTCGCTGACCGTTCAGGAAAAACTGTCGGTGATTGAAGTGGCACGCGACGCAGCTCAGGGTCAGGTCCCGGTGATTGCCGGTATCGCCGAGTTCACCACCGCCTTTGCGCGCAATATGGCGCGCGAAGCCCAGAAGGTCGGCGTCGACGGCATTATGGTAATGCCGGCGTTAGTCTATTCAGCCAAACCCCATGAAACCGCAACGCATTTTCGCAGCGTCGCTACCGCCACCGATCTGCCGATCATGGTCTACAACAACCCGCCGATTTATAAAAACGACGTGACGCCGGACATCCTGACGTCACTGGTCGATTGCGAAAATATCGTCTGCTTCAAAGATTCCTCTGGCGACACCCGTCGCTTTATCGATCTGCGCAACGAAGTGGGCGATCGCTTTGTGCTGTTCGCCGGGTTGGATGACGTGGTGCTGGAAAGCATCGCCGTCGGCGCCGAAGGCTGGATCTCCGGCATGTCCAACGCCTTCCCGCGTGAAGGCGAAACCTTGTTCCGTCTGGCGAAGCAAAAACGCTTCGAGGAAGCGCTGGCGCTGTACAGCTGGTTTATGCCGCTGCTGCATTTGGATGCGCGTCCCGATCTGGTGCAGTGCATCAAGCTGTGTGAAGAGTTGGTGGGTCGCGGCAGCGCCATTACCCGTCCGCCACGTCTGGCATTGCAGGGCGATACCCTGGCCGAGGTCACCGCAGTGGTCAAAAAAGCGCTGGCCAACCGCCCTGCGCTGCCGGATGTCGGCCTCTGATCGCCACTCACGCCCGGCGGCCTGCCGGGCTCTGTCACTGACCCAACGGGGGAACCCATGTCCAACGCCCATACCATTAGCGGCCAACAGTTTATCGGCGGTCAACGCCGTGCCAGCGGTGAGGCCCAGCTTGTCAGCCTGCGCGCCGACAACGGCCTGCCGACCGGCCACGTTTTTTTCTCGGCCAGTCACGAAGAAGCCGCCGCCGCCGCCGATGCCGCCGCACAAGCATTCACGGCCTATTCTCAGCTCAGCGCCGAGCGTCGAGCCGACTTTCTTGAGGCCATTGCCGACCAATTAGACGCTCTGGATGAGGATTTCTTCGGCTTCGCCATGCAGGAAACCGCCCTGCCATTAGCCCGACTGAGCGGCGAACGGGCCAGAACCAGCGGCCAAATGCGACTGTTTGCCACCCTGCTGCGCCGTGGGGATGTGCATGGCGTGCGCATAGACAGCGCATTGCCTCAACGAACGCCGGTGCCCCGCCTGGATCTGCGGCAGTATCGCACCGCCCTCGGGCCAGTGGCGGTGTTTGGTGCCAGCAATTTCCCATTGGCATTCTCCACCGCAGGCGGAGACACCGCGGCCGCGTTAGCCGCAGGCTGTCCGGTGGTGTTCAAGGCGCACAGCGGCCATATGATCACCGCAGAACTGACCGCACTGGCCATCGAACGGGCAAGAGAACAACAGCAGATCCCTGCTGGGGTTTTCAACATGATTTATGGGGACCACATTGGCGCGGAACTGGTGCAGCATCCGGCCATTCAGGCGGTGGGTTTCACCGGATCGCTTCGGGGCGGCCGGGCCTTGTTCGATTTGGCCCAGCGGCGCGCCCAACCGATCCCGGTATTTGCCGAGATGTCGAGCATCAACCCGCTGATCGTTATGCCGCAGGCTTTAGCCCGCCGTGGGCAGCAGATCGCCCGCGAGCTGGTCGCATCCTTCACCCTCGGCTGCGGCCAGTTCTGCACCAAGCCTGGGCTGATCATCGGGCAACGCGGCGAAGCATTCAGCGAATTTGTGCGCGAACTGTCCGCACAGGTCAACGCCGCGCCTGCGCAAGCCATGCTCAATGCCGGCACGCTGGCCAATTACCGCCGCGGATTGGCTGCTCTTGATGAGCAAAACGGCATCCGTCACCTGGCTGGTCATCGCGAAGAGCGCCCGCATTTAGCAACGGCACAGCTCTATCAGGCCGATTTCGATTTGCTGCTCAGCGGAAACCCGCTGCTGCAAGAGGAAGTGTTTGGCCCGGCAGCCATTCTGGTGGAAGTGGAAGATCGTCGACAGCTGACCGCCGCACTGGACAGCCTGCAGGGGCAACTGACCGCCACGCTGCTGACAGAAAACGAGGATCTGGCCGACGCAGAACCGCTGGCCCAACGGCTGGCCCAAAAAGCGGGGCGGGTATTGTTTAACGGTTATCCGACCGGGGTAGAAGTCTGTGATGCCATGGTGCACGGCGGGCCTTATCCGGCCACCAGCGACGCACGCGGTACGTCGGTGGGTACGCTGGCTATTGAACGTTTTCTGCGCCCGGTCTGCCTGCAGAATTACCCCCCAGCGTTGCTGCCCCCACAGCTGCAAGACAGCAATCCACTGGGCCTGCTGCGGCTGATTAACGGGATTTACACCCGTGAACCTCTCCGCTCACCAGCCAACGACTAACCAAATCGCATCTGTCTGCCACCTAATAACAAAAGGGTCATTCCATGACAACCCAAGGCAAATTCAAGAAGCAGCTTACGCTCACCGATCTGACGTTTATCGGCCTGGGCGCAATCTTTGGTTCCGGCTGGCTGTTCGCCGCCAGCCACGTCTCTTCCATTGCCGGCCCGGCCGGTATTTACTCCTGGCTGATCGGCGGCCTGGCGGTGTTGCTGCTCGGCATTGTCTATTGTGAGCTGGGCGCAGCGCTGCCGCGCGCCGGCGGTATTATCCGCTATCCGGTATTTTCCCACGGTGAACTGATGGGCTATCTGCTGGGCTTTATCACCCTGATAGCGTTCTCCAGCCTGATCTCCATTGAGATCGTGGCCGCCCGTCAGTACGCCGCCGCCTGGTTTCCTTTTTTGAGCCAACCGGGCTCCGGCGATCCAACGCTGATCGGCTGGCTGGTCCAACTGTTGCTGCTGTGTTTTTTCTTCGCGCTGAACTACTACAGCGTCAAGACCTTTGCCAAATCCAACAACCTGATCAGCGTGATTAAATTTGTGGTGCCGCTGTTGGTGATCGTCGTGTTGTTCAGTTTCTTCAAACCCGAAAACCTGCACAGCCAGGGGTTTGCCCCCTTTGGTTCCGCCGGCGTCGAAGCCGCCATATCCGCCGGGGGGATTATTTTCGCCTACCTGGGCCTGACGCCGATTATCTCGGTTGCCAGCGAGGTGCAAAACCCGCAGCGCACCATTCCTATCGCGCTGATCCTGTCGGTGGTGTTGTCCACGCTCATTTACGTGCTGCTGCAGGTGGCTTTCCTCGGCAGTATTCCCAGCGAGATGCTGAACGGCGGCTGGGCCGGGATCAGCCAGCAATTTTCGCTGCCCTACCGTGATATCGCCATCACCCTGGGCATGGGCTGGCTGGCTTTTCTGGTGGTGAGCGATGCGATTATCTCGCCGAGCGGCACCGGCAACATTTATATGAACGCCACACCACGCGTGGTATACGGTTGGGCGCGCGCCGGCACCTTCTTTAAAATATTCACTCGCGTCGACGGCGAGTCCGGCATTCCGCGTCCTGCTCTCTGGCTGACTTTCGCCTTGTCGATTTTCTGGACGCTGCCCTTCCCTTCATGGGAGAAGCTGATCGGCGTGGTTTCCGCCGCGCTGGTCCTGAGTTACGCGATTGCGCCCGTCACCGCCGCCGGCCTGCGCCGCAATGCCCCTGAGCTGCCGCGACCATTTTTCGTGCGCGGCTTCTGCGTGCTCGGTCCGGTGTCATTTATCATCTCGGCGCTGATCGTCTACTGGTCCGGTTGGAATACCGTCTCCTGGCTGCTCGGCCTGCAAATCCTGATGTTTGTGGTCTATATCCTGTTCAAAAATAAGGTGCCGACCCATGCCGTCAGCCTCAAGCAGCAGATTTGGTCCTCGCTGTGGCTGATCGCCTTCTATGCGCTGATTATCATCGCTTCTTATCTCGGCAGTTTTGGCGGCATCAACGCTATCGGTCACCCATGGGACACCATCACCGTCGCAGTCATTGCGCTGGCGATCTACTACTGGGGCGCCTATACCTGTTTACCTCGGGCGAATTTTGCCGGTGATGAAGAAGAGTAAATCCAGAGGAGATATCTGATGACGCAAACCCAGAGGCTGACGTTGGAGCAAGCCTATGAGCTGGCGCTGAAGGCATTGCGCAGTAACGGATTCAGCGCCGAACACGCCGATGCCGTCGCCCAAAATGTGACGGCCGGTGAACGCGACGGCTGCGCTTCGCACGGTTTGTACCGAGTGCTTGGCTGCGTGCGTTCGCTATTGGCGGGCAAAGTTTCCGCCGATGCCCGTCCGACGCTGCTTGATCAGGCCCCGGCGATCTTGCGGGTCGACGCCCACGATGCTTTTTCGCTGCTGGCCTATCGCACGGCGCTGCCGGTTTTTGTCGAAAAGGTACGCACCAACGGCATTGCCGCGCTGGCCATTAACCACTGTGTGCATTACTCGGCACTATGGGCCGATATCGAACCTTTAACCGATCAAGGCCTGGTGGCGTTGGCCTGCACGCCCAGCCATGCCTGGGTCACGCCAGCAGGGGGAAGCCGGCCGTTGTTCGGTACCAACCCTATCGCCTTCGGCTGGCCGCGGCCGCAGCGGCCCCCCTTTATTTTTGATATGGCCACCAGCGCCGCCGCACGCGGCGAGATTGAACTGCATCGTCGTGCCGGTACCCCGTTGCCGCCAGGCTGGGGCATAGATCAACAGGGGAAACCCTCTACCGATGCCCAAAGCGTGTTGCAAGGTGCGATGCTGACCTTTGGCGGCCATAAAGGCTCGGCGCTGGCGGCGATGGTTGAACTGCTTGCCGGGCCGTTGATTGGCGATATGACCAGTAAGGAATCGCTGGCCTACGATCGGCAGACCGGCTCCTCCCCTTACGGCGGCGAGCTGATCATCGCCATGGATCCCGATCGTTTTCTGGGGCCGGATAAAGTGGCGCATTTGGCCAGGGCGGAAGCCTTGTTTGCTGATATGAGCGAGCAAGGGGCGCGCATTCCGGGAGAACGGCGCTTTCAACAACGGCAATACAGCGAACAGCACGGCGTCACCATCCCGCAGGCGTTGTATGAGGAGATTGCGGCTCTCTGTCGCTAACGTTTAGTAATGAGGCAGGCCCACAGCGTTAAACTGCGGGCCTGATTTGAAAGGATTACCGGACAACCATCACCGAAATATTGGCATGGCGAACAATGGCCGCCGCATTGGAACCCAGCAGATAGGTTTTCACGCTCGGTCGGCGCGAGCCGATGATGATCAGATCGGCTTCGATTTCCTCCGCCAGCTCCAGTACCTGATCGCGCGGCGAACCGAAGCTGACGGTGTAATCCAGCCGCTCCAGCGGAAGGTCGATTTCCGCCATGATCTGCTTGAGCTTATCCACCGCCTTCACTTCCGCCTTGTTCTCAAACTCTTTGATGCCGAACGAGTAAGCGGTAACGAATGCCGAGGCGTCCGGCAGCGCATGGAAAAAGTGCACTTTGGCACCGGACATTTTCGCCAGATACACCACATGCTCCAGCGCATGCTCGGTCAACAGGTCTTCTTCAATATCGATCGGCACTAATATGGTCTTATACATATCACATCCCTTCTATGTAACCGTGGTGCCCACAGGGTACTGCCGGGGAGGATAAGGGTGAACCGCTTTGTCGCGCTTTTGTGATCGGCGGTAAATACTGAGTGGGATATTTCCTTATTTAACAAAATATAAACACAACCCGTCTAACGGCTAGCCGAATAATTATTTCAAAGGCGGCTAAATCAGCTGTAAATACACCGCTTTTGCGGTAGCGGCGGTTTTATTGGCCACCGACAGTTTTTTAATCGAGTTACCGATGTGGAAATTTACGGTGCGCTCACTCAAGCCCATTAACAGCGCCGTTTCTTCCGAGGTTTTGCCTTCGCTGCACCAGCGTAAAATATCTTTCTCACGCAGCGTCAGCACATCCTTTATTGCCTCGTCGTTTACCGATATTAATGCTTCGCGCAGCGTCTTGTGGGCGGTCTGTGCCAGCCACAGGAAGAAAGTTTCGTTACGTGCCCCGGCCTGCGGGGACTGAGTGGGGATACTCTTACCGGCAAAAGTGAGGATGCCCAACCGGCCGTAGCAATCCTTGACGGACTGCGACCAGCCTTCACGAATGCCGTACTGCGCCATGCGCCACCACAGCTCCGGTTTATCCCGGTAGAACGGCTCGTCCCAATAGAATTGCAGCGTAGAGTGATGGGCCTGCTCGATCATCGGATCCTGCAGGTAGATCCGCAATTTGCGATAGTCCTCAAGATATTGCGCAGGATAATTACCCTCTATCAGCATCTTGGGCCGGCTGGCCGGGTAGCAGGAAAAGACCGTATAAGAGAAGTACTCGAAGCCCAGCGCCTGAGCGCAAGGTGCCAGACGGTTTAAAAAAAGGTCGCGGTCAGACAGGCTGCCAAGCAGATCATCCATCAAAGGCTGAAAGTGAGTGTCCATAACACGGGTTCTCCAGAGCACAGCGCCGCAATCATTAAGTGAGGTTAACTATAGTGGAGGGCTCAGGGCGACAACAGCCGTTTCATATAATAAAAAATACCATGGCTATAACAAAAACAGCTATTCCCCTGCCGTGATTAATAAATAACGACTTTATATTGCACCAGCGCTAAGAATTTCGCGAATAACATAAAGCCTATTTATTGTAAACCTGTCACTTCTACCGTTAGACAGTCACTCCGCCGCCAATTACCTTCGCCATAGGCACCTGGTGCTTTTTAAATTCAAATAAAATATAAGCATTTGCGAATTTTGCAAAGCAGAAGAATACTCACGGGGATATTTATGGCAGAGAATAATACGGTAATAAATTCGGTCGCCGTGATTGGCGCCGGAACCATGGGCAGAGGTATTGCCTATCTTTTGGCACTGAACGGCATACGAACCCTGCTTTATAATCGCAGCGCTCATTCTTTGAATCAGGCACGTGATTATATTGTCGGTGACCTGAATAAAAAAATCGATAACGGAAAAATAAGCCAACAGAAAAAAGGCGAGATCTTGGCCAACCTGGTTTTCTCGCCTGTTTTCGACGCTATCGCCGACAGTGACCTAGTGATTGAAACCATTGCGGAACATGAACCCACCAAGCATGAGATCCTCGCGGCCATTGCCGCCACGGTAAAAAAAGAGGCGATTATCGCCACCAATACCTCTTCGCTGTCGCTGAATAAACTGGCCGCGGGCATAGAAAATAACTCGCGCTTTATCGGCCTGCATTTCTTCAACCCAGCACCGCTGATGAAGCTGATCGAAATTATCCCGTCCTATTTTACCGCCCGGGTCACAACCTTACGCTGCCAGCAGTTGGTCACGGCGATAGGCAAACAGTTTGTGGTCTGCAAAGCCACGCCGGGTTTTATCGTCAATCGCATGGCGCGGCCTTTTTATCTGGAAGGTTTTCGCCTGCTGGAAGAAAACGTGGCGCTGGCACCGCAAATCGACCGTGCGCTCAAGGCCGGTGGCCACTTTCGCATGGGGCCTTTGGAACTGACTGATTTTATCGGTCAGGACATTAATTATCAGGTCAGCAGCCAGATTTGGCAGGACATGCAGTATGACCCCCGCTACACCCCCGGCCATTTGCAACGTTCGCTGGTGGATGCCGGGCTGTTGGGGAAGAAAAACGGCCGCTCCTTTTTTTCTCCCTCGGCTGACACAGCCACCCCACAGGCTGCCGGCGGCGGTACGCTGAGCTCGCTGCATTTTTTTGGCGAACATCCGCTGTTCGATCTGCTGCAACAGCACGCCCTCGCGACCTGGGCGCCCCTCCCAATAACATGTCAGCCGGAACACCCGGTTCTGGGACGGTTTATCCAGGTGAATGACAGTCTCGCAGTCAAAATCACCGATGGGCGAACGGCCAATCAGCTTGCCGACTTAGCGGGCCTCGATACCTTCGTGATCGACGTTGCACTGAACTACGCCAACACCGCTTTTCTGGTGGCGGCCCACAGCCAACAGGCTACCGAGACGAATAAAGCGCTGTTCCTCACGCTGCTGCAAGCGGTGATCCCGCAGGTGGAGTTTGTTAAAGATTCCCCAGGCCTGATCGTCGCGCGGGTTCTGAGCAGCCTGATCAATGAGTCGGTGATCATGGTGGAGAGCGGGGTTTGTAGCCGAGAAGACATCGATATCGCCGCCGTGGCCGGCGTCAACTATGCCGACGGCATTTTTGCCTGGCTGGCTCAGCTCGGGCAGAAAAACGTGAAATCGACGCTGGATAATATGGCGCAACTGCTGCATTCCGCCCGCTATTACCCGCATTACTCGTTGCTGCACACCACAAGGCCCGAGCTGGCCGTCGCGCCCTAAGGAAAAATGATGACGATTAAAGACGATGGGGTCTATCTGATTGACGGTACGCGCACGGCGATCGGCGCCTACGGCGGTAGTCTGGCATTAACCCGCCCGGACGATATGGCGGCCTCGATTATTCGGGCCTTGCTGCAACGACACCCGGAAAGCGAGGCGGATGTCGATGAGGTGGTGCTGGGCTGTGCCAATCAGGCCGGTGAAGACAACCGTAACGTTGCGCGCATGGCGGCGTTGTTGTCCGGTCTGGATCAGGGAGTACCGGCGATTACCCTTAACCGGCTGTGCGCTTCCGGGCTGGACGCCGTGATTTATGCCGGCGCAAAAATCAAAAGCGGCCTTAGCGATCTGGTGTTGGCCGGCGGTGTCGAAAGCATGAGCCGCGCGCCCTATGTGATGAGCAAAGGCGAAACGCCATTCGATAAGGGGATCAAACTGTTCGACACCACGCTGGGCTGGCGCTTTGTCAACCCGCAGCTGGCGCAACGCTATGGCAGCGATCCGTTGGGCATCACGGCCGAAAACGTCGCGCAGCAATACCGCATATCCCGCAAGGATCAGGATAATTTTGCCCTCGCGTCGCAGCAAAAAGCCTGGCGGGCTATCGAAAATGGCCGGTTGGCCAGGGAGATCACCGCGCTGGATGTTCAAGTCGATCGCAAAACCCGCCAATCCTTCGCGCAGGATGAGTTCCCGCGCCAGACCACGTTGCAAAAACTGCAGGCGCTGAAGCCGGCCTTCACCCCCGAAGGCTCGGTCACCGCCGGGAATGCCTCAGGTATCAATGACGGTGCCGCCGTGCTGTTGCTGGCCAGCGGTCGCTATGTCAAGCGCAAGTCACTCCAGCCGCTGGCGGAAATTGGCGACAGCGCCAGCGCCGGCGTTGCCCCCGCGTTGATGGGCATTGGGCCGGTCGCCGCGACCGAGCGTCTGTTAGCACGTACCGGTTTTACGCTGAATGATTTCGACGTCATTGAAATTAATGAGGCATTTGCCGCGCAGGTGTTGGCGACGCTGCAAAGTTGGCGCATCGACTTCGACGATACGCGAGTCAATCCGAACGGCGGTGCCATCGCCCTCGGGCATCCGCTGGGCATGTCCGGCGCGCGTCTGGTGCTTTCCAGCGCGCTGGAGCTGCATACCCGGCAATTAAGCAATGCGCTGGTGACGATGTGTGTCGGTGTCGGCCAGGGTGTTTCATTGGTGATTAAAGCCCTCTAATGTAAGGAATTCCGTATGAGCGTATTGAACATTCTTGAAGAAAAACTGGCCGAAACCAAAAAACAGGGCCGGTTCCGCGAGTTCCTCAATCTGGAACGCAGCGTGCTGGATAAACCCTGGGCCACCAGCCACGGGCAACAGGGTGAGCGCCGTCTGAACGTCTGGTGCTCCAATGACTATCTGGCGATGAGCCATCACCCCAAGGTGATTCTGGCCACCACCGAGGCGGTAAACCGTGTCGGGCTGGGTACCTGCGGGGCACGCAGTATTTCCGGCACTTCGATCTACCACAGCGAGTTGGAAAGCTTGCTGGCCAAAGCCTACGGCAAGGAGTCCGCGCTGTTGTTCACCACCGGCTTTGGGGCCAATGACGCCACGCTCTCGACGCTGTGCGACGCCATTCCCAATCTGATCGTCTTTTCTGATGAGCTTAACCATGCGTCGATGATTTACGGCATTCGCTACAGCAAGGCGGAGAAGAAAATCTTTCGCCACAATGACGTTGCGCACCTGGCCGAGCTGCTGCAGGAAGCCGATCCGCAGCGTCCCAAGCTGATCGCCTTCGAGTCGCTCTATTCGATGGACGGCGACTTTGCCCCGCTGGCACAGATTGTCGCGCTGGCGGAGAAACATCAGGCGCTGACCTATCTGGACGAAATCCACTCCGCCGGCGTTTACGGCCAGCGGGGCTTGGGTTATGCCGAACAACTGGGCCTGCTGGACAAGATCACCATTATTCAGGGGGGCTTTGGTAAGTCCTACGGCGCTGCCGGTGGCTATATCGCCGCACCGCGCGCGGTGGTAGAAGCCGTACGCAGCTGGGCACCGGCGTTCGTCTTCAGCACCTCCTCCCCCGCGCCGGTGGTGGCGGCGGCGCTGGCCAGCTTCAAATACAACCTGGAGCATGACAACCAACGCAAACATCTGCTGGCGATAATCGATCACCTGAAATCCGGCCTGCGCGCCGCCGGTATTCCTCTGGTCTCGGAGGACAGCCATATTCTGCCGGTGCTGGTCGGCGATCCACACCGCAACAAGCACATCAGCAAACAACTGCTCGATGAATACGATATTTACGTGCAACCGGTCAATGCCCCGACGGTGCCGGCCGGCAGCGAACGTTTGCGGGTTACGCCGACCTCGGCCCATACTCATGAGGACGTGGAATATTTCCTGGCGGCGCTAAGCAAAATCTGGGCCGCCAATGCGTTACGGAGAGCGGGATGAAGTTGACGGAATACAACGGCCATTTTCTTACGCTGTGTCTGATGGCGACCGGCACCTTTGCCATCGGTACCGATGCGTTTATCGTCGCCGGCATACTTGACGAGATTTCCGGCACCTTTGCCGTCAGCCCTGCGCAAGCGGGGCAGTTAATCTCGGTCTTCGCCCTGGCCTATATGGTGTTCGCTCCGCTGACCGCCTGGCTGCTGGGCAACCTCAACCGCAAACATATCTTGCAGTTGGCACTGGTGTTGTTTATCGCCGGTAACCTGGTTTGCGCCTATGCCGACAGCTTTTTGCAAATCTCCGCGGGGCGCGTACTGGCGGCGCTGGGGGCGGCTTGCTACACGCCGCAGGCCGCCGCCGCCGCCGTCGGGCTGGTGGCGGAAAAACGCCGCGGGCTGGCGATATCGATTGTGTATGGCGGCATGACGCTGGCTATCGCGCTGGGCATTCCCTTTGGCACCTTCCTGGCCAAGCTGATCGGCTGGCGGGAGATCTTCCTGCTGATCGCCCTGTTAGGTGCCGTTGCGCTGCTGGGGCTTTCGCTGGCGCTGAACGCCATAGCCGCGCCGGGGAAACATTCGCTGAAAGAACGGTTGGCCCCACTGCGACAAAAGGCAGTGCTGACCACGCTGCTGATCACCTTCTTCGCCGTCTGCTCCGAACACATTGTTTACAGCTATGTGAGCGTATTGCTGAAGAATACTCAGTTGGGCCCGGAGGCGATTTTGCCCATCGCACTGCTGATATTCGGTATAGGCGCCGTCATCGGCAATTTCGTTTCCGGTTTATTGACCGATACCTTCGGCAGTAAATTTGTCCTGCTGTTTTCCGTGTCGATTCAAACCCTTTCATTATTCCTGCTGGCCTTTTACATCACCTCACCCTGGTGGGTGCTGGCAATATTTCTGGTATGGGGGATTACCGGCTGGATGTATCTGGTACCCATTCAGCACCACTTGCTGTCGCTGTCCAAACGTTTTGGCGCGCTGACCGTGTCGCTGAACAGCTCGGTACTGTATGCCGGCATTGCGGCGGGGGGCATGCTCGGCGGCCTGACGCTGTATACCTTGCCCGCTTATTACCTGCCGCTGTTTTCGTTGCCGTTGGGCGCCATCGCCCTGCTGCTGACGCTGGTGTTCTTCCAGGGAGAAAAAAGCCATGACTGACCTGCCACCACCGGTGCTGTATGAACAACAGGACGGCATCGCCGTGATTACCCTGAACCGGCCGGAAAAAAAGAACGCCATCAATTTGGCGATGGCTCGCCTGATCCAACGCTACCTGCAACAGGCCGAGCAGGATGAAAAGGTTCGGGTGATCCTGTTGACCGGTCAGCCACAGGTGTTCTCGGCCGGGATGGACGTCAAAGCCTTTCAGCAGGGCGAACTTCCGGTGGTCGATCCGAATGGCTTTGCCGGCCTGGTGCATGCGCGACTCACCAAGGTGATTATCGCCGCCGTGGACGGTATCGCCTTCGGCGGAGGGTTCGAGATAGCGCTGGCCTGTGACCTGATCGTCGCCGGGCGGGATGCCCAATTCAGTTTCCCGGAGACCGGGCTGGGGCTGATTGCGGCACAAGGCGGATGTTCGCGCCTGCCGGTGCGCATCTCCCCCTATATCGCCCTCGACTGGTTACTGACCGGTCGCGTCATAGGCGTGGAGGAAGCCTGGCGGCACGGTGTTATTTCACGGATCAGCGAGGGAAGCGCTCTGGAAGAGGCACGGCTGATCGCCGGGCAAATCGCCCAGAAGAACCCACTGGCTACCCAGGCGGTAAAAGCCATCGTTCGTCATGGGATGACGCAACATGAGGCCCCCAGCTTTGATTACCAACAAAGCTGGGTAGATCAGGTGCGGTTGGCGGCAAAAGTCTTTTAAGAGCATTCTGAGGGAATGGCAATCATTCGCAGTCTAATTTTTAATCACTACAAGACCGCAATTGAGAAGCCATTGACCCCGCTCTGCGGGGATTTTTTTGCCTGGTTAACCCTCGTCTGAGGGAAAAGGCTGCATAAACAAAAAGGTACAAGGCTTGCTCTGGTGCTGATTGATTAAAGGCACCAGGCGCTTGAAATGCTCGGTTTGGCAATGCGTGTCCAACGCTGCCCGATCGGGCCACTCCTCGACGAAAATAAAATGCCCCGGATCCTGATGGTCAATCAACAACTCATAGGAGAGGCACAGCGCCTCCTGACGGGTTTTCTCTACCAATTCGCGATACAGCGGCAACACCGTTTCAATACGGTCGTGCTTGATAAAATCTTCAGCAATCACCTTTAGCATGGCGTCTTTTCTCTTTCAGTTTATCTGTCATGGGTGGCCACTCTACCCTCGAAGACCAGACTTTGCCTTCATTAATCGTGGTGATAATTCAAAGCTTGTCATTCAGTGATTACGCGCACAGATATTCATCAGCAGGCTTGAATCACGACCGGCCATGTGTGAATTTCAGGTTAACCAATTGTCAATTTTTGGTTTCTACCAAAAGATTTTCCGTGGCTGCACAGGCCAGGATAGCGTTCATTGCTGCTTTTTTTTGCCCACAAAGGCCTGACCATTAGTCCTTTAGACCTTTGGGTGAAAACTGAAAACCGACGGTGAATGCTCCGCAGTGGCAATAGGTGCAGGCAAGCTGCCGGCGTTACACCGCCGGCCCCAGTCATTCAACCTGTTTGAGAGGGTAGCCCCGTGAGTAATACGACCAACACCAGTTCCGCGCTCAATTCAGCGATTAAAAAAACGTGGCGCAGATTAATCCCCCTGATGTTCTCTCTGTATTTCGTCGCCTTTATCGATCGGGTAAACGTAGGCTTTGCCAAGGAGGCAATGTCGGTGGATATTGGCCTGTCGCAATCCGCCTTCGCATTGGGTGCAGGGATTTTCTTCGCGGCTTACGCCATCTTCGGCATTCCAGCCAACCTGATGATGAACAAACTAGGGGCAAAAGTCTGGCTTAGCGCCACCACGGCAGTGTGGGGGGCCTTGTCCGCCTGCACCGGTTTCGTCAGCAACGAATATCAATTTATCGCCTTGCGCTTCCTGTTGGGGTTGGCCGAGGCTGGCTTCTACCCGGGTATCCTGTTGCTGGCTTCCCTTTATTTTCCCAATAAGGTTCGAGCCTCAGTGATAGGTATCTTTGTCCTCGGGGTTCCCGCGGCCTTGACCCTGGGCTCGCCCATTTCTGGCGCGTTGCTCGAAATGCACGGCGTGCTGGGGCAGCCAGGTTGGTTCTGGATGTTTGTTTTGGAAGGTTTACCGGCCGTCGTGTTGGGGATCTTCGCCTATTTCTATCTTGACGACAGCCCGGCCAAGGCGCGATTTCTTAACCCGGAAGAGAAGCAGGCGTTGGTGACACAGTTGGCCCTGGAGCAAACAAATACCGAGGCCAGCAGCGTGAAAGAGGCGTTGAAAAACTCCAAGGTTTGGCACCTGGCGTTTATTTACGGCACCATTCAGGTCGGCGTGTATGGCCTGTTGTTTTTCCTGCCCTCGCAGGTGGCCTCGCTGATGGGCACCAATATCGGGTTTAAGGCATCGCTGGTAGCGGCAATTCCCTGGGCCGTTTCTGCATTTGGGGTCTACTACATCCCGCGTTATGCCGACCGCAAAACCTCCCGCCGCTTGCCCATCGCCATCGGCTGCATGGTGATTGCCGCACTGGGATTAGTTGTTTCGTCCTATGCCGGGCCGACTGTTGCCATTATTGCGTTGTGCTTTTGCGCCGTCAGCTTCCTGGCGGTGCAGCCGATATTCTGGACCTTACCGGCGCAGATACTTTCAGGCCCGGCGCTGGCGGCCGGCATCGGTTTTTGCACCACGCTGGGCGCACTGTTCAGTTTCCTGGCGCCGCTAATCCGTACCGAGGCAGAACTGCGCTTCGATAGCCCGCATGCCGGCCTGATCGTACTGGCAATTTTCTCTTTGCTGTGCGCCGCGCTGATTTTTGCACTCAAAGGGTGGGCTACGCAGAGCACCGAGCATCAGGCTCAGGTGAGTGGATAAGCCTGGGCTGAAGCCCATTCGATTTAGCTTATATTGAAGCGGTGAATGAGACACTGACCCTACATTTTCTGGGGGTCATCCATGGAGACATTAACCGCTATTATCACCAAATACGGCCCGGAGCCCGGTCTGCTGTTGCTGCTTATTTTTCTGTTTGCATTGGGCAAGTCGGTCATTTTCATTTCTTCGGTTCTGCCGCCCGCATCGGTGACGTTGATGTTAGGCATTGTCGCCGGCAAGCCGGTGCTGGCCGATGCTCATGTCTGGACGGCGATAACCCTGGGTGCCCTGCTCGGCTCCGTTTTGTCTTTCCATTGCGGCGCATGGCTTCAAAAGCGCCAAAGCGGGAACTGGCTGCCGGTCAGATACCGTGGCGCATTGAACAAGGCGCAATCCGCGTTACAGAACAACGGGATCCCGCTGCTGTTTGTATCGCGCTTTCTGGCCGTAATGCGCTATACCGTGCCATTGGTTGCCGGCATGATTGCCCTGCCGCGCAAGCAGGTCTATTGCGCCAGTGCGCTGTCTGCCGGGGTGTGGGCCGTGGCTCTGATGTCCGTCGGTCAGCTGTTTTAATGGCCGCTCTCGATTATTGAGGACGGAATTCCAACGCGGCATTCTTAACCACAGCGTAAACCGCCGGTGTCGGGGGTTTGGGAAAGCTGGCATTTGCGGTTGCCACTACAGCCGCACGGCAAAGTGCGGGATCACCGCCTTCAGCCCGGACATCTAACAGCATGCCATCCGGAGCCAACTTGAGTCGTAATGAGCATTCCTTGCCGGCGTAGACGCTGTCATATTGAAAATGACTTTGAATAGCCGCTGCGATCTGCGAGATATATCGGTTGATCTCTTGCCCAGGTGCTGGCGCCGTTTTACCTTCCAATCCAGCGAAAAGGTCATCGACTTCGCCTCCAGATACCTCAGGTTTAGCCGCAGTGCCCGTCCCCGAGCAGCCTGCTAACAACAGCGTTGCGATAACGAGCAATACTGCCGACAGGCGAGTTTCCGATCCTGAATTAACTTTTCTCATGATTCCCTTCCTTTTAGAACCGCCCTATCCGCTGTTGACGGGTGCCTGTACAAAATGCAAAAAGCCCACGCAAGTGGGCTTTATCGTAAATCAGTTCTGCCGGGTTGCGCGCTTCATTTCTCGCTCGCCCGGCGATTGTGTTTTGACGGATAAAGGCGCAACGAATGCCTTCCACTCTTTGCCACCGGCCTGGTCTGCAGAGGCCTTGTTACGCGACTCGTAGTCGTCCTGTTGCCCCGCACAGCCTGACAGTACCATCACACCCAGAGCCATTATTAACGCTTTACGCATCTCTATCTCCCTATAGAAAAAATTTTCGCAAATGATAACAAATCTCAACTCTTAGCGTTAGCTGAAAGCCGGCTGTGAATTATAATAAGAAAATATTATCATTGGCGTGATACTCCACTTCCCTATAAGCAGTGAGTTTCTGATAATCCATGTATCAATACCCTGAACATCTGACCGGTGAGGTCGCCAACCTGCCGCAGAGCTGCGGGGTTTATTTCTTTCACGGCGACAACGGCGCCCATCCCCTCTACATAGGCAAGAGCGTCAACATTCGCCGCCGCGTTCAGTCTCATCTACGCAATCCGCGCGAAGCTCGGTTGCTTGCCGCCACCCGCCGCATAACCTGCATCGAAACCGTGGGGGAGATCGGTGCGCTGCTGCTTGAATCCTCCCTGGTGAAACAGCAAAGCCCGCTCTACAACAAGCGGCTGCGTAAAATCCGCCGGCTATGCGCGCTGCAGGTACAGGACTCCCAAACGCGAATCGTATACAGCGATGCGCTAGACTTTTCCCGGACGCCTAACTTGTACGGCCTGTTTCTGCGGCGTGCGGCGGCCGTCGATTTTCTGATCGACATTGCCGATCGAGAGCAGCTCTGCCTGACGTACCTGGATATTGAAAAAGGACGCCCCGGACAACCCTGCTTTCGCCATCAATTAGGCAAATGCGCGGGAGTATGCTGCGGTAAAGAGACCCCACAAGCGCACCAGAGCAGGCTGCTTAGCGCCCTGGAGCAGGCCCAGGTGCGGCACTGGCCATTCCCCGGCAGGATCGCGATCGAGGAACGACAAGGGCCACTTAAAGCTTTTCATGTCATCAGCAACTGGTTCTACCTCGGTACGGCACCGACGCTGTCTGCCGCCGAAAAACTCAGTTTCCCGGCCGATGAGTTCGACCGAGACTGTTACCGTATTCTTTGTCGGCGGTTATTCCATGAAAGCCGTGAGCACATTCACTTAATTGATACGCCCTGACTCCTGCGTAAGCAGATTTATCCCTTTAAAAGTTCCATTATCAATTTTGCAGGGAATAAGCGCCGTAGTGTCTCGATAAATAGATAGAGTCAGGCCTAACTTGCGCCAGATCACTCAACTGAACATTCAGGCTGAATTGATGTGATTTCTGCGAAGCGCGTCCCAAATCTGCCCTCACCGGAAAAGTCAGAAGATAAAAATCATCGCTAACCACATGATTTGTTGGCAGGTCGTACAGGCTTCGAACCTGTGCGCCATTGCTTGAGAGTCAACTGCTCTACCGACGGAGCTCACCACCCAACGACGTAAACTATTCTCTTCAGCCCCCTCGACGTCAAACGCTTACACCCATTAGTTTTTCTCATGCGATATTTCCAAGGCCCTGTTATATCAACAAGATAAGTCAGATCAGGGCTGTTAATCTGCTACGACGAGGAGTAATCTTCCGCCCCCAAGACGTCCGATTTGCCTCCTCGGTGTAAAGAACAATCGACTTTTATCCCTCGCATAAATGTTGTAAACATGTTGCACAAAGGTGGCGTTATTGCACTACCTTACTAAAGCCGGGCCAACCGGATAATCGTATAAAAAAGAGCCACTTCAGAGCTCGCTATTTCACTCATGACAGGTAAAACAGGACATCATCAGATGGTAGATCACTCTAAAATAGCCACAGACGCCGCGCCTGCGTCAGAAGATCATCTACGGCGAAACCTAACTAACCGACATATTCAACTGATCGCCATCGGTGGCGCCATCGGTACGGGTCTGTTTATGGGGTCCGGCAAAACCATCAGTCTGGCCGGCCCCTCCATCATCTTCGTGTACATGATCATCGGCTTTATGCTGTTCTTCGTGATGCGCGCGATGGGCGAGCTGCTGCTCTCCAATCTGGAATACAAATCTTTCAGCGATTTCGCCGCCGACCTGCTCGGCCCCTGGGCCGGTTTCTTTACTGGCTGGACCTACTGGTTTTGCTGGGTGGTCACAGGTATTGCCGACGTGGTAGCGATCACCGCCTATGCCCAGTTCTGGTTCCCGGGATTGTCTCAATGGATCGCCTCGTTGCTGTGCGTCTTGTTGTTGCTGGGCCTTAACCTGGCGACGGTGAAGATGTTTGGCGAAATGGAGTTCTGGTTTGCGATGATCAAAATCGTTGCCATTGTCGGGCTGATCGTCGCCGGGCTGGTCATGATCGCCATGCAGTTCCAGTCGCCTACCGGTACCGTCGCCTCGTTCTCACACCTGTGGAATGACGGTGGTATGTTCCCGAAAGGCATCAGCGGTTTCTTCGCCGGTTTCCAGATTGCGGTGTTCGCCTTTGTCGGTATCGAACTGGTTGGTACCACCGCGGCTGAAACCAAAGATCCGGAAAAAGTGCTGCCACGCGCCATCAACTCCATTCCGATCCGCATCATCATGTTCTACGTGTTCGCCCTGATCGTTATCATGTCGGTCACGCCATGGAGTTCTGTGGTTGCCGACAAGAGCCCGTTCGTGGAACTGTTCGTGCTGATTGGCCTGCCGGCGGCAGCCAGCGTGATTAACTTTGTGGTGCTGACCTCCGCCGCCTCTTCCGCCAACAGCGGGGTGTTTTCCACCAGCCGCATGCTGTTCGGTCTGGCGCAGGAGGGCGATGCACCCAAGTCGTTCGCCAATCTGTCCAAGCGGGCAGTGCCGGCTAACGGGCTGACCTTCTCCTGTATCTGCCTGCTCGGCGGTGTGGTGCTGATTTACCTGATCCCGAACGTCATGACCGTGTTCACGCTGGTGACCACCGTCTCGGCGATCCTGTTCATGTTTGTCTGGACCATCATCCTGTGTTCGTACCTGGTTTATCGCAAGAAGCGTCCGGCGCTGCACCAGAAATCGATTTACAAGATGCCGGCCGGCAAACTGATGTGCTGGGTCTGTATGGCGTTCTTCGTGTTTGTGTTGGTGCTGCTGACGCTGCGCGATGACACCCGCCAGGCGCTGATCGTCACACCGTTGTGGTTTGTGATCCTGGGCCTGTCTTACGTATTCCTGCGTAAGAAGAAAGCTGCCTAACCCCACAGGGGGATAGTTCGCTATCCCCCTGAATATCCCCTCTCCTGGCGCCTAGCGCGGCCGTATTCCGTCGATAATCACCCTCTGCACGTTCTCTACCGTCTGCTGAAAAAACGCCTCATCTTCTAACGTTTTCCCGGTTACCGCTTCTATCTGGACCCAAAAATCGGCGTAGTGCTGAGTGGTCGCCCACAGCATAAAAATCAGGTGATGCGGCTCTATCGGCGCGATATGACCTTCGGCAATCCAACGCTCAATCATGGCGGACTTCTCGTCCACCAGCATCTTCAACCCACCCTGCAATTCCTGTTTCAGCAACGGCGCACCCTGGATCATCTCCAGGCAAAACAGCCGTGAAGCCTGCGGATGATGGCGCGAAACCTCAAGCTTCAGCCGTATATATTCACGAATGGCCTGCAACGGTTCCTGATCGGCGCGCAGCGCTTTCAGCGGCGCCAGCCAAACATCGAGAATGCCTTTCAGCACCGCTACGTAGAGTTCTTCTTTGGAGGGGAAGTAGTACAACAGGTTGGTTTTGGAAACGTCGGCGCGCTCCGCCACCTGATCCAGACTGGTGCCGTGAATACCGTACAGCGAGAAGAACTCCAGCGCCGCATCCATGATGGTACTGCGTTTTGCAGCTACCGCACGCGAGCGGCGCGTGGGCGGTTTAACGGCTTGTGGCTTCACTGCGGCTCCTTGGCACAATCTGACTCCGGCCAGCATAGCAAAGCCCTGGTATGAAACCCACGCTTTTACCTACCCCTTCCGGGGGATCTTTTGCACCTTTAATGAGCAGGCGCGCCTGTTTTTTGTGCAGATAATTTTGACCAAATGGTCTGTTTTGGACCATCCACTCAATAACCGGGCGCCAAATAAACCATAAGAATTTGATAAATAAACAATTTTAAAACATGGCATCGGGTTTGCTTTGGTTCAGGCAAGCAGCCTGTGATTGTCCCCTTCACTGACCCGAGGTATTCAAATGAAAATTGGCGTATTTATTCCGATCGGCAACAACGGCTGGCTGATTTCCAGCAATGCCCCACAGTACAAACCGACGTTTGAACTCAATAAAACCATCGTGCAGAAGGCCGAGCACTACAACTTTGATTTCGCCCTGTCGATGATCAAACTGCGCGGCTTCGGCGGCAAAACCGAATTCTGGGATCATAACCTGGAGTCCTTCACCCTGATGGCCGGGCTGGCTGCCGTAACCTCACGCATCAAGATCTACGCCACCGCCGCCACCCTTACCATGCCGCCGGCCATCGTCGCGCGTATGGCTTCCACCATTGATTCTATTTCCGGTGGGCGCTTTGGCCTGAACGTGGTGACCGGCTGGCAGAAACCGGAATACGAGCAGATGGGCATGTGGCCGGGTGACGAGTACTTTGGTCGTCGCTACGACTATCTGGCGGAATACGTCAGGGTGCTACGCGATCTGTGGGGCACCGGAAAATCCGATTTCAAGGGCGAGTTTTTCCAGATGGATGACTGTCGCGTCAGCCCGCAACCCCAAGCGGACATCAAGGTGATTTGCGCTGGTCAAAGCGATGCGGGCATGGCTTTCTCGGCCAAATACGCCGACTACAACTTCTGCTTCGGCAAAGGCGTCAACACCCCCACCGCTTTCGCCCCGACGGCTGCCCGGTTGAAAACTGCCGCCGACGCCGAAGGCCGCAGCGTGGCCTGCTACGTGCTGTTTATGATCATTGCGGATGAAACCGACGAGGCTGCCCGCGCCAAATGGGAAAGCTATAAAGCCGGGGCCGATACCGAAGCCCTGGCCTGGCTCACCGAGCAGAGCGGCAAAGACACTAAATCCGGCGCCGACACCAATGTGCGCCAAATGGCCGACCCCACTTCCGCCGTCAACATCAACATGGGCACGCTGGTCGGCTCCTACGCCAACGTGGCGCGCATGATGGATGAAATCGCCACCGTGCCCGGCACCGAAGGCGTGCTGCTGACTTTCGACGACTTCGTGCAAGGCGTAGAAGACTTCGGCGAACGCATTCACCCCCTGATGAAAAGCCGGACAGACGTTTGCCCACAAACTGCAGCAAACCGTGAGGTGGCATGATGAAAATTGTTGAAATCCAACCTGTGGTACGCCGCCAGTCACCGCAAGGCGGAGCGACGGTCACCCTGCCCGCCCGTCCTGAGGCCATCGCCTTTGCGCCGCAGGAAACCGCATTAATCGTGGTCGATATGCAAAATGCCTACGCCTCGCAGGGGGGATATTTGGATTTGGCCGGGTTCGACGTTTCGACCACCGCGCCGGTGATCGCCAACATCAAGCGCGCCATCACTGCCGCGCGCGCCGCGGGCATTAAGGTGATTTTTTTCCAGAACGGCTGGGACAACCAGTACGTCGAAGCCGGCGGTGAAGGCTCGCCTAACTGGCACAAGTCCAACGCGCTGAAAACCATGCGCCAGCGCCCGGAACTGATGGGCAAGCTGCTGGCCAAAGGCGATTGGGACTACGACCTGGTGGATGAACTGCAACCACAGCCTGGCGATATCGTGCTGCCGAAACCGCGCTACAGCGGCTTTTTCAACACCCAGCTCGACAGCCTGCTGCGCTCTTACGGCATTCACCATCTGGTGTTTACCGGCATCGCCACCAACGTTTGTGTGGAATCCACGCTGCGCGACGGCTTTTTCCTCGAGTATTTCGGCATTGTGCTGGCCGACGCCACCCACCAGGCCGGCCCGGCGTTCGCCCAGCAGGCGGCGCTGTACAACATCGAAACCTTTTTCGGCTGGGTGTCGGACGTCGACAGTTTCTGTGACGTTCTCGCCGCTCCGCTTAGCCAGACGGCATGAATCTTGCCTGTTTAAACCCAAAACAACCTTCACCAGGAGCGCGACAATGCCAAAAACAGTGATCACTCCACCGGGCACCGGCAAACCGCTGGCTCCCTTTGTTCCGGGCACCCTGGCCGACGGCGTGGTGTACGTCTCGGGTACGCTGGCCTTCGATAAAGACAATAACGTCGTTCACGTCGGTGACGCCGCGGCACAAACACGCCACGTGCTGGAGACCATCAAAAGCGTGATCGAAACCGCCGGTGGAAGCATGGACGACGTGACCTTTAACTCGATCTTTCTCACCGACTGGCAAAACTATGCCGCCATCAATCAGGTGTATGCCGAGTATTTTTCCGGCGATAAACCGGCCCGCTACTGCATTCAGTGCGGGCTGGTGAAGCCGGACGCATTGATTGAAATCGCCACAGTGGCCCATATCGGCCGCTGAGCCATTGAGGATCGAGCATGTACTTTGAGATTTTGGGAAAAGATACGCCACTGGCGCCGACGCTGGTGCTGTCCGCAGGCCTCGGTGGCTCGGGTAGCTTCTGGCAACCGCAGATTGATGCGCTAACCCGGCATTTCCGGGTGGTCATTTACGATCACTATGGCACCGGCCGCAGCAAAGGCGTGGTACCGGACGGCTATAGCATGGCCGATATGGCGGATGAAGTAGCGCAACTGCTGCGTTCGTTCAGTATCGAACGCTGTTATTTCGTCGGCCACGCGCTGGGCGGCATGATTGGCCTGCAACTGGCGCTCACCCAGCCGCAGTTGCTGGAAAAACTGGTAGTGGTCAACGGCTGGCCGGCGCTGGACAGCCAGACCCGGCGCTGCTTCCACGTCCGACAGGATCTGCTGCTTAACAGCGGCGTTGAAGCCTATGTGCGCGCCCAGCCGCTGTTTCTGTTCCCCGCCGACTGGCTATCGCAGCACGAAGCCTTGCTAGGTGAAGAGTTGCAGCACCAAACCGCGCATTTTCAGGGCACAGAAAACCTGCTGCGCCGCCTGAATGCATTGATTAATACCGATTTCCGCCCTCACCTTGCGGACATCACCACACCAACCCTGGCCTTGTGCGCTCGCGACGATCTGCTGGTGCCCTATCTCTGTTCGCATCAGTTGGCGGAAAGCCTGCCCAACGGCGAGCTGGCGCAGATGACCTACGGCGGCCACGCGATGAGCGTGACCGACAGCGAAACTTTCAACCGCACCCTGCTGGACTGGCTATTGAAAACGCCGAACGCCAGCAGCAGCCTCGCCCTCTAGCCCGGAGATACCTTATGCAAAGCCAAACAGAGTTTGCCGATGCACCGCTGCAACCAGCGTACGTAGAAAAACAAGACTTCCGCAATGCCATGGCCCGCCTGGGATCGGCGGTGAATATCATTACCACCGACGGCCCCGCAGGCCGCGCCGGTTTTACCGCCTCTGCGGTATGCAGCGTCACCGACACGCCCCCCACGTTGCTGGTGTGCCTGAACCGCTCTGCGTCGGTGTATGCGGTGTTCAAGCAAAACCAAACGCTGTGCGTCAATACGCTGGCGGCAGAGCACGAATCGCTGTCGAATCTGTTCGGCGGCAAAACGCCGATGGACATGCGATTCTCCGCCGCTCGCTGGTCTACGCTGGTGACCGGCGCCCCGATTTTGCACGGCGCGCTGGCTTCTTTCGATTGCCAAATCAGCCAGATTGTCAGCGTCGGCACCCACGACATTCTGTTCTGTCAGGCGGTGGCGTTGGCCCGCAATGACCACAGCCACGGCCTGGCCTATTTTGACCGGCGTTATCACTCGCTGTTGAAACAATGATCGGCGCGTAGCCGCAACGCTCGCATCTGTAACCCTAACCTGCACCTCAATATTTTGGAGATGACGATGGCGAATACCTGGTTTCCCCAATGGCGGATGAAGCAAGGCAATCTGGACGGTGCGGTTGTTGCGCCCGATGAACGGCTACCAGTGACCCAGACGTTGGTGATGGGTTTGCAGCATGCGGTGGCGATGTTTGGTGCTACGGTGCTGATGCCTTTGCTGATGGGCTTTGACGCCAATCTGGCCATTCTGATGTCCGGTATCGGCACGCTGCTGTTTTTTCTGGTGGTCGGCGGTCGGGTACCGAGCTATCTCGGCTCGAGCGCGGCATTTGTCGGGCTGGTCATCACCCTGACCGGTTACAGCGGCCAGGGCGCCAACCCCAATATTGCCCTGGCGCTCGGTGGCATCATCGCCTGCGGGCTGGTGTATCTGCTGATCGGTTTCGTGGTGATGAGCGTTGGCACCCGTTGGATAGAGCGGCTGATGCCGCCGGTAGTGACAGGGGCGGTGGTCATGGCTATTGGCCTCAACCTGGCGCCCATTGCGGTGCGCAGCGTTTCAGCCTCCCATTTTGACAGTTGGATGGCGGTGGTCACTATCTTGTGTATCGGTTCGGTGGCGGTTTTTACCCGCGGGCTGATGCAGCGGCTGCTGATCCTGGTTGGCCTGATCGCCGCCTATTTGATTTACGTCGTGGCGACCAACGGTTTCGGCCTCGGCAAACCGGTAGATTACAGCGCACTGAGCCAGGCCCCTTGGTTCGGTCTGCCGCAATTCACCGCCCCGGTATTTAACCTGCATGCCATGCTGCTGATTGCCCCGGTGGCGATCATTTTGGTGGCGGAAAACCTCGGGCATGTGAAAGCGGTAGCGGGCATGACCGGCCGGGATCTTGACCCTTATATCGGTCGCGCCTTCGTCGGCGACGGGTTGGCGACAATGCTTTCCGGCTCGGTCGGGGGCACCGGAGTGACGACCTATGCCGAAAATATCGGGGTGATGGCGGTCACCAAAATCTACTCCACGCTAGTGTTTGTCGCCGCCGCAGCGGTAGCGATTGTGCTGGGGTTTTCACCCAAGTTCGGTGCATTGATCCACACTATTCCCGGGCTGGTGCTGGGTGGTGCTTCGATCGTGGTGTTCGGCTTGATTGCCGTCGCCGGCGCGCGCATCTGGGTGCAAAACAAGGTTGATCTGGGGGATAACGGCAACCTGATTATGGTGGCGGTAACGCTGGTGTTGGGTGCAGGGGACTTTGCGTTAACCCTCGGCAACTTCACCATGGGGGGCATTGGCACCGCCACTTTCGGTGCCATTATCCTCAATGCGCTATTGCGCAACCGTAAAATCTTGCCACTGGCAGACAGCGCTACCCGTTAGCACCGCGGCCCGGCTTGCCGGGCCTTATTCAACCAACGCTGCCGCCTTTGCTTTACGTCGAATACGCATTTCGCTGACCAGCACGCCCAATACGATCAGCGCACAGCCCAATAGCGCTACGCCCGGCAAACGCTCGCCTGCAATGCGCCCCACCAGCCCGGCCCACACCGGCTCGCCGGCATAAATGACCGTGGCACGCGTCGGCGAAACGCTTCGTTGCGCCCAGTTCATCGTCACTTGAATGATGGCGCTGGCCAGCCCCAGACCGACTGCGCTGTAGAGCAGGTAATTGCTGTAAGGCGGTACCGACTCGCCGGTCGGTACCATCATCAGAAACGCCGCCAGCGAGGCCGTCGCCAATTGCACCACCGTCACCCGCTTAACGTTAACCTTGCCCGCATAGGCACCAATCAAAATGATCTCGGCAGCCATGCCCAGCGTGCCAATCAACGTCAGGATCTCGCCGATGCTAAGCGCCATATCGGTACTGCTTGGCGCGGCCAAGAGCATCAGGCCACTGAAGGCCAATAACACGCCGACCCAGGCCATAACGCCGGGGAAACGCCCGAGCACCAACCACTGCAATAACGGCACCATCGGCACATACATGGCGGTGATGAACGCCGACTGACTGCTGCTGATGGTTTGCAGCCCCACGGTTTGCAGGCCGTAACCGAACATGATGGCGATACCGATAAACACGCCCGCTTTCAGCTCATACCAGGTCAATCCGCGTAAGCTGCGCAGGGAGAACAATGTCAGCACCAGCGTAGCCGCAGCGAAGCGCAAACCCACGAAGAAGAACGGCCCGCTGACCTGCATGGCAAGATGGACCGCCAGAAAGGTTCCGCCCCAGATCATGGTGATGAAAATCAGCACCGCTTCCTGCCGCTTTATCGTGGGAATGAAAGTGAAAATAGAGGATTTTTTTACTGCAGACACCGGCTTGCCCTTCCTGCTGGGTGCAATATAATGCACAGATCCTGCCAGTATGAGGTAAAGCCCTGGGATGAGCAATACAGTGAACAGCGGTAAACATGAAGCGCCCAAGGTGTTGCAATACCTGAGCAGCAACCTGCGTGGCTATCGCCAGCAGGCGGGGCTAAGCCAGGTGATGCTGGCGGAAAAATCCGGCGTCAGCCGCCGCATGCTGGCCGGCATCGAGGCCGGTGACCGCAACGTCAGCCTGGCGGTGTTGGACAAATTGGCCGAGGCATTGAATATCGCCTTTACCGATCTGATCCAGGCTCCCGAAGCGCGCGGCAGCCATTTGGTCGGCGAATTGGCATGGCAAGGCGTACAGCCGGCAAGTCAGGCTTTGTTTGCCGCCAGCGTGCCTGCTCGTCAGCGGGTTGAGCTTTGGGAATGGACGCTGATGCCCGGCGAGCACTACGATTCTGTGCCGGATGCCGAAGGCTGGAGTGAAATAATCTACGTGATTACCGGCAGCCTGACGCTGGTGCTGGAACAGCAAACCCTGACGCTGGACGCCGGCCAAACCCAGGTGTTCAACAGCGATCAGCACTATGCCTACGCCAACCGCACCGATTTTCCGCTGCGCTTTATCCGTAACGTCACCTTCTAACCCGCATACTCAGCGGGTTGTCACCTGGCTGTCGTACAGATGTCATGCGCCTGTCGTGGCGGTCAACGGCCTCAACTCCTACACTTGGCCTCAATGAAGGTTCATTTTTGGAGCGTGCAATGCAAACTTACCGCATCCGGCAATTAAGGCTGGAAAAAGGCTGGTCTCAGGAACAATTGGCCAGCATTGCCGGGCTTAGCACCCGTACCGTTCAGCGCCTTGAAAATGGCGAGCAGGCCAGCCTGGAAACCCTGACCGCGATAGCCGCGGCGCTGGAGTTACAGATTGGCGATCTCAACCAGCCGCCGCAACAGGAAAACAGCGACAGCAGCCAGGCCGAGCAGGCGATTCGCCGACAGGTGGAGGAAGAAGGCAGGCTGCTGCGCATGATAGTGAGGTTCGCATTTATCGCAGTGCTGTTGTTCGCCATTAACTGGTTTACTCATCCGCAATATCTGTGGTCGCTTTGGGCCATGGCCGGTATGAGTATCGCGGTGATTATGCGCGCGACGCGCACCCTGCTGTTACGCGACTTCTTCAGCCGTTGGCAACGCCAGCGCCTGGAGCAAAAGCTCAAGCGTCTGCACTGAGTTTCAGCCAGTCAGCCAGCCGGGCCAGCGCGCTGCCCGGCCTGATTTCTTGCGGCGTCAGCAGACAATAACCGCTACCGTCCGACGTAAAACCAAAGGGGGCGCTCAGTAGCCCACCGGCCACATCATCCCGCACCTGCTGCCAAGGGCCAATAGCGACGCCTATCCCCGCCACCGCCGCCTGCAAGCTGAAGTAAAAGTGATCGAAACGCTGCTCTGGACAGCCTTCCAGCGACACACTCTGCTGCTGAGCCCAATGCCGCCAGGCATCAGGCCGGGTGGCCGAATGTAACAGCACCGCATCGCGGCTCAACTGCGGCTGACCGGCGTGGAGAGCGATAAAACGCAGCAGCATTTCAGGCTTGCATACCGGCCCGACTTGCTCGTTGAACAGCCACTGGCTGTGCAGCTTATCGCCCCAGTCAAAATCGTTGCGCCGTAGGGCGGCGCTGATGCCGTCGTGAAACGAAAATGGCCCGCCGCCCGCGACCAACTGCAGATGGATGTCCGGGTGCGCCAACTGAAACGCAGGCAGGCGGGGTATCAGCCAACGCATCAATAGCGTCGGCTCACAGGACAATACCAGCGGTGCGTCCTGTGCCTGCTGCCGCAGTTGTTGCGCAGTCTGCTCCAGGATGCCGAATGCCTGCTGCGACGCCTGAAACAACGTCCGCCCGGCGGCCGTCAGATACACCCGCCGATGACGACGTTCAAACAACGCAATACCCAGCTCATCCTCCAGCGCCCTGACCGCACGACTCACCGCCCCGTGCGTCAGGTTTAAACTGTTCGCCGCCTGGGTGAAACTTTCCAGCCTGGCCGCCGCTTCAAAGCATCGCAATCCGCCCAATGACAGTGGCCGGCTTATTTTGCGTGAGTTTTTATCACCGAAATCGTCAGTTTTCATCGTTTGTCACCGTTGGCTATTCCCTTTATAAATCAGTCACTCTCTTCTGATTCATCTACAGGATTACTATGACCGAACTCATCGCTGTCGTCACCATCACTTTACTTGCCGTCATTAGCCCAGGGCCTGATTTCGCCATGGTGTCGCGCAACAGCCTGTTGCTTTCCCGTCGTGCCGGCGTGGTGACCGCTTGCGGCATTGGTGCCGGGGTGTTGATCCACGTGAGCTACACCCTGATCGGCGTCGGCGTGCTGATCCAGCAATCGCTGTGGCTATTCACCCTGTTGAAGATGATTGGCGCTGCCTACCTGATTTACCTGGGTGTCAGCATGCTGCGTAATGCCGGTGCTGCCACGGTTTCTGCCGGTGCGACCCCCACCGCCGCCAGCGATTTCGCCGCGCTGAAAACCGGCTTCTTAACCAATGCGCTGAACCCGAAAACCACCATTTTTGTGGTCAGCCTGTTTATGCAGGTGGTTAATCCACACACGTCGCTGGCGGTGCAAATCGGCTACGGCTTGTTTATCGCCCTGGCCCATATCCTGTGGTTCAGCGCCGTTGCGCTGCTGTTTTCCGCGCCGGGCATCAATGCGCGACTGCTGCGCCTGCGTAAAGGCATAGACAGGGTATTCGGTGGCCTGCTGATTGCCTTCGGGGCGCTGCTGGCGATAGCCGGGATGAGATAAGGCCACAAGGCCAAGTTCCGCATTCACTCCTATGCTTAGGAAGCATCTCTTTCATCCACCACAGCGGAGAACGGAACATGGCGAAAATTTTGGTACTGTATTACTCAATGTACGGACATATTGAAACCCTGGCGAACGCGGTAGCGGAAGGCGCACGCAAGGTCAGTGGCGTAGAAGTCACCCTGAAACGCGTGCCAGAAACCATGCCGGCAGAAGCCTTTGCCAAAGCCGGCGGCAAGCAAGATCAACAGGCCCCTGTCGCCAGCCCGCAGGAACTGGCCGATTACGACGGCATCATCTTCGGTACCCCAACCCGCTTTGGCAACATGGCGGGCCAAATGCGGACCTTCCTCGATCAAACCGGCGGGCTCTGGGCTTCCGGCGCCCTGTACGGCAAGGTAGGCAGCGTATTCTCTTCCACCGGTACCGGCGGTGGTCAGGAGCACACCATCAGCTCAACCTGGACCACGCTGGCGCACCACGGTTTCATTATTGTGCCTATCGGTTACGGAGCACCCGAGCTGTTTGACGTTTCACAAACCCGCGGCGGCACCCCTTACGGAGCAACCACCATTGCCGGTGGCGACGGTTCGCGCCAGCCCAGTGCGGAAGAGCTGGCCATTGCCCGCTTCCAGGGTGAACACGTAGCGAAAATCACCGCCAAGCTGAAAATTTAAGCTATCACCTGCCCGATGGGGCCGCGGATTCCTGCGGCCCCATCTTGTTGCCAACCCCCGGCAAGGTTAAAATGCCGCTCAGCCTGCCATTCACTACCTGAACGTCACGGTCGAAATTCGTTCTGCCCGCCAATCACCGGCCTTTGCCCTGATGACGGGCGTTCTGTTTTTGCGCATAGCGAAGGGAAATAAGTCAGTGTCTAAAGATTTTGATGAACTAATAAGAGACATGGATCTTATTATTGAAAATGTAGACAGTTTCAAGGCTATGGCCCCGCGCGCACCCGAGCCCCCCGCAGCCCCGCCTGCGGTTCATCACTACGATTCGTTCTGCGAGAATGTGGCGCTGAAAGTGGTGTTGAAGGTGCTGCTCTCGTCGGTGGATAAGATCGTCAAGGTACAGATTGCCAATAAGGTCGAGCAGGAAATTGCTCAAATAGAACAGCAGGTGGTACGTGCCGGCGGTGGGCCGGTGTCCCCCGAGGATCTGGCGCAAATGACGCAATACGTGCGTCGCACCGTAAACACCCTGTTGGAATAATCGCCATTGCGATTAAAAAACGTGCCAACCCTTTCAGGCGATATGAATTTTTACGTTATTTTTATATCGCCTGCCTTATTCTTTCAGGCTTAAAGAATAAATTGACTCATTGCCGTCAGGCAACTCGGGCGCAAGTATTATGGTCAAGAATAAGCAGATATTGGTCGTTATTCATCTTTGCAGTTTTTTAGTTTTCCTTTACAGCCTGTCAATGATTCCACCTCTGCTGGTGGCGCTGCTCTATAAAGAAAAAAGCGTTTTCTCCTTTTTCTATACCCTGGTGATTGCCGGATCGCTCGGTGGGTTAGGCTGGTTCAGCACCCGTCAGGCCAAAGTACAATTGCGTACCCAGGACGGTTTTCTGATTATCGTCATGTTCTGGCTGCTGTTTTCGATGATCAGCGCCCTGCCGCTGTGGCTCGATGACACGCTGAACGTCAGCCTGACGGACGCGATGTTCGAAGGCGTGTCCGGCATCACCACCACCGGCGCTTCGGTACTTAACGATGTCTCGGGCATACCTAAATCCTTTCTCTACTACCGTTCCCAGCTCAACTTTATCGGCGGTCTCGGCGTCATTGTGTTAGCCGTGGCCGTGCTGCCGCTGCTGGGTATCGGTGGCGCCAAGCTTTATCAGTCGGAAATGCCCGGGCCATTCAAAGAAGAGCGACTGACGCCACGGCTGGCCGATACCTCGAAAAACCTGTGGCTGATCTATCTCGGTCTGGGGCTGGCCTGTACGGTGGCTTTCCGCATTGCCGGCATGCCGTGGTTCGATGCCCTTTGCCATGGGATTTCCACCGTATCGCTTGGGGGATTTTCCACCCGCAATGAGAGCCTGGGCTATTACGACAGCTCGGCGGTCGAAATGGTCGGCGGTATTTTCTCCATTCTGGCGGCGGTGAACTTCACCCTGTATTTCGTTGCCGTAGGCCGCCGCAGCCTGAAACCATTGTATAAAAACCCGGAGCTGCGCTTCTTCCTGCTGGTGCTGTCGATTATCGTGGCGATTGTTTGCCTCGAGCTTTACCGTTCCGGCATGTACGGCGCCAAGGACTCCTTCGTGCATGGCTTCTTTCTCACCAGTTCGATGATGACCGATAACGGTTTGGCCACCGCCGACTATGCCAAAATGCCCTCTCACACCATTATGTTGTTATTGGCGGCGAGCTTTTTCGGTGGCTGCGTGGGCTCCACCTGCGGCGGCATCAAGGCGCTGCGTTTTCTGATCATGTACAAACAAAGCCGGCATGAGATCAACCAGTTGGTGCATCCCAATGCCGTTTACACCATCAAGGTCGGCAACGCGCCGATTCACGATCGGGTGTTACGGTCGGTCTGGAGCTTTTTCTTTCTGTACGTTTTTTTCAGCTGCTTCTTCATCTGGCTGCTGAACCTGATGGGCTATGATCTGGTGACCTCTTTCGCCACCGTGGCCGCGTGCATCAATAACATGGGGTTGGGCTTCGGCGAAACTGCCGCGGGGTTTGGTACGCTTAGCGATGCGGCGAAATGGTTGATGTGCGCGGCGATGCTGCTCGGCCGCCTTGAGATCTACCCCATGCTGATATTGTGCTCGCGTGCCTTTTGGCGTTTTTAAGGCTTTGTAGCCCGCCATTTACAGGCTGTTTTAATCCACCTTGCTGTACCAATGCTGACACATTCGTAACGTGAATGTGTTGCATTGTTGTATTCGTTTCACTGCGATAAGTTACAAATACTGTAAATACATACAGTATTATTAAAACTTATTGAGGATATGAATATGCGTTTTAACAAGATGTTAGCTCTGGTAACCGTCCTGTTTACCGCCCAGGCTTCCGCCGAGGCATTGGAATCTATCGACAACTGCGCGGTCGGTTGCCCCACCGGTGGCAGCAGTAACGTGTCCATCGTCCGCCATGCTTATACGCTGAACAACAACAGCACCACCAAGTTCGCCAACTGGGTGGCTTATCACATCACCAAAGACACGCCGGCCAGCGGGAAAACCCGTAACTGGAAGACCGATCCGGCACTGAACCCGGCAGATACATTGGTACCGGCAGATTACACCGGTGCCAACGCGGCACTGAAAGTTGACCGCGGGCATCAGGCGCCGCTGGCCTCACTGGCGGGCGTCTCTGACTGGGAATCACTGAACTACCTTTCCAATATCACCCCGCAGATGGCCGATCTTAACCAGGGCTCCTGGGCACGGCTGGAAGATCAGGAACGCAAGCTGATTGACCGGGCGGATATCAGTTCGGTGTATACCGTGACCGGCCCACTGTACGAACGCAATATGGGAAAATTGCCGGGCACCCAGAAAGCGCACACCATTCCCAGCGCTTACTGGAAGGTCATCTTTATCAATAACAGCCCGGAAGTGAACCACTATGCGGCGTTTCTGTTTGACCAAAACACCCCGAAAAATGCCGATTTCTGCCAATATCGCGTCACGGTGAATGAAATCGAGAAACGCACCGGGCTGATTATTTGGGCTGGTCTGCCCGACGACGTACAGGCTTCGCTGAAAGCCAAACCGGGCGTGCTGCCAGAACTGATGGGTTGTAAGAGCTAAAATAATGACCAAAAACCCGCTGCGGCGGGTTTTTATTGGTCAATATAATGACGGCGTCTGTGATTTAAATATAAACATTACTTATTAATACCCCGTTTTAAACCCGTCCTAATAGCGGAAATAATGTTATTTACCGTCATTAATTATCTTTAAATACCCGCCACGGCACCGTTCACTCTCCCGACAAGCGGCCACACCTCCGGTCTTTTTTATTCTTTCTGTGCTTTTTTATCAGGGCGTTTGAGCAAGTTTATTGCCGAAAAGTTATCGGCAAGTTAATATCCCGCCAAATTATTAGATACAGAACCGTAAACAATGCATTTATCCCATTGTTGATTATTTTTTATCTCTCTTTACCCCTTCTCTTTTGCCTGCTTTGGCAATAACACCTGTTTTGTGAGAAAAACACATGGAAAATTTGTTATCAGACGATGGTGAGTTACCGACCAAAAATGGAACCGGTTTCAGTCGACGGGAAGTGCTGCTGGGGCTGGCCTCAACCCTGCTGGCAACGTCATTGCTCAGTTACCCGTTCCTCAGCCTGGCAGAACAACATACCGCGGCGGCCAACCCGCTGCAGTTTGCTCGTTTCTTCAAAATATCCCAGACATTGAGCGAACATGAGGACATCGATCAGGGAATGTCGGCGCGTATTTTTACGGCCTTACATAATCAGAATGATCAGTTCGCCACGCAGGTTGAGCAGCTTGGTGGGCTGTTACAGTCGGGTCAAAGCGCAAAACAGCTGCAACAACTGGCCATTCAGGCCGGCTTGCAGGCCCTGGTGACCGCCATTATCACCGCCTGGTATACCGGCACCGTCGGCCACGGCCAAACGGCTGAGCTGATTGCCTATAAAGACGCGTTGATGTACCGCCCCGCCAGCGACGCGCTGATCGTTCCCACCTACTGCGGCAATGGCCCGTTGTGGTGGACCGCTCCCCCTCCAGCGGTCAACGCTTCCCTGTGATCTGAGAGTCTTCTGATGAAAAAACCTGAATTTACTGCCGATGGCAACGCCTCGGCCGATATCGTGATCGTGGGCTCCGGCATTGTTGGCGGCATGATGGCCGATCAATTAGTCAGCCAGGGTTATTCTGTGCTGGTGCTGGAAGCAGGCCTGCGTATTGAACGCGCCCAGGCCGTAGAAAACTGGCGCAATATGCCTTTTGATAACCGCGCCGGCTCCGATTATCAAGGATTGTACCCGCAATCCGAGTTTGCCACCGCTCCGCTCTATTTTCCTGAAAACAACTATGTCGCCCTGAGCGGCCCGAGCGCAGGCAGCTTCAAGCAAGGGTATCTGCGTACCGTCGGCGGCACCACCTGGCACTGGGCCGCGTCCTGCTGGCGCCACCTGCCCAGCGATTTCCAAATGAAAACCCTGTACGGCGTTGGCCGCGACTGGCCGATTTCCTATGATGAACTTGAGCCGTACTATTGCCGGGCCGAAGAGGAAATTGGCGTGGCGGGCCCCAACGATCCGCAGCAGCAGTCGCCGGTTGAACGCAGCAAACCCTACCCGATGGATATGGTGCCCTGGGCGCATGGCGATATTCGTTTTGCCGAAGTGGTTAACCCGCACGGCTACCGTTCAGTCCCGATCCCACAGGGGCGCAGTACCCACCCGTGGAAGGGCCGTCCAACCTGCTGCGGCAACAACAACTGCCAGCCCATTTGCCCCATCGGCGCCATGTACAACGGCATTCATCATGTTGAACGTGCTGAAATGAAAGGTGCGGTGGTGCTGGCGGAAGCGGTGGTCTACAAGATAGATACCGATGAGCAAAATCGGGTCACTGCGGTGCATTGGCTTGACAACAAAAAGCAGTCTCACCAGGCCACGGCCAAGGCTTTCGCATTGGCCTGTAACGGCATAGAAACGCCGCGCCTGCTGTTGATGGCGGCCAACGATCGCAACCCGAACGGCATCGCCAACGCTTCCGATCAGGTCGGTCGTAACATGATGGATCACTCCGGTTTTCACTGTACTTTCCTGGCGAAAGAGCCGCTGTGGCTCGGGCGTGGCCCGGCGCAGAGCAGCTGCCTGGTCGGCCCACGTGACGGTGAGTTCCGCAAAGACTACTCGGCCAATAAGATGATCCTCAACAACATCAACCGGGTCGTGCCTGCCACCCAGAAGGCGCTGGAACAAGGCTTGGTCGGTAAAGAATTGGATGCCGAAATACGCCGTCGCGCCGCTTACGGCGTCGATTTATCCATCAGCCTGGAACCGTTACCAGACCCAAATAACCGCCTGACGCTGAGTAAAACCCGCAAAGATGCCCACGGTTTGCCTTGCCCGGACATCCACTACGATGTCGGCGATTACGTGCGTAAAGGCGCAGAGGCCGCACATAAGCAATTGGAACATATCGGCCAACTGTTCGACGCCGAAGAGTTCAACATCACCACCAGCCTGAATGCCAATAACCACATCATGGGCGGCACCATCATGGGCGATAACCCAGCAGACTCGGTGGTCGATGGCAACTGCCGCACCCATGACCATGCCAACCTTTGGTTGCCGGGCGGCGGCGCAATTCCTTCCGCCAGCGTGGTGAACAGCACCTTGACCATGGCGGCTCTGGGCATCAAGGCCGCCGATGACATTGCGCGGGCACTGGCGGTGAAACCATGAAAAAACAGGCGAAATTGACGCTATTATCCCTGCTGTTGCTCGGCGGCAGCGCCGTGCAGGCGGCGGATAACGGAGAGTTAAGCGGTGCGGCGTTGATTAAAAAAGGCGAGCAAATTGCTATCTCCTCGGACTGCCAGGCCTGCCATACCAACCCCGAAGGCGGTACCCCCTTTGCCGGCGGATATGGTATCAGTTCCCCCATGGGCGTGATTTACGCAACCAACATCACCCCATCAAACGCGGAGGGCATTGGCAGTTATAGCGAAGAGCAGTTTGCTCGTGCCGTCAGGGACGGGATCCGTGCCGATGGCACCCACCTCTATCCCGCCATGCCCTATACCTCTTATACCAGGTTGAGCGATGAGGACATCAAGGCGCTGTATGCCTACTTTATGCACGGCGTGAAGCCGGTCGATCAGAAAAATACGCTGACCGACCTGCCCTTCCCATTCAACCTGCGCTTTAGCATGGCCGCCTGGAATCTGCTGTTTCTCAAAGACGGCCGATTTGCACCCGATGCGGCCAAAAGCGCGCAATGGAACCGGGGGGCTTATCTGGTCAATGGGCCTGGGCACTGCGACACCTGCCATACCCCGCGCAACCTGCTGATGGCTGAAGACAGCAGTCAGGCTCTTGCGGGTGGCATGGTCGGCAGCTGGTACGCTCCCAATATCACGTCAGACCCGATCAGCGGTATCGGCGGCTGGAGCAACCAGCAACTGGTGCAGTACCTGAAAACCGGTCGGGTGGTCGGCAAAAATCAGGCTGCGGGCGGCATGGCGGAAGCCATCGAAAACAGCCTGCAATATTTTTCCGATGACGATCTGGCGGCTATCGCCGTTTACCTGAAAAGCACCGCGCCTGTCAGAGATGCCAAGGATAGCCAGCCGGCCGACAGTTACGGCAAGCCGTTGAACGTTGAGCCTCAGCTGCGCGGGTTGCAGCCGGCTAATGCCAACAACACCGTTACCGACGGCGCAGCGTTATTCAGCGGCAACTGCGCCAGTTGCCACCAACCAGACGGCAGCGGCAGCAGAAACCAGGCTTATCCTTCGCTGTTCAATAATACCGCCACCGGTTCAAGCAATCCGGCCAACCTGATCTCGGCCATACTGTTCGGGGTCGAGCGAAAGGTGGGCGATCAGCACGTGCTGATGCCGAACTTTGGCCCGCTGTCGTACGTCAATCCGTTGAACGACCAGCAGATCGCCGCTATCAGCAATTATGTGCTGCAGCAGTACGGCAATCCCGCAGTGAAGGTCAGCGCTGCGGACGTGACCGTATTGCGCCTGGGTGGCCCGGTGCCACTGCTGGCGATGCTGCAGCCTTATATGGCCCCGGCAATCGGCATTGCGGTGGTGGCGTTGATCTTTATGGCATGGCTGTTGGGGAGAAAACGGCGCTGAATTGATGACTGCAGGCTGGGGAGCTATCCCCGGCTTGCAGGCATTGCCGCATTTCCACAGGGATAGTTCGCAGACCGAATCTGAAAAGAACGGGGTTATTGCGTTTGATTTTCCACACGGGTAATACCGTGTTTCTTCATCACTTCTTCCATGGTCAGATTGTCATCATCCGGCGTTTCGTCAATCACAACATCCTGCGGGCGGACATAAGGCTTGGTTGCGCGTTTGAACATCCACCACCAAACGAACACCAGAAAGGCACCGGACTTCAGAAAGATCATGGTCCATAACGCTATTTGATACCAGCTCATCTTAATCTCCATGAAAGCGTTAAACGCGAGCGAATGGATCTATTTTAACCCTTGGCTTGATCGGATCAATAGTAAACGGCAGATCCCTCCGGGTTCAGGCCACTGTTATAGGGATTTCTATCATGATCTGCTCTACCTGCCGCTAAAACCCCCTTGAACTGCCTCACAAACCCTGCCCGCAGCCTGATCCTGTTTTTGCCCGCATTTTGTCATAGTGAAAACCATGCAAGTTCCTCTGCACCGGTTTTTTCCTGCAAAAAGAGTGAATTACCCTTTCTCATCGCAATGTTTTTATATAGCTAAAACGTCTAACCAAACCACTTAAAACAGCCTTTTTGACCATAAAAATGTAAATTTCCCCGATTTTTCTATATACTCGCGGAGTTTAATTTCTTGGGCAGCCTGTTTGCCCCTCTTTTTATGGAGTTGTTTTAACGGACTATCCCATTCCCTAACGGACTAGCAAGAAGGTATTCTATGAGCCAAAACGACACTGAAATTGTGGCACGTCGTAGCCATATCAATCCTCCGGTATTTTTTATATCTGCCGCTTTAATCATCGTCCTGGTGGCCTTTGCCGCCTTCTATCCTGAGTTAGCCGATCGTAAGTTCAAGGCGCTGCAACAGGGTATTTTCACTAACGCCAGCTGGTTTTACATTCTGGCGGTCGCCCTGATCCTGCTGAGCGTGACCTATCTGGGTTTATCGCGTTACGGCAATATCAAGCTCGGGCCGGATCACGCCCAGCCAGACTTCAGCTATGTTTCCTGGTTTGCCATGCTGTTTTCTGCCGGTATGGGCATTGGTCTGATGTTCTTTGGCGTCGCCGAACCGGTGATGCACTACCTTTCTCCCCCGACCGGGACACCGGAAACAGTGGAAGCGGCTAAACAGGCCATGCGCCTAACCTTCTTCCACTGGGGCCTGCATGCCTGGGCGATTTATGCCATCGTGGCGCTGATCCTGGCGTTCTTCAGCTACCGTCATGGCCTGCCCTTGACGCTGCGTTCCGCGCTTTATCCCATCATCGGCGATCGCATATACGGGCCGATTGGCCACGCAGTCGATATTTTTGCGGTAATAGGTACCGTATTCGGCGTCGCGACCTCCCTGGGCTACGGCGTGTTGCAGGTTAACGCCGGGCTTAATCACCTGTTCGGCTTGCCGATCAATGCAACGGTGCAGGTGGTGCTGATCGTGGTGATCACCGGGCTGGCAACGCTGTCGGTTGTTTCCGGGTTGGATAAGGGCATCCGCATTCTTTCCGAACTGAACCTCGGCCTGGCGGTGCTGCTGCTGGTCCTGGTGGGTACGCTCGGCCCGACCGTGCTGTTGCTGAAATCCTTTGTTGAAAATACCGGCGGCTATCTTTCCGATATCGTCAATAAAACCTTTAACCTTTACGCTTACGAGCCGAAATCCAGCAACTGGCTGGGAGGCTGGACACTGCTGTATTGGGGCTGGTGGCTATCCTGGTCACCGTTCGTCGGCATGTTTATCGCCCGCGTTTCACGCGGACGTACCATCCGTGAATTCGTTACCGGCGTGTTGTTCGTTCCGGCGGGCTTTACGCTGCTGTGGATGACCGTTTTCGGCAACAGCGCCATTAATTTGATCATGAACGAAGGCGCGCGCGATCTGGCCAATACGGTGCAAAACGACGTAGCCCTGGCGTTGTTCAACTTCCTGGAGCACTTCCCGTTCTCTAATATTCTGTCGTTTATCGCCATGGCGATGGTCGTGGTGTTCTTCGTCACGTCGGCAGACTCTGGGGCGATGGTGGTTGATACGCTGGCTTCGGGCGGTTCGGATCAAACCCCCATATGGCAGCGGATCTTTTGGGCTTCCCTGATGGGTCTGGTGGCGATTGCGTTGTTGATTGCCGGCGGTTTAAGCGCATTGCAAACCGTGACTATTGCCAGCGCCCTACCGTTTTCGATGATCCTGCTGGTCTCAATCTACGGGTTGTTAAAAGCCTTACGTATCGACGCCTACAAACGCGACAGCCAGATGATGACCACGATTGCGCCGACCGCCGCGCGCAACCCGATCTCATGGCAGCGGCGTTTGCGTAATATTGCCTATTTCCCGAAGCGTTCTCAGGTAAAACGCTTTGTCGGTGAAGTGGTTCAACCGGCGATGGCGCTGGTGGAAGCCGAACTGGCCAAGCAAAATACCACCTCCTCGATTGACGATTCGCAAGACGATCGCATCCGTTTCGAAGTCGATTTAGGGGAAGATCTGAACTTTGTCTATGAAGTGCGCCTGCGCGCTTACATTCAACCGGCCTTTGCTCTGGCGGGGTTGAAAGATGAGGAACGCGACGAGGAACATAAATACTATCGCGGTGAGGTTCATCTGAAGGAAGGGGGCCAGGATTACGATGTGATGGGCTGGACGCAAGAACAGATCATTCACGATATTCTCGACCAGTACGAGAAGCACCTGCACTTCCTGCATTTGGTGCGTTAGCGGTTGCTTTGCCAGACAAACCGTCCCAGCCGGGGCGGTTTTTTTATGGGTCCACGGCGGCGATTGCCATTTTTCAAACCCAATAAAAAACCCCGCGCTCAGAGAGCACGGGGTCATAATTTATGGCGGAGGAGCAGAGATTCGAACTCTGGAACGGTTTCCCGTCGACGGTTTTCAAGACCGTTGCCTTCAGCCACTCGGCCACCCCTCCGCAACGAGGCGAACTATAAACAGAGCTGATCCGCTTGTAAAGCCCAAGGCCGTTCAACCGAACGAAAAACCAGCACCTCACGCTTGAGCGTTGAAGAAACCGCCAACTCCGGCTCAAGGTTGCAGCAATGATAACTAAGGGTAAAGATTGGTAAACAAACTTTAATCAAACGCTTGCGCTGCCTATCATCGTCACTAATTTTGTGATGACCTGACTAAGAGAGATCATTATGGACCGTATTGTCGTCTCATCCTCCTCGCGCGACTCATTGCTGAGTACGCATAAGGTTCTGCGTAACACCTATTTTCTGCTTTCACTGACGCTGGCTTTCTCGGCGCTCACCGCAACCGCCAGCACCATGCTGGGGCTGCCGGCACCGGGCCTGCTGCTGATGCTGGTCGGCTTCTACGGGCTGATGTTCCTGACCCACAAGCTGGCTAACAGCCCTGCAGGCATCCTGGCGGCATTCGCCCTGACCGGTTTTATGGGTTATGCCCTGGGCCCCATCCTCAGTTCATTTATTAATACCGGAGCCGGCGACCTGATCATGCTGGCGCTGGGAGGCACCGCAGTGGTGTTCTTCTGCTGTTCGGCCTACGTGCTGACCACCCGCAAGGATATGTCGTTCCTGTCCGGAATGATGATGGCCGGTTTTGTAGTACTGCTGGTGGCGGTGATCGCCAATCTGTTCCTGCAGATCCCGGCCCTGCACCTGGCGATTAGCGCACTGTTTATCCTGTTCTCCGCCGGCGCCATCCTGTGGGAAACCAGCAACATTATTCACGGCGGCGAGACTAACTACATTCGCGCCACCGTCAGCCTGTACGTATCGTTGTACAACATGTTCATCAGCCTGTTGAGCATTCTGGGCTTCGCGCGCAGCAACTGATTCGGCGTCTGAGTCATACCCAAAGCCCCGCTCCGGCGGGGCTTTATTTTTTGCGGCGGTAAAAGTTTGCTAAACTGGCGGCCGTTCTGAATTACCCGTTACCGAGGCAGTATGTTGGAGTATCAAGGTCAGGTTATTGAAACTGACGCACAGGGTTACCTGAAAAACAGCGCCGACTGGCACGAGGCCCTGGCGCCGCTGCTGGCCGAGCAGGAAGAAATCACGCTAACCGAAGCGCATTGGGAAGTGGTGCGCTTCGTGCGCGGCTTTTACCTGGAATTTAATACCTCACCGGCGATCCGCATGCTGGTCAAAGCTATGGCGCAGAAGTACGGAGAGGAGAAAGGCAACAGCCGCTACCTCTATCGCCTGTTCCCCAAAGGCCCGGCCAAACAGGCAACAAAAATCGCCGGTTTGCCGAAGCCGGTAAAATGCATCTGAGACGCTAATAGCGAATGCTGAAGCCTTGATAATCTGCCGTACCGCGCGGTTCCACCAGCACGCGATCGACACGTGCGCTACGCGGACCGCCGCTTTTCAGCCATTCCACCAGTTTATCCACCTGCGGTTGCTCGCCGCAGGCCACCACCTCGACGCTGCCGTCATCAAGATTGCGCGCATATCCGCTTAACCCCAACGCCGTCGCCTGATGCTGGGTGTTGTAGCGAAACCCTACCCCTTGCACCACGCCATAGACATACGCAGCAATACAAACTTGTGTCATAATCGGCCCCTTATCGAATTTCGTTTATGGCATTTTCTGTGCGTTCGCACGGCAATGTCACTCTTTTTACCTAGCTGGCAGCATTCTTAATTATGACCGTACGCCTGTTTCTCGCCAAAGGACGTGAAAAGTCCTTACTCCGTCGCCACCCATGGGTCTTCTCCGGTGCCGTTCAACGTATTGAAGGTAAAGCCCTGTCCGGCGAAACCATCGATATTCACGACGCGCAGGGCAAATGGCTGGCGCGCGGCGCCTACTCGCCTGAATCGCAAATCCGTGCCCGTGTCTGGACTTTCCAGCAGGATGAAGACGTTAACATCGAATTCTTCATCCGCCGTTTACAGCAGGCACAAAGCTGGCGTGATTGGGTTGCGAAGCGCGACGGGTTGGACGGATACCGTCTGATCGCCGGTGAATCCGACGGCATGCCGGGCATCACCATCGATCGCTTCCAGAATTTCCTGGTATTGCAATTGCTTTCTGCCGGCGCCGAGTATCAGCGTGCTGCGCTGATTACCGCCTTGCAGCATTGCTACCCGGAATGCGCCATTTACGATCGCTCAGACGTCGCGGTGCGTAAAAAAGAAGGCCTGCCGTTGGCGCAAGGGCCGGTATTGGGTGACCTGCCCCCTGCTCTGTTGCCGATCACCGAGCATGGCATGAAGTTGCTGGTGGACATTCAGCAGGGCCATAAGACCGGTTTTTACCTCGACCAGCGCGACAGCCGCCTGGCTGCCCGTAACTATTCCGCCGGCCGCCGCGTGCTTAACTGCTTCTCTTATACCGGCGCATTCGCGGTATCTGCATTGATGGGTGGTTGCTCACAGGTCATCAGCGTAGATACGTCGCAAGCGGCGTTGGATATCGCCAAGCAGAACGTTGAACTGAACCGGTTGGATCTGAGCAAGGCCGAGTTTGTGCGCGATGACGTGTTCCAACTGCTGCGCAACTACCGCACGCAGGGTGAAAAATTCGATCTGATCATTATGGATCCGCCGAAGTTCGTCGAGAATAAAAACCAGTTGGCCAGTGCCTGCCGTGGCTATAAAGATATCAACATGTTAGCGCTTCAGTTGCTGAATCCAGGCGGTATTTTGCTGAGCTTCTCCTGCTCCGGTCTGATGCCTACCGATTTGTTCCAGAAAATTTTGGCCGATGCCGCTGTAGATGCCGGGCGTGATGTACAATTTATAGAGCAGTATCGTCAGGCTGCCGATCACCCGGTAATTGCGACTTACCCTGAAGGGCTGTATTTGAAAGGGTTTGCGTGTCGGGTGATGTAACTTGAAATACGCTGTTTTGCCCTCATATAGAGAGCAAGGCACTGTTTCTCAGGAGGTCATCATGATTGCCAGCAAATTCGGTATCGGACAACAGGTTCGGCATAAGCTGCTGGGGTACTTGGGGGTGGTAATTGATATCGACCCTGAATACTCCATGGAACAGCCTAAAGCTGATGAAATAGCGGCGAATACCGATCTACGTTTCGCCCCTTGGTACCACGTGGTGATGGAGGACGAAGAAGGCCAACCGGTGCATACCTATCTGGCAGAAGCACAGCTGGACGGCGAAGCCCAGGATGCCCATCCTGAACAACCTTCACTGGACGAGTTGGCGGAATCTATCCGTCACCAGCTCCAAGCCCCGCGCCTGCGCAACTGATTAGCCAGGCCTGAGAAACACCCAATAAGGGCCTGGCATTTGTCAGGCCTTTTCTTTTACCGGCTTTCAGCGCTCCAGACCCAGGCGAGGAAGCTCGATTTTAGGGCAACGGTCCATTACCACCTTCAATCCTGCCTCACGCGCCAATGCCTCGGCCTGTTCATTAATGACGCCAATTTGCAGCCATAACGCTTTGGCACCAATCGCAATCGCCTCTTGCGCTACGCCATACGCCGCCTCTGAATTACGGAACACATCAACCATGTCCACCGGGTGCGGAATATCTTTCAGCGTGGCATAGGCCTGTTGGCCAAGCAACGTTTGCCCTGACAGCTTGGGGCTGACCGGCGTTACCTGATATCCCTGTGACAGCAGATAAGCCATGACACCAAAGCTGGGCCGGGACGGATTATCACTGGCACCCACCAGCGCAATGGTTTTCACCTGCTTGAGCAGGTCGGCAATCTCATGGTCTTGCATCTTCGGCTCCAATCATCAACGGGCGATTTCCCTGTTCCGAGTGTACTCTATCGGCTTTAAATCGGCTAAACGCAACCATGCGGAAACTCCCAGCCACTTTTGCGGTCTGATGCTGTCACTGCCAGCATATCCGGCTCAAATAAATGTCCAAATGAAAATAAATGTGTACATTTGTAAACCAAACCGTAATGCTGAAAAACTTTGACACAATCTATGGCGTGTTCAACACTAATAGCGATGCCACTTATAAGGAGATAACCATGAAATTTGGTCTGATGGTTGCGGGGCTGCTCAGCATCAGTATCAGCATGCCTGCCGTGGCTACGACCCTGAAACTCTCCCCGGACATCGATCTGCTGGTGGTCGACGGCAAGAAAATGACAGGAGCGTTGTTAAAAGGTGCCGACAGCCTGGAGCTGGATGGCGGGCAACATCAGTTGCTGTTTAAAGTGGCCAAGTCTGTACGTTCAGGGCAGCACGAACAAACTGCCTATACCTCCCCTCCGCTGATCGCGACCTTCAGTACGCAGAATGTCAGCTCCGTTGCCATTGAGCTGCCACGCATTGAAAATGTACGTGATGGCCAAAGATTCGATAAAACGCTCAACTATCAAGTGATTGATAAGAACGGTAACGCGCTGGCGATGAAACACGACGTGCTGCATGCCGATGGCGCCACGCTCAGCGTCGATTTGGAAAAAGTCATGGCGGACTACAACAGTCAAAACCGCCCGGCCTCGGTGCCGGCTTTCACCCAGGTGCGCGCGACTACGCCTTCCTCTCCGCTCGCCAGTGCCGCGCTGAACTCCCCCACGGTCACTTTGAAGGGTGAAAACGTTTCCGAACAGATGCTGCAATACTGGTTCCAGCAGGCGGACAAAGAGACGCAAAAGCGTTTCCTCCAGTGGGCGAATAAACAGCCCGTGCGTTAAGATTACCGGCGCCTTTATTTAAAGGCGCGCTTTCTTCGCATTTTCAGGTGTAAACGCTAGGCAGTGAAAAACAGTTTCAGTAATCTGTCGCACATCCCCTGATTAGCGAAGGACATCGAGATGGAATTTACTACCCGCACTATCGCCGCGCGTAAACACATTGCGCTGGTGGCACACGATCACCGCAAACAAGCCCTGCTTGCCTGGGTTGAAGAAAACAAATCCGTCCTTGAGCATCATCAACTGTACGCCACCGGCACTACCGGTAACCTGATCCAGCGTGCCAGCGGCATTCCGGTACAGAGCATGTTAAGCGGCCCGATGGGAGGCGATCAGCAGGTCGGCGCACTGATTGCCGAGGGCAAAATAGATATGCTGATCTTCTTCTGGGATCCCCTCAATGCGGTTCCCCACGATCCGGATGTGAAAGCCCTGCTGCGTCTGGCGACGGTATGGAACATTCCCGTCGCCACCAACCGCTCAACGGCGGATTTCCTGATCGATTCTTCACTCTTCAAACGTGAAGTGGAAATTGCTATTCCTGATTATCAGCGCTATTTGCAGGATCGCCTGAAGTAACGCTCGCGGCCTGGTTTCCACCAGGCCTTAATTTTAAGGCTTCTTCTGAGCAGGAACGCCGAGATCCTGCAGTTGTTCAACGAAGACCGACGGACGTTCACGATCCTGCAGTAACCAGACCTGATGCTTGGCGCGAGTCAGCGCTACATACAGCAGTCGCCGCTCTTCGGCATCCGGGAAATCTTCCGGCTGCGGCAACAAAACATCCTCTAGTACCGACTCACGCGCGACCGCCGGAAAACCGTCGCTGCCTTGGTGCAAACCGGCGATGATCACGTACTCCGCCTGCTGCCCTTTACTGGCGTGAATGGTCATAAACTCGAGGGTCAGTTTTGGCCAACGGGTCGCCGCTTTTGCCAGCGCCTGCGGTTTCAAATGGTGATAGCGCGCCAGCACCAGAATTCGCTCATCCGGCTTGGCATAACCGCTCAGCTTGTCCAACAGATTTTCAAGCTGCTCATTCGGTAATAAAATCACCGATTTCTTATTGCCCTTGCTCAGGCTGTTCAACGGTTTTTTCAGCTGATGCGGGTTCTGTTGCACAAAACGGTTCGCGATCTCGCCGATACGATCATTGAAACGGTAAGTGGTATCGAGCGCACACTGGGCACCTTCGCCAAAGTTCTCGGCAAAGGCGGTGGTCAACGTCAGCTCGGCCCCGCTGAAGCGGTAAATGGCCTGCCAGTCGTCACCTACCGCAAACAGGCAGGTTTGTTTATTTTGTTTACGCAACGCCGCCAGTAATTGCGCACGCTGGGGTGAAATGTCCTGAAACTCGTCCACCAGGATGTGTTTCCACGGGCTGACGAACCGACCTTTCTCCAAGATATTGACCGCCTGGTGGATCAGGCCTGAGAAGTCCACCGCCCCTTCCTCTTTCAACGCCCCTTTCCAGGCCTTGAGCAAAGGAGCCATTAAGCGAATGCGTTTTGAGAACAGGTCACGGATTTCTTCATCCGCCTGTTCGATCATTTCTGCCTGGCTACCGCCGTGCATGCGCATCAGGCCCAACCAGCGTTCGAGTCTGCCGGCCAACCGCTCCGCCAGGCGCTTGTCCTGCCAAAAATCGCCTTCGGGCACTTCCCATTCCAACTCTTCAATCAACCATTGGCGCCAGCCTTTAGCCTGGGCTTTTTTCTCTGCGCACTGCTGCTGCCAATGGGCAATCAGCAAAGCCCTCCGGGCCTTGCTGTCGGTTTCCAGCTTACTGATCGCCGGCACCTTGCGGTTGCCCTGTTGGATAATCTGTAGTGCCAGCGCATGGAAGGTTTTGGCCTGGATAGCCACGCCGCCCAGCCGTTCCTGAATGCGTTCGTTCATCTCTTCCGCCGCCTGGCGACCGAATGCCAGCAGCAGTATTTGCCCAGGTTCGGCCTCCTGACGACGCAATAGCCAACCCGCGCGCGCTACCAATACCGAGGTTTTTCCGCTGCCTGCTCCGGCCAATACCAATACCGAGTCTTCACCGTTAACTACGGCGCGACTTTGCGAGTCGTTCAGCGGTGAGCTTTCGATGTTCTGGAAGAAATCATGATGCGTCTCCAGCATCCGTTCGGTCCACTGCCGGTTACGCTGCTCCACGCTGTGCAACCCGTGCTGCAGCCATTGGCGGCAGAGTTGATAATCTTCCCGACAGTTGTCAAATTCCTCCAGCCGTGCGACCGGCATTGGCAAAGCACCGAAAGACTGGCGAATCTGTTGCTGCAACTTGCCCAGTTCGGATTTCTTAAACCACTTATCCTGTTGCTCAATTCGCTGAATATGTTCGACCTGTTGCTGCAAAACGCCGGCGCTGACCTCGCTCATCTCAGCGCTCCATTGCTGCCAGGCCTGCTGGAGGTAATGATAGAAACGCTGAGTTTCCTGCCATTCAGTCCCGTGCAGGCGTACCACTTTTTCATCCGGCAGCTCAAACTCCAGCTCGCCCCAGACGATGCCGCGCTTGCATCTAACCTGAATCAACTGATTGAAAGGGATAAGGTATTCATGCTTTTCACCGCTCACCTCGACCCCGGCGTGCAGCAACCGCACGCGGTTATAAGGATGCTGAGCCAGGTGTTTCCCCAGCGATGTCGCTTTAAGTTCCATATCTTCGCGCCATGACTATGTTGAGATTAAATAACGGATATCTGCCAGTTTACCTGCGATAAGCAGTGGCACTCTAGCGCTAAAAAAAGGGTAGAATAGATTTTGCGTTTTGATAGCAAACGCAACCGCATCGCGGTTTGGCCATCATTAGAGCAGAATGACGACTATGCGTACTGTACTGAATATTCTTAATTTTGTGTTGGGCGGTTTTGTCACTACCCTGGGCTGGCTGATCGCCACGGTATTTAGCGTGCTGTTGATCATCACCCTGCCACTGACTCGCTCCTGCTGGGAGATCACCAAGCTGTCGTTACTGCCGTTCGGTAATGAAGCTATTCACGTTAATGAGCTTTACCCGGAAAAAAGTAATGCGCTGCTTTCCGCCAGCGGCTCGCTGCTGAATATTGTCTGGCTGATCCTGTTCGGCTGGTGGCTCTGCCTGTCGCATATCGCCGCCGGTATTGTGCAGTGCGTAACTATTATTGGCATTCCGGTGGGCATTGCCAATTTCAAAATCGCCGCCATTGCCCTGTGGCCGGTTGGGCGTCGCGTGGTCTCAGTAGAAATGGCGCAACAGGCCAGAACTGAAAATGCCCGTCGTCAGTATCAGCAGCGTTAATTTTTTCTCCGCCCGAGGAGTTTTTTGTGCTCTCTTTTGCACCAGCAATACGCCGTTATGCCTACAACAGCAACCTGCTTTATGACCTGCGTATTTTTATTGCGCTGGCCGGCGCAGCCGCCGTCCCCTGGTGGCTCGGTATTCCGAAACTCACTATTCCCCTGACTCTGGGGGTGGTGGCGGCGGCGTTGACCGATTTGGACGACCGCCTGACCGGCAGACTACGCAACTTGCTGATTACGCTGGTGTGTTTTTTTGTTGCCTCCGCCTCCATTGAACTGCTGTTTCCCTATCCCTGGCTGTTCGCGCTTGGCCTGACGACTTCCACCTGTGGCTTTATTCTGCTAGGTGCTCTGGGGCAACGTTACGCCACCATTGCATTTGGTGCCTTGCTGATCGCGGTTTACACCATGCTCGGCACTTCGATGTATGACGCCTGGTATCAACAGCCTATGCTGCTGATCATTGGTGCCCTGTGGTACAACCTGTTGACGCTGATAGGTCATCTGATCTTCCCTATCCGCCCTTTACAGGAAAACCTGGCGCGTTGTTACGACCAGTTGGCGAATTATCTGGACGCCAAAGCCAATCTGTTTGATCCCGACGCCGAACAGGATGCAGACCTGCCCTGGATGGACGTTGCCATGGCCAACAGCACGCTGGTGACTATCCTCAACCAAACCAAAGCTTCATTGCTGACGCGGTTAAAAGGCGATCGCGGCCAACGAGGCACCCGCCGGACACTGCATTATTACTTCGTTGCGCAGGACATCCATGAACGCGCCAGCTCCGCGCACGTTCAATACCAGGCGCTAAGCCGACAATTCCGTCATAGCGATATCCTGTTCCGCTTTCAGCGCTTGCTCAGCATGCAGGCTCGCGCCTGCCAGCAGTTGGCCCAGTCGATTTTGATGCGGCAAAAATATCAGCATAACATTCGCTTCGAACCTGCCTTTGCTCGCATTGATGAAGCTTTGGCTCGCGTTACCCTGACCCCGGAAAATCGCGAGTTGACCAAGGCGCTGTCGCACCTGTTGAAAAATTTGCGCGCGATTGACGCACAGCTGGCAAATATTGAATCCGAACAGGCATTGGCCAACGGCCAGGTGGAAGAGAACAGCCTGTCGGATGACCGGCTCACCGGCTGGAGCGATATTCGCTTGCGCATCAGCCGCCATCTGACGCCGCAATCGGCCTTGTTCCGCCATGCCATTCGCATGTCTGTGGTGCTGTGTATTGGTTATGCCTTTATTCAATTTACAGGGATGCAGCATGGTTATTGGATCCTGTTAACCAGCCTGTTTGTCTGCCAACCCAACTACAACGCTACTCGCCGCAGGCTGGCATTGAGGATAATCGGCACACTGGCCGGTATTCTTGTCGGGCTGCCAATCCTCTATTTTGTGCCCTCGGTGGAAGGCCAACTGGTGCTGATTGTGATTAGCGGCGTTTTGTTTTTTGCTTTTCGCACCGTGCAGTACGCACATGCCACCATGTTTATCACCCTGCTGGTATTGCTGTGCTTTAACCTACTGGGCGAAGGTTTCGAAGTCGCCGCACCGCGCGTATACGACACGCTTTTGGGTTGCGCCATCGCTTGGGCCGCGGTCAGCTTTATCTGGCCTGACTGGAAATTCCGTCAATTGCCGACGGTGGTCAGTAAAACGCTGAACGCTAATTGCCGTTATCTTGATGCCATTCTGGTGCAATACCATCAGGGCAAAGACAACGGCCTTGCGTATCGTATTGCTCGTCGGGATGCGCACAACAGTGATGCAGAGCTGGCATCGGTGATTTCAAATATGTCTGCCGATCCCAAGGCTAATAAGGCTATTCAGGACGCTGCATTCCGCCTGCTTTGTTTGAACCACACCTTATTGAGCTATATCTCTGCGCTCGGTGCACACCGTGAACGCCTGAATAACCCTGCGACCTTGGATCTGCTGAATGATGCCGTTTGCTATGTCGATGGTGCCCTGCACCAGGAGGAGCAGGACAACCGGCGCATCACTCAGGCATTAGAAAGCTTGGCAGAACGTATTCAACACGCAACGCCGGAGCCGGAAAGTAAAGATCAATTGGTACTGCAGCAGATTGGGTTGGTGATTGAACTCTTGCCGGAACTGACGATGCTTAATACGCAAATAGGTAAATCGGCATAATCATTCGGGGCTATTTATCAGGCCCCTTATTGTTGGATTGTGACCGTGGCTCAGCAACATCATGGTACGTTCGAACCATTGCGTCAGTTCACTGCGCAATTGCGAAGGCAAGGCCGCATGATGGTAACCGGCAATGGCCCCACCCAATGATAGCAGCACCCGTAGCCCTAAATTCTTTTGCTGTTGCAACAGCCTCAGATAGCTGCGCTTAGCCCCATTGAGTCGTAAATCATAAACATTACGAATACCGGCTCGCCACAGCAGGCGCTCCATATTGATGTCGATATTCGGTAAGGTTTTTAATCGACTCTGATTGTCAGCTTTAACCTCAAGCTCCCGCCGCGCCTCCCGGATGGCTTGCCAGGCCAATCCTATCAGCTCCTCCCTGTCTCGCCACATGGCTTCATCCACCCAGTAATAGCGCATGGTAATTGGCACCCCGCGTTTGGAGTAGACCATATTGACCATGCCGCGCGAACGGAAGACAGATTCCAGCCCTTCCGTAGCGCGGAGATAAAGCTCTCCTTCGGCGATCACGGCAAACATGATGCCGTCAGCCAGTATGCCATAGCCTCCGAACTGTGAGCGTGTGGTGATACCGCCCAATGCGTAAAAACAGGCTTTGGCCTGTGCGATCCTTCCCGTTGATGTCCCTTTCATAACGTTCTCCTGGTGTAGGTTACCGTTCTATCATTTCCCGTATCAATGAAATAAAACTAACGCGAACAAGTAATTAGAAAAATACGCACTATCCGTGGTCATGCCAATCATAAAAGTTGATCGTATAAAAAATGATCGCGATTATGCGAGGTGCCACGAAGATTTGGGTTGATCTTAATGGCAACTGGATGTACTGTATAAACATACAGTGACACTACGGGCGGGATACTTTATGCGTACTCAATCACTCTACAAAACCCATTTCAGCCACACCTCTTTTGCGGTGAACAATGCTGCAGAAAACACAGATGCCGGCAACAAGAATGGCCTTATCAGTGAACTTGTTTACAACGAGCATCAGCCCGCAGTGGCGCAACTGTTGCTGCCTTTGCTACAGCAGTTGGGCATGCAGTCGCGCTGGTTGTTATGGCTGACTCCACAGCAAAAGCTGAGCAAACGGTGGCTACAGCAGTCCGGCCTGCCGGTTGGGAAAGTGGTGCAGCTGAGCCAAATCAGTCCGCTGGACACTGTCGAAGCGATGGAAAAAGCGTTACTGACGGGAAATTACAGTGTCGTACTCGGCTGGCTGCCCGATCTTACAGAAGAAGATCGTCTAAAATTAAGACGTGCGGCAGAATTAGGTAACGCTTATGGGTTCATTATGCGTCCTCAACGTGACATAAACCCGGTTCACGGACAGTGTTCCACCCTAAAAATTCACTCTTCTTTGTATCATTAAGTAAATTTAGGATTTTTCCCATCATTTTCATCATTCTTCAAGGGAACCTTTATGGGATCAGGGGCAAAGCGAGTGCGGCTGCGGTTCCGCGCCCCAAAACGAACGTCAAAATGCTCGTTTTTTTGCCGGTTAATGTTAGTAAATATGTACGATTCCGCGTTTTTTTTTAGAGCTTTATCACATCACACTTGTAACTTTCGCGCCACGTTGTAGACTTTACATCGCCAAGGTTGCTCTATAACGCCAGATAAACTGGCCGAGTAACAAACGAGGGCTCAAACCTTGGCGAAGGAATTTAACCAAGGGCTTAAAACAGCTTTAAAGCTCATTGCCTATTTGGATGATAACGAGGCGCAAAATGAAAAAGACAGCTATCGCATTAGCAGTGGCACTGGCTGGTTTCGCTACCGTAGCGCAAGCCGCCCCAAAAGATAATACCTGGTACACCGGTGCTAAACTGGGCTGGTCCCAGTACCATGACACTGGTTTCTACGGCAACGGTTACCAGAATGGTATCGGCAATGGTCCGACCCATAAAGATCAACTGGGTGCTGGCGCGTTCCTGGGTTACCAGGCGAACCAATACCTGGGCTTCGAGCTGGGCTATGACTGGCTTGGCCGTATGCCTTACAAAGGCAGCGTGAACAACGGTGCTTTCAAAGCACAGGGCGTTCAACTGGCAGCTAAACTGAGCTACCCAATCATCGACGATCTGGACATCTACACTCGTCTGGGTGGTATGGTATGGCGTGCAGATTCCAAAGCTAACTACGGCAATGGCACTCGTCTGAGCGACCACGACACTGGCGTTTCTCCGCTGGCTGCAGTGGGTGTTGAGTACGCACTGACCAAAAACTGGGCTACTCGCCTGGACTACCAATTCGTTAGCAACATCGGTGATGCAGGTACTGTCGGCGCACGTCCAGACAACACCATGCTGAGCCTGGGTGTTTCTTACCGTTTCGGTCAGGATGATGTTGTTGCTCCAGCACCAGCTCCGGCTCCAGCTCCAGTTGTTGAAACCAAGCGTTTCACTCTGAAGTCTGACGTGCTGTTCAACTTCAACAAATCCACTCTGAAAGCAGAAGGCCAACAGGCTCTGGACCAGCTGTACACTCAGCTGAGCTCCATGGATCCTAAAGATGGTTCTGTTGTAGTTCTGGGTTACACCGACGCCGTTGGTTCTGACCAGTACAACCAGAAACTGTCTGAAAAACGCGCTCAAAGCGTTGTTGACTACCTGGTATCTAAAGGTATTCCTTCAGACAAAATCTCTGCACGTGGTATGGGCGAAGCTGATTCCGTCACTGGTAACACCTGTGGCTACAAAGCTGGCCGTGCTACCAAAGCACAGATCGATTGCCTGGCACCAGATCGTCGCGTAGAGATCGAAGTTAAAGGTATCAAAGACGTTGTAACTCAGCCACAAGGCTAAGCTACCACTCTTAGTAAAAAACCCCGCTATGCGGGGTTTTTTTTTCGCTCAAAATCAGCGTAACTGGCTACGTGCCCCCTTTCAAGGAATCACGGAGCGGGGACTTACTGTTCGTCTTTACCGAGAATGGCTTTTAAATCCTGTTTCAGCGATGACATCTGACTGGCATACTTCTCTTTACGTTCCGCATCTTCAATCAACTGAACCACGGTTTCTGACAAAGTCACGCCACGGCGACGAGCCAGGCCAGCCAAACGCTGCCAAACCAAAAACTCCAGATCGATAGATTTTTTACGCGTATGTTGGTGTTCTGCGTTAAAATGACGTTTACGCCGTGCGCGGATCGTCTGCTTCATCCGGTTATCCAGTTCCGGATTCATATGGTGGCTAATCCACGTCAGCACTTTTACCGGCTCATTTTCCAGCTTCAGCAGCTCTTCAATGGCTTCCTGAGCAACGCTGTTTTCAATGTGGCGGGTAATAGCTTCCCCTTCCCGGTGCTTCTTCACCAGGTACTTCCATTTCCAACCGCTCTCCAGATTTTCCAGTTGCTGATATTTCATCGTGAGCTCTTCAGTGACCGCGTAACTTTAATTAAGCATAACAGCTTTGCGCCGAATTTCCCCGGCAATTCCCCCGCTTTTAGACTGTTTTTTGCACAGTCATCGCTCGATGTCAAACTCCCTGACACCAACTACGACTCTGCATGTATCAAGCTGTCATTATTCTTGTATAATCGCCCTTTCCCTTTTTGACGATTGCATCTAACACTTTGACCAATAACCGACTTGAATGGCAATCACTGTTGCCGGACGTTACGCCTTATCAAGCGATATTTGATACCGCCGCGCAGTTGGCGCCCGTGTCCTTTGCTTCCATTCAGCCTCGGCTGGAAAATGCACTGACGCTGTTTTGCCATCCACAGTCGCCACCGCGTTTCATGCTGTTGAAAGCGCAGGAAACGCGTGAGTATCTGGCATTGATAGCCCAGGCAGTTGAACAACTGCAACCGCAGAATACCGCGTTTAAGGGCAGTCACTATGTGATCCAGGGCAGCAAAGTCAGCGTTGAGCCCGCAAGCCAGGGTGATGAAGCCTTTGCGGCCGGTGGCGCCTGTGTGTTTCAGGAGTGGATTGAGCCGGAGCAGCTGTTTGGCTGCGTCAGGATCCACAACAATGAAATCAGCTTGCAACCTGGCCTGGTGCATAAAGCCAACGGTGGCGTGCTGATCCTGTCGGCACGTTCCCTGCTGGCTCAGCCGTTACTGTGGCTGCGGTTGAAGCAAATGATCACCCAGCGCCAATTCCATTGGGTTTCCCCGGATGAAACGCGACCGCTGCCGATTGCCATTCCCCCGATGCCGTTGGAATTACGGCTAATCGTTGTGGGCGATCGCCACGGTCTGGCCGATTTCCATGATATCGAGCCGGAGCTGAGCGAGCAGGCGGTCTACGGCGAATACGAAGAAGATCTGCAACTCACCGAAATCGATGACATGGTGCAATGGTGTGGCTACGTCAATGCCCTTATCGACGAGAAGCAATTACCACCGCTGGCCGCCGATGCCTGGTATCCGTTAATGGTTCAAGCCGTGCGTCACAGCGGCGATCAGGGCAATCTGCCGCTCTCCCCGCTGTGGATCAGCCAACAACTTTCTGAAGCGGCACTGTATGCCGAGGAAGAGAGCATCACCGCCAAAGCATTCGAAGCCGCATTGAATGCCCGCGAGTGGCGTGAAAGCTACCTCGCAGAGCGGATGCAGGATGAAATTGAGCTGGGCCAAATCCTGATTGAAACCGAGGGGGAAGTCGTCGGCCAGATCAACGGCCTGTCGGTGTTGGAATATCCTGGCCACCCACGCAGCTTTGGCGAACCATCTCGCATCAGCTGTGTGGTGCATCTTGGCGATGGCGAATTTACCGACGTCGAGCGCAAAGCCGAACTTGGCGGCAATCTGCATGCTAAAGGCATGATGATTATGCAGGCGTTCCTGATTTCCGAACTGGAACTGGACCAGCCGCTGCCCTTCTCGGCTTCAATCGTGTTTGAGCAATCTTACGGCGAAGTGGATGGCGACAGCGCCTCACTGGCCGAGTTATGTGCGCTTATCAGTGCACTCTCGTCGCAGCCAATTACCCAGCAAATTGCGGTAACCGGCTCCGTCGACCAATTCGGCAATGTACAGCCTATTGGCGGCGTCAACGAGAAGATCGAAGGCTTTTTCGAAGTTTGCCAACGTCGCGGTTTGACAGGCAAACAGGGCATCATCATGCCCGCTACCAACGTGCGCCACCTGTGTCTACGCCAGGACGTAGTCGATGCGGTGCGCGAGGGGCAATTCCATCTGTGGGCCGTCGACAGCGCCGCAGAGGCCTTGCCATTACTCACCGGTTATCCTTACTCTGATGAACAGCAACCTAATCTGTTGGCTGCGATTCAGGAACGGATTGCACAGGTGAATCCGCAGGAACGCCGGCGCTGGCCGTGGCCACTTCGTTGGCTCAACTGGTTCAACCACGGCTGATCGGACTTGTTCAGCGTACACGTGTAAGCTAATCTGCGCCCTTCATTAAAATAAGGTTTACTGAGAACATGGTAGAAAAACGCGACTCCTATACGAAAGAAGACCTCGAAGCATCCGGCCGTGGCGAGCTGTTTGGCGCCGGCGGCCCGCCGTTGCCGGCAGGTAACATGTTGATGATGGACCGCGTGGTCAAGATGACCGAAGACGGTGGTACCCACAACAAAGGCTATGTGGAAGCGGAACTGGATATCAATCCTGACCTGTGGTTCTTCGGTTGCCACTTTATCGGCGATCCAGTGATGCCAGGCTGCCTGGGTCTGGATGCCATGTGGCAGTTGGTAGGCTTCTACCTCGGCTGGCTGGGTGGCGAAGGCAAAGGTCGTGCGCTGGGCGTGGGTGAAGTTAAATTCACCGGCCAGGTATTGCCGACTGCGAAGAAAGTCACCTACCGCATCAACTTCAAACGCGTGATCATCCGTAAGCTGATTATGGGTGTGGCTGATGGTGAAGTTCTGGTCGACGGCCAGGTGATTTACACCGCCAGCGATCTTAAAGTGGGCCTGTTCAAGGACACTGCTGCGTTCTAATCGCAGTCACGGCGGCCCTTCCCGGTCGCCGTTTTATTTCCCCGCCATTATCGTGCCCTGTGCTTTTAAACCCCAGGTTCATGGCGGCTAAATAGTAACTACAATTATTGTAGTTACCAGGAGGTATGCCATGCAGAAAACCCGTTTTGACAACATGCCATGCCCAGTAGCCCGCTCACTGGACCGCGTGGGAGAATGGTGGAGTATCCTGATTCTTCGCGATGCGTTCCATGGCCTATCGCGGTTTGATGAATTCCAGCAAAGCCTGGGGCTTTCGCCCACCATATTGACCCGACGCCTGAGATACCTGGTGGAAAGCGGTATCCTGCATAAGCAGCGATATCAAACCCGGCCGATACGGTATGAGTATCTGCTGACCGAACGCGGCAAGGATTTCTTCCCAGTGCTCGCGGCCCTGTTCCATTGGGGAAATACCCATCTGGCCGATGACGGCATTAGCGCGGAACTGGTCGACCGCCGTACCGGGCAGCCAATACGCGTAGAACTGATCGACAGCATTACCCGGCAGCCTATCGCGCTGCATAATATTACCTTAGCGCCAGGGCCGGCAGCGACCGACGGTATGCGCCAACGCGCGGCCCTGATGCAGCAGAACCTTTCTGCATTCCCCCCCGAATCATCCAAGGAGTCACTATGAACAGTCGTCGTATAGTCATTACCGGCATGGGCGCCGTTTCGCCACTGGGATGCGGCGTAGAGGCTATCTGGCAGCGTCTGCTGAATGGCCAGTCCGGTATTCGTCCGCTCCCGGAAGAGATCGTTGCCGACCTGCAGGTTAAAATCGGCGGGCAGGTGCCTTCACTGGAGCAGGACGCCGAGGCAGGTTTTGACCCCGACAGCTCCGTACCGCCAAAAGACCAAAAGAAAATGGACCGCTTTATTCTGCTGGCGATGGCGGCGGCCGATGAGGCTATTCGTCAGGCAGGCTGGACAGCGGATACGGAAGATAAGCAGGAGCGCACCGCAACCGTGATTGCCTCCGGTATCGGTGGCTTTCCGGCGATTGCTCACGCGGTGCGTACCACCGACAGCCGGGGTGCCAAACGCCTTTCGCCATTTACCATTCCTTCGTTCCTGGTCAATCTGGCGGCCGGTCATGTGTCTATTAAGCACCAGTTCAAGGGCCCGATCGGTGCCCCCGTTACCGCTTGTGCAGCAGGCGTCCAGGCTATTGGTGACGCGGTACGCATGATTCGTAACGATGAGGCCGATATCGCGCTGTGTGGCGGTACAGAAGCCGCAATCGACACCGTCAGCCTCGGGGGCTTTGCCGCAGCGCGCGCCATGTCCACGACGTCACCTGAAGAGGCAGAAAAAGCCTCCCGGCCATTCGACAGTGCCCGCAACGGTTTTGTCATGGGGGAAGGTGCCGGCATGTTGGTTATTGAAACGCTGGAACATGCGCTGGCGCGTGGTGCCACACCACTGGCAGAAATTGTCGGCTACGGTACCAGTGCCGATGCCTACCACATGACCTCCGGTGCTGAAGACGGTGACGGCGCCTATCGCGCAATGAAAATTGCGCTGAAACAGGCCGGTGTCACACCGGAGCAAATTCAGCACCTGAATGCCCACGCGACCTCAACACCCGTCGGTGATTTGGGTGAGATCAACGCCATTAAACACCTGTTCGGTACCGGGGGCAGCATAGCCATCACGTCGACCAAATCTGCTACGGGACATTTACTCGGGGCTGCAGGCGGGCTGGAAACCATATTTACGGCGCTGGCACTGCGCGATCAGATCGCACCAGCCACGCTGAATCTGGATAATCCAGACCCGGCGGCCGAGGGATTGCATTTGGTGGCCAATAAAGCGCAACCAATGACCATCAACTACGCGCTGTCGAACGGCTTTGGCTTTGGCGGCGTGAATGCGAGTATCTTGCTGAAACGCTGGCAGGAATAAGACTGTTTAAACAAAAACCTCCGCCCGGAGCGGAGGTTATTCCTTTTTTTTGACAGAGAGCCGCTTAAGCGGTCACAGCCCTGTCTTCCATGGCTTCTCGCCAACCTCCCAGCCATTGAGACCGGGCGTCCACAGATGATTGGTAGGGACAATATTCCCTAGAACGCCCTAAGATACCTGCCTGATAACCTCGTGAATGCGCCCTTTCCAGACGATCGCGTTTCTGTCTCTTCATGCCTCGTTTCCCTCATATTTGGTCTGGTGGAAAGAAAACAATGGCTGCTTTTTGTGCAGCCACGTATAAGCAATAGCGCTAAATGAAGGGAAGATCAATGCGCAAAATTCACGCCAATGTCATATTTGTGAGCTACACACGCAGAATTGGCTAAGTGGCTGATATGCCGGGAAAGAGGTTAACTTATTGAAATAAAATAAAAATCCCTCCCGACGAAAAGTTTTAATATTTTTCATCGGAAGGGATTAGACCTTTTTAGTCCAAATTATGACTAAAAACGACCGGCCTGCGAGGCGATGGACTGCGCCTCTTGCTGCCAGCCTTGCGCCAAGGTACGGACTAACGCATCGTAACCATCCTCGCCCTGTTTCAGCTCCAGGCTGAATGGCCGTTTGGTCAGCTTGCCTTGATGACTCAGCACCCATTCGCCACGAATAATCGCCTTGCCATCAAAACGACCATGGAAACCGCTGACCGTCACGTTCAACACATCCTGATCGCTGCTCATCGGTTGGGAGGAGACCACCCAGCCCGGCAATGCGCTGCTCAGGTTAGTGACCAGCGTTTGCTGCAGCTGCTGGTCGAGCGGGCTGGCCCACAGGTTATTCTGAGCAATAACGTACTGCACATCATTGGTTTGATAAACCACCCCGTTCTGCGCCAGATAATCCGCCACGGTGACGTGTTCCAACCACAGTTGGCGAGAAGTCTCACCGCCGCTCACCTGTGTCGGCGCACCCAGCGCCGGCAGTTGGTAATAGGTTTTCTGTGGTGTGCTGCTACAGGCGCTGAGTACCAGCGCCAGGGCTACAGGAATCCATTTCATCATTTATTGGCCTTCTTCGGCTGAGGATCGTTACTGCCCGCGGCTTCAAATACCAGCGCGTTGCTCTTTTCGTTCAGAGTGCGCAGCACTGGCTGCAACTCACGCAGCACCTGATCGAGACGTTGCATATCGCCGACCATCTTGTTGTAGGCCGGTGAACCTGGCTGGAAGCCTTTCATGCTGCGATTCAGCTCCTGCAGCGTTTTCTGCATATCCTGCGGCAGTGCCTTCATCTCTTTGCTGGCGATGATGTCGTTCAACGATTTCATGGTCTGTTGCGTCGACTTCATGGTTTTCTGACTTTCCGCCAGGGTCTTGGTCGCTTCATTGATCATCGGATTCAATGGCATCGCGTTGATCTTATCCAAGGTCTGCATCAGTTTCTGTTGGATCTGCGCCAGACCGCCGCTGGTGGTCGGCATCAACGGATAACCAAACAGCTCACGCGGCCCTTTCCACGGTTTCTCCTGCGGATAGAAATCCAGATCGATATACAGTGAACCGGTTAGCAGGTTGGCAGATTTCAGCGCAGCACGCATACCGCGAGATTCAGCATCTTTCAGATGGCCTTCAATATCGAAATTGCCGCCCAACTGTTTTTGGAAGCGATCGGGTTCGATGCGGATCAACACCGGGATCCGGTAGTCGTTATCCAGACGCTGCATCATACCTTCTTTATAGAATGGTACTTGCGCCACGGTCCCCAAACGGATGCCGCGGAACTCAACTGGCGCCCCCGGCTGCAGGCCACGGATCGAGTCGGAGAAGAACATCAGGTAATCTTTGTGTACGGTGTACAACGAATCCTGGATGCTGCGTTGGTTATCGAACAGCTGATATTCGGTTTTCTCTTTTACCTGCTCACCGCGATCCCAACCGTCCGGCACGTCAAAGCTGACGCCACCGCTGAACAGCGTAGCCAGGGATCCCATTTCTACCCGCATCCCCTGCGCGGACATGTCGAAGGCCACGCCGCTGTCTTTCCAGAAGCGAACGTTGCTGGTCACCAGTTGGTCGTAAGGAGCGGAGACGAACAGCTGATAGCGCATGGCGCGCATTTTCGGATCAAAATAGCTGGTCTCTACCGAGCCAACGCGGTAGCCACGGAACAATACCGGATCGCCGGCATTCAACTGCCCCGATTTCTCACTGTCCAGTATGATGCGCAACCCTTTGGCGTCCGGAGAAGCCAACGGTGGTGCATCCAGCAGTTGGTAATCGTTTTTCTCTTTGCCTTTTTTGCCCGGCTGCAGCTCGATGTAAGCACCAGACAGCAACGTACCCAGACCGGAAATACCTTCACGGCCAATCTGCGGTTTCACCACCCAGAAGGCGGTATCCTCGCGCAGCAATTTCTCCATGCCGGAGTTTAACCGAGCCTGCACCACCACCTTGCTCAGGTCATCGCTCAGGGTCACGGTTTCCACTACACCGACGTCAACGCTACGGCTGGTGATTTTGGTTTTACCCGCCTCCAAACCTTCAGCGGTTGTGGTGACCAGCGTCACCTGAGGCCCCTGGTGGCTGAAATGGTAAAACAGGATCCAGGCGCCGATCAGCGCAGTGACGATGGGGATAATCCACACCGGCGACCAGCGCTTGATCTTTTCAACGTCCGCGACGCTATGATTATTTTCCGTCACCTTGCGGCTCCTTTTTTATTGTTTCATTTACGCGATCCCAGGTCAGCCGGGGGTCAAACGTCATGGCAGCAAACATAGTGAGGATCACCACCATGGCGAACAGCAGTGCGCCAGTAGCAGGATAAATACTCATCAATTGTCCCATCCGTACCAATGCCGAAAGCACGGCAATCACAAACACGTCGATCATTGACCAGCGGCCAACGAATTCAACCACTTCATAAATCAGGTGCATCCGTTCGCTATCAGCCCGGGGTTTATGCCTGCCGTTAGCATCCCAGCACAACCAGCCAATCGCCAACATTTTCAACGACGGCACCATGATGCTGGCGATGAAGATCACCATCGCCACCGGATAAGATCCCTCGCCCCACAGCAGGATCACCCCGGCCATGATGGTAGAGGTGATTTTGTTGCCCAGGGCTTCGGTAACCATAATAGGCAGCAGATTAGCCGGAATATACAGCATGATAGAGGTGACAAGCAGTGCCAATGTCCATTGCAAACTGTGGCGACGACGGACATAACCTTTGGTGTGGCAACGCGGACAACGGGTCATCTCGGCCGGCAGAATCGCCGTACAGCATTGGCAAGAGCGCAGGCCCTGGCGCAACCCGATGTGCCCAACCTGCATTGGACGATCGAGCCGCGGTGCAGGTTCAATGTCATTCCATAACCAGCGGCGATCGACACATTGGAAGGCGCGCACCTGCAGCAGGCAGAACAGGCAATAAGGCACAAAGCTGCTGCCGATACCGATATCACCATAGGCCATCAGCTTGACGAAGCTGACCAACACCCCTGCGAGGAAAATCTCCACCATGCACCAGGTTTTAAACTGGAACAGCATCTTGGCCATCCACTCTTTCAGGCCAAGGGGGATACGCACTCGGGCACACAGCACAATGATCGCCACCATGCAGAATGCAGGGATCAACTGTACGAACACCATAAACAACGTGGCCATGCTGGCGTAGTCTTCCGCCACCATCACCTGCGGGATCTGGATCAGTTTGATTTCGTTACCGAGGCCGGCAACGCGCATATTGATAAACGGGAAAATATTCGCCAGCAGAAGCATGAACAATGCGCTGAGTGCATAGCCGATTGGCCGCTTGCGCGGTTCCTGCCAGCGGGAGCTGAGGGTCGTTTTACAACGCGGGCATACCGCTTTTGAACCATATGCCAGCGGCGGCAAGGCCACCAACATGTCGCATTGTGGACACAGCATCAGATTGTCCTGTTGCTGTTTTGCGTGTGTTGCGTGACTGTGCTGCTCGTGATTCTCGTGGGAACACACCATAATCCTCCTTAACAACGTCGCTCACCGGTACGGCAATACCGTCCGCAGCAGCGCGCGGACGGTATTCTCAACGGTTAGCCGTTTTTCATCGCTTCCAACTCTTCCCAACGGGCGAAGGCTTCTTCCAACGCTCCTTCGGCGGCAGCCAGCGCCGTCAACACCTGTTGTGTTTCGCTGTGGGGGCGCGTGAAGAAATCAGCATCGCTCATTTGCGCCTGCAGTGCTTCAATTTCCGCTTCCAGCTGTTCAAGGCGTTGCGGCAACTGTTCCAGTTCGCGTAACAAGTTATAGCTCAGTTTAGCCGCCGGTTTCTTGGGCTGTTCAGCCTTTTTCTCCGCCGCCGGCTTATTCTGTTCAGCCGCGACCTGGCGAATAGGTTTTGCCGTTGCGCGCTGGTGGTGCGCATCGTAATAACCACCGACAAAGGTGCTGATCTCGCCGTTGCCTTCAAAGATCCAGCACTCGGTCACGGAGTTGTCGACGAATTGACGATCGTGGCTCACCAGCAGCACGGTGCCCTGATAGCCATCGATCAACTCTTCCAGCAGCTCCAGCGTTTCGACGTCAAGATCGTTGGTTGGTTCATCGAGAATCAATAAGTTGCTTGGCTTCAGGAACAGCTTGGCCAGCAACAGACGGTTACGCTCGCCGCCTGACAATGCTTTCACCGGCGTCATGGCGCGTTTCGGATGGAACAGGAAGTCCTGCAGATAGCCCAGTACGTGACGGGAACGGCCATTGACCATCACTTCCTGCTTGCCTTCTGCCAGGTTGTCCATCACCGTACGTTCCGGATCCAGTTCGGCGCGGTGCTGGTCGAAGTAGGCCACTTCAAGCTTGGTGCCGCAGTGTACGCGACCGCTGTCGGCCTTCAACTGGCCAAGCATCAGCTTCAGCAAGGTCGTCTTGCCGCAGCCGTTCGGACCGACCAGGGCAATCTTGTCGCCGCGCTGCACCTGAGCGGAGAAATTGCGCACCAGCACTTTGCCGCCGACCTGATAGTTGACATCTTCCATCTCGAACACGATCTTGCCGGAGCGTACCGCTTCTTCAACCTGCATTTTGGCGGTGCCCATCACTTCACGACGTTCTGAACGCTCGTTACGTAATGCCTTCAGCGCACGTACGCGGCCTTCGTTACGGGTACGACGCGCCTTGATGCCCTGACGGATCCACACTTCTTCCTGCGCCAGCTTGCGGTCGAATTCGGCGTTTTGCAGCTCTTCTACGCGCAGCGCTTCTTCTTTGCTCAGCAGATACAGATCATAATTGCCCGGCCAGGACACCAGCTTGCCACGGTCGAGATCGACAATGCGCGTCGCCATGTTGCGGATAAAGGAACGGTCGTGGGAAATGAACACGATGCTGCCCTGGAACTCTTTCAGGAAGCCTTCCAGCCAGTCGATGGTGGTAATGTCCAGGTGGTTGGTCGGTTCGTCCAGCAGCAATACGCGTGGAGAGCTGACCAGCGCGCGTCCCAGCGCCGCTTTACGCAGCCAACCGCCGGACAGCGAGGAAAGCTCAGCGTCCCCGTTCAGGCCCAGCTGCAGCAACACTTCGCTGATGCGGCTGTCGAGTTGCCAAAGCCCCTGGTGATCGAGGATTTCCATAATCTGCGCCATACGCGTCAGGTTTTTTTCGCTCGGATCGGTTTCCACCAAGTGCGAAATCGCGTGATAGGCCTTCAGGTGTTCCGCCTGTTCGGCCACGCCTTCGGCCACGAAATCGAATACTGTCCCGCCGATATTGCGCGGGGGATCCTGTTGCAGACGCGCAACGATCAGATCTTGCTCGTAAATCACCCGGCCATCGTCCAGCGGAATTTCTTTACCGAGGATCTTCAACAGCGTGGATTTACCGGCGCCATTACGCCCAACCAGACAAACGCGTTCGTTGTCTTCAATATGAATTTCGGTGTTATCTAAAAGCGGCGCATCGCTGAATGACAGCCAGGCACCGGACATGCTGATTAACGACATAGTAATTATTTTCCTTCGCTGGCGTGGGTAACCAGCCAGCAGTTATGAATTTGACGGTTACGGGCAAAGTCCTGCGACTGCGTCTGGGCGGTAATTTCTTTCGCCTCCAGACCCAGGGCGCTCAGGCCGGCCATATCCATCTGGAAACCGCGCTTGTTGTTCGAGAACATGATGGTCCCGTTACGACGCAGCAACCGTTTCAAATCTTGCATCAGCACCAGGTGATCGCGCTGAACGTCAAAAGTGTTCTCCATCCGCTTGGAGTTGGAGAAGGTCGGCGGATCGATAAAGATCACGTCGAATTGTTCGTCGGCATTTTGCAGCCATGACAGGCAATCCGCATGGATCAATCTGTGCTGTTTGCCGGTCAGGCCGTTAACGCGCAGGTTTTTCTCTGCCCATTCGAGATAGGTACGCGACATATCCACCGTGGTGGTACTGCGCGCGCCACCCAATCCGGCGTGTACGCTGGCGGTGCCGGTATAGGCGAACAGGTTGAGGAAGTCTTTGCCCTTGCTCATCTCACCCAGCATGCGGCGAGCAATACGGTGGTCGAGGAACAGGCCGGTATCGAGATAGTCAGTCAGGTTCACCCACAGCTTGGCGTTAAACTCTTCCACCAGCAGGAACTCACCCTTCTGCGCCAGTTTTTCATACTGGTTTTTGCCTTTCTGGCGCTCACGGGTTTTCAGGATCAACTGATTGGACGGCAATTCCAGCACCGCCAGCGTGGCATTGATCACATCGAACAGACGTTGACGCGCTTTCTGCGCATCGATGGTTTTCGGCGGCGCATACTCTTGTACCACCACCTTGCTGCCGTAGCGGTCTACCGCCACGTTGTATTCCGGCAGGTCAGCATCATACAGGCGATAGCATTCAATGCCCTGCTGTTTGGCCCACTTGTCGAGCTTCTTCAGGTTCTTGCGCAGGCGGTTGGCAAAATCTTCCGCTACCTGAATACCGCCGGAGCCCTGTGGGTTCTCCGCCAGTTGGTAATTTTTCTGCACGCAGTCCAGCGGGCCATTTTTGGCCTTGAACTGGCGTTCGGCACGCAGTTGCAGGCAGCTCAGCAGTTCCGGCGATGCGCTGAACAATGACAACTGCCAGCCGCCGAATGCGCTCTTCATGATACGGCCCAGCATATTATGCAAGGCGATCAGCGCCGGTTCACTTTCCAGACGCTCGCCGTACGGCGGGTTGCACACTACGGTGCCCGTCGGGCCTTCCGGCAGTGGATTGGTCAGTTTGGCGACGTCGTTGACGTTAAAGGTAATCAGTTCGGCAACGCCTGCACGACGGGCATTGCCGCGCGCCATTTCAATCACCCGACGATCGATATCAGAACCGAAGAAACGTGAGGTGGTTTCTTGCAAGCCACGGCGTGCACGGACCTGCGCTTCGGTGATCACTTCGCGCCACAGATCGACGTTATGGCCATTCCAGGCGGTAAAGCCCCAATGTTGACGGTGCAGACCCGGAGCGCGATCGGAAGCTATCATCGCCGCTTCGATCAATAGCGTCCCCGAGCCACACATAGGATCAAGCATCGGAGTCCCCGGCTGCCAGCCGGAACGTTGCACAATCGCCGCCGCCAGGCTCTCTTTCAGCGGTGCCTGGCCGGTCAGATCACGGTAGCCACGTTGATGCAGGCCTTCACCGCTCAGATCGAGCGCCACGCTGGCCATATCGCGCTGCAGGAACACATTGACGCGAATATCCGGCTGCTGCTTCGCAACCGTCGGACGCTGGTCGAGTTTGCGAGTGAAGCTGTCGACGATGGCGTCCTTAACCTTCAACGCACCATATTGGCTGTTGCGGATCTCTTCGTTCACGCCGCTGAAATGCACGGCGAAGGTTTTATCCACGCCGAAAATGTTAGTCCAGTCGATCGCCTGCACACCCAGATACAGATCCAGATCGCTGTGCACGCGGAATTCATTCAGCGGCAGCAAAATACGTGAGGCCAGACGGCTCCACAGCAAGCTTTGGTACAGAAGACGATCGTCACCCTGAAAATGTACCCCACCCTGCACTACTTTACAGGCGTGAGCGCCCAGCGCTTCCAGTTCGCTTTTTAACAGTTCTTCCAGTCCACGCGCCGTGCTGGCAAACAGAGAGTTCATATCGTACTTATCACCAAAAAGAAAATTGTTGCGCATTATAGCTAATCCAGACCGCTTGTCATAAAGTTGCTCCCTTCTATTTAATAATCGCACGGGGATAAGGGTGATTACGCTTTCGAAAATTTACGTTCATCCGGTGAAATCGCTTCGTGGTTTGCAGCTTTCGCACGCGCAGGCTTCCAGCAGTGGATTGGCTTTCGACCGTACCTTTATGATCACCGAACCGGATGGCACCTTTATTACCGCGCGCCAATATCCGCAAATGGTGATGTTCACCCCGGCTCTGCTGCCCGATGGGCTATTTCTGACCGCGCCGGACGGAGAAAGTGCGGCCATCCGCTTCAGCGATTTCGCCCCTGAGGCGCAACCGACCGAAGTTTGGGGCAATCATTTCACCGCCCTGATTGCGCCGGCAGCGATTAACAGCTGGCTGAGCGGTTATTTCCAGCGTGAAGTGCAGCTGCGTTGGCTTGGCCCCGAGCTGACCCGCCGCGTGAAAAAACACCCGGAAATCCCCCTTTCTTTCGCCGACGGCTATCCTTATTTGCTGATCAACGAAGCCTCATTCAACGATTTGCAGCAACGTTGCCCCGGCAGCATCAAGCTTGAGCAGTTCCGCCCCAATCTGGTGGTCACCGGCGCGAATGCCTGGGCCGAGGATGGTTGGCAGGTGATCCGCGTCGGTGACGTGATGTTTGATCTGGTCAAACCCTGTAGCCGCTGCGTGTTGACCACCGTCAGCACCGAACGTGGGCGCAAGCACCCAAGCGGCGAACCACTAAGCACTCTGCAGAAATTCCGCACGGCTGATAACGGCGATATCGATTTTGGCCAGAATATGGTGGCGCGCAGCAGCGGTATTATCCGCGTCGGCGATAGAGTAGAAGTGTTATCCACCAAGCCGCCACGCCCGTATGGCGCTGGAAAAGTGGTTGAGAGCGTGCAGGCACCGCAGGACAGTGAACATAGCGTCACTATCGAATACGCGGGAACGGTGTTTACCGGCAATAATCAGCAGATCTTACTGGAGCAGTTGGAACAGCAAGGGCTCCGCGTGCCTTATTCATGCCGTGCGGGAATTTGCGGAAGTTGTCGCATCACTTTGGTCAGTGGCGAAGTGGCGCCGCTGAAGAAAAGTGCGGTAGCCAACAATGGCACCATCCTTTGCTGCAGCTGTATTCCAAAAAGCGATTTGACGCTGGCGTAATCGCCGTTATACCGCCCTGTCGTAAGCCGGGGCGGAGGTTTCATCTTGCGCGCAGGGTTTAAGGCGATCGTGCATCACTTTGATGGCGTCACCCAGAACCATAGTGCGACCAGCGACGGAGAGTTGGTTTTGCGCCAGCAGGCACAGGCTGGCGTTATCACCGGCTTCCACCACCAGCAGACGCGCTTCAACGCCGCTCTCCATCACCTTCACCGCCGCTAATTCGCCATTTTTCGGCTGCAACGGGTAATGCTGCTGCGAGAAATGCCAGCTTTTCGGCATCAGCGGTTTTAGGAAGCGATAGGCCACCAGGGCATTTAATACCAGTTCGGCGCGTTGTTCATGGCTGAGCTTTATCTGTTTGCACTGCTCTTCATAATTAAAATAAAGCGCCGCGTCATCCACACAGAAAGAACACTCATCAAAGGCATCCGGGGTTAACATTTTGGCAGGAAAACGCGAGCGGAAGATCATCCCATTGGCTAAATCCAGCATTAGCCGATCGTGTTCGGCGTCAAAATACCAACGCCAATTATCGTCAGGTTTTATCTTCATGTCTTATCCTTCTCGCTGCCCATGCCACGCCGTATTTACCCTAAAAGGTGATTTTATCACCACTCAAGTCGCTTAAACATCGGATAATTCCGCGAACGATATTTATGCTAGTGGACAAAATATAGACGAGCCGGGGGAAGAAATAAACCCCCGGCTGAAAATGAAAGGAAAAATATTAGATGTAGTTAACGATATCTTTAATCAGGCGCGGACCTTTGAAGATAAATCCGGAATAAATTTGTACCAGCGAAGCACCGGCCGCCATTTTTTCCCGTGCGGCCATCAGGGAATCAATTCCGCCAACGCCGATAATCGGTAAACGCCCTTGCAGCTCTAGCGACAAACGACGAATCACTTCGGTGCTGCTCGCCTGCAGCGGACGACCACTCAGGCCCCCCATTTGCTCGCAATAATTCAGCCCCTGGATCAATTTACGATCCAGCGTGGTATTGGTCGCGATCACACCATCAATATTATGGCGCACCAAACTGTCGGCTATTTGGATCAATTCTTCTTCTGAAAGATCCGGCGCGATCTTTACCGCCACCGGCACATATTTGTGATGGCGCGCATGCAATTCCTGCTGCTTATTTTTAATGGCGGCCAAAAGATCGTCTAACGCTTCGCCGTACTGTAAGGATCGTAACCCCGGCGTATTGGGTGACGAAATGTTAATCGCGATATAACCGGCATACGGATAAACTTTATCCATACAGATCAGATAATCGTCTTTTCCTTGCTCGACCGGGGTATCTTTATTCTTACCGATATTAATCCCCAGAATACCGCCGAAATGGGATTTCTTAACGTTTTCAACCAGATTATCCACGCCCTGGTTATTAAAGCCCATTCGGTTGATCAGGCCTTCCGCTTCCACGATGCGGAACAGACGCGGTTTGTCATTGCCCGACTGCGGGCGTGGCGTCACGGTGCCAACTTCGACAAAGCCAAAGCCCATGGCACCGAATGCGTCGATGCACTCGCCGTCTTTATCCAGGCCGGCGGCCAAACCCAAAGGATTTTTAAAAGAGAGCCCCATACAGCTTACTGGCTTGGTCGGCACAGACTGGCGAATAACAAATTCTAACGGGGTGCCGGTGACGCGGCGGAGCTGATGAAAAGTCAATTCATGCGCACGCTCGGGATCGAGCTGGAACAACGCTTTTCTGATGAGGGGGTAGTACATGTACTCTCCTGATTTCCCGGTTGCAAACCGGGGGCGTATTATCCGGTATCCCTTGGCCAATTGGAATTGATTAAAAGCAAAAAAAGCGTTTTTAACGCAATCGTTTCCCCTTACGGGGAGCCAATGCCCCGCCAATCCGCATTTACGCATATCAAAATCAAAAAATGAGATTTAAGTAACCCGCCCCTTTGCTGATAGGTTTAAAACACTTCTCGACGATTTTTTAATTAAACCTAACTTTTAGTTATAAGGAGTGGTAATGCGCGTTATATCACTGTCCGGCAGCCCTCGCATCCCATCACGTTCAGCGGCCCTGCTTTCCTTGAGTAAAAATTGGTTGCAGCAGCAAGGCGTAGAAGTGATCTCCTACACCCTGCACGACTTTGATGCAGAAGACTTGCTGTACGCCAATTTCAATAGCCCGGCGATAAAAGCCTTTACCGAGCAACTGGCTTTGGCCGACGGCCTGTTGGTCTCTACGCCGGTGTATAAGGCCTCGTTTTCCGGTGCGCTGAAAACCCTGCTGGATCTGCTGCCGGAGCGAGCGCTTGACCATAAGGTGGTGTTACCCCTGGCCACCGGCGGTTCTATTGGTCATATGTTGGCAGTGGACTATGCCCTTAAGCCGGTGTTGGCGGCATTGAAAGCTCAGGAAGTGCTGCACGGGGTGTTCGCCGACGATAGCCAGGTGGCGTTGAGCGGTGAAGATATCACGCTGTCCGACGGGCTGGCATCGCGGTTGGAAGAAGCCCTGGAAAGCTTCTACCTGGCACTCGGTCGCCGTAAACCGCCCCAGGTAAAACTCTCCCCGTCTCTGTTTGCACGTCAAACCGCCTGACAGCACGCTCTATATAAGGAAAGAGAATGACGCGACTTTCATCACTTGGCCGTTGGCTTGGCACTGGCGCTTTGGCCGGCATCATCTCACTGGCGTGGATCAATTCCGCCAGCGCACAGGATCCGGCGCAGTTTCGTATTGGTTATCAAAAAGGATCGGTCAGTCTGGTATTGGCAAAATCCCACCGCCTGCTGGAACAGCGTTTCCCCACTACCAAAATCAGTTGGATCGAATTCCCCGCCGGCCCGCAGATGCTTGAGGCGTTGAACGTCGGCAGTATCGATCTGGGCAGCACCGGCGATATTCCGCCGATCTTTGCCCAGGCCGCCGGGGCGGATCTGCTGTATGTCGGCGTAGAGCCACCTAAACCCAAGGCGGAAGTGATCCTGGTGCCGGAAAATAGCCCGATCAAAACCGTCGCTGATTTGAAAGGCCACAAGGTCGCCTTCCAGAAAGGCTCCAGTTCCCACAACCTGCTGCTGCGTTCGCTGCAAAAAGCCGGACTGAAATTCACCGATATCCAACCGGTTTACCTGACGCCGGCAGATGCCCGCGCCGCATTCCAGCAGGGCAACGTCGATGCCTGGACCATCTGGGACCCGTACTATTCCGCAGCCTTGTTGCAGGGTGGCGTGCGGGTGCTGGGTGACGGCACCGATTTGAATCAAACCGGCTCCTTCTATCTGGCGGTGCGCACTTATACCGAAGCTAACGGGCCGTTTATTCAGCAGGTGCTCGATGAGTTGACCAAAGCGGATGCGCTGACTCAAAGCGACCGGGCGCAAAGCGTCACGCTGCTGGCGAACGCCATGGGGCTGCCGGAAAAAGTGATCTCGTCTTATTTGGATCACCGTCCACCGACCGCCATCAAACCGCTGGACGCACGCACCATTGCCGCCCAGCAGCAAACCGCCGATCTGTTTTACGCCAACCGTCTGGTGCCCGTGAAGGTCGATATCTCGCAACGCATCTGGCGCCCGAGCGCACAATAATTTTGGAGAATAGACGATGAGCCTGAACGTATTCTGGTTTTTACCAACCCATGGCGACGGCCACTATCTCGGCAGCACCGAAGGCGCGCGCAGCGTTGATTACGGCTATTTGCAGCAAATTGCCCAAGCGGCCGATCGACTGGGGTTCGGCGGCGTGTTGATCCCCACCGGCCGTTCTTGTGAAGACTCTTGGCTCGTGGCCGCATCGTTAATTCCTGTTACTCAACGGCTGAAATTCCTGGTGGCTTTGCGCCCCGGCATAATTTCGCCCACCCTGGCAGCTCGCCAGGCAGCGACGCTGGATCGTCTTTCCAATGGTCGAGCGTTGTTCAACCTGGTTACCGGCGGCGATCCCGAGGAGCTGGCGGCGGAAGGGCTGCATCTGAATCACGAAGAACGTTACGAGGCTTCGGCAGAGTTCACCCACGTTTGGCGAAAGGTGCTGGAAGGGGAAACCGTCGATTTCGATGGTAAGCATATTCAGGTGAAGGGGGCAAAGCTGCTGTACCCGCCGGTGCAACAACCGCGTCCGCCGCTGTATTTCGGCGGATCCTCTGCCGCTGCGCAGGATCTGGCCGCCGAACAGGTTGAAATGTACCTCACCTGGGGAGAACCCCCGGCGCAGGTGAAAGAAAAAATTGCCGAGGTCCGCGCCAAAGCGGCGGCTAAAGGTCGCAAGGTGCGCTTCGGTATTCGCCTGCACGTGATCGTGCGTGAAACTACCGAAGAAGCCTGGCGTGCAGCAGACCGACTGATTGCCAATCTGGATGAAAAAACCATCGCCGATGCACAAAAGGCATTTGCCCGCTTTGACTCTGTAGGGCAACGACGCATGGCAGCGCTGCACGGCGGCAAAAAAGACAATCTGGAGATCAGCCCCAATCTGTGGGCCGGGGTGGGCTTGGTCCGTGGCGGGGCCGGTACTGCCCTGGTCGGCGACGGCCCGACGGTGGCGGCGCGCATGCAGGAATATGCCGATCTGGGCATCGATACCTTTATCCTGTCCGGCTACCCGCATCTGGAAGAGGCCTATCGCGTCGGCGAACTGCTGTTCCCCCATCTTGACCTGGTGGAAAACCAAATCCCCACGCAGCGCAAACCGGTCAAGGCCCAGGGAGAAGTGGTGGCCAATATCTATATTCCGCAAAAAGCGTCGCAAAGCTGAGGAGCCCCCTTATGGCGAAGGGTACACAACGCATATTGCACCGGCTGGCTCCCTGGGCATTGCCGGTAGCGCTGGTGGTTATCTGGCAAATCTCCGTCGAGGCGGGGTGGCTGTCGAACCGTATTCTGCCGGCGCCGAGCGCGGTCGTCACCGCCTTCTGGACGCTAACCAAAAGCGGCGAATTGTGGCAACACCTGACGATCAGCAGTTGGCGCGCACTGATCGGTTTTAGCATCGGCGGCAGCATTGGGCTGGTGCTGGGCTTTATCACCGGTTTGTCACGTTGGGGTGAGCGCCTGTTGGACAGCTCCGTGCAGATGATCCGCAACGTGCCGCATCTGGCGCTGATCCCGCTGGTGATCCTGTGGTTCGGTATCGATGAGTCCGCCAAGATTTTTCTGGTGGCGTTAGGCACGCTGTTCCCCATTTATTTGAATACCTATCACGGTATCAAGAATATCGATCACGGCCTGCTTGAAATGGCGCGCAGCTACGGCCTGAGCGGTTTCCAGCTCTTTGCTCAGGTGGTTTTGCCGGGCGCTCTGCCGTCGATTATGGTCGGCGTGCGTTTCGCGTTGGGCTTTATGTGGCTGACGCTGATCGTGGCCGAAACCATTTCCGCCAATTCGGGTATCGGTTATCTGGCGATGAACGCACGTGAGTTCTTGCAGACCGACGTGGTGGTGGTGGCGATTGTGCTTTATGCCCTGCTCGGCAAGCTGGCGGACGTCAGCGCACAGTTGCTGGAACGCGTCTGGTTGCGCTGGCACCCGGCCTATCAACTGAAACAAGGAGAAGCGCTATGACGACTCCCGCTCGAATTCCCCAAGGGACGCCGGTCACGCTGGAGTCCATTGCCAAGCGCTACGGTAACCGCACCGTGCTGGACAACATTCAATTGCGCATCAGCGCGGGACAGTTTGTCGCCGTGGTCGGCCGCAGTGGCTGCGGTAAAAGCACGCTGCTGCGTCTGATGGCAGGACTGGAAAAAGCCACCAGCGGCGCCTTGCTGAGCGGGAATGCGCCCCTTGCCAGCGCCAGAGACGATACCCGCTTAATGTTTCAGGACGCCCGACTGCTACCGTGGAAAAAGGTGATCGACAATGTGGGCCTTGGCCTGCGCGGTAACTGGCGTGCCGATGCGTTGCAAGCGCTGGAAGCCGTCGGGCTGGCCGACCGCGCCAACGAGTGGCCAGCGGCCTTGTCCGGAGGACAAAAACAACGAGTGGCTCTGGCACGTGCGCTGATCCACCGTCCACGCCTGTTGCTGTTGGACGAACCTTTGGGGGCGCTCGACGCCTTGACGCGGATTGAAATGCAGGGATTGATTGAAGGGTTGTGGCAACAGCACGGTTTCACCGTATTGCTGGTGACGCATGACGTCAGTGAAGCCATTGCGCTGGCGGATCGCGTGATTTTGATTGAAGAAGGCCGTATCGGTTTGGATCTGACCGTCGACCTGCCGCGCCCACGACGCAAAGGGTCGGTCAAACTGGCAGAGCTGGAAGCCGAGGTGCTGGACAGAGTATTGTCTCCGCCCTCCCCCTTAAGCCAGGCCACACGCCGCGCAGCAAATTAAAAAAGGGACGGCATGCCGTCCCTTCTTAGACTTACGCGTCGAGCGCCTTGGTGATTTTCTCGAACAGGTCGCCGGACAAATTCTCCAGTCCTTTCAACTGTTCAAGCGCTTTGCGCATTAATGCCTGACGTGAAGCATCATAGCGTTTCAAGCGGATCAAAGGTTCGATCAGGCGAGCAGCAATCTGCGGGTTGCGCTGGTTCAAATCGCTGAGGATTTCCACCAGGAACTGATAGCCACTGCCGTCCGCCGCATGGAACGCCGCCGGGTTGGCAGAAGCAAAGCCCCCAATCAATGAGCGTGTGCGGTTTGGATTGCTCAGGCTGAATGAACGGTGTTTCAGCAACCCACGCACTTTGGTCAGCACGTCCGCCGCCGGGCTGGTCGCCTGCAGCACAAACCACTTGTCCATCACCAGACCATCCTGGTGCCAGCGTTCGTCAAAGGCCGCCAGCAGCGCGTCGCGGCAAGGCAATTGCGCCGCCACCGCAGCGGCCAGTGCCGCCAGCGAATCGGTCATATTATCCGCCTGGCGATACTGCTCCGTCACCAATCGATCGGCCAGCGCTTCATCGCCAAAGGCCAGGTAACCCAGGCACACGTTGCGCAGCGCACGTTTCGCGATATCAGTATGTTCAACCCGGTAGCCGTCGGTCTTGTTAGCGTGATAAACCGCCAGCCACTCATCGGCCATTTCCTTCGCCAGACAGCGGACGATCGCTTCGTGCACCACGGCGATCGCTTCAGGATCGATAGTGGCAAACAGCTCGGCAATTTCACTTTCTGAAGGCAACGTCAGGATCTGTGCAGCCAACGCCGGATCCAACTTCTCGTCCAACAATACGGCGCGGAACGCATCAACAACGTGCAGCGGCAACGACAACGGCTGCTGCTGCTGATGTTTGGCCACGTTCAGTTTGATGTAGGTCGCCAGCAGGCTCTGTGCCGCATCCCAACGGGCAAACTCATTGCGAGCATGCTGCATCAGGAAGGTCAGTTGCTGATCGCTGTACGGATAATCCAGTTTAACCGGTGCAGAGAACTCACGTAGCAGGGACGGTACCGGCTTGTGCGACACGCCATCAAACACGAAGGTCTGTTCCGCTTCGGTGACGTTAAGCACGTTATTGATCGGCGAGCCGTTTCTCTGCAGGGCAATCACGTTACCTTGTGCATCGTACAGTTCAATATCCAGCGGGATGTGCAGCGGCAGTTTTTCCGGCTGATCGGCGGTCGGCGCGGTTTTCTGGCTGACGTGCAGGCGGTACTGGTGGTGCTCGGCGTCGTATTCATCACGAACCGTCAGTAACGGCGTACCAGACTGGCTGTACCAGCGGCGGAACAGCGACAGGTCAACGTTGGACGCATCCTCCATCGCCTGAACGAAATCATCGCAGGTCGCCGCACTGCCGTCGTGACGTTCGAAATACAGCTGAATCCCCTTCTGGAACTGTTCTTCTCCCAGCAGCGTATGCATCATGCGGATCACTTCGGAACCTTTCTCGTACACCGTCAGGGTGTAAAAGTTGTTCATTTCGATCACTTTGTCCGGACGAATAGCATGCGCCATTGGGCTGGCATCTTCGGCGAACTGCGCACCGCGCATAACGCGCACGTTATCGATACGGTTGACCGGACGCGAGCCCAAATCGGAGCTGAACTCCTGATCGCGGAATACCGTCAGCCCTTCCTTCAGGCTGAGCTGGAACCAGTCACGACAGGTCACGCGGTTGCCGGTCCAGTTGTGGAAATATTCGTGGCCGATCACCGCCTCGATATTCAGGTAATCCTTGTCGGTGGCGGTTTCGGCTTTCGCCAGCACGTATTTGGAGTTAAAAATATTTAACCCTTTGTTCTCCATCGCGCCCATGTTGAAGAAGTCGACCGCGACGATCATATAAATGTCGAGATCGTACTCCAGGCCAAAACGGGTTTCGTCCCATTTCATCGAGTTCTTCAGCGAGGTCATTGCCCAATCGGCGCGATCCAGGTTGCCGCGGTCAACGAACAGCTCCAGCGCCACTTCGCGACCGGAACGGGTGGTAAAGCTGTCGCGCAGCACGTCGAAATCACCGGCCACCAGCGCAAACAGATAACAGGGTTTTGGGAAAGGATCTTGCCACTTCACCCAGTGACGCCCATCTTCCAGTTCGCCCTGCCCCACGCGGTTGCCGTTTGACAGCAGGAACGGGTAACGCGCCTTGTCGGCCACGATGCGAGTGGTAAACCGCGCCAGCACATCCGGGCGGTCGAGATAATAAGTAATGTGGCGGAAGCCTTCAGCTTCACATTGGGTACACAACGCTTCGCCGGACAGATACAGCCCTTCCAGCGCGGTGTTTTTGGCCGGGTGGATATCATTGACAATAGTCATGGTAAATTGTGCTGGCAATTGCTCGATAACCAGTTTGTTATCCTGCAACTGATAGGCTGTCCACGGCTGACCGTCGATCTCAATACTCACCAGCGTCAGGTCTTCACCGTTCAGCACCAGCGCCGCATCGGCAGCGCCCTGGCGTTTGATTTTGCTGACGGCAGTGACACGAGTGCTCTCTGCATCCAACTCAAAATTCAGGTCAATATCAGTGATGGTGTAATCTGGCGCGCGATAATCGTGGCGATACTTCGCCTGTGGCTGTTGTGTCATAAAAACCCTTTGACGTCTCAGTGAGTTACAGGTGCCAGGCTTTCATCATTCGTCTATTTCGCCATCGGAAAAGAGCAGAAATTTCGATGAGCCTGATTGTAAATAAACTGTATCACAGCTACAAAAAAAACCCAGAGAGACCAGGCCACAGGAGCGGAGAAATCGGAGGTGGATCGTAATCCTGTCGAAGAATTGCCCACGCCATCAGGCTCCTTCACCTGATGCGGCATCAAAATCAGCATTAAATGCTAAAGATACCCTGCGAGGCTGCACGTTTTCCAGATGAGAACATCGGCGTCAAAAGTGCGAACTTACCCTATCTCATGGGGCAGCCTTCCCTGCTCAACGGCACTTTGCAGGCAATCTTCCTCTATTGGGTATAGCCAAGACAGGCCGGGAGACTCAGTGATATAATTAGCGGATCGGGCTCAAGGACGCGTAGTGCATATGAAAGTAAAATATCTGATCTATTTTTTTACCTTTGCCCTGATGTCCTCATTTGCCCTGTTTATTTCCGATGAGTTGTCGGAAGCTGACACCGAGTATCGCGACAACCAACTCAATCTATACAAAATTACCCGAGCCAAAGAGATTTCAGAGGCTTTTCAGGCCACACTATTGGCACATCGCCTTAAACGTTTAAGCCTGATCGACCCACGTATCACTCCACATCAGTGGCAAGACGCGGATCGCGTAGCGCGGGAGAAAATCGCCCACTTCCGACCGCACATCGACAGCGAAATCTCGCAACGGCTCGGCATCAGGCAAAAAATTGCCGCGCTTTCCATGCTCAATCTGATGGAACAATTGCTCAATAATGACAACCTGCAGCTTTCGCAGGTGACCGAAGCCAATGCCAATCTGTTCAATATCAATAGCGCTTACTATATTTCCCAGGCCAGTAAAAGTTACTACCGCTATAGTTACGATAACCGCATGGTCGATGCCGATTCATTTATGTTTCTTGAGGCAGTGCGATTAAATAACCGGCTGAACATGTCGTTGACGGAACTCATCGATCAGATTATTGACGTCAATACTAATCGACTGGCGCGCAAAGACGCTTATCTGAAAGCAATTCAGCTCACCGGCGTATTGAATGCGTTGAGTACTCGGCTGATTTTTATGAAACTTACCTATAACGACGTGAAAACTACTGCACTGGTGAATGAGATCCTGGGGCAGTTGTCAGCTCAGCAGATCAAAATTATTACCGAAGGATTATATACCGCCGTAAACACGCATACCGCCTACCCTACAGACGCTATTTATCCCTATGTTAAAAACCTGAGTGAGCTCTCGCAACGGCTCTATCAGCGCAGTTTCGAAATGGAGACCGCCGCCTCGCAGAGCAAGATTTATGACAGCCAAACCGCCATTGACGGCATGATTTCGCTGGCGGGTCTGATTGCGCTATTTATCTTCCTGCCTACGCTGGTTTACTGTTCAAATATCAGCCGCTGGCTGACGAAAACGCATAATAATATTTTGCGCTTGTCCCACGGCGATATGAATATCGCTCGCAACGAAGTGTTCTACGGCCAGGAGTTGATAGCCATCAGCGACGCTATCAAACAGCTTAAACAGTACCAGTTGGAAAAGGTAACGCTGGAAAATGAGAAACACCTGCTGATTAAAGAGTTGGAAGCCTCCTCCTATCTCGATCCTCTCACCAATATCTATAACCGGCGCAAATTCTTCCTGGAGTGCGAATCGCTGGCTGCCGGCAGCTACCCACTCGCTTTTTGTCTGATCGACATTGATAATTTCAAAAGCCTCAATGACACCTACGGCCATCACGTAGGCGACCTGGTGCTGGTGGCATTTGGCAAGCTGCTGCAAAGCACCTTCCGCTCCAGCGACATTTTCTGTCGCTACGGTGGTGAAGAATTTGCCGTGATCCTCGGTAACTGTACGCTGGAAAATGCGCAGGAAGTGATGTCCAAGCTACGCGAGCGTACGCACCAGTTCAGCCTGACACTAACCGATGGGCAAAACGTCCGCTTCACCACCAGTTGCGGCATTGCTCAGGTCCGCGATATCCGCTTGTTGCCGGCAGCAATCAAACAGGCGGATGAAGCGCTCTATTTTTGCAAGAAAAACGGCAAAGACCGGATAGGCATTCATACCCAGAACGGTTTTATCTGAATTGTTGTTTAAAATAATTAACATTATAATTTTTATGACTAATTAGGCTAAGTCATTCACCTTACAGACTTATCTGACTTTTCTGTCGCTATCCTGATGGCAAGCAGAGATAAAGGCACGTTTAATCCTCGACCGGCTCCGATGAATTGTGGTGTGATGCAGCTTCAATAACAGGATAATCCGGGTATACTCCCCCCACTTTTTTATGATTATCCGGATTTGGACACGCGCCTGACGAGGATGCAGTAACGCGATATGACTCAATACGCCTCCCCGATTTTGACATCACTGCTTGATACTGATGCTTATAAGCTTCATATGCAGCAAGCAGTGTTCCATCGCTATCCTGCTATCAGCGTGGCGGCGGAATTCCGCTGCCGCGGTGACGAGCTGCTTGGCGAATATGCCGACGAGATCCGTGCCCAGATCGCACTGATGAGCCAATTGGCGCTAACAGACGCTGAGTTCAACTATCTCTCCGGGTTGCCTTTCTTCCGCGAGGATTACCTGAACTGGCTGCGCGAGTTTCGCTACGATCCGCAACAGGTTCAGATCGAAGATCATGCGGGCAAGTTGCACATCCGCATTGCCGGTCCCTGGCGTGAAGTGATCATGTGGGAAGTCCCACTGCTGGCAGTGATCAGTGAGGTGGTGCACCGTCACCGCTCCCCGGAAGTCACGCCTGAGATGGCCGTCGCTCATCTGCGCAGCAAACTCGAGCATTTTAAAGCCATGAGCGCTGACTTGGACATTTCTCGCTTCAAACTGATGGACTTCGGCACCCGCCGTCGTTTCTCGCAGAGTGTGCAGCAGGCGATTGTCAGCACCTTGAAAGACGAATTTCCTTATCTGGTCGGCACCAGCAACTACGATCTGGCGCACCAGCTTGCTCTGGCGCCCGTGGGTACTCAGGCTCATGAATGGTTCCAGGCGCACCAGCAAATCAGCCCGGTGTTGGCCAACAGCCAACGTGCAGCTTTGCAAGCCTGGCTGGATGAATATCCGGACCAGCTCGGCATCGCGCTGACCGACTGCATCACCATGGACGCCTTCCTGCGTGATTTCGGTCCGCACTTCGCCCAGCGTTATCAGGGCCTGCGCCATGATTCGGGCGATCCGTTCGAATGGGGCGAGAAAGCCATTGCGCATTATCAGAAGCTGGGCATCGACCCGATGAGCAAAACGCTGGTGTTCTCCGACAATCTGGATCTGGACAAGGCGATGGCGCTCTATCGCCGTTTCTACCAACGCGTCAATCTGGTGTTCGGCATAGGTACGCGTCTGACCTGCGATATCCCGGGGGTTAAGCCGCTGAACATCGTGATCAAGCTGGTCGAATGCAAAGGCAAGCCGGTGGCTAAACTGTCCGACAGCCCGGGCAAAACCATCTGCCAGGATCAGGCCTTTGTGAAAGCGTTACGCAAGGCCTTCGATTTACCGCTGGTGAAGAAAGCCAGCTAAGCCACACCGCCCTGCCAACGCGAAAAAGCCGGCTGAAGAGCTCACGCCGGCTTTTTTCTTCTTTATAAGAGACTTCGCCGTGCTCCCTTTTCGCCCAGAGCCAAGAAATGTTGCTCCAATCCGGCGATTTCTGCTTGTGCTCTGCACCGCGGCAAGTAACATAGCAACATCCCCATATTCTTGGGTTGTAAGCTATTTCTAAACCAAATTATTAAGAGAGAAATCTATGAGCGTAGTGCCTGTAGTCGACGTACTGCAAGGCCGTGCTGCGGTTGACAGTGAAGTCACCGTGCGCGGTTGGGTGCGTACCCGGAGAGATTCTAAAGCTGGTATCTCCTTCCTGGCCGTCTATGACGGTTCCTGCTTTGATCCGTTACAGGCCGTCGTTAATAATTCTCTGCCGAATTATCAGGATGAAGTGCTGCATCTGACCACCGGCTGCTCAATTGAAGTGACCGGCAAAGTGGTCGCCTCTCCAGGCGAAGGTCAGAGTTTCGAACTGCAGGCGACTGAGATTAAAGTGGTCGGTTGGGTTGACGATCCGGACACGTACCCGATGGCGGCCAAACGCCACAGCATCGAATATCTGCGCGAAGTGGCGCACCTGCGCCCACGTACCAACCTGATCGGTGCCGTTGCCCGTGTTCGCCATACCCTGGCGCAGGCTATTCACCGCTTCTATCACGAGAATGGTTTCTTCTGGGTTTCCACCCCGCTGATCACCGCTTCCGATACCGAAGGCGCCGGCGAAATGTTCCGCGTTTCCACGCTGGATCTGGAAAACCTGCCGCGCACCGATAAAGGCGCTGTCGATTTCAGCCAGGACTTTTTCGGTAAAGAAGCGTTCCTGACCGTTTCCGGCCAGTTGAACGGCGAAACCTACGCCTGTGCGTTGTCGAAAATTTACACCTTCGGCCCGACTTTCCGCGCCGAAAACTCCAACACCAGCCGTCACCTGGCCGAGTTTTGGATGATCGAACCGGAAGTCGCCTTTGCTGACCTCGAGGATATCGCGGAACTGGCAGAGAAAATGCTGAAGTATGTGTTCCAGGCCGTATTGAACGAGCGTATGGATGACATGCAGTTCTTCGCAGAACGCGTAGACAAAGATGCGATTGACCGCCTGAAGCGTTTTGTTTCTTCCGACTTCGCTCAGGTTGATTACACCGAAGCGGTGGAAATTCTGATCGCCTCTGGCCAGACTTTCGAGAACCCGGTTTCCTGGGGTATCGATCTGTCTTCCGAGCATGAGCGTTATCTGGCCGAGAAACACTTCAAAGCGCCGGTGGTGGTGAAAAACTACCCGAAAGACATCAAAGCTTTCTATATGCGTATGAACGACGACGGTAAAACCGTTGCGGCGATGGACGTGTTGGCCCCAGGCATCGGCGAGATCATCGGCGGTGCTCAGCGTGAAGAACGTCTGGACGTGCTGGATCAGCGTCTGGATGCCATGGGCCTGAATAAAGAAGATTATTGGTGGTATCGTGACCTGCGTCGTTACGGCACCGTGCCACACGCCGGCTTCGGTTTAGGTTTTGAGCGTTTAATCGCCTATGTCACCGGTGTGCAAAACGTGCGCGACGTAATTCCGTTCCCTCGCACACCACGTAATGCAACCTTTTAATTAATCAGATAATACATTTTCTAATTAATTTAGTTACAAAACCAAGGCCAGCTTAGCTGGCCTTTCGCATTTTTTAATATTGACCTGCGTCACAAAGTTCCCTCAAAATTACATTTTGTTACAAATACTTTCTTTTTGAAACCTCATTGGGACATTGGTAGCATTTTCGTTCTAGATTAACCCGCCCGTGAATGGAACACTGCGTGCAGACACAGGACGACACCAATCTATCAACAATAGTTCCAAAAGAATTATTGGCGGCAGTGGCAAAGGTGTCCGAATAACACCAATGAGGGTAATATAATGATGAAGCGCAATATTCTTGCAGTGGTAATCCCAGCTCTGTTAGCCGCTGGTGCAGCTAACGCTGCTGAAATCTACAACAAAGACGGCAACAAACTGGATCTGTACGGTAAAGTTGACGGTCTGCACTACTTCTCAGACGACAAAGGCAATGATGGCGATCAGTCCTATGTTCGTTTCGGCTTCAAAGGTGAAACCCAGATTACTGACCAACTGACCGGTTACGGCCAGTGGGAATACAACGTTCAGGCTAACCACTCTGAATCTCAAGGCACCGAAGGCACCAAGACTCGTCTGGGCTTCGCTGGTCTGAAATTTGCTGACTACGGTTCATTCGACTACGGCCGTAACTACGGCGTACTGTACGACGTAGAAGGCTGGACAGATATGCTGCCAGAGTTCGGTGGCGATACTTACACCATTACCGACAACTACATGACTGGCCGTACCAACGGCGTTGCTACTTACCGTAACAACAACTTCTTCGGTCTGGTTGACGGTCTGAACTTCGCTGTTCAGTACCAAGGTAAAAATCAGAACGACGACCGTGACATCAAGAAACAAAACGGCGACGGCTGGGGCCTGTCTTCTACTTATGACATCGGCGAAGGCATCAGCGTAGGTGCAGCATACGCTTCTTCCAACCGTACCGATGATCAAAAACTGCGTTCTAACGAACGTGGCGACAAAGCTGATGCATGGACCGTTGGCGCGAAATACGACGCTAACAACGTTTACCTGGCAGCTATGTACGCAGAAACTCGTAACATGACTCCATTCGGCGGCGGCAACTTCAGCTCAACCTGTAATGCTTCTACCGATTGCGGCGGCTTCGCCAGCAAAACTCAGAACTTCGAAGTGACCGCACAGTACCAGTTCGACTTCGGTCTGCGTCCAGAAGTGTCTTACCTGCAGTCTAAAGGTAAGAACCTGAACGTCCCTGGCGCAGGTACTGACCAAGATCTGGTTAAATATGTTTCTGTTGGTACCACTTACTACTTCAACAAAAACATGTCTACCTACGTTGATTACAAAATCAACCTGCTGGACGACAACGAGTTCACTAAAGCCACTGGCACCGCTACCGATGATATCGTAGGTGTTGGCCTGGTTTACCAGTTCTAAGTTGTCTCACTTAACGGCGGTTCACCGTCGGCTAAGTTAAAAAACAGGGCTTCGGCCCTGTTTTTGTTTTTGCGCTACGCGTAAATTTTTATCCTGCCAATGTCCCCTTCTTCCTCATTTTTTATGCTGAATCTGCGCCCTTCACAAGATCGCTGTGTTTTTCTCGCAAACGGTTGGCAAAGCGCATAACTGGCGCTACCCTGATGCTTCTGTCTGCTTAACTCCGAGCCATGGAAGCACCTGACATGTTTGAAAAAATCACTGCTGCACCTGCCGATCCGATTCTGGGTCTGACCGACATTTTCCGCGCCGACGCGCGCCCGAACAAAATCAATTTGGGCATTGGCGTCTACAAAGACGAAACCGGCAAAACGCCGGTGCTGACCAGCGTGAAAAAAGCTGAGCAGTATCTGCTGGAAAATGAATCCACCAAAAACTATCTCGGCATTGAGGGCATCCCCGCTTTCGCCAACTGCACGCAAGAGCTGCTGTTCGGCAAACAAAGTCCAATCATTGCCGACAAGCGTGCGCGCACCGCGCAAACGCCTGGTGGCACCGGCGGCCTGCGTGTGGCAGCTGACTTCATCGCCAACCAGACCAGCGCTAAACGCATCTGGATCAGCAACCCAAGCTGGCCGAACCATAAAAATGTGTTTGGCGCCGTCGGCCTGGAAGTGCTGGAATATGCCTACTACGATGCGGCCAATCATGCGCTGGACTTCGATGGCCTGCTGAACAGCCTGAAACAGGCTCAGGCAGGCGATGTGGTTCTGTTCCATGGTTGCTGCCATAACCCAACCGGCATTGACCCTACGCCTGAGCAGTGGGCTCAGTTAGCCGAGCTGTCTGTGGCTAATGGCTGGCTGCCGCTGTTCGACTTTGCTTATCAAGGCTTCGCGAAAGGCCTGGAAGAAGATGCGCAGGGCCTGCGTATTTTCGCCGCCAAACATCAGGAACTGATCGTAGCCAGCTCGTACTCGAAGAATTTCGGCCTATACAACGAACGCGTCGGCGCCTGTACTCTGGTGGCTGCAGATGCAGATACCGCTGACCGCGCCTTCAGCCAGGTGAAAGCCGCCATTCGCGCCAACTACTCCAACCCGCCGTCACACGGTGCTGCGGTGGTTGCGACCATCCTGGGTGATGATGCGCTGCGTGCCCTGTGGGAGCAGGAGCTGACCGATATGCGTCAACGCATTCACCGCATGCGTCAGCTGTTCGTGAATACTCTGCAGGAGAAAGGCGCAGAGCAGGACTTCAGCTTTATCATTAATCAGAACGGCATGTTCTCGTTCAGCGGATTGACCAAAGAACAGGTGCTGCGCCTGCGTGACGAATTTGGCGTTTACGCCGTTAACTCCGGCCGGGTTAACGTCGCCGGCATGACGCCAGACAATATGGCGCCTCTGTGCGAAGCCATCGTCGCCGTGCTGTAAAGGTTACGGTTTCAAATAAGCAAAAGGGGCGCTAAATGCGCCCCTTAGTTATTTCTGCCGGGAAATAACCTTACCAGATGGCCGGTTCTTCTCGCAGGAACGGATTGGTTTCACGCTCCTGACCGAAGGTAGACATCGGTCCGTGCCCCGGGATAAACGCCATGTCATCCCCCTGTGGCAGGAGCTTGGTGCGGATCGAGTTGATTAATGCCTGGTGATCGCCGCGTGGGAAGTCGCTGCGACCCACGCCACCGTTAAACAATACGTCACCCACCAGCGCCAACCGCGCCTGCTCATTAATAAACACGATATGACCAGGCGTATGTCCCGGGCAATGCAGCACCTTGAGCGTCATTTCACCCACCTGCACGCTGTCGCCTTCTGCCAGCCAGCGAGTTGGCGTCAGAGGCGCACACTCTTCCAGACCAAACATCCGGCTCTGTGCAGGCAGACCATCCAACCAGAAAGCGTCTTCCTTGTCCGGACCGTAGATCGGTACCTGATAGTGTTCCGCCAGCTCAGCCGCTGCCCCTACGTGATCGAGATGGCCGTGCGTCAACAGGATCTGCGTGACCGTCACGCCCTGCCTGGCAATTTCGGCCTTTAATTTTTCCGCTTCGCCGCCGGGATCGACCAACGCCGCCTGTTGGGTACTCTCACACCAGATCAGGCTGCAATTCTGACTAAAAGCGGTAACGGGAATAATTTGGTATTTCATAAGGCTCCAACGACAACAGCGCCATACCATGACGGGCTGGCGCTACTCACTTATGGTGCACAGCGATTACCAGGTCCGCACCGGACCGGTATCAATGTGTACAAAGTTGCTACGTGGGTAATATCCTACACCACCGGCGCTCATTTTTAACGCCGCTTTGCGGATATTGCTCAACTGGATGCCTTCGATATGGAAGTCCATCGCCTGGCCCTTGGTATGATAGCTGTGCTTGGCCACACCGCGGCTGCGCTCACGCAGCTCATTGTTGGTATCCAGGGAACGATAACCTGAAACCAGCTGTACCGGTTTGTTGGTGCCCAACAGACCCTGCAGGCGATAGAGGTGATCAAATAGACGAGGATCGATCGACTTGACTTTATTGGCTCGATAATCACGGAAGAGATGATTAAGACGAACTAATTCGTCTTTATTATATCCCTTGCCGTCGAAGAATTCGGCTTTCAAGGATTCGCCCGTATGCATATTATTAACGACAAGAATACGCGGGCGCGAAGTAGAAAGACTGGCAAAGGCTTGCCCAGGGAGCAGCGCTATGCCCACAGCGGCGCTACCTAACGCCAGCCACTTACGGCGATGATGATCAATTTTGTCCATGTTTCTGTTAAACCCGGCAAGAATATCAAAATATATGCACAAAACAGCGCACTGCCTGAACCATAACCGCCCACACTGATTGAGTCAACCCGTGATATCCCGCGGTTTGCAGGCACTCACGGAATGAGTGCCTGCACCATGGCCCGATATTCTGACCGTTATTTATTTATAATTACTGCATTTATTGCATTAATTTTTCGGCCTGAGCCAAAATTTGTGCACCCGATCTCACCGTATCATCGTAATTGTAAATATCTGTACGGAATTGTGGCTTTCCATCATCAGAGACCCAGGCGGTTAAATAATACAATTTAACCGGAATATGCTGGCGGATATTTACGTAGGTGGTATTTCCCTGTTTTAGGGTCGAGGAAACACGGGTATTGTTCCAGCCCGCATCCTGCAACAGCATATTCGCCAAATCCGAAGCCTTGTTGACCCGCACGCAACCCGAGCTCAGGGCACGAATGTCTTTCTGGAACAGGTTATGGTTCGGCGTGTCGTGCAAATAGATGGCGTCCGAACTCGGCATGTTGAATTTAAAACGCCCCAGCGAGTTGGTCGCTCCCGGAGCCTGGCGGATCCGGTACGGGAAGTTACGGGCCGACACCATATTCCAGTCGATCATTGCCGGGTTGATCACCTCAGCATCGTTGCTCCAGCCGGAAAGCACGGTATAACCGTGTTTTTGGAAGTAGCTGCCGTCACGCATCGCCTTCGGCACAATGTCTTCGCGCACCAGCGTGGTCGGCACGTTCCACGGCGGGTTAACTACCACATTGTTCAGCGCACTGTTCATCAACGGCGTCTTGCGGCTGGGCCGCCCTACGATCACCCGTGACGAAAGCACCTCATTGCCGTTCAGGTAATAGGTCAACGAGTAGTTAGGAATGTTGACCATAATTCCGGTGTCAACACGGCCGGGAAGAATGCGTAAACGCTGGATGTTCAGGGCCAGCAGCGAAGCTCGCATTTGCGGCGTCACGTTAAGCCATTCGCGGGTGCGTACGCCAATCACGCCATCAGCGCTCAACCCTTGCCATTTCTGGAAGCGTTTAACGCCCTCAACCAAATCGGCAGTATAGCGATTGTCCGTGACCGTGACCGGACTCTCCTGCTGCTGACTGAACGGCGATTGCGGTGACGGCGCCAAGTCTTTTACCGGCGCGGCGGCCGGGCTGACTACCGCACTCTGGGCCTCGCGATTTTTCTCTTCATCTACCGATAAGCCACCATCGTCTGGCTCATTGCGCGAACCGGTCAATACCGCAGGCGGCTCCTGCGCCTCTGCCGGCGCGGCAGAAGTGGTCAGCATACCGTTGCGCGCCAGGATCTCGCGCAAGGCAGGAATATCATCGCTCAGTTGATCGGGGCGCAAACTCGGGCCATTGGCCATCTGTGGCCATGGGCGTCCATCAGCCAGCATGTCGCGTAATGCCTGATGCATCTTGGCGTATTGCGGGTGCTGTGGTGCCAGCGAGTTGACATACGGCACCGTTTTACCCTGACGCACCGCCAACTGCCACTGGTTAATCACCGTATTGGGTGGTAAACCGAGCTTGTAGGGAATGTTGCTATACAGCCAGCTGTTGCCATTGGCACCGATCGACGAAACGAACTGCAAATAGCCCAACATCGCATCAGACAAAACGATATCGCGCGCTACACCGGTAATAGCAGGGTTAGTCAATAATCTCACCCATTGGGTGAACTGCGGTTGCACACCGGACATTGCCAATTCAGCCAGTTGCTGCTGAAATTGCTGTACCGCTTCGCGATCCTGCCACATCAGTTGCATCCGGTTCGCTGCGTACAAAGGAGCAAGCGTTGAAAGATAATGCGGTGTGATGCCCTTCGGCAATGCCGCAAGCAATTCCGAACGACTTTGCGCAACTGACATGCCGGAAGATGCCACCGGGAATGCAGGAACGGTTGCCCATACGGGTAGCGACGACGCAAGACCACATGCCATTGCACAACTCAACGCCAAACGTCGTACCTTGTTTCCATTTCTAAGCAACATCCATTGCCCCCTGTATGCTCACAAAAAATACAACTAAGACAGCTTATTAGTTTCAGTATACGAACAGAAAAGCCATTTTGCCCTTTGGCACTAATGAATAACTGTAATTCATTAAGCTACCCGTTTAAAAGCGGATAAAAAAGCAGGACTATCATCCATGCGTACAAAAAAATAGCCACCCCAGGGCGGCTATTTTCAGATTATTAGCGGGCTTTTTTGCGCTTACGGCGTTTCAGCCGCGGTGACACCCAGTGCCGCAGGCGGTTCGTTAGCGAAACCGCGCAGCCCCACAACGTGTACGTGTTCATGGTTCTGGAACACCTTACGCACCAGCTTATACGTGGTCCCTTTTTCCGGGCTGATGTTTTCCGGTGCGGCGATGATCAGCTGCATTTCCAGGCGATCGCACAACTCGAACAGGGTCGCGATGGATTTGGCATCCAGTCGAGCCGCTTCATCGAGGAACAGCAGACGGCATGGGGAGATATCTTTACCGCGCAGGCGGCGAGATTCTTCTTCCCAACTCTGTACCACCATCACCAGAATCGACATCCCGGTACCGATCGCTTCACCGGTAGACAACGCGCCGCTCTCGGCACGCAACCAGCCGTCGGAGCCGCGGAACACTTCCACTTCCAGCTCGAGGTAGTTACGGTAATCCAGCAGCTCTTCACCGATGGTCTGCGGCGTGCGCTGGCCCATATCAATCTGCGGATTCAGGCGCTGGTACAGCTTGGCCAGCGCTTCTGAGAAGGTCAGGCGGTTGCTGTTAAACAGATCCTGATGCTGTTCCTGCTGCTCAGAGAGCACGTCCAACATGGTCGCATGCGCTTCACGCACGTTGACGTTCAATCGCACGCTTTTCACCTGACCGAAGGAAACCGCCTGCAAGCCCTGGTTGAGCATGCGGATACGGTTCTGTTCGCGCTGGATGGTTTTGCGAATGATGTTGGCCACGCTCTTGGAGCTGATCGCCAGCTTCTGCTCACGGGCGGTCAGCTCTTCGGTCAGACGGCCCAGTTCGATCTCCATCTGTTCGATAGCCTCGACCGGGTCGTCGGTACGGATGATATCCTGACGAATACGCTCGCGCAAATGCTGGTACACCGCGATATAGAACTGGATCTTGCGTTCAGGACGCTTAGGATCTTCCGACAGACGCAGCACGTCACGCAGATGTTCGTTATCCGATACTGCCAGACGCAGCGCACCGAGCGCCTTATCCGACATCGAGCGCAGTTCGTCGCCGTCCATATAAGCCAGTTCGCGACGGTGCAGACGACGCTCAACTCCGTTGTCTTTCACCATGCGCATCACTGCGCACCAGCCCGCCTTGGCGGTCACCACCTGCTCACGCAACTGATGGTAATCACGCTCAAGCTTACGCAGTTTCTTCTGCAAGCCGTCCATTTCCGCTTCGCAGAAGGTCAGCTGTTTTTCCAACTGGTTACGGCGCGCGCGGTTGTTGCTCAGGCCGGCGTGCAGTTCATCACGACGTGCACGGGCACGGGCTTCAGCATTGGCATCCGCCTGTACGCCAATGTCGACCAGCTCCTGGCTCAGTTCTTTCAGCATGTCGCGCTTGGCGTCATACGAGCTTTTCAGCGACGCCAACACTTGGCTGTACTGAGTAAACTGGGTCTGATACTGACGTAACTGCTCGCGGGCACGGGTACGTTCCGCTTCCGCGTGCTCAAGACGTTGGCGCAGCTTGTCGTTCAAATCGTTGTTGGCGTTTTGCATACCGGCAGAGTCGGTATAACCGAAGTGCGCGCGGCGCTGTACCACTTCGATCAAGGCAAACGCCTGCTGTTTAGCCTGACGCTGTACGCTTTGCGCCTGGATGTAATCCTGCTGCAGCTGTTCATGTTGCTGCGGATCGCTCTGCAGCACCGACAGCAACGGCTCAAGCTTGGTCAGGGAAACGCCGTGCTGCTGAATATGACGCGCGGCATCCTGCGCCTCTTCCAGCTCTTCACGGATTTCTTCTACGCGATCCTGCAAGGTTTCATCGTTTAACAATGAGACCAACGGCATCAGGCGGTTAAGCGCGGAGATGCCTTCTTTCGCCTGCTCATATTGCTGGCGTTGCTGCTGGTTCTGCGCTTCATGGTTGTTCAGCGCGCGCTCTACTTCACCGCGACGGGAAGTGAGGCTGCGGATTTCCGCTTCCGGATCGGCGTCAAACGCCACCGCCAGATGAGAGCCGATGAAGCGGCTGAAGGCCTGATGCGAACGCTGGGTCTTTTGCACGTCGAATGACAGCGTGGCGTAACGCTCAGCCAGCGTTTCACGCTCGGCGTGCAGCACTTCCAGGCGGTTTTCGCGGGCAGCGCGACCAAACAGCGGCACTTCCGGATAACGGGAGTAACGCCATTGGCGATCGGCGGTTTTCACCAACACCGCTCTGTCCTGCTCTTCAACGGCGAACACGCTGTCATCGAATGACTGCGGATCCCCTTCGATCAGATAGAGATCTTCCGGACAATCTTCCAACCCTTCCAGCATTTCGCGGACCAGCGACAGATCCGGCACCACGATCGCGTGACGCGACGGGCCATACAATGCGGAGAAGTAAGGCGCATCGTCGATAGTGACATCGTCGTAAATTTCGGAGAGCAGCACGCCGCCAAAACGTTCGGCCAGCGTAACCAGGCGTTGGTCTTCGGCCCCGCCCGGCTGGCTGAGACGTTCGATCTGCGCTTCAACCGCACGCTTGCTGGCAGCCACTTCGTCACGCTCAACGGTGGTTTCACGTTCGCGCTCCAGCAGTTGCTGCATGTACTCAGTCACCTGCTGGCTGCTTTCCAGCGGTTCGCCACTCTGCTCGCTGAGCTGGCTCAGGGCATCCTGCGCCGCTAACCAGACAGGGGCGCGGGTGGTGAGCTCACGAATGCGTTGCTGAATTTGCTCCAGTTCCTGGCGCATTTCCATCCGGCGTTCGCCGGCCTCGCTGACGCTTTGCGACAGCGACTCCAGACGCTCTTCCAGCTCTTGTTGCAGAGCATCGAGTTCATCCGGCTGATACTGCTGACCATGCCGCTTGCAGAATTCCTGCAGCAGGCGTTCGGCATCCTGCTGGGAGCGCAGACGTTGTTCCAGCTCGCTCAGGCGCATGCGCAATGGCTGTACGCGTTCGGCAAGGTGTTGTTGCGATGGCCAGTCACGCAGCAATTCGCGCGCGCACTGCCAGGCTTCGCTGCGGCTGACCTGACCGGCGATTTTCCCCACCAGCTGATAAGCCTGTTCAAACTGACCGTGCGCGGCATCGGCCACGCTCAGTTTCTGCTCGAGCATCAGCAAGGCTTCCGTCGCCTCTTGCTCACGCGCCTGGAAAGTATCCAGCCACTGTTCGGCATTTTCGGCGGTCAGCTCCGGCAGTTGGCACAGTGCTCGCGCACGTTCCAACGCCTGCAACGCTTGCTGATATTGAATGGCGCGGGTCTGCTGCACGTCCAGCGCCTGCTGGTAGTCGGCGAGTTGGCTTTTCAGCTCATCCACTTCCAGTTCGGCCGCCTCGGCGCGCGCTTCGTTTTCCGCCTGCTGTTCGCTGGCCTCCGCCACCACTTCGTTCTGTTCTTCCAGACGGTAGGTCAGCTCTTCCAGATCGCCTTCATAGCGCTCGATCTTTTCCTGCTGACGCATCGCCGTCTGCACCAGGTTAAGGTGATCGCTGGCGGCCTGATAATCCGTTTCCAGATCGGATTCTGCGCCACTCTGCTCCGCCAGTTCGCGCGCCATTTCGACATGGCGATACTGCTCAGCAGCCAGCTGTTTGCGGCTGCCCAACAGATCGCTGCGCAATGCCAGCGCGCCGTCCAGATGAATACGCCGCTCATTGGCATGGCGCATATAGTCCGCCGCCACGTAGGAGGTGGCTTCTGAAATCAGGTGCTTGAACAGATCGCGATCGCTTTGGGTCACGCGGATCGCTTCCAGCGTCATGCGGTTTTCACGCAACGCCGCTTCCATGTCCTGGAAGGCCTTGCGCACGCCGCTGTTTTCCGGCAACAGATAGTCGCGCAATGAGCGGGTGATGGCGCTGGAAATACCGCCGTACAGTGAAGCTTCGATCAGACGATAGAACTTGCTGCGATCGGACGATGAACGCAAGCGTTTCGGGATCACGCCCAGATCGAACATTAATGAGTGGTAGTCGGTGATGGAGTTGAATTGCTTGAACTGCACGCCTTCCATCTCTTCAACCCGCTCTTTCAACTCCTGCAGTGTCAGCACGCGCGCCTGGCGCTCGCCCACCGTTTGGGTCAAAAGTTCGGTCGGCTGTACTGCCGTTGGCAGGCCCTGGATGGTGAATGGCTTGATGTCCACTTTACGGTCACGGCCGGCCACCTGTTGCAGGCGCACGCCCACCACGACACGCTGGTGGCGTGAGTTGATCACATCGAGAGTGGAATAACACACCCCGGCACGCAGCTTACCGTGCAGGCCCTTGTCGCGCGAGCCGCTGGTGGCGCCGGCTTCGGTGGTGTTACGAAAGTGCAACAGCGTCAAGTCGGGGATAAGCGCAGTGACGAAAGCCGCCATGGTGGTGGATTTCCCTGCCCCATTACCGCCGGACAGCGTGGTCACCAACTCATCGAGATCAAAGGTGCGGGCGAAGAAGCCGTTCCAGTTGACCAGCGTCAGCGAGCGAAATTTACCGCGTTCAATCATTCCTGTTCATCCTCTGCACTGTCCGGTGTGGTATCAAGCTGCGAATCTTCAGCATCGCTTTCATCAGTCAGCGACAGGCTGTTTTCAACCGGCATCGCTTCGCCGTCACGGATCATACGTAACTGTGCTTCACGTGGATCGTCACCGCTGCGCACATCGGCGCCAAAGCGGAACACCGCTTCGGTGATGCGGAACTTGCTGCTGTCATTGCCCATGAAGTAGATCATGCCCAGACGACGCAGGCGGTTCAGTGAAGTGCGCACTTTTTCGTGCAGCTTCTGGCGATCGAGATCCGAACCGGTAGAGCGCTGATTAACGAACTTCAGCAATTTGGTTTCGTCCGCCAGGCTCAGCAACTCGTCGTACAGCTCCTGATGACTGAAAATCCCCTCATGCGCCAGACGCTCCGGGCTGAGGTAGAGATAGCACAGGATTTTCCCCACCATCATGTCCAGCTCGGATAAAACCGAACGCGGGATCAGCGTAGTAGAGCGCGGACGCAGATAGAAGAACCCTTCCGGCGCGCGGATCAACTCCACGCTGTAGCGGGCGTAAAACTCTTCCAGTTCATCCTGGAAATCCATTAAGAAGGCGTGGTTGTCCAGCTCATCGATACCGATGTGACGACCTGCGCGCAGATGGCTGTCCAGCGCAGGGAACAGCGCGTTAGACAATGCCTTGGCCAGCTTGACTGGCATTACTTGTTCAATATTTGTCGATGACATGGGCCTGGACCTTGGCTCCGTAATCATTGATTGCCTGCCATTGTGCCGGCAACCCTGAAAAATCTGCTTCAGCCACACCAAGGCGCACTGCCTGGTCGACCACTATACGTGCCACATCGAAATGACGGGCACGCGGATATTGCGCCAGATAATCGCGCATCACCGCCCCTAAATTGAGCGGCATCTGTTGTTCCTGATAAATCTTCAATGCCTGTTCGATCATGGCCGCCAGTTGCTCGCGAATTTCGCTGAACTCCTCGAATTCCAGATCCGGCGGCAATTCCCCGGTCACTTCCTCGCTGCGCAAGGCCAGCTCTTCGTCACGCATATCCAGCAGGCGATCGGCGTTGGCATGGGTCAGTGTCCATGGGTTGTCGAAATAGTTCTGCACCGACTGACGCAAACGCTGGGCGAACACCCGGTTCTTGTCCATGTCGATCGCGGTACGGATAAATTTGTGCACGTGGCGGTCGTAGCCAATCCACAGGTCGATCGCCTGCTGGCCCCAACTGATGATGCGGTCGAGCTTGCTTTGCAAGTCGAACACCAGCTTATCGACGAAGCCAAGCTCCGCGCCACCCAGTGTAGCATCCTGAATGCGCAGCAGGTTGGCCTGCAGCTTGTCGCCTGCCGCCTCCAGAGTATCCTGCAGTTCACGCAGGGTGCCTGAGGTTTCGGACAGCAGCATCTCACAGCTGGAAATGGCTGCCCGCCAGTCCTGGTTCAGCAGCGCGGCGATATCATCTTTTACGCCCTGCTGCTGTTCATCCATCACCCGTTGGGTCATGTCGATGCTGTCGAAGATTTCCGCTACCGAATATTTCAGCGGGGCAAATACGTTGCGGTGCCAGTGGAAATCGTCACCGCCCTCTTCGGCGGCGTCGGCGGCGCGTTTCAGCTCCTGCGCCACGATCGACAGCTGCATCGACAGACGCAGCGTGGAGAATTCGCGCTGACGAATATAGTAATCGGTAATGCCGATCCCCAGCGGCGTCAAACGGTAAATTGCGTTACCGTCCGCCAGTTCGCTGGTGAAGCGGTTTAACAGGCGCTGGCGCACCATGTCGTTAATCGCATTGTTGGCGCGGACCGCCACCGTTTCATGCGTCTGTTCGAAACCCTTGCTGACATGGCGAAATGCATCAACCAGCTCACCTTCGCTCATCTCGCCGTCCAGCCGCTCGCCGTTCAATGTGGCGATAGCAAGCAAAAACGCGAGACGCTCCGTAGGGAGCGAAATAGAGAAATCATTTTTCCGTGCCCAGGCGACCAGTTCGGGTACTGTCTGGGAAAATTCACTCATAGTTCGTCCTTCAGGTTTGGTTTATGCGCCATGACGTGAATATAGCGCCCCAAACTCACGTACGGCTCCTGCCGGCAATAGTGCTGTTCAAGCGCCAGTAACTCTTCAAATTTTTGCGTCTGTAACTGCCTGCTTTGCAGGTAATCGTGGAACACCCGCACGCCGGTTTTCCCGCTGATGCGCATGCCCAATTGTTCCAGCCAGCCGTATACCTGCGGCGGACTATGTGGATATTGCGGTGATAACGAACGCTTTCTGCGCCTTCTGACCTCGGGGTTCACCAGTTGGAAATTACCCAACACCACGTTACGCATCAAGAGGCCATTGGCATTAAAGAACATCAATGACAGCGCGCCACCTGGCAGCAGGCAGTCGAACAACGCCCGCAGTGCCGCTTCAGGTTCGGCAATCCATTCAAGCACAGCATGAAACAATACCAGATCAACCGGCTGTTCCAAATGTTGGCCAATATCCTGTGCTGAACTTTGTATGAATTGCATGTTCTGGCTCACACCTTTCTGCTCAGCCAGTAATGCGGCGCGTTGGATCATCTCACCAGAAAGATCGCACAACAACACCTGATGTCCTAATTCTGCCAATTGGCAGGCCATATGGCCTTCGCCGCCGCCGGCATCCAGAATGCGCAGCGGCCGCTGCGGCAACTGGGCCAACAGCGTGGTCAGATCCTGCCAGACTACCGCCTGACGGATTTTCCCTTTGGTGGTGCCGTAAATATTACGCGCAAACTTTTCAGCAATATCGTCAAAATTGCGATCCTGCATGGACAACGGCTCCGCTGATCTTATTCTGTTGGGGGCAAAGCGCCAGCCCATTCAAACCTGCTATTTTGGCACAGACTGGCTTAGAATGAATCTTCTTGCGGCCTGAATGTGCCCGGATGTCGTTTTTTCGCCCAAAAGGACCTGATTTTTGATGCTGTTTAACCTGAAAAAGTTCATTGGCGCCATTTTAATGCCGTTACCTGCGCTGCTGCTGTTGATGGGACTGGCGCTGTTGCTGCTGTGGTTCACCCGTTGGCAAAAAAGCGGCAGGGTCATTTTGACGGTGAGCTGGCTGTTTTTACTGCTTTTCAGCCTGCAGCCGGTGGCCGACAGGCTGCTACGCCCAATCGAATCGGAGTATGTCACCTATCGCGGCACTGACCCGGTAAAGTATATCGTGGTGCTGGGGGGCGGCTATACCTTTAATCCCGATTGGGCCCCCAGTTCCAACCTGATCGGTAACAGCCTGCCACGCGTCACGGAAGGCGTGCGCCTGTATCTCGCGCATCCCGGCGCAAAAATGGTGTTCACCGGAGCCGGAGGCCCCAATACTCTGAGTAACGCGGCGACGGCGGCGAAGGTAGCGGAAAGCCTGGGAGTGCCAGGCAGCGACATGGTGCTGTTGGATCGCCCGATGGATACCGAGCAAGAGGCGTTGCAGGTGTCGAAGCTGGTCGGGCAACAGCCCTTTATTCTGGTGACCTCGGCTAACCATTTGCCAAGGGCGATGCGCTTCTTTGAAGCCAAGGGGCTGCACCCTATTCCGGCACCGGCCAACCAATTGGCCATCAGCTCACGTTTGAATATCTGGGATCGCGTGGTGCCATCGGCTATGTTCCTTGGCCACAGCGAACGTGCCTGGTATGAAACGCTCGGCAGCCTATGGCAACGGCTTAAAGGGGCCGATGAGGTTTCTGTCGACTAAACAAGCTTAACCGGCAAGCCAGGGCAGCAGCTGTTTGGAAGCATAATCAAACGGTTGCCGATCCAGCTTGCCGGTATGAATCAACCGCCCCACCGCCTCCCACACCACATACAACCAGCGCCGCACCAGGAAAGATTCCGCCACCGGCGCACGTTGCAAATAATAAAACAGCAACTGACTGGGCATTCCTGCCTCACACAGCCTGAAAAGCTCATATTCCCGTGGCGCCCACAGCATCATTCCAGGGTTCAACATCGCCAGTAATTGATCGCTTTTGGGGTCTTTTAACATACTGCGTAGCGACAAGTTGCCGTGCACCAGCACGCAGGGATCGTCGAATCCGACAAAAAAATGGGTCAATGCTTCACGTGTGCGATACAGCAAGCGACGGTCTGCCATCGTCAGCTGCGGCGAATTAAGGTTGCTGACCGTTGACCACAGCACTTCCACCCGCTGTTGATACCAGCAGAACCAGTCGTTTTCCTGAGTGCTGTCGACCGTGCCGACACAGCCGTGGCTGTCGATACGGTGCCAGGCTAATACGCCGTCGACCACCTGTTCCATCAACGAATTCCAGCGATCCGGTGTGCGCGTCGGCGCTTCTGCGGATACGCCCCGCAAACGTTCTATCAGCAAGATCTCTTTATAGGGTGATTGCTGGGTATAGACCACGCCATACACCGTCGGCAAACGAATATCGCCTTCGCGCGCCAGCATCGACAGCTTATAGGCCTCCTGCTGGGCAATCCCTTGGCAGACAAAGCTTTTCGCCATCAGCGGAATAGCGTGCCCCTGTTGGTCGTACAGTGAATACATGTGTGCATAAGGCTGCTCGCTGACGCGTTCCAGTCGGCTGATAGACTCACCCAGCACAATACTCAGTTCAGCGCGTAACTGCTCCATAAGGAAATAGCCTCAAGAGATAGGAAGAGACGCAGCTATCATCGAACGCTAAGCAGATAAATTCTTCAACGCAGATCAACAAAATGGGGATATAAGAAGGGAAATGATAATACCGCCGGCGTGCCGTGTGGCGCACCGGCGTTCAATGATCAGCTTTTCATGCTGTCACGGACACGCTGCAAGTCTTCCGGCGTATCAACCCCCACGCTCGGCATTGCCTTGGCAACCGCCACGTGGATTTTTTCGCCGTACCACAGCACCCGCAACTGCTCCAGCAACTCAATTTGTTCCAGTTGGCTTGGCGCCCAGGTGACATAACGGCGTACAAAGCCGGCGCGATAGGCGTAAATGCCGATATGCCGCAACAGGCTGTCGCCGATGCTCTCTTTGGATTGGGCGAAACGTTCACGATCCCACGGAATGGTGGCGCGCGAAAAGTAGAGCGCATAGCCCTGCGCATCCATAACCACCTTAACTGCATTGGGGTTGAAGGCTTCTTCCGCACTGTCGATCGGCACTGCCAAGGTAGCCATACCAGCCTGGCTGCCCGCCAGGTTTTCAGCCACCTGCCGTACTATGACCGGAGGGATAAGAGGTTCGTCACCCTGAACGTTAACGATGATTTCGTCATCATTAAAGCCATAATGCTCGATCACTTCAGCCAAACGTTCGGTGCCCGAATTGTGATCGGCCCGGGTCATGCAAACTTCACCACCGGCCGCTTTCACCGCTTCGGCGACGGCTGGGTGGTCGGTCGCCACAATAACGCGGCTGGCACCGGACTCGCGCGCACGTTCCATGACGTGCACCACCATCGGCTTACCGTGAATATCGGCCAGTGGTTTCCCAGGCAAACGGGTTGAAGCATAACGAGCTGGAATAATAGCGATGAAACTCATGCGTGTTTCTCATCCAATGAAAGCGCCCGCGCCTCATTTTCCAGCAGAACCGGAATGCCATCACGCAGCGGGTAGGCCAGGCCATCCACTTTACACACCAGTTCCTGGTTTTCTTTGTTGAAATAGAGCTTACCGTTGCAGACCGGACAGGCAACGATTTCGAGTAAACGGTGGTCCATGCATCCTCCAGGGTGGAGATCTTACGTAAGGAAAGTGGATGAGGATAGCACAACGCTATGCGCCAGGTTAATCACCGGCTGCCTTGCTGTTGCGTTTTAATCTGCTGCAGGGATTGAACTGGCAATGGCACAGGCGTAGAATTTTGTGACTCAGATCACAAAAAGATATTTCTCATGATCAAACGTATTCATAAGATCATCGCCATGTTTGCCAACTTCAGCAACTGAGGCCACCCCCTTGTAACGAGCGGCGCTGGAATTCGTTTTACCCACGCCGACAACGCCGTTCGTTATTCCACTTCCCAACCCTCGCGCCATTCGGTCGCCAGCGGTGCCGGAATATCACCCAAAATAACCTGATTTGCACCGTGCCATTTTGCACTACGGGTGATGGCTTGCCGAATGTCCTGCATACGCTGTTTACCAAAGCGAACCTTGGTCTGCGGATGGAAACTGATGATTTCAAATATACCCTGCCGACGATGCATTTTTGCATCAATGCGACCAATCAGTTCTCCACGTTGCAACACGGGAAGGGTGAAATAGCCATACTGCCGTTTTTCTTTTGGCGTGTAACACTCCAACCGGTAATCGAAATCGAACAACTCCAGGGCGCGGCGGCGATCCCAAACCACTGGATCGAAGGGAGAAAGCAGAGTGGTTACGCTTGATTTCAGCTTTCCTTGCTCCGCCAGGCGCAGTTCTGCGGCCAGCGAATGGTGTACGTAAAATTCCCCGTCCAATCCGTCGATCAACACCGGCAGCACTTCCCCCTGCTGCTGTAACCCGGCCAAGAGTGCCTTCGGCGCTACTCGCTTCAGTCGGTAGTAATCTGCCAGCCATTCAGCCTTGAATATCCCCAGGAAGCGACAGGTACGCGTCAGCATCTCATGCCGCGCATGATCGGCCGCCAGCCCGTGTCGACTATCATCCCAATGGGGCATTAGCCTTTCCGTAAGATCATAAACGCGGTGGAAGTTGCGTCGCTCAGCCACCATAAGTTTGCCGGCGGTAAACAGGATCTCGAGATGCCGCTTTTCCGGCTTCCAATCCCACCAACCGCTGTTACCTTTCTTCTCGGCGCTAAAATCCGCCGAACGTACGGGGCCAGTGGCTTCAATATGTTGCAGCAGTGCATCAATTGCGGTGCGATGGTCCTGCATCCACTCTTCGGAATACTTCCAGCCCATACCCTGCGGCTGCAGCATACGATGTCGCAGCAGGCCAAAATCTTCAATGGGTAAAAAGCAGGCTTCATGTGCCCAGTACTCGAACAACTGTCTACCGGCCAGCGCCTGTTCCAGCCATTCGGGCTGATAATCGCCCAAGCGGCTGAACAGCACCAAATAGGGGCTGCGAGCGACAACGCTGATGGTGTCTATTTGCAGGAGGCCCATACGCTGAATGGCGGCAACCACATCGTCGGGCTTGGCTTTACGTTTTATCGGGGTTAACAACCCCTGTGCGGCAAGGTGGAGCGCACGGGCGGCAGTAAGAGAAATAACGGGGGTGTTCATCCTGATATCCGAAGTGATTAAGCAATCGCTTGATAATAGTGGATATCGGGGAATTTATCTTCGCCAGTGCTTGGGGTGGCGGCACCGGCACTGGCGAGGAAGGGGGTGGGTCAGAACGCGATAACGTCTGCCGCTGACAGCCCGTGGGAGCTGCGATAGATCGAGAACTCGACGTTCTGACCTTCGTTCAATGATTTATTTTTAGTATTGGCGATAGAACGACGGCTTACATAGATTTCGTCGCTACCGTCTACCGGTGAAATAAAACCATAGCCTGCGGCCTGATCAAACCATTTCACACGGCCCATTTGTAACACAGTATTTTTAAACATAACTTATATCCTTTTACTTGAGCATCCTTAACAACGTCATTTTTATTATTGTTGGACGCTACCAGCCCATCCTAAAGTTTTTCGTAACAAACCTCTCGTGAGCAAAAAATAAAAAACCCGCACTACGGCGGGCTTGTTGAACTTAATATCTTCCGCAATGAATCAGCAATAACGCATCATCATGGTTGTATTAAGATCGTTTTACGCTATTCCCTGTTTTATTACAGAGCAACAACGTTGGCGGCAGCCGGCCCGCGCGGGCTGTCCTGGATGGTATACTCAACACGCTGGCCTTCAGCCAGAGTTTTGAAACCGTCGGTCGCGATTGCAGAGAAATGTACGAATACATCTTTTCCACCGTCGTTCTGTTCAATAAAACCAAAACCTTTGCTTTCGTTGAACCACTTCACCTGACCAGTCTTCTTAGACATTACACATTTACCTTTTAAATATATATACAAAACCTGCCATAAGGCAATTTAGGCCGTTTTTAGAAACATTACTTATGGGAGGTACTTAGAAGGTTCGTCTTTGAAGCGGAATCAGATGATAACGTTTTTGGAGGAACTGCTTAACTCTATACTCGAACATAAATAGGTCTGTATCACAGGCCGACTTGCATTTACTCATAAATCTATTCTTTGCACAAGAGGTTTATTGCCTTATTTTTATCATTACTTCGAATTTGTTTTTATGTCTATGATTGTGCATGAGTTAATTTATCTTTTTTTATGTAAAAATCTTGGCGTTATTGCCTTCTGGACGGCCAATGTTACCGCCCTGTGCTGTTCAAATGAGAGCTAACGCATAAAAATCTAATATGCTTGCCCAAGCTATAACAAAACCCATTCGACATGGCTAAACTTGAGGTGAAAACAAGGCAGATGGCCTTTCAGCCAGCACTTATGCCGTCAAAAATATAATTTTTCAGATTATACTGAATCAAGGAGCTATGCGCATGACCGCCCAGCAGTTCGTCTCACCGAATGAAATCCGCGCCAGATTCTCCCACGCCATGTCAGAGATGTACCAAAAAGAGGTACCTCTGTACGGCGATTTGCTCGAACTGGTGGCGGAAACTAACAGACAGGTCCTGCGCGAAGATGCCGCATTGGCTCATCAATTACAAATTACCGGCGAAATCGAACGACTGGCCATGGAGCGTCACGGCGCTATCCGGGTGGGAACTGAGCAAGAACTGGCGACCCTGCGGCGGCTGTTTAATGTTATGGGCATGTCCCCGGTCGGTTATTACGATCTGGCCGTGGCAGGCGTTCCGGTCCACTCCACCGCATTTCGTGCGGTGCATGAAGACGCGCTGCAAATCAGCCCCTTTCGCGTGTTCACTTCGCTCTTGCGACTAGAGCTGATTGATAATCCGGAACTACGTCAACTGGCGCAACAACTGTTGGCGCGTCGTAGAATATTTACCGAGCGCGCACTGGAGCTGATCGCCTTACAAGAAGCCCAGGGAGGGTTGGACGAGAACCAGGCCGACGAATTTGTCGAGCAAGCGCTGGAAACCTTCCGTTGGCACAGCCGGGCGACGGTCAGCGCAGCCGAATATCAGCAGTTGCACGACCAACACCGTTTGATTGCTGACGTGGTCGCGTTCAAAGGCCCGCACATTAACCACCTGACGCCGCGCACCCTTAATATCGACCTGGTTCAACAGGCAATGCCTGGCCGGGGAATCACTCCCAAAGCGGTGATTGAAGGGCCACCGCCGCGTCGCCGCCCTATCCTGCTGCGCCAAACCAGCTTTAAAGCGCTGGAGGAAAACGTCGATTTCGTTGAGCATGACGGCAGCGCCGTTCACGGGCACCATACTGCCCGCTTCGGTGAAATAGAACAGCGCGGCGTTGCGTTGACGACGAAAGGCCGCGCACTCTACGATCGTCTGCTGCAGGCTACCAACGATGCACTGCAGGCACCGCCCAACGAGAAAAACGCAGATCGCTACAATCAACTGCTGGCGCAAAACTTTCAGGCGTTTCCGGATGATTATGCCACCCTGCGAGAGCAGCAGTTGGCCTGGTTCCGCTATTTCCCGACCGAATGCGGGCTGGCAGCCAAAGACTCATTGGATCAGCACAGCACGCTGGAACAGTTGATTGCCAAGGAATATATCCGCTTCCAGCCATTGGTGTATGAAGATTTCTTGCCGGTCAGTGCCGCGGGTATTTTTCAGTCGAATCTCGGCGATACCAGCCATGCGCAATACAACGCAACGTCAAGCAAAGCGGCGTTTGAACTGGCTTTGGGAGCCGAGGTGATCGATGAGCTATCGCTGTATCAGCAAACACAGCAGCGCTCGATAGACGCCTGCGCGCAAGCCTTGGGGCTGCACGCGCTAGCGGTTTGAATTATTGCTTCAGCAGGGCTTCGATGTTTTGCAGCAGTTGCTCAGCCTGATCGGGGGGAAGTACCGCATCAACCGGTAAATACCACCAGTTAGGCTGGGCAAAGGCCCGGCATTTGACCGCATCTTTTTCAGTCATCAGCAGCGTTTGTCCAGGAGTTACCAGCGCCGCCAGCGGGTCATGTTGGTATTCCTGATGATCGGCAAACGCCACTTCTCTTTCAACGTCCACACCCAGCTTTTCCAGCGTGGCGAAGAAGCGCGGCGGATGGCCAATGCCGGCCATCGCCACCACATGCAGCAATTCAACCGCGGGCCGGCGTTCGCCAGTGGCAACATTCACCGCTTCGCGCGCCTGCAATCGCATGGCAATTTCACCCGGTTGCGCCACGCCACCGTTGGTGATCAATGCATCAACGCTGTTCAAACGCGAAACGCGTTCGCGCATCGGGCCCGCAGGCAACCACCAACCATTACCGAAGCGGCGTACACCATCAATCACGACCAATTCAAAATCGCGCTGTAAGGCGTAATGCTGCAAACCGTCATCGGTAATCACAATATCAAGTCGGTGCTGCTTAAGCAGCGCCTGAACCGCTTCGGCACGGTTCGGCGAGATGGCAACCGGCGCGGCGGTACGTTGATATATCAGAACCGGCTCATCCCCGGCCTGCCGGGTAGTAGTACTCGCATTGAGTAACAGCGGATACGCCTCTGCTTTACCGCCATAACCGCGCGAAACGACACCCACCCGGTAACCACGCTGCTGCAACTGCTCCACCAGCCAGATCACCATCGGGGTTTTGCCATTGCCGCCAGCGGTGAGATTTCCCACCACTACTACCGGTACCGGCGCACGCCAGCTTTTACGCAGGCCGCAACGGTAGCTGAGCCGAATCAGTCCGCTGACCAGGCCATACAGCCAGGACAGCGGTAATAACAGCAAATAAACCAGCGAACTGCCTGACCAGATGCGTTCGATCATTATTGACCAAACTGCATACGGTGCAGCTGGGCATAGGCGCCCTGCTTTTCGATCAATACGGCATGCTCGCCACGCTCGACGATACGGCCATCCTCAACCACCAGGATTTCATCGGCTTTCTCAATCGTCGACAGACGGTGCGCAATCACTAATGAAGTACGGTTTTTCTGCAACTCATCCAACGCGGCCTGAATAGCACGCTCTGATTCGGTGTCCAGTGCCGAGGTGGCTTCATCGAGGATCAGAATCGGGCAATCGCGCAGCAAGGCACGGGCGATGGCGATACGCTGGCGCTGACCGCCGGAAAGCATTACGCCATTCTCGCCAATTACCGTATCCAGACCATTGTCCATTTTCTCAATGAAATCCATGGCATAAGCCATGCGCGCGGCCTTCTCTATCTCTTCGCGGGTATAGCGTTCCTCACGCGCGTAAGCGATGTTGTTGGCGATGGTGTCATTGAATAAATGCACATTTTGCGAAACTAGGGCTACCTGATCGCGCAACGACGCAAGCGTGTATTCGCGCAGATCGTGACCATCCATCAGGATCTCGCCTTCCTGAACGTCATAGAATCGGGTCAGCAAATTGGCGATGGTCGACTTGCCCGATCCTGAACGGCCCACCAACGCCACCGTTTTACCTTCTGAAATGCTCAGATTGATATCACGCAGCGCTGGGGTTTCTTTGCCTGGATAGTAGAAAGTAACATTGCGGAATTCGATGTCGCCTTTCGCACGAGTCACTTCGCGGGTACCGGTGTCTTTTTCCTGCTCCATGTCCAGAATCGAGAACAAGGTCTGGCACGCGGCCATCCCACGCTGGAACTGCGCGTTGACGTTAGTCAGTGACTTCAGCGGACGCATCAGAGCGATCATCGAAGAGAACACCACGGTGATGGTACCCGCAGTCAGGGTTTCCATCACGCTTGGGAAGCTGGCGGCATACAGCACAAAGGCCAACGCCAACGAAGCGATCAACTGAATGATAGGGTCAGAGATTGAGGAAGCTGAAACTAACTTCATACCCTGTTGACGCATGCGATTGCTGACCGAATTGAAGCGATCGGTTTCAACCTGCTGGCCGCCAAAAATCAGAACTTCCTTGTGGCCCTTCAGCATTTGCTCGGCGCTGGTCGTCACCTGCCCCATGGTGTTCTGCATGTTTTTACTGATATTACGGAAGCGCTTGGAAACGATGCGGATCGCAATAGAGACAATAGGAGCCAGGACGATCAGGATCACCGAAAGCTGCCAGCTGTAATAGAACATCATGGTGAACAGCGCGATGATCGACGCCCCTTCACGCACCACGGTCACCAGTGCACTGGACGAGGATGAAGCGACCTGCTCGGAATCATAAGTGATGCGAGACAGTAATGTACCGGTAGATTGCTGGTCGAAGAAGGACACCGGCATTCTCATCATGTGGCCAAACAGACGACGACGCATGTGCATCACCACCATGCCGGAAACCCATGAAATGCAATAGCTGGAAACAAAGCCCGTCGCCCCGCGCACCACCATGAGGCCAATAACGGCCAATGGCATCCACAGCAGGATACTGCTTTCCGTTTTCCCAAAACCGTCATCCAATAAAGGTTTAAGCAAAGACAGCATAAAGGCGTCGCTGGCTGCGTTCATTACCAACGCAATGGCGGCCACGATCAGCCCGGTCTTAAAAGGTGTGATCATCGGCCAGAGGCGACGGAAAGTCTGCCAGGTGGAGAGATCTTTATCATTCATCATGCAAATACCAGCATCGGAAGAAATAGCGGCCCATTTTACTCATTATCACCCTCTACGCCAAACCGCTGATGGTACCAACGGGGCATTATTTGTTCACGAAAGCCTTTAATTTGCCAATCGTTGTCGAAAAAAAGTACGGATAACTGACCGGAGCGCGATGTATCGCGCCATATGATGCCATTTTCCCGATATCTGGCGACGACTTTAACCGCAGGTAATCGCCATTTATTGTAACGCGATGCGGAAGCTATTGCCGCCTCCGGCGCTACAGCACGTAAAAATGGCGGAGTGGATGACGTTTTACTGCCATGGTGAGGAACCTGTAATATCGTCGAACGCAACAAATGGCGCTGATGCCGTACCAGCTGTGCTTCCGACCTTTTTTCCGCATCACCGGTCAGCAACAGGCTGTATTTGCCATCATCGATACGGATGACGCACGAGTCGTCATTTCCCGCGGTCTTTACTGCTTTCGGTGGCCACAGCACCTGGAATTGCAGCGATTGCCATTGCCAACTTTCCCCCGCGACGCAGGGTAAGTGGCCAGCGCCAAGCCGAGGACTTCTCACCGTCGCCAGCGGGAATGCCTGCTGCAATTCCTCAAGACCACCGATATGGTCCAAATGATCGTGGCTAATGACGATTTGATCCACCGGCAGCCCACGCCATTTAAGAAAGGGGACGATATTGCGCGTGGCCGCACTGCCCGTCTCCCAACGGGGTCCAGTATCGTACAATATCGCCCGGCCATTCTTTTCAACCACCATGGCCAAGCCATGACCAATATCGAGCATATCTACGCGCCAGCGATATGACGGGGCTTTCTCCCGCCACAGCAGGCAGCACACTGCCAGCGTTACCAGCACCGAGACATAGCGCAGCCACCAATGAAAGCGCCAGAAAATCACCATCAACCAGCCCATAATGCTGACAACCAGCGATGCTGCGCCAAGGTCAAGCCACCCGTTCTGCAGGTAGTGTAATGGGGTGAAAACCCACGCCAGCGTGAGGTCTGCTGCCCACCACAACCCGGTACTCAACGGAGGGAAAATCCCCAGTACCACGGCGAGAAGTATCAGCGGAACCGTCACCAGGGAAACCAAGGGTACGGCCCAAAGATTGGCCGGTATTGAGGTCATACTGAGGCCAAGAAACAAGCCTGCTTGCATCGGCACCAGCAACAAAGTGATACCAAACTGAATATGCAGCCAACGCAGCGGTGCCCAATACCACCCCACGCGAAAACGGGAACTGAGGGGGACCCATTCAAACCAAAATATCAGGCATAACACCGCCATCGCCGAGAGCCAAAAGCTGTCGGACAACACCGCCAGCGGATCGCAAATCAGTATCAAGCCGATACACCACAACCAAACTTGCCAAGAGGAACAATGAATGCCCCGTATGCGTAGCAGCATCCAGAGGGTCAACGCCAGGCCGGTTCTTACCGCCGGTGGGTGTGCACCAGCCAACCAGATATAACCCAATGCACCGAGCCAACTGATCACCAGAGGGAAACGGTAACCAATCCTATGGGCAGGCAACAAAACTTGTATCACCCGCAGCAAAGACCAAATCAAAATGGCCACCATCGCCACATGTAACCCTGAAATGGCCATCAGGTGAGCAATACCAGTTTTTAACATCAGCGAACGCAACCCCGGCTCAAGCGCCCCTCGCTCACCAAAGGCCAAAGCCAGTAAGACGGCCTGATAACGAACCGTACCAATATTGTTTTCAGCATGGCGGATAATACGCTGTCGCCAGCTACAGGCGGGATCCAAAAGTGTGGCGCTCTTTACCTGTGCCGTTAATGGTTGACGCTGCGAGATAGCCCAACGTTGGCTGTCGAAGCCCCCTTCATTTAAATTGCCGTGTACAGGCCGCAGGCGCAGTTGCATCTGCCAGCGCTGTCCGGCGCACAAAGGTTGCTCTTTGGGTTGCCACAGTGTGGAAAAGGCAATGGATGGCACCAACCACCTGCCATTAATCTGTTCTATATGCATTACCGTCTGCTTGCGTGCCGTAGCCGCAAGCGCAATGCTGCTAACCTTGACCACGGCATGCACTACAGGCCCCTGGCTCAGGCGGTTGATTTGATCGACCAGGTTTCCGGCAGTGAATACCGCCCACAGAAAGCCTAAAGCCCCCCATGCCATAAATCGGCATAGGGCCCCCCTGCGCCACAGGTAACAACAGATGGGCAAAATGACGCATAGCATTATTCGTGCGTCAGGCAGGTGCGGCATGAAAAGCAGGGGCAGAGTGCCGCAGATAATCGCGATGGTCGCCAAATCCAGCGAGGTCTTGATAGGGTTTCTCCCGGTTTGGGGCAGCTATTCAAGCCGCCAACATCACGGGATTGTTCACATCAAGACCAGGTTCCACCAGCCATAATCTAACAACGTGCGCGAGGCACCGCACAATAACGATGACCGTTACCTTCAGGGGCAACATGTTGCGACGTGGCAAGCAGAAAAGTGCAGAATCAACCGGTCAATCTCAGCGTTCAGGCCAAAAAAAACGGCGCCCTGGGGGCGCCGTTTTATATTTCAGTACAAGCAACAACTCTATGGAAGTCAGTGACTAACCATAGATATTGGCGCGGTCACGCAGCTCTTTTCCTGGCTTGAAGTGAGGAACGTACTTGCCGTCCAGCTCAACTTTATCACCAGTTTTCGGGTTGCGACCCACACGCGGAGCACGGTAGTGAAGAGAAAAACTGCCGAATCCGCGGATCTCAATGCGTTCACCATCGGCTAACGTAGCAGCCATATGTTCTAGCATCTCTTTCACTGCATCCTCAACGGCTTTCGCCGGTACATGAGATTGCTGGCCAGCAAGTCTTTCAATAAGTTCAGACTTGGTCATAGTTCCTCCAAGCTTTGCAGCTAAACTACCGTATCGGGGCGATTAAAAAACCGCCCCCCGTCATTACTCGCCTTTAGCCGCTTTGAAAGCTTCAGCCATAGCGTTAGAGAAGTTGCTCTCTTCCTGTTTGTTGTTAACAGTAGCGATTGCGTCTTTCTCGTCAGCTTCGTCCTTAGCACGTACGGACAGGCTTACTACGCGGTTCTTACGGTCAACGCCGGTGAATTTAGCTTCAACGTCGTCACCCACATTCAGAACCAGAGTTGCATCTTCAATGCGGTCGCGAGAGGCTTCAGATGCACGCAGGTAACCTTCTACACCGCCTGCTAATTCAACTGTAGCACCTTTGGCGTCAACTGCAGTGACTTTACCAGTAACAATAGTACCTTTCTTGTTCATAGACAGGTAGTTATTGAACGGGTCTTCAGCCAGTTGCTTCACGCCCAGGGAGATACGCTCGCGCTCTGCGTCAACTTGCAGAACAACCGCTGCGATTTCGTCGCCTTTCTTGTATTCACGAACTGCTTCTTCGCCTGCAACGTTCCAGGAGATGTCAGACAGGTGAACCAGGCCGTCGATGCCGCCGTCCAGGCCGATGAAGATACCGAAGTCAGTGATAGACTTGATTTTACCTTCAACGCGGTCGCCCTTGTTGTGGGTTTCTGCAAACTGCTGCCATGGGTTATTTTTGCACTGCTTCAGACCCAGGGAGATACGACGACGCTCTTCATCGATGTCCAGAACCATAACTTCCACTACATCGCCCACGTTAACAACTTTGGACGGATGGATGTTTTTGTTGGTCCAATCCATTTCAGAAACGTGTACCAGGCCTTCAACGCCTTCTTCGATTTCTACGAAGCAGCCGTAATCAGTCAGGTTGGTTACACGACCAGTCAGCTTGGTGCCTTCTGGGTAACGTTTCGCGATAGCGACCCATGGATCTTCGCCCAGTTGCTTCAGGCCCAGGGAAACACGAGTACGCTCGCGGTCGAACTTCAGCACTTTAACAGTGATTTCGTCGCCAACGTTGACGATTTCGCTCGGATGCTTAACGCGTTTCCAAGCCATATCAGTGATGTGCAGCAGGCCGTCTACGCCGCCCAGATCAACGAATGCACCGTAGTCAGTGAGGTTCTTAACGATACCTTTAACTTCCATGCCTTCCTGCAGGTTTTCCAGCAGTTGATCACGTTCTGCGCTGTTCTCTGATTCGATAACCGCACGGCGAGAAACTACAACGTTGTTGCGTTTCTGGTCCAGCTTGATGACTTTGAACTCAAGCTCTTTGCCTTCCAGGTGCAGAGTGTCACGTACTGGACGCACGTCAACCAGGGAACCTGGCAGGAACGCACGAATACCGTTCAGCTCTACAGTGAAGCCACCCTTAACTTTGCCGTTGATAACACCGACGACAGTTTCAGCTTCTTCGTAAGCTTTTTCCAGCGTGATCCAAGCTTCGTGACGCTTAGCTTTCTCACGGGACAGCAGAGTTTCACCGAAGCCATCTTCAACAGCGTCCAGCGCAACATCAACTTCGTCGCCTACCTGGATTTCCAGCTCGCCCTGTGCGTTTTTGAATTGCTCAGCCGGGATGGCAGACTCAGATTTCAGACCGGCGTCAACCAGTACTACGTCTTTGTCGATAGCAACTACAACGCCACGAACGATGGAACCCGGACGGGTTTCGATTGTTTTCAGGGATTCTTCAAAGAGTTGAGCGAAAGATTCAGTCATGTTTAATCTTCAGGGTTCTATAGTTTAACGTCCATTTAGCATCCCGCCGAATGGGGTTGTTTCACATACCCCGCCATTGGCTCCATGCCGACAGGGTTTAGGTTACAGGGGTAAAATTTTACCCGATATAGTTCGATACTGCCATGACAAATATGACAAAAAGCCAATAACGCCGCCGCGCTTACTGCTGCGGCAACGCTAAAACTTCATGTGCATATGTCAGCGCACGCTGGATGACTTCGTCGATCGACATGCTGGTTGAATCCAGCACGAGGGCGTCGGAGGCCGGCACCAGTGGCGCAATAGGCCGATTACGGTCACGGTCGTCCCGTTCCTTTATCTCGGCTAAAAGACGTTCAAAGTTAACATTAAAGCCCTTTTCCTGCAACTGTAGCATGCGGCGGTGCGCACGCTCTTCAGAACTGGCATCCAGGAAAATTTTTACCGGCGCATCGGGGAATACCACGGTGCCCATGTCGCGTCCATCGGCAATCAGGCCCGGGGCCTCGCGGAATGCACGCTGGCGCCGCAACAAGGCTTCACGCACGCGCGGAAAAGCCGCTGCCTGCGAAGCGGTATTGCCGACGGTTTCAGTGCGGATTTCATTGCTGACATCCTCACCTTCCAAAATCACCTGCAGTTTGCCACCTTCGGCAACAAAGCGAACATCGAGATGTGCGGCCAGGGGAACCAGCGCCTCCTCAGAAGTGATATCAACCTGATGATGCAGTGCCGCCAGTGCCAGTACGCGATAGATCGCACCGGAATCCAGCAAACGCCAACCAAGGGATTCGGCCAGCGCCTTACACAAAGTACCTTTGCCTGCGCCACTTGGTCCATCAACGGTTATCACCGGAGCTGTAGCCGTCATTTCTCTCTCCTTCAGGTAGAAAACCTCACAGGGACATAACCTGCCGTCAGCACAATGCGAAAGCATAATTAAAAGCGTCCCTGCCGCCTGCCCAGTCGGGGCAGTCACGGTGGCGCATTATACGCTGCCAAACGACTAACTGTTACCCTGGAACTGTCTGGTTGTTGAAAATAAGCGTACGTCCGCGCAAAAGTATAGTGGACGCCCGTAGCCTGCGGGCGTTAAAAACGATAAAGGCCCAATTAAGGGCCTTAAAAAAAAGCATCTGACTGTGGAATTATGCCAATTGACTGATGCGCGCCAGCTGTTCGAAGTAATCCGGGAAGGTTTTCGCGGTACATTTCGGATCGAGAATGGTCACTGGGGTGTCCGATAACGCCACCAGCGAGAAGCACATCGCCATACGGTGATCATTATAGGTGCCGATATCGGCAAATTTCAGCTTGGCCGGTGGCACCACGTGAATGTAGTCTTCCCCTTCATCCACCTCAGCCCCCACTTTACGCAGCTCCGTCGCCATCGCCGCCAGGCGATCGGTCTCTTTAACTCGCCAGTTGTAGATATTGCGGATGGTGGTCGGGCCTTCGGCAAACAGGGCTGCGGTTGCGATGGTCATTGCCGCATCAGGAATATGGTTCATGTCCATGTCGATACCGCGCAGTTCACCACGGCTGCATTCAATATAGTCATCGCCCCAGGTAATACGTGCGCCCATTTTTTCCAGCACGTCGGCAAACTTGGTGTCGCCCTGAACGCTTTTTTTACCAATGCCGGTAACGCGGACAGTACCGCCTTTAATCGCCGCCGCCGCCAGGAAATAAGACGCGGAAGAGGCATCCCCTTCCACCAGATAATCACCCGGTGAGCGATAGGTTTGGCTACCGCTAATGTGGAACACGCGATAGTTGTCGTGGCTGACTTCAACGCCGAAGGTGCGCATCAGATGCAGGGTGATATCAATGTACGGCTTGGAAACCAGCTCGCCCTTGATATGGATATGGGTGTCCTGTTTGGCCAGCGGTGCCGTCATCAGCAATGCGGTCAGAAACTGACTGGATACGCTGCCGTCCACGGTCACATCGCCGCCCTGGAAGCCACCGCGCAGGCGCAACGGCGGGTAATCGGTCTGCTCCAGATAATCAATCTGCGCGCCCCCATGACGCAGGGCATCCACCAGATGACCGATTGGGCGCTCTTTCATCCGTGGTTCGCCGGTCAACACCACATCATTGCTGCCCAGGCACAGCGCCGCCGCCAAAGGGCGCATCGCGGTGCCGGCATTGCCGAGGAACAGCTCAAGCGGTTGATTAGCCACCAGCGGGCCGGCAACACCTTCGACTGTACAGGTGGTACGATCGTCTGACAGTTGGTAACTCACCCCTAATGCCTGTAGCGCATTCAGCATATGGCGCACGTCATCGCTGTCCAGCAGATTGGTCAGCGTCGTCGTCCCCTCCGCCAGCGCAGCCAGCAGCAGAGCACGGTTGGACACGCTCTTGGAGCCAGGTAAGTTGACGGTGCCATTGACCAAGGCAACCGGTTGTAACGTCAGGGAATCCACCATGTGAACAAAAATCTCCAAAATCTGATAAACGAAACGGCCCCGGGATAATGCCGGAGCCGCTTTAACGCAAAAGGACAACAGCGAAGGCTACCTGCTCACGACAGGCGCCGGACTTAACCGTGACGACGTTCGAAGTCGACCATAAAGTCGGTTAAGGTCTTCACCCCGGCCAACGGCATTGCATTGTAAATAGAAGCACGCATGCCGCCAACCACCCGGTGACCTTTTAACGCCTGCAGGCCAATGGCTTCTGCTTCGCTGAGGAAGACTTTATCCAGCGCAGAATCCGCCAGTTGGAACGGCACGTTCATCCAGGAGCGGTTGGCATGCGCCACCCGGCTACGGTAGAAGTCAGAGCTGTCGATGGTCGCGTACAGCAATTCGGCCTTGGCCTGATTGCGTTTGTGCATCTCTACCAGGCCGCCCTGCTCTTTCAGCCATTTGAACACCAGGCCGGACAGGTACCAGGCAAAGGTCGGCGGCGTGTTGAACATGGAATCGTTTTCGGCCAGCACGGTGTAATCGAGGATGGACGGGACTTCGCGACGCGCTTTGCCCAGCAGATCTTCACGCACGATCACCAGGGTCAGCCCGGCCGGCCCAATGTTTTTCTGCGCCCCGGCGTAAATTACGCCGAAACGGCTGACGTCCAGCGGACCCGACAGAATGGTGGAGGAGTAATCGCCAATCACCACTTTATCGCCAAAGTCAGGTAACTCATCGATAGCTACGCCGTCGATGGTTTCATTCGGGCAATAGTGCACATAGGCCGCGTCATCGCTTAACTGCCACTCTTTCATCGGTTTGATGCCGAGCAGGCCGTCGACGTTGGTTTTCACGTCAATGGTGTTTGGCGAGCAGTATTTTTGCGCTTCGGTGATGGCGCTGTGCGCCCAATAACCGCCGTCGATATAGTCCGCGGTGGTTTTGTCACCCAGCAGGTTCAACGGCAACGCAGCAAACTGTGCGCGAGCGCCACCGTGGCAGAACAGCACTTTATAATTGGAGGGGATCTTCAGCAGATCGCGCAGATCCTGCTCGGACTGCTGGGCAACTTCGATAAACTCTTTACTGCGATGGCTAATTTCCATCACCGAGGTACCGAGGCCGTGCCAGTTGCACAGCTCCTGTTCTGCACGACGCAACACTTCAACCGGCAGCATTGCCGGGCCAGAGCTAAAATTATAAACCTGAGTCATTTCCCCTCACCACATTCACTATTCGCCAATGATACTGGCCTACCGAAATACGCCCGAAGTAACCCATCGGTTTTATCACTCACGCCCCCCGCCTGCAATGGTTATTCGCCCGATGCCGGGAAAGCCTTGAACGTGACGATAACAGGCTCTGCCAAATCACCGGTATTTTCTGCAATAAAACGCTGTGAAGGTGGCCAATTCAGTGGGTTAACGCGGTTTTTTATGCTGTATTCAGCCAACATGGCTAGGGGGCTCCAGGGCCCCCGAATGAATAAAATGCACTCAGTATTGATTGAACATCTGCTGGATCTGTTTAGCGTCCTTGGTCTGCGTCAACGCCAGTTGAAGCAGGATCCGCGCCTTCTGCGGGTTCAGCGTGCCGGCAGCGACAAAACCGAATTTAGCGTCGTCCACTTCAGCGTCTTCTGTGGTGGAGCCGGTGGGCACTCTGGAAGAACGCACCACGGCGACACCGTTATGTGCGGCCGTCGCCAACGTATCGAACACCGTTTTATACAGGTTGCCGTTACCGACCCCAGCGCTGACGATGCCTTGATACCCTTCGGCGATCAAAGCCTTCGCAGGGGCATCGGAAGCATTGGCGTAATTGTAGATAATGCCCACCTTCGGCAACGCTGTCAGGTTAGACACGTCAAACGGGGTCTCGGTGGTGTGCTTGCGCTGCGGCGCACGCTGGTAATCAACCTTGCCGTTGTGGATGTAACCAAGCGGGCCGAAGTTAGGCGACTGGAAAGTCTGCACCGACGTAGTATTGGTTTTTGTCACATCGCGTGCATCCAACACGCTGTCGTTCATCGCCACCAACACCCCGCGTTTCGCCGATTGCGGATCTGCCGCCGTCACCACTGCGTTATACAGATTGAACGGACCATCAGCGCTCATCGCCGTTGCCGGACGCATTGCCCCGACGATCACCACCGGTTTGTCACATTTGACCGTGAGATCCAGAAAATAGGCGGTCTCTTCCAGCGTATCTGTGCCGTGGGTAACGACAAAGCCATCCGTTTTAGCGCAGTCGGCGTTGATTTTCTTCGCCAGCTTCAGCCACACCTCATCGTTCATGTCCTGCGACCCGATGTTCACCACCTGCTCGCCCTGCACGTTGGCGAGGTTTTTTAGCTCAGGCACGGCACTCACTAAAGCGTCAACACCCAGTTTCCCCGCCGTATAGTTGGATTTTGTCGCCGATTCGCCACCGCCGGCAATGGTGCCGCCGGTCGCCAACAAGGTAATGGTAGGCAAAGCCAACGCCGAACCGCTCGCCCCCGCCAACAGTAGCGCCACGGCGCTGAGTTTCACTGATTTCATTGAGTTTCTCCATGATAGATAACCCGCTGAATTATGGCCCTTATCCCTAAAAAAACTGTGACTTTGCCACCGCTTTAGGAATACATGGAGCTTGAGAGTAAAACCCCGTATCATTGCGCGTTTTTAGTACGCTCAAAAAGTGAAGACAATGACGCAAACTTTTATCCCTGGCAAAGACGCCGCGCTGGAAGACTCTATCGCCCGTTTCCAACAGAAATTAAGCGACCTGGGTTTTAATATCGAAGAGGCCTCCTGGCTGAATCCGGTACCTCATGTATGGTCGGTTCATATCCGCGATCGCGATTGCCCGCTGTGCTTCACCAACGGCAAAGGCGCCAGCAAAAAAGCTGCTCTGGCCTCCGCTTTGGGCGAATACTTCGAACGCCTTTCCACCAACTACTTCTTTGCCGACTTCTATCTGGGGAAACAGATTGCCGAAGGTGACTTCGTGCATTATCCGAACGAGAAGTGGTTCCCGATCCCAGCCGATGACTCGCTGCCGGCCGGTATTCTCGATGAACGTCTGCATGCTTTCTACAATCCGGATCAGGAAGTCAACGCAAGCGATCTGATCGATCTGCAGTCCGGTAATGGCGATCGCGGCATTTGCGCCCTGCCGTTCTCTCGCCAGTCTGACCAGCAGACCGTTTACATTCCGATGAACATCATCGGTAACCTGTACGTGTCCAACGGCATGTCCGCTGGTAATACCGCCAACGAAGCGCGCGTACAAGGCCTGTCCGAAGTGTTTGAGCGTTATGTGAAAAATCGCATCATCGCCGAATCCATCAGCCTGCCAGAGATCCCGGCCGAGGTACTGAACCGCTATCCTGGCGTGGTAGAAGCCATCGCCAAGCTTGAAGAAGAAGGCTTCCCGATCCTGTCTTACGACGCGTCGCTGGGCGGTAATTATCCGGTGATCTGCGTGGTGCTGTTTAACCCGGCTAACGGCACCTGTTTTGCCTCGTTCGGTGCCCATCCTGATTTCGGCGTGGCGCTTGAGCGTACCGTCACTGAGCTGCTGCAGGGCCGTAGCCTGAAAGATCTGGACGTGTTCACCGCACCGACCTTCGACGACGAAGAAGTGGCGGAGCACACTAACCTGGAAACCCACTTTATCGACTCCAGCGGTTTGATCTCCTGGGATATGTTCAAGCAGGACGCGGATTACCCGTTTGTCGACTGGAGCTTCAGCGGCAACACGCAGGAAGAATTCGCGACGCTGATGAGCATCTTCGACAAAGAAGGCGCTGAAGTGTATATCGCCGACTATGAACATTTGGATGTCTACGCCTGCCGCATCATCGTACCGGGCATGTCCGACATCTACCCGGCGGAAGACCTGCTGCTGGCCAACAACAGCATGGGGGCGCACCTGCGCGATACGCTGCTGGCACTGCCGGGCAGCGAGTGGGAGCCGCAAGAGTATCTGGCGCTGTTAGAACGCCTGGACGACGAAGGCCTGGACGACTTCACCCGCGTGCGCGAGCTGCTGGGAATTGCTTCCGGCAAAGACAACGCCTGGTCTACCCTGCGTATCGGCGAGTTGAAGTCAATGCTGGCGTTGGCCGGCGGCGATCTGGATCAGGCGCTGATCTGGGCCGAATGGACGCAGGACTTCAACTCTTCCGTGTTGAGCCCGGCGCGCAGCAACTACTACCGTTGTTTGCAAACCCTGTTGCTGCTGACGCAGGAGCCTGAACGCGATCCGGCGCAATACTATTCCGCCTTCGTGAAGATGTACGGCCAGGAAACGGTGGATGCCGCCTCTGCGGCCATCAGCGGTGAAGAACGCTTTAACGGCCTGTTCGCTGTCGATAGCGATCTGAAAGCCTTACCGGCACATCAGGCGCTGCTAGCGGCCTATGAAAAACTGCAGACCGCCAAGCGTCGCCATTGGGCGCAGGCATAATCTCAGTATCTGTGCGCCGGCGGCCTTCTGCCGGCGCAACACCAAGACAGAAAAAATAACAAAGAATTATTTGACGGTTAAATAGCCGTTTTTTTGTTTTATTTTTTCGCCTAATTACGCACTTAACGGTAAACAAGATAAATAAAACAGCAGTTGTTACGGGCCGGTAAAATAATAATTAACCGATAATTAAACCTTGCCGCTCTGAAAGTGACAAAATGCGCTAAAATTTAACCTATTCAAGGTTGGCGCGGTCGCAAATTCAAAATTATTTGCAAACATTAAAAAATTGTTTTTATTTAAAAATCAATAAATTAACTAAATAAACCTTGCGATTTATCTGGTTTTTGGCCGTTTTAGTTTCCCGCCTTATGATCCAAATCAATTTTTACCCTATACTGCTTTGCTAGTATCTCATTGCGTTGTTTTAACCCTTAAAAGCGAGAGTTAGTGTGAAAGCTGACAACCCCTTCGATCTGATATTACCTGCAGCAACGGCGAAAATCGCTGAAGATGCAGGTGTGTATAAAGCCACCAAGCACCCGCTGAAAACGTTTTATTTGGCGATCACTGCCGGCGTCTTTATTTCAATCGCATTCGTATTTTATATCACTGCGACTACCGGCACTGCCGGTGTGCCTTTCGGCCTGGCAAAACTGGTCGGCGGCATCTGCTTCTCTCTGGGGTTAATGCTGGTCGTGGTTTCAGGCGCCGACCTGTTCACTTCCACCGTGCTGATTGTCATCGCCAAAGCCAGCGGCCGCATCAGCTGGTACCAGTTGGCTGCCAACTGGCTAAATGTCTATATCGGCAACCTGATCGGCGCCCTGTTCTTCGTCGCGCTCATCTGGTTCTCCGGCGAACACATGGTGGCCAACGGCCAATGGGGACTGAACGTCCTGCAAACCGCTGACCACAAGCTGCATCACACCTTTGTTGAGGCCGTCTGCCTCGGCATCCTGGCTAACCTGATGGTTTGCCTGGCCGTGTGGATGAGTTACTCAGGCCGCAGCCTGATGGACAAAATGTTCGCCATGATCCTGCCGGTCGGCATGTTCGTCGCCAGCGGTTTCGAACACAGCATCGCCAACATGTTTATGATCCCTATGGGTATCGTGGTTAAAAACTTCGCCACGCCGGAATTCTGGCAAGCCATAGGGGCAGCACCCGAGCAGTTTGCTCATCTGACTGTAAGCAACTTTATCATCGACAATCTGATCCCAGTCACCATTGGCAACATCATTGGCGGCGGTTTACTGGTTGGGTTGACTTACTGGGTAATTTATCTGCGCGGTGGTGAACAACAGCACTAAGCTGTTAGTTATCGCGCGCCGAGTTAGAACTCCACAATTAAAGGTAGGTGTATAATGACCGAACTTAACGAGAAGTTAGCCAAAGCTTGGGAAGGTTTCAGCAAAGGTGACTGGCAGAACGAAGTCAACGTTCGTGACTTCATCCAGAAAAACTACACTCCTTACGAGGGTGATGAATCCTTCCTGGCTGGCGCAACTCAGGCCACCTCCACCCTGTGGGAAAAGGTTATGGAAGGGATCAAACTGGAAAACCGCACCCATGCGCCAGTTGATTTCGACACCAACGTTGCCGCGACCATCACTTCCCATGACGCTGGCTACATCGCTAAAGAGCTGGAAACCATCGTAGGTCTGCAGACTGACGCCCCTCTGAAACGCGCGCTGATCCCATTCGGCGGCATCAAAATGGTCGAAGGTTCGTGTAAGGTCTATGGCCGCGAACTGGATCCACAGCTGAAAAAAGTGTTCACCGAATACCGCAAAACCCACAACCAGGGCGTATTCGATGTTTACACCAAAGATATCCTGAACTGCCGTAAATCCGGCGTGCTGACCGGTCTGCCAGATGCATACGGCCGTGGTCGTATCATCGGTGACTACCGCCGCGTAGCGCTGTACGGCATCGATTTCCTGATGGCCGACAAACTGAACCAGTTCAAGTCACTGCAGACCAAGCTGGAAAACGGCGAAGATCTGGAAATGACCATCCAGCTGCGCGAAGAAATTGCTGAACAGCATCGCGCTCTGGGTCAGATCAAAGAAATGGCTGCCAAATACGGCTGCGATATCTCCGGTCCTGCTACCACCGCACAAGAAGCTGTACAGTGGACTTACTTCGGCTACCTGGCCGCGGTGAAATCTCAGAACGGCGCAGCAATGTCCTTCGGCCGCGTGTCTACCTTCCTTGACGTGTTCATTCAACGCGACATCGATGCAGGCAAACTGACTGAAGAACAAGCGCAGGAACTGATTGACCACCTGGTAATGAAACTGCGTATGGTGCGCTTCCTGCGTACCCCTGAGTATGATGAGCTGTTCTCCGGTGACCCAATCTGGGCGACCGAGTCCCTGGCAGGTATGGGCATTGACGGCCGTACTCTGGTAACCAAAAACAGCTTCCGCTTCCTGAACACCCTGTACACCATGGGGCCGTCTCCGGAACCGAACATGACCATCCTGTGGTCTGAAAAACTGCCTCTGAACTTCAAAAAATACGCGGCGAAAGTGTCTATCGACACCTCTTCCGTACAGTATGAAAATGACGACCTGATGCGCCCAGACTTCAACAACGATGACTATGCCATCGCCTGTTGCGTCAGCCCGATGATTGTCGGTAAACAAATGCAGTTCTTCGGTGCCCGTGCCAACCTGGCGAAAACCATGTTGTACGCAATCAACGGCGGCGTTGATGAAAAACTGAAAATGCAGGTAGGCCCGAAAGAAGCGCCAATGATGGACACCGTGCTGGACTATGACAAAGTCATGGAACGCATGGACCACTTTATGGATTGGCTGGCCAAGCAGTACGTGACCGCGCTGAACATCATTCACTACATGCACGACAAGTACAGCTATGAAGCTGCGCTGATGGCACTGCACGACCGTGACGTTTATCGCACCATGGCCTGCGGCATCGCCGGTCTGTCGGTTGCGGCTGACTCCCTGTCCGCCATCAAGTACGCTAAAGTGTCCACCATCCGTGACGAAGACGGTCTGGCTATCGACTTCAAAATCGAAGGTGAATATCCGCAGTTCGGTAACAACGATGCTCGCGTTGATGACATCGCCTGTGACCTGGTAGAACGTTTCATGAAGAAAATTCAGAAACTGCGTACCTACCGTAATGCGGTACCGACTCAGTCCGTGCTGACCATCACTTCTAACGTGGTCTACGGCAAGAAAACCGGTAACACCCCAGACGGTCGTCGCGCTGGTGCGCCATTCGGTCCAGGTGCTAACCCAATGCACGGTCGCGACCAGAAAGGTGCTGTAGCCTCCCTGACCTCCGTAGCCAAACTGCCGTTTGCTTACGCGAAGGACGGGATCTCCTACACCTTCTCCATCGTGCCAAACGCGCTGGGTAAAGACGACGACGTGCGTAAAGCCAACCTGGCGGGTCTGATGGACGGTTACTTCCACCACGAAGCGTCTATCGAAGGTGGTCAACACCTGAACGTTAACGTGATGAACCGTGAAATGCTGCTGGACGCGATGGAAAACCCTGAGAAATACCCTCAGCTGACCATCCGCGTATCTGGTTATGCCGTTCGCTTCAACTCGCTGACCAAAGAACAACAGCAAGACGTCATTACTCGTACTTTCACTCAGTCGATGTAATTGCCCCATCCGGGCGGGAAACCCCGCCCGGTAGTCAAGCTGAAATTTGGGGCCGGATCTTTCCGGCCTTTTTAGCAAATGCACTACCCTGACTCACTCAGAGTCTGTTTTGCCAGATAGCTATACTGAATGGAATTGGTGGATATCCGGCAAAACAGTTATCCGGCGTAATAACCGGCCAACAGGCATCGTTTCACCCCAGTCGTCGGGCCTTGCCCGGTTGCTGCATCGCTGATCCCTGGCTGGCGGTTATGAGCCTACTTTTAGACTGCGTTTGACAGTCAATATTGGAGAAAACCCCGCAATGTCAGTGAAAGGTCGCATCCACTCCTTCGAATCCTGTGGCACCGTAGACGGTCCGGGGATCCGCTTTATCGTCTTCTTCCAGGGCTGCCTGATGCGCTGCCTGTATTGCCATAACCGTGACACCTGGGATACCCACGGCGGGAAAGAAGTGACCGTTGAAGAGTTGATGAAAGACGCCGTCTCTTATCGTCACTTTATGAATGCCTCCGGCGGTGGCGTAACGGCCTCCGGTGGTGAAGCCATACTGCAGGCAGAATTCGTCCGCGATTGGTTCCGCGCTTGCCATGAAGAAGGGATCAATACCTGTCTGGACACCAACGGCTTTGTACGCCGCTACGATCCGGTGATCGATGAGCTGCTGGATGCCACCGATTTGGTGATGCTGGATCTCAAACAGATGAACGACGACATTCACCAGAATCTGGTCGGCGTTTCCAACCACCGCACGCTGGATTTCGCCCGCTATCTGGCGAAACGTAATCAACGCACCTGGATCCGTTATGTGGTAGTGCCGGGCTGGTCAGACGATGACAAGTCGACGCATATGCTGGGCGAGTTCACCAAAGACATGACCAACATCGAGAAAATCGAACTGCTGCCCTATCACGAACTGGGTAAGCACAAATGGGTGGCGATGGGTGAAGAGTACAAGCTGGACGGCGTCCATCCGCCGAAAGCGGAAACCATGGATCGCGTGAAAAGCATTCTGGAAAGCTACGGCCACAAAGTAATTTACTGAGCCCGTTAGCCACAACAAAAAACCCGGCACACAATGGCCGGGTTTTTTATGCTTAGGCGGCAGCCAACGGAGTGTGGTGACGATCCGGCTTTCTCAGCAGCATCATCAGATAGACCAGGGCAACGGCAGCAATCATCACAAACAACAGGCGGTCGGAATAATTTTGCATCAGCAGCGCCGTCATCGACGGACCAAGCAGACTGCCAATGGTATAGCTCATCAACAATGCCTGGTTCATCGCCACCAGCTCATGCGGCAACGCCTTTTCACAAGCCCAGGACATCGCCACCGGATATAAGGTGAACCCGGCACAACCGAGAATAAACAACGCCGGTGCCATCGCATAGTTACCAAGCATGGCGATACTGGCAAGGATCACCACAAACACCTGAATGCGCAGCACCAGCAAACGACCATAGCGGTCTGCCAGACGCCCGACCGGCCATTGCCCGACAATGCCTGAGCTGACCAGCAATGCCATCCAGTAACCCACGTTGGCGTCACTCATGCCCTGATGGGACAGGTACAGCGGCATCAGGCCGTATAGCGAGCCGAGTACAATGCCGGAAATGATACAGCCATTAATCCCCAACCGCGCGCTACGGCGCTTCAACATTGGCCAAACCGCAGCCTGTTGGGGTTCGTCGTGCCGACTGTTAACCCGGGCAAACAGCATCGGCAGCGTGGCACTCAGCACGATGGCCGTGACCCATGGCACCACATTCAACAGTTCGGTCGATACCATACTTAACAGCAGTTGGCCGACAACCGTACCCAGGTAATAAACCATCATATAAGCCGCCAGCAATTGCCCACGGTTAGACAGATTACCGCTCCGCAGCAAGGCGCTTTCGACGATCACCCAGATCCAGGCGCAGCCGATGCCGGCAAAGAAACGCCAGCCCATCCAACTCCAAAAATCGAGCGACAATGCCATACCGGCAGTCGCCACGGCGAATACCACACAGGCAAGATGATAGCTGCGGGTAAAACCAATGCGCTGGATGAGTTTGCCCGCAATCAGCGTGCCGACCAGATTGCCGGTAAAGTAAGAGGAACTTACCATTCCTACCTGCCAGGTTGACAACTGAGCATGAGTCAACCAAAGAGGGACTAGCGTATTCAATACGGCGATAGAGACCGTGAGCAGCAACAAGCCACAGAGCAGCAGGAGCACTGGGCGGGAGTATGCGGACATAGTGAGATTGAAACCGAACGCGCAATGAGAGTGCGCGCATCATGCCACTGGCGATAAAAAAGTCAATCAGCTCTTATATGTATACCGCACAATTTGTATTACGCGGCCTATTTAACGGCGGAGTGGCCGCCGGCGCCTGCGATGTTAGGCACCTGACGGCCATTCATTTTTTATCAGAAATACAGTTCTAAAGATTCAACTTCAGCCGTGCATTCCGCACCCCAGGCACCCAGGGTGATTTGCGCTAATTGGGCCAGTCCCTGATAGAAAGGATGCTGCGCATTGGCTTCCAGCAGTTCCAGATAGCGTGGTGCCCATGGCAACAAATGTTTCGTCAGCAGTTGCTCGACCAACCCGCCCTGACGTTCTTCGGCCAGCCACGCCACCATCATCAGCAAAGTGCCAATATGATCTTCCGGCTCATTGCGATCGTGCTGAGCTTCTATGCCGTTGGCCCGTAACCACTTGCGCAACCGCAGGGTCGAATGACCAAACAGCACGTTCTCTTTGTCCAGATACACCGAACCCCATAATGGCGCCGGTAAGGTATCAGGCCCCACAAACAGACGTTGGTAAGCTTCCGCCAGGGATTCATCCTGTTGATCTTCAATACCGGTCGCAATCAGCGCAGCCGCCTTCTGTAACCGATCAGCATCGCCGTACGGCCACTCTTTGACCCACTCAGATTCAGACAGGGTTGCCAAGAGCTGTTGGCCGTCTTCACTTTCTGGCGGCGCGTACAGCAACACACCCAGTACCCGCCCCGTTAAAGCGATATTTTCAAGCGTCATAAATCAAGGATCCTTTTAAGGGCGCAGTTTATCACTGCGCCTCACTACAATATTAACCGGCCACCGCCATGCCGACGGTCATATGCAGGCCGTAGAACACGCCCCGCCCAACCAGCTCACCGGCGATAACCAGAATCAAACCTAAAGCCATTCCCATCACGCTAGCGTTACCACGGCGCAGTAGCGGGCAGATCCAGCAGCCCAACCCCAGCACCACCAGCACCAAACGCCCAACCATTAATTGGCCGTACTGTGGGATAAGCGCTGATGCCTGCTGTACCGAACTGCTGATGCTGGCCAGTTCGTAGCCTTGCATCAAAACGCTCCCCAGACTGACCAGCAGCGCCACCACGCTCAGGGTAGCCAGTGAATGCCGGGTCGTAACGTCCAGCCCCGCAAAACGCAGCAACAAAACGCCCAGCATTGGCCCCCCGATCGGTACCGTCAGGAAAAAGCTCAGCGTAGTGTAACCGTTATGCCAGGTTGGCACCGTATCGATTTGATATACCCGCGTCATCATGTAAACAAAGACCAAGCCCAGAGCCATGGTCACCCACAACCACACGCGACCCAATAACGGCGGTATTTTGCCCAATACCGCCAACAGCCAATAACAACCGCCGACGGCGAAGAACAAGGCGCCAGCGGCTATTTCGTTACTCAATGCCGAAGCGCCAATGCGGTTCAACGAGTTAAACGCCCGCCACGGCGAACCGAGGTGCAGCGTGGAAGCAATGAAAGCAATACCCATCAACAACCACAGGAAGAACATCGCGCGATGAACTGCCCTGCGCTGCTGTTCGTTCAGGTTACCGCCAATTATGGCGAGCCCCATGACGATAACCCCCCCTACCACACATTGTCCCAATACGGTAAACAACATCAGCGGCCATTCTTGCCATCCCATGCCCATATCAAACCTCCTTTGGATTGGCCAAATAGCCAGTGGTGTCGCCACTTGGGCGGCTGTTGGCATTGGGTTTTACCACCAGGCACGGTCGGGTAAAATGCGCCGCCGGCAAGGGGGCCACCTGCGCCAGAGAACCATGCTGCTGCCGCAGTTGCTCAATCGGGCCAAAATCCAGGGCCCGCAGTGGACAAGATTCCACGCAGATAGGTTTATGGCCTTCGGCTACCCGCTTATAACAGCCATCGCACTTGGTCATGTGGCCCTTGGTCGAATTGTACTGAGGTGCGCCGTATGGGCAGGCCATATGGCAGTAGCGACAGCCGATACACACCTCTTCATTCACCACTACAAAGCCGTCTTCCCGCTTGTGCATCGCGCCGGTCGGACACACTTTGGTGCAGGCGGGATCTTCACAGTGGTTGCAGGCAATCGACAGATAATAGGCGAACACGTTTTGTTGCCAGCCGTCGCCATCCTGGAACCAATCTCCTCCGGCATATTCATAGATGCGGCGGAAACTGACGTCCGGCGTCAAATTTTTATAGTCTTTGCAAGCCAGTTCGCAGGTTTTGCAGCCAGTGCAACGACTTGAATCGATAAAGAATCCATATTGCTGAGTCATTTGGTCCTCCCTTACACCCGAGGTAGTTGGAGTTGCATCGCGGCGGCAACTAAGCGCATCCCCAGGATGCGTACAGGTAGTACGTGACTGAGGTAAGCGCAGGCGGCCAACAAAGATGCGGCTTCAAGTACGCAGGGTTATACCTTTTCGATTTGAATCAGGTTGGTATGCTGCGGATTACCCTTGGCCAACGGCGAAGGCCGGTGGGTGGTCAGGGTATTCATACAGGCACCATGGTCGACACGGTCACCGCGCATATCGGCCTGATGCCAGGCTCCCTGCCCCATCGCGACAACGCCAGGCATGATCCGCGGCGTCACTTTGGCTTCGACACGCACTTCGCCACGCCCATTAAATACCCGCACCTTGTCGCCGCCGATAATGCCGCGCGACTGGGCGTCCAGTGGGTTGATCCACACCTCCTGACGACAGGCCGCCTGCAACACATCGATGTTGCCGTAGGTCGAGTGGGTACGGGCCTTGTAATGGAAGCCAAACATTTGCAATGGATAAGTGTTGCGCAGAGGATCGTCCCAACCTTCAAAAGTAGAGGCGTAAATTGGCAACGGGCTGATGGTTTCATCTTTTTCCAACTGCCAGCTGTCGGCGATCTCAGCCAGCCTGGAGGAATAGATTTCTATCTTGCCGGACGGCGTTTTTAATGGATTCGCTTTGGGATCCTGGCGGAATTTTTTGTAGGCGACAAAATGCCCATTGGGATCTTTACGCTTATAAATCCCCATACTGCGCAACTCTTCATAACCCGGCAGCAGCGGATCCCTGTCTTGCATTTTGGCGTACAAATGTTGCAACCACTGTGCCTGGGTACGCCCTTCGGTGAACTTCTGATGCACCTCAGGCCCCAGCCGACGCGCCACTTCACTCAGCACCTCATAGATGCCCTTGCGTTCAAATTTGGCGGGGGTTGCAGGCTGGATAAAGATCAGGTACCCCATGTTGCCGGCATAGTCGTTGGGAATAATGTCTTCCTGTTCGACGGTCATCAGATCCGGCAGTAAAATGTCGGCATATTTGGCCGACGAGGTCATAAAGTTTTCGAGCACCACGATCATTTCGCACTGGGATTCATCCTGCAAAATATCGTGGGTTTTGTTGATGTCGGAATGCTGGTTGGTGATGGTGTTACCGGCATAGTTCCAGATGAACTTGATCGGCACATTCAGTTTGTCCTGCCCACGAACCCCGTCGCGTTTGGCGGTCATCTCCGGACCGCGCACTATGGCATCGGTCCAGCTAAAACAGGAGATTTGCGCTTTGACCGGGTTTGCCAATACCGGCATCCGCTCAATAGTAATGGTGTAGGTTGATTCACGCGCCCCGCTGTTGCCGCCATTGATGCCAACATTGCCGGTCAGGATAGGCAGCATGGCGATTGCACGCGAGGTCAGTTCGCCATTGGCCTGTCGCTGTGGCCCCCAGCCCTGGCAGATGTAGGCTGGTTTCGCCGTGCCTATTTCCCGCGCCAGTTTGATAATACGTTCGGCCGGAATGCCGGTAATTTTCGCCGCCCACTGCGGCGTTTTTTCAACGCCGTCTTCACCTTGCCCAAGAATGTAAGCCTTATAATGCCCATTTACCGGCGCATCGGCTGGCAAGGTTTTTTCGTCATAGCCGATGCAATACCGATCCAGAAACGGTTGGTCGACCAACTGTTCGCTGATCAATACATGCGCCAGCCCGGCAACCAATGCCGCATCCGTGCCGGGACGAATAGGGATCCATTCGTCCTCACGTCCGGCGGCCGTATCGGTATAACGCGGATCGATAACGATCATGCGCGCATGAGAACGTTCACGCGCCTGCTCCAGATAATAGGTAATGCCGCCGCCGCTCATCCGCGTTTCCGCCGGGTTGTTACCGAACATCACCACCAGCTTGCTGTTTTCGATGTCAGACGTGCTGTTGCCTTCGTTGCTGCCATAGGTATAGGGCATGGCGCAGGCGATTTGCGCTGTGCTGTAGGTGCCGTACTGGCTGAGGTAACCGCCATAGCAGTTCATCAGCCGAGCGACCAGCGACGCATTCGGTGACGAACGGGTAATATTGCCGCCGACGATGCCCGAGGTGTAATTGATATATACTGCTTCGTTACCGTACTGTTCGACGATGCGTTTTAGGTTGTCGGCAATGCTATCAAAAGCTTCTTCCCAACTGATGCGCTTGAACTTGCCTTCACCCCGCTTGCCAACACGTTTCATCGGGTAATTCAGACGATCGGGATGATTCATGCGGCGGCGAATAGAACGGCCACGCAAACAGGCCCGAACCTGGTGGTCGCCATATGCGTCCAGCCCGGTGTTATCGGTTTCGACCCAATAGACTTCGTTATCACGCACGTGCAAACGCAAGGCGCAGCGGCTGCCGCAGTTGACCGAGCAAGCCCCCCAAACCACTTTATCCTGCGCGGTTTTTTGCACACTTTCGCTGATTGAATCCGCCAATGCGCGGCGACTAAACGGTAGGGCTATACCCCCCACGGCCATAGCCAGCCCGACGATACTGCCGGACTTTACCAAGGTGCGACGGCTGACGCCTGCAGACACTTGGCTGTTTTCTTTGTTTTCCGACATAACTCACTCCACGTTTTACCCTGGTATTGATAAACGTCATGCCTTTGACTCAAGGCGGCGAGCAGAGGAGACAGAACTGATGTCTGCTGATGAGCTTGAGTAAAAACCCTCCTCTATAAAGGGATATTACTCAGAAGTGGGTAGTGAACTTTGTCTGCTATCAATAAAGCGGGGGAAGGAGATGAAAGAAAAAGTCCTTTCGAACAAAAGGATAATAATTTTCTTATAAAAAAAGCGCCCGCAGGCGCTTTTCATAGAACTGGCAATACGTTAGCCGATATATTCCAGGCCGCCCATATACGGACGTAATACTTCCGGCACCTGAACACGGCCATCGGCCAGCTGGTAGTTTTCCAGCACGGCAACCAGCGTACGACCGACTGCCAGACCAGAACCGTTCAGCGTATGCACCAGGCGCGGCTTCTTCTCGGTTTTGCTACGGCAGCGAGCCTGCATGCGGCGTGCCTGGTAATCCCACATGTTGGAACAAGATGAGATTTCACGGTAAGTGTTCTGCGCCGGCAGCCACACTTCCAGATCGTAGGTCTTGCATGAGCCTGCCCCCATGTCGCCGGTACACAGCAACATTTTACGGTACGGCAGGTTCAGCAGCTGCAGCACTTTCTCCGCATGACCGGTCAGCTCTTCCAGCGTAGCCATGGAGTCTTCCGGACGGACAATTTGCACCATCTCGACCTTGTCGAACTGGTGCATGCGGATCAGACCGCGGGTATCGCGACCATAAGAACCAGCTTCGGCACGGAAACATGGCGTATGCGCGGTCATCTTCAGCGGCAGTGATTCTTCTTCCAGGATCTCGTCGCGTACCAGGTTGGTCAACGGCACTTCTGCAGTTGGGATCAGCGCGTAGTTGCTGCTGTCGGATTCCTCTTCCAGCGGTTTGGTGTGGAACAGATCTTCACCAAACTTCGGCAACTGGCCGGTACCGTACAACGTGGCGTGGTTAACCAGGTAAGGCACGTAGGTTTCCTGGTAGCCGTGCTGTTCGGTATGCAGATCCAGCATGAACTGGGATAACGCACGGTGCATGCGGGCGATTTGCCCTTTCATCACCACAAAGCGTGAACCGGTCAGTTTTACGGCGGCGGCGAAGTCCAGACCACCGGCCATTTCGCCCAGATCCACATGATCGCGTACCTGGAAATCATACTGGCGCGGCTCGCCCCAGCGGCTGACTTCCTGGTTATCGCTGTCGTCTTTGCCATCCGGCACTGCATCATCCGGCAGGTTCGGGATCGCCAACGCATAATCGCGGATTTCAGTCTGCAACTGATCCAGAGCGGCCTTGGCAATATCCAGCTTGTCACCCAGCTCGTTGACTTCGCGACGCAGCGGCTCAATGTCTTCCCCGCGCGCTTTAGCCGCGCCGATGGATTTCGATCGGGAGTTACGTTCTGCCTGCAGCATTTCAGTTTCTACCTGCAGAACTTTGCGACGCTCTTCTTGAGAACGCAGCAGATCCAGATCGAGTTTAAAGCCTCGGCGAGCCAGTTTGACGGCGACTGCGTCTAGCTCATTACGCAGCAGATTGGGATCGAGCATGCTAATCCTGTGCTTATTGTTATTGAAAGAAAATTTGTTGTTTTATGCGGCTGTTTAAAAGCCGCATAAAGGAAGAGTGGTACCCGCTAACCTTACCGCAACGGCAACGCTAGCGGTAGCGTTTTGTCTGGCTATTTTGATCCTGCTCAGCCAGCCATGCCAGCTTTTCGCCGATTTTACCTTCCAGCCCGCGTGCGGTTGGATGATAGTAACGCGTCCTGGCCATTTCGGCCGGGAAATAGTCCTCACCGGCGGCATAGGCATTGGGTTCGTCATGAGCGTAACGGTACTCTGCACCCAGCCCCATTTCCTTCATCAGCTTGGTTGGCGCATTGCGCAGATGTTCGGGCACATCATAATCCGCCCGCTCTTTAGCATCGCGCATCGCCGCTTTGAAGGCGGTATAAACGGCATTACTTTTTGGCGCGCAGGCCAGGTAAACGATCGCTTGAGCAATCGCACGTTCACCTTCGGCCGGACCAACGCGGGTAAAGCAGTCCCAGGCGGCGATCGCCACCTGCATACCGCGCGGATCGGCATTGCCGACATCTTCCGAAGCAATGGCCAGCAGCCGGCGCGCCACATACAGCGGATCGCCTCCGGCGGTAATAATGCGCGCATACCAGTACAGCGCAGCATCCGGGGCGGAACCTCGCACCGATTTATGCAGCGCCGAAATAAGATCGTAAAAACGATCGCCTTTATTGTCGAAGCGCGCGCTGCGTTCGCCGGAGACTTCTTTCAGTAATTCCGGCGTCAGCACGCGAATGCCTTTGGCGTCGATCTCCGCCATGTCCGCCATCATTTCCAGGCTGTTCAACGCCCGGCGCGCATCGCCGCCCACCAGTTCCGACAGCATGCGGCGAGTCTCTTCCGGCAGCTCGATATTCTGGCCGCCAAACCCCCGGCTGTTGTCCTGCATCGCCTGATCAAGCACCTGGCTGATATCTTCTGCCGTCAACGCTTTCAGCAAATACACCCGGGCGCGGGACAACAGCGCCGAGTTAAGCTCAAAGGACGGGTTTTCGGTTGTCGCGCCAATAAAGGTAATGGTGCCGTCTTCAATGTGCGGCAGAAAGGCATCCTGCTGGCTTTTGTTGAAACGGTGTACCTCATCGACAAACAAAATGGTGCGACGACCGGCGTCACGATTCTGTCGTGCCCGCTCAATCGCCTCACGGATTTCTTTGATGCCCGATGTCACGGCGGAAATTCGCTCGACGTCCGCCTGGCCGTAGCGGCCGATCAGCTCCGCCAGCGTCGTTTTCCCGGTGCCGGGCGGCCCCCACAGAATCATCGAATGCAGTTGCCCCGCCTCGATGGCGCGCGGCAAAGGCTTACCGGCAGCCAGCAGGTGTTGCTGGCCGATGTATTGCGCCAGCGTGGTTGGCCGCATCCGCGCGGCCAATGGCTGGAACTCATTCTGGGAAAAATCGAGCGACATGTTACTCACGCGGACCTCACTGGCGCTGGTCGTCCAGCGTCACCCCCTTCGGCGGGGTAAATTTGAATTTGCTGGCATCAGCAGCAACGTTCTGCTGACTTTTCAGCGCGTAAGAACTGCGCTGACCATCCTGCTCAACCGCAGCAAAACTGCGGATGGTGCCGCTGTTGGTCACGGTAATGGCGAACTGCTTCAGGTTACCGCTGCTGGATTTTGGCGTCAGCTCAAAATCATCGCCTTTCTGTTTAACGTTGTACTGTTTCCAGTCGTTGGCGTTATTGCGGGTAATCAGCATAAATGGCGTATTGCCGGTCGCATTTTTCAACCAAGTCGCGGTGACTTGCTCAACAAAAGGATTGTAGAACCATAAGGTTTGGCCATCCGACACCAGCACGCTCTCGTCCGGCGAGGTCATATGCCAATTAAACAGGTTCGGACGTTTCACCCAGAGTTCACCTTCCCCCTGCTGTACCGCAGCACCATCGCTGCTGGTAACGGTCTGGGCGAAGCTGGCGTGGAAACTGTTCACTTTCGCCAGGCGACTTTGCAAATCCTGCGCAGCGTCGGCCAGCACAGAGGTGGAAGCGAATCCCGAAAGCAGACAACAGGCAACTAACAGTTTTTTCATTATTCCAGATACCTTATGAAATGCGTTTACCGCAAGGCGGTGCCGTGCGGGTCAAATTAACCCTTAACACCCTTACTCTACCCGAAGCTATCCGCAGGCAGATAGGCCAATGTTCTGAGAAGCCGAGGGTTTACGCTTCTTTGCACAAGGGCCGCCAAGCGGCCCTTCAGAGTGCTGACAAAGTCCTCTGTACTCAAAAGTTAGGTTTTATGCACTAATAAAACAAAGGATTATGTCTTCAGGTTTATCCCAAACATCCGAAAACCACGTTTTTCGGGTGTTTGTCATCAGTCTAAAGGGCCGCTAAGCGGCCCTTTATTATTAAATAACAACGACTAAAGCTTCTTCAGTCATGCCGTGGCGGTGCCAGCACCTCGCGGTTGCCGTTGTGCCCCTGCTCGCTGACGATGCCCTGCGCTTCCATCTGTTCGATGATGCGCGCGGCACGGTTATAGCCGATACGGAACTGACGCTGTACGCCGGAAATGGAGGCGCGGCGTTTATCCACCACAAACTCCACCGCCTGGTCAAACAGCGGATCCAGCTCTTCATCACCTTCCAGACCGCCACCAGCACCACCCTCACCGTCGTCACCGCCGTTGAGGATACCCTCTTTATATTGAGGTCGCTCACGCGCTTTCCAATCCTTAACTACCGCATGCACTTCCTGATCGCGCACAAATGCACCATGTACACGGACCGGAATGGAGGAGTTAGGGGCCAGATACAACATGTCGCCCATCCCCAGCAGCGATTCAGCACCGCCCTGATCGAGGATAGTGCGCGAGTCAATCTTGCTCGACACGGTAAAGGCGATACGGGTCGGGATATTGGCCTTGATCAGGCCGGTGATCACATCCACCGAAGGACGCTGTGTTGCCAGCACCAGATGGATACCCGCCGCACGCGCTTTCTGCGCCAGACGAGCAATCAGCTCCTCAACCTTTTTACCAACCGTCATGATCAGGTCAGCGAACTCGTCGACCATCACCACGATGTAAGGCTCTTTCTCCAGAACCGGCGGCGTGATGTCCATGCTGTCGGTCGGTTTCCAGAACGGATCCGGGATTGGACGTCCCATCGCCTCGGCCTGATCGACACGTTCGTTGTAACCTGCCAGGTTACGCACGCCGAGCGCAGACATCAGCTTGTATCGACGCTCCATCTCGGCGACGCACCAACGCAAGGCATTGGCGGCGTCTTTCATGTCGGTAACCACGTCCGTCAGCAGGTGCGGAATACCTTCATAGACCGACAGCTCCAGCATTTTCGGGTCAATCATGATAAAGCGCACTTCTTTCGGCGTGGCCTTATACAGAATGCTCAGGATCATGGCATTGACCCCAACCGATTTACCGGAACCGGTGGTCCCCGCCACCAATAGGTGTGGCATTTTCGCCAAGTCGGCCACCACCGGCTCGCCGGAGATGTCTTTACCCAGAACGATCGCCAACGGCGATGGATTATCTTGGAATGCCGGGCAATCCAGCACTTCTCGCAGATAGACCGTCTGACGTTTAACGTTAGGCAACTCCAGGCCGACGTAGGGCTTGCCGGGGATCACTTCAACCACACGCACGGCGGAAGTTGACAGTGAACGCGCCAGGTCACGCGACAGGTTGGAAATACGCGCTGCTTTAACGCCCGGCGCCAGATCCAGTTCGAAACGGGTAATGACCGGGCCTGGCAAAATGTCTACCACGTCGGCTTTCACCCGATAATCGGCCAGGCTGGCCTCCACCAAACGCGCCTTCTGTTCCAACGCGAAGGAATCCACCGGCTCAACCTCTTTCGGCGCTTCGGTCAGCAGATCAAGCGTCGGTAGAGGCGTGGTCGGTTTTTGCAACGGCATATCGTTGCGCATCAGGAACGGGTGGATCAGGCTGTCCATTGCCGGCTGCTGCGGGGCCGTCGGCGCTACAGGCTGCTGATAGGCCGGTGGTTGCTGTTGCGCTGCCGGTTGCTGATAAGCAGGTTGAGCAGGCTGATAAGCTTGCGCTGGCGGAGTCTGAGGTTGCGTTGGCGGCGCATAAGCCGGCGCGGCTGGCTCAAACTGGCCGAAAGGCACATCATCCTCGCGTTCGCTTTGTTGCTCAATGCGATCTTCAAGCTGTGGCGACAGGGTGAACAGTGGCTCAACCGGGCCATCGTCAACCAAATCATCCATCGGCGAGAAGCCGAACGCATTACGAGTATCTACTGGCGTAGTTGGCTGTACCGAAGGCGCAGCCTCTTGCTGCCCATAGCGCTGATTCTGCTGTTCGGCAAACGCCTGACGCAGTTCGGCCTCTTGCAGAGCAGCCTCATCATCCTGGTTATCCTGCGCGTACTCCTCGCCATAACGTTGGTTTTGCTGCTCGGCAAACGCCTGACGCAGCGCCGCTTCCTGCAAAGCTTCATCGTCTTGATCTGACGGAAGAGCAGTGGCATTCGGCAATGGTTCGTCGTCCCCACGGTTACGCTGTTCCTGTTCGGCCATTCGCTGCGAAGGCAACTTGATGCCGTAAGAAGCCAGTTCACGTCGGGTTGGGATGCGCACCGGATTCGGACGCGGCAACTCAGGCCCCAGGCCTTGTTTGACCTGCGAGTTAGCGTCGCTGGTGGCCGTAAAGGCCGGCATAAAGGTATTGGCGGCAACAGCGCCGGCAGCTGTCGTTGCTGCAGCCTGCGCCTGAGGTTTCACGCTGCCGAACGATGGCACTGCAGGCTCACCGGCACTGAAACCGGCCGGAGCACTGACGTCAGCGCTATCGCGTTGAGCGGCGGAGAAATCAAACGGAGAACGATCGTGCGACGGTGATGCTGCAGGCGCGTCCCAGTTCCCCATACGCGGCTCGTCATCGTCCTGGTAAGGATCGGCCAGACGCGTTACCTTCGGCGTCGGCGTCTCTTCAGGAATTTCAAATGAATACAGCGGTGGAGCACTGTTTTCCGCTGGCGTACTCATCGGACTCTGGTTCACCGAGGCCGGAGCCGTTGGAGCTACCGTAACCGACGGCGCCTGCGCCACAACCGGGGCTGCGGTAACAGGTTCACGAGCCACCGCTGGCGCGACAGGCGCGACATCGGCATCTTCGTCGTCATTCGTCCGCAGGCCGCTGAGCAATGGATCCTCAGCCTCTTCCGCCGCAATTTTGGCGGTTTCCGTCACCGAAGGCGCTGAGAACAAGACGTCGTCCTCCGCCGCGTTGGCCGCAGCCGCCGTCGAGGCCACAGCAAGCGCTGCCCCTTTCTCTGCCGATTCTGGCTGATCTTCGACATAACGGTCGTCATCGTCGTGATAACGATCGTCACGGCGCGAACGGTTGGTCATAAAGGTGGCCGTCCCCAGCACCACGCCGCCGATCCTCTCGGCAATCACCAGCCATGACCAGCCGGTAAACAGCGTAAGGCCCGCCGCCCAAACGCAAAGCAGCGCCAAGGTTGCGCCAATGCCGTTGAACCAGGGGAGCATGGCGTTGCTCAGCAAACTGCCGATAACGCCGCCGGAGGCAAAGTAATAGAGATCGTCGACGTTCAGTGCCGCCAGGCCACACGAAGTGAGCACCAGCGCCAATGTGCCGATCAGGCGCAGTGAAAGCGCAAAGTAATCGATGTATTCGCCGCTGCCGCGCTGACGATAAGCCGCCCAGCACAACACCAGCATGATCGGCGGTATCGCATAGGCGAGTACCCCGAAGGTGAAGAACAGCGTGTCGGCCAACCAGGCCCCGACGCCACCGCCCAGATTATGAATAGGCTCATGCCACGCGGTCTGCGACCAGCTTGGGTCAGAGGGATTGAAACTGACCAAGGCAGCCATGAGGTAAATGGCAAATATGGCTACCACAATCAACACAGCTTCGAGCAAACGGCGACCGCTGCTGAGTTTTCTCAAGGTAACTTCTTTATCTTCTGTATATTCCTGGCTCAAGAAAGGCTCTCCAGGTTCCTGTTAGCTGACATAGCAACAGCGCCGAGAAGCTTCCCCGGCGCTGAAACTGTATGGATAAACAGGAGTGTAACCAATTTAATCAGGTTTTGCACCTGCACCCTACCGTGTTTTGATAACCAGACGGTTGCTCTGTTTCACTTCTTCCATTACCACGTACGTACGGGTGTCGTTAACCCCCGGCAGACGCAGCAAGGTTTCGCCAAGCAACTTACGGTAAGCGGACATATCCGGCACGCGGGTTTTCAACAGATAGTCGAAATCACCGGACACCAGATGACACTCCTGAATTTCTTCAAGCTTCTGAACTGCTGAGTTGAATTGCTCAAACACATCCGGGGCACCACGGTTCAACGTGATTTCCACGAAGACCAACAGGGACGCATCCAGATAATGCGGGTTGAGCAACGCAGTATAACCATGAATAAAACCCTGGCGCTCGAGGCGGCGCACGCGTTCTAAACATGGGGTTGGGGATAACCCCACGCGCTTCGAAAGTTCAACGTTCGAAATACGCCCATCCTTTTGCAGTTCGTTGAGGATGTTGCGGTCGATACGATCGAGATCTTTACCCGGGCGTTTCTTATTGTCTGCCATTATTATTGTCTCTCTTATTTTCTTCCCTGCACTTGCCACACCCTAGCCAACGTCAATGTGTAAGGGCTCGTTCCAAGCGAAGACCCGATGCCTGTCATATGCTTCACTACCATCATTCACCGCTGCGCAGCCTGTCTGTCAAACTCTGCACAAGGTGTTTTAAGCAAGAAGAAAGGTGCCATCCGCTTGCGCGATGTTCCTCCCCTGCCGTACGCAGATCCGGCAACGGCGCAAAATCCTGCGCCAACGCCGCAAATACGTACGATTTACTGCAGGTGGGAGGATAATTTCTTCTTCCTATGATGTTTTCGCAAATGCGCAGCGGATTGTCAAAGTAAAAGAAGCAAAATCAGAAGAACGTACCGTCATGAAAAGTTAGCACCCCGTTTTTAGTTATGAATCGCTGGCTTAAAAACGCCGTGGGCAAGGCACTTAAACCCGCTTGATGTGCTGTTTCCGGCCGTTTGAGTGCCAAACGCCCGCAAGCGGCTTCCATAAGTTAAATTGCTGCGTTTTGCGCTCGCTTAAGCAGCAAAACAATAATTAATAGGCAATGACTATCAAACAAATCGTTAACAACATCCCCTGACGCTTTTTTTAATGCCGCATTTTCCCTACAATCGTATCCATTGTCCGCCATTGTGGGAAAAGAGGTTATTCATGGGCACGGCTAAACACAGCAAATTATTGATTCTGGGCTCCGGCCCGGCTGGCTACACCGCCGCGGTTTACGCAGCGCGCGCCAACCTGAGCCCGGTGCTGATTACCGGTATGGAACAAGGGGGTCAGCTGACCACCACCACCGAAGTGGAAAACTGGCCGGGTGATGCCGAAGACCTGACTGGTCCGGCGCTGATGGAGCGTATGCGTGAGCATGCAGAAAAATTCCAAACCGAGATCGTGTTTGACCATATCACCAGCGTTGATCTGCAGAACCGTCCATTCCGTCTGTTTGGCGACAGTGGCGAATACACCTGTGATGCGCTGATTATCGCCACCGGCGCATCAGCCCGCTATCTTGGCCTGCCGACAGAAGAAGCCTTCAAAGGCAAAGGCGTTTCCGCCTGCGCTACCTGCGACGGTTTCTTCTACCGTAATCAGAAAGTCGCCGTTGTAGGCGGTGGCAATACGGCGGTAGAAGAAGCGCTGTATCTGTCCAATATCGCGGCCGAAGTTCACCTGATCCACCGTCGCGACAGCTTCCGTTCAGAGAAGATCCTGATCAACCGGCTGATGGAGAAAGTGAAAAACGGCAATATCGTGCTGCATACCGACCACACCCTGGACGAAGTACTGGGTGACGAAATGGGCGTTACCGGCGTACGCATTCGCAGCACCAAAGCGGAAAATGAAACGCGTGAACTGGCGCTGGCCGGCGTATTTATTGCCATCGGCCACAGCCCGAACACCAGCATTTTCGGTGGCCAGTTGGAGCTGGAAAACGGCTATATCAAGGTGCAGTCCGGCATTCACGGCAATGCCACCCAAACCACCATTCCGGGCGTATTCGCCGCCGGCGACGTGATGGACCACATCTACCGCCAGGCGATCACTTCCGCCGGGACCGGTTGTATGGCTGCGCTGGACGCAGAGCGTTATCTGGACGGTATTGCCGACGCAGAAGTTCTGTAACGGCACAGACTGTCATCCTGAAAGCGGCTATTTATTAGCCGCTTTTTTTGTATCTCAAACACCATCAGGCGGGTCTTCGATGCAGAATCTTCTCCACTGGCGTCTGTTGGTTGCCGTAGCCGACAGCGGCAAGATCACCCTGGCGGCAAGTCAATGCGGCATGACACAGTCTGGCGCCAGTCAGGCTATCGCTCAGTTGGAAGAGGCGTTGAACACTCCGTTGTTGGTTCGGCTGCCGCACAGCGTTGCGCTAACGCAAAGTGGTGAACAAATCGTCGCCCATGCCCGCACCATGCTGGCCGAACTCAATGCAATCCAACACTGCGCGCAGCAGGCGCAAAGCTCGCACGCCGGCAAAATACGCCTGGCCAGTTTCCCTTCAGCATTTGCGCTGTTGTTACCCCCGTTGCTACGCAAATTTCACCGCCGCTTTCCCGCCATTGAACTGGTGCAGTTGGAAGGTACCGATCTGGAGGTCGAAAACTGGCTGGCATTGGAAGCTGCCGACGTGGGCATAGTGTTGAATCCGAAACCGGAACGGCAAAGCCACCCGCTGGGAAAAGACCTATGGCTTACCGTGACGGCCACTGATCATAAGCTTGCCAGAAACCGCCAGCCGATAGATTTCAATGAACTGGTCAAACAGCCGTTTGTCTTGGCTACCGGAGGTTGCCAGCTCAATGCCCAGTTGCTGGTGCAGCAGGCAGGTTTGGCGCTGACGGATGTCCGCGTCACCGTCAGTGACTGGAACACCGCGCTGACGCTGGTACGTGAAGGGATCGGCGTATCGCTGGTGCCCGCATCGGTGATACCGGCCGATACGCCAGGCATTTGCACCCTGCCGCTGAGCGCGCCACTTTATCGCCATTTTGGCCTGGTTTGTTCATTCGCCGGTGCAAGCTCCGCGCCAGTGCAAACTCTGTTGCACTTTCTACAGGATCATTTGCCGTTGCCCGTCAGTAGCTGAGCTGATACCGGGTTTCTGAGATTCTAATTTTTCTGCCGGCGGCGCCGACGGCATTCTGACGGCCAAGCGATGTCGCTTTTTGCCTCAGGAATATGTCGATGAAACTCTATTTTGCGCCCGATACCTGCTCCCTCTCGCCACATATCGTGCTGCGGGAATTGGATTTGCCGTTCGAACTGATCCGCGTCAATAACCGCACCAAGCGCAGCGCCGACGGCGGAGACTTTTATCGGGTGAATCCCAAAGGTTACGTCGCCGCGCTGATGCTGGACGACGGACAGGTGATCACCGAAGGCACTGCCATCGTGCAGTATCTGGCGGATATGCGCCCTGAGGCCGGGCTGGCCCCACCAAACTCGACCTTCGAACGGGTGCGCTTGCAGGAGTGGCTGAACTTCATTACCTGCGAGATCCACGCGGGATCCAGCCCGCTGTTCAACTCAACCCTGCCGGAAGAGGTCAAAACGCTGTTTCGCGACAAGCTGCGACGCCGCCTCGATTTTGTTGCTCAGACGCTGGACGAACCGGCGTTTCTATTGGGAGAAACTTTCAGCGTCGCGGATGCCTATCTGTTCACCGTACTGCGCTGGATGGATCAGTTTTCCATCGACCTAAAATACTGGCCATCGATAACCCGTTATATGTCGCTGATTAGCCAGCGCAGATCCGTGCAAACCGCCTTGGCGGCGGAAGCAGCCAGTCAAGCGGTGCCCTAATCCTGCTGCCGCGGTCTGTTATAGCGATATTTGACCGCTTTATTATTTTCAGTCTGCCGGGTGAAGAGGTAACATTGGCCTTCACTTGTTCGCTTCAGGTTGGGGCAAACACTTTTTTTAACAGTACGTTAACCTTGCCTGTAACAATAGGCACCGGCGACGCAGACTCATATCTGATGAAAAAAACCAGACAGCAGCAATTAACCCGTTGGCTCAAAACTCAGAGCACCCTGGCGCAGCGTTGGTTGCGCCTTTCCATGTTGTTGGGGCTAATCAGCGGCATGCTTATTGTCGCTCAGGCATGGCTGTTGGCCGCCCTGCTCCACGCCCTGATTATCGAACAGGCGCCACGTGAACAGTTGATTCCGTCGTTTATCTGGTTGGCTGCCACCTTCGCGCTGCGGGCCGTGCTGAGTTGGCTGCGTGAACGCGTCGGCTTTATCTGCGGACAAGTGATCCGCCAGCGCATGCGTCAGCAGGTGCTGGATAAACTGCAACAACTCGGCCCCGCCTGGATCCAGGGAAAACCGGCCGGCAGTTGGGCCAGCATCATCGTCGAACAGATCGAGGATATGCAGGACTACTATTCCCGTTATTTACCGCAGATGTATCTGGCGGTGTTTATCCCGCTGCTGATCCTGATCACCGTATTCCCGATCAACTGGGCCGCCGGTCTGATTCTGTTGACCACCGCGCCGCTGATCCCCATGTTTATGGCGCTGGTCGGCATGGGTGCCGCCGATGCCAACCGACGCAACTTCGTGGCGCTGGCACGGCTGAGTGGTAACTTCCTCGACCGCCTGCGGGGGTTAGACACGCTGCGCTTATTCAATCGGGCGCAGGCGGAAACCGAGCAGATTGCCAAATCGTCTGAAGACTTCCGTAGCCGCACCATGGAGGTACTCCGTCTGGCTTTCCTGTCATCGGCGGTGCTGGAGTTCTTTGCCTCCATTTCTATCGCCGTGGTGGCGGTCTATTTTGGCTTCTCGTTCCTTGGCGAACTTAATTTCGGCAGTTATGGCACCGGCGTCACGCTGTTTGCCGGCTTCCTGGTGCTGATCCTGTCACCGGAGTTCTTCCAGCCGTTGCGCGACCTGGGGACTTTCTACCACGCCAAGGCGCAAGCCGTGGGTGCCGCCGAAGCACTGGAAACCTTTCTCAGCGCCGAGGGCGAACAAATGGGCAATGGCACACAAATCCTGGATGCCGATGCGCCGCTGGAGCTGCAAGCACAGGATCTGGAGATCCTGTCGCCCAATGGCGTGCTGCTGGCCGGGCCGCTGAGCTTCACTCTGCCCGCCAACCAGCGCATTGCCTTGGTCGGGTTAAGTGGTGCCGGGAAAAGTTCGTTGCTGAACCTGCTGCTCGGGTTTTTACCCTATCGCGGTTCTCTGCGGATTAATGGTATCGAACTGCGCGAACTGGCCGCCGAAGGCTGGCGCCAGCAACTCGGCTGGGTAGGACAAAATCCGCACCTACCGGCGCAAACGCTGCGCGCCAACATACTGTTGGGCAATCCGCAGGCCAGCGAAGCCCAACTGCAACAGGCCGTAGAGGACGCCTATGTCGGCGAGATCCTGCCGTATCTGCCGCAGGGTCTGGATACCGAAGTCGGCGATAACGCCGCGCGCCTGTCCGTCGGGCAAGCGCAACGTGTGGCTGTCGCCCGGGCGTTGATCAGCCCGCGCCGTTTGCTGCTGTTGGATGAACCGGCCGCAAGTCTCGACGCCCACAGCGAGCGGCAAGTCATGCAGGCGCTGAATGCGGCTTCGCATCAACAAACCACACTGCTGGTGACTCACCAGTTGGAAGATACCGAAGATTACGACCAGATTTGGGTAATGGAAGGCGGACACATCGTCCAGCAAGGCGATTACGCCACGCTGAGCGCCCAACCGGGCCTGTTTGCCAACCTGATCGCTCACCGCCGCGGGGATCTATAATCATGCGCGTTTTGCTGCCGTTCCTGGCGCTGTACCGTCGTCACAGCCTGCTGATTTGTCTGGGCATAATTCTGGCCATCATTACGCTACTGGCCAGTATCGGCCTGTTGGCGCTGTCCGGTTGGTTCCTCGCCGCCTCCGCCCTGGCCGGGCTGGCGGGCCTGTTTACCTTCAACTACATGCTGCCGGCGGCCGGCGTGCGTGGTGCCGCCATTTTCCGCACCGCCGGGCGCTATGCCGAACGGGTCGTCAGCCACGACGCCACCTTCCGCGTGCTGTCTCATCTGCGGGTCTTCACCTTTAAAAAGATCCTGCCGCTGTCGCCGGGAGGCATTGCCCGCTTCCGACAGGCCGATTTGCTGAATCGACTGGTGGCGGATGTCGATACGCTGGATCATCTGTATCTGCGGGTAATTTCACCGCTGGTCAGCGCCGCCGTGGTGATTGTCGTGGTGACTTACGGCCTGAGCTGGCTGGACGTTTCACTGGCCCTGACGCTGGGCGGCATCCTGCTGTTGCTGTTGCTGCTGGTGCCGCCGGTATTTTACGGTGCCGGCAAGCCGATTGGCGGCCAGTTGACCGCCCTGCGCGGCCAGTACCGTACCGATCTGACCGCCTGGCTTCAGGGCCAGGCTGAGCTGGTGGTATTCGGTGCCGTGGATCAGTTCCGTGCGGCTCTGGATGCCACTGAAAAACAGTGGCAGCGCCGTCAGTGGCAGCAAGCTTCGTTGGGCGGCATGGCACAGGCTTTGATGATCCTGGCCAGCGGCCTGACCGTGACGTTGATGTTGTGGCTCACCGCTGCCGGTATCGGTGGCGACAGCCAACCCGGCGCGCTGATTGCGTTGTTCGTGTTTGCCGCCCTGGCTTCGTTTGAAGCCTTGATGCCGGTAGCCGGCGCCTTCCAGCACCTGGGACAGGTGATAGCTTCCGCCACGCGGGTGAAGCAGGTCATCGATCGACAACCGGAAGTGACCTTCCCTGCCGATGGCCCAACTGCCGAAAACGGTGCCATGCTAAGTCTGCAACAGGTTACCTTTACCTATCCCGGCCAGCCGCAGCCGGTGTTGCAGGACGTCACGCTGGAGATTACCGCCGGTGAACATATTGCATTGCTCGGCCGCACCGGGTGCGGTAAATCGACCCTGCTGCAGTTGCTCACCCGCGCCTGGAACGCCGACAGCGGGCAGATGCTGCTCAACGGCCATCCCTTGGCCGCTTACGATGAAACCACGCTGCGTCAGATGACCACCGTCGTCAGTCAGCGAGTACACATCTTTAGCGATACGCTGCGCGAAAACTTGCGCATCGCCGCCCCAACGGCGACCGACGAACAGTTGCGCGAAGTGTTGCAGCAGGTCGGGTTGGACAAGCTGCTGGAAAACGAGGGGCTCAACGCCTGGCTGGGAGACGGTGGCCGACAGCTTTCCGGCGGCGAGCAGCGCCGTCTGGGCATTGCTCGCGCATTGCTGCATCAGGCGCCGCTGTTGTTGCTCGATGAGCCGACCGAAGGTCTGGATGCCGAAACCGAACAGCAGATCCTGGCGCTGCTGCGCCGACATTGCCAGGGAAAAACGCTGATCCTGGTGACCCACCGCCTGTATGGATTGGAACACCTTGACCGAATTTGCGTGATGGACGGTGGGCGCATCGTTGAGCAAGGCGATCACCTCAGCCTGATGCGTCAGCAGGGGCGTTATGCCCAGTTCCGTCAACGTATCAGCGGTATACCGCTGTAAAAGGGCCTGTAGAGGACGCTGAGACCTTATATGCGCATTGTTAAGCTGTCATCGCAGTCGCTGGTGTTCCCCTCTCCTGAGGGCGCACTGCGCGATCCTAACGGTTTGCTGGCTATCGGCGGTGATTTGACAGCGCCTCGTCTATTGGCTGCCTATGAGCGCGGCATTTTTCCCTGGTTTTCCCCCGGGGAGGCCATTTTGTGGTGGTCGCCCGATCCGCGGGCGGTGCTGTTTCCTGCCGAACGCCATATCAGCCGCAGTCTGAAACGCTTTTTGCGCAGCAACCCCTTCCGCGTCACGCTAAATCACGACTTTGCGGCGGTGATCGCTGCCTGTGCCGATCGGCCGGAGGAAGGCACCTGGATTGGCCCGGAGGTGCAGCGCGCTTATCTGCACCTGCACCGCCTCGGTTTCGCTCATTCGATAGAGGTGTGGCAGGATGACAAGCTGGTGGGGGGCATGTACGGCGTGGCTCAGGGCGCCCTGTTCTGCGGCGAATCGATGTTTAGCCGTACCCCCAACGCGTCCAAATGCGCTTTGATGGCTTTTTGCCGTCATTTTGCCGCTTATGGCGGAGAATTGATTGACTGTCAGGTGCTTAACGCTCACACTGCCACGCTGGGAGCGAAAGAGATCCCCCGAAGACAATTTTTGCAGCAGCTCAGCCAACTTCAACGCAAGCCATTAGCGCCAGAGTGTTGGGCACCGCAAGTGTTACCCCCACAGCAGGTTGAACCACCCTCCCCAACAAACTAATTTTGCGGAAACGGTGCAATGTTCGCCGACACTTCTTTACATAATGTGGGTTTTTCGGCATTATCTTGCCGGTTAAAAACTAAGGTAGTTAGACCTAGAGGATTCGATGGCCAAAGAAGACAATATTGAAATGCAGGGCACCGTTCTTGATACGCTGCCGAACACCATGTTCCGCGTTGAATTGGAAAACGGGCACGTGGTAACCGCACATATCTCCGGTAAAATGCGTAAGAACTACATCCGCATCCTGACGGGCGACAAAGTCACTGTAGAGCTGACCCCGTACGACCTGAGCAAAGGCCGCATTGTCTTCCGTAGCCGTTAATCGGCTCACTCGTCGCCAGCCGATGGCGGCACCGAGGATGTAATGCCTCCGGAGCCCTTTCCGTTTACCCCCGTAGCAACGTTCAACATCGAGTTGCGAGAGCGCAGGTAAACTGAGAGGGCTCAATCATTTCTGTTGTGGTGAAATTCACCCATAAAAAAAGCGATGCCGAAGCATCGCTTTTTCTTTATCTGACCCGGCCTTAGTGCACCGCACCTTCATCCGCTTTACGCATCGACGCGCTGAGGAAGTGGTAAGTCAGTTTCTGATTGTCCTTGTCCAACTCGACTTTCACCGAGCCGCCGTCCACCAGTGAACCAAACAGCAATTCATTGGCCAGCGGTTTCTTCAGGTTTTCCTGCATCACACGCGCCATCGGACGAGCGCCCATTGCACGGTCATAGCCTTTCACCGACAGCCAGTCACGCGCTTCATCGCTCACTTCCAACGACACGCCTTTCGCATCCAGCTGGGCCTGCAGTTCGACGATAAACTTATCGACAACCTGCTGGATCACCTCGGTCGACAGATGGTTGAACCAAAGAATGTTGTCCAGACGGTTACGGAATTCCGGCGTGAACACTTTCTTGATCTCTTCCATCGCATCGGTGCTGTTGTCCTGCTGCACCAGACCAATCGATTTACGTTCGGTTTCACGTACCCCGGCGTTAGTAGTCATCACCAGGATCACGTTGCGGAAGTCCGCTTTGCGGCCGTTGTTATCGGTCAGGGTACCGTTGTCCATAACCTGTAACAACAGGTTGAACACGTCCGGATGCGCCTTCTCGATTTCATCCAGCAGCACCACCGAGTGCGGATGCTTGAGCACCGCGTCGGTCAGCAGACCGCCCTGATCGTAACCGACGTAGCCCGGAGGCGCGCCAATCAGACGGCTGACGGTATGACGTTCCATATACTCGGACATATCAAAACGCAGCAGCTGAATATCCATCGCCTTCGCCAGCTGCACCGTCACCTCGGTTTTCCCGACGCCGGTTGGCCCGGCAAACAGGAAGGAACCGACCGGCTTGCGATCGTGCCCCAAACCAGCACGGCTCATCTTGATCGCTTCAGTCAGCGCTTCAATCGCCTGATCCTGCCCGAATACCAGCATTTTCAGACGATCGCCCAGACTTCTGAGTACGTCGCGATCGCTCGCCGACACGGTTTTCTCCGGGATACGCGCAATACGCGCCACCACAGATTCGATGTCGGCCACGTTGACGGTTTTCTTGCGTTTGCTTACCGGCATTAACCGGCTGCGGGCGCCCGCCTCGTCAATCACGTCGATAGCCTTGTCCGGCAAATGACGGTCGTTGATGTATTTCACCGACAGCTCGACCGCCGCACGCACCGCTTTGGCGGTATAACGCACGTCGTGGTGCGCTTCGTACTTGGTCTTCAGGCCGTTGATGATCTGAATGGTCTCTTCCGGTGTCGGCTCGGTAATGTCGATTTTCTGGAAGCGACGAGCCAGCGCACGGTCTTTTTCAAAAATGTTGCTGAATTCCTGGTAAGTAGTGGAACCGATAACCCGGATCTTGCCGCTGGAGAGCAGCGGTTTAATCAGGTTGGCGGCATCCACCTGCCCACCGGAAGCCGCACCGGCGCCGATGATGGTGTGGATCTCATCGATAAACAGAATGCTGTTCTTATCCTGTTCCAACTGTTTCAGCAGCGCTTTAAAACGTTTTTCGAAGTCGCCACGGTATTTGGTACCGGCCAGCAATGAACCGATATCCAATGAATACAGCGTACAGTCCGCCATCACTTCCGGAACGTCGCCCTGCACAATGCGCCAGGCCAGGCCTTCGGCAATCGCCGTTTTACCGACGCCAGACTCCCCCACCAGCAGCGGGTTGTTTTTGCGACGACGGCACAGCACCTGAATAGCACGCTCCAGCTCAGGGTCACGGCCAATCAAAGGATCGATGCCGCCTACCCGTGCCAACTGGTTGAGGTTGGTGGTGAAGTTTTCCATACGGTCTTCCCCTCCGGACTGCTCTTCATTCACCGGGTTTTCCGCATTCGGCGCTTGGCCCGGCTCGTCTTTACGTGTGCCATGTGAAATGAAGTTCACTACGTCGAGACGGCTGACGTCGTGTTTGCGCAGCAGGTAAGCCGCCTGCGACTCCTGCTCGCTGAAAATCGCCACCAGCACGTTGGCGCCGCTGACTTCGCTGCGGCCGGAAGATTGCACATGGAATACCGCACGCTGCAGTACGCGCTGGAAGCTGAGCGTCGGCTGAGTGTCGCGCTCTTCTTCGCTGGCGGGCAGCGTCGGCGTGGTTTGTTCAATAAAGGCTTCCAGCTCCTGGCGTAACGCGGCCAGATCCACCGTACATGCCTCTAGCGCTTCTCGCGCGGCAGGGTTGCTGAGTAACGCCAGCAACAGGTGCTCCACGGTCATAAACTCGTGTCTGTGCTCACGCGCTCTGGCGAAAGCCATGTTGAGACTGAGTTCCAGTTCTTGATTGAGCATAAGCACCTCCCCAATAGTTGCCTAAATCTAGGCTTTTTCTAGCGTACAAAGCAACGGATGCTCGTTCTCCCTCGCATAACGGTTCACATGGACGACCTTGGTTTCCGCCACCTCGGCGGTAAAGACACCGCAGATCGCCTTGCCTTGATAGTGGACCGTGAGCATCAGTTGCGTTGCGCGTTCAATATCATAAGAAAAGAACTTTTGCAGAACGTCAATCACAAATTCCATCGGTGTGTAATCGTCGTTGTTAAGTATAACTTTATACATAGACGGCGGTTTTACCGCATCGATTTGTTTTTCCTCGGCCAAATGTTCGAAATTTAGCCAACCGTTGTTATTGCCCATCGCTGCTCATCTTCTCTGCTCTGTCCTTTAATATGGGGACAGGTTCCGGTTATTCAAAGTGGGGTATCATTACTATTTTATCATCTTCGCCATCATCCCGCCGCACTGGAACGTGCGCAAAAATCTCTGACGAATTGTTACCAAACAATGTCAAGATCGTTACCTGCTTCAAACTTTGATGAACTGCTCCCTGCCGACAAAAGCCGATCCCTTGACGTGATGATCATTTGCTCTAGAGTGTAAATTCGTGAGCTGGTGGTGTTTTAACCACTTTCAGGCTCATCTGCTACCTGCTTCTGGCGGGTGCGAATTCAGTTATTCATCTCACCTAAAAATAGCGTTGCGAGGGATGTAAAAGCATGGAGACGGGTACTGTTAAATGGTTCAACAACGCCAAAGGGTTTGGGTTTATCTGTCCTGAAGGCGGCGGCGAAGACATATTCGCCCATTATTCTACGATTAAGATGGATGGGTACCGGACACTCAAAGCCGGCCAGCAGGTCAGTTTTGATGTGCACCAAGGGCCAAAAGGGAACCATGCGAGTCTTATTGTACCACTGGAAAGCGAGGCCCTGGCCTAACGCGCTTCCACAGAGTCAGTTTGAAACACCCCGCTAAAAAATGCCAGCCGCCGTGTGACTGGCATTTTTTATTCGCTGATTATTCGCGTGCCAGCGCGTCAATCGGGTTAAGCCGCGCCGCGCTGCGGGCCGGAAGATAACCGAACACCACGCCGATAGCGGTGGAACAGACAAACGCACTCAACAAGGCCGCCGGAGGGAAGCTGATTTGCCAACCCGGCAACACCACCTGCACCAACAGGCCGATGGCAAAGGACAACGTAATCCCCAAAGCACCGCCGACCAGACACACCAGCACCGCTTCAATCAGAAACTGCTGTAGTACGTCGCCGGAGCGTGCCCCCACCGCCATGCGGATGCCGATCTCACGCGTGCGCTCCGTCACCGATACCAGCATGATGTTCATCACGCCGATACCGCCGACCACCAGTGAAATCACCGCCACCAGCGTCAAAAACAGCTGCAGCGTACGCGTGGTTTTCTCTGCGGTCTGCACCAGGCTGTCCATGTTATAGGTGAAGACGTCTTTCTTGCCGTGGAGCAGCGTCAGCAAGCGCGTCAGCTGTTGCTCCGCCTCCTGGCTGTTGTAACCATCACGAATGCGCACGGTAATCGAATCAAAATAGGCGTTCCCCATCAGCCGATTGGCCATGGTGCTGTAGGGCACCCAGACGTTCAGCGTCTTGCTGCTGCCGAACATAGATTGCTTTTCCTTCGCTACCCCCACTACCGTCGCCGGCATATTGCCCACCAGGATCACCCGGCCTACCACCTCTTTCTGATTCGGGAACAGGCGGCGCTGGGTATTGGCGTCGATCACCACCGTCTGCGACTGTGATTGCACCTGCAGTTGATCAATGCCGACGCCCTCAGTAAAGGTCATGCCGTACACGCGGAAAAACTGTTCGCTGACGCCGTTAACGTTGGCTGCAACATCAACGTTACCCAGCCGCAGCCGCATACTGCTGGCGATGCTGGGCGACAATGCGCTGACGTAAGGCTGCTCGCGCAACGCGGCAAGATCGCCGTACTTCAATGCCTGGCGGAAAGTCGGATCGTCGTCACCAAAGTCCTTGCCGGGATAGATATCTACCGTATTGGTGCCGATGGATTTGATATCTGCCAGCACCATCTGTTTTGCTGCGTCGCCGATCACCAGGATCGAAACCACCGAGGCGATGCCGATAATAATACCGAGCATGGTTAGCGCAGTGCGCATTTTACTTGCCGCCATTGCCCGCCAGGCCATCACCAAGGCTTCGCGGAAACGTCCGATAGTTTGCTGCCAGGACGGCGCCGGCGTAACCATCTCCAACGGTTTGGCGTTCGGATTGCTCTGCCCATCAGGGCGTGAATCGGCAATGATTTCGCCGTCGCGGATTTCAATGATCCGCTCAGCCTGCTGGGCCACGGCCGGATCGTGGGTCACGATAATCACCGTATGCCCCTGCTCGCGCAGCTGCTTGAGGATGGTCATCACCTCTTCGCCGGAATGGCTGTCGAGGGCACCTGTCGGTTCATCCGCCAGGATCACCTGACCGCCATTCATCAGCGCACGAGCGATACTGACCCGCTGCTGCTGACCGCCGGAAAGCTGGCTAGGTCGGTAACTGACGCGCTCGCTTAGCCCCAGGCGCTGTAACAGCGCCACCGCACGCTCACGTCGTGCCGCCTTGCCCAGCCCGGCATATACCGCAGGCACTTCGACGTTATGCGCCGCGCTCAAATGCGGCAACAAATGATACCGCTGGAAAATAAAGCCGAAATGTTCACGCCGCAGCCGAGCCAACGCGTCGCTATCGAGCGTCGCCACGTCCTGCCCGGCCACCCGATACACGCCGGCGCTGGGCTTATCCAGGCAGCCGAGAATATTCATCAGCGTCGATTTACCGGAGCCGGAGGCGCCCATAATGGCCACCATTTCGCCGGCCTCGATGCTCAGGCTCACGTTCTTCAGCACCGCCACCGTCTGATCGCCCGACTGATAGCTACGGCTGATGCCGCTCAGTTCCAACAATGCAGCCATCAGAGAGGTTCCGCGCCGCCGCGGCTGACGATCACTTCGTCGCCGATATTCAGTCCGCTGAGGATTTGCACGTCAATATTATTACGCAGGCCAATCGCCACTTCGCGCTTTTCCTCCTTGCCCTGCTTGAGGATCGAAACCTGATAGCGGTTATCCGCAATTTGATCGCCCAGGGCCGCCAAAGGGATAATTTGCGCCTGATTGACCCCCGCCAGTTGAATATGCACCTGCGCCGTCATTTGCAAACGCAGTAACCCCTCAGGGTTCGGCACTTCAAAGCGCGCGTAGTAGAAGATAGCGTTATTGACCTTTTCCGGCGTTGGTTGGATATCTTTCAGCACGCCATCAAAGCGTCGATTAGGATCGCCCAGTACGGTAAACCAGGCTTTTTGCCCCGGCTTCAGGCTGATGACATCCGCTTCCGACACCTGGGCTTTTACCAACATGGTGCTGAGATCTGCCAGCGTCAAAATATTCGGCGCCTGTTGCGCCGCGATCACCGTCTGGCCTTGAAGCGTGGTGATTTGCACCACGTCGCCATCCATCGGCGCTTCAATGCGGGTAAAAGCCAGATTGATTTTTGCCGTGTCCAGGCTGGCCTGGTTTTTGGCGATTTGCGCATGAATGGTGCCTACCTGCGCCTTCTTCACTGCCAGCTGTGTGGCGGCCTGATCCAGATCCTGACGCGAGACGGCCTGCAGTTTGGCCAAGGCCTGATTGCGCTGCAGCGTAACCGCCGCCAGCTGTTGTTCCGCTTGGGCCTGCTGTAACTGGGCATGCAGCTCGCGCAGCGTCGCCTCGCCCTCGCGGATGCTGTTTTTCGCCTGCTGCGGATCAATCACGCCGAGCAACTGGCCTTTCTTCACCCGGTCGCCAATTTCGACGTACAGGCTTTCCAACTGCCCGCTGACCTGCGCACCCACGTCCACCTTGCGAACCGCGTCGAGCTGACCGGTCGCCAGTACGTTTTGCTGCAGACTGCCCAGGGTGACCTTCACCGTTTTAAACTGGGTTGGCGTCGGGTGCCCAAAGTGCCAGACCGCCGGCACAGCGATTACCGCCGCTACGATCAGCGCGATTATCCAGCGTCGTTTGTGTCCTTTAAACCACGTCAAAATAGGTTCCTGCCTGTTGCAATTCATACTGCCAATAGCGGCAGCGGGGCTAAATTATCACGCACGGTGCGGAATAACTAAACCTTAGCTCAACACAATGTGGAGACACGCTTGGTTACAGTTGGGCATTGACCTCTCGTTTAGTGAAGCCTTGATGAAATAGCACCATTCCATACAGTCAAGGATTTCATCATGTCACAGCTCAGCTACCCACTCGTATCTGCACGTCCGCTTAACAGCTGGCAACTGATGACGGCGCTGATCAATGGCGAAAAGACGCCGAGTAAAGCCTGGAAAAAAACGTCATTCCGCTTGAAGTTTATCGGCCGTTCGTTATTTTGCTGGCGCACCACCAGCGGCCTGCTCAGCACGCTGGCGTCCAATCCCCTGCTGGATGAGATCCTGAACGCGCAACCCAATCTGCCGTGCAAACTGCATCGTCCGTATCTGGCAGCCAACATGAGTAAAATCGAGTGCTTATTTGCCCTGCGCGACCACTACGATCTCAGCACCCAACGCATGCCAATGAAAATGCTGCTCGGTCATCTGAAAAAGCCTTTTGTGCTCGCCAGCGCCGAAGGCAAGAGTGGCGCCGCGGTGTCACTCGAACTGGCGGCCATCGACAACCTGAACAAGGAAGGCGAAGCCACCCTGCTGCTGCGCAACGCCAACGGTATTATGTTAGCGGAAATCACCTTTTCGCTGATGCACTATCAGCAGAAACCGACGCTGTTTATCGGCGGGTTACAGGGAGCTAATCATCAGGTACCGCATGCTGAAATCCAGCAGGCCACCAAGGAGTGTCACGGATTGTTCCCGAAACGCCTGGCACTGGAAGGGATTTGCGCTCTGGCCCACCATTTGGGCATTCAGCAAATCGTGGCGGTCGGCAACGCCACCCATATCTACCAGAACTGGCGTTATCACAGTAAAAAGAAAGACAAGCTGCATGCCGATTACGATCAGTTTTGGGTATCCATGGGCGGCCAGATGCTTGAAAGCGGCTATTTTTTATTGCCGAAGAGCATCACCCGCAAACCGATCGAAGAAGTGGCCAGCAAGAAACGCGCTGAATACCGCCGTCGCTATCAACTGCTGGACGAGTTGGAACTGGGAATGGCAGAGCACTTTCGTGCCCAGTCCCGTTTTACTTCGGTCTAATCGGCGCGGCCACGCGCCAGCCAGGTCACACGCGAAAACATTTTCTTCAGCAGTGGCGGCACCGAGTCCGTGCCCCACTGGCCGGCTTGCATCGCTACTTCGATCGCCAAATCGGGTTTCGAGGAGTGATGCACCGCCTTGAGGATCACCTTACGCACCGGCATCTGCGTATTCTTCGGCACCGAGGCCACCCGGTAGTAGACCGCGCTAAAGCCTTCGCGGAACATAAAATGCTCCATATCCGGTGCCGGTAACGCGGTCAGTCGGTCACGCTCGTTATCGTCGTGGTTATCCAACATGCTGCGTACGGTATTGGCGTACTTTTTCCCCGCTTCATCACCGTCTACCAAAGCATGCCATTCAATGCCCATGCGACGGGCGAACTTCAGCAAAGGTTTTAATCCGCATTGGGCGAACTCGATCACGCGTACGCCCTCTGCCTCAAAGTGATATCCGCACTGGCGCGCCAGTTCGCTCAACAGCCAGACCTCGGTCTCGCCTTCCACCAGCAACCAGCAGCGGGCAAACAGCGAAGATGGCCGATTAAAACGAATATGAAAAGCAATGCGGCGCCCATCCTCCGGGCTCAGCCCACGCGGTCCCAGGCGGTAAGTGGCGACGCGCCCGGACTCACGCACCAACCGACAAACATGCTCTACCGGCACCAGCGACACCAGTTCACTGGAGTTGGTGGTGGTGATCCGTTGCAACGGCAACTGGTTAAGCAGCCCCCAGGCCACCGACAGCATAATCGGATGCAGACGGGTTTCCGGGTCCTCCACCAGCAGCAGCGGCCGGGCGTGCGGATCCAGCTTGATGCTGCCCTTGGCCTGCAGCAGCGTAGAAAACATTCCCAGCAAGATAAGCCGCATGCTACGGCTGTTAGGTTCTGCCACCATACGGTTGATGCTGTCCAGGGAGCGCCATGCCTGCTGATCCTGATCTTGATCCAACCGTTGCCGGCGCGGCCGGGAGACCTGCGAACCCTGCTCGGCAAAGTAATGCTCCAGCAGTTGCTGCATTGCTGCCAACCCCTGCCGCAGCTCGGCGTTAGTCAGCTTTTGCGGGTTGCGTACCAACTCTCGCGTCAACTGATCCAACTGCTGGGACAGGGCCTTATTGTCAGCCGGGTTTTCATCGTTCAACGTGCTGGGCCGCAGACGGCGGATGAAACGCGCATCGCGCAGGCGCAATACCGGATGGATGCGAATAATGGCATGTGCCAGTTGCTCAATATGATGCAACTGCATCGCGTTACCGTCGGCATCCAGGAAGCCGCGCCAGGTACAAACCGTGCCGTCATCGGCCAGTTCGCCTTCACAGCGGTAATAAATTCGGTTGAGGTTATCTTCGCCTTTGACCCACAGCGGCGAAAGGTGGCGGTAACGGGGGAGATGAGCATGGCCGATGTCTTTCTCACAGAAGGTAAAGACCACCTGTAAATGCCGTTCTTTGGCCTCTTCCTCACCAGGGGGGAAATGAAAGTCATGCCCTTCAAAACGGTACAGCTTTTGCTCCGGCGCCAGCAGCAGGGTCAAGGCGTCCAACAAGCTGGATTTACCCCAGGCGTTTTCACCCAGCAGCAGCGTGTTGTCGTCCAACATCAGCGACAGCCGGTTAATGCCGCGAAAACCTGCAATCTCGATACGCTCTAAGAACATCTGTCGCCTCCCGTGCGCGCTGCCACCGTCCTTAATGGGGTGACCTTCTCTGAGCATGGTCAAAAAACCCCTTGCAGGTCAAGAGGACGACGTCAAATCTGCCGCTTTACTCCGGTCGCCGTTTTGGTTAGCGTGTGGGGCCTCGCCGTCATCCTGGCGCCATCTGCCGAACAAAGGACATAAGCTTCACCATGTATTCAGGACTGCTGATTATTCTCTTACCGCTGATTGCCGGTTACCTGGTTCCATTACGCAGCAGAACGTTACTGCAAACCATTAACCGTCTGCTGAGCTGGATGGTTTACGTGATCCTGTTTTTCATGGGTATCAGCCTGGCGTTTTTGGAGGATCTGAGCAGTAATCTGGTGCTGATTTTCCAGTATGCCTCGGTGTTCTTCCTGTGCATTCTCGCTGCCAGCCTGCTGATGCTGGCGCTGCTGGAACATAAAATGCCGTGGCGAAACAGCCATAAACAAGAAAAGCTGCCCTCGCGCCTGCATATGGCGCTGGAATCGCTCAAACTCTGCGGTGTGGTACTCGGCGGCTTCCTGCTCGGCCTGACCCAGTGGCAATGGTTGCAGTTTGCCAATAAAGGCAGCGAATACGCGTTAATTTTCCTGCTGTTGCTGGTCGGCATCCAATTGCGCAACAGCGGCATGACCCTGCGCCAAATCGTGCTTAACCGACGCGGCATGATGGTGGCCGTGGTGGTGACGGTCAGTGCACTGGCTGGCGGGGCGCTGGCAGCGCAGCTGCTGGGGTTGCCGATCAAAGCCGGGCTGGCCATGGCCTCCGGTTTTGGCTGGTATTCGCTTTCCGGCATTCTGATCACCGATGCCTACGGTCCGGTATTGGGCAGCGCAGCCTTCTTTAACGATCTGGCACGCGAGCTGGTGGCAATTATGCTGATCCCAAGCCTGGTACGACGCAGCCGTTCCTCTGCGCTGGGCCTGTGCGGTGCCACCTCCATGGACTTTACCCTGCCGGTGTTGCAGCGCAGCGGCGGGTTGGAAATGGTGCCACCGGCGATTGTGCATGGCTTCCTGCTAAGCCTGCTGGCACCGGTACTGATCGCCCTGTTCTCCTGACCTCTTTTCCGGGGGCACCGCCCCCGGAAAGCGTAATAATTCCCATCCGCACAGCGAAATTGCGCTAAATCAAACTTCCCTTTGGTTACGCCATAAAAACCTTTTTAAGCCTCGGTTGCCGATCTATGCTCTTAAACAAGCATTTAAAATGCAACTTTAAAAAAGGAAGCGATTATGTTCTGTGTGCAATGTGAACAAACCATTCGTACCCCGGCCGGCAACGGCTGCTCTTATGCCCAGGGCATGTGTGGTAAAACGGCGGAAACTTCGGACCTGCAGGATCTGCTGGTAGCGGCATTACAAGGGCTGTCAGCCTGGGCGCTGCAGGCACGGGCTCTCGGGATCGTCGATCATGATATCGACAGTTTTGCCCCGCGCGCCTTCTTCTCCACCCTGACCAACGTCAACTTCGATTCTGACCGCATCATCGGTTATGCACGCGAAACTATCACCCTGCGCGAATCACTGGCGGCACGTTGCCGCCTGCTGGATGCCGGCGTACGCGTCGATCATCCACTAGCCACGTTGCAGTTGGCCGGTGACGATATGCCTACTCTGCTGCAACAGGCGGCTCAGTTCGCTCTGAATACCGATAAAGCCGAGGTCGGCGACGACGTGCACGGCCTGCGCATGCTCTGCCTGTACGGCCTGAAAGGCGCGGCGGCCTATATGGAGCACGCCCACGTATTGGGTCAATATGACGACCAGATTTACGCCGACTATCACGCCTTTATGGCCTGGCTCGGCACCCAGCCGCGTGATGTGGATACCCTGCTCAACAACGCGATGGGCATCGGCAAGATGAACTTCAACGTGATGGCCATTCTCGATCACGGCGAGACACAGGCCTATGGCGATCCGCTGCCAAGCGCGGTTAACGTCCGTCCGGTGGCGGGTAAAGCCATTTTGATCTCCGGTCACGATCTGAAAGATCTGCGCATGTTGCTCGAGCAAACCGAAGGGCAGGACGTGAATGTCTATACCCACGGCGAAATGTTGCCGGCACACGGCTACCCGGAGCTGAAAAAATTCAAACATCTGGTGGGGAACTACGGCAGCGGCTGGCAGAACCAGCAGACCGAGTTTGCCAAATTCCCCGGTCCTATCGTGATGACCTCCAACTGCATTATCGATCCTAACGTCGGCAACTACGGCGATCGCATCTGGACGCGCAGCATCGTCGGCTGGCCGGGCGTCAACCATCTGGAAGGGGATGACTTCACCCAGGTGATCGCCCAGGCACAAGCCATGAAGGGGTTCCCGTATACCGAAATCGAACATATGATCACCGTCGGCTTTGGCCGTCAGACGCTGCTCAACGCTGCAGATACGGTGATCGATTTGGTGGCGCAAAAGAAACTGCGTCACGTCTTCCTGGTGGGAGGCTGTGACGGCAGCCGCGATGAACGCAGCTATTTCACCGATTTTGCCCGCAGCGTCCCGCAAGACTGCCTGATCATGACGTTGGCCTGCGGCAAATACCGCTTCAACAAACTGGATTTCGGCACCCTGGAAGGCTTGCCGCGCCTGCTGGATGTCGGCCAGTGCAACGACGCCTATTCTGCCATCATGCTGGCGGTCAAACTCGCCGATACGCTCGGTTGTACCGTCAACGAACTGCCACTCAGCCTGGTCCTGTCTTGGTTTGAGCAGAAAGCGATCGTCATCCTGCTGACGCTGCTGTCGTTAGGGGTGAAAAATATTGTCACCGGCCCGACGGCACCGGGTTTCCTGACCGATAACCTGATGGCGATCCTCAACGACAAGTTCGGCATGCGTCCGATTACTACCGTTGAGCAGGACCTGCACGCCCTGCTTGGTTGATCCCGTTTTTTGGGGCCGCAGATGCTGGCCCCTTTGCTTTTGAGGTGCCCTATGACCCAACCCAGCCCACTTTGTCCTAACCGTATGCAGGTCCATTCGATCCGACAGGAAACCGCCGACGTCTGGACGTTAAACCTGATCTGCGACGTTTTTTACCCTTATCAAGCCGGCCAGTTTGCGCTGGTCAGCATTCGCAATAGCGAAGAGACGCTGCGCGCCTATACCTTGTCTTCTTCCCCCGGCCAAAGCCGTTTTCTCAGCATCAGCGTACGTTGCCTGCCGGACGGCATCGGCTCCCGTTGGCTGACGCGTGAGGTTAAACCCGGCAACACCCTGTGGCTGTCTGACGCCCAAGGCGAGTTCAGCTGTGAACAACACCCGGCCGACAGCTACCTGATGTTGGCTGCCGGCTGTGGCGTCACGCCAATCATCTCCATGTGTCGCTGGCTGGTGGCCAATCGTCCGGCCTGTGATGTCGCCGTAATCTTTAACGTACGCACCCCTACCGATACCATTTTCGCCGAGCAGTGGCGCGAGCTTTGTGCCGCTCATCCGCAACTGCGGCTGACGCTGATGGCCGAACAAGATATCAGGCCAGGGTATCTCAGCGGGCGGATCAGTGCCGAAGTGCTGCGCCAGGTCGCGCCGGATATCATCGAACGCAGGGTGATGACCTGCGGTCCTGCGCCTTATATGACCCAGGCGGAGCAACTGTGCCTGCAGCTTGGCGTACCGGCTTCCCGCTTCCACAAAGAACAGTTTCATACCCCGGCGGAAACCGATAGCGGCCAAGGTGCAACATTAATGCTACGCTCCGCCCGGCCGTTGGGTGAATACCGCGTCCCGGTAGGCAGCACGCTGCTGGCAGCGATGGAAGCCAACGCGTTGCCGGTCAACGCGGCCTGTCGCGCCGGGGTATGCGGCTCGTGCAAAACGCGCATCCTCGAAGGCGACTACACCACCACCAGCAGCATGACGCTCACCCCGGCTGAAATCGCCCAGGGCTATGTGCTGGCCTGCAGTTGCCAACTGCAGGGCGACGTTACCCTCGCCTGACGCTTGTCGCCCCATCGCCAATGATGGGGCATTTATCGGCAAGCAGGCTTGGCACTCCCCTTCTACACTTTCCCGGTTGCGCGCTTTTATTACGTTCATCTGCTCAATAATCAATAAGCCATACCCGAGGAATTCAGACGATTGAAAATCAAGGGTATTTCTATCATGTTTGGGGGAAGTATGAAGCAAACCGTAGCCACGCTGATCGCCAAAACTCTGGAACAGGCCGGTGTGAAACGCATTTGGGGCGTCACCGGCGATTCACTTAACGGCCTCAGCGACAGCCTGCACCGTATGGGCACCATCGAATGGCTGGGCACGCGCCACGAAGAAGTCGCTGCCTTTGCCGCCGGTGCGGAAGCCCAGCTTACCGGCCAACTGGCGGTCTGCGCCGGATCTTGTGGGCCAGGTAACCTGCATCTGATCAACGGTCTGTTCGACTGTCACCGCAACCACGTACCGGTACTGGCCATTGCCGCCCATATTCCCTCCAGCGAGATTGGCAGCGGTTATTTCCAGGAAACTCACCCACAAGAACTGTTCCGCGAATGCAGCCACTACTGCGAGCTGGTTTCCAACCCGGAACAGCTGCCGCGGGTGCTGGAGATTGCCATGCGCAAAGCGATCCTCAATCGCGGGGTCTCGGTGATTGTGCTGCCGGGGGACGTGGCGCTGCGCATGGCACCGGAAGACGCCAGCATGGTGTGGCACACTCCGGCATTGCCGCTGGTGCAGCCGCCCATGAGCGAGTTGAACAAGCTGGCCGCAACCCTTAACAAGGCAAAAAATATTACGCTGATGTGCGGCAGCGGCTGTGCCGGTTCTCATGATGAAGTGGTCAAGCTGGCCGAACTGTTGCAGGCACCGGTGGTGCATGCTTTGCGCGGTAAAGAGCATATCGAGTGGGATAACCCCTATAGCGTCGGCATGACCGGTCTGATCGGTTTCTCTTCCGGCTATCACGCCATGATGAACGCCGATACCCTGGTGCTGCTCGGCACCCAGTTCCCGTACCGCGCCTTCTATCCTACCAACGCCAATATCATTCAGATCGACATCAACCCAGGCAGTATCGGGGCGCACTGCCCGGTCAATATGGCGCTGGTGGGCGACATCAACACCACCCTGACCGCCCTGCTGCCGCAGTTGGAACCCAAGAGCGACAGTGCCTTTCTTGACAAGGCCCTGGAGCATTACCGCAACGCGCGCAAAGATCTGGACGGCCTGGCCACCGCCAATGACGATCAGCCTATTCACCCGCAGTATCTGGCGCAACAGCTCAGCCAGTACGCCAGCGACGACGCCATCTTCACCTGCGACGTCGGCACGCCGACGGTATGGGCGGCCCGCTATCTGAAAATGAACGGCAAGCGCCGCCTGCTCGGTTCGTTCAACCACGGTTCGATGGCCAACGCCATGCCGCAGGCGATTGGCGCACAGGCAACCGAACCGAACAAGCAGGTGATCGCCATGTGCGGCGACGGCGGTTTCACTATGCTGATGGGCGACTTCCTGTCGTTGGCCCAGCTAAAACTGCCGGTCAAGATTGTGATTTTCAACAACAGCGTTTTGGGCTTCGTGGCCATGGAAATGAAGGCCGGGGGCTACCTGACCGACGGCACTGACCTGCATAACCCTGACTTTGCGGCGATAGCCAATGCCGCCGGCATCAAGGGCATTCGCGTGGAGAAAGCGTCGGATCTGGACGGCGCACTGCAGGAAATGCTGGCGCACCCCGGCCCGGCATTGCTCGATGTCGTCACCGCCAAGCAGGAACTGGCGATGCCGCCTCAGATCAAATTCGAGCAGGCCAAGGGCTTTAGCCTGTATATGCTGCGGGCGATCATCAACGGCCGCGGCGATGAAGTGGTCGAACTGGCGAAAACCAACTGGTTGCGTTAATGCCCCATCCCGGGAACAACGATCGCTGTTCCCGGTGTTTTTTCTCTTTTGTCATCAGAAAATCTGGCTATGATGAAAACCGCATTCTCTTTCACATTAGCTATCCCCAATAGATTTTAAGTTGCAGCCAACAACGCTGCGGCTTGAAAGATCAAGGGGATAAGGAATTTTTATGCTTATTGATCTACGCAGCGACACAGTAACCCGCCCCAGCGCCGCTATGCGTGAAGCCATGGCCCAGGCCGAAGTCGGTGACGACGTTTATGGCGATGACCCCACGGTCAACGCACTGGAAGCGGAAGCGGTTCGCCTGTCCGGTAAAGAGGCGGCGCTGTTCTTGCCAAGCGGCACCCAGGCAAACCTGGTAGCGCTGCTGAGCCATTGCCAGCGCGGTGACGAATACATCGTCGGCCAGCAGGCGCATAACTATAAATACGAAGCCGGCGGTGCCGCGGTACTGGGTAGCATCCAACCACAGCCGATTGAAGCCAACCCGGACGGTACCCTGCCGCTGGACAAGGTCGCGGCGGCAATTAAACCCGATGATATTCACTTTGCCAGAACCCGTCTGCTGAGCCTGGAAAACACCATCAGCGGCCGCGTTTTACCGCTGGCGTACCTGCAACAGGCCTGGCAATTCAGCCGTGAACACAAGCTGGCACTGCATATCGACGGGGCGCGCATCTTCAACGCCGCAGTCGCGCTGAATGTGCCGCTGAAAGAGATCGTGCAGTATTGCGACACCTTCACCATTTGCCTGTCGAAAGGGCTGGGCGCACCGGTAGGCTCGTTGCTGTGCGGCAGCGAAGCCTTTATTCAGCAGGCGATACGCTGGCGCAAAATGACCGGCGGCGGCCTGCGTCAGGCCGGTATTCTGGCCGCCGCGGGACTCTATTCGCTGGAGCATAATGTCGAACGGTTGCGGGAAGATCACGATAACGCCAAGTGGCTGGAGCAGCAGTTGCAAAACATTGGCGTGGAGATCGCCGAGCCGGGCGCGCAAACCAACGTGCTGTACCTGCGTCAGTCCCCTGAATTGGCGGCAAAACTGGGCCCCTGGATGCGCGAGCGCGGCGTGCTGATCAGCAGCGGGCCGCTGACGCGTATTTTGACCCACCTCGACGTCAGCCGTCAGGATTTACAGCACGTGGTCGATTTGTGGCAACAATTCCTCAAGCAGCATGCCTGATGCATGCCTCAACGGGGCGCTAACACGCCCCGTGTTTTAGAGGATCCAACGGCCGTAAACCCAGTACCAGATCGCCAACGTTGCCACGACGTTCAACACCACGCTGAAGATAAACCAACTTTTGAACGGCTGTTTCTGGGTTTTGTGACGGAACAATTGCTGCGCAACGATCGCCCCAATCCAGCCACCCACCAGCCCGAACACCCATAGCGTGATTTCAGGCACCCGACGCCAACCCTTGCGCGCGGCCAGTTTATCGACACCGTACACCAATAACGTCAGCAGGTTAGCCAACAGCCACCACATCCAAATCGGATGCAGGAAAAATAAACTGGCGATCAGCGCCAGACCTAACAGGGCATAACAAACGGCATTGAGTTTCATATTTTTTCGGCTTAGCACAGACCAATGGTGCGTAGTGTGACGCTGCCTTAAGGTGGATGCAATGCCCGCATAACCACACAAAAAGTGCATTTAAACCCTGAGTTTGGCATGCTGTCATCGACTTCCACTGCATAAGGCAGCGCTAATGACACCTCAACGCGTATTGGTTCTTGGAGCCAGCGGCTATATTGGCCAGAACCTGATCCCCCACCTGATAGAACAGGGACACAGCATTACCGCCGCCGCGCGCCGCCTTGAATGGCTTCAGGAGCAGCATTGGCCGCAGGTCAACTGCCAGTATGTGGATGTCTACCAACCAGAAACCCTGACCGCCGCGCTGTGGGAAATCGACGCCGTGTATTATCTGATCCACGGTATGGGCGACGGTGATGACTTTATCGAAAAAGAACGCCAGGCGGCGGAAAACCTGCGCGATGCGCTACGCAACGCCAGCGTAAAACAGGTCATTTTTCTCGGTGCACTGCAGCCGGAAGGCGAGAGTTCACCGCACCTGGTGGCACGCAAGCTGACCGGGGAGATCTTGCGCCAGAGCGGCGTACCGGTCACCGAACTGCGCGCCAGCATCATTGTCGGCCCCGGTTCGGCGGCCTTCGAAATTATGCGCGATATGGTCTACAACCTGCCGGTGCTAACCCCGCCGCGCTGGGTGCGTTCCAAATCTTCGCCGGTCGCGTTGGAAAATCTGCTGGTGTATCTGGCCGATCTGCTGGCGCACCCGGCGGAAGAAAACCGCATTTTTGACGTCGCCGGCCCGGAGTACATCAGTTATCAAACAATGTTTGAACGCTTCATTGCCATCAGCGGAAAAAAACGTTGGCTGATCCCCATCCCCTTGCCCACCCGGTTTATCTCGGTATGGTTCATCAGCATGATCACCTCGGTGCCCACCTCGATCGCCAATGCGTTGATCCAGGGGTTGAACCACGATCTTCCCGCCGACGGTAAACCGCTACAGGCTCTGATTCCGCAGACGCTGCAAACCTTCGATCAGGCGGTGACGGCTACCCTGCGGCGCGAGGAAGAAGTGGTCGACTCCGCCGACTGGGGCTACGATCCGGAAGCGCGAGCCCGCTGGCGACCAGGCTATGGCTTCTACCCGAAACAGGCGGGCTGTTCGCTGGAAACCCAGGCATCCAGCCAGGCGCTGTGGCATACGGTGCAGCAACTGGGCGGGAAAGAGGGCTATTTTTACGCCAATATCCTGTGGAAAATCCGTGCCCGCATGGACGATATGATTGGCAATCGCGTGGTTTATGGCCGCCCCCAGCGTGAGACGTTGGCCATTGGCGACCTGGTCGATGGCTGGAAGGTCATCACCATTAAACCGCTGCGGCAGTTGGCGTTGCTGTTCGGCATGAAAGCGCCGGGGCTGGGCCGGCTGGTTTTCACCATCAAAGATCATGGCGACCACCGCACCCTGGATGTGCGTGCCTGGTGGCACCCTGCCGGTTTCAGCGGACTACTGTATTGGTTCGCCATGATGCCCGCTCACCTGTTCATTTTTCGCGGTATGGCGCGCCGTATCGCCAGGCTGGCCGAAGAGAACCCGCGCAATATGTCCTGACCATCGCTTATTTGTCGATCAACCGCACAGTTTACTGCTGCGGTTAGGGCCTTTCCGATTGCATAGCGCACGAAATAACGGAAGAATGGCATCTTATTTGCTGGAACGCCGCTGAAGGCCGTCAGCATTCTGATTTTTGGTGAGAATAGAGTTCGTTATGAAGGTATTGGTCACCGGTGCAACCAGTGGGTTAGGCCGTAACGCCGTTGAATATCTCCGCCGCCAGGGCATTAAAGTGCGTGCCACCGGCCGCAACCAGGCCATGGGCAGTCTGCTGGAAAAAATGGGCGCGGAATTCATTCATGCCGATCTCACCAACCTGATCTCATCGCAGGCCAAAGCCATGCTGGCCGACGTGGACGTGCTGTGGCACTGTTCCAGCTTCACCTCGCCATGGGGCACCGAAGAAGCCTTCGAACTGGCCAATGTGCGCGCTACCCGTCGCTTGGGCGAGTGGGCAGCGGCCTACGGCGTTTCGCAGTTTATCCATATCTCTTCGCCGGCGATCTACTTCGATTACCATCACCATCGCAACATTACCGAAGACTTCCGCCCCGCGCGCTATGCCAACGAGTTTGCGCGCAGCAAAGCCGCCGGTGAACAGGTGATCCAGCAGTTGGCGATGTCCAACCCGCAAACCCACTTCACCATCCTGCGTCCTCAGGGGTTGTTCGGGCCGCATGACAAAGTGATGCTGCCGCGCCTGTTGCAGATGATCAAACGCTACGGCAACCTGCTGCTGCCACGCGGCGGCGCGGCACTGGTGGACATGACCTATCTGGAAAACGCGGTGCACGCCATGTGGCTGGCCACTCAGAAAGAAAATACCCCGTCCGGCCGCGCTTATAACATCACCAATCAGCAGCCACGTCAGTTGCACAGCGTGGTGCAGCAGTTAATTGACGAGTTGGGGATGAAGTGCCGGATCCGCTCTGTGCCCTATCCCATGCTCGATATGATGGCGCGCGGTATGGAGAAACTCGGCAGCAAAAGCGAGAAAGAGCCGGTACTGACCCACTATGGGGTCGCCAAGCTCAATTTTGATCTGACGCTGGACACCACTCGTGCCCAGCAGGAGTTGGATTACCGGCCCATAGTTTCGCTCGATGAAGGCATTTCCCGCACCGCTCGCTGGCTAAAAGAACACGGTAAACTGCACGGCCTTTAATTAGCGAGCTGCCCCGTACTTCAACAGCAAGGCATCAACGATCGCCTCCGTCTCCGCATCCGGCTCACCGCGATAATCGCTGGGCCGGAAATGCATCTGAAACGCCGCCAGCACGTTCTTCTGCTGCCTGACATCCCACCGAGCGTCAATACCATAACCGTAACGCGCCAGCTTTTCGATCAAGGGGGCCAGGGGCACGGCCGCCTGCTTGTCGCGGCCGGCCAGTAGCTTCTGCACCTGCTGCTCGTCCGGCCAGGCGCCAATACCGGCCTGCGCCAGTTGCCGCCAGGGGAATAACGGACCCGGGTCCTGCTTGCGTTGGGGCGCGATGTCGCTGTGCCCCACTACGTCCGTCGGCTGAATGCCATAGCGTTGAATAATATCGCGGCTCAGCGGGATCAACAGGGCTATTTGCTGTGGCGTGTAGGGCTGCCAATGGGTAAACAGCAGGGTGCGGTTGAATCCGCGATTGACTATTTCAATCCCTATCGAGGTATCGTTCAGGTTGGTTCTGCCGCGCCAGGTGCTGGCCCCGGCATGCCATGCGCGCAGGGCTTCAGGCACCAGTTGAAACGCCACCGGTTTGCCCTGTACCAATGGCGGGTGCGCGGGCAGCAGATAGTGCGCGCTGACGTGTTCATCCGTCAGGGTTTTAAGCGAGGAATGGAAATCTTCTGCGGTGTAATGCATCACCAGAAAACGAATGCGCTGGTCTGCTCCCTGCGCCTGATGCAGGGTTTCCAACTGATAGTCGCCCCGGTCTATGGTGGTGCTTTGGCAGCCGGCAAGCAATGCGGCAGCAAATATCCCTGGCCAAATTTTCACGAATCCCTCCTGCCGTCGAGCGGCTCAAATTTGTAACTCAAATTGATTAATCTGTATCCAATAATCAAGTTAATCAATAAATGATGACAGAGAGGCCAGATGTGCAAGTGAGTGTTGCGCCGCGCTGGCGGACTCCATGGCAGATGATAGCTTCATAGTATTACCTGCGCTGATAAAAGTGAGTCGCTCATGTTCAAGCTCAACCCTGTCGCCTGGCTGATCTGCATCGCCATGCTGCCGCTCAGCGGCTGTGACCAAAAAACGGTGGCCAATACCATGGGGGGAACCGCGCCTGCTGTGGCCACGCCCGCGGCAGCATCAACCTATACGCCACTGAGTGCCGATCAATTGTATCAACTGGTCAGCCCGGTGGCGCTTTTTCCTGACAAACTGTTGGCGCAGGTGCTGGCCGGTGCGGGTTACCCCGATCAAATCAGCGCGGCGGATAACTGGCTGGCGCAAAACCGGGGGGTGCAACCGGCCGCGCTCACCGCAGCCGCTGGCGCTCAACCCTGGGACCCCAGCGTACGCGGTTTGGTACAATTTCCTGACGTGCTGGATCAGATGGCTAAAAATATTCCCTGGACCACCGCGCTGGGCAGCGCTTATCTCAACGACCCTACCGACGTGATGAACGCCATTCAGGTCATGCGCCAACGTGCCGCCGCCAAAGGCACGCTGAAAACGTCGCCGCAGCAAAGGGTGGTCATCACGCCTGCAACCCGTTACGTGGAACCGCAACCCTATCCGCAAAGCGTCGTGGTTGCGCCGGCGCAAACCATTGTCATCGAACCCAGCCAACCGGATGTGGTTTACGTACCGCGTTACGATCCCTGGGTGGCCTATGGCGAACCTGTCCCGGCCTACCCGAGCTATCACTATCAGAGTGCCTCAGGCTATAGCAGTGGCGATATGCTGGCGGCAGGCGTGATCAGTTTTGGCGTGGGCGTCGCGGTCGGGGCATTGATCAATCAGCATCATGACAACTGGCATAGCTGGGACGTGCGCTGGAATGATCGGCGTCAACCGGTGGTCTATAACAATGCGCCTTATATCTCGCACTCCACCACGGTGATTAACCGTGTCACCAATATCAACCAATACAATAATGTGAATCACAGCACCACGGTGAATAACTACCACAATGCGCCAGTCAATCAGGTGCCGCATTTTGCCGCACCAACGCCTTATGCCGCCCCTAAGGTTGCCAACCTGCAACGGCCACATTTTACGCCGCCCGTCGCAGCCAATGAACGCCAGCCGATGACGGCGCCGAACTTTGCCCATGCAGCTACGCCAGCGCCCCATGCGATGACACCGGTCGCCCATGTTCAGCAGCCAATGACCCTGCCGAGTTTCGCTCATTCAACACCGGCAGCCGTGCGCCCGCAACCAGCGACAGTCACGGCCCCCGTTCATCAGGCCGAGATCCGACCGGCTCGTACGCCTGAACAACATCTACCGACACCTGTCAGCGTACAGCAAAGGGCGCAGTTGCCGGCCGTTAAACCTGTCGAACACGTCGCGCCCAAGGCTAACGTTATTCGCCCGCAGCCGGTTCAACCACGGCCAAATGCCATGATGTCGCATAGCGCACCAACGCCGTTCCATCAGCCACAGATTCAACAGGCACAGCATCACCCTGCCCCAGCGGCCAAACCGCAGGAACATCGCCCACTAAAAGTGGAAGAACACAAGGTAGGATAAACGAATGCCCCCGGCCTTGGCCGGGGGCAAAGAAAGGATTAGCGGCTGACTTTCACCGCGGTACCGCTGACGGTCACCATTAACATGCTGCTGTCTTTACCCACGGTTTCGTAATCGATATCAATGCCGACCACCGCATTGGCGCCCAATTCTTTTGCCTGCTCTTCCAACTCCCGGAAGGCAATCAGGCGCGCTTTACGCAGCTCTTTCTCATAAGCGCCCGAACGGCCGCCCACGATGTCGCGCACGCCGGCAAAAAAATCGCGGAAAATATTCGCGCCCAAAATGGCCTCGCCGGTGACAACGCCGCAGTACTCGGTAATAGTAAACCCTTCCAGGGTCGGGGTAGTGGAAAGCTGCATGAAAACTCCTTGCTTGATTGATTCATCGCACTTATCTGACCATTGATTTGGCATTATGTTCTGTATTGAAATGGCACGCAGTACGAATGCAAGGCCAGAAATCGCATTTATACTGTAGGCTAATGGTCTTCATGGTAGAGACTTTCACATAAGGTAATGAGATGAAAACAAAAACGATTGCGGCTGTTTTGCCCTTAGCGCTGTTACTGAGTGCCTGCACCACCGTCGAACCGGCATTCAAGGATATCGGCTCCCGTACCGGCGGTTGTGTGGAAGGCGGCCCGGATACGGTCGCACAGAAATTTTACGATCTGCGCCTGCAACAGGGCGCCGCTACCACCCTGCCCGACAGCAACCGTCTGGCGCAGTTGCAGCCTTACCTGAGTAAAGTGCTGTATCAGGATCTGGTGACCGCCAACCAGAACCCGGGCAAACATCAGGTCACTGGCGATCTGTTTACCGGCAACGCGCAGGGACCGACCAGCGCCACCGTCGCCAGCGCTTCTACCATCCCGAATACCGACGCAAAAAATATTCCATTGCGCGTACAGCTCAGCTACCAGAAGGACGGCGGCAGCGCGGTCAACTGGCAGGATGAGGTGCTGATGGTGCGTGAAGGCACCTGTTGGGTGGTGGATGATATCCGCTATCTGAACGTGCCGCCGCATGCCGCCAGCGGGACGCTGCGTCAGGTATTGGAAAACCAGTAAGCTCACACGCCCCACCGTCATCTGCTTGATGTCGGTGGGTAAAAAAATGCCTTGATTCCGCTCAACATTCGTTCACTTTGAGAATTTTCGCTACATACCTCACAGCGTGCACGACAAATCCCCCCTTCGAACCTGACTCGCGGTATCTTGTGCTATTCTTTTACTATCCTGCCGCGCAGTAATAAATTTTAACGCACAAAGATTGCATAAGTATTCTGTGGAAGTTAACATTCGCGGCATCAATATCTATTCAATTCTGGCGCATGAGCATTCAACTTAACGGTATCAACTGCTATTACGGCGCACATCAGGCGCTGTTTGACATCACGCTGGATTGCCCAGCAGGGGAAACTTTAGTGCTGCTGGGTCCAAGCGGCGCGGGGAAAAGTTCATTGCTGCGGGTGCTGAACCTGCTGGAAATGCCGCGCTCGGGTCAGTTGCAGATCGCCGGCAATCAATTCGACTTCAAGCAGGCCCCTGGCGAGAAAGCCATTCGTGAGCTGCGTCAGAACGTCGGCATGGTATTCCAACAATATAATCTCTGGCCTCACCTTACCGTGGTGCAAAACCTGATCGAAGCGCCGTGTCGCGTGCTTGGCCTGACCAAGGCTCAGGCGATGGAGCGTGCCGACAAGTTGCTGAAGCGTTTGCGCCTGACCGATTTTGCCGACCGTTTCCCGCTGCACCTTTCCGGCGGCCAGCAGCAACGCGTGGCCATTGCCCGTGCGCTGATGATGGAGCCGCAGGTGCTGCTGTTCGACGAACCGACCGCCGCGCTGGATCCTGAAATCACCGCCCAAATCGTCAGTATCATTCGCGAGCTGGCCGGCACCGGGATCACCCAGGTGATCGTCACCCACGAAGTGGAAGTGGCGCGCAAAACCGCCAGCCGCGTGGTCTACATGGAAAACGGCCACGTAGTGGAACAAGGCGATGCCAGCCACTTTGCGCAGCCGCAGACCACCGAGTTTGCCAATTACTTATCACACTAACAATTTTACTTGCTGTAATTTGGGGAGTTTGCGATGAAAAAACTAATAATCGCCGCCGTTCTGGCTGGCATCAGCGTTTCCGCCTCTGCAGCCGAAACGATCCGTTTCGCTACCGAAGCTTCTTATCCTCCGTTTGAATTTATTGACGCCGGCAACAAGATCCAGGGGTTTGACGTCGATCTGGCCAATGCCCTGTGCAAAGAGATGCAGGCCGAGTGCAGCTTCACCAATCAGGCTTTTGACAGCCTGATCCCCAGCCTGAAGTTCAAGCGTTTTGACGCGGTCATGGCCGGTATGGACATCACGCCTGAACGTGAAAAACAGGTGCTGTTTACCAAACCGTATTACGACAACTCCGCGCTGTTTGTCGCCCAGAAGGGCAAAGTTGCCGACGTAGCGGCGCTGAAAGGCAAAAAAGTGGGCGTGCAGAACGGCACGACGCACCAGAAATACCTGACCGATAAGCACCCTGAAATCACCACCGTGCCTTACGACAGCTATCAGAACGCCATTTTGGATCTGAAGAATGGTCGCGTTGACGCGGTATTTGGTGACACCGCAGTGGTCAACGAATGGCTGAAACAGAATGCCGCTCTGGCCGCGGTAGGCGATAAGGTGACCGACAAAGACTACTTCGGTACCGGGCTCGGCATTGCCGTTCGCCAGAAAAATACCGATCTGCAGGGCAAGTTCAATGCTGCCCTCGACAAGATCAAACAGGATGGGACTTACGAAACCATCTACAAAAAATGGTTCCAGCAGTAATCTATCCCCATGAATGAAATTCAACCTCTAGCAAGCGCCGCCGGGATGACCGTCGGCCTTGCCGTTTGTGCCCTTATCCTCGGGTTGATCCTGGCGATGCTGTTTGCCGTCTGGGAGTCATCGCGCTGGAAAGTGGTCAGCTGGCTCGGCACCGCCTGGGTTACGCTGTTGCGCGGCCTGCCGGAAATTCTGGTGGTGCTGTTCATCTATTTCGGCTCATCGCAGCTGCTGTTGATGCTGTCCGACGGCTTCACCCTGAACTTTGGCCTGTTCCAGCTGCCCGTCCAGCTGGCGATTGATAATTTTGAAGTCAGCCCGTTCCTGTGTGGCGTGATTGCCCTCGCCCTGCTCTATTCCGCCTATGCGTCACAAACATTGCGCGGGGCACTCAAAGCGGTGCCACAGGGGCAATGGGAATCCGGCCAGGCACTGGGGATGAGTACCGCAGCGATTTTCTTTCGCCTGATCATGCCGCAGATGTGGCGCCACGCCCTGCCAGGGCTGGGCAACCAGTGGCTGGTTTTACTGAAGGATACCGCGCTGGTGTCGCTGATCAGCGTTAACGATCTGATGCTGCAGACCAAGAGTATCGCCACTCGCACCCAGGAGCCTTTTACCTGGTATGTGATCGCGGCGGCCATCTATTTGGTGGTGACCCTGTTCAGCCAGTACATCATCAAACGCATTGAACTGCGCACCACGCGTTTTGAGCGGGGGCCAGCCTGATGTTTGAGTTCTTGCCGGAAATTATCAAAGGGCTGCACACCAGTCTGACGCTGACCGTTACCGCGCTGATCGTGGCACTGCTGCTGTCATTGGTGCTGACGGTGATCCTGACGCTGAAAACGCCGATCCTGACGCCGCTGGTGAAAATCTATATCACCCTGTTCACCGGTACGCCGCTGCTGGTGCAGATCTTCCTGATCTACTACGGCCCCGGCCAGTTCCCGGCGATCCGCGAATATCCGTGGTTGTGGGATCTGCTGTCGCAGCCGTGGCTGTGTGCGATGATCGCATTGGCGCTGAACAGCGCGGCCTACACTACCCAGCTGTTTTACGGTGCGGTGCGGGCGATCCCCGCCGGTCAGTGGCAATCTTGCGAAGCGCTTGGCATGTCGCGTGCCCAGTCGTTGCGTATCCTGCTGCCCTTTGCCTTCAAGCGTGCGCTGTCGTCTTACTCCAACGAAGTGGTGTTGGTGTTCAAGAGCACCTCGCTGGCCTACACCATTACCCTGATGGAAGTGATGGGATACAGCCAGCTGATGTATGGCCGTACCTATGACGTGATGGTGTTTGGTGCTGCCGGGTTGGTCTATCTGTGCGTCAACGGCCTGCTGACGTTGTTGATGCGCGTGGTCGAGCGTCGGGCGCTGGCATTCGAGCGCCGCAACTGAGCCCGCCCCCTCAGGTCTCGAAGCCCTGCCATCGTGCAGGGCTTTTTTATTTTCGTAGTAATTTTTTAATCATTTATATTGCATATTAATGCATTAAATGTCAGGGTAAACGTCGATAAACAGCCGCCTAAACCTTTGGGTTATTGTCAGTAAAATCAAGCGGTGAAGAGATAAAAACACGCAGACTTGCAGACAGGAGCTTTACGCATGAAAAAACTATTACTTGCCGCTACGGTATTGGCGGGCATCGCCTTTAACGCCAGTGCAGCTGAGACCATTCGCTTCGCCTCTTCCGCCACCTATCCACCCTTCGAATCGCTGGATGCCAGCAACAAGATTGTCGGGTTTGATATCGATCTGGCTACCGCGCTGTGCAAGCAAATGAAAGCCGAATGCACCTTTACCAACCAGGCGTTCGACAGCCTGATCGCCGCCCTGAAATTCAAAAAATACGACGCGGTGATTTCCGGTATGGACATCACGCCAGAGCGCAGCAAGCAGGTTTCCTTTACCCAGCCTTACTACGCCAACTCGGCAATCGTCATCGCGCAGAAAGGCAAATTCAGCTCGCTGGCGGATCTGAAAGGCAAAAAGATCGGCATGGAGAACGGCACCACCCATCAAAAATACATGCAGGATAAGCACCCGGAGATTAATACCGTCTCTTACGACAGCTACCAGAACGCCATTCTCGAACTGAAAAATGGCCGTATTGACGGCGTGTTCGGTGATACCGCGGTGGTCAACGAGTGGCTGAAGAATAACCCGCAATTGGCGCCGGTCGGCGAGCACGTTACCGATGCTCAATACTTCGGTACTGGCCTGGGCATTGCTGTGCGTCCGGACAACCAGGCGCTGCTGGCCAAGCTGAATGCCGCTCTGGACGCCATCAAGGCTGACGGCACCTACAAAGCCATCAACGACAAGTGGTTCCCGCAGTAAGTCTCTCCAGGGCGTGGTATGCACGCCCTATTTCAAACTGTATCCTTATTGATTGCCGAAACGCCTTTAGTGACGTACCAGCAGAGTCAGCACTTCGTAGTGGGCGGTATGAGGGAACATATCGAACAGTTGCACGCGTTCAATGCGGTAATCCGGCAACATCTCAATGTCTTTCGCCATCGTCTCGGCGTTACAACTCGAATAGAGAATATAGTCGGGCGCCATCTGATTCAGATAGTCGCACAAATCCTTGCCGATGCCGCGCCGTGGCGGATTGACCAGCACTAATTGGGGGACGCTACCCTCAGCGGTGGCAAATTTCGTGGAATCCAGCGCCTGGAAGTTAACCTGTTGCAGACCGAGCGTTTTCGCTGACTGACGCGCACAGGCAATCGCCTCGGCGCTGATCTCAATACCGGTCAGGCGGGTATCCGTCTGCGCACAGTGCAGGCCAAATCCCCCCACACCGCAGAACAGATCCCACATGCTTTCAATACCCAATGCACGAACCCAGTCACGAGCGGTAGCGTACAGTTCAGCCGCCACCTTTGGGTTGGTCTGGAAAAAACTTTGTGGGCGGATATACAACGGCACCTGATTAAATTGCTCTTCCAGCGCCTGCTGTTCGGTCAGTGGGATCTCCAGCTCTCCTTCCATAATCGCCATATGCACCGGCTGAATATTGGCGGAGATCACCCTGAGTTGTGGCAATTGCTGCTGTAACCACGGCAACGCCGCCCGCAGCTGTGCCAATTTCCCCTCTGAACGCAGTACAAAGCGCAGCATCACGCCGCCGCTGTAGGTGCTTTCGGTCAACAGCAGATACTTAAGTTCCCCGCGCTTACGCGCCACGTTATAGGGCGTCAAACCGGCGCGGGCGATAAAACTTTTCAACACCGCGAACATGGGCGCAAAACTGGCGGGATACAGTGGACAGCCACTCAGATCAACCGGCGTGCCATCGCGGTGCAGCATGCCGAGAAACGGGCGCTCTACGCTGCCGCTAACCACCATTTTGGCCTTATTGCGAAATGCGCTCTGCTCGCCGGCAATCGGCGCCAGCCAATGCGCGACGTCGCGTTCGGCCAGCAGGGATTGCAGGTGATGCTGTTTGTCTGTCAGCTGCTGCGGGTAAGGCTTTTCCAGCCACTGACAAGAACGGCAGGTGCCCGCCGCATACAAGGCGCAATGCATTAAGTTGACTCTGAGTTCGGGGTGAATAATTAAGGGCGCAGAGTTTATCACTCTACGCCCTTAAAATCTCAATTGCGCGCGGCGAAATAGCGGCGGCTAGTGGCAGGAACGAACAATAAGGCCAGGATGACGACATCGGGGATTTTCTGCAGGATTAACACGTGCAGAATTTGGCCGCTGGTTTCGCCCTCCACGGTAAAGACTTCGGGCAAAAAGCTGCCGATGGTCGCCAACAGCAAATAACCGACCACCGCACACTGACAGGCAACATAGACCCAACGCCCCCAATTGCGACCGCGCATTACCGCAAAACCGCAGCTGATTTGCAGGCACAGCAGCACCAGACCAGCCAAAAATATCAGGGTGGAATCCCAGGCCTGGGCGCTGGTGCTGACAAACTCCTGAGCGCCATCGACGCCCAGTTCACCCAACAGCAACAGCACGCTGATGCATTTGATAGCCACCATCGCCGTACCGGCCACCATCACCGGTACTGGCGCATCTGAAGTCGTTCTCATTCCCTGCCTGCTGTTCAGCATGTCTGCCATGTCCATGTTCCGCAACGAAAACGCCGCCTATACCCTCATCTTTCAAGTTGCAGCGTGGTTACCTGCGCTCACACCCCAGTTACTTACTTAAGTAAGCGCCTGGGGAAGAGCGAACTGGCCGCCTGGCTGTAACTCTAAAGCTGTAGGGTATATTCAAACGAGATATATAAAGTCAGGTAATCAATTGCAATACCAATAATTGCAAAAATAGCAGGTTTAATCAGACTCAGCTACGGGCGGCCTTTTGTAATTCGCGCGATCGCTGTTTTTCCGAGCGAGCCATAAACCACCAGGCGATCAGACCGATAATCCCCACCACCAGCAGGATCAAACTGGCCAGGGCGTTGATTTCCGGATTAACCCCCATACGCACGCTGGAGAACACCAGCATCGGCAAGGTGGTCGCGCCCGGCCCGGCAACGAAGCTGGCAATCACCAGGTCATCCAGCGACAGTGTGAATGCCAACATCCAGCCGGCAACCAGCGCCGGTGCAATCATTGGCAGCGTGATCACGAAAAACACCTTCAACGGCGTCGCGCCCAAATCCATCGCGGCCTCTTCGATCGAGCGATCCAATTCACGCAAGCGCGAACTGATCACCACTGAAACGTAGGCAGTACAGAAGGTGACGTGCGCCAGCCAGATGGTGAACATGCCGCGTTCCGACGGCCAACCCAACGTATGCCCCATCGCCACAAACAGCAGCAACAGCGACAGACCGGTAATCACATCCGGCATAACCAGCGGTGCAGTCAGCATAAAGGCAAAGCCGGTTGAACCACGAAAACGGCCAAAACGCACCATCACCACCGCAGCAATCGCACCAAGCACTACGGCGGCGGTCGCTGAAGCGGCAGCAATGGTCAGGCTGAGCCCGACGGCGCTGATCATCGCCGAATCATGGAATAACGCGGTATACCAACGCGTCGACCAACCCGCCCACACCGTCACCAGTTTTGAACTGTTGAACGAGTAAATCACCAGCATCAGCATCGGCGCATACAGGAAGGTGAAACCAAGCACCAAAATAGCGATACGCCACGGTGAGCGCACTACCGGCAAGTTGTTCATCCCTGCCCCCCCATTTCCTTGTTCTGGTGCTTGTGGAACCAGATAATCGGCAAAATCAACAGCAGCAGCATCACGGTGGCAACCGCCGAAGCTACCGGCCAATCGCGGTTATTAAAGAATTCCTGCCACAGTACCCGGCCAATCATAATACTGTCAGGCCCGCCCAGCAGTTCCGGGATCACGAACTCGCCGACCGCCGGGATAAACACCAGCATCGAGCCGGCAATGATACCGCCACGGGTCAGCGGCACAATCACGCTGAAGAAGGTTTTCAGCGGTTTGGCGCCCAGATCCAGCGAGGCCTCCACCAGCGAATAATCCAGCCGCGTCAAGGCGGTATAAATCGGCAGTACCATAAACGGCAGGTAGGAGTAAACCACGCCGATATAGACCGCCAGATTGGTATGCAGGATCACCAGCGGCTGATCGATAACCCCAAGCCACAGCAAGAAATTGTTAAGGATACCGTTGTTTTTCAATATGCCCATCCAGGCATAAACGCGGATCAAAAATGAGGTCCACGACGGCAGGATCACCAACAGCAGCAAAATATTGCGGGTTGATGCTTTGCTGTGCGCCACTGCCCAGGCCAACGGATAACCAATGATCAGGCAACATACTGTTGACACCGCCGCCACCTGCAGCGACTGCAGATAGGCGTCCAGATACAGCGGATCGTCGGTCAGTTGCAGGTAATTGGCGAAGTTGAGCGCGATGTCCAACTTGCCGTCAGCCCAACTCATCAGGTCAGTGTAGGGCGGGACCGCCAGCGCCAGCTCCGCCAGGCTGATCTTGAACACAATCAGGAACGGTAGCAGGAACAGCAACGTCAGCCACAGCAGCGGCACCGCAATCACCAATTTGCGGCCGTGGGCCATTTGCAGGCGCTGGAAAAAGGCTTTCAGCGGGCCGGGTCCGTTGGCCGGCGGTTCCGGCGGCGTGCGTTCAGCAAGCATTGTCATAATGATTATTCCTCACCTTCGCCATTCACACCGTTAACACGACACAGCTGTCGGCTTCCCAACACAGCCGCACTTCGTCGCCCCAGGTCGGCATCCCTTTGCGGAAACGGTGACCGTTTTGCAATTGGGCGCTGAGCATCTGGCCGCTGAGCAGCTTCACGTGGTAGATCGACAAATCGCCAAGGTAGGCAATGTGCACCACCTCCCCCACGGCAAAGTTGCAGCCATCTTCCGGGATCTCTTCGCACAGCATGATTTTTTCCGGTCGCAACGCAACCTGGATCGGCACCCCGTCCACCACCGAGGCGTCGGAGTCTACCTTGATCGCATGACGCAAACCGGGGCTTTGCAGGATCAGGGCATCGTCCTGACGCTCTTGCAGCACACAGTCAAATACGTTCACCGAACCGATAAACTCGGCGCTGAAACGGCTGTTCGGGTGTTCGTAGATCTCTTCCGGCTCGCCGATCTGCACAAACTTGCCGCGATTCATGATGGCGATACGGCCTGCCATGGTCATCGCCTCTTCCTGATCGTGGGTAACCATCACGCAGGTCACGCCGACGCGCTCAAGAATGTCCGTCACTTCCAGTTGCATACGGTCACGCAGTTTTTTATCCAGTGCGCCCATCGGTTCATCCAGCAGCAGCAGCTTTGGCCGCTTGGCAAGGCTGCGCGCCAGCGCCACACGCTGGCGTTGGCCGCCGGAAAGCTGGTGCGGCTTGCGTTTGGCAAACTCCTGCATATGGACCAGCGACAGCATTTCCGCGACCCGCTCGGTGATTTCCCCACGCGGCATCTTGTCCTGTTTCAGGCCGAAAGCGATGTTTTGCTCCACCGTCATGTGCGGGAACAGGGCGTAGGACTGGAACATCATGTTAATCGGCCGCTGGTATGGCGGCACGTGCGACATGTCTTGCCCATCGAGTACGATTTGCCCTTCCGTCGGCTGTTCAAAACCGGCCAGCATGCGCAACAGCGTCGACTTACCGCAGCCGGAGGGGCCCAGCAGGGCAAATATTTCGCCTTTGTAGATGGTCAGGCTAACGTCTTCGACCGCATTTTGGCCGTCAAAGGTTTTGGTGAGGTTACGGATTTCCAGCAGAGGGGTGAAGACCTTCTGCGACTTGGCTTGAGGACGAGGGATAGCGTCGTTCAATCGGGGTGCTCTCCGGTGCAAACAGTACAAAAAACCACGGCGATTGCCATGGCCCAAAATGGCAATGCAGGCGGGTAGCCCCGCCTGCTGGTCAAGACAACACTGAAAGCCGGGCCCGGCATTTTGGGCCCTGAGTACTAGCGTCCGCTTTTAACTTTAGTCCAGGCGCGGGTAATCACACGATCCAACTTCGGCGATTGCACGTTCAGCGTGAACAGCTTGGCACGCAGATCGGCCGGTGGGTAGACGTTCGGATTATCACGCACTTCCGCTTTCACCAGCGGAGTGGAGTCCTTCACCGCGTTGGCGTAATAGACGTAGTTGCTGATACCGGCCATCACATCGGGCTTCATCAGGAAGTTCAGGAACTGGTAGGCGGCGTCCTTGTTTTTGGCATCTGCCGGCATGGCAAACATGTCAAAATAGGTCAGGGCCCCTTCTTTAGGAATGGCATAGGCCACGTTCACGCCGTTCTTCGCCTCTTTGGCGCGGTTGGCCGCCTGCATCACATCACCGGACCAGCCTATCGCTACGCAGATATCACCGTTAGCCAGGTCATTGATGTATTGAGAAGAGTGGAAGTAACGGATGTTCGGCCGCAGCTTAAGCAGCAGATCGTTGGCCGCACCGGTGTAATCCGCTGCGTTGGTGCTGTTGGGATCCTTGCCCAGGTAGTGCAGTACGGTAGCGTAAACCTCGCTCGGCGCATCCAGGAAGGAAACACCACAGCTTTTAAGCTTCTCGAGGTTCTCTGGCTTGAGGATCAGATCCCAGCTGTCGACCGGCGCATCTTTGCCCAGCACCGCCTTCACCTTGTCGACGTTATAGCCGATGCCGGTGGTCACCATCAGGTAAGGGATACCGTACTTGTTGTCCTTGTCATTGTGTGCCACCAACTGCAGCATTTCGGGATCAAGGTTTTTGTAGTTCGGCATCTTGCTCTTGTCAAGCGGCTCGAAAATACCGGCCTTCGACTGGCGCTCAAGGAAGTTGGATGAAGGCACTACCAGATCATAACCGGTGCTGCCCGCCATCAGTTTGCCTTCCAACACTTCATTGGAGTCAAAGACGTCGTACACCACTTTAATGCCGGTTTCTTTCTGGAATTTGGCTAAGGTGTCCGGCGCAATATAGTCGGACCAGTTATAGACGTGCAGCGTTTTTTCCTCGGCTGACGCCGTGACGGACGCGGCCATCAGCAGGCCGGCAACAACACCCGATAACCACTTTTTACGTTGGGTGACCATCCGTAACTTCCTCCAAAACAGGGGTGAATCATAGAATTGAACTTGTATCGCAAACTGATACAAAACCTTTCCTGATCGAGCGCAATCGTTGCAACCGCGGATTGAATAGCTATGCAGTTGATTGCAGACACCTTTTTCAACTGCCCAGCCCGCATGGTCACCTGGGGAATCGCAAGCCCTTAGCAGAATCAGCAGCATAACCGCTGTTGCCAAAACGCACCAGCCTCCGGGGGCAAAAACGGCTTTTATCGATTTTTTATGCAGTTTCTCTCTATGTGATACGCCATTAATGGCATAAACGGCGAGAAATATCGGGCAAAAGAGGGTAAAACGCAGAATATATTATCGTGGAAGGGAATAACGGCAGCATGCCGCCAGAAGGGCGACATGCATAATCTACAGCGGGGATCAGTGCAACATTGGCAGGCGTTCGGCGCTAGCCGGGTTCTCTTCCTCGTCACCCATAAACAGCAGATCGTTCGCCCGCGCCTCGAGGATCACCATGGAGATCTGCTCTTCGCCCTGCTGCATAAAGTGCGTGAACTGTTCCAGCGTGACGCCCACGGCGATACTTAGCGACTGACAGACGATCAGCTTCGGCAGGTTATCATCCTGGATATCGACAAAGGCTTTGATGGTCAGCGAACTGGCGTTGATCTGGCTGAGATCGGCCACCAGAGGGATCAGCGCGGTCGGCTTCACCTCGGCCAGGGCGGAAAACAGAATAACGTTGTCCACCAGATCGAGTTTGGCGTCAAATACGCCGTCGAAGTTTTGCATGTGCGGCAGGTGCAGCGCCTGACAGGAATCGCACTCAAAGAATGAAATGCCCGATTGATCCAGCCAGCGTCGCAACAACGCCAAATCAGGGACAATGAGTGAATCCATAATACCAGCCTCACAATATTCAAAACGCGAAAAGGCGCATAGCTTACGGAATATTCCCCCGCGATGCCACGATCAATGCGGCTTAATTCGCTATTTGGGCAAATATCGCCGGGAAAAAACCACAAAGCTGGCGATTGCAAAGCCGATTTTGGTCGGCGACATCAGCCGCCCGACTTGAGACGAAATCGCGATCTGGCGCGCGGCTCGATATACTCGATCATCATGCCGGCAATATCCAATCCCGTGGTGGTTTCCACCCCTTCAAGCCCCGGTGAGGCGTTCACTTCCATCACCAGCGGGCCGCGAGTCGCTCGCAAAATATCTACCCCGGCGACGTCCAGTCCCAGCGTGGTGGCCGCCTTAACCGCAATAGCTCGCTCTTTGGCGGTGATGCTCACTTTGCGGGCGGTACCCCCACGATGCAGATTGGAGCGGAACTCCCCGGGCTTGGCCTGACGCTCAATCGCGGCCACTACCTTGCCGCCGACCACCAGACAACGCACGTCACTGCCCTGTGCCTCGCGAATATATTCCTGCACCAGGATATGGGCGTTAAGGCCGCGAAAGGCGTCAATCACGCTTTCCGCCGCCTGGCGGGTTTCCGCCAACACTACGCCGATACCCTGCGTCCCCTCCACCAGTTTCACCACCAGTGGCGCACCGCCGACCAGCTCAATCAAATCACCGGTATCGTCCGGCGAATGGGCGAAACCGGTGATTGGCAGATCGATCCCCTGGCGTGCCAGCAACTGCAGCGAACGCAGTTTGTCGCGTGCACGGGTGATCGCCACCGACTCATTCAGCGGGTAACTGCCCAGCAGCTCGAACTGGCGCAGTACGGCGGTACCATAAAAGGTGATGGCGGAGCCGATGCGCGGGATCACCGCATCGTAGCGTTCCAACTGACGGCCGCGATAATGAATGGTCGGCGCGGCCGGGTTAATGTTCATATAGCAAGAAAGCGGATCGATAATATCCACGCTGTGGCCGCGCTGCTCTGCCGCCTCCACCAAACGCTTGCATGAGTACAGCGTTCCATCGCGCGAAAGAATGGCAATTTTCACTCGTCACCCCAAAAAGGCAATCACCTGCCAGGCAGGCCTGCACCGACGGCCATCACTCAGCCGCGCGGCTCACTGTCGTTTTTATCGACCGGCGAATGAGGCTTATGCCGGTCGTTCTGCGGCGGCTGACCGCCGCGCATTAGCGGGCCGAATCCTTGCACCACGCGCCAAACCAAAAAAGCCGCCGCCGGGACCATCAGCGCCACGCCGAGGAAAATCATGCCCACCGCTGCCTGCTGGGAAGCCAACCAGCCTGGCAATTGAACGTGACCGTGAATGCTCAGATAAGCCAGCACTAATGACAGCATGCCCAGGCCTTCCAAAACCAACACCGTACGGGGTAAGTCACCGAATGAACGCATATTTTTCTTCTCCAGAAGCTCTGCCTCCAGTGTAGTGAATTCCCCCCGATGGCGACAGCCCCGGCGGCTTAATCGGTTAGATGAATCAGATTAACAGGTAATTCCTGCTTTTTTTTCGCTGACCCAACGGGCATAGTAGGCGCCATCAATGCGGGTAATGCTCAACCTTAAGTCTTTTTTGACTGACAGAATGTCATTGCAGTTGCGATTAAATTATTGAATATCAATCTAAGGAGTGTTGCATGTTTGCAGTTATCTTCGGGCGCCCAGGCTGTCCTTATTGTGTCCGTGCGAAAGAGTTGGCGGAAAAACTGACTGAAGAACGTGACGATTTCAACTTCCGTTATGTTGATATCCACGCTGAAGGCATCACCAAAGCCGATCTGGAAAAAACCGTTGGCAAACCGGTAGAAACCGTTCCGCAGATCTTCCTCGATGAGAAACACATCGGCGGCTGCACCGATTTCGAAGCTTATGCCAAAGAAAACCTGAACCTGTTCCAGTAAGTTTCAGGCAAGAACGACAAAAAGGCGCTCAAAGCGCCTTTTTTTATTGCCGTTCGCGGCGGTGACATTGCAGATAAGCCTGCAACAAGCCGCCGATAAACAGCGCCAGCAGCGCGCCAAACATGCACCAGAATACCGCGCTGGTGGCGTAAGCCAATTCCTGCCAGAACGAATAAGAGGGTGTTAACCAAAAGTGGCGGATGATCAGGCACAGCGGCAGTGCATAGAGCGCGCCCAGTAACGGGCAGAGAATGCGTTTTTTACTCGACAGATAACTGGCAACCACGCCGGGTATCACGAACAGCAACAGGCCCGTCTCCCCCCGATGCTCATGATCGGTACTGCCAAAGACTCCGCTCTGCTGGCCGAGATACACCAGGCTGAACAGCAGGAAACAGCTCAAAATACCCCACCAATACCGTTCGCTCGCCATACCCTACTCCCCCTTAATCTGTTACCACACCGTAGAAATCAGCCGTGTCACAAAGCCGGTGACGCCTTGCCGTAGAACGGCAACGCTGAACTGAACTTTTTCCTTGGCTACTAAAAGAGAGCTACCCCGCTAAATTTCAGGCTGCGTATCCTCGGCACCGGCGGCTATGCCATTGGGCAGAGCACGTCTCTGGCTGCAGACGACGGCGTTGCGGCTTGAAATACAACGGGTAAAAATGCGTTCGGTGGCGCAGGAACTCAGCTTTATGCTGGCTGTCATGCGCCATAGCGACTAGAATAAACGCCGCCGATCGATGGTTCGAATCGCCTTCCGCTGGTTAGTTATTTATGACGTCGATTTTTGACTGAATTTATATCTTATAGTTATCTATATCAAGCACTTACTGGTAAACAATAAGTTATCCTCCGTGAACATAAACGTCGCTAGTTTGTTAAACGGTAACTACATCCTGTTACTGTTCGTGGTACTCGCACTGGGGCTGTGCCTCGGTAAAGTCCGTCTGGGCTCCGTTCAACTCGGTAATTCCATTGGCGTTTTGGTGGTTTCGCTGCTGCTTGGCCAACAACATTTCGCCATTAACACCGAAGCGCTAAATCTCGGCTTTATGCTATTTATTTTCTGCGTTGGCGTGGAAGCCGGGCCCAACTTTTTCTCGATATTTTTCCGCGACGGTAAAAATTACCTGATGCTGGCGCTGGTAATGGTCGGTTCCGCGATGGTGATCGCCATCGGTCTCGGCAAACTTTTCCACTGGGATATTGGCCTGACCGCCGGCATGCTCGCCGGATCCATGACCTCAACCCCAGTCCTGGTTGGCGCTGGCGATACGCTGCGCAATACCATCACCAACGGCCCGGCGCTGCTGGCGGCACAGGATCATCTGAGCCTCGGCTATGCCCTGACCTACCTGATTGGCCTGGTGAGTCTGATTTTCGGCGCACGTTACCTGCCTAAGCTGCAACACCAGGACCTTTCCACCTCCGCTCAGCAAATTGCCCGCGAACGTGGCCTGGACACGGACAGCCAACGCAAGGTTTATTTGCCGGTTATCCGCGCTTACCGCGTGGGACCGGAGCTGGTGGCCTGGGCCGATGGCAAAAACCTGCGCGAACTGGGCATCTATCGCCAGACCGGCTGCTATATCGAACGCATACGTCGTAACGGTATTTTGGCAAACCCGGACGGTGACGCGGTGCTACAGGTAGGCGATGAAATCTCGCTGGTTGGCTACCCCGATGCCCATGCACGGCTGGATCCCAGCTTCCGCAACGGCAAAGAGGTCTTCGACCGCGATCTGCTGGACATGCGCATCGTCACCGAAGAGATTGTGGTCAAGAACAGCAATGCGGTGAACAAGCGCCTGAGCCAGCTGAAGCTGACCGATCATGGCTGCTTCCTCAACCGGGTGATCCGTAGCCAGATTGAAATGCCTATCGACGACAGTATCGTGCTCAACAAAGGCGATGTACTGCAGGTCAGCGGCGACGCTCGCCGAGTGAAAAGCGTGGCGGAGAAGATTGGCTTTATCTCGATCCACAGTCAGGTCACCGATCTGTTGGCATTCTGCGCCTTCTTTATCATCGGGCTGTTGATTGGCCAGATCACCATCCAGTTCAGCAACTTCTCGTTCGGCATCGGTAACGCCGCCGGCTTGCTGATGTCCGGCATCATGCTCGGCTTCCTGCGTGCCAACCACCCGACCTTTGGCTACATTCCGCAGGGCGCGCTCAATATGGTTAAAGAGTTCGGCCTGATGGTGTTTATGGCCGGTGTTGGCCTGAGCGCCGGTGCCGGTATTGGCCACAGCCTGGGTGCCGTTGGCGGCCAGATGCTGATCGCCGGACTGATCGTCAGCCTGGTGCCGGTGGTGATCTGCTTCCTGTTCGGCGCTTACGTGCTGCGCATGAACCGTGCCCTGCTGTTTGGCGCCATTATGGGGGCCCGCACCTGTGCGCCGGCGATGGAGATTATCAGCGACACCGCACGCAGCAATATCCCTGCCCTGGGCTATGCCGGTACCTATGCTATCGCTAACGTATTGTTAACCCTGGCCGGTTCGCTGATTGTAGTGTTGTGGCCGGGGATCCTCGGCTAAACGATAAGCAATGAAGATGAATCAGTGGCAAAAATATTTTGAAATTTTTATCCCCGGTGAGAACTTTCCTTGCCGGGGGTAGTCTGAATTAGTGCCACTGCTTTTCTTTGATGTCCCCATTTTGTGGAGCCCGTTAGTCCCGCCTTTTTAGGTTCAAGACTATCGGGTTTTTTGTTGCCTGAAATAAAGTGAACCGGTGGTTCGGCCCAACAAAACCATTAAATTCATTGATGCTCAGACGTGACTTATAAGCAGCGTCACTCATCCGAAAATTGCGATGAACTCAAAGATTGCGCGAATAACTCACCCATTTCGCCATGTCCTGATGGGATATATTCCCGCCGCACACCACCATCCCGATCACCGCATTGGCGGGCAGCCTGGGCGCAATAGCCAGCACAGCGGGAATGAGCGTTCCGGAAGCCAATTCGACCCACTGCTTAGCCTCTTCGCCAAAAGCGATCATCCCTTCGATGGCAGCCTTATCTGAAACAACCACTATGTCTTCGACATAAGCTTGAGCATGCGCAAGCATCATTTCGTCAATGACGGGCACCCCCAGCGTGGAAATAATGGACGTGACCTTAATCTCGATAGGTTTCCCGGCGCCAAGCGCCTGATGCATTGAATTGGCGCCCGCAGTTTCAACACCCCAAATCCTGATCTCCGGCTTGATGGTTTTCAGCGCCGTCGCCACACCGGCCAGCATGCCACCGCCACCTACAGCAACAAAAACATCGGTTAAATCAGGACAATCGGCAATAAACTCAAGTGCCAGGGTGCCATGCCCTTCGGCTATCAGCGAATCGTTACAGTCATCGATAACTATATAACCTTCGGCTGCCAAGGCCTTCGCTCGCTCAAACGCCGCATGAACATCCGTTTCTATCATGACGCTACTGCCCAACTGACGGACCCGGTCGATAGCGGTGGAGGGTGCGCTGGGTGGCATAATAATGGTGACGTCAGCGCCAAAGATTTTCGCAGCCTCGGCGATCGCAATACCAAAATTACCGCCGCTCACCGCAACAAACCGGTTATCTTTAAGCTCATCCGCCAGTTTCAAAAATTTGTTAAGCACCCCTCGGGCTTTAAAAGAACCGCCAAGCTGGGTGTTTTCCAGCTTCAGGAAGACGGGCCGCAGGATTTTTTCAGCCAGTTTCGAACCGGGAATGGCCGGCGTGCGAATCACTTTCCCAGATAAACGCTCCGCTGCTTCAATGATGGCGTTAAATTCAATTAATTTTGTCATGTTGGCCCAGTTAGGTAGATTGCGTTGCTGTGTATCGACACCAAACTACATACTTTTACTGCCGTTTTCTATTGCTATACCCCACTGTGCGACACACAAAAAAAGCCCGTTTGGGGGGCTATGGCCAACGGCGCAATGCACTCCCCCAAACGGGCTTTTATTCGGTAATGACTTAGCCGTGCTAATGGTTAGCACGCATCGATATTATTTCTGCTCGGCCTTGCTCACCGTCTCTTCGGCTTTCCACACACGGTATTTCACTTCCACGTCTTTCGGCACGTAGACCACAATCGGCAAGCGGCTGTTGTAACGCTGCATGGACGCGTCACCCAAATTGGCAGCGATAAATTTCTGCTGTTTGCTATTGTCTGGGCACCCCATCAAGGTGGAGGCCGGATCGGACAGTTTTTCCAACACCAGATAGTCATAGCCCCAGCCGGAAAGGGTTTTGCTTTCCAGCGTGCCGCCGATCATGTGGTGGTTGCAGTCCACTTCCAGCGTTTTGCCGATCAGCAGTTCCACCTTGAAGTTCTCTTCGTGTTCCTGTTTAGGCAGGTAAATCACCTGACGGCTCATGCCTTTTTCCGCTTTAGGGTATGGCGCGACCTTTTCCAGCGGCTGTTTGCTGATATCGGTGTCTTCGGCAGAGGTGGCAGCAATGGCGCTGGCGGAAACGGCCATCAGCAGGCCGGAAAATACGACGGATGCCTTGTTCATGTTTTATCCCTACAATGATTAAATGCTTCGCCCATAAGCTAATACACTCCTGACAAGCTCGCCAGCAGTTTAATCTTCTTTACAATGGACAATGGTCAGCAACAACAACCAGAATGCCGACCAAAAATCAGGATAAGCAATCAGCGAGATGCGTTTTCAGCGATATAAGCCTTCACCACCTGGTAGACATAATCCTGACACGCAAGCCCGGTCTGCGGATCGTATTTACCCTGGTTGGTAATATTGTTGGACAGGACGCGAATGCCGACAAAAGGAATATTGAAAGCCGCGGCTATCTGAGCGGCGGAAGCCGTTTCCATCTCTTCTACCGAGGTATGATATTTTTCGCGGAAGTCACGAATGCGATCCAGTTCGCTGTTCCAGACGTCGGCGGAGCCAATCACTCCTTCAACGACCTTGCCCTGCGCGTAGCTGCCCTTAACGCTCTCCGCTATCGCCAACAGTTTAGCGTCTGCCGGGAATTGACGGATCGTATGGGAATTTTTATCCTCACCGGCGCTGCCTTTCGAAGCCAGCAAATCCATAGGTTGCCACTGCCGTGAATCACTGCCTTCGCCCAGTGCTTTTTTCGGCGTTTTAAACGCGCCCAGGCTAACCGAATATTTTCCCAGCACGATGTCATACACTTTCAGCGCAGGATCGTGGCCGCCGGCAGTGCCCTGATTGATGATCGCCACCGGACGGAACTCGGTCGCGGCGATCGCCGTAGCCGCCGCAGCGTTAGACATGCCTTTCAGCGTTTCCGACACCACGACCGGATAACCGTCCACGGTGCCGCGCCAGAAGCGCCAACCGCCAATTTGTTCTTCACGCGGGTTGTCCAGACGTTGGGCGAAACGTTCCGCCTCCACCGGCATTGCGCCCTGAACCACAATCGGCCCGGGGACAACACCCTGCTGCGCCACCGTCAGAGGAGAAAACAGCGCGCCACAGACCGCCAACAGCACAAGATTCAATTTTTTTGTCATCGCCACATCTTCCCAATAAAAAGCAAACGATTACCTTAACTGAAAGCCGATAGCCCGCCTATTCCTTTCTCACAGCAGGCTTGCCCGGGCATTAAGGTTTTCTTAAGACAGAATTATTACAGTGGGGCTCTCTATCACTCTGATTGAATCTGAGCCCTGCGTGAATCCAAAACCTTCACTAAATCAATCCTCAACAACACCCCAAATTCAGACTAACGCCCTTTACTCGCTGCCGGCATCCTTTTACCGTTGGCAGGTTTTTGGGTTGATAGCCAGTGGGTTGCTGTTCCTTTGGCTGTCGCGCAATGAACAGCTGGACTGGGCCATCAGCAATTACTGGTTCGACGCCGCCAGCGGGCATTTTCCGTGGCAGAACAATCACTGGCTGGACTTGATTAACCACCGCCTGCTGAAAATCGGCGTGATTACCGGTGCGGTGCTGGCGCTGTTCTGGGGCATTTATCGCCGTAACCCGCGCATGATTGTCACCATGCTGCTGGTCGGCATTGGTCCCTTGGTGGTCGGGATTCTGAAAGCCACCAGCGCACATTCCTGCCCTTGGGATTTAATCGAATACGGCGGCAAGGCGATGTCCTACCCTCTGTTCGGCGCAATACCGGCAGTACCTGGACCGGGGCGCTGCTTCCCTGGCGGTCATGCCTCCAGCGGCTTTGCCGTGATGGCGCTGTTTTTCCTGTTTTATCCGCAACGGCCACGCCTGGCTTACTGGTGTTGGTTCGGCGGCATTGTGCTCGGCATGCTGATGGGTTTTGGTCAGGTCATGCGCGGCGCACATTTTCTTACCCATAACCTGTGGGCGGGTTGGTGGGTCTGGCTCAGCCAACTGGCTGTTTATTGCATGGCGAGCGGGTTTGTCCGCCGCAAGACGAGGTAACTATGATAGAGCAGTTGAATTATCTTCTTTTCGCCTGGATCAACGCGACCCCGGCGTCCCCCGAAGGATCGATCGATGTCGCCACCTTTCTGGCGCGCGATCTGATCGCTATCGTGCCGATGCTGATTATCGGACTATGGCTGTGGGGGCCGCAGAACCAATTGGTGTCGCAACGTGAAGTGGTGGCCAAGACGACAATTGCTCTGCTGTTTGCCATGCTTTCTGCCGCCACTATCGGCATGTTGCTGCCACATGAACGGCCATTCGTCGCCGGTGTGGGGTATACCTTCCTGGCGCATGCGCCGGACAGTTCCTTCCCCAGCGATCACGGTACCGCCATCTTTACTTTCGCACTGGCTTTCCTGTTCTGGCACCGTGTCTGGTCAGGGATTTTATTGTTAATCGTGGCGGCTGGCATCGCCTGGTCCCGTGTCTATCTGGGGGTGCACTGGCCGTTGGACATGGTGGGTGGCTTCCTGCTCGGCCTGGTAGGCTGCCTGTTTGCCCAACTGGTGTGGAACCTGTTCGGCGACATCATTGCCGCCAAACTGACGCGCCTGTACCGTTTCCTGTTCGCCTTCCCGATCCGTAAAGGGTGGGTTAAAGAGTAATCTCTCTTCAGACAGGGGCGGCTCCGCCCCTGTCTCACACCACCCCGGTGGTGACACTGAAGGCTCTCATTTTCCCCGCCTCTATCACCATTGCAGGCAGTTTGTCGCCCTTACCGGTGGCCGGTTGGATAAACCTGAACAAACGCTGACTGCCCTGTTGTGTGACGGGGCGCAGACCATAGTTAAATTGTGCGGTGGAAAAACGCGTGACGTATCGTCTGCCCTTTGAGGCCAACATAAAAAACTCGGCCTGATCGACATACAACGACAAATCGTCCGAACACAGCACGCCCCGATCGGCGATGCTCCCCGTTGGCATCAAGGCCGGTGCCGGTAAATTCTGCCGGAAAATGGCTGCTGGGATGCAGCCATAATTTAATTGGCAGACATAATTCAGCGGTAAAGGCGCTTCGGCGAGATTAGTGATTTGCATATCAATGGAAAATTGTGCGCTGTCCGCCGTCAAGCTCACCGCCGGGCGCAACCTGCACTGCCGATCGGCAAGTTCGCCACTGCCGTACAGCGTCAGGGTATTCCCCTCTAGCTTCAACGCTACACGCTGCATGTTTAATTCTGATGATGAACCATCCTCATACGGCCAGGGTGAATGGAAAGCAACGCCGCTATGAGGATGGCAACGGGCCGCCTTGACGCTACGCCGGCTCGACTTCAGCGAGTAGCCATCAAAATCGGCATCCCAAATCGTCATCCCACTGTAGGGCAATACCCGCAGCGAGCCGCGGCTATTTTCCAACGTCAGCATCGGTCCTGCCTGAGCACAATCAACAACGGTAACCACAAAATCCGCATTGCGGAAAACTTCATCTGGTTGTGCCCCAAACCGCTGTGGCACCAGATTTATTAGCATATCCATAGTTTTTCCCCTGGGTGTTCTCGCAGGTCAAACCTGCATCCAGCACCAAAATGTTATTTAAATAACATATCATCACTGCCAATGTTATACACCACACAGCCTAAAAACGATGATCTGTGCTTCATTTTTAAAATCACGCTATCCTAATCGTCAGATGAATGTTATTATTCTAACATTATTCACATTGTGCTTTGATCAAACCTCAACAAGGAATCGAAATGACGACTGAAAACATTGATTACGCCCGCTATGTCGACCACACCCTGCTGGCGATGGATGCCACCGAAGAACAAATCGCCAAACTCTGTGAAGAAGCGCAGCAGCACAACTTCTACGCCGTTTGCGTTAACTCCGGCTATGTGCCGCTGGCTGCACATCTGCTGCAGGAAAGCGAAGTGAAAATCTGTTCGGTGATCGGCTTCCCTCTGGGTGCCGGCCTGACCGTAGCCAAAGCTTTCGAAGCCAAAGCGGCGATTGCAGCCGGCGCGCAGGAAATTGACATGGTGATCAACGTAGGCTGGCTGAAAAGCGGCCTGCTGGATGAAGTCAAAGCCGACATCGCCGCCGTGCGCGAGGTTTGCGCGGCGATCCCGTTGAAGGTAATATTGGAAACCTGCCTGCTCAGCGATGCGCAGATCGTTCAGGTTTGTGAAATGTGTCGCGAACTTGATGTGGCCTTCGTTAAAACCTCTACCGGCTTCAGCACCGGCGGTGCTCGTGAAGAGCACGTCAAGCTGATGCGTGCGACGGTAGGCAGTGAGATGGGGGTTAAAGCATCCGGCGCCGTGCGCGATCGCGCAACCGCCGAGAAGATGATCAAAGCAGGCGCTACTCGTATCGGCACCAGCTCTGGCGTAGCAATCGTTTCCGGTGATCAGGCTGCCGCCGGCAGCTACTGATAAACTGAGGCGCCTCAGTACCGGGCGCGCGCCGTGATAATCTGATGCGGGGTAATGTGTCCAGCCTTAGGCTGGTCAACTATTACCCCGCATTTGTGTGTTCGGCCCTGGAGAATGGCTCTTAACCCTGTGGGAAGACAGATGGAAACTCGGCGCGAAGAACGAATCAATCGGTTAGTCCAGGCGTTAAAGCGCTCTGACAAGATCCATTTAAAAGAAGCCGCCGTGCTGTTGGGCGTTTCAGAAATGACCATCCGCCGCGATCTCAGCGCGGAGCCGGCCGCCGTGGTGCTGTTGGGCGGCTATGTGGTCGCCGATCCCCGCAGCAATGGCGTCACCAACTATTTTGTCTCCGATCAAAAGGCCAAACAGGTCACGGAAAAGCGTCGTATCGGCCTGCTGGCCGCAGCGTTGATCAACGAAAACGACACCGTATTTTTCGACTGCGGCACTACCACCCCGGCGATCATCGATGCCATTGCCGACGATCTGGTGTTCACCGCAGTATGCCACTCGCTAAATACCTTTCTGGCGCTCCAGGACAAACCGAACTGCAAAGTGATCCTGTGCGGCGGGGAATTCAAGCCGAACAACTACATTTTCACCGCCGTCGGCCAGCACAACGAGCTGGATCATATCTGCCCGAATATCGCCTTTATCTCCGCCGCCGGTCTGAGCCTGCAGCATGGCGCCACCTGCTTTAATTTTGACGAGCTGGAAATGAAGCACCGGGCAATGGCCATGGCACAGCAAAAAATCCTGGTGGCCGATCACAGCAAGTTCGGTAAAACCAAGCCCGCCTGCATTGGTCCGCTGACGCAGTTCGACCGGGTGATTACCGATCGTCAGCCCGAGCCGCAGTTTGCGGACTTTTTCAGTGAAAACGCGATCGCCATTCGTTTTTAAGCTGAATTTTACCGTCGGTTCCAGCCGACGGTGCCCTTCCCTGGCTCCCTTCTCTCTGCAAAAATTGAACAAATAATCTTCGATTGATGCGCAAATCTCTTTATCCACAGCCAATCTCAGGTTAATAAATTGCAACAGTTCTTCCTGCTTATTCCTTTAGCACGGATAAATCCCACACAATATTACTTTCACGCCCGGTATCTACGGGGTTTTATATGATAAATCGTAATAACATCTACAAGATAAATATCAACAATTACGCAACCAATTCGGTTTAAATATAACCAATTTGGTTTATTTATATGATGAATGGTTAAGCATTTTTATCCGCTATCCAGTTAAGTAGTTTACCTTCGTTATTAGCGGGATATTTTAAATAAAATCAGATAAAACAATTAATTAAAAGTTAATTCACTTAAAATCACAATGTGATCTACGTCACTAAAACCGCTTATTCCGGGTTTTTAGCTAGATCCAAACCCACGCTTAAAATATATTGCTCGGCTTGCTGACAACGGCAGCGTTTTATCTGGTTACAGATCGTCCACACCGGATAAATCCTGAAACATCCATGAGAGCGTTTTCAGCATGAAATCTTACACAAGTGCGCAACATATGCATGAAAAACCAATAAAAAAGCAATTAACCGCACATATTACGCATTTGAGAGCATGATCACGGTTGTTTCTACTGTAAATCGTTATCTTGCCGCCAACGAAAATCGGCAGGCCATGACCTTCCGGCAGCAGTATCGATGTGAGGCCCTTCGGGAGCGGAATATCATTTGATTAATTATCCGCCACACTGGCCAACGGTAATTAGCATAATAAACAACCAGGGGGACGCCAATTATCCCCGCAAGCAACACCTGATTCTTACCGATGCCGCCATCTGCTCTTGCGACATTCGGTTTTAACCTTAAGTTTTGCCTTTAATTTTAAATTAACGTGTTCACTTCGGAGATATTTATGGACACTACACAGACCGGCACCATTGCCTCTGCGGCTTCTGGCTCTACCAGTACCTGGCGTAAAACCGACACCATGTGGATGTTGGGCCTGTACGGCACCGCGATCGGCGCAGGCGTTTTGTTCCTGCCAATCAACGCCGGTATCGGTGGTTTGATTCCCCTGATCATCATGGCCATCATCGCTTTCCCGATGACCTTCTTCGCCCACCGTGGCCTGTGCCGTTTCGTGCTCTCCGGTAAAAATGCCGGTGAAGACATCACCGAAGTAGTTGAAGAACACTTTGGTATCGGCGCCGGTAAGCTGATCACCCTGCTCTACTTCTTCGCCATCTACCCAATCCTGCTGGTTTACAGCGTGGCGATCACCAACACCGTCGACAGCTTCATTACTCACCAGTTGGGTATGACGTCGCCACCGCGCGCCATTCTGTCGCTGATCCTGATCGTGGGCCTGATGACCATCGTTCGTTTCGGTGAGCAGGCTATTGTGAAGACCATGAGCATCCTGGTGTTCCCGTTTGTTGGCGTGCTGATGCTGCTGGCTCTGTACCTGATCCCTAACTGGTCCACCGCCATCTTCGACAACGTTTCCCTGTCCGGCGCCGGTACCGGTATGGGCCACGGCCTGATCATCACCCTGTGGCTGGCGATCCCGGTCATGGTGTTCTCCTTCAACCATTCGCCGATCATCTCCGCCTTTGCGGTAGCCAAACGTGAAGAATACGGCCAGGAAGAAGCCGAGAAGAAATGCTCTCGCATTCTGGGCTTCGCTCACATCATGATGGTGTTGACCGTTATGTTCTTCGTGTTCAGCTGCGTGCTGAGCCTGTCGCCGGAAAACCTGGCGGAAGCCAAGGCACAGAACATCTCCATTCTGTCCTACCTGGCCAACCACTTTAACAACCCGATGATCGCCTACATCGCGCCGGTTATCGCCTTTATCGCCATCACCAAATCGTTCCTGGGCCACTACCTGGGCGCACGTGAAGGTTTTAACGGTCTGATCGCCAAATCGATGAAGAGCCGCGGTAAAACCATCAGCACCAACAAGCTGAACCGCATCACCGCCATCTTCATGCTGGTGACTACCTGGATTGTTGCGACCCTGAACCCAAGCATCCTCGGCATGATCGAGAACCTGGGTGGTCCAATCATCGCCATGCTGCTGTTCCTGATGCCGATGTACGCTATCCGTAAAGTGCCTGCCATGCGCAAATACAGCGGCCACATCAGTAACGTGTTCGTGGTAGTGATGGGCCTGATCGCCATCTCCGCAATCCTGTACAGCCTCTAATCCAGCCCGGCCGGCGCCCTGTGCGCCGGCTTCTCTGCACGGCCCCCTTTCCTGCATTAACGCCTAACACCTGAAGAAGGAGGCGAAACCATGGTCAGCGTTTTCGATATTTTTAAAATTGGTATTGGCCCATCCAGCTCCCACACCGTCGGTCCGATGAAAGCCGGCAAGCTGTTCGCCGATGAGTTGATCGCCAGCCAGCAGTTGATGGATACCACCCGCGTCGTGGTGGACGTCTACGGCTCGCTGTCTCTGACCGGCAAAGGACACCACACCGATATCGCCATCATTATGGGCCTGGCGGGTAACCTGCCGCACGACGTGGATATCGACGGTATCGCCGGTTTTATCCGTGACGTTGAGCAACGCGGTCGCCTGCTGATGGCCAAGGGTCATCACGAAGTGGATTTTCCGCTGCAAACCAGCATGAACTTCCACAGCAATAATCTGCCGCTGCATGAAAACGGCATGCGCATTAGCGCCTTCGCCGACGAACGTCTGCTGCACAGCAAAACCTATTACTCTACCGGCGGCGGTTTTATCGTCGATGAGGAACATTTTGGCCTGTCGGAGGCGAATCCGGTTCAGGTGCCCTTCCCGTTCAATTCGGCGCGTGACTTACAACAGCACTGCAAGGACGCCGGTCTTTCGCTGTCCGGTCTGGTGATGCAAAACGAGCTGGCGTTGCACAGCAAGGCCGAGATCGACGCGCACTTCGCCGAAGTCTGGCAAGTGATGCGTGCCGGTATTGAACGCGGCATGAATACCGAAGGCCTGCTGCCCGGCCCAATGAAGGTTCAGCGCCGCGCCGCAGCTCTGCGCCGTATTCTGGTGACCGGCGACAAGAACAACATCGATCCGATGAACGTCGTTGATTGGATTAATATGTTCGCCTTCGCCGTGAATGAAGAAAACGCCGCCGGTGGCCGCGTGGTGACCGCCCCAACCAACGGTGCCTGCGGCATCATCCCGGCGGTACTGGCCTATTACGACCAGTTTATTCGCCCGGTGAACCCTAATTCCTATAGCCGTTACTTCCTGACCTCCGGCGTCATTGGCGCGCTGTACAAGATGAACGCCTCTATTTCGGGTGCAGAAGTGGGCTGTCAGGGGGAAGTGGGCGTCGCCTGCTCCATGGCGGCGGCCGGTCTGGCGGAATTGATGGGCGGCAGCCCAGCTCAGGTTTGCATCGCGGCGGAGATCGCCATGGAGCACCATCTGGGGCTGACCTGCGATCCATTGGCTGGCCAGGTTCAGGTGCCCTGTATCGAACGTAACGCGATTTCCGCGGTGAAAGCGGTCAATGCAGCACGTATGGCGCTGCGTCGTACCAGCGAGCCGCGGGTGTGCCTGGATAAGGTGATTGAAACCATGTATGAGACGGGCAAGGACATGAACGCCAAATACCGTGAGACGTCGCAGGGCGGTCTGGCGATCAAGGTGGTCGCCTGTAACTGATAAAAGCAGAGGGCGCCATCATGCGCCCTCTGTTTGATAACAACGTGGTCTTTGAACCCTCGTGATAACTAGCCGAACACGCTGCCGAACCACTGGGTCAGTTTCATCATCACCATGTCCCAGATACGGCTGAAGAAGTTCCCTTCTTTCACCTCTTGCATCGCCACCAGCGGATATTGCTCGATGGTTTTGCCGTCAAGTTGGAAATCGATGGTGCCAACCACCTGATTTTTTGCCAATGGCGCTTCCAGCGTCGGCTGGTTCAGCTTGTAACTGGCCTTCAGGTTTTTCATCTGCCCTTTCGGGATAGTGACCGCCGCATCTTTCGCTACGCCCAACGGCACCTCGCCAACGTCGCCAAACCACACTTTCTGGGTAACAAACGGCTTGTCGGTTTTGATAGGGGTGGCGGTTTCGTAGAAGCGGAAGCCCCAGGTCAGCAGCTTTTCACTTTCGCTAAAGCGGACGCGATCGCTCGGCGCGCCCAGCACTACCGAGATCAAACGCATCGGGCCATCGGTGGCCGAGGCCACCAGGTTATGACCGGCGCCACCGGTGTAACCGGTTTTAATGCCGTCAACGTTCAGGTTGGAGCTCCACAACAGACGGTTGCGGTTAACCTGGCGGATCTTGTTGAAGGTGAACTCTTTTTCTTTATGCAGCGCATATTCATCCGGCACGTCGCGGATCAGTGCCTGACTCAGCAGCGCCATATCACGTGCGGTACTGTACTGCCCTTCCGCATCCAGCCCGTGCACCGTCAGGAAGTGGGTATTCTGCAGGCCCAGCGATTTGGCGTAGTTGTTCATCAGGCCGACAAACGAATCCTGGCTACCCGCGACATAATCGGCCAGCGCGATGCTGGCGTCGTTGCCCGACTGAATGACGATGCCTTTGTTGAGCTCCATCACCGGCACCTGGTCGCCCGGCTTGATAAACATCAGCGAGGAGCCGCGCAACGCCGGGTTACCGGTAGCCCAGGCATCTTTACCTACGGTGACCATGTCTTCCGGCTTGATCTTGCCGGCCTTGATCGCCTGGCCAATCACGTAGCTGGACATGATCTTGGTCAGGCTGGCGGGATCGAGCCGGGTATCGGCATTGCCCTCCGTCAGAATTTTGCCGCTGTTGTAATCCATCAGCACAAAAGCTTTGGCATCGACCTGCGGGGCAGCCGGCGCTTCCGCCGCCTGTACGACAGGCGCAGCCAACAACAGGATGCTGACGCTAAAGGTTAATTTTTTCAGGGTAGTGGAAAAGTTTTTTTTCATCATGACGTCGCCAGAGTATCCATTCAAATCATTGAAATAGCGTTAACTTTCAAACATATTCACGTTTTCAGCCAACCAGCGAGAGTGGCCCGATACGCGTTTTCCAACCGCAAACTCCCTGCGGCCCCATGACGGGTTGAGCGGCGTACCGAAAATGCCCTTGCTGTGAGTTTATTAGATTCATCTTATTTTTGCAGGGTTTAGCGCGAATTTTCAGCATTTTTACATAACTGTACGCTGTTACGCATAAATTGGATGAAAAGCCGACGGCGCGTCGTTTTTTTAAACGGCCCACGGCCATACGGCTGAACATCTGCACCGCTGAACATCCATGCCTCCATACGTCCAAATTGAATTAATATATTCCAAAAAAGCATATTGAGTGGTTATTTGTTCTTTTTAATGGGCTTATTGACAGCGCTATCATCCAGATAACGGCTTTAAACCGAATTATTCTGGAGATCCTCATGGCAATACCGCATTCCGTCATCGATATGATCGGTAACACCCCGATGCTGGAACTGACTCAGTTTGATACCGGCCCCTGCCGCCTGTTCGTCAAGCTTGAGAATCAAAACCCCGGCGGCTCCATCAAAGACCGCGTAGCGCTGTCGATGATCGAGCAAGCGGAACGCGACGGCAGCCTGCAGCCCGGCGGCACCATCATTGAAGCCACCGCCGGCAACACCGGCTTGGGCCTAGCGCTGGTGGCGGCCCTGAAGGGGTATAAGCTGTTGTTGGTGGTGCCGGACAAGATGAGTCGCGAGAAGATTTTCCATCTGCGCGCCCTGGGAGTAGAAGTGGTGCTGACCCGCTCCGACGTTGGCAAGGGGCACCCGGCTTACTATCAGGATTACGCCAAACGGCTGGCCGACGAAATCCCCGGTGCGTTTTATATCGATCAGTTTAACAACCCGGCCAACCCGGCGGCCCATACCCGTACCACCGCGCCGGAACTGTGGCAGCAGATGGAGCATCAGGTCGATGCCATCGTGGTTGGCGTCGGTTCCGGCGGCACACTCGGCGGCCTGAGCCACTATTTTGCCGAAGTCTCGCCGCAAACCGAGTTCGTGTTGGCGGATCCGGCCGGCTCGATCCTCGCGGACTATCTTGATAACGGCCAGATCGGCGAGGCCGGCAGTTGGCTGGTGGAAGGGATCGGCGAAGATTTCATTCCGCCGCTGAGCGACTTTAACCAGGTGCGCAATGCCTATCGTATCGGCGATGCCGAAGCCTTCACCACCGCGCGCGATCTGCTGCGCAAAGAAGGCGTGTTGGCAGGCTCATCCACCGGCACCCTGTTGGCGGCAGCGCTGCGCTATTGCCAGGCACAAACAGAGCCGAAACGCGTGGTCACCTTCGTCTGCGACAGCGGCAACAAATACCTGTCTAAAATGTATAACGACCACTGGATGCTGGAACAAGGCCTGCTGAGCAAGCCGCAGCATCAGGATTTACGCGATTTGATCGCCTACCGTCATGACGAAGGGGCCGCCGTTTCGGTCGCACCGGAAGACACGCTGGCTATCGTTCATGCCCGCATGCGGCTGTATGACATCTCGCAGCTGCCGGTGCTGGAAGGCGATCGGGTTGTCGGCCTGATCGACGAGTGGGATCTGCTCAATGCCGTGCAGGCGGACGCCAGCCACTTCAGTCTGCCGGCCGCCCGCGCCATGACCCATTCGGTCAAGACGCTGCAAAAAGAAGCCAGCTATCAGGATTTACTGGCCACCTTCAATCACGGCCACGTAGCGGTCGTCCTCGACGGTGAGCGTTTCCTCGGTTTGATTACCCGCACAGACGTGCTTAACGCCTGGCGCCAAAAATTACGTTAATAAGGAATGATTGTATGGCCAAGTTTGATACGTTGACGGTTCATGCCGGTTACACGCCAGATGCCACCGGTGCGGTAATGCCGGCCATTTATGCGACCTCCACCTACGCCCAACCGGCGCCGGGGGAGCATACCGGTTATGAATATTCACGCAGTGCCAACCCAACGCGCACCGCGTTGGAGAGCGCCATTGCCGAACTGGAAGGCGGCAGCCGTGGGTATGCCTTTGCCTCTGGCCTGGCCGCCTGTTCAACGGTGCTGGAGCTGCTCGATCAGGGTAGCCATCTGGTGGCAGTCGACGATCTGTACGGCGGCACCTATCGCCTGCTGGAGAAGGTCCGCAGCCGTACCGCAGGCCTGCGCGTCACCTATGTTTCCCCGGCGGACCTTGCCGGGCTGGAACAGGCCATCGAATCGGATACCAAAATGATCTGGGTTGAAACGCCGACCAACCCATTGCTGAAATTGGCTGATCTGAGCACCATCGCCACCATCGCTAAAAAACACGGTTTGATCAGCGTAGCGGACAACACCTTTGCCTCGCCTTATATCCAGCGTCCGCTGGAACTCGGCTTTGATGTGGTGGTGCATTCCGCCACCAAATACCTCAACGGCCATTCCGACGTGGTCGCCGGTGTCGCTGCGGTGGGGAATAACCCAGAGTTGGCCGAGCAGCTCGGCTTCCTGCAAAACGCGGTGGGCGGCATTCTCGATCCGTTCAGCAGCTTCCTGACGCTGCGCGGCATCCGCACGCTGGCATTGCGTATGGAGCGTCACAGCAACAGCGCCTTGCGTATTGCCCAGTGGCTGGAAGGCCAACCTCAGGTAGAAGAAGTCTACTACCCTGGTCTGCCGAGCCACCCGCAGCACGCGTTGGCGACCAGGCAGATGAGCAGCTTTGGCGGCATGATTTCCGTACGGCTGAAAGGCGACGATGCCTATGCCCGCCGGGTGATCAAACGTTCACAGCTGTTTACCCTGGCAGAAAGCCTCGGCGGCGTGGAAAGCCTGATCAGTCAGCCGTTCAGCATGACTCACGCTTCTATCCCGCTGGAACAGCGGATGAAAACCGGTATTACGCCACAATTGCTGCGCCTGTCGGTAGGGATTGAGGATGCGGAAGATTTGATCGCCGATCTGCAGCAGGCACTGGCAGAGTAATTCAAAACAATCGGGTCGAACATGTTCGACCCGACTCACCCGGTTGGGCGCGGTATGCAGCCTCCTCCCTTAAGCAACCACATCCTGGTAATAACGCTGCGCCACATCCGGATGGGAACGGATGCGTCCTTTCAGGTAGTTAAAGCCTACGTCGCGCAACAGCGGATTATGCGGATCGCTGGTTGGGCCATGGGCTTCCGCGGCCAAATGTTCAGGCAGCTGATACACAGGCACCACCGCGTCCAGTCGCGCCCCGAGGAAGAAAGCAATCGACAGTCGATCGCTCCCCGCCGGTGGCGTCTCCACCCGATGTACCGTGGCACGCAGGTAGCCGTTGGTTGCCAACTCCAGCAATTCGCCAATGTTGACCACAAAGGTATCCTCAAGCGGTTCGGCGTCAACCCAGCGCCCTTCATCCACTTCAACCTGCAGACCTTTCTGCCGGTCCTGCAGCAGGAAGCTGAGAAAACCGGAGTCTTTGTGGGCGCCAACCCCCTGCCCGCTCGCGGTCGCTTCACGCCCTGGATAACGGATCAGTTTGATATGTTCATTGGGTTTGTCGCCGTAGAGCGAATCAAATGCTTGTTCCGGCAGTGAAAGCGACAGGGCAAAGGCGCGCAACAGCCGCAGCGACATGGCGGTCATTGCCTGCTGCCATTGCAATAACAGCGGTTTCAGCTCGGGCAGTGCCCCCGGCCATTGGTTCGGCCCTTGCAAACGCGCCCAGCGTGGGGTTGCTTCAGCCAACGGCAGCGCCGCTCGCTCTGCACCGATATCAAACTGTTCGCGCCAGTCCGGCTGGCCGCGGGTCAATTCAGCCGCCGCACGGTTATAGCCGCGAAAATGCGGCGAATGCACCATCTGCACCGCCAGTTTGTCGGCTTCCGGCAGGGCGAAAAACTGCCTCGCCAGCCGTTGCAGCTGTGCATTCAGGGCACTATCAACGCCGTGGCCACGCAAATAGAAAAAGCCGACGTCACGCGCCGCAATACGCAAACCGTCAAGAAACGCCTGCCGCTGCCCGGCGTCGCCATCAAGCTGCGAAAGATCCAGCAGCGGCAACTTCTTCAGCGTCAGTGGGGGTGTCATCATCCTGTTCCTCTTCATCCCCGACAAAAATCGGGCCGGTATAAAGGCGAATTATCAGCATCTTCAACTCCTGGATAGCCAGCGTATTACCCCTATAGTTACCACTGCGGCTCAAGCGTCAGCCAATATTGTTGTGTTCTAAGTTATGCAAACCTTCAACAAAGCGTCGCAAAACTGTCATCAATGCGACTTATGCTCTGCGCAATTTCGTTGTCGCCACTGGCTGGCGACTAACGCTATCCGCTATTCTATAAACAGCCCCATTCCCCCTCCCTGCCTGCCGGAGAAATACTGATGGATTTAGCCTTATTCGACCTGGATGAAACCCTGATTGATGAAGACAGCGCCAGCCTATGGATGCGTTGGTTGGTCACTGAAGGGTTTGCACCGGCGGAACTGGAACAGCAGGAACAGCAACTGATGCAGCACTATTATCAGGGCAAGCTGTCCATGGAGGACTACATGCAGGCCACGCTGGCACCGCTGACCGGCCTGAGTACCGAAACGGTGGCCGGCTGGGTGCAGCGCTATATTCGCCGCGATATCCTGCCGCGAGTCTACCCTGCCGCCCGCGAGCGGCTGCTGTGGCACCGCGAGCGTGGTGATTGCATTCTGGTCATTTCCGCCACGGGCGAGCACCTGGTGGCCCCCATTGCCGCCCAGCTTGGCGCCGACGGCGCGCTGGCCATCGGCGTCGAAGTGCAAGACGGCCGCTTCACCGGCAACACCTACGGCACCATGACCTACCAACAGGGCAAGGTTATCCGCCTGAAAAAGTGGTTGGCTGAACATCCGGAACTGAGCTTCGAGCACAGCCACGGCTACAGCGACTCCCTCAACGACAAGGCGATGCTGGAATACGTCGACAGCGCCACGGTAATCAACCCCGACAGCGAACTCAACGCGTTGGCGCTGGAGAATGGTTGGGAGATTTGCCGCTGGGAACGCTGAATGTGTCGCCCACGTCGGCAAAAAATGCCTTCCAGTGTGACAAGCGCTGAATTGTGGAGTAGGAATAATTAGTTAGGTTGATTAACCCACGTAAAAGAGGCGTTCTATGCTGACCATTTGGGGTCGTGAAAATTCGAACAACGTCAGGAAAGTGCTGTGGTGCGCCGCAGAGCTGGAGCTGAGTTACAGCCATATCAACGCCGGAGGCGCTTTCGGCAAGGTGAACGACGAACTCTACCGTTCATTGAACCCGAATGGCCTGGTGCCGCTGCTGCAAGACGATGACTTTGTGCTGTGGGAGTCCAACACCATAGTGCGCTATCTGGCTGCGAAGTTTGGTAGCGAACCTTTCTACCCGCAGGATCTGCAGGCGCGTGCCAGCGCCGAAAAATGGATGGACTGGACCACGGCCACCATTGTCAGTCACTTTAGCGTGGTGTTCTGGGGGTTGGTGCGTACCAAGCCAGAACTGCGTGACATGGCGAAGATCGAAGCGGCGATTGCCACACTGGAAAAGCATTTCGACATTGTGGAAGACACCCTGGGTCGTCAGCCTTACCTGTCCGGTGAAGACTTCGGTATCGGCGATATCCCGCTGGGCAGTTTCGCCTACGCCTGGTTCTCCATGCCGATCAAGCGCCAAGCTCGCCCGAACATGGAGCGCTGGTATAAGCAACTGACCGAGCGACCAGCCTATCAGCGCGGTGTGATGAGTGAGTTAACCTGAGTTTCCTGCGCCCCGCATCCGCTGGGGCGCAATTCTCTCCTAGAGCCCTACCCGCAGCAGCTTGCCGTTGCTTGCATCGGTTAACAGGTAAAGATAGCCGTCAGGCCCGACCCGCACTTCGCGAATGCGTTCACCGCGATCCTCCAGCAGCCTTTCTTCAGAAACCACGTTGTCTCCCTGCAGCGTCAGGCGGATCAGCGCTTCCTGGGCCAGCGCACCAATAAACAGCGAATGCTTCCAGGCAGGGAAACGCGGCGAATCATAGAATGCCATGCCGCTGATACCCGGCGACACCGGCCAATAATGCAGGGGTTGTTCGGTGCCCGCGACCTTCTGCCCTTTCGCCTCCGGGATCGCCAGCCCGGAGTAATTGATGCCATAGGTGGCTATCGGCCAGCCGTAGTTTTTCCCTGCCTGCGGAATATTGACCTCATCGCCACCGCGTGGACCGTGTTCGTTCTCCCACATCACCCCGCTCCACGGATTCAACGCCAGCCCCTGAGGATTGCGGTGACCGTATGACCAAATTTCCGGCCGTTTGCCGGCCTGGCCGACAAAAGGATTATCCGGCGGTACCGCGCCGTCGGCGGTTAAGCGCACCATTTTGCCCTGTAACTTGTCCAGATCCTGTGCCGTCGGCCGCTGATTATTCTCCCCGAGCGCGATAAACAGATTCCCCTGACGATCAAACGCCAGCTTGCCCCCAAAATGATTGCCGACCGACAGCTTGGGTTGCTGGCGGAAAATCACCTTGAAATTCTCCAGCCGTCGGTTGTCGGTGCTAAGTTGCCCGTAGCCTACCGCCGTCCCCGCTTTACCCTCATCACCCGCTTCGGCGAAGCTGAGGTAAACTCGTCGGCTGGTGGAAAAATCTGGCGCCAGCAACACTTCCAGCAAACCGCCCTGGCCTTCGGCATATACCTGCGGCACACCGGCGATAGGCGCCGAAAGCCCCTGGCCCGGCAGCCAGAGCCGTAAACGCCCCGGCCGTTCGGTGATTAACATTCCCTGTTCGCCGGGCAGAAATGCCAGCGACCACGGGTGTTCCAACTTGTCCTGCAATTGCGTTACCGTCGGCGCGGCGTGCAGCAAGCCGCTGAACAACAGCAAAGCGGCTATCATAGTCAATCGGTGCATAGCGTCCTCCTGGACAAAAAACAACCTACTCAGTGTAGTCCAGCAGGCTGATTTTGACGTTTGTTTTAAATTTCAACGTGTTGCCTTTTAGTCAGACTGTGCTTAAGTTAAGGGTTCACCAAGGAGGAAAGATGAACATCACCGTAACCGAGACGCTCAATGAAGACACCCTCGACGTTATTCGTCAGGGGCTTAGAGCCCACAACAGCCCCTATGTGGATCCCAGCTTGCGTAAGCCGCTTGGCATTTACGCCCGGGACACCGCCGGCCAGGTGGTCGCCGGCCTGACCGGCGAGACCTGGGGCAACTGGCTGAGCGTTGAATGGCTATGGGTAGCGGACTCGCAACGCGGCAGCGGCCTGGGGCGTAAAGTATTGCTGGCGGCGGAACGGGAGGCGAAAGCACGCGGCTGCCGCTATGTTCGTTTGGATACCTTTAGTTTTCAGGCGCGGCCGTTCTACGAAAAACTCGGTTATCAACTGCAGATGACGCTGCAGAATTACCCGGTGGAACATGAATGTTACTTTCTCACCAAAACCCTAATTGAATAGCAGGTGACCTGATGGAAACCGCAACCATGGTTGTGAATTGCGTGGCATACAAGGCCGGTGAACGGCTGGGCGAAGTGACCATTGATGATATCAGCGAGGTGGTCAAACAGCCGGATACCTTCGTCTGGCTCGGGCTGTGGCAGCCGGAAGACGCCTTTATGCGCAAAGTGCAGGAGGAGTTCGGGCTGCACGATCTGGCGATTGAAGATGCGCTGTGCGCCCACCAGCGACCGAAGCTTGAAGCTTACGGTGACTCGCTGTTTATCGTGGTCAAAACCGCGCAATGGGGCAATGACGAAATTGAGTACGGCGAAACACACTTCTTCGTGGGCAAGAACTTCCTGATCACGGTACGCCACGGCAAATCACCGAGCTACGCCCCAATCCGCGCCAAGGCCGAAGAGAACCATAAGCAAATGTGCCGCGGCCCGGGCTTTGCCTTGTATTCGGTGTTGGACTTTGTAGTAGATAACTACCGTAGCGTGGTGGCGAAGTTCGAAGCGACCATTGAAGGCATTGAAGCCAACATGTTCAAATCGGAATTTGATCAGGCCGCCATCGAGAACGTCTACACCCTGCGGCGGCACCTGCTGGCGCTGCGCAATGCCGCGATGCCGATGGACGAAATCTGCAATCAGTTGATCCGCCTGCATGAAGAAGTGATCCCGAAAGAGCTGCGCGCCTACGTACGCGACGTGCAAGACCATGCGCATCAGGTGGTCAGCAATATCGACGATATGCGCGAAATGCTGACCAACGCGATGCACGTCAATCTGGCGCTGGTCACCGTAAAACAGAACGAAGTGGTGAAACGCCTGGCCGGTTGGGGGGCGATCCTGGCGATCCCTACGGTGATTTTCAGCCTGTACGGCATGAACTTCGCCGACATGCCAGAGCTGAAGTTCCCCTGGGCCTACCACGCCACGCTGGGGGTCACCGTCGTCGGCTGCTTCTTCCTCTACCAGAAGCTGAAGCGCTCCGGCTGGCTTTAAACGAGGATGGGGCTGCGCATGGCAGCCCCTGATTACCGGTTACTCGGGCTGTACCTGCGGCTGTGGGCTTGGCCGGGTCAGTAAGCTGCCAATCAGGAAGGCCGCGCCGCCCGCCAGCAAGCCGCCGTAGATAGGGCTGTTGGCTTCAATACCCTGATAATACATCAGCCCCAAAACGCTCAGGCTGCCGGTCAGCATGCTGGCGATAGCGCCGGTGCTGGTGGCCCGTTGCCAGAAAATCGCACCAATCAGCGGGATCAGCATGCCGCCCACCAGCAGGTTATAAGCCAGCGTCAGCGCCGCCATCACGTCCCGCACCACAAACGCCAACCCCAGCATGATGCAGCCCATGATCAGCGTAGTAAATCGCCCGGCGGCCAGTCCGCCCGAGGGGCGCTTGCGAATCGCCGGCAATACGTCCTCCAGCGCGATGGTCGATGACGCCAGCAGGCAGGCGCTGGCGGTCGACATCAGCGCAGCCAGTGCGGCGGCGGCCACCAATCCGCTGACGCCCGGCGGCAGCACCGCCTGCGCAATGGCGGCAAAAGCCCCGTCGGTATTAGCCAACTGCGGCAGCACCAGCTTGCCGGCCATGCCGATCAACGCACCGGCTACGCCATACAGCACGCAATACACGCCGGCCCCTAATCCGGCATAACGAGCAATAGTGTTGCTGCGGGCGGTAAATACCCGCTGCCAGATATCCTGACCAATCAAAATGCCGAAGAAGTAGATCAGGAAGAACACCGCGATAGTATCCAGCCCGATGGATGATAGCCGGTAGTAGCTATCCGGCAGTTGGCTACTGAACGCCGTCCAACCCCCGGCTTTGACGATGCTCATCGGCATCAGCACCAACATCATGCCAACGGTCATGATGATAAACTGGATAATGTCGGTCAGCGTCAGTGACCACATGCCGCCCAACGTTGAATACAGCACCACCAAACCGCCACCGAGCAAAATCGACGTGATAAACGACAGATCGAACATCACCTGCATCACGCTGCCGATGGCAATGATCGACGTCACCGCCACCATCAGATCGTAGGCCAACATAATGGCGCCGCTGGTGACTCTGGCCGCTGGGTGATAACGACGCGACAGCACCTGGCTGACGGTGTAGAGCTTTAGCTTAAGCAACGGCTTTGCCAACACCATGCTCAGCACCACGATGCCCGCCCCCAGCGCACCGCACAGCCACACGCCAGAGATGCCGTAGGTATAACCCAGTTTGACGCTGCCGATGGTTGACGCCCCGCCCAGCACCACCGCAGACAGGGTGCCCAGATACAAACAGGGCCCCAGATTACGTCCGGCAACCAGATAATCCTCTTTGGTCGTCGCCCGGCGAACGCCTAACCAACCCACCGCTCCTATCACCAAAAAGTAAAACACCACTACCAGCAGATCGAGATTCATGAGTCACTCCGCATGTTTATTATTGTTATTGGATCCAGGCGCAACGGCTCCGCCGGTCAGGTATGGCGACGTCTTATCGCCCAGGCAGCACGCATAACATTTCAAACAGCAGGTTGGCCGCCAGCAGCGCGGTATTACCGGAACGATCGTAAGGCGGTGAGACCTCCACCACGTCGGCGCCGATCAGATTCAGCCCCCGGCATCCTCGGACAATTTCCAGGCCCTGCCATACCGACAACCCGCCAACTTCCGGCGTGCCGGTACCCGGAGCAAACGCCGGATCCAGCCCATCGATATCGAAGCTGAGATAAACCGGCCCACTGCCCATCTGCTCGCGCACTTCGGCCATCAGCGGCGCTAAAGAGCGATACCAACACTCTTCCGCCTGCACCACGCGAAACCCCTGCCGGCGCGACCAGTCGAAATCGGCAGCTTCATAGCCGCTGCCCCGCAGCCCAATCTGCACAACCCGCTGGGGTGCCAACAGCCCCTCTTCAAAAGCGCGACGGAAAGTGGTGCCGTGCGCCAGTTGCTCGCCAAACATCTCCTCATTGGTGTCTGAATGCGCATCCACGTGAATTAAACCGACCGGGCCATGACGGCCGGCGGCGGCACGCAGGATCGGCAACGTCAGCGTGTGATCGCCTCCCAGCGTCAGCGGGATGCAGCCATGGGCCAGAATGTCGCTATAGGCCAGTTCGATACGCCGAACGCTGTCCGCCAGACTGTAGGGATTGATGGCGACATCCCCCAGATCGGCAACCTGCAACCGTTCGAAAGGGGCAGCGCCGCTACCCATGTTGTACGGGCGGATCATCACCGACTCCTGACGGATCTGCCGAGGCCCATAGCGCGTGCCGCTGCGGTTTGAAGTGCCAATATCAAGAGGAATGCCAACGAAGGCCGCATCCAGACCGCGCGCATTTTCGGCAACGGGCAGGCGCATCATGGTAGGGATACCGGCAAACCGCGGCATGTCGTTGCCACTTTGGGGTTGATTAAGCATGTGTTTTCCTCGTTCTGGCATGATTTAATTTCAACATTTAGATAACAAATACAGGCTACCCCGATGGCCGACAGGTCTACCATTCCATCTTTGTGATGTAAGCATTGAAAACACCGATGTTTTGTAACGCGTTGAACTGTTGGTTTTATTTGTAATCTGTGACATAAAAAGAGTGATTTTGGCCCGTCAGGGTGACGCCATGGATGTTACCAATCGGTTAACAAGGGAAGTTTTGCGGAGGAAAAGATGCTCACTAATCTAAGCGACATCGATCTGCGGCTGCTGCGGGTGTTCGTCGCCGTCGCGGAGGCCCATGGCGTCAGCGCCGCCCAGGAGCCGCTGTTGATGAATCAGTCGACCATCAGCACCCATCTTGCGACGCTGGAGACCCGGCTGGGGTTTCGTCTGTGCCAGCGAGGGCGCTCCGGCTTTATGCTGACGCCCAAAGGGGAGCGCATATTGATCGCCTGCCGCACGCTGTTTAACGCCGCACGCGACTTCACCCGGGTCAGCCAGTCGCTGAACGGTCTGCTGACCGGCGATCTGCAAATCGGGCTGGTGGATAATCTGGTGTCGCTGCCGGGCAACCCCTTCAGCCGTGCTATCAAACAGTTTCAACGCCGCCATCAGGACGTGCAGTTGCAGTGCCGAATTTGCGCCCCCGGCGAAATTGAACAGGGGCTGCTGAATCAGCAGCTCGATTTGGGCATCGGTTATTTCGGCCAGCAGTTGGAAGCATTGCAGTATCAACCCTGGATAAGCGAAACGCAGGCGGTCTACTGCAGCAGCGATCATCCGCTGTTTACCGCAGAGCAACCGGGTCGCGAACAAATTGAAAATGCGCGTTGGGTCAAGCGAGGTTATCTGTTGGCGCAGCAGCTCTGCCCGTTGGCGCCGTTAAACCTCGGTGCCGTCGCCCACCATATGGAGGGGGTCGCCCATCTGGTGCTCAGCGGCGAATATCTCGGGTACCTGCCGACCCATTACGCCGCGCGCTGGGTTGAACAGGGGGCACTGCGGCAGTTAGGCGGGCAGGCGCTCTCCTACCAGGCAACCCTGAGCCTGGTGACCCGACCCGGAGCGCCAAAGGAGGCCTTGTTGGCGCTGATAGAGGATTTGAGCGGATTGGCGCGAGCGCCACAGACAAAAAACCCCGCAGGCGCGGGGTCAGATACTGATATTAATTGACCGGCATGCGCGCCGGATCCGGATACTGATATTCGAACCCCAGCTCATTGCAGATGCGGCTACCGTCCACCAGGCGCCCACCCTGCTCTGCCTCAATGGCGAATTGCGGCGGGGCCAGATGCAGCTGTTCGGCCAGCGCCGGGTAAAATTCACGCTTGGTGGGATGGGCCGGGGCGCAAAGGTTATAAACGTGACCGCCTTTCGGCAGTTTCAGCAACAGTTGAATCGCGGCGATCACATCGTCCTGATGCACCAGATTCACCCCTTGCGAACCGCCTTTGACGTCGACTTTGCCGGCCAGGAAACGACCGGGGTGACGATCCACACCCACCAGTCCCGCCAACCGCAAGATATCCACCGACGTGTTCGGCAGTTCATGCAGCCAACGCTCCAGTTCCACCAGCACTCGCCCCGAAGGCGAAACCGGCTGCAGCGGCGAATCCTCGCGTACCGTGCCGGTAGTTTCACCGTATACCGAAGTCGAACTGGTAAACAGAATACGCGGTACGCCAAAAGCCATCGCGCTGTCCACCAGCATGCGTACCGCATTGAAGTAGTTCTCGCTGCCCTCGACAGTGCGGCGCGCAGGCAATGTCACCACCAGCGCATCAACGCGCAGCAAAGACTCCAGATCCTCGGGTTCGCAAATCAGCTCCGGCGTCATTTCCAACTGATAACATTCAATGCCGCTCATCCGCGCGGCCTCAACGCCATCCGGCGTCGTTTTACTGCCAACGACGTCAAACCCACGGCTCATCAGCGACAGGGCCAACGGCATGCCCAGCCAGCCCAGACCAATAATGGCTACCTTTTTCATCACCTTCCTCTCCTGAAGATCGCAGCGCTTTACCCATTAAGGCTACGCCACTGCGTGAAGTGATACAATCCACCCAGTTTAAGCTTAGGTAAAGTCGCGTCCAGCTAATAACTCAACCTGTTTCAATAAATTAAATTTATGACCGTAAAAAAGGGTTGCGTGACAGACGGCGGATAGTTTAGGTTAATTAGCAATTGAGTTTGTAGCGACTTTATACAGAGAAAACACCATGACACGCATTCAGTTCAGCCACCATCATCACCATCATCCTGACTAGTCTTTCAGGCGATGTGTGCTGGAAGACGGTTTTTTAATCTTCCAGTGGCGCGCAGAATGCAAGAGAGAGCCCTCGGAAGATTTCTTCCGAGGGTTTTTTTTTGGCTCCGGACAGACAGAAAAAATAATTTTTAAAATAAATTCAAATATCCCAAATAATTCGAGTTGCTTGTAGGCGGCAACTGAGTGAATCCCCAGGAGCTTACTCAAGTAAGTGACTGGAGTGAATGAAGGCAGCCAACACCCAAGCCACTTGAAGTATGACGGGTATAAAATTACAGATTAAACAGAGGTTACCATGCTGGACAAAACACGTTTACGGATAGCAATGCAGAAGTCAGGCCGCCTGAGTGATGAATCCCAGGAGTTACTGGCGCGCTGCGGCATTAAAATCAACCTGCAGCAACAGCGCCTGATTGCCTTCGCGGAGAATATGCCGATTGATATCCTGCGCGTCCGTGATGACGATATCCCAGGGCTGGTGATGGACGGCGTGGTCGATCTGGGGATTATCGGTGAGAACGTGCTGGAAGAAGAGCTGCTCACCCGCCGCGCTCAGGGCGAAGATCCCCGTTACTTCACCCTGCGTCGCCTGGACTTCGGCGGTTGCCGTCTGTCGTTGGCTACCTCGCTCGACACGGAATACACCGGCCCGCAAAGCCTGCAAGACGCCCGCATCGCCACCTCTTATCCGCACCTGCTGAAACAATACCTCGATAAACAAGGCGTGCGCTTCAAATCCTGCCTGTTGAACGGTTCGGTGGAAGTGGCACCGCGTGCCGGTCTGGCCGACGCCATCTGTGACCTGGTCTCCACCGGTGCCACGCTGGAAGCCAACGGCCTGCGCGAAGTGGAAGTGATTTACCGCTCGAAAGCCTGCCTAATCCAACGTGACGGCGAAATGCCGGAAGCCAAACAGCAATTGATCGACCGCCTGATGACCCGTATTCAGGGCGTGATCCAGGCACGCGAATCCAAGTACATCATGCTGCACGCGCCGAGCGAGCGCCTCGACGAAATCGTTGCGCTGCTGCCGGGCGCGGAACGCCCAACCATACTGCCACTGGCCGGTGCGCAAAATCGCGTGGCAATGCACATGGTCAGCAGTGAAACCCTGTTCTGGGAAACCATGGAAAAGCTGAAAGCGCTCGGTGCCAGTTCGATTCTGGTGTTACCAATTGAGAAGATGATGGAGTAACGCCATGTCGACTTTCAATACTCCGGTCAATTGGGCAGGTTGCAGCGCCGAACAGCGCGCGGCACTGTTGATGCGCCCGGCGATCGCAGCCGAAGACAGCATCACCCGCACGGTGAGCGAGATCCTCGACAACGTGAAGGCCAACGGTGACCAGGCGCTGCGCGATTACAGCGCCAAATTTGATAAAACCGAGGTTGGCGCGCTGCGCATCACCGCCGACCAGATCGCCGCCGCCAGCGCTCGTCTGGGTGATGATATAAAACAGGCGATGGCAGTCGCGGTCGCTAACGTCGAAACCTTCCACAATGCACAAAAGCTGCCGCCGGTGGATGTGGAAACCCAGCCGGGCGTGCGTTGCCAACAGGTCACCCGCCCGATCGACTCGGTCGGGCTGTATATTCCCGGTGGCTCCGCGCCGCTGTTTTCTACCGTACTGATGCTGGCGACGCCGGCACGTATCGCCGGTTGCCGCCGCGTGGTGTTGTGCTCACCGCCGCCGATTGCCGATGAAATTCTCTATGCCGCGCAGCTGTGCGGGGTAAAGGAAGTGTTTCAGGTTGGCGGCGCACAGGCGATTGCCGCTATGGCATTCGGCACCGACTCCGTACCGCGCGTGGCGAAGATCTTCGGGCCGGGCAATGCCTTTGTCACCGAAGCCAAGCGCCAAATCAACCAACGGTTGGACGGCGCAGCGATCGATATGCCGGCCGGTCCTTCCGAGGTGTTGGTGATTGCCGATGCCGGTGCGACGCCGGCGTTTGTCGCCTCTGATTTGTTGTCGCAGGCGGAGCACGGCCCAGACTCGCAGGTGATTCTGCTGACGCCGGACGCCGTTATGGCACAGGCGGTAGCCGAAGCGGTCGAACAGCAACTGGCGCAACTGCCTCGCGCCGAAACCGCTCGTCAGGCGCTGGCCAGTAGCCGACTGATCGTCGCCAAAGATCTGGCCGAGTGCGTGGCGATCAGCAATCAGTATGGCCCGGAACACCTGATCATTCAGACCCGCGATGCCCGCGCCCTGGTCGACAGCATCACCAGCGCCGGTTCGGTATTTCTCGGTGACTGGTCGCCAGAGTCCGCCGGTGACTATGCGTCCGGCACCAACCACGTATTGCCGACCTACGGGTATACCGCGACCTGTTCCAGCCTGGGCCTGGCGGATTTCCAAAAACGCATGACGGTGCAGGAACTGACGCCGCAAGGCTTTATGAACCTGGCCGCCACCATTGAAACCCTGGCTGCCGCCGAGCAGTTGATTGCCCACAAAAACGCCGTCACCCTGCGCGTTGCCGCACTGAAGGAGCAAGCATGAGCATTGAAAACCTGGCGCGCGCCAACGTTCGCGAGCTGACCCCGTATCAATCGGCTCGCCGCCTGGGGGGCAATGGCGATGTGTGGCTGAACGCCAACGAATACCCGATCGCCCCGGAATTCCAACTGACCGCTCAAACCTTTAACCGCTATCCGGAGTGCCAGCCGGCACGGGTGATCGAGCGCTACGCCGATTACGCCGGGGTTAAAAAGGAACAGGTGCTGGTCAGTCGTGGGGCGGACGAAGGCATTGAACTGCTGATCCGCGCCTTCTGCGAGCCGGGCAAAGACGCCATCCTGCTCTGCCCGCCGACTTACGGCATGTACGCCGTCAGCGCTGAAACCTTTGGCGTGGAGCGTCGCACCGTGGCGGCCAAAAAGGACTGGCAATTGGATTTAGCTGCCATCGCCGACAGCCTGGATAACGTGAAACTGATATACGTCTGCAGCCCAAACAACCCAACCGGTAATCTGATCGATCCCAACGATCTGCGCACCCTGCTGGAAATGGCCAAAGGCAAGGCGATCGTCGCGGTTGATGAGGCCTATATCGAATTCTGCCCGCAGGCCAGCGTGGCCGCCTGGCTGAGCGACTATCCGCACCTGGCTGTCCTGCGCACTCTGTCAAAAGCCTTCGCGCTGGCTGGCCTGCGCTGTGGTTTTACTCTGGCCAACGAGGACTTGATCGCCCTGCTGCTGAAGGTGATCGCACCTTATCCGCTGTCTACTCCGGTCGCCGATATCGCTGCACAGGCGCTCAGCACCGAGGGGATCCGCGTGATGCGTCAGCGCGTTACCGATATTGCCGCCAACCGCAGTTGGCTGCAGCAGGCGCTGCAAAACTGCGCTTGCGTTGAGCAGGTTTTCGCCAGCGACAGCAATTACCTGCTGGCTCGTTTCACTGCTTCCAGTAATGTGTTTAAAACCTTATGGGATCAGGGCATTATCTTAAGAGACCAAAATAAACAACCTGGGTTGTCCGGCTGCCTGCGCATCACCATCGGCACCCGTGACGAATGCCAGCGCGTGGTTGACGCGCTGTCTGCCCTGCCCGGTGCAACCGAGACTCGCCAGGAGCCAATGTGAGCCAGAAATTCCTCTTTATTGACCGTGACGGCACGCTGATTGCTGAACCCCCAGAAGACTTCCAGGTTGATCGCCTGGACAAGCTGGCGCTGGAGCCGGACGTCATTCCTTGCCTGCTTGAATTGCAGCAGTCAGGTTACCAACTGGTGATGATCACCAATCAGGATGGCCTGGGTACCGCCAGTTTTCCGCAGGAAACCTTCGATCCGCCGCACGGCCTGATGATGCAGATCCTCAGCTCCCAGGGCATTCACTTCGAAGATATCCTGATCTGCCCACACCTGCCGGCGGACAACTGCGATTGCCGCAAACCCAAAACCGCGCTGGTCAAAGGCTATCTGGAGCCCGGCGTGATGGATACCGCTCACAGCTACGTGATCGGCGATCGCCCCACCGACGTTCAACTGGCGGAAAACATGGGCATTCAGGGCTTGCGCTATCAGCGCGATACCCTGGGCTGGAAAGAGATCACCCGCCAACTGACCCAGCGCGATCGTCATGCGCAGGTTAACCGCGCCACCAAAGAAACCCAGATCGACGTCAACGTCTGGCTGGATCGCGAAGGCGGCAGCAAGATCAAAACCGGCGTGGGTTTCTTCGATCACATGTTGGATCAGATCGCCACCCACGGCGGCTTCCGCATGGACATCAATGTTAAGGGCGATCTATATATCGACGATCACCACACGGTAGAAGACACCGGTCTGGCGCTGGGCGAAGCCCTGAACAAGGCATTGGGCGACAAACGCGGCATCGCACGTTTCGGCTTTGTGCTGCCAATGGACGAGTGCCTGGCGCGCTGCGCGCTGGATATCTCCGGCCGTCCGCACCTGGAATACAAGGCTGAATTTAACTATCAACGCGTCGGCGATCTGAGCACCGAAATGGTCGAACACTTCTTCCGCTCGCTGTCTTACACCATGGGTTGCACGCTTCACCTGAAAACCAAAGGCAAAAACGACCATCACCGCGTCGAAAGCCTGTTCAAAGTGTTTGGCCGTACGCTACGCCAGGCGATCCGCGTTGAGGGCAATACCCTCCCGAGCTCGAAAGGAGTGCTGTGATGAACGTGGTGATTTTAGACACCGGCTGCGCCAACCTGTCTTCTGTCACCTACGCGGTGCAGCGACTGGGTTATCAGCCTCAGGTAAGCCGTGACCCGGAGATCGTGTTGCGCGCCGATAAGCTTTTCCTGCCGGGCGTCGGCACAGCGCAGGCGGCCATGGATCAGTTGAAGCAACGCGAGTTGATCGATTTGATCAAAGCCTGCACTCAGCCGGTGCTGGGTATTTGCCTCGGTATGCAGTTGCTGGCAAAAAGCAGCGAAGAGAATGGCGGTATCGACACGCTGGGCATTATCGAGACGCCGGTCACCCAGATGACCGACTTCGGTCTGCCGCTGCCGCACATGGGCTGGAACCAGGTGTCGGCACAAGCCGGCCACCATCTGTTCCGTGGCATTGAAGACGGTGCCTACTTCTACTTCGTTCACAGCTATGCGATGCCGATATGCCCAAGCACCATCGCCCAGGCGAACTACGGCGAGCCCTTCACCGCCGCCGTGCAAAAAGACAACTTCTTCGGCGTGCAGTTTCATCCAGAACGTTCTGGAGCAGCCGGTGCGCAACTGTTGAAAAACTTTCTGGAGATGTAGGCAGCATGATTATTCCAGCTTTGGATTTGATCGACGGCAACGTGGTGCGTTTGCATCAGGGTGATTACGGCCAACAGCGCGACTACGGTAACGATCCGCGCTCACGCCTGCAGGACTATCAACAACAGGGTGCACAGGTATTGCATCTGGTCGATCTGACCGGGGCCAAAGATCCTGCTGCACGCCAGATCCCGCTGCTGCGCCAACTGCTCGCCGGGGTTAACGTGCCGGTACAGGTTGGCGGCGGCATTCGCAATGAGCAGGACGTTTCGGCACTGCTGGAAGCCGGTGCGACCCGCGTGGTCATCGGCTCCACCGCAGTGAAACAACCGCAGTTGGTGCAGGGCTGGTTTGAGCGCTATGGCGCAGAGGCCATGGTGCTGGCGCTGGACGTGCGTATCGACGCCGACGGCACCAAGCGCGTGGCGATCAGCGGCTGGCAAGAAAATTCAGACGCCACTTTGGAACAGGTGGTGGAACAGTTCCTGCCCTACGGCCTCAAGCACGTGCTGTGCACCGATATTTCCCGCGATGGTACGCTGGCTGGCTCCAACGTAGCGCTGTACCAGGAAATCAGCCAACGCTATCCGCAGATTGACTTCCAGGCATCCGGCGGCATCGGCAACCTGGACGATATCGCCCAACTGCGTGGCAGTGGCGTTAAAGGTGTCATTGTGGGGCGTGCCCTGTTGGAAGGTAAGTTTAGCGTTGAGGAGGCAATCGCATGCTGGCAAAACGGATAATCCCGTGCCTGGATGTCAAAGACGGGCAAGTAGTGAAAGGCGTGCAGTTCCGCAACCATGAAATCATCGGTGACATCGTGCCGCTGGCGCAACGTTATGCGCAGGAAGGTGCGGACGAACTGGTGTTCTACGATATCACCGCCTCAAGCGATGGCCGTGTAGTGGACAAAAGCTGGGTGTCACGGGTGGCGGAAGTGATTGATATCCCCTTCTGCGTCGCCGGTGGGATCAAAAGCCCGGAAGATGCCAGCCAGATCCTCTCTTTTGGCGCCGACAAGATTTCCATCAACTCTCCGGCGCTGGCCGACCCCGCTCTGATCAGCCGTCTGGCAGATCGCTTTGGCGTACAGTGCATCGTGGTGGGTATTGATACCTGGTTCGAAGCCTCAACCGGCAAGTATCACGTTAACCAATACACCGGCGACGAAAGCCGCACCCGCGTCACTCAATGGGAAACCTTGGATTGGGTTAAAGAAGTGCAAAAACGCGGTGCCGGCGAGATTGTGTTGAACATGATGAACCAGGATGGCGTACGCAACGGTTACGATCTGGAACAGCTGAGGAAGGTCCGTGAGGTATGCAAGGTGCCCCTGATTGCCTCCGGCGGCGCGGGCACCATGGAACACTTTCTGGAAGCGTTCCGTGATGCGGACGTTGACGGCGCCCTGGCCGCGTCGGTGTTCCACAAGCAAATCATTAATATCGGCGAACTGAAAAAGTTCCTGGCCGCCCAAGGTGTGGAGATCCGCCTGTGTTAACAGAACAACAAAGAAGCCAGCTCGACTGGGAAAAAACTGACAACCTGCTGCCGGCGATTGTGCAGCATGCCGTTTCCGGCGAAGTGCTGATGCTCGGCTACATGAACCAGGAAGCGCTGACCGCTACCGAACAAAGCGGCAAGGTCACCTTCTTCTCTCGTACCAAGCAGCGCCTGTGGACCAAGGGCGAAAGCTCTGGCAACTTCCTCAACGTAGTGAGCATCACCCCAGACTGTGATAACGACACGCTGTTGATTTTGGTCAATCCGATTGGCCCGACCTGCCACTTGGGCAATACCAGCTGCTTCCACCCGGCCGCCAGCGATTGGGGTTTTCTGTATCAGTTGGAGCAACTGCTGGCGGAACGCAAAAACGCCAGCCCCGACAGCTCTTACACCGCCAGCCTGTACGCCAGCGGCACCAAGCGCATCGCACAGAAAGTCGGTGAAGAAGGCGTGGAAACCGCATTGGCCGCGACGGTGAACGATCGCGAAGAGCTGACCAACGAGGCCTCCGATCTGATTTATCACCTGCTGGTGCTATTGCAGGATCAGGATCTGGATTTGAGCAAGGTGATTGGCCGGCTGCGCGAACGCCACCAGAAATAGTCTTGCTTTGCAGGCAATAAAAAAGCCGCCGGGCGTTAACCTCGGCGGCTTTTTTTATGCTTCAAACGTTGGGATTATTCCATCCATTCGGTATGGAACACGCCTTCTTTGTCGATACGTTTGTAGGTGTGAGCACCGAAGTAGTCACGCTGCGCCTGGATCAGGTTGGCAGGCAGAACCGCTGAACGGTAGCTGTCGTAGTAGGAGATTGCCGCAGAGAAGGTCGGCGTAGGGATGCCGTTTTGCACCGCGTAAGACACCACGTCACGCAGCGCCTGCTGATATTCGTCAGCAATCTGCTTGAAGTAAGGTGCCAGCAACAGGTTAGCGATATCCGCGTCCTGTGCATAAGCGTCGGTGATTTTCTGCAAGAACTGTGCACGGATGATGCAGCCGGCGCGGAAGATCTTGGCAATGTCGCCGTAGTGCAGATCCCAGTTGTTTTCTTTGGAAGCCGCTTTCAACTGAGAGAAGCCCTGCGCATAGGAAACGATTTTGCCCAGGTACAGCGCGCGGCGCACTTTCTCGACGAATTCGGCTTTGTCACCGCTGACTGGCGTCACTTTAGGACCGGTCAACACTTTAGATGCGGCAACGCGCTGGTCTTTCAGTGAGGACAGGTAACGTGCGAATACCGACTCGGTGATCAGCGACAGCGGCTCGCCCAGATCCAGAGAGCTCTGGCTGGTCCATTTGCCGGTGCCTTTGTTGGCAGCTTCGTCCAGGATCACATCAACCAGGTATTTACCTTCTTCATCTTTCTTGGTGAAGATATCTTTTGTGATGTCGATCAGGTAGCTGTTCAGTTCGCCTTTGTTCCACTCGGCAAAGGTGTCAGCCAGTTCTTCATTGCTCAGGTTCAGCGCCTGCTTCAACAGGGAATAGGCTTCTGCGATCAGCTGCATGTCGCCGTATTCGATGCCGTTGTGCACCATCTTCACATAGTGACCGGCGCCATCAGCACCGATGTAGGTCACGCAAGGCTCACCTTCCGCTACCGCAGCGATTTTCTCCAGGATTGGCGCCACCAGCTCGTAAGCTTCTTTCTGGCCGCCAGGCATGATTGAAGGCCCTTTCAGCGCGCCCTCTTCACCACCGGAAACACCGGTACCGATGAAGTTGAAGCCTTGATCAGACAGTTCGCGGTTACGACGGATGGTGTCCTGATAGTAGGTGTTGCCACCGTCGATCAGAATGTCACCTTTATCCAGGTGCGGAGTCAGGGAAGCAATGGTCTTGTCAGTCGCTTCACCCGCTTTCACCATCAGCAAGATGCGGCGTGGTTTTTCCAGCGATTCAACGAACTCTTCGACGGTGTAGTGCGGCACCAGGTTTTTACCTGGATTCTCGGCAATAACTTCATCAGTTTTATCGCCTGAACGGTTAAAGATCGAAACGGTGTAACCACGGCTTTCGATGTTCAGTGCCAGATTGCGGCCCATTACCGCCATGCCGACAACGCCGATTTGTTGCTTGGACATTGAAGAACTCCTGTCTGAGGATGACCCTGTTAACAACTGTGGCCAACAGGTTTTGTGATGTGGCACACATGTTAACTCAGGAAGCTGCTGCGTGGGTAGTGATTGGTGCGATAGGTCACATAATGAGGAAATACTGTTCAGTAAAGAGAAAAAAACGGCCCACCAAAGGGGGCCGCTATTAAAGTTGTCAACACAGTTCTCTGTTACGATGGTTGAAGCGTTTTCGCTGCCTTAAAGGCATCGACTTTTTCCTGCAGCAAGCGCTCACTTTCACTGATCATATCCAGGTATTGCGTGTTAACAAATCCCCACAATGTCGAGGTTTGATCTTCCGCATGGCCGACCTGGAATGGCAGTGTAGTGACCACAACCAGATTTGGCACCGACTCCAGATAACGATCTATCGTATTGGTTTGCGCATCGACATTGCTTTCATCCCAATGGCTGACGGCTTCAATGCCACGGCGTGAATAAATATTCATTACCGTACTGGTCATACGGTTAATGTAAATATATTCGATGCCATCCACTTCCTCTACGGCCAAAATCTCGGTGTCTTCATTCAAATGCGCAATAATGCCGGAGAAAATATGCCAGTCCCAGTTGCTCTTTTCCAGGTAAGCGACAATCTTTTCAAGTTTGATGTCGAAATCTTCCGGGAACAAGGCATCATCTTCACAGATCATTGCGATTTCGGTATTGCGATCGGCGAGCACGGACAGCATATACTTGTAACTCATACCGCATCCAATCCACCCAATACGATGTCGCACACCTTCAATTACCTTGAAGCCATGAGTCGGTTTGCTCAAGAAGTCTTGTTTACGCACCGGTGTTTCGGTTAGAGACAAGCAAAGCTTTGGAATATCCGCCTTAACCTTAGGGATAAAATCAACGCCATTTTTATAGGTCGCGAAGTCGATTAAATCATTCGCCAGCAGGTATCGTTTGAAATAAGCATCAAACATATTATCGCTGTGCGTAAAGGCAGCTATAACTTTCTTGCGGTTGGCGTAGTATTCCGATTCATTCAGGAGACGCTCGATTTTTTCCGCCATCGCCTCAATATCGCCAATAGGAGAAAAATCAATTATATCAATAAGATGAGTGTGTTCTGCGATATCGACACTTTCTTCACTGACAATTGGCGTCCCCAGCGATAACACCTCATAGATACGAGTGGTTTCAAGCAGTGCATTTTCATAATAGTGTAAATTTATCACCAACTTGGCGCTTTTAACCAACCGGGTTAAATCATCACCGAATACGCCCGAAGCAATGTGGACATTAAAGCGCTGGCCCAATTGCTCGAGGTAATGGCGGCGACGCTCGCAATTGGTGTCACCATAGAACAAGATGTCGATCGGCTTCTCTACCCCCTCTAGCTGATGCCCCTTCTGTTTCAACTGCACATCGTAATCAGCATAGGAAGCAATGGGTAAGTAGAACAGCTTCTGATAAGGAATGCCGTGCTCCAGCAGATAGTTGATATTGGTTAAAGAGTAATCAAATATCGCCATTGCGCGTTCAAGAGTTGCAAAATATTCCGGTGTAAACCAACGAGGGTTAATGGATTGTTCCATCTGGAAAGCAACGAAATTCTGCGGTAATTCAGCGAAGATTTGTGGACAGATAACAATATGCAATTGCCCGCTGTCCGCTTCGGCAGAATAAGCTTCGATTATGGTGACACCGCGGCCTACTTCTTTGAGTGTTTTTTCAAGTAGATGGGCAACGAACAGCGTATGCCGTGTCGTCAAAATAACGATATGGTCAGTATCAATATTTACCATAGGCATCGGGGTATTTGCGGTATTCCTCGCCACACGCTGCAGGCTGCCACGCAGTTCTCCAAAACGCCCCGTGACCAGCAATTTTCCCGCCACTTTTGATTTACGCCACAAAGCACGATAAGGGTGCGGATGAGCGCGAAACGCCTGCCAACTTTTCCCAACCAACGATGTAGGTTTTGCGGCAGCATGCTGCCGCATATAATGGCGGGTTATATCTTTAATCACGCCAAACTCACCGCGAACGGCACGTCCCAACATCCGCACTGGCACTGTCAGACGCCATGACAGGCTCCGGCGTATATTGATCATTTCCGAGTGAGTTTCACTAAGCTGTTTATTTAATTTTTCCACTTGGATTCTAAGTGACTCGCTCTCAGCGCTGCGTAAATGCTGGCCTTCTTTTTCTGCATTTTCCAGCATCTGGTGCGTGAGGATCTGCTGTTCACGTTGTTTGATCAGCGATTCTTGCAGAGTGATATTCTCCTCAGCCTGACAGCGCATGTTTTCCTGCAACAACAGCAATTGCTCCTGCATGGAAGTAAGCATCTTTTGCTTTTCTTCAATCTCTGTCACCAGGTGATGTTCCGCATCAGAAATTTTCTGCTGCAACTCACTCTGTTTCTCATTCTCTTGCTTCACCTGCTTTGACAGCAACTCGCCCAGAGTTAACCCCTGCATTTTCAGCAACCCTTCCTTCTCAGTAGAATAAAAATCAATATGACACCCTACGATCGCCTTCTCATCCGGCCGTGACAGGCGAAAACGCAGGTAGTCAATATCGAAAAGCAAGTCGAATGGCACTAAGTATGAGAACAGATAAAATGCTAAGCGATTAGCTTTTTCTTGCTCATCTTCCGCCAATGTAACGTACTTGTATGAACTATCACCAATTACCGTCGTCGGAGTTTCCGTCAATACCCCTTCTAAGCCAACACTGGAATTAATCGTCAAAATGTGACGGCAGCGTTGAACAAAGGCGAGGCTACTGACAGAGCTATCAATTTCATAATCGCCATCCTTAATTTGGAACTGACTACCAGGATGCGTTCGAATCAATAACTTCTGCTGCGGTTTTTGTGTCCGTGCGTACGATAGCAGTGTCAAGTTATCAAAGTCATTACCGTAAGCGATAAGATTTGAGTCATCTTCTACCTGCAATACGATCCCCAGATCAGCATCAGCCTGTTGCTCATCCACGAAAGGCACACGTAAGAAATAGCGGTGTAGCTCTGATATAGAGACATCAACCTGGCACTGCTCTCGAACATCCAGGTAACGTTTCTCAGCTTCAGTATGACCATTCACGCCGGTAAAATCTAAATACCCCGTGCTAAAATAAGTAGGTGCGCGCAGCGGGCCAACTTCAAAGTGCAACACGGGTATCGCCAGAGACTCAGCTACAGCCTCCAGTGAAGGGCAATTACAAATCGATAATATGCCCTCAATCTTTCCAGACTCATACCGGCTCAGATAGTCAAGCAACTCATTTTCCAACTCAGGAATACGTTGAGTCAGCATTTTCTTGAACGCCAGAATCGGATTGTGATTACAGGAAGCCAATAGCTTCTCAAACACACTGTCGTTCAGATAATAATAATCATGACTAGCCAGCAATTCTGTTGATGGGATGCTGTATCCCAGGTTGTTCATGGTGGGAATATCAAACTCCCAACGGCCAGTCGCACTCCATTCGTCGGGCGGCAATAAGTAGTCTTCGCCGGTTATGAACAATGAGCGCTCTTTTAAAGAACTTAGCAGCCGATAAAAGATCCACAGGTAAGGAGCTTTTACTCCCCTGAACGGATAAGGCGGTAAGAATGTCGCAAACATGAATCTATTTACTCCTCGCTTATCACGCTAATAGGGGCATACACCACTCCCCCTAGTTCACGAGAAGACCAAAATTTCAATCTCATCATTGGTCTGCGCTGATCCAATTCCTCACGATTACCGCCTTGCAATGAGGCAAGGCCGCAATGCACTAAATAGTCACCGGAGTTAATCGGTAGTTTTACTTTGTAAATCACGTGTTGTTCACCAGCTTTGAGTACCAAAGGTTTCCCGGCGCCAATATTGCTATCTCCCCAAATGTCCCCGCCCTGCGCTTTCGATATTGACACTCCCAGGGCAACGTCACGGATTTCTTCAGACGCCAGGATCGTAAAGTCCAAAAGCAGTTCATCGCCAGAGCGCACTAAAGGCTTATCCGAAAGGGAGGTGCCATCTGACTTAATCACTTCAAGATGCTGAATAATCGCTCTGGCGCTACCAAAACGTTTCTCACCTACTTCAGTATTGGTCTGTTCCTGTTGCAGATTTTGCAAGGAGGATTGATCTATCACCACCGACGAAGAGATCTTCCCTGTATTTTCACGTTTAACCGCCTGTGAGAGTAGCATCCCTTTTTCGTAGGCTAGTACAGCGGCCAGCACGTCATAGGTATCCCCGACCAATTCGCCATTATTCATCACCAGGCAGCGATCAGCATATTCCAGAATGCTTCCGGTAGAATGGGTTACCATGATGATCGTTACACCTTTGGCTCGTAAGGCTTCCATACGTTTATAGCATTTATACTGGAAACCAATATCACCTACGGCTAATGCTTCATCTACGATCAGAATTTCCGGTTCCACGCAGGCTTGAACAGCAAAAGCCAGGCGAATATACATACCGCTTGAATAGGTTTTGACTGGCTGATCGATAAACTCGCCAATATCTGCAAAATCAGTGATTTCTTGGAAACGAGCATCGATTTGCTCGCGCGAAAAACCAAGTACAGAACCGTTCAGATAAACATTATCACGCCCAGTAAACTCGGGATTAAACCCAGCACCTAACTCAAGCAGTGCGGCAATACGTCCATTAACCTGTATTTCGCCCTGTGTCGGGGTTAAAGTGCCGCAGATCATCTGCAATAGCGTAGATTTGCCTGCACCATTTCGGCCGATAATACCTACCGTCTCACCTTTTTTTATTGAGAATGTGACATCCCGTAACGCCCAGAACTCGCGGAAATAGCGACGAGATTCTCGACGTGCCACTCGTTGCAGTTTAGGAGCAAAAAACTGTTTCAGACGATCACGAGGGCGATCATAAATCTGATAGCATTTACTTAATCCATTCACTTCAATGGCAATTTCATTAGAGGACATCAGCAAATCCCTTTCTGGTTTTCTGGAAGAAGACAAAGCCGAGCCACGCAACCAACGCTGCCGCCAATGTGTAAATAACCAGGCCATGCCATTCTGGTAAGCGTCCCCAAATCAACACATTGCGTGACTGCTCAATAATAAATGTTAAAGGATTGAGCATAATCCATACGCGATACTTCTCCGGTAACGCCGTGATAGGGAAAAATACCGGAGACAGGAACATCATTACCGTTGTAATGATTACCGTGGTTTGCCCTACGTCACGGATGAAAACGCCTAACGACGCTAATATCCAAGCTAATCCCAGACAAAAAATGACTAAAGGCAGAAAAACCAATGGCAGGAAAATAATTGTCCAATGCAGGAAACCATTAAACAAAAAGAACGCGCACAGCAATACCACCAAACTGATCATGGTATGGAACAGTGCAGCACAAAGCCCAATCACCGGTAGCGTTTCCAAAGGAAAAACGACTTTCTTCACATAATTGGTATTGCCCAAGATAATCTGGGGGGCTCTGTTGACTACTTCAGCAAAAAAACCGTGCACAATCATGCCAACGAATAAGATGACCGCAAACTGCGTCCGGCTTTCATCGCCACCAACGGACCAACGGGCCTTAAAAACCACTGAAAAAACAAACGTGTAAACGATCAACATAAACAGTGGATTGAGGAAGGACCATGCTAAGCCCATGGTTGACCCTTTGTAACGCCCTACAACCTCACGTTTGGTCATTTGCAGGATAAGCGACTTGAATCCCCATATATTGCGAATCAGAGCCAATGGAGATAAAGGCTGCATTTTATGTGGATTGCTCATTGCCCCCACCTCACCATCATGACAACGCTCTGTGCTCCAAAATCGCACCCAGTCATAACAAACATAATCAACACCTTAGATGTAATTAAACTCATAAAGCCGGTCTTTCTGATAGTCAGTCATTCTACTGCGACTTATCAGACCAAGTCATGGGGATCGTTTTTAAGCATTTTTGATTTGCCTTAGACCTTAGCGGATCATAAAACCATCCCCACTTGTTGAAGTACAACACTACGGATTTCATATGATAAATGAATAAATTCAAGTTCTTGTAAGATCCCTTACCAAACACATGAATAATCGTGGCCCCTGGGAAATAGATGATATCGGTCATTGACAATGCCCGGCGACAAAGATCCACGTCCTCCAGATACATGAAATACCTTTCATCAAACCCCTCAAGGCGCTTCAATAGCATTGATTCTAGAAGCATAAAACAGCCTGAAACCGACGGAACTGAAAAAGATTTAGTATAATCAGCACGTTGTATTTCATATTTGATATCCAACTTTGCCCCCCATTGAGGGAAAAATCGGCGCAAGAACAAGTTTGACGGTGTAGGCAACAGGCGGCAGCTAAACTGGAAGCGCCCATCGCTATAGTGGATACGGGGAGAGACAAACCGATGCTTTCCATCTCGGGCAAAATGATAGAGACGTTCAAGCGCCCCAGGCTCAAAACTGATATCAGGATTGCAGATCAAAAAGTAATCGCACTCATCCAGGTAGCGTTTCATAGCAAGGTTGTGGCCATAACCAAACCCTCTGTTGGCATCAGCCGCAATGTAGCTGATCCGAGGGTTATCTAAGGAGGCTGCCCAGTCTGAACCTCCGTTATCGACCAAGACAATCTTTTCAACACAGGCTTCGCTAAGCAGTGACAACAAGGTATCTTCCAGTTGAGCGTAGCTGTGGTTATACAAAACGATTGAGGCAACAATTTGGTATCGTTTTTGTTCTGAAGACATGCCGTATGAAGTTCCTAGAACCATAATTTTTTTAATAAAATCGTGTTACGAAATTCTGGTCATTGCTAAGCTTATCATTCATCACTGCAGTATGAAAAATCATAGCCACCCAGCAAAAACATCAAAGGGGATAACATTATCCCCTTTCATTTCGCTCAACAAAATCTCATTACTGAGACAATAGCTTACTGACAACAATTCTTAGCTGCCGACGCCAGGGACTTGGCTTAAGATTCATGGCACAGATCTTATCAGTACTTAGAATTGAGTAAGCTGGCCTGGATGCAGGTGTCGGGTATTCTTGTGTGGTAATAGGCTTGATTGTGACCCGGTGCGGATAAAGAGTAGTCTCATTAGCAATCTTAAATATTTCCCGTGCAAAGTCGCACCAGGAAACGGCCGAATCGCCGCAAAAATGATAAACCCCGTATGCACCAGGAGATTGCAACATAGCGATAATGGTATCAGCGATATCGCCCGCGTAGGTCGGGCTACCAAATTGATCGTCCACTACACCCAGCTCATCTCTTTGCGTTCCCACTCGTAGCATAGTCTTAACAAAGTTATTTCCATACTCACTGAAAACCCAAGCCGTTCTTATAACGATCGTTTTGGGATTGGCCTTCAGCGCAGCAACTTCACCGTCAAGTTTAGTTTTACCATAGACGTTCTTTGGCGAACAGGGCGTAGCTTCACTGTAAGGTTCGCTAGCGCAGCCATCGAATACATAGTCGGTAGATACATGCACAAAAGGAATATTCAGCAATGCGGCAGCCGAAGCAAGATAACTTGGACCATCTGAATTGATAGCTTTCGCCAACTCGGGCTCAGACTCGGCTTTATCAACTGCAGTATAGGCAGCAGCATTGACAATGGCATCGGGTGCAAACTCCGTTACAGCTTTCGCAATAGCCTCAGGATCTGTGATATCAAGCTGCAAGCTATCGGAGGCCATCAAGGTCCACCCAGATGGTAGTCTATCGCTGAAACAGCGCCCTAATTGCCCCGCTGAACCTGTCAAAAGTACACGCATCAAAAAAGCTCTCTAAGTAGTTTTCCTTGCAGATCCTTTGGCGACAGCAGAGGTTCACCGGTCGGCCAATCAATCCCGATCTCAGGGTCATTCCATAATAGACAGGCTTCGCTGCCGGGATCATAATACTCAGTACATTTGTATTCAAAATCAGCAATATCTGAAATCACCAAAAAACCATGTGCAAGACCAGGCGGGACCCAAAGTTGGTTTTGATTATCTTCTGATAGGTAAACCCCCACCCACTTTTTGAACGTCGGTGAGTCAACCCTAATGTCAACAACAACATCATAGACTTCGCCACGGACAACTCTGACGAGTTTCCCTTGGGGATTTACGCGCTGAAAATGCAGGCCACGTAACACGCCTTTTGAGGAGCGGGAATGATTATCCTGCACAAAATCAACATCGATATTCAGCAATTCCTGATACCGACTTTTTTGAAAAGTTTCGACGAAAAAGCCTCGGCGGTCACCGAAAACCTTTGGCTCGATAAGTTTCACACCTACGACTGGTGTATCAATCACTTTCATTAGATAACCTACTAGCAAAAACTCTACCTCAGAGACCAACAACTGTCTTCTGAACATGCGCCACAGCGCCAGTCTATACTACCCATGCAATCACTTTCTTAATACACACTAAACAATATTGAAGTATGAAAAGTTCAACGAAGCACGCTAGACGAGGTACGCGAGGTTAGCACAATTAATCAAAATATCCGACACTAAACCACAAAAAATAGTCACAATTAATGTTGCCCACCAGCATCCTAGCTGGCAGGCAGAGTGAGGTTTTTTGCTTGTTACTGGCTATTAACATCAGCTCAAAAAGAACAATTATTGTTCGTCAGTTGTGCTCACTCGCAAAGCGTTCCCGCTGAGCGAAAACATTAATGACGTTGGTAGCCTTCAGGGTTGTTTTTTTGCCAATTCCAGGCATCACGCATCATAGTGTCCAGATTACGTTTCGCTTTCCATCCCAGCTTTTCAGCCGCCAATTCAGGAGCAGACCAACATTCGGCTATATCCCCGTCACGGCGCGGCACGATCTGATAGTTCACCGAGCACCCTGAAGCATTCTCAAATGCATGCAGCATTTCTAACACTGAGTAACCGATACCGGTCCCCAAATTGTAGACGGTAAAGCCTTTTTGATCGTCAATATGCTCGATTGCCTTGAGGTGGCCTTCAGCCAAATCCATTACATGGATATAATCACGCACACCGGTACCATCAGGCGTTGGGTAGTCATCACCATAAACGGACAATTTTTCCAGTTTACCGATCGCCACCTGAGAAATATAAGGCAACAAATTATTAGGAATACCGTTAGGATCTTCACCAATCATGCCAGACTCATGGGCACCGACGGGATTGAAGTAACGCAGCGCAGTAATTGAAAATTGAGGTTCCGCCTTCGCGAAGTCTTGCAGCATCTGCTCTGCCATCAATTTCGACGTTCCGTATGGGTTTGTGGTTCCGCCAACACGGGAAGTTTCAAGCAACGGGACATGTTCCGGCGTGCCATAGACCGTAGCTGAAGAGCTGAAGATAAATTTAGTTACTCCGGCACGACGCATTTCCTCTAGCAGCACCAACGTACCGGAAACGTTGTTTTGATAATATTCCAGTGGCTTGCGAGTCGACTCCCCCACCGCCTTCAATCCCGCGAAGTGGATGACGGCAGAGATATCATGCGCATCGAATATGCTACGCAGGGAGTCGCCATTTTGGACATCTCCCTGATAAAAAGTAGCCGCCCTGCCCGTTAACTGTTCGACGCGATGCAGTGATTCTTCTGACGAGTTCGACAGATTATCCAGCACAATCACTTCCTCACCGCGTTCCAGTAAGGCTAATACCGTATGAGAACCAATATAACCGGCGCCACCGGTAACTAAAATTGCCATTCACAACTCCTTATGCGCGCCTGAAGCGCTAACGACTTAAACTTTATGACTTTCTCAGCCCGAGAGCCTTGGGGGTTCCAGTCTAAAAATGGGCAAGACAGCAAAGCGCTGACAGTAACCGCCATCGACGTCATTGTCTTTAGAATAAATCATATGTGCCCGATAGCAACGCCCATTATTGAGCCCGTATTATTGATTACAGCTCCCGCTTATCGAACTCATTTAACAAACAGGGCTGCGAAACGCAGCCCTGTTCTGATACATCACCATCACGGTAAAACTAACGAGACAACATCGCTAATATCTCATTAGTCATCTCTTTCATGAGAGCCACGTCTGCACGTGATTCAACATTGAGACGAACTACCGGCTCGGTGTTGGACGAGCGCAGGTTAAAACGCCAATCGCCAAACTCCATGCTGATGCCATCGGTGTAATCCACTTCACCAGCCTGCGCCAGATAATGTTGCTTGACGCTGTCAATTGATGCAGCCGGCTGTGCCAGTTTGATATTGATCTCCCCGGATGAAGGGTAAGCCGCAATGCGGTCCTGCACCAGTTGCCCCAGGGTTTGCCCTTTAACACAGACCAATTCAGCCACCAGCAACCACGGGATCATACCGCTGTCACAATAGGCGAAATCGCGGAAATAATGGTGCGCGCTCATTTCTCCACCATAAATAGCGTCTTCCGCACGCATGCGTTCCTTAATAAAAGCATGCCCGGTTTTTGACATCACCGGTATCCCGCCCGCTTCGCTCACCACATCGATGGTGTTCCAGCTCAAGCGTGGATCATGAATGATTTTTGCGCCTGGTTGTTTTTGCAGGAAAGCTTCTGCCAGAAGGCCAACAATATAATATCCTTCAATGAAGTCGCCTTTTTCGTCAAAGAGGAAGCAACGGTCAAAATCGCCGTCGAAGGCAATCCCCATATCTGCACCATGCTCACGCACGGCATTGGCAGTATCTGCACGACATTCTGGCAATAACGGATTAGGGATACCATTCGGGAAGGTACCGTCCGGCTGATGATGAACCTTGATAAACTCCAACGGAACGTTCAAAGCTTTGAGAGAGGCTTCAATGGCATCGATCACATGCCCGGCAGCACCGTTACCAGAGTTGATAACCAACTTCAGCGGCTTAAAGTTTGCAACATCGACATAGGAAAGCACATGTTTGACATAATCTGCCAACACATCCTGACGAACATAGCTGCCACGAGTAGCTGCAGGCTCAGGGAATTGGTTTTTCTCCGCCAGTTCCTGGATTGCGCGCAAACCGGTATCGCCGCTGATAGGGCGCGACCCCTCACGCACCAGCTTCATTCCGTTGTAGTCGATCGGGTTATGGCTTGCGGTCACTTCCACACCGCCATCTGCTTTAAGATGGGAAGTGGCAAAATAGACCTCTTCGGTGCCGGTCATACCAATATCGATAACGTCGGTGCCGGCATCCTGTAGGCCCTTTGCCAAAGACAGCTTCAAGCTTTCGCTGGTCAGGCGTACATCGCTGCCGAGAACAATGGTCTTCGGCTTCAGGAACTCGCCATACGCGCGCCCAATACGATAGGCGATATCATCATTCAGCTCCTCACCCAACTTGCCGCGCACATCATAAGCTTTAAAACAGGCTAACTTTTCCATCACCAAATCCTTTAATTAAACTCGGCCGTACCGATCATGTAAACGCTCAATGTCATCTTCTTCCAGGTAAAATCCTGATCGAACCTCAATGATTTCAAGATCGATTTTCCCAGGGTTCTCCAGGGTGTGGACACTGCCAGCAGGGATGAATGTAGACTGGTTCTCTGATAAGAAGAATTCTTTATCTTCAACATTCACCTTTGCCGTACCGCTAACGACGACCCAGTGCTCTGCGCGATGAAGATGACGCTGTACTGACAATCCCTCACCAGGGCGAACAATGATTTTTTTGACCTGGAAATGTTCGCCGTTGTCGATATCACAGATCTTGCCCCATGGGCGATAAGCAGAGGAGTGCTGGCGAAAGTGATGAAGGTTGCGTTTTTTTAGCTCATCAACCACTTTCTTAACGTCCTGAACGCGATCCTTAGTCGAAATCAACAACGCATCATTGGTATTGATCACGATAAGGTCATCCAGCCCGATAGTAGCAACTAGCGCGCCATCAGATGAGATGTAGTTATTACTGGAATCAATGGAGATAATCTCACCGACGTTAACATTGCCGAGAGCATCCTTTTCTGACACGTCCCACAGAGATGTCCATGAACCTACATCGCTCCAGCCAGCATCTATGGGGATCACCACTGCATCACGTGTTTTTTCCATCACCGCATAATCGATGGAGTCACTAGGGCAATGCTTAAATATTTCTTGATCAACACGGATAAAATTCATATCACGCTGGCTGTCGACCACAGATTGTTGTGTTGTACTGAATATTTCAGGGCTGAACTGTTGCAGCTCTTGCAGGAATTTGGCAGTTTTAAACATGAACATGCCGCTGTTCCAACTAAACTCACCACTGGCAAGATATTCAACGGCTTTTTCCAGACAAGGTTTTTCTACAAAAGCGTCGACTTTGAAGCATTCGCTGGAAAGTGCACTGCCGCGTTTGATATAGCCGTAGCCCGTTTCTGGATGCCCAGGAATAATACCGAAAGTCACCAAGTTGTTTTCTGTGGCATGCATAATTGCCGTTTTTATTGCCGCGTGAAAATTTTCCACCTTTGTAATCAAATGATCTGCGGCCAGTACCAAGAGCATACTGTCTTCGTCTTCTTCTGCGGCCAGATGTGCTGCCAATGCAACAGCTGGTGCAGTATTGCGTCCAACAGGCTCTAAAATGATGTTTGTTGCAAGTTGATCGATTTCACGCAGCTGTTCTGCGACCAGGAAACGATGATTTTCATTGCAGATGACTAAAGGCGCGGCGACTTCGACGCCCTCCAGTCCAGATAAACGCTGCAAAGTTTGCTGCAGCAAACTGAACCCACTGTCATCAATGGAGAGAAACTGTTTGGGGAATGATTCGCGCGACAGTGGCCACAACCGGCTGCCAGTACCGCCGGCCATAACCACAGGAATTAGTTTTGACATTATTAACCCTTAACTCAGTCGTCTGTCTTATAAACGAGAGTGCGGCGTAGCGCCAGCCAACCCAGTATTATAAAAGTCATACAATTACATACATAAGTTACATGTATGTTAAAAAACCCCTGCCTATGCCAATATCTGCCCATAGATCTACACACAATGATTTATAGCGAAAAGTACAGTTTTACAGGCGAGGCAGAAGCACCACTGGTTGCTAACATAACGTATTGAGACAAAAAAGAGCAGCTTGAGGCTGCTCTTTCAGACAAATACTCATGGTGAGTATTTGAACCATTTATCCCTACCCGGTCAGCGATTCATAGAGAAATACTGCGCCACTCGTTTCACGTCCTTTTCGTCAAGCGTTCCAGAGTCGCTCAACAGGGTGATCCAGGACTTTATGTAGGTATACTTGGCCGAAGCCAAGTCTCGCTGCGCGCTGTAAAGTTGTTGCTCGGCATTCAGCACATCGACGTTGACGCGCTGCCCTGCCAACACGCTCTGGCGGGTGGCCGTTACCTGCGTTGTCGCAGATTTTACCGCCAGTTCATACGCCGCTAATTTTGCGCGACTACTGATGCAAAGATTGAACTGCTTACGCAGATCGTTAAGCGTGGTACCGACTTGTGCATCCATTTCATACATCGCCTGCCCATAGCGTGATGCCGCCTGGCGAGTCGATGCGGACACCCCACCGCCGGCATAGATCGGCACGCTCACCTGCACGCCGATACTGTCAGTGCGGTATTTTTGGTTAACAGTGTTATCACTGCTGGAGTCATTTTCCGAATGCGAAGCATAGAGCTGAACCTGCGGCATGAAGCCCGCGCGGTTTCTCTCCACTTCATACTTGGCGGCATCAACGCCATGGCGCGAGGCAGCCAACATCGGGTTATTCTCCAGGGCAATTTTTTGCCACTCTTCAAATTTGGAAGGGATTAACGGCGCCACCTGGAATTTACCGGGGCGCAGTACCTGTAGCTCATCCAGTTGATCGAGCGGTACGCCAATAATCACCTCCAGCTCGCGTTGTGCCGCATCCAGAGCATCACGTGCCTCAATTTCCTGCGCCTCTGCCAGACTGTAGCGCGCCTGGGTCTCTGAAACGTCGGTAATGGTGCCTTCACCCGCGCTCATTAAGCGATCGTTTAGCGCCAATTGCTCTTTGTAAGCCGCCTTTTGCGCTGAGGCCAGCGCGATCTGGTCTTTGGAGTAAGCCACTTCAACATAGGCGGAGATTACCCGCACGGCCAGATCAAGATACTTACTGCGGTAACGCTCATCTGACATCAGCGTTTGCGCCACACCGGCCTTGTAACGCGCATAAGCTTCGTAATCGAACAACGGTTGCGTCAGCGTTATCGAACTGGAATGGCTGCGATACTGTTGTCGTTTGGTCGCCTCACCAAGGCTGTTGCCAAAAATGTCACTCGCCGGATACTTTTGCGTCTGCCAGTTACGCGGTGAATTCTGGTAATTGGCCGACACCTTCGGCAGCAGCCCCGCCCTGCCGATGTTTTCGTTTTCATCCCCCGCTTCTTTTTCTTTTATAGCCGCCCGAAAGGTCGGATCTTTTTCAAGTGCCAGCGAATATGCGTCTAGAATCCCTATCGAATGAACCGGCGCAGATATCGCAAACAAGAGGGTACTGATAGCAAGGCCAGCAACCTGTCGTTTAAATTGAATCAAAATTATTCCTCGGTTAATGAAGTATGAGCGCGATCCAAAATAGGTTTAAACAAATAGCTCAGCAGTGAGCGTGACCCTGTCTTCACGAACACCTCAACAGGCATACCCGGCTTAACATCCTCCCCGCCCAGCATTTTCATGCCTTCAGGAGATACCGTGACCTGCATTTGGTAGTAGGGTTCGCCATTGGCCTTGTCAACCAAGCGGTCGGCAGAAACCAATGTCACCGTCCCCGGGATTTTCGGGGTTTTGTTCTGGTTGAAAGCGGTAAACATCAAATCCACCGGCAACCCGTTGTACACCTTGTCAATCAACTCTACCTTCAGGCGGGAATCCACCACCAGCGTAGCCTGACTGGGTACAACGTCCATCAGGTGGTCACCCGCTCCCACGACGCCCCCCTGAGTAAAGATATTTAATCCGACTACGGTGCCATCCACCGGCGAGGTGATAGCGGTATTCCCGAGATCAAAATTCGCCATTTCCAGCTTGTTTCTGAATTCGCTGGCATCCATCTGCGTTTGCGCCAGTTGAGTTCTGACCTCGCGCTGGTAGTCGGCAAAACGCTGATCGATCCGCTGCTGAGATTCCTGCAGCTGTTTTTGTACTTGGCCGATCCGCCCGACGGTTTCATCGATGCTGCTGTTAACTTCCGCAAACTGACGCTGCACTTCAAGATAACGGTTACGCGGTAAATAGCCGTCGGCAGCCAGTTGTTTCATGCTGTTCATCTGCTCACGCAGGCTGGAAAGCTGGATCTGTTTATTGACCCTGGAATCCTGCAGGCCTTTTAACTGGAAACGCATACCGTCCATCGACTGTTTATAACCGTCGACTTCGCTTTGCAGCCCCTGACGGCGCGAGGAGAAGAGCTGGGTTTGCAGCGCGATGATCTCGGCAACCCGCGGCTGAGCCTGGAGTTGTTCGAAGACCGGCGAGAAAGTCACTTTGCTTAATCCATCACGTTCAGCAAGCAGGCGGCCTTCGGTGGCCAGGGTGGTGTAGTATTGATCGCGCAGAGAATCAACCTGCGCCTGCGCCTGTACCTGACTCAGTTGCACCAATACTTCACCGGCTTTAACCCTGTCGCCTTCTTTTACGGTGATGCTTTTAATGATGCCGCTGGCTGGCGCCTGCACGGTCTTGCGGTTGCCGGAAACAATCACCGAGCCTGGCGAAGCAACCCCTTTATCCAAAGGTGCAAATGCAGCCCAGGCGAAAAAACCAAACAGGCCAAGCCCCACCACCAACCATCCCATGCGGGTAAAACGCCGCTCGTCCTGTGGGATCTCTTCTGAATACGAGTCTTGCGGCTCGCCAATGTGCGTAGACATACCAACTCCTTCGACTGCAGGCGGCGCTTTTGCCCCGCCCGGCAAGTTCACGGCTTAATTAATTTGAGTTTTTGGGATATTGCCTTCGTCCGGCTCGGAATTGACCGCACGCACGGCTTGCTGTGGAGTCTGCGCTTTTTGCGCATTGGCCAGGGCTTGCAGAACTTGCTGCGTTGGGCCAAACGCATTGACGCTACCGTTGACCAACAGCAGCAGCTTGGTGGTCATCGACAGCAGGTTGGTGCGATGGGTAATCAGAATCACCGTTTTATTACGCTGCTTGAGGAACAAGATGGCCTGATTCAGCGCTTTCTCACCGGCGTCATCCAAATTGGAGTTAGGCTCGTCCAACACGATCAGAGATGGATCGCCATACAGCGCACGTGCCAGGCCAATACGCTGCTTCTGCCCACCGGATAACCCTGCCCCGCCGTTACCGATGATCGAATCGTAACCATTAGGGAAGCGCAGGATCAGTTCATGCACCCCAGCCAGTTTGGCGGCTTCAATAACTTTCTCGGAGTCTATGTCGTTAAAACGAGCGATGTTTTCGGCGATGGTGCCGGCAAAGAGTTCGATATCCTGCGGCAGGTAGCCAATGTAGGGCCCCAACTCATCTTTATTCCACTGGTAGATATCAGCATTATCAAGACGCACAATGCCCTCACTGACCGGCCAGATACCGACCAGCAAACGCGCCAGCGTAGACTTGCCGGAAGCGCTTGGCCCGATAATCCCCAGCACGTCGCCCGGTTGAATAGCAAAGCTGACATTATGCAACACCGCATCGGCTTTTGATCCCGGAGGGGTGGCGGTGACGCCTTCGACCGAGATGATCCCTTCAGGACGGGGAAGCGACATCCCCATTCCGCGCGGAGGATGCTTATCAAGCAGTTTGACCAAACGCTGATAGGACAGTTTGGCTGAGCTCCAGCTTTTCCAGACGTTAATCACCTGCTCGATGGGCGCCAGAGTACGCCCCATCAAAATAGAGCCCGCGATCATCATGCCGGGGGTGATATGCCCATCAATCGCCAACCATCCCCCTAGCCCCAAGACCAATGACTGCAGAGAGAGACGAACAAATTTGGTGATGGAACTGACGGTGGTCGCGCGCTCGCTGGCAACACGCTGGCTATTGAGAAATCTCTGATGCAATCCAAACCAACGTCGTTTTAGATTAGGCAGCATGCCCAATGCTTCGATCACTTCAGCATTGCGCAAATTGGTACTTGCCAGGCTGCTGGACATGATCGATAACTTGCTCGCTTCGCCCAAGGGTTGCTTGGAAACCATTTCGTTGACCACCGCCAACGCAACCAGCAGCAATGAGCCAACCAGAGCAAACAAACCCAACCACGGGTTGAACAGGAAAATCACCAGCAGGTAAATCGGGAACCAGGGCGCATCGAAGAAAGCAAACAATGCGCTGCCGGTCAGGAACTGCCGTACGGTAGTCAAATCACCCAGCATCTGCCCTGCATCGGAAGAACCATTCTTAAGGTTAGATTCGTACGCTGCCGTATAAACCCGCGTATTCAAACGCATATCCAATTGGCTACCGATACGGATCACCACCATGCTGCGCACATACTCCAGCAGCGCCATCATGCCGAACATTCCCAGCATAATCAGCGTCAGCATCAGTAAGGTGATTTCATTGCGCGAAGGAAGCACCCGGTCATAAACCTGGAGCATATAGATTGAAGGAACAAGCATTAACAAGTTAATAAATGCGGTGAATATGCCAACGGTCCAAAAAACTTTACTGCGTGTCCGTATAACATCCGCAATTTCATTGCGCGGTATAAATTGATTCACATTCTGCCCTTACATCATGTGCACTGTCAGCCCAATCCGCATTGATTTCTTCTAAGGAAATTCCTAAAAAAAACAAAAATAAAGAAAATCCTAAAGAAGCCCCCCCAACATGCTCGAGACTGCAGATACTTTTTTTAACTATAGGTAGAGAAAGCACATATCGGCAAGGCAATACGTAAAAAAAAACCGCAGAAACATTTGTTAGAAACACAGGGAAAACAACAAGATGAAAGACATGATGAAATATGAGGGAATTATGAGGAATGGAATAAGTTAGAGATAATGATGCCGATCACAAAATAAAACAATACGGGAAGTTTGACCTCCCCGTATTATTTAACTAATAACAGTTTCAATGGAAACTATTAACCTGCAGAGCTTACCTTATGCGTAATGCAGAGTATCCAGCAGTTGCTGATGGTTCTGACCTGTCAGGTAAACGACGCTGTCATTAGCATCCAGCGTGTGGTTATTGTTGTTATCAATAATCACATAAGAGCTGGCATTATCGCCGGTACCGCCAAACACCACTGACGCCACACCCACTTTAGCCGTCAGTGCGTTGCTGCTACCAAGGCCGAGGATACCGCCCAACAGGCCAATAACGCCGTTGGTCAGGCCGCCAACCAGAGTACCCAGCAGCGCATCCAGAGTATCAGAAGCACGGGTGCCGTAATCCGCCACTGCGGTGCCGCTGGTATTACCGGAGATGGTCAAAGCAGAAGCCGCATCAACGATCTTGTCTTTGGTACTGTCAAAGTCGGTAATGGTAACACCGGCCTGAGTGGTACTGGACTTCAGTTGATAGGTATTCACACCATTGCCACCGGCCAGGGTGGTGTTACCCAGAACGTTGAAGCTGTCAGCCGCACCGGTCCCTTCTACAGTCAGTTGATAACCGTTCAGGCCCAGCGTGTTCAACAGTGGGGTCAGCAACGCTGTAGTTACCGCACTCAATGGCAGGATGTTCAGCAGTTGAACGATAATACCGTCACCGGTACCGGCATGGTTTGAATCAAGATTCAGACCGGCGGTATTGGTGGATGCGTTAACATCACGCACATTACTGAATCCGCTGCCCAGCGTTAAATTCAGAGCATGATCGCCAGTAACGTTTATGTTCTGAACCTGCGCGTTGGTACCAGCCAATGAGATGATATTGCTAAACGAGCCCGTACCGCCAGACGCAATATTCACCGTACCTAATGCCGTCCCCAACAACGCACTGCTGCTACTGGTCAGACTGATAGCGCCAGCATTGACGTTTGAAGAACTTACTGCATCGAAATTGATATTGAAGTGGTCGGTCGCATTCTGAACAAAAGTGAAGCCCAGGGTGCTTGCAGATGTTGCATCGCCCTTCACTTCCAGTTGTGCAGCGTTACCGCCCGCAACGTTAATGACACTGGCATTGGTTAAGCCAGAGATCACAAAACCTTGAGAGCCCAGGTTAGTTGCTGCTGCGCCTTGAGTTACCGTGCCCCCAGTAGTCCCTTCAACTGTCGCCGTCCCGTTGGTTAAACCAAAATCAAAGACGTGCGTCGGTGTGGTTACGCTGGTAGTGGTTGGTGAACCGATCAATGGCGTGGTAATCAGGGTACCAACAGATTTGCCGATAAATCCTGTCAGATCAATCTTCTCGAAATTCGAGAAGTTATTAGCATTACTGGTGACAACGCTGCTACGAATGCCCAGGGCGTTTTGGTTAGTCACAACAGACTTGGTGATAAAGTTGGCGGAGATAGAGTCAATACCTGACCCACCATCGGCTTTAATGGTGGTCGCTACCGTGTTAGCGCCGTTTGATACCCCATTACCCGCCCACTTCAGGCTATCGTTACCCGCACCAAGGTTAAACTGACCGGTACCAGTGGCAATATTGGCGGTTGAAGTAACAACCACTGCATCCGCACCCGAGCTAGCGTTCAAAATGATATTGCCGTTGTTGACGGTAATGCCTACGCCCGGGTTAACGCCATTGTCTGACAGATTAACCGTTGCTGCACTAGTGCCGTTAATAGTCAGGTTCGCCAGGTGGTCGGCGAACTTCAGGTTAACGACGCTGGCAGAGTTAGCGTTCAGCTGAACATTCTGTAGCACCGCGGTTTCTGCATTGCTGATCTGATGTGAGAGCCCGTTATTTATCGTTCCAGTTGCGTTACCCCCAGCAGCTGTCGTCGTTAGTACTGCGGTTGTTTTATATAGCAGGCTAGTACCAATTGCATACTCAAATGCATGTTGCTCGGTCACACTAGCCACATCGCTAGCCGTCGATGTACGTAAATCATTAATAATGGCAGAAGTAATTGCCATTTTATTCGGCAACGCACGATACAACGCTAGATCAGCAGCGCTGGGTGCAGAACCATAAACTCCTTGATACACATAAGTAATGAATGCATCACCCGTTAAATTAGCGCCTTTCTGCTGAAATTCAGGGGAACTAATGAGTGACTGCACCAGAGATTGAAATGTTTTCCCTGGCTGAAGTAAATAGCTAGTCCAATAATTCAAACCATTCGAATCAGCAGATCGATTGGCAACCGCAAGATAAACTGATGCAACTTGCTCTTGAGAAGGCAACGCTACACTCCACTGATTCCATGCTGTTGTCCCATAATTATTAAAGAGCATTGAATCTAGGTGATTTTCGAACGATGACTGAGCAGCAAGCGTTGCACTATCAAATGTCTTATTGTTTAATAATAAATCAATAACATTGTAGACTGCGCCACTTAAGGTTGTTCCGGTTAAATAACCTTGAAGAGTGGTATCTGACGGAGCAGAACCAAAAACTTTTGTATAGATAGTTCTCAGAATTTGTAAGTCTGATTGCGCGCCGTACAGGGCTTGACCCGCAGTTGATGAAATTAGCCCTCCGATATAATCTTGCTGCGTTAATTGCCCTGTGCGGATTTGCCCGGCAACGGCATCAAATGCAGTAGGCCCCGTAAAAGTATCATTACCTAACACTGCATAAAGTATAGCTGCCACTTCTTTCTGGTAAAGCAGTACTTGAGAAGCCATAATCATATCCTCAAAATTTCAAATTGAAATTCAATCGCAAACCTAAATAAATATGAACTAGACGTGACATTAATCGCAGCATAAAAAAACATGCGATCCATGTCATGGTAAGAAAAGTCCAAAAGACTGAACCTGTCAACGCTGCCGAGCACAATAATAAACAAAAAGATAAAAAAGAATAAAAATCTAAAAATAATTACCTTGGCAAAATTTAAAACCAAGAAAGACAAGTGTAATATCGCCATTTGAAACAACAATAGTTGATTACACTAAAAATCAATATTTCCTTATAAAACATGATTTTATGCATTTTTTTAATGAGTAGTGGATGAAAAATACTAGTTACAATTGAAATAGTTTCATTAGTTATCATGCGGCATTGAAAATGCATGCTCACAGCGCCAATTGTGCACGCTATATCACTTGACTAAGATACTTGGATCGAGGAGGATTAGTATCTTAGAAATGATATATTAAAAAGATAATAGACAACAACATGATATACGTGAATGCCAGATTTTTAACGCAGGAGATAACTGGAGTACAAAGATTTGCAGAGATGATTTCTTTGGAACTAAGCAAGAAATATGATGATATTATCTTTGTTTGTCCTAAAGGAATATTAAGGGAAGCGATTGCAAAAAAACTAAAAGTTAAAACAATAGGTATATGTCAAGGGCATTTTTGGGAGCAAATTGAACTCCCCATTTTCTTAAAAAAGATCGGCTCCCCATTACTGATAAATCTAGGAAGCACCGGACCTATTTTTTATCAGAATAAAATAATCACGCACCATGATATAAATTATTTAAGATACCCTCAAAGTTATTCAAAATCGTTTATTTTGTTTTATAAATCATTCATACCTATGATGATTAAAACATCAAAACACCTATTGACTGTCAGTGAATTTTCAAAAAAAGAAATAACAGATACCTATCATTTTTCTACTGAGAAAACATCCGTCATATATAATGCAACCGGGAATCATTTTTCACCAAAAGAAAAAACCGATTCTGATATATATTTCCTAGCAGTTGCTTCGAAAAATTATCATAAAAATCATCATGGCATGATAGATGCTTTTTGTGATTTTAAAAGAAATAACACTATTAATAAGAAAGTGACATTAAAAATAATTGGTTATTCTTTAAATCCATTCTCAAATGAAGGAAGTGAAATGGGAAATAACATGGAAGGTATAGAATATTTGGGTCGAGTCAGTGATAAAGAGCTAATAAAACTGTATCAAAATGCTTATGCGTTTATTTTTCCTTCTTTTTATGAAGGTTTTGGAATCCCTCCTTTAGAAGCACAGGCATGTGGCTGTCCTGTTTTGGCATCAAACCAAGCGTCAATACCGGAGATATTGGGAAATAGCGCTCTATATTTTAACCCATTTGACAAATCAGAAATGACACAAGTAATGATAAATATAATAGAAAATGAGGAATTGAGGAACAGATTAATAAAGGAAGGAAGCGAAAATGTAAATCGCTTCTCATGGGAAGAGTCAGCAAAAAAACTGAACTTATTGGCAAGAACTCTAACTAAAAATTAGCTAAAAATATAATCTAATCACTACGAATATTTTTTGACAATGATACCTGCCCCATAACCATACCAATGAGCATCCAGTAATAGGGCCGCAAAAAGTTTGATTCTATGAATAATGCAAGCATTGCAACTATAAGTGAACATACTAAAATACGAGCATTACGTTCATCACTGCTTATTTTCTTCAACATATTAAAGTGAAAAAACAACCAAATAGCTAACGCAATCCAACCACAACTGGCCGCTATTTCAAAATATATATTAACCGCCTCATTAGCTAAAGGTGAGTAATATGCCGGAATTTCTACAAACTTTGGGAAATAATTATCAGAGGTAAACTCTTTGAAGGCGCCAATCCCAACTCCCCAGAACGTATGCATCGCAGTATCAAAAGTCAATTGTGCTCGGGGCCATCTATTTCCCGTTCTTTCTAGGATAGCATCAAAAAAACTATCCGCATTTGCAATTTTCTGGAAAGTAGTCGACAACAAATCATTATAATTATTCGAATACCATGATAAAAGAAGCCAGGACGCGATAAATACTAAAAACATTATAATTGTTTTTTTTATTTTACCCTCTCCATATAATGAAACAATAATTGCAGTTAGCATTCCTACCAATATCATATTTGCACTTTTTGTGGTATATAGAGCAACAAGTAACAATATTAAATCAATGTAAGATGTATTTTTAGTGGAACTTTCTTGTTTTATTCCATTTTTTAATAAATCACAAAATACTATAACGATAAATGGAATTAAGGCGATGGCAAAATACGATGGTTCATAATAAAGGACCTGAGCTCGGAATTGCATACCAGAAAAATATAAAACCCCTCCGATAACGATCTGAAACCGATATGAATCTCTTATTCCAAAAATAGCCTCACTTCTATTTGTTACGACAAGGTGTTTATAAACTACTGAGATTGAGAAATAATTAAAAAGTATCCAAAACAAATAACCTATCGATTTTTCTGGGTTATGAGAGAAAAAAACTGAAGGGATACAAGCCACAGAAAAAAAGAAAACGTATAGGAACCAAACATCAACAGATTTATTTTTGTAAACTATATAAACACCATAAAAAAACAATGGCACAAGTGATATTCTCACCCCAAAAATCTGTATAACATCTACGCCAATCAACAGTGTCGCAATGAAAGAAACTAACCAGCATCTATTTGTTTTCATTTAAATTTGGCCAGAGCACTTTACATTTTAGAGTAAATAATAAAGTATGTATTATTATTTATTATAAAGATAAACCATGAACCGTTATCTAGAGTATTTCATAGAGAAAATATCATAATTAATTTTGATCAATTTAAATCCCATCCAGTCATTATTGAATGACAAGCGCAAAAGAGCGATGAAATGTAAAAACACCATCGCCGATAAGAGCATAAGCAGAAAATAAAAAATATAATTAATATATCAATCTCTTAGAATCAGAAAATTGTTCCCACTTCTCATTAATGTACATTTTCATTTGCGTCTGAAAACGTTCATTAGAAAAGCGAACAGCATTTTCACGGCAATGTAGAGGGGATATTTGTTCTGCTAAATTCTCGAAATCATTAATTGCTTTAATAATATCAACTACATTTTGATTCTCAAAAAATAACCCTGTCGGATTATCAACGCCAAAAGGCCTTACAGTTTCTAATGACCCACCTTTGCCAAAAGCAATAACTGGTGTACCGCATGCCTGTGCTTCAACAGGAGTTATACCAAAATCTTCTTCTGCCGCAAAAACGAATGCTTTAGCTTTTTGCATGTGCTCTTGCATGACATGATTTGGTTGATATCCAAGAATCTCGACATTTTTCGTTGCTTTGGACTTTATTTTGCTCATTTCTGAGCCATCACCAATGACTACAAGCTTTCTATCTGGCATTTGGCTAAAAGCCTCTACAATAAGATCTATTCGCTTATAAGGAACCATTCTTGATGCGGTGAAATAATAGTTATCTTTATTCTCATTAAGTGTGAATCTATCAACGTCTACTGGAGGATAAATAACATCTGCGGTCCGGCCGTATACTTTTTTAATACGTCTTGCAATAAACTGAGAATTAGCAACAAAATGATCGACTCCATTAGCAGTACGATAATCCCACATTCTAATTTTATGAAGTAACCAGCGAGCAGCCTGCGCTTTAAGGCCTTTGTTCAAGCCAGCTTCACGTAAGTATTGATGCTGTAAATCCCATGCATATCTAATTGGTGAATGAACATAACTTATATGCAACTGATCTGGTCCGGTAAGAACACCTTTGGCAACTGCGTGGCTACTTGATAAAATAATATCATGCTTTGAAACATCTAATTGCTCAATCGCTAATGGCATTAAGGGTAAATAATTTTGATACTTGGATCTGGATTTTGGAAGTTTTTGGATAAAAGTAGTTTTTGCTTTTTTATTCCCAAAAAGCGTCCTATTTTCATCAGACAAAAAATCGACTACCGAATACAGATCAGATTCGGGAAAGATACTAATAAACTCAGCAATAACCTTTTCTGCCCCAGCGTATGTTACCAACCAATCAGCCACAAGCCCAACACTTAAATCGCGAGACATATCGATACCTTATATATAAATATAGCACTAATTATCGAATAAAAACAAATTCGATTACAATAAAAATAAATTTAAATACTACCTATTGGAATCAATCTTCTAGAGTATAGCCCCAATGAATATCTGTCACGGAATTATTAAATTCTCAACTTACTGCTACATCCTTAAATTATTAGGGAATTAAAAATAATTAACAGCTACTAAATGCACATATAAACTTAGCGTAATGATTTTGATATGAAATATCTGAGGCCAACAATACACATCTAAAAACAAGTAATTAAGACAACTCCCTGTAGTATTAATATTACAGGGAGGTAAGCGTTAATGTAACATTCTTAATTATCACATGCCGTTTTCTACCCACGGCTTTAGGCAATCCAGTAGTAAAAAACTCATAAGCCTTTATTAAAAACTTATATTCCAATATGTTTAAACTAATTTAATGTTGGATTTAGATAAATGAACTACATTTTTCAATTAACTTTTTAGAGTACTCTAAATGCAACTGCTTATTAGTAATATCACTATTTAACCCTATTTTTTCGCCATTGATATCAAAATTAATGGTTGAGTTAGCATTTGCATCTACATCAATTCTGTTAAAGAAATCAAAAAGACCATCAAATCTACAATTATCTATTTTGTTTTTAAAACCGCCATTAACAAATATAACTGGAGTTCCCATAGCTAAACAAGGTAATGCAGTATGAATTCGCGATGTAACCACAAGCTTGGCATTGGCCAGACGTTTAAGAAAATCATCAGCCAACTTGAAGCCCTCATTAGCGGAAACGTAAGGTATTATCTGAGTTTCAAATTTAGCATTTTTAATTAACTCAGGAGTGAAGTATTTTTTTATTACTTTATTCCGATGAGAGAACTCAAATGCACGTCCATTAAGAATACGTTTTCCAAACCTTAATGGTTGCCGAATTAATTCAGATAAGGTCATTGAGTCATACATAACATCAATAAAATAAACGTCGTCAGTAATATTATCACGCTTATATGTTTGACCAAGAGTTAAAGTCATACAACCTGAATAGTATGCATCAATACCTTTTGAAATTAAAAGGTCTCTTGTATAGAAATCTCGACAACCAATTGGTTGGAATTTCTTAAAGTGAGCAATGGATTCGGGAGTAAATATTTTATCAACAATTGTCGAGTTAATATGTATGGATACATAGAGAGGTTCTATGTCATTAGAAGGAGGAAAATTCTCAGGGATATCCATATACCAGGCATTCATTATCATTTTCATAGGATCACCATGATATGTGTTCATATGATCCCGAGGAATAAAAGCATCTACTGATGGAATAAATTGTTTTGCCGCAGTACTTTGAACATAATCACCTAAGTTGATCCAGTTTCTTTTAACATAAATATCGCTTTCATATGTCAACACACTATATTTAAAACTCATTATTCCCACCTTTAAGGATATCAACTATAGATAATTTAAAATCGTTTTCTTAACAAATGAAAAATTTTTTTTCTTTCCGCAGCGCTTAAAACAACAAGAAAGAACATAACCATAACAAAAATTAAATTTAATGAAATTAGTGAAAGTAACCCTATAAATCCGTCATTAAAAAAGCATTTTATATAACGGCTGAATAATATTGAAAGAAATGCTACCGAGGCCAATTTTGGAAAATCTATAAATATAAACTTTTTTGCACTTATATTAATAGCTTTGCTGACATATAGCACCCTGAAAATTAACAAGAAAAATGCACAAAAAACCCTTGCGGAAACTGCCGTATATATAGAAAACCCCATGTAATATAATATAAATGTCAATAGCAAAGAAGACATCATAATTATCGAAACAAAAAACTGATAATTCCTTAATTTCCCAACAGCATATATTGCCGTGACATATGGTCCAGATAATGAATCGACCAATATATAAATAATAACTATTTTTACCAAATCCACTAAATAAGGTGGCACCTGATTTAACCACAATCCAATAATAAAAGAAGCATCTACAAAAGCCGGCACTGCTGATATCATAATAACAAACGCAGTCAATTTATAAGAGAGTGATAGTAATTGTTCAACTTCGCCACTATTTCCGACAGAATATTGTTTTATTATTTGTGGATTTATTGCCGTCTGTAAGGTGCCAATAACCCTGTTAAATGCGATTAAAACTTGTTCAGACAACCAAATTGAACCGTTCGCGACTACACCGACAAAATAGTAAGTTAGTAAAGCAGTTCCTTGAGATACACCAACCACACTCAAAGAACCTATCATTGACCAACTTGAGAAAGAAAATATCTCTTTGAGTAACAATCCATTTTCTTTTAACCTTATATTGATTTTACAAATAGATATTTTCGAGATGCAAATTACAGCATAAACTAAAAAAACAAAAATATAGCCTATTAACAAGAACAAAGCATAGCTCACTATCTTGTTATTAAAACCAATAAAGGTGAAGAGAAAGACCATTAACCATCGTTGAAATGCATCAAAAATGCCTATTTTTGCAAACAAGTCCATTTTTTCACAGGCAATGAGTGATGCCATAAATGGAGTTTGCATTATCTGGAATAATAATGAAACAACAGATATCTGATATACCCAAAAAACATCATCTAGTCTTTCTGTCGGCACTTTTAGTTTGTGCAGTAGGAACCACAGCCCCACTGTTTCAGCTAAAATAAGTATTAAAAAACATATAATCAGATGAACAACGATACTGGCATTAAATACATCATTTGTCCATTTATCATCCTTCCTTCCAATCCCTACAGATAAGAAACGTTGTGTAGCGAGAGCGGAAACGTTTTGTATGAAGGAAAATAGGACAATTATACTGCCTACAACACTGTATAAACCAAAATCGTATACCCCCAAAGCCTCTAACACCATTCTTGATGTATAAAATGTCACAAACATTATTAATAACATTCGGCCAAACAACATAAAAGTGTTTTTTGCCATTAGCTTTTTATCGACCACTTGAATATCTCACGGTAATAATAAGTCTATTAATTGTTATACTTAAAAAACACTGAATTTAGCATCTAATTAGTAACCCAATACTTTCTTAGCTTGTCGCAATTTAACGATAAACTGTTTATCCGAGTCCGGTTTTGAGTTATCCCACTCAATATCGATAGAATCATCTCCGCGAGAAATATTTACCTTCACAAGACCATCAACTGACTCGTTAATTACTTTTACTGTTGCATATTTTATTAAATTGCCAAACTCTTTCAAATACAATGCTGATGGTTTAGGTTTTTCATCAATACCTAATAGACCAAAGTGATGTTCCCTATTGAAATAACTTTTCCCATCATCTATGAAGTCGTACCACCACACTCCTTTAATATAACTTCTAGATTTTGAAAGTAATGAGTATTTTAGCGTGTCAACCCCAGCCTTTTCTGGATCAAACCCGCCACCGGCATAAGTAGTCGGATATCCTACCTCTGTTATATATAATGGAACATCCTTCCCTGCAATCTTTTTTAGTTCTTCTTCAAACTTATCTATTTCAATTAAATTTCCTTCAGGCTTCTGTAATGGACTCCCCTGAAATTGAAACGAATAAGGATGAATAGATATAGCATCTACATATTTCAATAAACCAGCGTTAATCAAATTATATATCCATTGCCTTTCTCGAGATTTTAGTGGGTTAATAGAACCGGTCATAACCACCGCATTCTTATCAAGATTTTTTACTGCAGAAGAAGTTGACTTTACTAAAGAGATAAAAACATCATCTCCAGGTCTTCCTATTTTTTTATTACCTACCCCTGTTCCAGCTAACCATTCATTCCATATTTCATAATATTTTACTCGACCGTTGTAGCGTTTAACTACCCAGGATGCATAATTAGCAAAACCCTGAATCTCCTTGTCATTTGATGGATATCCGTTCTTAGTATATAAACCATTACCATAGCTAAGGATGAGAATCATTGATAACTCACTGGTGGTACTAGCACTGGTAAAAGCACTATCAGTCTTTGTTATTATTTTGGGTATCGCATAAACTTTGGGCATTTTCTCTATTTGCTGCCAAGAAACCTCATCGCGTAAAGATGAAAACCCATAGCTTTTCGCTAGTTTAATGTAATAATCATAACTATTAGGATAGAAAGCTAAGTGGGTACCAACACCAAGCTCAAATGAATAACTTTTGAATGTAAAGCATCCAAATAAAAGTATCACATAGAAAACATTAATCGCTATTCTCATAACCTCTCCGATATACTATTTACGATTATTAAATAATTTACAGAGGCATGCTATTAATTATAGAAGTGGCTCAATTGCATTCTCAACTTTCTCAATCGTTTTTTTCCATGTATATATACTTGATCTTTGTAACCCTGCGTTAATCAACTGCTGCTTATATGCGACATCATTTATAACCATTTCAATTGCTGATGTAATTTCCCCAATATCTTCAGGATTAACTAAGCATGCGGCATCTCCAGATATTTCTTTTAAAGATGTTGAGTTAGATGTAATAACTGGGGTACCACAAGCCATAGCTTCTATAACAGGAAGCCCAAACCCCTCATAAAGAGATGGGAATAAAAGTAACTCAGCTCCTTTATAAACACTAGCTAGATCGGTACTACTTAAATGCCCCATAAATAATACTCTTTCGTTGGCACCTTGATGTTCGATAATATCCTTTAAGCTTGATGATACGCTACCATTAAAAACAATTTTAATGCCTCTTGATATATTGGCATTTAAGAAAGCTTGCAGTGCTCGCTCTTCATTTTTATGTGGTTTCCGATTTCCCACAATAAATACATAAGGATAGCCAGGGCAAAATGGTTCAATGTCAATATTGAATTCTTCTGAGACACCATTCCCTACAACATTTATTTTTTCAGCAGGGATTTTGGCCCATTCGATTATTCTTTGTTTTGAAAAATCAGATACAGTTAATATTTTAGCACAACGCTTGCACGCACGTTTCAAAACAAAGTTATAATAGTATCTTTTCAAGAATGAACTATTGTAGGTTAAGTCAATATGATTTAAGTCATGTACTGTTATAACAGTTCTTTTTAAATAGAAAAGTGGTGCGTTATATCCTGGAGAAAAATATAACCCTCTTATTTTTGATAGTGCCGCGGTCAATTTAAATACGTCATACTTATCAGCGGGATTACCATGAAGCGGAATATCTATTAAATTTAATTTTGATTTCTTTATCTCCATGGCAAAACGTCCTATACCATGGCTACCACACCAACGCCAGTCGTAATAAATATCCTTCATGCTAATTCCTTTATATCATTTTCATGAGTTACTTCAGATGTACTATAAACAGATATCAGATATGCTAATACAAAAATCATTGGGAACAAATAGAAGCCAATAAGACCAGCGCAAGAAATTAAGAATACAACCATAATGATTAAGCAATGGCAATAAAATGAGGAGTCCCTAAATGAACGAGGGAACTTGAATAGAAGAAATATAAATAACGAAGCAAAAATTGCCACACCTGCTGCACCAACAAATCCATATAGCGCATAATACGTGCTCTCGACTAAATAGGCTTCTTCCCCACCCTTACCAAATATAGAATATAAAGTATATGAGTTCATATCATTCATAAGGTAACTAATCTGTTGCTGTCTTAGCTCGATAGAACTTGTGTCTGAACCCAATAAAAAACCATTTACCTTATCAACAAAGAGGAAGCCAAAGGCTCCCATATCCATATACCAATAGTTATATACATAAAAACCAAGAACACAGAAAACACCAGTAAATAAAACGGGGAGTACTTTATAAATTCCTTTAAGAAAAACAGTGCTACATAAGAAAAGAACAAACAACATAACGTATCCTGAAGCTGTATTCTGCATCAATAGAACAATTAGAAAGATCGATACACACAGAGATTTTATTATTTTTGATTTTATAAAATAGATTGAAAAAATAATTGCCACAATAAGAATAAGGCTATCCATAGTCGGGTATCCTATTGATAGTCGCCCCCCCCAATTTCGCTGAGTCAATTGAGAACTTAACCCTGAAAAAATGAAGAAAAAAGTTAGACCACAATAAAACAGTGCAAATTTTATATATGTTTTAGGTATTTTGTAGAAAATTGATGGGTAGTTGCATCTGAGTAGATAAAGTGCATTCATCAAGCAATAGAAAGATAGAAGCTTTATCCATACACTCCAACCGCCAAAAGAGAGAGTCCCACGTGTTGCTCCCGAAATGGCATACTTTGTTGTGACAAAACTCACTAACACTAAAAAAAGCACAAAGAAATTACATACAAGAATAAATCGACTATTTATGTTTATTTTTCTTTTATATGAAATTATAAATAATAAAAAGAACAATAAGACAGCTCCAATCTCTTTGACATAAGATATCGGATTATCCGGTAAAAAAGTATCTCTTAATCCATCTAAAGTAGCAAATGCGAGCAAAACGGTAACCAGTATTTTGATTATTTTTTTCATCTGATGACCACCCATACTCTTAGTTTTTTATTATTCATTAACTTATCCTACACAATAATTTTTCATTCTAGCACAGCAAAAGCTGTAGCTTAGTTGTTGCAATACTCCTCAATTTTTTTGCGTAGATTGACTACCTTGCCTTCATGGCTAACACCTATAACTTCATATAGAGATTTTTTTTCCAAATAATCTGCCATGCCATCCCTCGCAGGGGCGATTACCGGAACATTCCTTTTTAAAGCCTCTAACATAATTAGAGGTACTCCCTCAAAATTTGAAGGTATCAATATCAAATCTATATCGTTCGAATAATCCCATACGTTGTTTTTCCATCCCAGAAATCTAACGGTAATGTTATCAGGTAATGTTTGTGTGATATTTTTTAACTTTTCTAAATCAGGACCATCACCTATAATAACGAGTTCGATTTTTTGCTTCATATTTTTCAATGCTTCAACTAGCAAATCTTGTCCTTTTTGTCTAAAATAGACACGGCCAGCCATTAATAATTTAACTCCATCGACATTCCTTTCGAAGAAATACCCCTTACCTCGTACTTGTTTAACTGGCGGCTCTGGTACAAAATTCCTGATGACTTTTACAACAGCGTTTTTATTTTTATAAATAATTTCCTTTTTAAAACAATGAGAAATTGTTATGTAGCGCTGACAATTCCTATACAAGATAGCTGAAAGTAAATTTTTCACTTTTGAAAACTTGCTACCCATAACATCAAAATCATGCGCATAAGGGATGTAACTGACTATAGGAAACCTAATCAACCTTGCTGCATTGATAAATCCAGAACCCAATTCAATGTCGCCCTGAACAATCACTATTTCATCTGATGTTTTTTTTAATTCCATTAATAGCCTTAGAGAATCAAAAATAAATTTAGGATTAACAAAGCTCTGAATTGACTCCATTCTTCTATGATTTACTTCATGCAAAGAGAACTCTATATTATTTTTTGTAAATATATCTCTAAGCTTATCATTGTTTCTTGGTATATAACATGAGATAAGGAATCCCTTTTTAATGAATTTCCTTATATGCTCTATCGCCATTAACTCATGGCCACCAACAATAGAAGCAGAGAAAACAACAGCTATTTTTTTACGTTTCAATATAATACCTCAAGAATGCAAGATAAGTCCCTTCATCTTTGCTAATATGCGTATTTGATAAAATCAATATGCTCCATCACGTTTCAAGACGACATTAATTGTCTTAAATAAAATTGCGATATCATTCCATAAAGACCAATTTTTCACATACCACGCATCAAAATAAACCCGAGTATCATAGTCAACATCATTTCTCCCACTAACCTGCCACAACCCCGTCATTCCCGGCTTTGCCATGAGGTAATAATCAACGTCCCCCGCATACCTCTCCAATTCTTTTTCAATTATTGGACGTGGCCCAACCAAACTCATTTCCCCCCTCAACACATTGAATAACTGAGGGAGTTCATCCAAACTAGTTTTACGAATAAACTTTCCAATTTTTGTTATTCGTGGGTCATTCTTTAATTTAAAATCTTTATTCCATTCTGCTTGAGCATCATTGTCACTTTCTAGTAGCGTCTTGAGCACTTCTTGAGAGTTAACAACCATCGATCTGAATTTTAGACATTTAAATTTTTTACCATCGCGACCAATACGTTCATGACCATAAATAGCATTTCCTCCATCCTTCGAGACTAAATAAACCAATATAACTAATACAGGGGACAACATAACGATGATAGCTGACGCACCAATAATATCAAAACAGCGCTTAACAAAACGTGAAGTTCTTTTTGCTAAATTATTACTTACACGTAGTATCATCACTTCATGACTAAAGATGAACGACATATCTGTACCATACAGTGGAACCCCTCTCAATGTAGGTATAACTGATATTGAACGACAGTGGTGCTTTGCAAGCTTTTTCAACCATTGGTCACGTAGAGCATGCTGTTCAAATTCAAGAGCAACTATAAATTGAGTTGTTTCAGGATCACATTGTGCCCAAAGTTCTTTCTCATCACTAATGATTGGTTTCCCTAGTAACTCTTTTTCACTCGTTTTACTACTTGAGAAGAAAGCGCAGATTGCAAATCCTAAAACTTCTTCACTCTGCAATGCTGCATAGGCATCACAAGCATTCTTTCCTGTTCCAATAATTATCGTATGCTTTTGCCATAAACCAAATTTGTTCAACAAACGCTTGGTTATAGCTCGTGCAAGTGGGACTAATAGTAAAGTTAGCATCCACGTAAGAACCCATACATATCGTGAAAACTGCCACTTAGAGAATGCTACAATGGCCAGGTCACACACGGCAAATATTAAGATAGTACGAAATATTTCTTTTAATTCAAACCAAAAAGGTTTCCTATATGTATAGTGTCGGAGTCTGATCCAAAACCAACCAACACATACTATTGCTAATGTAATATGAGTTATTATACGAGCTGACACCTCAGAACTGGGAATAAACTCATTGACATCGCCGCCAAATAGACCAACTAAATACATTGCAAAAAACAAAGATACCGTAAAGAAAACAAAATCCGAGAGAGCCAAAGTAAGCTTTATAAAGTTAGTTCTTTTTGAGTAAGCTAGAGCACTCATATAATTACCTTTGATTTGAATTACTGTTAATCCGGTCTAATAAGCCCAACGAAAAGAAAATGCTTTTAACATAATAATAAATTCGGAAATGGCACAACCTAAACTTTAGTAAAATTAGATATGCTAATTTTAATTTTATTCTAAAATTTATTGAAGTAGAATTATTTCTCACATAAAGCATTGAGAGTTCCAACATATGATGTAATGGCTACAGAGCGTTCCTTAGCTCCGTAGCCTTCACTAATCATAATCTAGTCTTTAGATTTATAACTGTAATCATAGTAATCATAGCCATAGCTATAATAGTTAGAGGCCTTTTTCATCACAGCATTTAGTATCACACCTTTAATATCAATGCCATTTTGCTCAAAGCGTCTTATACTGACTTCAACTTCTTTTGGGCTATTCAGTTCAAAACGAGCAACCATTAATGCTGTGCCCGCATGCTTTCCAATTATCGCCGCATCTGTTACTGCTAATATTGGAGGAGTATCAACTAAGACAAAATCATAGTTTTCTGACGCCCACTTTATAACCTCAGAAAAACGGCTATGCATCAGTAACTCAGATGGATTCGGCGGTATCTGACCTCGAGGCATAAAATCAAAATTCTCAAACGCAGTTTTTTTGATTGTTGCTGCTACATTTATTTTTCCTGATAATACATCAGATAGACCATTTTTGCCATCCAGACCAATTAGCTCGTGTGCATACCCTTTTCGCATGTCGCTATCAATAAACAGTACTTTTTTCCCCGTTTGAGAAATGACAGCAGCTAAGTTGGCTGAAATAAATGTTTTACCGATCCCTGGGCTAGCTCCCGAAATCATTAAAACATTATTTTTAGCTTCCATCATTGCAAAGTGTAAACTAGTTCTTAGGCTACGTATTGCTTCTATTGCAAGGTCAGCAGGATTACCAAAGGCAAGAAGCAAATTTGAATCTGCATTTTTCTTTTTGTTTTTTGAGCGGAATTCAAAGTCTTTCTTCTGCTGCCATTCCGAAAGTGGCACACTAGAATAAACATTTATTCCCAATTCTTCTAATTGTTCAGGACTTTCTATTCCCCTGTGTAGGAATGCCCGCAATAACACATATCCTATAGATGCAGCTGCGCCTAGAATAATGCTAAGTAAAAGCGCTATTGCTTTACGTGGTTTTACTGGTTTTACTTGTGTTATTGCCTGATCAATTATACGAACATTACCTACGGTACTAGCCTTCGATATATTCAATTCCTGCTCTTTGTTCAGTAATTGCATATATACTTCTTGGCCAGACTGTACATCACGACTTAAGCGTAATATTTCTTGCTGTGTATTCGGCATTGCGCTTACACGTTTATTCAACTTGTCTCGTTCATCTTCTAAAGTCTTACGTTTCTCAAGTAATGCTCTATATGAAGGATGCACTTTTGTATAAAGCTTAGAAATCTCAGCTTCTTTAAATGTCAACTCATTGAGCTGTGTATCTACTGAAACAATCGAATCCAATACAGATTTGGCTTCTAGCGATAAGTCTACAGAATCATTTTTTTGCCTAAATTTATTAAGCTTTTCCTCAGCAACATCAAGAGATTCTCTTATCTTAGGAAGCTGATCATTTAAAAATCCTAAACTCTTCGCATCTTCTTCTGATTTTCTCTCAACATTTTGCTCTAGATAATTTTTCGCGATTGAGTTTAATATTTCTTTGATAAGTACAGGGTTCTCACCAGTCATACTCAGGCCTAAAACCCCAGTATTCTTGCCTTTATCTCCAACATCAAATTTATCGAGGAGATCATTTATTGCTGCTAACTCACTTATTTTTGAAACTTTAAAGCTTGTTCCCTTTTTAGCTTGAATTTCGTTTACTAAAATTACAAGCTGGCCTTTTTTAATTAGTTCCCCACTTTTTCCTGATGCTATTTCAGCACCATCTTTTTTTATGCTAAAAGTACCATCCCCATTCGACGTTACAACAATTGAGGGGTCATCAATCCAATCATTTGGGATTTCTAATTTCGTAATCGAAATTTCCCCTGGTTTATCTTTTACAAGCCGAGAATAACCCTTTCCAAATACTGGAAAGTATTCTTGCGCGATAACTATACGTAAGTTTAAGTCTTCGACTGTTTTACTCAAGATCATTCTTGATCTTAATAATTCAATCTCAGGGGCCGACTCCGGTTGGTTATTAGGCAAAATTTGACTAATATTATTTAGCAAAGAATTACCCGCATTTTGCTCAACCTGCACCATAGCATCCGCTCGATAAATCGGAGTGGCAAATAGGCAGTATAGTATACCTAAAGTTAAGAATAATGCTGTAACACCAATGATCAACCAGCGGTTATCAACCAATTCACCGAGCAGACGTCCTAAGTCGACGTCATCTGATTTATCATTTCCCGAATTAATTACTTTATTTTTCTCTGACATTGGTAGTCCTGACTGATTATCGGCTTAAGGCTTTCACCCATTGCAAGGATGATTCTTCAAGGAGGCGATATACAAACTCAAAGGCTTCACGACTTTGACGAAAAGGATCGGCAATTTCTCGCTTGTTCTGCCAATGCCCAAAAAGCATTGTTTTTCCTCTGACTTCAGGAGCTAGCCGGCAGACCGCATCTATATGCTCCTTTTCCATAACCAAAATTAAGTCATATTCACGGCACATTGAAGCTGTAAGTTGCTTACCTTGATGGCCTTCAAGCGAAAGGCCATGTTCATTTGCAACTTCTGTTGCCCTAGTATCTGCAGGTTTGCCAACCAAAGCTCCCAGCCCCGCTGAACTGATCTTTCTATCAGGTAAGCCTTTTCTCAATAAACGTTCCCCAGTAGGGGAACGGCATATATTGCCGACACATACTACTAAAATAGAATCAAACATGCTGCATACCATCCTACGGCCAATTACGGACACGTAATGAACCTTCGGTTAAGTTATTAAACCCTGTGATTGTAGGCACAAGCTGACTTATAACCCGGTTCCAACGCACAACTGGTGCTGTCGTTACATAAACAATATCGTATGGCTGGAGGTGGAATTCAGTCCCCATAACCATAGCAGCGGCATCAGATGCATTTAACTGGTAAATATTAGCCAGTTTTTTATCTTCTGTACCATGTAGCGGACGAATGACAAATACACCTGTTGCATCCGAGAAACTTTGATCCATTCCTTCAGCATTGCCTAAAGCTTCTGTCAAAGTCATACCACTACGATCCATCTTCAACGTGGTCTGCTTCTTAACTTCACCCATCACGAAAACTTTCAAATCATCATTACGTGGAACATATAGAATATCTCCTGGATAGAGCAGATGATTTTGCATCAGATCACCACGTTGCATCAAAGCCTGTAAAGAGATACGTTGCTCTCTGCCGTTATGAGTCAATACTACATTGCGCCAGTCAGCATTCTCTGCAAGCCCGCCCGCAGCATTGATGGCATCCATGACAGTTAAAGGTACGTTTGTGATTGCTTGTTTACCCGAAGTTGTAACTTCACCTGTCACATAAACCTTCTGAGAACGAAACGCTGCAATGCTAACATCGACCTGTGGACTTTCTATATATTGCGCTAAGCGGCTGGATATTTCATTTCGAACCTGTGCCATTGTTTTACCCGCAACCTTCACTTTACCAATGTACGGGTAGAAAATTGTGCCATCTGAGTTAACCCAGTTACCGGTATCACTGGCACTGCGGTACTGACCAGCTGGTGTAGTTAACTCCGGATGATCCCACACTGTCACCATCAGCACATCACCTACGCCAATGCGATATTCATAATTCTGCAATTCACGCTCAAGCGAGGAATTCGGTTGGGCAACCACAGGTTTAGGGCGCATTTTTTCAACAAGGCTTGGTGTCATTGGATAAATATTCACCAACTTATCAATGTCAAAATCGCTATCCTGTTGTTTGACAACATCTTTGCCACTGGTTGAAAGGTGAGATCCCGGCACCATCGTACAACCGCTAATCACACTAATTGATACCAAAAGAGGTATCAGTTTCCATTGTTTTTTTGCCATCGAGTTATCATCACTATCAAAGTAAGAATGTTTGCGGTGCTAAGTCCCGTGTCACCACGCTAAATGCGGCACTCAGCAAAATGATTTGTCAACTACTCAAGCGGGTATAGAAAATTCGCACTCATTGTGCAAGCATTGAATTCATACCTGCTACTATAAAAGTTACGTCAAGGGTATTATTGCATAATAATTAAAAAAAAGAGTATGGCTATCTAAACTCATTTCAGCCAAACAAAGCAAAAGGCCACGTCAGAATTGCTCTGAGGTAGCCATAGAATTTTCGTGATTAGCGTTACAATGAGAGTTGGTCAGCCCACTCTCGAAACGCCTTACCCTGTGTAGGGTGACGTAAGCCATAGGTGACAAATGCCCGCAGATAACCCATCTTCTCGCCACAGTTGAAAGACTCACCTACCAGCTCCATCGCCTCGACCGGTTGGTGTTTCAACAGTTCAGCAATGGCATCTGTAAGCTGAATTCTTCCCCAAGCGCCTGGCTCTGTTTTCTCCAACAGTGGCCAAATATCCGCGGACAAAACATAGCGCCCTACTGCGGAATAATTGGACTTCAGTTGCAGCTCGCGACCTGGCTTCTCGATAATAGAAGTCATCCGCGAGCTCTCACCCGGCTGTAAGCTGTTAGTCTCACATTCAACAACGGAGTAATCATGCAGCACATGCTCATCAGCTGCCTGAACCAGCACCTGACTCAGGCCTGTCTGTTCAAAGCGGGCAATCATATGCGGAAGGTTGTCTTTTTTCAGATTGGCTTTTGCGTCATCAAGTAAGACATCGGGAAGTAAAACGACAAAAGGCGAATCACCTACCAAGGGTTTGGCACAAAGTACCGCATGCCCTAACCCTTTTGGTTGACCTTGACGAATATGCATCAGTGTTACACCTTTTGGTGTAATCGACTGTACCTCGTCCAGCAACTGACGTTTTACACGCGCTTCAAGCATCGCTTCCAGTTCGAATGAGGTATCGAAATGGTTTTCAATCGCATTTTTAGAAGAGTGCGTCACCAAAATAATTTCTTTGATTCCTGCCGCAACACACTCATTGACAATATATTGAATCAATGGCTTATCGACGATCGGCAACATTTCCTTGGGAATAGCCTTGGTTGCAGGCAGCATACGCATACCCAACCCTGCAACAGGAATGACAGCTTTCAACTTGGTCATGGTAATCCTCTTTCAATATTATGATCGTCTTTTCAGCCGCAACTCTTACTTGCCGTTCAACGTCTGCTTTAACCACTGGGTAAAGCCTTCGCCTTCCGAGGTGTGACGCAGACCATACTGCACGAATGCCTTCATATAACCCAACTTATCACCACAGTCGTGTGATTTGCCGCTCATGTGGAAAGCCTCTACGGTTTCCTGCTCCATCAATGCCGCAATGGCATCGGTCAGCTGAATTTCATCACCGGCGCCCGGTAAGGTTTTTTCCAGTAGCGGCCAGATATCGGCCGACAGAACATAACGCCCCACTACCGCCAAGTTAGAAGGCGCATCTTCAAGCGCTGGCTTTTCAACGACCGCCGTCATCGGGGTACTCTCACCTGCAGATAACGTTGCACCACCGCAATCGACAACCCCGTATTTCGAGACGTCTTGCTCCGGTACCGGTTCCACCATGATCTGGCTAAAACCAGTCTCCGTAAAACGTTCGATCATCTTGGCCAGGTTTTCTTTACGCAGGTCTGCTGTGGAATCATCCAACAATACGTCAGGCAGCAAAACGACAAATGGCTCATCACCCACCATAGGTTTGGCACATAACACCGCGTGACCTAAACCTTTTGCCTGACCCTGGCGCACTTGCATAACCGTCACGTCGGCTGGGCAGATGGTCTGCACTTCTTCCAGTAACTGACGCTTTACGCGGGATTCCAAAACGGCCTCGAGCTCAAAAGAGGTATCGAAGTGGTTTTCAATCGCATTTTTTGAGGAGTGGGTGACCAGCACAATGTCTTTGATCCCGGCAGCCACACACTCGTTAACAATGTACTGAATCAGTGGTTTATCGACCACCGGCAACATTTCTTTAGGAATAGCTTTTGTCGCCGGCAACATACGGGTTCCCAGGCCAGCTACGGGGATCACAGCCTTCAGTCTCTTTTGCATGTTTTTTTATCCACAATCAAATAACTATAACGCAGCTGAACTCAGCCTATCCCGAGACGCTTATGAAATCTGGCTCAACGTGGTTTAGCCACGCTACCGCCCCTGGCTTTCAGCTACCAATGCACTGTCATCGTTCTCTTATGTCGGCGTTGTATGGGCGTCCGGCGACTAATCGCATTTTAATGTAAGTTAAGGATCCTGCTCTTTTGTTAAGCGATAGACAGATCACAGAAAAGACAAAATAAATACACCCTTATAACCAAACGATGATACTTGTAAATGTTTATATGGCTAAGATTCTTATACTATTGCCTTATCGATACAAGCCTAAGATACCCGTTAAGTACCCTTTTCAGAATAAGACTACCAAGACGGAAAGATTGTACAAAGTCTAACAGTCCATAATGTCCCTAACGATATGTTTTTAAAACCTTATATTTCCGTTGATTTTATCTACAACTTCCCATACTTCTGCTCCGGCAGCAGATTCTTCACTCCAAAATCCTCGTATTTCCACATCGTATTGTGTTGTTCTCCACTTAAGGGGGTGATTTTTTATGCACTATTTTGGCCATTTCCTTCATTTTGCTTGCTTGTCATGCCAGACAGCGGTTTTAAAGTTGAATTTTCCCCGCCCAGCACCCATCATTCACAGGCGGCATAAGCCGTCGAACTTACAGGTGAAATTGGGCGTATGGAATGGATCGCAGATCCAACAATTTGGGCCGGCCTGGCCACTCTGGTCGTGCTGGAAATCGTTCTGGGTATAGACAACCTTATCTTTATCGCCATTCTGGCGGAAAAATTACCTAAACATCAAAGAGATAAAGCCCGCGTCGTTGGTTTGTTACTGGCACTGCTGATGCGCTTGGCCCTGCTGGCTTCCATCTCGTGGCTGGCCACGCTCACCCAACCGCTGTTTTTTGCCGCCGGTCATCCGTTTAGCGGACGCGACCTTATTATGCTGGTCGGGGGTATCTTCCTGTTGTTCAAAGCTACCATGGAGCTTAACGAGCGGCTGGAGGGTAAAGATGAAGAGCAACATGGTTCGCGCAAAGGCGCCCGCTTCTGGCCTGTGGTGGCGCAAATTGTGGTGTTGGATGCCGTCTTCTCGCTCGACTCGGTGATAACCGCCGTCGGCATGGTCGACCATCTCGCCGTCATGATGATTGCGGTTTGTATCGCTATCGGCTTGATGCTGTTGGCCAGCAAGCCATTAACACGCTTCGTCAATGCCCATCCGACAATCGTCATCCTGTGCCTGAGCTTCCTGCTGATGATCGGCTTTAGCCTGGTCGCCGAAGGTTTTGGCTACCACATTCCTAAAGGCTATTTGTACGCTGCAATAGGCTTCTCCGTAATGATTGAAGCGTTGAACCAGCTGTCACAGTTTAATCGCCGCCGTTTTCTTTCCAAGGTGCGGCCCCTGCGCGAACGAACGGCTGAAGCCGTGCTGCGCATGCTGAGCGGCAAGCATGAGGAAGCGGAAGTGGACAGCCACTCCGCTAATCTACTGGCCGACAGCGACAGTGAAAGCGGCGAGATTTTCAATCAACAGGAACGTCACATGATAGAACGCGTGCTGGGCATGGCGCAGCGTACGGTTAGCAGCATCATGACCTCCCGCCATGATGTGGAATACCTTGAGTTGAACGATCCACAAGAAAAACTGACCCAGTTGCTGGAAAAAAACCAGCATACGCGCATCGTGGTGGTGGAAAACAGCGCCAGTGATGAGCCGCTCGGCGTCATCCATACTATTGACGTGTTGAAACAGCAGTTGAACCAAGCCCCACTTGATTTACGCTCTCTGGTGCTGCAACCGCTGATCTTCCCCGAACAGTTAACCCTGCTGAGTGCGCTGGAGCAATTCCGCCAGGCACAGACGCATTTTGCCTTTGTGGTTGATGAGTTCGGCTCGGTCGAAGGGATTGTCACGCTGACCGACGTGATGGAAACCATCGCCGGTAACCTGCCGGAAGCAGGTGAAGAAGTCGATGCCCGGCATGACATCCAGCAAAATGAGGATGGCAGTTGGACTGCCAATGGCTATATGCCACTGGAGGATTTGGTACTTTATCTGCCATTACCACTGGAGGATAAGCGTGAGTACCACACGCTGGCTGGCTTGTTGATGGAGCACAGCCAACGTATCCCTCAGGAAGGTGAGCAATTGCGGATCGGTGACTACCTGTTTGAACCGCTGGAAGTCAGCAGCCACCGTATTTTGAAAGTGAAAATCACGCCGTTGTCAGTACCAGAACCGGACTACGAAGTTTAAACTCAGGCCGGGCCTAGCCCGGCTTCTTTTATAAATGCTGGGGAACCAGCAACTCCGTCGCCACTATAACCACGATTAACCCGACGATCACCGGCACCGAAGTGCGTTTTACCACCTCGAAAGGCGAGATCTTAGCCATGCCGGCCACCGCAACCACCACGCCGGAAACCGGTGACAGGGTGCGTCCCAGATTTGACGCCTGTAGCATCGGGATCACCAGATACGCCGGATTAACCCCCATCTGTGCCGCCAATTTAGGGATAAGTTCAACGAAAGCATAAAATGGCGCATTACCCGAACCGGTCGTCATGGCTGCCAGCATGGTAATCACCACCAACACCAACATCATGATAATGCCACCGGTACCGAACGACTGCGCCAGGCTAATCAGCCCACTGATAAACCCGACGGTACTCAACCCTTGAGCGAAAACGCCGGCTGCCACCAACAGCATAACGACGCTGGCGAACGCATCCGCCATACCGCGATAGGCCACTTCCAACCCGGTGAATACCTGTTTGGCGCTAAAACTGCGCAGAAATTCAATTACCGCCGCCAGCAACATGCACCCGACCAACACGGTGATGATATGCAGTTCCGGCCCCCACTTGCCGTCAAATACCAATACACCGAGTATCGGTGTGAAAGGCAGTACGGCGTAGAAACCGGGTGCGTGGGTGGTGATTTCACTCACATCCATAATGTGATGCTGTTCGTTGTTCTTTTTGTCCAGATAGCGTTGCCAGAAGAAATGCGCGATGGCCATGCAGACAATGGCCGCAATGGAAATCGGTAAAGTGGTTTTAAATGCAAAATCGACCAGTGGCATTTCCGCCGCCTTGGCTGCCAACACCACGTCACCCGAGGTTGGCGCCAGGATAATCGCCGCAGGCGAAGCACAGATAGCTGCCGCCGCCCCTCGGCTGATGCCGACGTTGACCATCAACGGGAATAACGTGGCCATCAGCAACACGCCCAGGCCCGTGGCTGAAGAGACCGCCAGTGACATCAGACAAGCGACAAAATAAGCCGCGACCATCAAAAGATAGGGAGAGTTGATCATCTGCAGCTGACGAGAAGCCAGCTTCACCACCACATCATTCGCGCCAATGTGCGTCATATAAGCGGCAAAGCCACACAGCATCATAATCATCATGCCAAGATCGCCACCGCGACTCATCAGCAAGATTTTGACGTATTCGATGATGTCAGTCGCACGCCACCCGGTAGTGGCAGCACTGGCAGGCAACAGGCTTTTGCCCATCAGGGCGCTGATTGCCAACAGCAATAAGCCCCCCACCATCAACACCCCGGTAGCGGAGTAGCCCTTGATGATGTAGCGGCCAACGCCCGCCGCGACGACCGCCCCAATCAGAAGCTCTATCATATTCCCTCAACTTATCTTTATCGTTATTGACCATGCCAAAGCGTATAAATCGCTTAACTGCGCACACTCTGCACAAACTCAGCCAAATGCATCATGATGTTCGTCAATGTTACGGGAGGAAATTATTGGGGGGAGAAACACTTTACGGGGTTTATCAAAAATGCGGGCCGAGAACCGACCCGCATCGTTAAGATTAAAGCTTATCGAGCAGCTTTTTCAGATCCTGCCCTTCGCGTGAATCCTGGTTCTTTTCAGCCCATTTGTTCAGCGCGTCCTTCGCCCGGTTCTGCAGCGTTTTACGCAGTACCTGATCGACCTGCAATTGGTAGTTGAGCTGATTCCACGGGCCATAAACCCGCAACGGAATCGGCGTTTTCTGCAGTTGTTCGATCAGATCGCTGCGCCCTTGCCAACCACCGGTTACCCGCACATTAAGCGTCATATCGCACTGTTTGCCCGGCATATTTACGCTGCCGCCACCACTGAGGTTCAACAACGGGGAATCTGCGCCCAGCTCGGTGATTTTTATCATGCCGCGATTTAGGCTGGCTTTCGCCGACAATTGCTTTACTTCGGTGTAACGCTGGTAATCGTCTTGCCCGCGCACGCTGTTGTCGTTACGCGCCACCGCTTGCTGAATCAGTTGCTGAATATTCAGGCCGTGCAACTGCGCGTCCTGCATCGTCATCTGAGCCGTGCCCTGCCAGCGTCGTTCAAATGACTGTGAGGTAAAGCGATCGCCGGTTAAATCCCCCTGCATGCTGAATTTGCCGGTCAACACCTGTGGCATCTCAAACGCTTTCAAAACGGTGCCAAGTTCAACCTGTTTCAGTACCGGCTGTACAGTGATTACCGGGTGGCTGCCCCGGGCGTCGAGCGTCCCCGGCAACGCGAAATCACCACCGGCCAACTGACCTGAGAATGAATGCGATGTTAACAAGCCCTGGCGGTTTTCCGCCTCTAGCACCAAATGGGCAATGCTCATACCGCGATAGGTCAGTTGATCCACGTTCAGTTTGAGTTGCGCGTTAAAGTCTCGCAACACCTCTAGATTTTGTTGCGGATCGTCAATTTGGCTGGCAATGACCGGCGCCGAAGTCACGCCCTGCGCTTGCTGGACTTGCGAATCGGTGGATTGCCAACCGGTAAACGCATCCATATTCACCGCAGTGGATGCCAGGTTCAGCACATAAGTCGGGATTTCACCGAGTTTAATATCGGCTGCACCGGTAAACCGGCTGTCATTAGCGCTAACATTCAGTTGGCTCAGCGCGACTTGCTGTGGTGTTTGTTGATATACCACCTGAGTGGTGCCATCACCCTTGATGCCACCGGCCAGAATGTCTGCACCTTCCAGTTGGTAACTGAACTGGCTCACATTGGCCGCAATACGCCGAGGGTATTGCTGTAAATCGATATCCGCTGCGATGCTGAAACTCAGATCGCGTTGATTGCGGTTCACCCGGCTGGACAGTTCCATTTGCGCCTGGCGTTTGGCATTTTGCTGCAGGCTGAGGTTAATATCACGAACGTTAATCTGTTCGTTATTGGGGCGCTGCCAAATTAGCAGGCTGTCCACCACGCGAAGGTTATCGATATCAAATTTCCAGGGCGTATCTACCGACGCTTCAGCACGGCCGGCGGGAGCAATAGGCGCATCAGGTTGATCTTGTTCTTCACTTTCTGGCGTAAGGCGGATGACGGCATTTTTCAGCATCACCTGTTTTACAAACAGTTGATGCGACAGCAACGGCAGCAGTTTGACATCAAGACGCATGTTTTCTGCGCTCACCACTGGGGCGGTGGCCCCCGGCGCGGTCAGCGTCATACGCCCTGCAAGAATGCTGAGCTGTGGCCAGATATGCCAACGCAGATCGCCATCCAACGTCAGATGATAACCGCTCTTTTGTTCAACCTTCGTGACCATGTAGGCACGAAAATCATTCGGATTAACCAACAGCACCAGCGCAGACATCCCCGCCACCAGCACCACCAGCAAAATCACCAAAGTCGTCAGTAATCTTCTCATGCCATCCTCTTGTCAACGCCACACCGACAGTGCTTCCAGCGCTGTTAGTCCTTGTCGATTCGACTGGCTACCGCACCCTGTTGATCGCGGTATTTTGCATCCTGCCGGCTGTTGTAAGGACGTGCCGCCGGCCCTGAAAGCGGTTCAAAACTCAGCGCGCCAATCAGCATGCCCGGGCGTAATGCCAGCGGCAGCTTACCTGAATTATAGAACTCCAGAACAATTCGGCCCTGCCAGCCTGGGTCGATACGGTGTGCGGTAACGTGCACCATTAACCCCAGGCGCGCCAGAGAGGAACGACCGTCCAGCCACCCAACCAGATCGTTTGGCAGCGTTACCGACTCCAGCGTCACCGCCAGTGCCAGTTCGCCAGGATGCAGGAAGAAGGCTTCGCCTTCTGGCAGAACGATTTCATCACTCATCACGCGATCCAATGCGGCACTGACTTCATCCTTCGGCCCACTGAGATCGATAAACGCGGCGGTGTGGCCGCGAAACACGCGGAACTGGTTGCCTAAACGGACATCCACTGTGGCCCCGTTAATACGCTCAATCGGCGGACGCGGTGAAATCACCAGTTTTTCGCAATCCAGCCAGGCTTCTATATCACGGTCGCACAGTCTCATTTGTTTATCTCCATCAAAGCGTGTCACTAAAACAAAAATTGCCACACAACGAGCGAAAGGTCTACGCCGCAGCGTAAATAGTTGCCCGCTGGCCGGAAACACAGGTTTCCCGGCCATTGAACGGCATTATTCAAAGAATTGGCTGATTTTGGCTTTCAGAATATCGATCGCAATGCGGTTTTTACCCCCGCGAGGAACGATAATGTCAGCATATTGTTTGGAAGGTTCGATAAACTGCAGGAACATCGGACGAACGGTTTTCTGGTATTGCGCCATCACCGAATCCATTGAACGACCACGCTCATTCACGTCGCGCTTCATACGGCGCATTAAGCAAATATCCAGTGGCGTATCGACAAAGATCGAGAAGTTCATTTCCTGACGCAAACGGATGTCCGTTAATAGCAGGATCCCCTCCAAAATAATCACCTTTTTCGGTTCCAGGTGAACAGTCTCTTTTTTGCGTGTGTGTTCGGTGTAGCTATACAAAGGTAATTCTATCGCCCTGCCTGATTTCAGCATTTGCAGATGCTGGAACAGCAGATTGTGGTCCATGGCACTCGGGTGGTCATAGTTGGTCTTGACCCGTTCTTCCATGGTCAGGTGTGTCTGGTCTTTGTAGTAACTGTCTTCAGGAATAACGCCGATATGTTCATCGCCAACCTGATCGCGAAGCTCACGATACAATGTACTGGCGATAAGGCTTTTTCCGGAGGCAGATGCGCCGGCGATACCAATAATGACGCACTGATGCGGCTTGTCAGTCATAAAATTAAAGACCTGATTTCGTAGTGTGAAGGGGGGGACTAAAACGCGTCAATTATAGGGAGTTAGCGGGCATTGCGCCAGACTATATTGGCGCCGTTGGGCGCTATCTGCGGTTATTTCGCCAGAATAGGCATGGCAGCGTTTTAAGATTATTGCGTCTAGGGCAATTGAACGCCACAGGGTAAACTCCGACGCTTGCTCATCATCCTGCTAATGGGATGATATCTTTTACCGGAGACTGACGTGCTGGACTGGCATTTTCTGACATTTTTTGGCGACAGCATGTTGCTGTTGCCCTGCTCGCTGATTCTTTTTGCCGTATTGGTCGCCCCTCGCGCCACCCGGACTGCCGGCTGGCAGTGGGCGCTGGTCTTCGGCTGCGCCGGTGGCGTGGTGTGTGCATCCAAACTGGCCTTTATGGGCTGGGGCATTGGCATTAAAAGCTATGATTTTACCGGTTTTAGCGGCCACTCTGCGTTGGCGGCCAGCATCTGGCCAGTACTGCTCTGGACGTTGACCGGCCGATTTTCTCATGCCGTGCGCAGCATGGCGCTGGTGGTGGGTCTGGTCTTGCCGCTTACCATCGGGCTCTCTCGGCTTGCTATCCATGTGCACTCACCTTCGGAAGTGGTGAGCGGGCTGATTCTGGGTTATCTGGCCAGCACCCTGTTCCTGTGGTTGCAGCGTGGTAAACCACGCCCCCAGCTTTCCGTTCCGCAGATTATCGTCGCACTGGCGCTGCCAATGGTGCTCATGGGCGTACGGCAACCGGCACCGACTCAGGGGCTGTTGGAGCATATTGCCACCGTATTGGCACAGATCGAACGCCCGTACACCAGGGCTGATTTGCACAAATAAGCTATTCCCCCATAAGCAAAACCCCGGAAATATCCGGGGTTTTATCTTTCTGCCTGCGACGATTACAACTACAACGCGCGGAAAGAAATTTCTGTTGGGATAGCTTCGCCCTGCCAGTACATTTGCGCGGCCACCCGGCCGGCAAGTTGGCGATACAGTTCGGCAAACTCACTGTCCGGTCGGCTTATCACCGTTGGCGCACCACGATCCAAATCCTCGCGCAGAGAAATGTGCAGCGGCAGTTGCCCCAACAGGCGGCTGTGGTATTTCTTCACCAGCTTCTCCGCACCGCCGGTACCGAAGATCGGCTCGTGATGTCCGCAGTTGCTGCAAATATGCACGCTCATGTTTTCCACGATACCCAAGACCGGCACATGCACTTTTTCAAACATCACAATGCCCTTGGCGGCATCGAGCAGCGCAATATCCTGCGGTGTTGTAACAACCAGAGCGCCAGTGACCGGAATATTTTGCGACAGCGTCAACTGGATGTCGCCAGTGCCCGGCGGCATATCCAGCACCAAATAGTCCAGATCCGGCCACAGCGTATCCTGCAGCAGTTGCATCAGCGCCTTGCTGGCCATTGGGCCACGCCAAACCATGGCGTTGTCATCGGTCACCAGATAACCGATCGAGTTGGTCGCCAGCCCGTGGGCCACGATCGGCGCCATGTGCTGACCGTCCGGTGAGGTTGGTCGCTCGTTTTCGGTCCCCAGCATGTTCGGAATTGACGGGCCATAGATGTCGGCGTCCAAAATACCGACCTTGGCGCCTTCTGCCGCCAGCGCTAACGCCAGGTTAACCGCTGTGGTGGATTTGCCCACCCCGCCCTTGCCGGAACTGATGGCGATAATATTACGCACGCCCTTGATGCCGGCCTGATCGTTGGCGCGTTTCAGCGTGGTGATATCATGCTTCAGTTTCCAGTCAATCGCCTCGGCGCCGGTCACGCGCAGCAGTTCTGCGCTGACACTGTCTTTGAGCGCCTCAAAACCACTTTGCCAGGCAAAGGGCATGGTCAATTCAATATGCAGCACATTATCCAGCAGCGCGCAGTGGTGAATTGCCTTCAGCGCAGTCAGATTGTTTTTTAACGTCGGGTGTTCAAAGGCGGCCAGTACACCGGTCACCAGGGCACGCAGAACTTCGGGGTTGGTCTGCTCGGGGGATTTTGCGTTCATCCCGGCTCCTTGATTTTGAATGGATAGCTTCCCGCTAAGCATATCAGAAGTGAGAGCCGGTCGGCGCATGTCCGCACAAAGAAACCGCCCTAGCCGTAGCGGGCGCGATCGGGTAACATCGAAGACCCTTTTTATTCATTACAGAAACCAAGTTCTCACTATGGCTCAAGTCGCGAAAAAATTATTGGTGACGTGCGCGCTACCGTACGCAAATGGTTCCATCCATCTCGGCCACATGCTCGAGCATATCCAGGCAGATATCTGGGTTCGTTACCAACGAATGCGCGGCAACGAGGTTCATTTCATCTGTGCGGACGATGCGCACGGCACGCCAATCATGCTGAAAGCTCAGCAGTTGGGTATCAAGCCGGAAGAAATGATTGCGGAGATGAGCCAGGAGCACCAACAGGATTTCGCCGGTTTTGGCATCAGCTATGATAACTATCATTCCACCCATAGCGATGAAAACCGTGAACTGTCGAGCCTGATTTACGGCCGCCTGAAAGAAAACGGCTTTATCAAGAACCGCACCATTTCCCAATTGTACGATCCGGAGAAAGGCATGTTCCTGCCCGACCGTTTCGTCAAAGGCACCTGCCCGAAATGTAAATCACCGGACCAATACGGCGACAACTGCGAAGTCTGCGGCGCGACCTACAGCCCGACCGAGTTGATCGAGCCGAAATCCGTGGTTTCCGGGGCAACGCCGGTATTGCGCGATTCAGAGCACTTCTTCTTTGATCTGCCGTCGTTCAGCGAAATGCTGCAGGCCTGGACCCGTTCCGGCGCGCTGCAAGAACAGGTGGCAAACAAGATGCAGGAGTGGTTCGAATCCGGCCTGCAACAGTGGGATATCTCCCGCGATGCGCCGTATTTCGGCTTTGAAATCCCGGACGCGCCGGGCAAATACTTCTACGTCTGGCTAGATGCGCCTATCGGTTACATGGGTTCATTCAAAAACCTGTGCGACAAGCGCGGCGATCTGGATTTCGACGAGTTCTGGCGTAAGGACTCCACGACCGAGCTGTATCACTTTATCGGTAAAGACATCGTTTATTTCCACAGCCTGTTCTGGCCGGCGATGCTGGAAGGCAGTAACTTCCGCAAACCGACCAATCTGTTCGTGCACGGCTATGTGACAGTGAACGGCGCCAAGATGTCCAAATCTCGCGGCACTTTCATCAAGGCCGGCACCTACCTGCAACACCTGGATGCCGACTGCCTGCGTTATTACTACGCCGCCAAGCTGTCTTCACGCATTGACGATATCGACCTGAATTTGGAAGATTTCGTGCAGCGGGTGAACGCCGACATCGTCAATAAAGTGGTCAACCTGGCTTCGCGCAACGCCGGCTTTATCAGCAAGCGTTTCGGTGGCCAACTGGCCGACAAGCTGGCCGATCCGGCGCTGTACCAGACCTTCGTTGACGCAGCGCAAAGCATCGCCGACGCCTACGCCAGCCGTGAGTCGGGCCGTGCAATCCGCGAAATCATGGCGCTGGCCGATTTGGCTAACCGCTATGTGGACGAACAGGCTCCTTGGGTGGTGGCGAAGCAAGAAGGCCGCGATGCCGATCTGCAGGCCATCTGTTCCATGGGCATCAACCTGTTCCGCGTGCTGATGACCTATCTGAAACCGGTGCTGCCGTCACTGACCGAACGTACCGAAGCCTTCCTCAACTGCGAGCTTACCTGGGACAGCATCCAGCAACCGCTGTTGGGGCATCAGGTCAACGCATTCAAGGCGCTGTTCAACCGTATCGACCTGGATAAGGTCAATGAAATGGTTAGCGCCTCGAAAGAAGACATGGCGGCAACGAAAGTGGTCAGCGGGCCGTTGGCGGACGATCCTATTCAGGAAACCATCACCTTTGACGATTTCGCCAAGGTTGATATGCGCATTGCGCTGATCAAGAGCGCCGACTTTGTTGAAGGTTCAGACAAGTTGCTGAAGCTGCAGCTGGATCTGGGCGGCGAATCACGTCAGATCTTCTCTGGCATTCGCTCCGCTTACCCGGATCCGAAAGCGCTTGAAGGCCGTCTGACCATCATGGTCGCCAACCTGGCACCGCGTAAAATGCGCTTCGGGATTTCTGAAGGCATGGTGATGGCTGCCGGCCCAGGAGGGAAAGAGATCTTCCTGCTGAGCCCGGACAGCGGCGCACAGCCAGGAATGCAGGTGAAATAATACCTGTTTTCCAACCTCTAAAGGGTCGAGCTTGCTCGGCCCTTTTTATGCGCTTAGTCCAGTAGTGATACGCCAGGCTTCAGGCTAAAACCGGCAAGTAATCCCTCTCCAGGAGCTTACCGAAGTAACCTCTTTTTTTACATCGCCTCTTCCCAGACGGCCAAAATGAGCTATGTTATCCATACTGGTTTTATCACTGTATGCATAAACAGGTCTGATATGAAGGGATTCCCACCGCTGATTAACGCCTTGCTGGTCAGTTCGCTGGTACTGACCATTGGCCGCGGCGTAACGCTGCCGTTCATTACTATCTATCTGACCGGGCATTTTCATCTGCTGCCCAAAAGCGTCGGCATCATTCTGGGTATCAGCCTGGCGCTCGGCATTTTCGCCAGCCTGTATGGCGGCTACCTGGTAGACAAATTCAACAAAAACACGCTGATCCTGATTTCCATTCTTTTGTTCGCCCTGAGTTTTTTCGCTATCCCGTGGATCCCGCGGCCAGGGGGGATCGTTGTGGTTTTGGCTATTTTACATACCGCCTATTCCGTATTGGGCATCACCATTAAAGCGTGCTTTGCCGACTGGCTGCCGGTCGCGCAGCGCATCAAAGCCTTTTCAATAAACTATACGCTGGTCAACGTCGGCTGGGCGGTTGGATCATCGTTGGGGGTACTGGTGGCAGGTCTGGATCCGCTGTTGCCGTTTTACCTTTCCGGTGGATTGGCTTTATTCACGGTGGCGACGCTGAACTTCATCCTGGGCAAGCAGCCCGCTACGGCCCCGGTCGCGCTGGATGCAACGCCCGCCGCCCGCCCTAATTTTCGCCAAACGCTGACCATCCTGCGTAACGATCGCCGGCTGATTTACTTTACCCTTGGCAGTACGCTGGGTGCGGTGGTTTTTGGCCAGTTCTCCGGCTATTTATCGCAATACCTGATCACCGTTTCTAATGCAGAGTTCGCTTATCAGGTCATTGGGGCGGTGATGATCGTCAACGCCTGTATCGTCATCGCCCTGCAGTATCTGCTCAGCCGCGGCATGCGTCAGGAAAATATGCTGCGCTGGCTGGCGCTGGGCACGCTATTTTTCATTCTCGGGCTGATCGGTTTTTGGCTGGCCGGGCAATCGCTCTGGCTCTGGATCCTTGCCATGGCGATATTCACCCTGGGCGAAATCATAGTGATCCCGGTGGAATATATGTTTATCGACTTCATCGCGCCACAGCACCTGAAAGGCAGCTATTACGGCGTACAAAACCTAAGCGCTCTGGGCGGCGCCATCAATCCGGTACTGTGCGGTTTTATTCTCAGCTACGCCGCGCCGCAAATGATGTTTCTGATGTTGATTGCTGCTGCGCTGCTCAGCCTGCTATTCTTTTTTCTCGGGCATCGCCTGGCGCAGAGGCAACAACAGAATGCCAACTTCGCCAGTGCAGAATAAACCTGCGTCCCTTTTCATCGTGGTTGTCAACCAGCCCCATCGGCATGGTAGCCATAGAGAGAATTCATGGTGTGATTTGTGGCGAAGATCACAGTTTAATTGTATGATGAATTCATCGGTTAAACGGGATTAAGTTATGGCCAAGCTACTCACTCTGTGCTGGAAATACCTGAGGGCATTCGTCCTTATCTACCTTTGTCTGTTCGCCGGCAATGCCATCGCGGCTCTGCTGCCGATCGCCATTCCGGGCAGCATTATCGGCATGCTGTTGCTGTTCGCCCTGCTCTCCACCCAAATTCTGCCGGCCAAATGGGTCAAACCCGGTTGCCACCTGCTGATCCGCTATATGGTGCTGTTGTTCGTGCCTATCGGCGTGGGAGTGATGAAATACTATGACCAAATTATCGAGCATCTGGGGCCGCTGGTGGTGTCCTGCATCGTCAGCACCCTGATGGTGTTGGTGGTGGTCGGCTACACCTCACATTATTTCCACCGGGAGCGCACCATCATCGGCAAGCCGGATGCCGCGGAGGGCGAAAAATGATCCATGAAATCTGGTGGTCATTACCGCTGACGCTGGCCATCTATTTTGCAGCGCGCAAACTGGCGCAATGGCTGAACATGCCGTTGCTGAACCCACTGCTGGTGTCGATGGCGGTGATCATCCCCCTGCTGTTGCTGACCGGTATTCCTTATGAGCGTTATTTTCAGGGCAGTAAAATCCTCAATGACTTGCTGCAACCGGCCGTAGTGGCATTGGCTTATCCGCTGTATGAACAGCTGCATCAGATCCGCGCGCGCTGGAAGTCCATTATCGCCGTCTGCTTTATCGGCAGCCTGACCGCGATGATCAGCGGCGGCGCCATCGCTTTATGGATGGGGGCCACGCCGGAAATTGCCGCTTCCATCATGCCAAAATCGGTCACCACGCCCATCGCCATGGCGGTCGCAGAGTCGCTCGGCGGCATTCCGGCAATCAGCGCCGTTTGCGTGATTTTCGTCGGTATTCTCGGCGCGGTTTTCGGGCATACGCTGTTCAAAGTATTGAAAATCACCACCCGCTCGGCACGCGGGTTGGCAATGGGGACCGCGTCACATGCGCTGGGCACGGCACGCTGTGCGGAAATGGACTATCAGGAAGGGGCATTTGGTTCACTGGCCCTGGTGATCTGCGGCATCATCACCTCGCTGCTGGCGCCGTTTCTGTTTCCGGTGCTGTTGCACCTGTTTGCCTAAGGCCTAAAACTTGCGATACATCTCGCATTTATGGTTTTCATTGCATTGATTTCATCAATAAAGAGATTTGCATCACACTTTATTCGCGCTGGGCTGCCTAGAATGTTATCCCGTTAACCTGTAGAGAGAGTTTCTATGCACCCGCGTTTTCAAACCGCTTTTGCTGAACTGCCCGCCACATTGCAATCCGCCCTGCTGCCTTATTTTGATGCGCCTGATTTTCCGGCCATGCTCAAGGCGGAACAAGTGGATGCTATCAAGCAGCGCTGCGGGCTGGATGATGATGCTCTGGCATTCGCTCTGCTGCCGCTGGCGGCGGCCTGCTCGTTAGCGCCGATTTCGCAGTTTTATGTTGGCGCCATTGCTCGCGGGCAGAGCGGCAACCTGTATTTTGGCGCCAACATGGAGTTCAGCGGCGCACCGATGCAACAAACCATTCATGCAGAGCAGTGTGCCGTAACTCATGCCTGGCTACGCGGCGAATCAGCGTTAGCCTCCATCACCGTTAATTACACGCCTTGTGGCCACTGCCGTCAGTTTATGAACGAACTCAACAGTGGTACCACGCTGAAAATTCGTCTGCCCGGTCGCGAACCGGCCACCCTGGGCGACTATCTGCCGGATGCCTTCGGCCCGAAAGACCTGAATATCGCCACGTTGCTGATGGACCGCGTCGATCATGGTTTCCAACTGACGCTGACCGACGAACTGGAGATGGCCGCGCTGGCTGCCGCCAATCAGAGTCACGCGCCCTACAGCAATGCCCACAGCGGCGTCGCACTGGAAGCCGAAGACGGAACGATTTATAGCGGTCGCTATGCGGAAAACGCAGCCTTCAACCCCAGCCTGCCACCGCTGCAGGCCGCGCTGATTCTGATGAACGTCTCCGGCGGCGACTGCCAAAAAGTGGTTCGAGCGGTGCTGGCCGAGCCCGACAGTGCCATCCTCACCCAATGGGATGCCACCCGCGCCACGTTGGCCGCGCTGGGTTGCCAAAATGTCACCCGTATCACTTTCTAAATCTGCCCCCTGGCGGTGCTGCCCGGCACCGCTGTTACCAGCCCCGCCAGCCGATTACAATGGCATTCACGTCTTAAAACACTTTCTTTAGTTAAATTAGGACTTGATCGTCGATAATTACGCCAATTTACCTCATGATCCGATAACAATTGCTGTACATATTTCCCCGATCTTTTAGGATCTAGCCCATAAAGTTATCCGATACGTTGAAGAGCAAAAGCCATGGAACTTGAATACGAAAGCAAACGCCCTCTCTACATCCCTTATGCCGGCCCTATTCTGCTGGAATTCCCGCTGCTCAATAAAGGCAGCGCTTTCACCGAGGATGAACGCAGCCATTTCAACCTGCACGGGTTGCTGCCAGAAGCGGTAGAAACCATCGAAGAGCAGGCGGAACGTGCCTACCGCCAGTACCAGGATTTCAAAAACGACAGCGATAAACACATTTATCTGCGTAATATCCAGGACACCAACGAAACCCTGTTCTATCGCCTGCTGGAAGCGCACCTGAGCGAGATGATGCCGATCATCTACACGCCGACGGTGGGTGAGGCCTGTGAGCACTTCTCCGATATTTACCGCCGGGCGCGTGGGCTGTTTATCTCCTACCCTAATCGCGACCGCATTGACGACATGCTGCAAAACGCCACCAAGCAAAACGTTAAGGTGATCGTCGTCACCGACGGTGAGCGCATTCTCGGTCTGGGCGACCAGGGTATCGGCGGCATGGGCATTCCAATCGGTAAACTGTCGCTGTACACCGCCTGCGGCGGCATCAGCCCGGCCTATACCCTGCCGGTGGTGCTGGACGTCGGCACCAACAACCCGCAGCGCCTGAACGATCCGCTGTACATGGGCTGGCGTCACCCGCGTATTTCAGGCGACGAATACCACGCCTTTGTTGAAGAGTTTATCCAGGCGGTCAAGCGCCGCTGGCCGAACGTGCTGCTGCAGTTCGAAGATTTTGCGCAGAATAACGCCACCCCGCTGCTGAACCGCTACCGTGACGAAATCTGCTGCTTCAACGACGACATTCAGGGCACCGCAGCCGTCACGCTGGGCAGCCTGATCGCCGCCAGCCGCGCCGCTGGCAGCCAACTGCGCGATCAGACCGTCACCTTCCTGGGCGCCGGCTCTGCAGGTTGCGGCATTGCCGAGCAAATTATCGCGCAGATGAAATCCGAAGGCCTGAGCGAAGACGAAGCCCGCGCGCGCGTCTTTATGGTCGACCGTTTCGGCCTGCTGACCGACAAACTGCCTAACCTGCTCGATTTCCAGAGCAAGCTGGTGCAAAAGAGCGAGAATCTGACTGCATGGCAAACAGAAAGCGACGCCATTTCCCTGCTGGACGTGGTGCGTAATGCCAAGCCAACCATTTTGATCGGCGTTTCGGGCCAGCCAGGCCTGTTTACCGAAGAACTGATCCGCGAAATGCACAAGCACTGCCCGCGCCCGATCGTCATGCCGCTGTCCAACCCAACCTCCCGCGTGGAAGCCCGCCCGGAAGACATCATTAACTGGACCGAAGGCGCTGCATTAGTAGCAACCGGCAGCCCGTTTGCGCCGGTGAGCTACAAAGATCAGGTATTCCCGATTGCCCAGTGCAACAACTCCTATATCTTCCCGGGGATTGGATTGGGCGTACTGGCCTCCGGTGCCACCCGCGTAACCGACGCGATGCTGATGGCCGCCAGCCGTGCGCTGGCCGACTGTTCGCCGCTGGCAACTGACGGGCATGGCGCACTGCTGCCGAATATCGACGATATTCAGGGCGTGTCCAAGTGCATTGCCATGGAAGTGGGTAAAGCGGCGCAGCTGCAAGGTGTGGCAGTGGTCACCTCAGAAGAAGCGCTGTCTAAAGGCATCGAACACAACTTCTGGCGCCCGCAATACCGCAGCTATAAGCGCACTTCATTCTGATTTGCGCAGTTAAACATCAGGCCCGGCTCGCCGGGCTTTTTTTATGCTCAAACTGCCTAAAAATGCGGTGCAATGCTTGCTTGATAGGGCGTCAAGCTTGCGTCGGCCTGTCAGGTAAAGTAGCCTTGAGCCATCTTTTTTGGCCCCTGTGCGCGTAAGGCAATAACATGTGGAAACGCCTGATAATCAGCCTGTTCATCATCACTGCGCTGTTGATGCTTTCGGCTCTCGCGCTCGATCGTTGGATCAGCTGGAAAACCGCGCCTTACGTCTATGACGAACTGCAAGGCCTGCCTCATCGCCAGGTCGGCGTGGTACTGGGCACGGCCAAATATTACCGCACCGGCGTGATCAACCAATATTATCGCTACCGCATTCAGGGCGCGATTAATGCCTATAACAGCGGCAAAGTGAAATACCTGCTGCTGAGCGGCGACAATGCCCAGCAAAGCTACAACGAGCCGATGACCATGCGCCGCGATTTGATCGCCGCAGGCGTGGCGCCCAGCGATATCGTGCTGGATTATGCCGGTTTCCGTACTCTTGACTCTATCGTACGCACCCGCAAAGTGTTCGACACCAACGACTTCATCATTATCACCCAGCGCTTCCATTGCGAGCGTGCGCTGTTTATCGCGCTGCATATGGGGATCCAGGCTCAGTGCTACGCAGTCCCTTCGCCAAAAGACATGATGACGGTACGGGCACGCGAGATCTTCGCCCGCCTTGGCGCGCTGACCGATTTGTACATACTAAAACGCGAGCCGCGCTTCCTCGGACCACTGATCCCCATTTCCGGCATGCATACCGTACCGGAAGATGCCCAAGGCTACCCGGCAGTTTCGCCAGAGCAATTGGTTGAGCTGGAACACAAGCTGGCTGCGGAAAAACAAAAGGCCAAATAAGCTTTATCCCGCCCTGGAAACAGCAACGGCCAGCATTTGCTGGCCGTTTTCATAGCTAAGACACAACTATTTTTTCTTGGCGTATTTTAAGGAGTCCAACGCCACGGCGAAGATAATGATGCCGCCCTTGATGATGTACTGCCAGTAAGGGTTAACGCCAATGTAGGTCAGGCCGTAGTTGATAACCGTAAAGATGATGACCCCGGTCACGACCCCCAGCACCGTCCCGACACCGCCGGCAAAGGACACCCCGCCCACCACGCACGCGGCAATGGCGTCCAGTTCATACATAAAGCCCAGGTTATTGGTGGCGCTGCCGATACGGCCCGCTTCCAGTAAGCCGCCGAAGGCGTAGAACACCCCGGACAGCGCATAAATCATGATCAGGTTCAGCGGCACGTTCACGCCAGAAACCTTGGCCGCCTCAGGGTTGCCGCCGATGGCGAAAATATTTTTGCCGAAGCGAGTTTTATTCCACAGGATCCAGACAAAAATAATCGCAATGATGGCGTAGAAGGTGATGTACGACAGCTTAAAGTCGCCAAAACGCAGGAACCCCTGGGCAAAGGTGGAAAACTTGGGATCAAACCCCGCCACTGGCGATGCGCCAACGGAGTCGTAATACAGCGAGTTGATGCCGTAAACGATGATCATGGTGCCCAACGTGGTAATAAACGGCGTCACATTGAGGTAAGCGATGATCAAACCGTTCACCAGACCGATCACCGCACCCACGGCGCACACCAGCAGGATCACCAGCGGGATCGACCAGGTTTCCATATGCGGAAATACCTTGTTCACGTTGTCCATCGACTGCAACAACGTCGCCGCGATCACCGCCGCCAGGCCAACCTGGCGCCCGGCGGACAGGTCAGTCCCCTGGGTAACAATCAGCCCCGCCACGCCCAGTGCAATAATGATGCGCACCGAAGACTGGGTCAGGATATTACTCAGGTTCATTAGACTGAGGAAGGTCGGGTCCTGGATAATAATAATTGCCAGCAGCACCAGCAACACTACGTAAATGCCACCTTCCTTGAAATAGGTGAACAAAGTTTTTTTATTCAGCGCGTTCATAATTCTGATCCTTAAAGGTGCAGGGATGCAAGACGTAAAATTTCATTTTGCGAGGTCTGTTTGGTGTTGACGATGCCCGCAACCTGACCATTACTCATCACCAGTATTCTGTCGGTAATTCCCAAAAGCTCCGGCATTTCAGACGAGACAATAATGATCCCCTTGCCCTTCTTCGCCAGTTCGGTCATCAGCTGATAAATTTCGAATTTGGCGCCGACGTCAATGCCGCGCGTCGGCTCATCCAGCATTAATATTTCCGGCTGAGTCAGCAGCCAACGGCCGATGATCACCTTCTGCTGATTACCGCCCGACAGCGAACCTATGTGGGTATGATGGCCCGGGGTTTTGACCCGCATGGCATCGATCACCCACTGGGTATCGCTTTTCATGCGGGCGTTATCCAACAGGCCGATTTTATTTTTGTAGTTGCGAATATTGGAGATCAGCGAGTTGAACCCCACGTCCAGATAGGCATAAATCCCGGTGGAACGACGTTCTTCGGTAACCAGTGCGAAACCGTGGTTTATCGCCTCATTGGCGCTGTGGTTGTTGATGGTTTTACCGTGCAGCTTGATGGTACCCGCAATTTTTTCGCGGATGCCAAACAGGGTTTCGACGATGTCGGTACGTTTGGCCCCCACCAGCCCGGCGATGCCGAGGATCTCGCCCTGATGCAGATCGAAAGAGACGTCGCGAATCGAAGGCTGGCGCAAGGAGGTCAGGTTCTTCACCTCCAGGATCACCTCGCCCGGCGTATTCTGTCGATCGGGGAAACGCTGGCTGAGCGAACGCCCCACCATCATCGAGATGATCTTGTCCATATCCAGCCCTTCCAGCGGCTGGGTGGCGATCCACTGGCCATCACGCAGAATGGTGATTTCGTCGCACAGCTGGAAGATCTCTTCCATCTTATGCGAGATATAGACGATGCCGCAGCCGCGTTCCTTCAGCTTGCGGATAATGGTGAACAGGTGGTTCACCTCTTTTTCCGTCAGCGATGAAGTAGGCTCATCCATAATGACAATCTTGGCGTCATAGGAGAAAGCCTTGGCGATTTCAATCATCTGCATTTGCGATACCGATAGCGTGCCCACTTTATCCCGCGGGTTAATATCAATATCCAGCTCGTCGAATATCGCCTGGGTATCTTTCAGCATCTTGTCCTGATCGACAAACATGCCCTTGGTCGGGTAGCGCCCCAACCACATGTTGTCCATCACGGTGCGCTGCAAGACCAGGTTTAATTCCTGATGCACCATGGACACGCCGTGTTCCAGCGCCTCTTTAGAGCTTTTGAAATCTATTTCCTGGCCCTGAAAAATAATACTGCCGGCATCCTTTTTATAAATGCCGAACAGGCATTTTAATAATGTCGATTTCCCCGCGCCGTTCTCTCCCATTAATGCATGAATGGAGTGCGGACGAACGCGCAGATTCACATTATCCAATGCCTTGACGCCGGGAAATGATTTACTGATATCAGTCATTTCCAGCAAAAATTCGCGTGGGCTGTCGGCCATAAATACACCTGGCTATGTGACCCGACACCTTCCAAACCGCCGCCTAATTAGCTGCAGCTTGAAACTCATCGGATCTGGGCTGTGATTTTAAGAAAAATTACCCCGCCGGCGGCTTTCCTGGTGTTGGCGCCGGGCAGCGCACCGCAGGCGGGGCCATTCAGAACTTACTTAACAAATTTGGACAAATTGTCCTTATCTACGCCAACGTAAGGAATGCGCACCACTTTATTGTCGATTTTATATTGGGTGCCGTCGGCAGCAGGTTTGCCCGCCGCCAGGTTTTTCGCCAGCTCGAAGGTGGCTTTGGCCTGGTTGTCGGCATCGTTCAGCACCGTCCCCGCCATTGCGCCGGATTTCACCATCGCCAGAGCCTCTGGCAAGGCATCGACACCGAATACCGGGATGCTGGATTTGTTATGCGCTTTCAGCGCTTCTACCGCACCCATCGCCATGGCATCGTTGTTGGCGATAACCACTTCGATTTTGTTGGCGTTAGGGCCGGACAGCCAGGCGTCCATCTTGTCTTTTGCCTGTGCGGTGTCCCACATCGCGGTGTCCATCTGCAGTTGCTGAGTTTTGATACCGTCGTCATTCAGCGTTTTCACCACGTAAGTGGTACGCGCTTCTGCATCCGGATGGCCCGGTTCACCTTTCAGCAACACATACTGGATCTGGCCGTCTTTATTCAAATCCCAGTTCGGGTTGGCCTTCCAGTGTTTCTCAATCAGTTGGCCCTGGATCACGCCGGACTCTTTAGAGTCGGTGCCCACGTAATAGGCTTTGTCATAGCTGTCCAGCGCTTTGCGGGAAGGCTCTTTGTTGTAGAACACGATAGGGATATCGTTTGCGCGTGCCTTATCAATCACCACCGGGGCAGCCGCTGGATCCACCAGGTTAATCGCCAGCGCTTTTACGCCCTTGGCGATCAGCACGTCGATCTGGTCGTTTTGTTTGGATTGGTCGTTCTGCGAGTCATTCATCAGCAGGGTGACATCCGGAGAGGCCTTGGCGTCTTTCTCGATTGCCTTGCGCACCACCGACATAAAGTTGTCGTCATATTTATAAATCGTGACGCCAATACGGGTATCTGCGTGAGCTGTGGCGCCAAACATCATGGCTGCGGCCGTCGCGGCCAGGGTGAAAACCTTCTTATTCATTGTGTGTCTCCGGTTTATGTAGGGTCTTGCTCGGTATTAGGCCAAGGGCAACCGGCGGTGTCAGCACGACCGGGCCTGGCAGTTTCCCTGTCATCCGTGAATCATGTTATTCCTGAAAAATGTGGCGCCAGCGTGAGTTAAAACAGCAGCGGCAAGTGCCTTTACGCTGGAAAACGCCTAGAGCATAGACGGCGTGATGTTAATAATCTGTGAATTTTCTCACAGATTGAAAACGGTTACACAAGATTAAATGTTCAGAGAGTGACCGCCGCCTCACTTTGCCAAGGAGCCACAGAATGGCGTCGGACCAGGGTCGGCATAAACAAATGGCGGGCCTGCGGCTCCAGCTTGCCTGCCGCGCCCAGCAAGGCCAGTTCGGTGGCCAGCGTCGCCATGGTGACAATCGGGTAACGCACCGTGGTGAGCTTGGGGCTGGTGTAGCGAGCGATAGGGATGTCGTCGAACCCAACCAGCGAAAAGTTTTGCGGTACTGTGATACCGTTTTCTTTCAGCACCGCCATCGCCCCGGCGGCCATGGCGTCGTTGTAGGCGAATACCGCACTAAGATGCAGGTTGCGGCCAAGCAGTTCGATCATCGCCTCTTCCCCGCCCTGCAAATCTGGCGAACCATAGGCGCGCCAGCTGTCGGGCGTTGCCAGCCCGGCCGCCGCCATCGCCTGCGTGTAGCCTTGCTGGCGCAGCGGCCCGTCTTCGATTGGATGGTTCGAGCCCAGATAACCAATACGCTGGTGGCCCTGCGACAACAACAAACGCATCGCCATCTCTGCGCCACTGACGTTATCGAGCCCGACGCAGCGATGTTCATAGCCGGGTATGATTCTGTTGATCAGCACCATACCCGGCACCTGATCGATAAAGGCGATCAGCTCGGCATCACACAGAGTTTTAGCATGAACAATCAAGGCGTTGCAGCGTTGGCGAATCAGCACCTCGATGGCGTGGCGCTCTTTATCCGCCTGGTGATAGCTGTTACCGATCAACAGGTATTTGTGGTGCTGTTGCGCCACGGTGTCTACCGCTTTCACCAGTGCGCCGAAGAAGGGATCGGAGACGTCCATCACCACCACCCCAAGGGTATCGCTGCTCTGGGTGGCCAGGGCTTGCGCATTGGCATTGGGTCGATAGCCCAGTTCAGCCACCGCCTTCAATACCTGCTCGCGCGTCTCTTTGCTGGTCAGGGCGCTGTGATTCAGCACGCGGGAGACGGTCGCCACAGACACGCCCGCACGCTTCGCCACGTCGCGAATGGTGGTTGGGTGAACAGAGGTCATGAAGGATCCTGAGGTCGGGGTAGTTGACAGTGGCGCTATCCTACCCCGTTTGTCATCCTCCTCTGCGTGAATTACGTCACAGGAAAGAAAACGTTTACATACATTTTTTTAACCTACCTGCGCCAGATCTCAATTCACCGCCTTGGGCTCTACCTTGCCGGTAGCCAGGGCGGTGAGTTTGCGCCACAGCCACTCCACCGGCCCCTGCTCGAAATAGCGCAGCCAAAGGTTTGAAAACAACAGGTTAGCCAGCCAAACCAACGGAACGAAAGCCAAAAGTTGCAGGCGGTCAAACTGTTGATACAGGCCAAAGCGATAAAACAGCGTGGTGCAGATCAGCGTTTGCAGCAGGTAATTGCTCAGCGCCATGCGCCCGACCTGCGTCAACCAGTGTCCAATGCGCAAACGCGACAGCGTCGGCCAAAAACCGTAGCACAGCGCCAGATAGCCCATCGCCTGCAGGGGCGCCCCCAGCTCACGTGGCACCTGCAATAAAAAACCGCTCCAACGGTAGTCCCAGTGAAGATGCCATTGCAGCACCACGGCCGGCAGTTGGATCAGCAATGAAAGCGGTATCAGCCATGCTGCCTGCCGGCGGTAGTAACCCGGTGAATAAGTGCCGCGTAGCCAGCCACTGCGCATTAAACCGGCGCCGAACAGCATCAGCCCCGCCAACTCCCAACCGTATTGCGCGCCAATCGCCAGCAGGCTGGAGGAAAGAAGATCGGTGCGGCTGCGCCAGGCTTCCATCCCGCCCTGCAGCTTCCAAAACTTCTCATACTGCAGCTCTGCCACGCCGGGTTGCCAGAAACTGCCAGGTTCACCGTGCGAAATGAAGCCCAACAACAACAGCACCCCGACACCAATCAGGTACAGCACCACGCCGGTTTTCAACAGTTGATAGGTTTCTTTCGCATCGCGGATCATCCGCCAGCACACCAACCCGATCAGCCCATAGGCCAGCAGGATATCGCCATCCCAAAGGAAAATGGCATGTCCCAGGCCAAACAGCACCAGCCACGACAGCCGTGCACGTATCCAGCCTTTGCCGCGGCGCAGCAGCATCTGCAGCCCGGCGCCAAACAACAGGGCGAACATCGCCAGGAATTTAGCCTGCGCGAAAATGTCCAGCAGCGCCCAGGTCCAGGCATCGCGCGTTGTAGGCAAGCCCAGATAGGCCGGATTGAGATAGGCCGCCTTCGGCAGGCCAAAGGCGCTGATATTCAGCAGCAAAATGCCAAGGATGGCGATACCGCGCACGCAGTCCAGCGTGGCGATGCGCGGCAAAGGAGCCGTTGGGCTAGTGTTCATTATTTTATCGCTGTATTCCGCTCATTAAAAAGGCGCCCGCAGGCGCCTGTTACCATTCTAGCGACCCATCACGACTGGTGATGGCGCACCGCGCGCAGGAATTCCTGACGGGTGTTCTGGCTGGACTTGAACAGCCCGCCCAGAGAGGTCGTGGTGGTGGCGCTGGTCGCGTCACGGATACCGCGCGCCTTAACACAATAATGGACCGCATCAATTGATACCGCCACATTATTGGTGCCCAGCAAGGTTTGCAATGCCACCAGGATCTGCTGAGTTAAGCGCTCCTGCACCTGTGGGCGCTGGGAGAAGAACTGCACGATACGGTTGATTTTCGACAGCCCAATCACCGCATCCTTGGGAATGTAGGCAACGGTCGCCTTGCCATCGATGGTGACAAAATGGTGTTCGCAGGTGCTGGTCAGCGTGATATCACGCACCGTCACCATTTCATCCACTTTCATCTTGTTTTCAATGACGGTGATTTTTGGGAAGTTGGCGTAGTCCAGGCCGGAGAAAATCTCATCGACATACATTTTGGCGATGCGGTGCGGGGTTTCCGCCAGGCTGTCGTCGGACAGATCGAGATTAAGCAGCTGCATGATTTCGGTCATGTGCTCTTTAATACGACGTTTACGCGTTTCGCGATCCAGCACTTCGCCGCGCAACGGAGTTTCCAGACCGCGCTCTTCGAGCGCCGCGTGAACCAATGCAGCTTCTTTACTTAATGATGATGTCATTTCTTCTCTCCAACGGACTTGAACTCACCCATCCGGCTGTTTTACCGAGCAGAGGGATGAATTGCATACTCTCCTGACGACAGACGTTTCCGCAGTTAATAACGTGAACCCAGTCAAGATTTTGCCCCCACTCTAGATGAGAGCGAGGGGATTATCCAGTGATTGTGTTTCATCCGCAGGTGAAATATTCGCATTTAGCACAATCAGGCCGGCTGCGGCTATTCCACGTTTTTTGTACGGAATTTAATCACTGCGCCATCGGTTTTCGCGCCAACTCGCGAGCCGACGTATTGACCACCAGCAGACCGGCCACAACCAGCGCCGCCACGGCCACGTACAATGCCGGTTCCAGCCGGTGGGTCAATGCGGTAGACAACGCCGACAGCGTCGGACCAACCAGTTGGCCAATCGCATAACCGGTAGTCAGCAGTCCCGCCATATAACGGGCATGGTTGGGTGCCAACTCACGGCCATGCTGAATCGACAGCTGCACCACGCTGAGGAAGCCGCCACCGGTCAGCAACGCGCCCAGTGCCAAGCCGGCAACTCCCGGTACGATTTCCGCGCTTAACACCCCCAATGCCTGTACCCACAGGGTGATAGCCAGCCGGGTTTGAGTAGTCAGCCGGTGACGGGTCAGAATACCGATGACAATCCCCAGCACCGCCGCCCCACCAAAAATCGGCCAGACAAATTGCGCGAACAGGCTGCCGGGAAAACGCGCCGCGGCCATTTGCGACAAAAAAGTGGCCGGCAGAATATAACCAAAGCCTGCGAGACTGTAGCTCCACACCAGACGTTTCAGCGCCGGGGTCAACAACAATGGCTCAGGGGCCACGTCAGGACGATGCAATTCGCCGGTCTTCGGCAGATTAATGCTGATCGCGCCAATCAATACCAGCGCCAGTACGCCGTAGACCAGCCAGGCCTGTGACGCGGTCAACGCCAGGCTGTGGATCCCCACCGCCAGCATGCCGCTGATAAAAATCCCGGCGCCCGGGCCGGCAAACACCGCCGCGCTGAGCGCCGGTCGGCCATAGTGTGCCAACCGTTCGTTGGTCCAGGCCGCCACCAGTACCATCGACCAACCGCTGGCCCACCCGATGAAGAAACGCACCGCTCCGTGCCACCACTCCCCCTGCACCCAGGCGGAAAGCAGCGTCAAGATCACCGCCCCCCACACGCCCAACCACAGCCGACGTTCCACGTGTCGGCTGGCACGCATGGCATCGTAAGCGCCGCACAGGTAGCCCAGATAGTTGATGGCCGCCACCAATCCGGCGCCGGTCAGAGTAAACTGATGCTCAGCAATCATCAGCGGCACCTGCGGGGTAAAGGCGAAGCGGCCGATCCCCATGGCAACGATCAACGCGATAAAACCGCTCAGGGCAATTCTTAAGGCCATGTAGAGTTATCCATACTGTTAAAAGAAAGTTGCCAGTATCATGCAGCAGTATTACACTCACAAAAACTGAATAATACTCATCAAGTTCATCACGAAAAGAGAAGATAATGGATCTGACCCAGCTCCGCATGTTTTGCAGCGTCGCCGAAACCGGCTCCGTCGCCCGTGCCGCAGAGCAATTGCACCGCGTCCCCTCGAACCTGACCACACGCCTGCGTCAGCTCGAACAGGAACTGGGCACCGATCTGTTTATCCGTGAAAAACAGCGACTGCGCCTTTCGCCGATGGGCCATAACTTTCTCTGTTATGCCAACCGTATCCTGGCACTGAGCGAAGAAGCTATGAGCATCACCCATGCCGGTGAGCCGGCGGGTAACTTCGCCATCGGCTCGATGGAAAGCACCGCCGCCACCCGGTTGCCCACCCTGCTGGCGGCGTATCATCAGCGTTTTTCGCAGGTGTCGCTGTCGCTGACCACCGGCACCTCCGGCGAGATCACCGAGCGAGTCCGCGCCGGTACGCTGGCGGCCGCGCTGGTCGACGGGCCGGTGCAGTATGACGAACTCAATGGCTGTATTGCCTTCCCCGAACATATGGTGGTGATCTCCTGTCTCGACCACCTGCCGATCCATAACGCCAAAGATGCCAAGGGCGAAACCCTGTTTGCCTTCCGCGCAAGCTGTTCTTACCGTCTGCGGTTGGAGTCTTGGTTCAAGCGCGAAGGTGCACTGCCAGGCCAGATTATGGAAATCCAGTCCTACCACGCCATGCTGGCCTGCGTCGCCAGCGGCGCCGGGCTGGCGATGATCCCGCATTCGGTACTCAGCCTGCTGCCCGGCCACGAACGCGTGAAAGTACACACCCTGCCGGACGACATTGCCCAAACTGCCACCTGGCTACTGTGGCGGCGCGACGCCTTTGGCCCGAACGTTCGCGCCCTGAAAGAACTGATTATTGAACAGGCAGAAACCGTTGCGGTTGAAAATACTGCCCATGACTTACCCGATGCTATCGACATAGCCTGATTTAAAAAATAGACCACTGGAGACTATGATGGAAATGATCAAAACCCGTGCCGCCGTTGCCTGGGGACCGAACCAGCCGCTGAAGATCGAAGAAGTCGATCTGATGCCACCGCAAAAAGGCGAAGTGCTGGTGCGGATCGTCGCCACCGGTGTCTGCCACACCGACGCCTACACCCTGTCCGGTGCCGATCCCGAAGGCGTGTTCCCGGCAATCCTCGGCCATGAAGGCGGCGGCGTGGTGGAAGCCATCGGCGAAGGCGTGACCAGCGTGGCGGTAGGCGATCACGTGATCCCGCTGTACACCCCGGAATGCGGCGAGTGCAAATTCTGTAAATCCGGCAAAACCAATCTGTGCCAGGCGATCCGCGCCACCCAAGGCAAGGGCCTGATGCCGGACGGCACTACCCGCTTCTTTAAGGACGGCAAGCCTATTTTCCACTACATGGGCACTTCAACCTTCTCCGAATACACCGTGGTACCGGAAATCTCACTGGCCAAAATCAGTAAAGAAGCACCGCTGGAAGAAGTCTGCCTGCTCGGCTGCGGCGTCACTACCGGCATGGGTGCGGTTATCAACACCGCCAAAGTGCAAAAAGGCGATACCGTTGCCATCTTCGGCCTTGGCGGCATCGGTCTGTCGGCCATTATCGGCGCACAGATGGCCGGTGCAGGTCGCATCATCGGCATCGACATCAACACCAGCAAGTTCGATCTGGCGCGCAAGCTGGGCGCTACCGATCTGATCAACCCGAAAGACTACGATAAACCGATCCAGGATGTGATCGTTGAACTGACCGACGGCGGCGTAGATTTCTCCTTCGAGTGTATCGGCAACGTCAACGTAATGCGTTCAGCGCTGGAATGCTGCCATAAAGGCTGGGGCGAATCCGTAATCATCGGCGTCGCCGGTGCAGGTCAGGAAATCTCTACTCGTCCGTTCCAACTGGTGACCGGTCGCGTCTGGCGCGGCTCTGCCTTTGGTGGGGTGAAAGGCCGTTCGCAACTGCCGGGTATCGTCGAGCGTTATATGAACGGCGAATTCGCGCTGAATGACTTTATTACCCACACCATGGGCCTGGAGCAGATTAACGAGGCGTTCGATTTGATGCACGAAGGCAAATCCATTCGTTCCGTTATTCACTTCGACAAAAAATAAGCCAGGAGGCAGAGATGACCTTGTCATTAGAACTTCTCGAAGAGCACCGCATGTTTGGCGGCTGGCAACAGCGTTACCGCCATGCGGCGCAGAGCCTGAATTGCAACATGACTTTCAGCATCTATCTGCCGCCACCGCGCGATGATAACCCGCCGCCGGTGCTGTACTGGCTGTCGGGGCTGACCTGCAATGACGAAAACTTCACGCTGAAGGCCGGTGCGCAGCGTATCGCCGCCGAGCTGGGACTGGTATTGGTGATGGCCGACACCAGCCCGCGCGGCGACGATGTGCCGAATGATGAAGGCTACGATTTGGGCCAGGGCGCAGGCTTCTATCTGAATGCCACACAAGCGCCGTGGGACAAGCACTTTCGCATGTGCGACTACATCAGCGATGAGCTGCCGGCGTTGATCAACCAGCATTTCAGCGTCAGCGATCGCCAGTCGATTTTCGGTCACTCGATGGGGGGCCACGGCGCACTGATGATGGCGTTCCGCAATCCGCAGCGCTTCCGGTCGGTATCGGCGTTTGCGCCGATCGTTAACCCTTGTCAGGTGCCCTGGGGACGTAAAGCCTTTGCCGCCTATTTGGGCGACGACGAAAGCCAGTGGCTGCAGTATGACAGTTGCCACCTGCTGGCCAACGGCGCGGAAAAAATGCCGGTATTGGTGGATCAAGGTGACGACGATCAGTTCCTGGCAGATCAACTGCAGCCGGCAAAACTGGCCGAGCTGGCACGCCAGCGCGACTGGCCGCTGATCCTGCGCATTCAGCCGGGCTACGATCACAGCTACTTTACCATCGCCAGCTTTATCGAAGACCATCTGCGCTTCCACGCCGAACATCTGTTCCGCTGATCATAAAACCGTAACAGTGCTTGCGATAATCGCTATCGCAAGCACTTATTACGGCGACTGCTTATTCCCGGCCATTAAACCAATAATAAAAATTCTCAACAGAAGTCAGTACCGACTTCACGCCAAAAAAGGCGAAAACCGCCACGGCAATATCCACATAGCTATTATGAGGTTTCATAAGGGCCAGTGAAGAGTATTGAATTAAATCAAATGATACCCATATCCATAAAGCGACATATATAACGTCTTTCATTTGATATTCCATTGATGCGGTGAATATTACCAACGGTACTGACCATTCACACTATTAGGGCTATTATTTCCACCCGAAATAAATCAAGACCCTGTGATGTTAACTCACGAATAGCCATATTACTCACTCCATGAATTAAAGTTATTAAACCCTCACAAACAAACATACTGGGCAACCATAGTGATAATATAATTGCGAAAGTAAAATACAAATTTTATTTAGTGAAAACGTGACGAGAGCAATAGGTTAATCATGTATTCTTCGGTTATTAACCGACAACACTAAAAGACTCAGTTTAATTAGAACACTAAAAACTTAGCGTATTAACCTTGAGATAAGTTCATCTTATCCGGTACGTTAGCCTTCTCTCACGCTAAAGATCATGAAACATTCTCGATGCCGTTATACCAACGGTAGAAGGCTTGCATCAGGTTACAGGCCTTCCAGATACCAAAAAATGCCAGCAAACCAACAACCACATCCACATAGCTAATATTGGGGTAGGCTACCAGAAGCGACGAATTGCGCACCAGATAGGATCCTCCCCAATAGGTGATGATGGTAATCAGCATGCTTGTTTTAATTCCCTTTTTACTGATATTGCTCATAGCCAGCTCCTTTGGACTAAAAAACGGTTATCCCTTCAACTTCGGATCCAACGCATCGCGCAAGCCATCTCCCAGCAGGTTAAACGCCAACACCGTGATGAATATTGCCAGGCTGGGGAAAATCGCCACGTGCGGCGCAATCACCATATCCGCCCGCGCCTCGTTGAGCATTGCGCCCCATTCCGGCGTTGGCGGCTGGGCACCCAGCCCGAGGAACGACAGGCTGGCGGCGGTGATGATTGAAGTGCCGATACGCAGGGTAAAATACACCACAATCGACGAAATTGTCCCCGGCAGAATATGCCGCATGATAATGGTCCAGTCTGACGCGCCAATGCTGCGTGCCGACTCGATGTAGGTCAGATGCTTCAACACCAGGGTGTTACCCCGTACCAATCGGGCGAATGCCGGTATGCTGAAAATGGCCACGGCGATAATCACGTTGGCCATGCCGCTGCCCATAATCGCCACCACGCCGATCGCCAGCAAGATGCCGGGAAAGGCGAACAGCACATCACAGATACGCATGGTAATGCGATCCCACCAGCCTTCGTAATAGCCCGCCAGCAGACCCAGCAGCGTACCGATCAGCCCGCCCACCAGCACCGAGAACACCCCGGCGGCCAGCGAAATACGGGTCCCCATCAGAATGCGGCTGAAAATGTCCCGCCCCAGCGAATCCACCCCCAGCCAATGCATCAGCGAAGGGCCTTCGTTCAGGCGGTCGTAATCAAAGTAATTTTCCGCGTCAAAGGGAACCAGATAGGGTGCCAGCAGCGCAGCAAACACCAACAGCAGCACCAATAGCGCTGCGACCAGCGCCACGCGTTGCTGACGGAACCGCCGCCAGAATTCATGCCACGGCGTCCGCACCGCGTTAGGGTCAATTGTCGGCATCGCCTTCAGTGCGGCGTCGCGTCGCCAATGCTTAATCATGCAGCGCCCTCATTTGTATCGTATTGCCGGGTTAATTGCCGCATACAGCAGGTCCACCAACAGGTTAATCAGAATAAACTCCAGCGAAAACAGCAAGACTTCGGCCTGGATCACCGGGTAATCACGCATCTCCACCGAATCGACCAGCAGCCTGCCCAACCCCGGCCAGTTGAAGACCTTCTCCACGACGATCGAGCCACCGAGCAGGAAGCCAAACTGCAATCCCATCATGGTGACGACCGGGATCATCGCGTTGCGCAGCCCGTGTTTCACTACCACCATGGTTTCCCGTACGCCTTTGGCGCGCGCGGTACGCATGTAGTCTTCCTGCAGCACCTCAACAAACGAAGCGCGGGTAAAACGCGCCATCACCGCCGCTACCGCAGCCCCAAGGGTGATGGAAGGCAAAATATAGTGCCGCCAACTGTCAGCGCCCACCGTCGGCAACCAACCGAGATTGACGGAAAACACTTGCATCAGCAGCATACCCAGCGCAAAGGCGGGGAACGAAATCCCGGAGACCGCCAGGGTCATGCCGAGACGATCGGGCCAGCGGTTACGCCACACGGCAGACACCATGCCGATGCCCATACCGAAAATCACCGCCCACAGCATGCTGCTCAGCGTCAGCCACAGGGTCGGTAAAAAGCGCGAGCCGATCTCTTCGCTCACCGGGCGCTTGGAAACCATCGAGGTACCGAAATCCCCCCGCAGCGCATTGACAAAAAAGTGCACGAACTGTTGCGGCAGCGGCTTGTCCAGCCCCAGATCCTTACGCACCAGCTGTACTACCGCTTCGTCGGCTTCCGGTCCTGCCGCCAGCCGCGCCGGATCGCCGGGCAGCATATGGACGAACAAAAACACCAACACCGCGACAATCAGCAGCGTCGGGATCAGGCCCAGCAGTCGTTTAAGAAAATAATTAAGCATCTTGGGTGCGTCCCTTCACCCCGCCCTCCAGGAGAGCGGGGATCGGTGCCTTATTTAAGATCGGCATTATCAAAGTTGAACGAGGTATCCGGCATCACGTAAAAGCCGCTCAGCTGTTTATTGTTAGCCGACAGCAAGCGCTCGGTGGCCAGGAAAATCCATGGCGCATCTGCCCAGATACGATCCTGCGCGTCCTTGTACAGTTTCTGCTTCTCTGCGCGGTCGGTGGTCGCCAGCGCGCCGGTCAGATCCTGATCCACCTGCGGATTACTGTAGAACGCCGTGTTGAACTGCTTCGGCGGCGCAGCCTGGGTTGAGAACAGCGGTGACAAGGCCCAGTCCGCTTCACCAGTTGATGCTGACCAACCGGTATAGAACATACGCACGCCGGTGTCTTTCACCCCAACGCTTTCCACCTGGGCCGCACGCTGACCGGCATCCATCGCCGTCACCGTCACTTTAACGCCAACCTGCGCCAACTGCTGCTGGGCAAACTGCAGCACTTTCTGCGCGGTGCTGTGGTTATGAGACGACCACAGGGTGGTGGTGAAACCGTTAGGATAACCGGCCTCTTTAAGCAGTTCGCGCGCCTTGGCCGGATCATAAGGCCAAGGCTGGTAACGGGTGGCAAAATCGATCGCTGGCGGCACCGGGCCTTCCGCCGGAACGGCGTAGCCGGAGAACGCGACCTTGATCAGCGCGTCTTTATTGATGGCGTAGTTCAACGCCTGACGCACTTTCAGGTTATCGAATGGCTTTTGAGTCACGTTCAGGCTGATATAACGCTGCAGGATCGACGGCGCGGCCACCAAATCGAGCTTGGCATTGCCTTCCAATACCTTGGCCTGCTCATACGGGATCGGGAAGGCAAAGGTCGCTTCACCGGTCTGCAGCATGGCAGCGCGGGTATTGTTATCCACGACCGGGCGCCAGGTGATGCTGTCGAGCTTCGGCAGCCCCTGTTTCCAATAACCGTCAAACTTTTTCACCTTGACGAAATCGGTCTGGTTCCAGGTCACGAACTGATAAGGGCCGGTCCCCACCGGGTGGAAACCAATCTCTTTGCCGTACTGCTTCAGCGCGGCCGGCGAAATGATCACCGCCGCCGGGTGCGCCAGGTTGTTGATAAAGGCCGAGAATGGCGCTTTCAGCACGATCTTCACCGTATTGGCGTCCACCACTTCGGTTTTGTCGATCATTTTGAACAGGTTGTAGCGCTTGAGGTGATTGTCCGGGTTGCTGGCGCGATCCAGGTTCACCTTCACCGCTTCGGCGTTAAACTCGGTGCCGTCATGGAATTTCACCCCCGGATGCAGTTTGAGGGTGTAAGTCAGGCCGTCTTTGCTCACCTCATAGCTGTCCGCCAGCACGTTCACCAGTTTCATGTCTTTATCGAAACCGAACAGGCCCTGATAGAAGGATTTGGCCACCGCCTGCGACAGCGTATCGTTGGCATCATACGGATCAAGCGTGGTGAAATTGGACGCGACGGCGATCACCGCATCTTTCGCAGCCCAGGCTGGGCCGGCGACCGCGGCCGCCAGCAGCACGGCGCCCGCTAATGCCTTACGTTTGAATGAGTGCTTCATGGTGCTTGTCTCTCCTGAGGTCACTAAAAGGCACCGGCGATCGGATGGCGGGCGACAAAATGCCCCGGTCCAACCTGCACTAGCGGTGCGGTAACGGGTTCATCGCCCAGCGCGCGGATCGGGCTGGGGATTTCATCGACCAGCAGCGGCTGGCGTTTATAAGCATGGTTAGGATCGGCCACCGGCACCGCCGCCATCAGCTTGCGGGTGTAAGCGTGCTGCGGGTTCTCAAACAGCGCCCGACGCGGGCCAATCTCGACAATCTGCCCGAGATACATCACCGCAACGCGGTGGCTGATGCGCTCTACTACCGCCATATCGTGCGAGATAAACAAAAAGGCGATGCCGAACTCACGCTGCAGATCGAGCAGCAGATTGACGATTTGCGCCTGAATCGACACGTCGAGCGCCGACACCGATTCGTCAGCGATCACTACCTTGGGATTAAGCGCCAACGCGCGCGCAATGCAGATTCGCTGCCGCTGGCCACCGGAAAACTCATGCGGATAACGACGCGCATGCTCTGGTTTAAGCCCGACGCGTTCCAGCAGCCAGGCCACGCGCTCTTGTGCCGCCTTGCCACGCGCCACGTTATGTACCAGCAGCGGTTCCATGATCGAGAACCCGACGGTCAGACGCGGATCGAGCGAGGCGTAAGGATCCTGGAAGATAAACTGGATGTCCCGCCGCAGGTGCTGCAGCGCCGGGCCTTTCAACTGATTGATCTGACGACCGTCAAAGGTAATGGTGCCGCGCTGGCTGTCCACCAGCTTCAACAACGAGCGGCCAGTCGTGGATTTGCCGCAGCCGGACTCTCCCACCAGCCCCAGCGTTTCGCCGGGGTAGAGCTCAAAACTGACGTTTTCCACCGCATGTACTCGCCGGGTGACGCGATTTAAAATACCGCTGCGTAGGTCAAAGCGCGTAACCAGATTTTCTACCCGCAGGATCGGCGTCGCCCCCGGCGGTACGGTATTTTGTGGCCCGCCATTGTCTGCGCCGTTCGGCAACGGGAATTTCGCCGGGAAGTCCAACTCCGCCATTGATCCCAGCCTGGGTACCGCCGCCAGCAGCGCTTGGGTGTAGGGCTGTTGCGGCGCGGCAAACAGTTCGTGCACCGGCCCCTGCTCCACCTGTTCCCCCTGACGCATGACCAGTACCCGATCGGCTATCTCCGCCACTACGCCCATATCGTGGGTAATAAAAATCACCCCCATCTGCATTTCCTGCTGCAGTACGCGGATAAGCTGCAGGATTTGCGCCTGAATGGTGACGTCCAGCGCTGTGGTAGGTTCATCGGCAATCAATAAGGCTGGCTTGCAGGACAGCGCCATGGCGATCATCACCCGCTGGCGCATACCGCCGGAGAGCTGATGTGGGTAACGGTTAAGTACGTCTTTGGCTTCGGGAATGCGCACCAAATCGAGCATCTGCAAGGCGGCTTGTCTGGCGGCGCGGTGATCCATCGCCTGATGCAGGCGCAGAGATTCGGCGATCTGTTCCCCTACCGGGAATACCGGGTTCAGCGAGGTCATCGGTTCCTGAAAGATCATCGCCATATCGGCACCGCGCACCGTGCGTAATGTACCCTGACGTGCGTGGGCCAGATCGAGCACCTCGCCGTTACGCCGACGAAAGGGCATCGTCCCGCTGACGATGTTGCCACCGCCCTGTTCGACCAGGCGCATCAATGCCAGAGAGGTGACAGATTTACCCGAACCGGATTCACCGACGATTGCCAGCGTCTCACCGCGATCGAGATCAAATGACAGGTTGCGCACCGCTTCTACGGTATCGCCCTGTTGTTGAAATTGGACGCTCAGATCGCGCACCGACAGCACGCGCTGCGGCGGCAATAATAGCCCGGCGTCGGCCGCAAGCGGCATTAAGGCATCGGTCATGCACCCTCCTGGCGATCGGTTAGCGGTAAATCCCTACGGACGGCGCATCGCCGACATAACCGAAACCGCGGTACATGCCTTCACTGTTGAAAGGCAGCGCCACGTTGCCGTGACTGTCGATGGCAATCATGCCGCCGCTGCCACCCATCGCCAGCAGTTTTTCCATCACCACCCGGTCAGTGGCCTGCTGCAGACTGAGCCCGGCGTACTCCATCAACGCGGAAACGTCATAGGCCGACACGCCGCGCATGAAGGTTTCCCCGGTACCCGTGCTGGAGACCGCCACCGTGGCATTGTTGGCGTAACAACCGGCACCGATGATCGGCGTATCCCCCACCCGGCCGGCCTGTTTGTTGGTCATGCCGCCCGTCGACGTTGCGGCCGCCAGGTTGCCCAGGGCATCCAGCGCCACCGCGCCAACGGTACCGAATTTACGATCGGGGTCGATCGGCTCACCGCTTTGCGCAGCGCCATCGTGATCGAGCAACACACGCCCAAGCTCTGCCTGAGCACGGTGCAGTTGGTCAAAACGTGGTTGGGTAAAGAAGAAATCGGGTGCGACCATTTCAAGATCGTGGGCGGCGGCAAATTTCTCCGCCCCCTCCCCAGCGAACAGCACGTGCTGGCTGTTTTCCAATACCGCGCGCGCAGCCAGCACCGGATTGCGTATCCGGCTGACGCAGGCCACGGCACCGGCATCGCAGGTGCTCCCATCCATCACACAGGCATCCAACTCGTGGGTGCCCTGATGAGTGAATACCGAGCCTTTACCGGCATTAAACAATGGGCACTCTTCCAGCAGCCTCACCGCCTCGGTGACCGCATCCAGGGCGCTGCCACCCTGGGCCAGGATCTGCTGGCCGGCGGCGACGATGTCGGACAACGCCTGAATATACTCCTGTTCCTTTTCAGCACTCAGCGCCGCACGGGTAATTGCGCCCGCACCGCCATGAATGGCAATCACTGGTTTGCTCATTTGCCTGTCACCCTGTGTTAATCCTGCCAATCCCGCCCCTCATTGAAGGGGAAATAGATTCACCTCGGCGGCAGCCCACAACGCGGCGGCCGGCAAGGCGACGGGTATAATTATTATTCGGCCTTTTCCCGACTATATTTAGCCGCGCAATCGAAGTAAAGCATAAAGTCTTCGCCCAGCTTTTAGCGTAGCCCGCTTAGATTATTTCGCACATTGAAATAGCTTAATGGAATAAAAACAGAGGGTTATAAATTGGAAAAACCGTTCTGAATAACGATTGGGATTTTTGGTAGAAACCCGTGAGGGGCACACAGTAATTACCGGCAAAAATAATCGATATCTCTAAATATCCGGCCGTTGTGCGTTCAACCTGCTGTTTTTTAGCCGGCTGAACGCAGATGATCAATATTTAGAATCCTGACCCCGGCAACAGCAGAAAAGCTTCCTCCTCCGGGGTAGAGACTCGGCCTAATATCGCATTACGGTGTGGATAACGGCCAAAGCGGTCAATAATGGCTTTGTGCCGCACTTCAAACTCCAACTGATTGGCATTGCCCAGTTCGGTATACAACGCCAAAGCCTGTTGATGAATCAACGCCGACTCTGAATGCATAAAGGGCAAATAGAGAAAGCCCCGTTGCTCTGGCGTAAGTCGTTCACATTGCCCACTACGGATCGCTTCCTGTGCCAGCACTAACGCCATGCAGTCGCTGGCAAATGAACGCGGCGTGCCGCGGAACAGGTTGCGACTGAACTGATCGAGCACGATCACCTCGGCCAACCGCCCCTCAATGGTTTCTCGCCAGTGCGCCAGCTCGCCTGCGGCGGCGGCCTGCCAGATCTGACCAAAGCGCGTATGCAACAGGCGATCGAAATCATCGTCCTTTTTGAACCACATTGCCGGTTCGATCTCGTCAAACCAAAAGTCTAATACCTGTCTGTGCATCACTGCCTCCCGTTGTTTACTTCAGCATAGCATCCTTCATAATACCCCCACTTTGCCGCCATTTGTCGCGCACCCTGATTACGGAGTTCCTTATGGATCATTGCCATACTTCCGATCTTATTTCCCTGGAGCAGGCGTTGGAGAAGATGCTCAGCCAGATCTCCCCCCTTCAGCAGAGCGAATCCATTGCCCTGACCGCCGCCGCCGGCCGCATTACCGCCGCGCCGGTCATTTCGCCGATTGATGTACCGCCCTTCGCCAATTCGGCCATGGACGGCTATGCCGTGCGCCTCGCCGATCTGCAAGCCAACGCGCCGCTGCCGGTCGCGGGCAAAGCTTTTGCCGGTGCTCCGTTCGACGGCGACTGGCCAGCCGGTACCTGCGTACGCATCATGACAGGCGCGCCTGTCCCAGCAGGGGCCGAGGCGGTGATCATGCAAGAACAGGCAGAAGTCGGCGATGCCGGCGTGCGCTTCACGGCCGAAGTGCAAGCTGGGCAAAATATTCGCCTGGCGGGGGAAGATATTCGCCAGGGTGCCGGGGTTTTACCTGAGGGTATCAGACTGGGCGCTGCGCAGTTGCCGCTGTTGGCCTCGCTCGGTGTCGCCGAGGTGCAGGTGGTACGTAAGCTGAAGGTAGCGGTGTTCTCCACCGGCGACGAGTTACAGCCGGTCGGGCAGCCGCTGCAGGCGGGCCAAATCTATGATACCAACCGCTTTGCCGTGCGCCTGATGCTGGAACAGTTGGGTTGCGAAACGCTGGATCTGGGCATTATTCGTGATGACCAAAACGCGCTACGCGCCGCCTTCGAGCAGGCAGACCGCCAGGCCGATGTGGTGATCAGCAGCGGTGGCGTCTCGGTCGGTGAAGCCGACTACACCAAGCAGATGCTCGACGAGCTGGGCGAAGTCGGCTTCTGGAAGCTGGCGATCAAACCCGGTAAACCCTTTGCCTTCGGCAAGCTCAAACAGGCCTGGTTCTGCGGCCTGCCGGGCAATCCAGTATCCGCAGCGCTGACCTTCTACCAACTGGTGCAGCCGCTGTTGGCGAAGCTGGCGGGCCACAGCGACTGGCATTTGCCACCGCGTTTGCAGGCTCGTGCCCTGACCCCCTTGAAGAAAGCGCCGGGACGCCTTGATTTTCAGCGCGGTGTATTTAGCAGTAACGCTCAGGGCGAGCTGGAAGTGAGCACCACCGGCCATCAAGGGTCACACGTGTTCAGTTCTTTCAGCCAGGGTAACTGCTTTATCGTGCTGGAGCGCGAACGCGGCTCCGTGGCAGTGGGCGAAAAAGTGGACATTGAGCCCTTCAACGCCTTGCTGAGGAGCTGAGCATGCTGCCGGAATTAACCGATGCCGAAGCGCTGCGCTATAACCGCCAGATTATCCTGCGTGGCTTTGACTTCGACGGTCAGGAAAAACTGAAGGCCGCCCGGGTACTGATTGTCGGCCTCGGCGGGTTAGGCTGCGCCGCCGCCCCCTATCTGGTCGCGGCGGGCGTCGGCCACCTGACGCTGGTTGATTTCGACACCGTTTCACTCTCTAACCTGCAGCGCCAAATCCTGCACCGCGACGCGCGCATCGGTATGACGAAAGTTGAATCGGCCCGTCTCGAACTCAGTGCCATCAACCCACATGCTCAGATAGAAACTGTTGATGCACAGCTGGACGACGACCAGATGGCGGCGCAAATTACCGCCTGCGATTTGGTGTTGGACTGCACTGACAACGTGGCGACGCGCAATCTGCTAAATCGCCTCTGTCATGCTCAGCGTAAACCCTTGGTGTCCGGCGCGGCGATCCGCATGGAAGGGCAGCTCAGCGTCTTCACCTATCAGCCCGAAGAACCCTGCTACCGCTGCCTGAGTCGGTTATTCGGTGACAACGCCCTCACCTGCGTCGAGGCCGGTGTCATGGCACCGCTGGTCGGTACCATCGGCACGCTGCAAGCGATGGAGGCCATCAAACTGCTGACGCAGTACGGCCAACCGCTCACCGGAAAACTGCTGATGTTTGATGCCATGACGATGCAGTTCCGCGAGATGAAGCTGCCGAAGGATCCGCAGTGCGACGTTTGCGGTGGGGAATAGCAGAGACAAAAAAGGCGGGAATGCTCCCGCCTGAGTTTGATGACAAATTCGTCACCGGTTATAGCTTCGGGCGCAGCATGCTGCGCCCCTGCCGCTGGGTTACACGATACCCTGGCTACGCAGATAATCTTCGTAGTTGCCGGTAAAGTCGATCACTTTGGTCGGCGTCATTTCCAGTACGCGGGTCGCCAACGAGCTAACGAATTCACGGTCGTGGGAAACGAAGATCAAGGTGCCTTCGTACATTTCCAGCGCCATGTTCAGCGACTCGATGGATTCCATATCCAGGTGGTTGGTCGGTTCATCCATAACCAGGATATTAGGGCGCTGCATCATCAGCTTGCCAAACAGCATGCGGCCCTTCTCACCCCCGGACAACACCTTCACTTTCTTCTTGATGTCGTCCTGGCTGAACAGCAAACGGCCCAGCACGCTGCGCACCGCCTGCTCGTCGTCTTTTTCCTGCTTCCACTGGCTCATCCAGTCGAACACCGTCAGGGTGTCATCGAATTCGTATTCGTGATCCTGAGCGTAGTAACCGATCTTGGCATTTTCAGACCATTTCACGGTACCGCTGTCCGGCAACGTATCGCCCACCAGCGTTTTCAGCAGGGTAGATTTACCGATACCGTTCGGGCCCAACACCGCCACTTTCTCGCCCACTTCAACCATCAGGTTGAACTTGCTGAACAGAGGACCGTTGTCGAAACCTTTGGCCAGCGCTTCCACTTCCAGCGCGTTACGGAACAGTTTTTTGTCCTGTTCGAAACGGATGAACGGGTTCTGACGGCTTGAAGCCTTAATTTCTTCCAGCTGGATCTTGTCGATCTGGCGGGCACGTGAGGTTGCCTGCTTGGATTTGGAGGCGTTGGCACTGAAGCGGCTCACGAACGATTGCAGTTCGTTAATCTGCGCCTTCTTCTTGGCGTTATCCGCAACCAGACGTTCACGCGCCTGCGTAGCCGCCGTCATATATTCGTCGTAGTTACCCGGATACACGCGCAGCTCACCGTAGTCCAAATCCGCCATGTGAGTACAAACCATGTTCAGGAAGTGACGGTCGTGCGAAATGATAACCATGGTGCTGTTACGTTCGTTCAGCACCTGCTCCAGCCAGCGAATAGTGTCGATGTCCAGGTTGTTGGTCGGTTCGTCGAGCAACAGAATTTCCGGATCGGAGAACAGCGCCTGCGCCAGCAATACGCGCAGTTTGAAGCCCGGTGCGATTTCGCTCATCGGGCCATAATGCTGTTCAACCGGGATGCCGACGCCGAGCAGCAGTTCGCCGGCGCGCGCTTCGGCGGTATAACCGTCCATCTCGCCGTAGGCCACTTCCAGATCGGCCACTTTATAGCCGTCTTCTTCGCTCATTTCAGCCAGCGCATAAATGCGATCGCGCTCTTCCTTCACCGCCCACAGTTCGTTGTGGCCCATGATGACGGTGTCCAGCACGCTGTATTGCTCGAAAGCGAACTGATCCTGACGCAGTTTACCCAGGCGCTCGTTCGGATCGAGGAACACGTTGCCGCCGCTCGGCACCAGATCGCCGCCCAGGATTTTCATAAATGTAGATTTGCCGCAGCCGTTGGCGCCGATCAAACCATAGCGGTTACCGCCGCCAAACTTAACGGAGATGTTTTCAAACAGCGGCTTACTGCCAAACTGCATAGTGATGTTGTTAGTGCTTAACACAGCGCTCGCTCTTCATATCATTGGGAATGTGATTTGGCGCGCATTATGCCATAACGGGCAACAGAGATCGCGGGAAGTTTCGGTGACAATTTGAGCAAAGGTGCGGCGGCAGGCCAAGTGGAAAGAACGTCTCGGCCTGAGGGAGGTGAATGCAGAGGTTTACCAACACCCCTGTTTTAGAATACTGAAATAAACATCGCTGAATTTTTCTTTCCTTAAAACATCCCCTTTCAATACCGAAACCGGTTGATCCCACACTTGGGTGAAATTGGGTTCGCCGGTTTTGTTATTGAGCTTTTTTAAGCCGCAGGCAGCATAAAGTTTCGCTTCTGGGGTTGCCTGCGGGTTATTGGCAATACGCAAGAAAACGGCCCCCGCGTCCTGGTAGGTTAGGATTTCTATTACTTCGGTTTCACCGGCACTGCCAATGCCAACAAACCCGTTCATTCCCAAAGAGAAATGAGTCACCTTGGATAAATTATTTTCTGTCGCTTCACGGTGTTGCTCAGCGGCGTAACCGTTGAAGGAACATAAAGAAACAAAAACCAAAATAATAACGCTCAAGATCCTTTTCACAAAAACCTCCCTATTCAACCAAGAATGAAAGTGACGATCGGACCAGCTCGGTGCCCCACACTACCACGGTATTCAGCCGGTTTTATAGCGGGCCGAAATGTCCCTGGCTAAATTTCTGCCGGTGCAAAACCTCGATAAACGCCCGTGACGCCGCGCTACGGTAGGCGTCTTTACGCTGCAGCAACACCGCCCGGCGAGCGGGCATGACGTCGGTAAGCCGTACCGGGTGCAACTGCGGGTTTTCCTGCGCAACCGCTGCCGGCAGCAGGGTAGCCAGTTGGCCACGGCGCACAATTTCAATGATGGCACCAATTGCGTTGGCCTCCATTGCTACCCGGGGGCGGATCCCCTGTCGACGACAATAATCGTCGATAAACTGACGGGTAGCGAAGTCCTCGCTCAGTAATACCAGCGGTTGCTGTTCGAACACCTGCGCACTCAAAGGCTCACGCTGTTGAACCAGCGGGTGCTCAGCCCCAACCATCATATTCAGTGACTCGGTAAACAGCTCCTCGGCCACGATATCCACCGATTGCGCCTGACTGAACGCGATCCCCACATCCAGCCGGTCTTCCGCCAGAAGCGCCTCGATCCTGTCCTGCGTCATTTCATGAATACTCACCGAAACGCCCGGATATTGCCGATAAAAAGCATCGATAACAGGCCCCACCAGATAGGCGGTAAAGGTTGGCGTCATCGCCAGCCGCAAATTACCGCGTTCCAGCGTCGCCACGTCGTGGATCGCCCGAGTGCCGGCTTCCAGATCCTGCAGCGCCAGCCGGGCATAGCGCATCCAGGCCATACCGGCGTCGGTCAGGCGCACCGTTCGGCCGGAACGATCAAACAGAGGCGTTCCCAGGTTTTCTTCCAACTGCTTGATTTGTTGCGACAGCGTCGGTTGCGAGACGTGTAGCGCTTCGGCGGCGCGGGTGAAGTTGCCCTGTTCGGCAACGGCAAGAAAATAACGGATGTGTCGCAGTAGCATAACGCCTCAACTATTAGTAATTCCTATGGAGACCATTATAAATGGGTCTTAGACCCTATAGCCACAGCGGCGCATCATGCCCCCATCGCTTAACAGCATCCAGATGGAGACAGCATGAAAGAGGTTATTGAGGGTTTTTTGAAGTTCCAGCGCGAGGCGTTTGTCGAACGTTCCGAACTGTTCCGGCAGCTGGCCACGCGCCAGAATCCACGCACCCTGTTTATCTCATGTTCCGACAGCCGCCTGGTGCCGGAACTGATCACCCAGCGTGAGCCGGGTGACCTGTTCGTGATCCGCAATGCCGGCAATATCGTGCCTTCGTTCGGCCCGGAGCCGGGCGGCGTAACAGCTTCTGTGGAATATGCCGTCGCCGCACTCGGCGTGGAAGATATCGTGATCTGCGGACACTCCGACTGCGGCGCAATGACCGCCATCGCCACCTGTCAGTGCCTGGATCATATGCCAACCGTAGCGAATTGGCTGCGTTACGCCGATTCAGCCAAGGCGGTGAATCAGGCCCATCCGCATACCTCTGAAAGTGAACGCGTCAGTTCGATGGTGCGTGAGAACGTCATCGCACAACTGACCAATATTAAAACCCACCCTTCAGTGGCGCTGGCGCTTGAGCAGGGCCGGTTGAAGCTGCACGGTTGGGTCTATGACATTGCCAGCGGCTGTATTGAAGCGCTGGATGGCGAAACCCGCCGCTTTATTCCACTGGCCACCAATCCAAATGTCACGGCTACCCCTGCCGTATCCCGTTTTTAATCTCAATAAGGAGATAACATGACACAGTCCCTGCATTATTCATCCCCACGCGAAACCTTGACCGACACCATTATGGCCGCCAAGATCCGTAAAAACCTGACTTTCGAAGCGATCAACCAGGGTACCGGGCTGAGTCTGGCCTTCGTCACCGCCGCTCTGCTGGGTCAGCATCCGCTGCCAGAACAGGCGGCACGTGTGGTGGCCGCCAAGCTCGATCTGGACGAAGACGCCATCCGTCTGCTGCAAACCATTCCGCTGCGCGGCAGCATCCCTGGCGGTGTGCCGACCGATCCAACCATTTATCGCTTTTATGAAATGGTGCAAATTTACGGCTCCACGCTGAAAGCGCTAGTGCATGAGCAGTTTGGCGACGGCATTATCAGTGCGATTAACTTCAAACTGGACATCAAGAAAGTGCCGGATCCGGACGGTGGCGAACGCGCAGTGATCACCCTGGACGGTAAATACCTGCCGACCAAGCCTTTCTGATCCTGACGATGCCGGCGATAGCGTCGCCGGCATTGGATGCTTTTCTCCGCGGTCTCTGCGCTTCACCCCATCTATTCACCGTATCTGATAAGGCTCAGGCGTTCTTCCTCGGTAGGGGCGACAAAATATTGCGTGAGCAGATCGAAGGTCTCTTCACTGAGCACAAAGGGATGTTCACCTTGCTCATTTCTGTGTTTTATTCTGCTCTTGCACTGCGCATTGCTAACGTCCAGAAAATGCAGGCAGTGCGCTACACCGGCCTCCTCCGCCAGTTGTCTGGCCCATAAGCGCCGATCCGGCGTATTCATCGGAAAATCCAGCACCACCGACAGACCATGCCGCAGCAGTTGCACCAAATGCTCGCTCAGCACCTGCCGCAGGTTGGCGGAATAACGAACGTAGTCCTGTAGGGTTTTCATCTGCTGGTCATATAACGTTGCCAACCAGCTATCTTCAACGATCAGCAGCGTATGGGGCTGCTGCGCAAGTCGATTTGCCAGGGTTGATTTGCCGGAGCCGGCTTTGCCGCACATCAAATGTAAAACGGCGTGGGAGGAATTATTCATGGCGTTCTCCTGAAAGTGAGTACCGGCAGGAGGAAAAGATGACCCGCCTTACCGGCGGGTTTTAGCATGACAGAGACGCGCTATCCCACCACTCCGAGAATGGTGATAATAATCTGCGCGAATGAAACCTTGTTTATGCTCATACATTATCAATAAGGCAAATCCCCACATATTGTCAACAACGCTGTGCCTCACAGAGTCATAACTGATAATGGCCGCGCACTTTACCCCGCGTGATAGCCGCGGCTGTCATGCGGGGTCTGTTCTCGCTGATCCAGACCATAGTCCCGCACCACCTCAGCCACCCGCAGGCGATACTGTGCCAGCACGCCATGGCGGCCCCGTTTCTGTGCGGCTCGGTGCTGCTCGACATTTCGCCACTGTTGTACCGCCGCCTCATCACGCCAAAAGGACAGTGACAGCAGCCGCTGCGGATCGGCCAGGCTTTGAAAACGCTCAATGGAAATAAAACCGTCAATTTCTGCCAGTAGCGGCTTCAGATCGGCGGCCAAATCAAGGTAGGTCTCACGTTGGCCGTCAGCGGCCTGCAGCTCAAAAATAACGGCAATCATAGGGCGCTCCTGTCAGAGAAAAATTCGGGTACGCGCGCATTTTGCGAAACCCGCCAGCGAACGTTGTTCAACGTTTGAACATCAACGCCCAATGCCAATACATGCTGGATGCCACACTGTGCGATAATTTTCGCCCAGTCAGCCCCCGGGCAGCGATGCGCCCCTTCGCCGAAAGCAAAACTTTCGTCTCCTGCACACAGCAAAACCAATACGCTTTGTCCGGCCAACACCTGGCAGCCGGCGACCTGGGTATCCTGCCGGGCAAAGCGGCGAGTATTTTGGATCGAGGGCATTTCAGTCAGTATCTGTTCAATGCGTTGTGGCACACTTTCCGTGTTGTCGCCCATCAGCAATAACGTCTGACCGATCAAACCGGCGGTGCTTTCGCAGGCTTGGAACATCAAACCGATGGCGTTGGCCACCACGACCCGATCTTCAAGGCCGAGTTGTGCAGAGACCTGCTGCAATTCCTGCCATAGTGGACCACAACAGTTTGTGAGACGTGCCGAAATAGATTCTACCGCCCGGATCCCGAGCGCCACCTGAGGTGCACTGCCGCCAGGCGCTATACAGCGGGAGAAGTCCAGTATCTCGTCAACCAGCTCAGCCCATTCCTTGGCGGGGATGCCCAAAAGTGCCGCGATAACACACACTGGCAGAGCATAATTAAAACGGGTGATCTGCCTCGCATTCGCTATTGCAGGCATCAATTCTTGCGCCACAGCCCTCGCGGTTTGTTGGACTAGAGATGAGTCAAAAGCCGCTAAAGTTTGCACGATGGCCTTTTTAAGCCTGACATGCTCGTCGCCATCTCGCATACGCACCAAATTGCCAAAGATGGATTGCGCCGGTGTACCCAGCAAGGCTGCCGGGATAGGTTCATCGGTGGGCCGAACGCCAAAGTCAATATTGTGCAAAACCTCCCGCACGGCTAAAGGCGAAACGGCGATCCAACTTTGCTTTTGCGGCTGAAACTGCATGGGTTCCAATTGCATATAATTGGCCCGCGGATCATCGGCCGTGACGGCAGCAATGGCGCGGGAATAAGGGCAGGTTGCCATGTTGTTCTCCAGTAGGCTTGGCCGGTGTGAACCCATCCTAACGGTGGACGCACAGCCATACTTCGCCTAATCTCGAAGTATGAATAACATCGATATTGAAGATCGTCTGGCGGCACTGAGCGGTGCCATTGCCGACCGCACCCGGGCGCGCATGCTGTGCCTGCTGATGGATGGTCGCGCTTATACCGCCACCGAACTCAGCGCCGCGGTGGACGTTGCCGCCTCTACGGCCAGCGGCCATCTGGCACGCCTGCAGGAACAGCGACTGATCGCCTGCGTCAAGCAAGGGCGTTACCGCTATTTCCGTCTGACAGGGCCGGAAGTCGCCGCCGCGCTGGAAACGCTAATGGCACTGGCCGGCGTCGAAAAGCCCGTGGTGAAAAGCACTACTCCGACGTCATTGCAATTCGCTCGTACCTGTTATGACCATCTGGCCGGTGAAGTGGCGGTAAAACTGCACCAACGCCTGCATCAGCTAACCTGGTTAGATGGTGAGGAAGACTATCGGTTAAGCGAGGCCGGCCACGCTGCACTCACTCGGTTGGGCGTCGACTGTTCCCCTGCGCCCTCACGAAGACGCTTCGCCTGCGGTTGCCTGGACTGGAGCGAGCGCAAGGCCCATCTGGGTGGTGCATTAGGTGCGGCGATGCTTACCGCATTTATCCGTCGTGGCTGGATAAAACGCCAGTTGGAGAGTCGTGAACTGCAGCTCACCGCCAGCGGGAAAAAAGCGCTTAAAGCACATTTTGACCTCACTGTTTAACCTCACAACAGGTTAGTTTTGGTGCAATACTCAATAAGCAAACCGTCAACCCGAGGACTCCCATGCTCGATCAAACCCAATTCCCAATCACCAAACTGTGGCCGGCGCAGCATCCGGAGCGGCTGCAGCTCTATTCGCTGCCCACGCCGAACGGGGTAAAAGTTTCTATCATGCTGGAGGAGATCGGCCTGCCGTATGAAGCGCACCTGATCGACATCGGCAAAAACGAGACCTGGACGCCCGAGTTTTTGTCGCTGAATCCGAACGGCAAGATCCCGGCAATCATCGATCCCGATGGCCCTGGCGGCAAGCCATTACCCCTGTTCGAATCCGGCGCCATTCTGCTGTATCTGGCGGAAAAAAGTGGCAAGTTCCTGCCGCAGGATCCGGCTCTGCGTTATGAAACCATTCAGTGGGTATTTTTCCAAATGGCGGCCGTTGGCCCCATGTTCGGTCAGCTCGGCTTCTTCCACCGTTTCGCCGGTCGTGAATACGAAGATAAGCGCCCGCTTGAGCGTTATAAGAATGAGTCGAAACGCCTGCTGGGCGTACTGGAAAGCCGGCTTGAAGGCCGCGACTGGATCATGGGCCAGGATTACACCATTGCCGACATTTCACTGTTGGGCTGGGTGCGTAATCTGATCGGCTTCTACGAAGCCCGCGAGATAGTCGATTTCGACAGTTTCCCACGCGTAGGGCAATGGCTGGAGCGCGGTCTGGCACGACCGGCGGTGCAACGCGGCGTCAACATTCCCGCCCGCAGCGAATAATGGCTTGCCTGGGATAGCCGCCCGGCTATCCCTTTTGCGTCTTCTTTGTCGCCATAAAAGTGTCACACCCCTGCATTACCCTCCCTGCCTAACAAGTTCGTGTTATACCCCTATGATTTTTAAGCCACAGTCAGGCATCCTGCTCGCTCATCCCCAGGCGCTTACTCCAGTAAGTAACTTGGGGTTAGCGAGTGCTGGTAACCACGCTGTAGCTTGAAAGGCGACCGGGTATTTATGTTTTTATATTACGACAAGGAGCTTTCCCCGATGTTGCAGCCAGTTTCCCTGATCGCCAGTGCCGTGTTATCCGCCTTATTATGCTCAAGCGCCTTCGCCGATGAGACGCCGGCCAACGCTGCCGGACTTTCCGAGCGTGCGGCTCGCGGCAATATCGTTGAACCCGGCGGAGCACGTCGCCTGAGTGGTGATCAAACCGCGGCATTGAAAGCTTCGTTGTCTGATAAAACGGTCAAGAATGTGATTTTGCTGATTGGCGACGGCATGGGCGATTCGGAAATCACTTCGGCACGCAATTATGCCGAAGGCGCAGGCGGCTATTTTAAAGGCATCGATGCCCTGCCGTTAACCGGCCAATACACCCATTATTCGCTGGACAAGAAAACCCACAAGCCGGATTACGTCACTGACTCCGCCGCCTCGGCGACTGCCTGGTCCACCGGCGTCAAAACCTATAACGGCGCGCTGGGCGTTGACGTTAATGGCAAAGACCAACCGACCTTATTGGAAATTGCCAAAGCGGCGGGTAAAGCCACCGGCAACGTTTCCACCGCAGAGTTGCAAGACGCCACACCTGCGGCGCAGATTTCCCACGTCACCTCGCGTAAATGTTACGGCCCGGAAGAGACCAGTGAAAAATGCGCAACCAACGCGCTGGAAAATGGCGGCCGCGGTTCGATCAGTGAGCAGTTACTCAAAGCCCGCGCCGACGTCACCTTAGGCGGCGGAGCAAAATCCTTTAATCAGTTAGCCAAAAGTGGCGAATGGCAGGGAAAATCACTGAAAGAGCAGGCAACTGCATTAGGTTATCAGTGGGTGGAAAACCTCGATGCCCTGAACGCCGTTAACGTCGCCAATCAGCAAAAGCCGCTGTTGGGGCTGTTTGCCGCCGGCAATATGCCGGTACGCTGGCAGGGGCCGAAGGCCAGCTATCACGGTAATCTCGACCAGCCGGCGGTGACCTGTCAGAACAACCCGGCACGTACGGCGGATATCCCGACGCTGGCGGTTATGACCGAGAAAGCCATCGACCTGCTGAAAACCAATAAAAACGGATTCTTCCTGCAGGTTGAAGGCGCATCGATCGACAAACAGGATCATGCCGCCAACCCGTGCGGCCAGTTCGGGGAAACTGTCGATCTGGATGAAGCCGTGCAGAAAGCATTGGAATTCGCCCGTGCCGACGGCAACACTCTGGTGATCGTCACCGCTGACCATGCTCACTCCAGCCAGATTATCGCCGCCGACGCCAAAGCGCCGGGCCTGACGCAAATGCTGACCACCAAAGATGGCGCGCCGATGACCATCAGCTACGGCAACTCGGAAGATGATTCGCAGGGCCACACCGGCACCCAGCTGCGTGTTGCCGCCTACGGCCCGCATGCCGCCAACGTCGTCGGTCTGACCGATCAGACAGATTTGTTCTATACCATGCGTGACGCCATGGCGATCAAGTAAGCTAACGACCCCGTCCACTGATTAATTAAACCCTGTTCATCGTTGCTCACGTCGGCGATGAACAGGGTTTTCGCCGTTTGAAACCTCCAGGCTACTGCTATATTGTGGGACCTGTATTCCTCGCAAAAATGTTCTGCCCTGTCCGTAAACAAACCAATGTGATCCCACCCGACAATAAGGATGAGCTCTTGCATTTGATTACCCTGCCCTTCACCACCGAACGCCTGCAACTGCGCCGCTTCACGCTCGACGATCTCGAAGCCTACTCGACTTACCACCGTTTGCCGGAGGTCTATCGTTATCTGTATGCCCCCACCCCGGACAGCGCGCAACTGGCCGATCAGCTTGCTCAGGCGATAGCTTCGCGCTTCAGTCAGGACGGCGATATTTTTTATTGCGCCGTCACCCTGAAGGACAGCGGAGAGTTGATCGGTGAAGTGTTGTTGAAACTGGCTAACCGCGCAGCATTACAAGCCGAGATCGGTTATATCTTCAGCCCGGTTTATGCCGGTAAAGGTTATGCTAGCGAAGCTGTGCAAGCGGTGTTGGATCGGGGGTTTAACCAAGTGGGCTGTCACCGCATTTTTGCCCGGCTCGATGCTGCCAATCAGGGGTCTATCGGGGTCGTCGAACGTCTGGGGATGCGCAAAGAGGCGCACCTGCGACAAAACGATCGTTTCAATGGCCAATGGGGTGATGAACTGATTTATGCACTGCTGAAAGAAGAGTGGCCGTCGGCAGCAATAAAGGCCCGCCGCTAAGCGTCAACCAGCATCTTGGCCGCACTGAAATGCCCGGCGGCCATTTTCATTTTGTTACCTGCTGCTATTTGCCATTATTCCATAAATATTGTGTGATATTGGGATATCGTTTAAATCAGCGGCAATTAGACCTTATTAATTTAGCGGTTATATTTAAATAAAAATAATAAATGAATGATTCCTGCCTTTAATGGGCTTTTTTTAGTTACAAAAGTAGTTTTTAACAATATTGCAAACAATAATATCCCCGCAGTAACCAGAGTTGAACAACCTGTCCCCAGACAGCCTGTAATAATCCACTTTTCGTTAAGAAAACGATTAACAAAAAGACATTATCACTGTCACTCGGCTTAGCCGGGCGGGTTAGTTTTACTTATTTCCAGGGTAACTCCCGATAAATTCTTTCACCTGCAATGAGTAGAATTTACACACAAGAGATTTGATTCAATGAGAAAATTACTCGTCCTGATCTTCTGTCTGAACCTGTTTGGCGTTACGCAACAGGCGACGGCGGAAGAGAATAAGTCCGTTGATGTGGTACTGATCGGCGGTGGCATCATGAGCGCCACGCTGGGGACCTACCTGCATGAGCTGGAGCCAAACTGGTCCATCGACATGTATGAGCGCATGAACGGCGTGGCTGAAGAAAGCTCCAACGGCTGGAACAACGCCGGTACCGGTCACTCCGCCTTCGCTGAAATGAACTATACCCCGGAAAAAAAAGACGGCACCATCGACATCAGCAAAGCCGTGGTGGTTAACGAGTCTTTTGAAATCTCGCGTCAATTCTGGTCTTATCAGGTGAAAAATAACGTCCTGAAAGATCCAAAATCCTTTATTAACAGTGTGCCGCACATGAGCTTTGTCTGGGGTGACGACAACGTCAACTTCCTGCGCAAACGCTATGCCGCACTGCAACACAGCACCCTGTTCCGTGGTATGGAGTACTCAGAAGACCCTAACCAGATTAAACAGTGGGCTCCGCTGGTGATGAACGGCCGCGATCCGGCGCAGAAAATTGCTGCGACCCGCATGCCGCTGGGTACCGACGTTAACTTTGGCGTGATCACCCACCAACTGGTGGACACGCTGACCAAAAACCCGAACTTCAAGCTGAACCTGAGCCATGAAGTCCGCGACATCAAGCGCAATGCCGACAACACCTGGCGCGTCACCGTGGCCGATCTGAACCGCGACGGCAAAGAAACCACCGTGAATGCCAAATTCGTGTTTATCGGTGCAGGCGGTGCTTCTCTGACGCTGCTGCAGAAAACCGGCATTCCCGAAGCCGAAGGCTACGGTGCCTTCCCTGTCGGCGGTCAGTTCCTGGTCACCACCAACCCGGAAATCGCTGACCAACACCTGGCCAAGGTTTATGGCCTGGCCAGCGTAGGTTCACCGCCGATGTCGGTTCCGCACCTGGATACCCGCATGCTGGACGGCAAGCGTGTCTTGCTGTTCGGACCGTTCGCCACCTTCTCCGGCAAGTTCCTGAAAAACGGTTCACTGTTCGACCTGCTGCACTCCCTGAGCACTTCGAACCTGATGCCAATGACCCACGTCGGGCTGGACAACTTCGACCTGGTGAAATACCTGGTGGGTCAGTTGATGATGAACGACGACGATCGTTTCGCTGCGCTGAAAGAGTACTTCCCTGAAGCCAAACAGGCAGACTGGAAACTGTGGACCGCCGGCCAACGCGTGCAGATCATCAAAAAAGATGCAGATAAAGGTGGCGTACTGCAGTTCGGTACCGAAGTGGTCAGTTCCGAAGATGGCAGCATTGCCGCTCTGCTGGGTGCATCACCGGGCGCATCAACTGCCGCACCGATCATGCTGCACCTGATGGAGAAAGTGTTCAAAGATAAAGTGGCTACGCCGGAATGGCAGAGCAAACTGAAAGAGATCATTCCGTCTTACGGCCACAAGCTGAACGGCGATATTGAAATGACCAACAAGATCCGCGGCTACACCAGCAGCGTCTTGCAGTTGGACTATATCGAAGTGAAGCCGGAAACTAACTGATCCCCGCCTTTCCCCTCTTTGCTCAAGGCCGCCACGTGCGGCCTTTTTCATTTCCCTGCGACCCAAAGAGCACGTTTAGCCACCTTTTTCCTCCGGGTTAACACTTGCGTAACCCGTCTCCGCGGCCTATTATCAAAGTACTAGCTTGGATAATTACTGTTACCTACTGTGACCTGAATGTCGTACCCGCAGGAGAACTAAAACAATGGATCGCGTTAATATCATTCACGATTTGCTGGACTGGATTGAAACCCATCTGGATCAGCCGTTACTGTTAGACAACGTAGCGGCGAAGTCAGGCTACTCCAAGTGGCACCTGCAAAGGATGTTCCGCAGCACTACCGGGCATGCTTTAGGCAGTTACATCCGCGAGCGTCGACTGTCGCAAGCCGCGCAAGCACTGCGTTCGACCCCGCGCCCTATTCTCGACATTGCCCTGCAGTTCCACTTTGATTCTCAGCCGTCTTTTTCACGCGCATTTAAAAAACAGTTCGGCAAAACGCCGGCGGTTTATCGTCGCACAACTCGCTGGGACGTCGCAGAGATGCACCCGCAGCCGATAGAACCGCTGAACGGGCATCGCCATGAGTCCCCTGGCGTGCATCTGTGGTATGCCGGTAAATGCCTGGACAGTGTCTGTACCAACTGGGTTGGTCAACACTGAGATAAATGGCATTAAAAAAGGGGTTCAGCCTGCGCTGAACCCCTTTTTTTATTGAGCAATCTTACTTAAAGGTGACGTCGATATTGGCCGACGCGGTGAATGGCCCCACCTTCGGGTTGGTATTCAGCCATTTCAGGCTAGCCATGAAGTTCTTTTCAACGGTGCTACCATTGACCAGGCCCAGATCAACCGGGGAATTCATCTTGATTGGCGTGTTTGGTGTCGCCGCCTGCGAAATCAAGATACCAAATCCGCTGTCGCTGGTTGGCAAGATCGTCGTAGCGTCCTGCACTGGATAAGTGGAGCTGAAACTGGCCTGCAGTGTCTCGCCCTTGCAATCCTGACCGGTAGCCGGATCAGACATATTGGCGCTGACCGAGAACGGTACTTGTTTTTCTATCTTGCCAGCTACCGCATTCTGACGCGGAATGGTGCCAAAATTCACGGTTGAGCCATTGTTAGCCACTACGGTGATTTTCGGATTACAGGAAATAAACTGAATATTTCCCAGACCGTTAATATAGGCATTGAAGTTGCTGCCGACCACGTTGTTGAGACCGCCGACCCCATCAACCTGAAATACGGAATAAGTGCCATTGTTGGTGATTTTCCCACCAGCAGGCGGAGGTGCCCCTGTCGCCTTGATATAAAGCGAGTAGGTCACCGTCACACTCAAGGATTGGGCTGGTTTGGCACAACCACCGCGACCATTTGGACGACATTGTGTACCCGGACCAACATCCTGTCTTGCGCCATTGGTCAGCTTATAATCCACGCTGTTGTAGTTGACACCAACCTCGATAGATTTGTCGATATTGCGCATATCCTTCTTCGGATCCCAGTAAAGATAGGCATTTTCGCCTTTGGGGTAATCACGGTCATCGACACATTGGAAAGTCGATGTGAAGGTTTGCGAGCGCCACAGCAGAGCCCCCGCCGCCGTATTAGCGGTTGACACTTTAATTGGCTTATCCAGCGTAATAATCTGACTGACGCTGCCATTCTGCTTACAAGACAGCGCAAAGCTGCTCTGCGAGAACGTCCCCAGCGTGACCAGCAGCCCTGCCGCCAGCCCGAGGTTTTTATGTTTTAACAACAAAGAAGACATATTCATTCCTTTTACGGTTTTCCGCAGGTCAGCGAAAGTTCCTGATAGCCCATCAGCTGTTCGGTCGCCGATTTCAGTTCCGGCACCACCAGTGAACAGCTGTCGCCGGCATCGCTGCCCCATTTAACCAACAGGCGATCCCCTGCGGATGCGCCGGAGATATAAATATCCCCATTGGTACCTACGGTACCGTTGTTCTTGCCGTCGGCGCTAAACACGTTGGCGCCGATTGGCGGTACGCTGCCGTCCAACAGTTTACTGTGTACCAGCAGGCTTTGGCCGGTATGCGTTTCAAATTTCACGCGGGTAATGGCGCCATATGTCGGTACCACGTCGCGGGCCGCCATCGGGATATCCAGGCCGTTGCCGATATCCTCAGTGCGCAACGCCACGCGGTTATGACGATAAGGTGAGGCCGAGGTCATTACCGCGTAACCGAAGCGGTCGATAGCCACACCCGGCTGGTTTTCCAGACGGACGCCCTTGGCATCTTTGGCCTCAACCAGCACAAAGGTATTTTGCAGCGGCTGGGTCAGCGTCACGCCGCCGGAGTGCGCCACGATACCGCCCGACACGCCCAGGGTAGACTGCTGGTAATCATTGCTGTAGCTGTAACCGGCATTGACGGTACCCATGCTGCCCTGGTAGCCGACGTTAGCCGAGCTGGTTTGGCCGGAGTAACGATCGTGGCCACTTTGCACCGCGTAGTTCAGGCGGTTATCGTCCAGCGCGGTACCACTCAGGCCAGCGCTGTATGTATTACCGCTCTGCTTGCTGTGACCGGCGTTGAAGCTGGCCGTCATATCAGACGAATCGCGGCTGAAGAAGCTGAACGGAATAGAGACGCTCATGTTGATGCTGCGATCTTTATAACCGTAGTTGCTGCGGCTGTCCTGATAGAACACGCCGTAGCTGATATTTTTGTAGCTGCTGTTAAAGCCGGTTTGAACCGTACGATCCTGGCCGGAGCCGCCCCAATATGACTGGTTGCTGATATTGGTGTACAGCGTTGAGTTACCGGCAATACGCTGGTTGATCGACAACTCTACACGCTGGCGTTTGTTGTTGAAACGGCTGGTGTAATAGGTACGACGACGTGATTCTGCCCAATCCGGCACGCCCAGATTGCGGTCATTCTCATCGTAGTAATCGTTACGGTAGACGCCGTTTTCATAGCGATCGCGTTCCGCAACCGCATCAGAGAAATCATAGTAACCGGAGGTCGAGTAACGGTAACCGGCGATCTGGAATTCGGTGCCCCAGTCGTTGAGCGATTTGGAGTACAGGAAGCGGAAGCTCTCCCCCTGTTTGTCGTCACCGTTGACCAGGTTGGTGTCGGAATAGGACATATCGAAGGAAACTGCCCCCCAGACACCCATGTTTTTACCCATACCCACTACCGCCGAACGGTAATTTTCCGCGACCAGCACCCCACCATAAGGCGTGATGTCATACGCCATGCCGTGGGACAAGGTGCCTTGCACAAACTTCGGCTGGTATTTGGTGGTGCCGTCATGGTATTTACCGGCGGTCATCTGGTAGTCCCAGATCCCTTCGCGCAGCATGTTCGGCACGGAAGAGAACGGCACCACGAAAGAGGTTCTTGAACCGTTGGCCTCAATGACCGTGACGTTCAGGTTACCGCTCAAGGTGCTCGGGAAGATGTCGGTCAGCGCAAACGGACCCGGCGGCACGTTGGTGCTGTAAATGGTGTAGCCGTTTTGGCGGATCTCAACGCGGGCGTTGGTCGACGCCACGCCACGGACCACCGGCGCGTAACCGCGCTGGCTTTCTGGCAGCATATCGTTGGCGCTGGAAATCTGCACACCGCGGAACTGAATGCTGTCGAATACATTGTTATTGGTGTTGGTCTGGCCAATCACCAGACGGCTGCGCAGGGAAACGATGTCGGTTTCCGCCCAGCTTGAAACGGTATTCCAGTGCGTGCCGGCACCCGACTGCTGATTCAGCGTCGAGTTGTTACGCAGGCGCCAATTACCGACATTGATGCCGTTGTTCAGGCTCAGGAAGTAGTAGTCGGATGTTTTATCGTTGGCGTTATTACGGTAATTATTATGGTTGCCGCTGAAGTTATAGTTAACGAAACCGGCGTTAATCCCGCGATCGTAAACCTTCGGCGAGATGGCACCCTGTGGACGCGGCTCCAGGAATATCTGCGGCACTTCCAAATCCATACGCTGTATGGCTGCGTCGTAGCTCAGCTTGGCACCCGAAATTTGCTGTGACAAAGCGTAGCACTGCGCGGCGCCTTCGGTTTTCATATCGCCCGGCAGTTTTACACCGTAGTCCTGGTAATCCTGCGCAGTCAGGCAAGGCGTTACCGGCGTGTCTTTGGCGTCTTTTTTGAATTCGATGTCACGGTGATCGATACGCTGTCCGTTCAGGTAAATATCGAACGGATATTTACCAGGCAGGATATCATCGCCGCTGGACAACGCTGCCACTTGGGCAATGTTGTCATCGCCATGGATGAAGGAGGTGTTGAACTGCTCCTCCGCCATGGCCATATGAGAGAATGAAAATGGCACCGCAGAAAAATAAATTACACCATTAATCAGCCTGACCAAACGTTTTGGCGTGAGGGTTGTTATTCTTTTATGTGCCATTTTTTGTTCATTCCTTGAAGGGCTTAAATCAATTTAATGCAACGTTCTTAATCTCGGTGTGGCCGCCGTAATCGTTGATATAGGTGAACGACATACTGTTGGCCGACTGCGCGCCCTGTGGCAGAGCTATCCGCAGGCTATCTTGCGGTTTCACCATGTCGGCATTCACTTTCCAGCTTTTGCCACCGCTTTTCAGCGTCAGTACACCCAGCGTCACAAACAGTGGACCATTGTTGGTCACCACCAGATTGCTGCCCTGACGCTGCCATTTCAGTGCCTCTGCCTGCTGTTGCAGGTTGGCCTTCAAGGCTTCTGGGCGGTAGAACAGTTTGATACGGGTACGGATCGCCACCTGCAGCACGTTGTCTTGCTTAGGCGTTGGCGGAATTTCCTGTACGTTTACCCAGAGCAGACTTTCTCTGTCCTGCGGTAACCCGCTGCCGGAATAAATAAAGCGCAGAATTGCGTCTTTTTTGGCAGCCAGTTTTAAAATAGGTGGAGTGACCACGATCGGTAAATTCTTCGGCATCTGGCTTGAATCGCCAGTATCCAACCAGGTTTGCACCATATAGGTGTCGTCGCTGTCATTGCTGATTGAGAGCGATGCGGATTTACTTCCGCTGTTATAAATTACGCGCGTCGAATCAACCTGAATTCCGGCAAAAGCATTTACGGAAAACGCGAATAAAATACAAGAAAGCACTTTTTTCATCGGAATATCTCAACTCTCAGAATTTAGCCGTCCGTGGCCAATAGCTCTATCTATCCTGCCAGCGAATTAAATTACTTGTATTCGATGGTGAAGGTAGCGTTAGAGTTTGCCTGACCCGCAGTTACCAGATCCTGGTAAGATTTATAACGAGCGCGCAGGTTGAAAGTCGCAGAACCTGGGTTGTCGCCATCAGCAGCAACAGAAACGGTCGCTGGGGTAGCAACTTCCTGAGAGATTGGCAGAGTTGCGCCGTTGTTATCCAGGATTTCAACGCCAACGCCGTTAGCGCCGCCAGTTACAGCCAACAGCTCTGGGTGGCCAGCTGGGGTGTTACCGTCGAAACGCAGGGTGTAGTTACCCGCTTCACATTTCTCCAGGCTAATATCGAAAGCTTTAGCACCGCTGGTAGAACCAGAAGTTGGGAATGCGGTAGTAGGGTATTTACCCAGGTAAACTTCTTTATTCTGGTCTTTATCAACAACTTTACAGGTGGACTGTACGATTTCACCGGTGAATTTAACGTTGCCGCTTGCAGCAGTAGCGTTATAAGCAGTAGCAGACAATACCAGCGCGGCCAAAGGCAATAATACTTTTTTCATTTCCAGCTCCATAGAAAAACAATAAAATAATCGATTCAGTGACAGACGAATATATAGTTCCCCGGCACTGAGCATACACTCAGCGATAGCACTCCTTGCTTAAAAGGAGTGTTGCCTCGATGAACCCATTGCCGGACGAAATATAGACTAAGCGCATTCTTATTGTTAAATCGTTTAAAACATTCATAACCCCCCTCTTGATAGGAATAAACTATCAACAAATACCTATCGATCGATGTTGACGATTCAATCGAATAGGAATAATCTGTGTTTTGGAAAGTCATGCAGTCAGACATTTTTCTTTAAGGCCTGATTAACAGCATATTATTCCGTATATTTACATTTTGTTACCTTTTGAGCCCTTTGGACTTCACGACTAAATGCGCGTTAAATGGTCTGCAAGCGACATTTCACAATCACGTCGCACCAAATAAGACATTTACCTATAAACAGCCTGATATTGAATTAATTTTAGTTAAAAAACAGGTAGTTACATATCAATCAAGGGATTGAGGAATGCGCAGTTCTTTTAGAGAGAAAAATAACGGAATTAATTATGTTTTCCAGCCAATGTTCGCAAAATCCGGACAATTGCTGGCCGTTGAGTGCCTATCTCGATTCACTTTTAATAGTGAATATGCGCATTTCTCTCCTGAACAGTTCTTTCGTACTGCCGATAGCGAGACCCGAATTGAGATTCTGTTAGACCAGGTCAGTCTGATAGAGAAATATAATCACTGGTTTCGTGAAAATCAGGTTATAGCTACGCTGAATGTAGATGACCATTCTCTACGCTCGTTGGCCAATAGTCATTTTGCAGAAAGAATTAACGCCACTCGCTGTATACATTTCGAAATCAGTGAGAACTCAACCCGTTTGGTTAAAGATCGCGTTCATGGCGATCCTTCACTAAAGAGCTATTCATTTTGGCTCGATGATTTTGGTTCTGGCTATGCGGGTTTTTCCGCGCTGTATAACAGCCAGTTCCGCTTCGTTAAACTCGACCGCTTTTTGTTATGGGACTTTATGAAAAAGTCCGGCGGCGACGGTTTAATGCGCGCTTTATTGCGCTTTTTTTACCTTAATCATTACAAGGTAATTATTGAAGGGGTTGAAACCCCCGAGCATAAAAAATGGCTGGACGAAATGCCATATTACGCACTGCAGGGAAAGCTGTGGAAGGAATCCGACATCAAGGATTTGAACTCGCTTCTTACAGCTGAATACTTTTAACTCATTATGGGTGTTTGCCATTATGTCTAAAAACAATGTCCTTGTTATTAGTGAGTGTAAGTACAGCTATGTCGGCCTTTCGGTGTTACTGAAAAAACATTACGGCAAGTACGATATCAGACTGTTTTCAGATTTTATGCACGGTGGCGCCAAGGCGGAGAAAATAATTAAGCACGACATCGCCCTGATCTTCACCTCACAAAATCTGGAGCAAAGCGTTAACGTCATTGAAAGCCTGGTGTCTTTGCATCAGCAATACAACTCCAAAACGCGTCTGTTGGTGTTTTATGACGATGAACGCGTGGTGAAACTATTGTCGATCCTGGGCATCTCCGTTGAATTGGTGTCTACACGCATTCCACTTTATTCGCTGCAGGAAAAAATACAGAACCTGCTGGAAAGCAAAGAGCCCGGGGGGATAAAAATGCAGAAAACCCGCGAGCTTAGCCCGGCGGAAAGCGACGTTATCTTCAACCTGTTGCGCGGTGACAGCCTGCTGCATATTGCCCAAAAGCGCGGCACCCACCCCAAAACGATTTTCTCTCAGAAATACAGTGCGATGAAAAAGCTGCGTCTGCGCAGCATGAGCAGTATTTTCGTTGCCAGCAAGTAACTCCTTCTCCCGTTCAGGCTGCCACCCGGCGGCCTGAAGGGCGGACTCATCGTTAAATTAATGTAACAATCAACGATAAAGCAGTAACAGCCACATAACACTCCTGTCTATTGGTTAGGATCCGCTCAGCAAACTTTCTGTGAGCCATGTCGTCTGGACTAATAAAAACATCAGGAGATGTTATGAAGTCATCATTATTCAGCCGTTATACCTGCCTTGTGTTGAGTCTTTTGCTGACGTTGGCGTCTTTGGCGCTGTTGTCCCATAGCCCCTGGTTTTGGCTACCGACGATCATTTTTGGTGGTCTGAGCGCTCTGGGCATTTATGATCTGACCCAACAACGCCACGCCATCTGCCGAAACTATCCGATCATCGGCCGACTGCGCTTTTTCTTCGAGTTTATTCGCCCGGAAATACGCCAGTACTTACTGGAAGAAGATAACGCGCAGATCCCGTTTTCACGTACCCAGCGCACGCTGGTTTACCGACGCGCCAAAAACGAAATGGGCGATAAGCCGTTCGGTACCCAGTTGGACGTTTATCAAACCGGCTACGAATGTATCGGGCACTCCATGCGTCCGGTCGAAGTATCTGACCCCACCAGCTTCCGCGTGACGATCGGCGGTCCAGATTGCAGCCAACCCTACTCCGCGTCGATCTTTAACATCTCCGCCATGAGCTTCGGCGCCCTGTCGGCCAACGCCATTCGCGCCCTCAACCTCGGCGCGGCAAAGGGCAATTTCTACCACGACACCGGCGAAGGCAGTATCAGCCGTTATCATCGCGAAAATGGCGGCGACCTGGTCTGGGAATTGGGCAGCGGCTACTTCGGTTGCCGCACCGCCGACGGCCATTTTGATCCGCAACGCTTCACCGAGCAGGCTAAAAAACCGCAGGTGAGAATGATTGAAATCAAGCTCAGCCAGGGGGCTAAACCCGGACATGGCGGCATACTGCCGGCGAAAAAAGTGGATGCGGAAATCGCCGCAACGCGCGGCGTACCTGAAGGAGTCGACTGTATTTCTCCGGCTTCGCACAGCGCCTTCAGCACCCCAATTGAAATGATGCATTTCATCCAGCAGCTACGTGAATTGTCCGGTGGCAAACCCGTGGGCTTCAAACTCTGTATCGGCCACCCGTGGGAATTTGTCGCCATCGCCAAAGCCATGCTGCAAACCCAGATCTTGCCGGACTTTATCGTGGTGGACGGCAAAGAAGGTGGAACCGGCGCTGCACCGCTAGAACTGTCCAACTATATGGGCATGCCGCTGCGCGAAGGGTTGTTATTCGTCCATAACACCCTGGTGGGCTGCGGACTGCGCGACAAAATCAAGATTGGCGCCAGCGGTAAAATCATCAGCGCCTTCGATATCGCCAGCGTGCTGGTGTTGGGCGCCGACTGGGTGAACTCAGCCCGTGGTTTTATGTTCGCCGTCGGCTGCATTCAGTCGCAAAGCTGCCATACCAATCACTGCCCTACCGGGGTCGCCACCCAGGATCCACTGCGACAGAAAGCCCTGGTGGTGCCAGACAAGGCCGAACGCGTTTATCACTTCCACCAGAATACGGTGAAAGCGCTGGCAGAAATGCTTGCGGCGGCGGGCGTCAGCCGCCCTGAGCAGTTGACTTCGCATCATATGCTGCGCCGTATTACCTCAACCGAAATCAAGGTCTACGCCGACATCTATTACTACCTGGAGCCTGGTGCACTGCTGCAAAAAGAGATCGAAAGCGATTTTTATGCGCGCATGTGGCGCATGGCGACGCCAAACAGTTTCGATCAGGCGATCGCCCTGCCGGCTTAAGGGGTACGTTTGTACCTGCTGAGGTGAAAGATAACGGGAATGAATTGCCCCCTCGCCTCGGGGAAGGACATTGGAGAGGGGGTTGCTTGCTACAGCGGCCCTCCCCCTCAACGGCGAGAGGGCATGTGGGTTATGGCTTACGCGCCGGGGCGTCGCCGGCCACGTAATAGTCGGCAGTGCTACGCGGCAACGGCGTGCGCTGGCGAATACGATCGGCAATCTTCTCGGCGATCATGATGGTGGTAGCGTTCAGGTTACCGGTGATGATCAGCGGCATAATGGACGCATCCACCACCCGCAGGCCTTCCATACCGTGCACTCGCCCTTGCCCATCCACCACCGCCATCTCGTCTTCGCCCATTTTGCATGAGCAGGAAGGATGGAAGGCGGTTTCGGCATGCTCACGCACAAAAGCGTCCAGCTGTTCGTCGGTCTGCACTTCTGGCCCCGGGCTTATCTCGCGGCCGCGGTATTCGTCCAGTGCAGGCTGCGCCATGATTTCGCGCGTGATGCGAATGGCATCGCGGAACTCCTGCCAGTCCTGTTCGGTCGCCATATAGTTGAACAAGATGCTCGGATGTTGGCGCGGATCCTTCGATTTCACCTGCACCCGGCCACGGCTCGGGGAGCGCATTGAACCGACGTGCGCCTGGAAACCGTGCTCTTTCACCGCGTTGCTGCCGTTGTAGTTAATCGCCACCGGCAAGAAATGGTACTGAATGTTCGGCCAGGCGAACTCTTCGCGGCTGCGGATAAAGCCACCGGCTTCAAACTGGTTGCTGGCGCCCACGCCGGTGCCGTTGAACAGCCACTCTGCGCCGATCTTCGGCTGGTTGAACCATTGCAATGCCGGGTACAACGACACCGGCTTTTTACAGGCGTATTGCAGGTACATTTCCAGATGGTCCTGCAAGTTCTCGCCCACGCCGGGCAGATCGTGCACCAGATCGATGTCCAGGCGGTTCAGCAGCGCCGCTGGACCAACGCCGGAACGCTGCAAAATCTGCGGCGAGGCAATCGCACCGGCACACAGCAACACTTCGCGACGCGCACGGGCACTGGTGATTTGGTTACTTTCACCCTGCAAGTAGTCAACGCCCACCGCACGCTTACCCTCGAAGCGGATGCGGTCGGTCAACGCGTGAGTGACAATCTTCAGGTTTGAACGGGAACGAGCCTGATCCAGATAACCCCGAGCGGTGCTGGCGCGACGGCCTTTCGGCGTGACCGTGCGATCCATCGGGCCAAAGCCTTCCTGCTGGTAGCCGTTCAGGTCATCAGTACGCGGATAACCCGCCTGCACACCGGCCTCCACCATTGCGTGGAACAATTCGTTATTACCGGCTTTCGGCGTGGTCACGCTGACCGGACCGTCGCCACCGTGATAATCATTAGGCCCGATATCGCGGGTTTCCGCCTTGCGGAAATATGGCAGGCAGTCCAGATAACTCCAGTCCTCCAACCCCGGTGCTTTTGCCCAGTTGTCGAAGTCCATCGCGTTGCCGCGGATGTAGCACATGCCGTTAATCAGTGATGAGCCGCCCAGCCCTTTACCCCGGCCACACTCCATGCGGCGGTTGTTCATGTGCGGCTCAGGATCGGTTTCATACGCCCAGTTGTAACGACGGCCCTGCAGCGGGAATGCCAGCGCGGCCGGCATCTGGGTGCGAAAATCCATCCGATAATCCGGGCCGCCGGCTTCCAGCAGCAATACGCTAACATCAGCGTCTTCGGTTAAACGGGTGGCTAAAACGTTACCGGCTGAACCGGCACCGATAATGATGTAATCGTATTCCATACATTATCTCCTAAATATTCGTATGCCTGAATGATGCGAATGACTTGAATATCGCATGCTGAATATATCCAGGCAGTTTTGGATGCAAGAAAGGATTATCCCCTATGGATTTCGCGTTACAGCTAGGCGGCAAGGGCGTGGAACCCCAGGGGTCAAGTAAGTGACTGGGGTCCGCGTTCGCAGCCAACAACGCTGTAGCTTGAAAGACGACGGGGATATTTAAAAGATGGAAATATATTCGCCCAGCTCGACTTGTATCGATTTGACCTGGGTGTAATGTTCCAGCGTACTGAGGCCATTTTCACGGCCGACGCCAGACTGCTTGTACCCGCCGACCGGCATTTCCGGCGCCGATTCACCCCAGGTGTTGATCCAGCAAATGCCGGCCTCCAACTGGTGGATCACCCGATGCGCCCGGGTCAGATCGTTCGTCACCAAACCGGCAGCCAGGCCGAAGGTGGTGTCGTTCGCACGGCGTACCACTTCTTCTTCGCTGTGGTAAGTGAGAATGCTCATTACCGGCCCAAAGATCTCTTCGCGCACGATCTCCATCTCGTCACCGCAGTCGGTAAATACGGTCGGCGCCACATAAGCCCCTTTGGCGTATTCCCCCTCAGTCACACGTTCGCCGCCGCACAACAGCCGAGCGCCGCTTTTCTTGCCGCTTTCGATGAAGCGTAATACCGACTCCATATGCGCGAAGCTGACCAGCGGGCCGAAGTTGGTTTGTAGATCGGTAGGATCCCCCAGGCGAATGCGCTTAACGCGCTCGAGGATTTTGGCTTCGAACTCGGCCTGCAACGCTGCGGGGACAAATACTCGAGTCCCGTTGGTGCACACCTGGCCGGAGCTGTAGAAGTTGGCCATCATGGCGATATCGGCGGCGCGATCCAGGCAGGCGTCGTCAAAAATAATCAGCGGGGATTTGCCACCCAGCTCCATGGTGACTTCTTTCAGCGTCGAACCTGAGGCGTTAGCCATCACTTTCTTGCCGGTTTTTACACCGCCGGTGAAGGACACCTTGGCAATGCCGGGATGATCGGTCAGGTACTGGCCGACTTCTGCGCCGCTGCCGGTGACCACGTTGAATACGCCGTCCGGCAAACCGGCTTCGGTATAGATTTCAGCCAGCTTCAGCGCCGTCAGGGAAGTGACTTCACTGGGTTTGAAGATCATCGCGTTGCCTGCCGCCAGTGCCGGTGCGGATTTCCACAGGGCAATCTGGATCGGGTAGTTCCAGGCGCCAATACCGGCCACCACGCCCAGGGGCTCACGACGGGTATAAACAAAGGCGCTGTCACGCAGCGGGATCTGCTGGCCTTCGATCGCCGGGATCAGACCCGCATAATATTCCAATACGTCGGCACCGGTAACGATATCCACCGCAGTGGTTTCCGACATGGCCTTGCCGGTATCCAACGTTTCCAGCGCGGCCAGTTCGTCGTTGCGTTCGCGCAGAATATCCACCGCTCGGCGCAGAATACGAGAACGTTCCATCGCCGTCATCGCCGCCCACACTTTCTGTCCGCTGGCTGCACTGGCCACCGCACGGTTGACGTCTTCAGCGCTGGCAGACTGGATCTCGGCAAGCACTTCACCGTTCGCCGGGTTAACCGCGTTGAAAGTTTTTCCATCGGTACTGTCTACATAGGCACCATTAATATAGAGCTTCTGTAAGCCAAAACGGGACATAGGTTCTCCTTGGGTTATCCTCAGGGTGGCGTTTGCCCCCGGAGTTGAAACGTAATGTATTCGGTTGTGAGCGCTATCGCCTGCGTCTGGTTGAACGCCGCGCCGCGCAACGCACTGCGCAGCCACAGGCCGTCAATCAGTGCTGCCAATCCTTTGGCTGCCAGTCGCGCCTGCGCCTTGGGCAGTTGGCGACTAAATTCGGCACACAGGTTGGAATACAGCCGACGGCCGTTCACCTGTTGCAGCCGATTAAGCTGCGGCTGGTGCAAGCTGCTGGCCCAAAACGCCAACCAGGTTTTCATCGCCGCACTGTTGATCTGGCTGTCGTCGAAGTTACCGGCGACGATCGCCTGCAGCCGTGATGCCGGGCTCTGGTCGCTTAACGCCTGTAGCCGCAGCTTCACCGCCTCGCCCAAATGGCTAATCAAATAGCGCATAGTGGCTTCCAGCAGGCCGTTCTTATCCTTGAAATAATGGCTGATGATGCCGTTGGAAACTCCGGCCCGCCGCGCTATTTGCGCGATGGTGGCGTCATGCATTCCCACTTCGTTCACCGCGGCCAGCGTGGCATCTATCAACTGCTGCCTTCTGATTGGCTGCATTCCTACCTTTGGCATAATTCGACTCTCACAAAACCGACTTCGGCCTCGTCTCAGCGGCGGGATTTCACGCCCTTTTCACCTGCTGAACTTGGTCTTCATGCTCACTATTAAACTTTTTTTTGATTGAACGTTCAATAAAAATTGCATATATTTTATTACCGCTTGGTTACAAATATGTACTTTTCGGTTGTGGAACTGGCTGATTTTTGTGAGGTATTTAACGAATCTGACCAAAATCAGTGTCTGTAAGCGGTTCCCACCACGAAACGATTTTCTGTTTCGTTAACAAGCAAAGCGGCAATCTTTGGCAAGCAGAATAGCGATTGCCGCGGCTTTATATCCGCACTTTTCCGGACGGCGCCGATGCATCCGTTCAGGCTGGTGTGTGGGCACGATTTTACTCAGTTGTTAAAAAACAGAGGAAGACGATGACAACACGCGAAACCTCCTCAAAACCACAAAAGGATGGCCTTAATCCGGTGGTTTTCTTTACCTCGGCGGGGCTGATTCTGGCCTTCTCGCTGATGACCATCTTTTTTACCGATTTCTCCGGGCGATGGATCACCCGCACCCTGAATTGGGTTTCAACCACCTTCGGCTGGTATTACCTGCTGGCCGCTACTCTGTACATCGTATTTGTGGTGTTTATCGCCGCGTCGCGCTTCGGTTCGATCAAGCTCGGGCCAGAACAGTCGAAACCCGAATTCAGCCTGATGAGTTGGGCTGCGATGCTGTTCGCCGCCGGCATCGGCATTGATCTGATGTTCTTCTCGGTCGCCGAACCGGTGACGCAATATATGATGCCACCGGAAGGCCAGGGCCAGACGATGGAAGCCGCCCGCCAGGCCATGGTGTGGACACTGTTCCACTACGGGCTGACCGGCTGGTCGATGTATGCGCTGATGGGCATCGCCCTCGGCTACTTCAGCTACCGCTATAACCTGCCGTTGACCATCCGTTCGGCGCTCTACCCGATTTTCGGTAAACGCATCAACGGCCCGATCGGCCACAGCGTAGACATAGCGGCCGTGCTGGGCACTATCTTCGGCATCGCCACCACGCTGGGTATTGGCGTGGTGCAGTTGAACTACGGGCTGAAAGTTCTGTTCCACATTCCGGAAAACCTGACGGTTCAGGCCGCGCTGATCCTGCTTTCGGTGATCATGGCGACCATTTCGGTGACCTCAGGTGTTAACAAGGGCATCCGCATTCTGTCCGAACTCAACGTGCTGTTGGCGTTGGGGCTGATCATGTTCGTGCTGTTCTTCGGGGATACCGAATTCCTGCTCAATGCGCTGGTGCTCAACGTTGGCGACTACGTTAACCGCTTTATGGGGATGACCCTTAACAGCTTTGCCTTCGATCGTCCGGTAGAATGGATGAACAACTGGACCCTGTTCTTCTGGGCCTGGTGGGTGGCCTGGGCGCCGTTTGTCGGCCTATTCCTGGCGCGTATTTCGCGTGGGCGCACCATCCGCCAATTTGTAGTCGGTACGCTGATTATTCCTTTCGTGTTCACCCTGCTGTGGCTGTCGATTTTCGGCAACAGCGCGCTGTATCAGATCATTCACGGTAACGCCGCTTTCGCGCAGGAAGTAATGCAGTATCCAGAACGCGGTTTCTACAGCCTGCTGGCTCAGTATCCGGGCTTCACCTTCAGCGCCTCGGTGGCAACCATCACTGGCCTGCTGTTCTACGTCACCTCGGCGGATTCAGGTTCACTGGTTTTGGGTAACTTCACCTCGCGTCTGAGCGACATCAACAACGATGCGCCCAACTGGCTACGTATTTTTTGGTCAATAACCATTGGCCTGCTGACCATCGGCATGCTGATGACCGATGGCGTGCCCGCGTTGCAAAAAACCACGGTGATCATGGGCCTGCCGTTCAGCTTTGTGATCTTCTTCGTGATGGCCGGATTGTATAAGTCATTGCGGGTGGAGGATTACCGCAAAGCCAGCGCGTTGAACACCAGTGCGCCAATGCCGGTGTCCAGCAATGACGTGCTCAACTGGAAACAGCGCCTGTCGCGCGTAATGAATTATCCTGGCACGCAGTACACGCAGAAAATGCTGGATACCCGTTGCCGACCGGCGATGCAAGAAGTGGCGCGTGAGCTGGAACTGCGCGGTGCCAAAGTGGAATTCAGTGAGGTACCGCCAACCGAAGATGAACGTTTGAGCCATCTGGAGCTGCTGGTGCATCTGGGCGAAGAGCAGAACTTCATCTATCAGATCTGGCCACAGCGTTATTCGGTGCCGGGCTTTACCTATCGTGCTCGCTCCGGCAAGTCGCATTACTACCGGTTGGAAACCTTCCTGATGGAAGGCACCCAGGGCAATGACCTGATGGATTACAGCAAAGAGCAGGTGATCGGCGATATTCTCGATCAGTATGAGAAACACCTGAACTTTGTGCATATCCACCGTGAGGCACCGGGCAATACCCTGACCTTCCCGGATATGTGATCCGTTCATCACGGCCAAAAGGCGCAGTTTAAAAACTGCGCCTTTTTTTACGGTATATCGTCAGGCAAGTCGGCTTTTAGCAGCAGTATCGAACCCGCCAATAACACCAGATCTTTTAGCAGAAAGCTGGTGGCTCCCCCCATCGCCGGAAAGCCACCGGCCGAAACTTCCCAGGCCCCCGGAGTGGAGAAGATCAGCGTCAGGGTCGTCAGATAAGTCAGCGTCGATCCCACCGCCCCCAATAACCCCAAACGTCGCGACCAAAAACCGGCCAGCAGCAAAAGACCAAAGCTCCACTCGGCAACCCCTAACGCATAACTGGCACCGCGAATGCCAAACACATCGTGCATCCAGGCCAGCAGCGGGCTATTACCAATCAGAGGCACCAGCCCCTGCGCTTCATAATCAAACCACTTGGCATAGCCGAAAGCGGCGAAGATCACCACCAGCGCCAGCCGCACAAAGGCCACGTCCCAGTTCGAGCGCTTAAAGCGCTGCAGCCACATTGTCTGAACCATCGTCCCTCCCGTTGTACTTGCCCGCAGCCGGGATTAAACCCACGTCCATCCGGCTGCGGGGCGCGGCGGCTTACTGCCCCATAGCGTCTTTTTGCATAGCGTCTTTACTCATACTGTCTTTCTTCATGCCGTCATGCTTCATGGCGTCTTTACCCATGCTGTCTTTCTTCATGCCATCATGTTTCATGGCATCTTTGCCCATGCCGTCTTTCTTCATGCAATCCTTGCCCATACACTCTTTTTTCATGCCGTCTTTGGCCATACCGTCGTGCGACATCTGGCTCATGCCGTCTTTTTTCATCGCGTCTTTGCCCATGCTGTCGGCGGCATTGGCACCGAGGGAACCTAACATCAACGCGCTACACATCATTACTGCGAATAACTTTTTCATGGTATTTCCTTTTCTCATTTAAAAAGCACCTGTGTGCCGGGGATAGTTGGGGCCGTCGTTAGCTGCCGCCAAACCAGTTGTAACCTTGATCTTCCCAGTAGCCGCCGGGAAAGCGGTTGGTGATCTCTATGACCTGAATATGTTTCGGGTTCTTGTAGCCGAGTTTGGTCGGCATGCGCAGCTTCATCGGATAGCCGTATTTACGTGGCAGGATCTGGCCATCGTAAGTCAGCGCCATAATGGTTTGCGGATGCAGCGCCGTGGCCATATCGATGCTGGTGTAGTAGTCGTCGGCACATTTGAAGCTGACATAGTTGGCGCTCAGGTCCGCGCCGATCGCCTGCAGAAATTGCGCAAAGGGTACGCCCCCCCACTTACCGATGGCACTCCAACCCTCAACGCAGATATGGCGCGTCACCTGGCTGATTTGCGTCATGCTGTGCAATTGCGGCAAGGTCCACGGCTGCTTATTCAGCACTAACCCACTGACCTCCAACCGATAATCCTCGCCATTGATATCCGGCGCTTCTTCCTCGGCGTAAAACGCGTTGAACGGGAACGGACGAGTAATCTGCGACTCGGCATACACTGGTGCCAAATGGTCGGCGTTAAACAGCCACCCCTGCACCCGATCGTTAAAGCGCGAAATACGGCTCAACGCCTGCTCCACATGGGTGTTGTCGCTAATATCACAGCCGGAGAGCATCGCAATGCCACCCAGCGTCAACCCGTTACGCAGAAAACGGCGGCGTGAAGAGGAGGTCAACTGGCGCGCCAGCAACTGCTGTGCTTCCCTGACAATCTCCCGGCCTTCACTCAGGCTGATAAGGGGTTTATCTGTTTTCATCGGGTTCTCCTTAACGTCCACGCAGCATGGCCAACAGCGTGCGTGGTACCAGCGCCACCATGACCAGGTGCACTACTACAAACCCCACCAGCGCCGACATGGCGTAAAAGTGGATATAACGTGCCGCTTCATAGCCGCCGAGCAATTCGCGCAGCAGCGGAAATTGCACCGACTTCCACAACACCAGGCCAGACATCACCATCACTACGCCTGCCACCATCACAAACAGATAAGCAGCTCGCTGCACCATGTTGTAATGACGCAAATCGCTATGACCGAGTTTGCCCCGCAGCGCCGCCAGCAGATCGCTCAACAAGGCTTTTGGGCTGAGCGGCCAAAATTTGCGTTTCAAACGGCCGCTGAACAGATTGATCAGCAGATAACACAACCCGTTGATCCCAAACAGCCACATGCCGGCGAAGTGCCATTGGAGCGCCCCACCCAACCAACCGCCTAGCGTCAGCTCATTGATAAAACTGAAGTTGAACAGCGGGGAAGCGTTGTAGATGCGCCACCCGCTGGTGACCATGATCAGCATCGCCAACGCATTCAGCCAATGCGTCAGGCGCAGCCACAGCGGGTGGATCAGTGCGGGTTTCTCCGGCGTAATGGACATGGCCATGACGTCTCTCCTGACGGTGGCGGTTTCGATGGGCTGAGTATCCGTCTGATTTGTTCCCCAAGACCTCACGCAAAGTTAAATAAAATGTGATAACTCCGGCTTCGGCGGTTGTGTAGACTTCACTAAGGCCTGGCAATCAGCGGTGAGAGAATGGAAAAGCCAAAGAAAATTTTAATCGTCGAGGATGACGGCAATATCGCAGAGCTGCTGCAGTTACATCTGCGCGACGAGGGTTATGACATCAGCCATGCCGCCGATGGCAATCTGGGGATGGCGATGCTGGAACAGGGCGGCTGGGACGCATTGATCCTCGATTTGATGCTGCCGGGGATCGATGGGCTGGAGATCTGCCGCCGTGCGCGCAACATGACGCGCTACACGCCGATCATCATCACCAGCGCGCGATCCAGCGAGGTACATCGCGTGCTGGGGTTGGAGCTCGGTGCCGACGACTACCTCGCCAAACCCTTTTCGATGCTGGAACTGGTGGCCAGGGTTAAGGCACTGTTTCGCCGTCAGGAAGCCATGAGCCGCAACCTGAAAATGGACGCCGGCACGCTGAGCTTTAACGGCCTGACCATCGATCCGATTGCGCGTGAAGTACTGTTGAATCATCAAGCCATCGACCTGACGCCGCGTGAATTCGACCTGCTGTATTTTTTTGCCAAACATCCCGGCAAGGTCTTTTCCCGCTTGAGCCTGCTCAACCAGGTGTGGGGATATCAGCACGAAGGCTATGAGCACACCGTGAATACCCACATCAACCGGCTGCGCATCAAGATTGAAAGCAACCCGGCGGAACCCGAGCGCATCCTCACCGTGTGGGGTATGGGCTACAAATTCGCGGCAGCGCCGCAAGAGTGAATCATGAAAAACCTTACGTTAACGCAACGTCTGACCCTGATCTTCGCACTGCTGATGGTAGTCAGCTGCGCCATATCCGGCTGGATGCAGGTGCGCAGCAGTACCCAGTACAGCCAGGCGGTGATCCAGCGGTTGTCCGGTAATCTGGCGCAGCACATTGCCGACAGTAACCCGCTGTTGGGGCAAAACGGGCTGAACGCCCCCTCGGTTCACAGCCTGTTCGATCAACTGATGGCGGTAAACCCCAGCGTTGAGGTCTACCTGCTCGACAAACAGGGCAATATCATTGGCAACGCCGCGCCGGCCGGCCACCTGAAACGCCAGAAAGTGGATTTGCTGCCGCTGCAGGCCTTGTTCGATGGCGCCAGCATGCCGGTTTACGGCGATGACCCGCGCAACCCGAATGCCAGAAAAGTGTTCAGCGCCGCACCGCTGAAGGTCAATGGCCAGGTTGAAGGCTATTTGTATGTGGTGCTGCTGGGCGAAGACTACGACGCGCTGGCCAGCAACGCGCTGTTTAGCTCTGCGGTTTCCATGGCGCTGTGGTCATCGGGCCTGATGGTGCTGTTCAGCTTGTTGGCCGGCGGATTCGCGTTCTATTGGGTCACCCGGCCAATCCGTCGTCTTACGCGTCAGGTCAGCGAGCTGGACAGCGGCGGCATCGCTGCGGTACAGGCCTATGCCGCGCTGCCGGTCGACGCCGCCGGACGCGACGAGGTCAGCCGTCTGCAGCAAGCCTTCAACAGCATGGCGCAACGCATCGCCATACAGTGGCAGTCGCTTTCACAGCAGGACCAACAGCGCCGCGAGTTTATCGCCAATATCTCGCACGACCTGCGTACCCCGCTGACTTCGCTGCACGGCTACCTGGAAACGCTGTCGGTAAAATCGGCCAGCCTGAGTGAAAACGATCGCCAACGCTATCTGGAGATCGCGCTGGCGCAGAGCCGCAAGGTCGGTCGGCTGGCGCAGGAGCTGTTCGAGCTGGCACGACTGGAGTATGGCGTGGTGAAACCGCAGAAAGAGCCGTTCTCGCTCAGCGAGCTGGTGCAGGATGTGTTCCAGAAGTTCGAGCTGGCAGCCGAGGCTCGCCAGCAACGGTTGCTGGCTGATATCGCCCCGGGCATTCCATTGGTGTTCGCCGATGTCAGCATGATTGAACGCGTGTTGACCAACCTGCTGGACAACGCTATTCGTCACACGCCACAGGGGGGCGAGATTGAAGTGCGACTCTGGCAGCAGGCAGGCAAGGTGCTGGTTCAACTTAACGACAGTGGCCCCGGTATCCCACAGGAGCTGCGCGCCGATCTGTTCGTTCGCCCTTCTATTCTGAGCAGCGCGCGTCGCCACGCCAGCGGGCTGGGATTGATGATCGTGCGGCGCATTTTGTTGCTGCACGACAGCGATATCCAACTGATCGAACAACCGCAACGCGGTGCCTGCTTCCGCTTCTCAATCCCGCTGCGTTAGCGCGTTATTATTCGTTGAGGCAGCTTTTATCGATGCTGATAAATTTGTCGTTATAGATAATAAATTTCTGCCCTTTCTGGCGAATACCGGCATGAGTCAAAGTATCGCCAGGACGCAGGTATTCGGTTACCCCTTCTTCGTCGGTACTGTCGCAACCGGGCTTGATCAACAGCTTGAAGTAGGTGTTGCCGGTATTGGTGACGGTGCCGCGCTGTGAATCGAGCCGATAGGCAAAATTGGTCTGACGTGGCCGCACCACCAAAATGGTGTCCATTACCACGATTGGCTCCAGCGTCACGCCAGTTGCCTTTTGCCCTGCGGGATCGAATAAGCGGGTCGGAATTTCTCGGAACGATACCCGGTAATAGCGTTCGCGGTTATCCTGCGGCCCGCGGTAAAAGAACTTGTAATATTCGCTCTGTCCCGCCTGCAGCTGGAGTTGACGAGGGGCAAACAGCAGTTCGCCATCGGCCGGTTTGCTCCGCGTTTCGCTATCACCCGGTCGATCAATGGCCCGCAGCGTCACCTGATAAATACGCGCGCTGCGGTTATTGTTCAGCACCCGCTTGGCGGTGAAGGATTGGTCCTGATCCATCGCGAACGTCAGGGTGCCAACGTTAATCGCGCTGGTATAAAATGGCAGGCACAGCAGCCCGAGCAGCAAGCTTCTCACAGCCTTTCCCCTAGTTAATGTTGCGCCAGGTGGCTTCAACATGGATCTCACCGGCAGCGCTAACGTCGCCGTACCAACCATTACCTTCAATCGTCCTCAGTGAAATCGGGTTATTCATCGGGATACTGAATTTCACTCGTGTTTTGTTTAACACCCCTACCTCGCCGGAAATGTCATTCCACGGCGTACTGCTCCATAACGCATTCGTCATGTCATGCCACTGCCCGTCGCAGCCGGCGTCATAATCCTGCTGCCCGTTGGTGCTGGTAGTGATGCTCAGCGTCGCCGGGAACGGTACTTTGGTGCTGTTATCCGCCGAGGAAAAAATGCAGTAGCTTCTGCCGCTGAGGGCCTGTGTCGGGCCGCTGGCCATGACTCTCACCTCATCGGCAGCGGTTTTACCACTGGTGGTAACAATATAAGTAAACTCCAGCGGTGGCTCACCCGGTCCAACGTAACCTTCACGATGAGGGGTATTGTCATAGTCGTCAGAAATAATGCTAATGCTGAAATCGCGCGGTTTAATAATCAGCTGGTTTGAGGTGGAAAACTCATACCAGCCGGACTCCGGCGACGTGGTGTTCTGGAAGCGGAAGTTAATCAGGTCGCGAGTGCCACTGTCGGAGATCCCCAGCTTCACCATCTGCTTAAAGAAGTTGCTGGCGAAAAAGACGTAGATGGCATTGCTGCTTTTCAGCTCGTTAAAGGTGTAATAGCTGCCGGTACCGGAAGTGTTTTTCCAGGTGTTGCCGTTCAGACTGAACTGCAGGTCGGCGGCGTTAACCGCCGAGGACAGCGCCGCATGGTTAATGGCCGGGAACACGTGAATCGAGGTATTGCTGACGCTGCCATCGGTCTGCAGATCGTAGCTGACCATTTTGCACATGATGCCGGCGCGCGCACCGATAGTCTGGTTTTTACAGTCGGCATTCCCCTCACCGATGATCGGCACGCCGTCGCTGTTAACAAACACTTCCGATACCGCGTTGGTGTTGATAAAGCGCAGATGCGCGGCCTTGCTGTGGGTCACGGTGCGTTTATACCAATTACCGCTGGCCTGGTTCTGGCACCGTCCCCCAGCGCCGGCATCATAAGTGGCCGAGGTCTGGCAGCTGTTAATCTGCATACTGAATGCATCGCCGGGGGCCATCTGCTGCAAATATTGGTAGAAACTCGGCGACATCATGCCGTGCATCCATTTTGCGCCGCCCGGCGTCACCACCGCACCATAAAACCCTTTTTCATCGGTGCTTTGCGGCAGGATCAGGCTGGTGTCCATATTACAGCCCGCATACCAGTTAATGCAGCGCAGGCCGAGGAACGGATTTTTTATCGGGGCATTTTCCAGCCACATGTCAAAGCGGTTGTTCGCCGACAGGCCGGTGTTATAACCATTGTCCACATAGCCCAGGCTCTGCTGATAAATGGTGCCGGAGCCGCCGTATTTCAGGCCGGTCCATTTATTCGCACCGGTCATGCGCGGATCCAGCACCCCGGACGGCGTAACGAAAAAGTTGTCGTCGGCGTTGTTTTCAACGAACACGAACTTCACGGTCGCGGCGTTTGGCCAGTTGGTAACGGTAACCGCCGCACGCAACGGCAGGGCCACCCACAGCATAAGCAGCAGCGCAATTTTAGCCTTCATTGATCGTTTCTCCTGCCTGCATATTGTTGCCGGCATAGGTTTTCAGCCCGGTACAGACCACGTCACCGACCCACACGGCGCCCTGAGCCTTGCTCAGATCCAGATCCACTTCGCAGCTCTGGTTACCGCTATGCGTAAAGTCGATAACCGGGAATTTCTTATCGACGTCCATAATGAATTCGCCTTTGTCATCGGTGCGGGTGCGCCCGATATGGTTTTTGATATAGGCGTTGGCCAGCAGCGTGCCGTCTTCAGCCTTGATGCGACCGAACACCGTCACCATCTGTTTGATTTCTGGCGTGATCACCGCCACGTTACCCGGATACAGCGTCAGCTTGCTCTTGCGTTTGGTGACGATATCGAAGCTTTCCGCCGAGTTTTTATTGTTCATCAACTCCACTTCGTACTGACCGTACGGCGACAACGGCACATAGTTTTTATTGCCGGTCAGCTTGACCGTCCGTCCGTCGACCCGGGCGGTCAGCATGCCGTCGTTTTCAATACCGGTATTAAAGATGATGCCCGCATTCCCTTCGCTTCGGCCGCTGGCCGCAATATCACGCCCCTGCCAACCCACGCTGCCGCTGGCGGACAGGCTTGAGTTGACGTAACCGTCGGCGGAGCTGCTGACGTTGACCGTACCGGCGGAATATTTGGTATCAAAGCGCGCGTATGCACCGCCGTTAAGGCTGTTATCGCCGTTGGTGTCCCCGGATATCGCCCGCGACAGGTTGGCGCCGAGGGTGCGGATCGGCCCGTTTTGAATATCCTTGCGCGCCGCCAGGTTAGCCGTGGTATAGCCGTTTTGATTGGAAACTCCGGCGCTGAGCCAATTGCCCATCGGCAAAGAGAAGTCCAGCGCAATATATTTACCGGTATTTGCGCTGTAACCACCGTTGTTATAGCGCTGTATGCCGGCGCGTACGCCCAGCGTACCAAAGCGGCCGGTAAACACATTTTGATAATAATCGGCGTTGTAGTAATGACTGTTGTTCTTCTTATCGTCGTTGTAGCTGAGACTCAGGCTACCCAACGGCGACCATAGCGCACCAAAATTCATCGTGCCGCCAATGGCACGGTTATATGCATCGTTTTGCAGCAGTTTGTCGCCAATCGAGGTTTTTTCCTGATTGATCCACACACTGCTGAAACCGCCAGGCAGTGCTGCGCTGACGCTGTTAACCATGCTCCATGAGCTGTCGGAGGCCACCATGTTCTGCAGGTTGAACTGAATCGACTCGGTGAGCGGTACGCTGATGCGGCTTTCACCGACCGCATTGCTGTCAAACGAATAGCCGGACAGCGCCCAGTTGAGCCTGTTTACGTTGCCGGTAGCAGAGGCACCCAGCAGATAAGAATCTTTCGCCGGTCGCTGACGTTGGTCATCGCCGCGCCAGTCGTCCATACGGATCATTCCGCCCCAAAACTGCCAGGCCAGCGGCGCATTGGCACCACGATTGGGGCTGAACAGTTTGTTCACCCGCTGCATGCGCTTATCTACCACCTTGCCGTTGACCACCACTTCGACTTCGACGTCATAAATGCCGTAAGGCAAGTTACCGGTATCCACTTCATGGTTACCCATGGCAAAATTTTGTACGCTGAGCAGCCGCCCTTCACGCGACAAGTGCACTTCCCCCGCCGATGGGAAAAATGCCACGATCGGCGTCAGCGACTGGCTGTTATCAAAAACGGTAGAGTTGGCACGGTTACCGTAGGACAGGCCGTAGATCTTGCTGGAGTTGATGGTGGTGACCGGCCCCAGCGACTGCAGGTTCCAGCTGTCGAGCATACCGGCGGCAAAGCGGCGGCCGGCAAAATCGCGCTCGTACATCGCCTTATACAGCGTAGCGTTTTCGTCGCCGCTGCCGATGCCGTAAATCGAACCGTTCACTTCCACGTGGTGCTCGCGCAAAGCGGTAACGCTGTTGAGTGACAGGTAACTGGAAGTGTTGCCCTCGCTGGCACGGGTGCGGTTATCGTAAATACCAAGGTTATAGTCCAGCGTGCTGCTGACGGCATTGACGCTCGACGCGCCAATGTCGCTGGAGCGCGCGCGGAGCAGGGTTCCCATCGCGGACGCTTTCACCACCAGCTGTAAATTGAGCTGGCGGAAATCCAGCGCCAGCCAGGCGTCGGGCGTCAGCGCAATACGCTGCTGCCGATCAAATGCGGCCTCCTGCAGTGCCTGCAGCTGTTTGATGGTTTCCGCAGTCAGCAGTGTCCCCTCGTCACCCTCTTCCAGGGTAATTTGGCGAATTTTTAGTTGGTCGTTTTCGAGGTACAAAAAGGCATGGCCAATACGGCGGTCGTCTTTTACACCGCTGTTTTTTTCAAAGTGCAACAGCAGGGGGATGCTCATGCCTTCGCGCAACGCCAGGCTGAAGGTCTGGGGGATCAAGACGCCATCAATCTGGGTCAGTCCGGCAGCCATCGTCGTCTGACCCGGCAACAGCACGGCAGGAAGCACAAGCGCGCCGGCGGCAAGCAGGGTTTTCAACAACACATCATCCAGCGCACCTTTCACATCCACTCCTTGAATTCTTGTTATGAGTTCCATTCCGTATAGGCTTTGCCGTGGGTTACGCCGTCCGTTATTTCACCGGGATAAACTGGTCGCCATGCCACAGCGCAACGCGACCCTTCTTGTCGCTGACATCCACCTTGCTGAAAGCTCGAGCCTTGCCTGGCATGACGAAATAGTTTTCCTTGCAGTCATTCCCCTCTTTCTTGTCGCGGCAATTACCGTAGGCCACCACCTTAAAGGTGGCGTTGCCGGTGTTTTTGATCTGGCCGTCGGCAAACTGATAGTCGAATTGGTCCTGCCGTGGCGCCACCACCAAAATGGTGCCGATACGTGCCGATGTGGTGGCAACCGCGTTGCGTTTAGCCGAGTTTTTCCCCACATCGCTCAACGCCTGATCGAACCAGACAATGCGGTAATACCGTTCCTGGTTGTCGCTGGGGCCTTTGTAATAGAAACGGATCACATCGCTGGCATTGGCCGGCAATATCAGGCTGGCCGGCGACAGCAACATTTCATCTTTACTGCCCATCGGAAGCACCGTGCCGGACTCCAGCGGGCTGGAAATTCGTTCGATCTTGATATTCACCAGACGACCGCTGTCGGTGGTGTTCTTGATTTCTTTACTCAGACGCGCGCTATCGCTGTGCATGAACGAGCTGATCTCACCGACGTCGAGCGCGAAAACAGGTTGAGACAGCGATAGCAACAGGCAGGCGGCGAGAGAGAGTCGTTTCATAACGGTATTCCAGTGACGTTCTTCAGCGGGGTGGAATAAGCAGGGGATTGCCCCCTGCTCTAAACCAGCAACTCGGGGATTACGCAGTCCAGGTGGCGTTGAATTCCACGCTCACATCACCGCTCCAGATACCTTCCGGCAGGGTGCTGAAGTCGGTGACCGCAGTGGTGCCGTCAGAGGTGGCGCCAATAATGGTGAAAGTGAACTGATCTTGTGCGCTGGTGCGGACAGCCTGATTGTAAGCGTTGGATAACGCGCTCAGGTTGCCACCCAAAATGCCGGCAGAGGTGTCGATCATGGTGGTTTCCGCCGTTTTCTCTACCGCTGCGCCGTTGTAGTTCACGCCGACATTCAGGGTTGAGCCAGAGGTATCCAGCTGAGTCAGGGTGTTTGAAACCAGTTTAGAAGTCAGTTTGAAGGCAGTTGCAGTGGCATCCCCTTCTACGGTCACGTCAAACAGACCTTTCTGGCTGTTGAAACCCTTGATGCCTTCCGCATAGTTGAAAGACAGGCTGCCGATTGGGGTAACAACCAGTTTGCTGGTGGTGTCTTTCTTCGCGGTAGCAGACCAGGTAGCCAGCGCCTGAGCGGTAACGTCGGCGGCTTGAGCAGTGCTGACCGCAGCGAAGGCGGAAATGATTGCCAGAGCCAGTGTAATTTTCTTCATGGTAAAACTCCCTTCAACTTTAAATATGATTGTGCGTCCATTAGCCTGACGTGCCTTAATCAGTCACTTGCATGAGTGCTTTTAGCCAGTCTGCTTGACGGAGAAAAGAGTAACCGCATCAAATCAAAAAAGAACCATTAACTACCAATGGTCAAATATTTAGATTTTTATTCTTACTTTAATGTTTATTTTGCTTCCAGTAAGTTAAAAGGGCCATGTAATGATGCTGCAGGGAACAAAACACCTATTGTTTTCACCCCCTCTAAAACCACGTTAACGGTATATAAAACGCACTATTGCGTCAGCGCATAAATAAGGGCGACAGGTTTATTTTTGTAGGATGTTTAATTTGATGCAGATCAATTCATCTGGGTGGCTGGCAGGAAATAAAGGGATAAGCGCTTGGAACGAGAAAGTATTAAACCGCCGGCGCGGCGTGTGCCATTACAACCGACGGCGAATTTTTAGGCCGGGTGTTGAGTCCTGAATGCCAAAATCAGGCGCATAAACCCTGCTTGATTAAGCCTCAGCTTACGCATGATATTCAGTTTATGGCTACTGACCGTTTTACAACTGCGATGGGTAATACTGGCGATATGTCGCGGATTGGCGCCGGCGATCATCATCGCCAATATTTGCCATTCGCTACGGGACAAGGGTTCTACCGCGGATATCAACGCTTCCTGAATCGCCGGACTACGGTAACTTACCCCCGTACCCACAGCGTCAATGGCCTGATACAGGCAATCCAAGGGATCGTCTTTGGCCACCAGGGATAAATGCGTTTGAGCAGCCAGAATGGTCAATATGCTGGCATTGGTCACTTCAGTAAATATGATCAGTGGCGTCTTGGGCCAAATATCCTTTATCGTCAGGATGAAATGTAATACATCATACAAACTCTCACTTTCATTATACAGCTCCATTATGAGGATTTGTTTCTCATTCTCCTTTAACCCTGCCTCCACTGCCCTGATGCTGTGCACAAATTGGTAGTGTATGGGTTCGGTTCCAATAAGTGCCCGTAATCCTTTTCTCACCCAGGGGTTGGGTTCGAAAAAGAGAATGTCCTCCCTGAAAGAGATATTTTTCATAATCTATTACCATAATTAGGTATCACAAAAGCGGTTGGCGCGGAAATGCAAGGCAGCGCCGGCGAGCAAAATATAAGGCTTGCATCGAATAAATGCTGCATTATTAACCATGTGGTGAAAATTAAGTATTTAATATCAAGACAATAAAGATTGGTGGCATATTCCTTTCCCCCGGGGTGGCGTTCATCCTGACACCGATTGATGATTAATTAAGAATTGCGGCGTTGTCGCTTTCGAGTCCAGAGCAAATCTCTACCCGATGTTCGCGTAAAATGCGACAGCGCAGAAAAAACAGTCGGGAAATGCCCGAAATGTAAGAACGTACCTGATTGCTGCGTACTACCAACAGGAATTCGTCACCGCTGCACTCTGCCGTTTGCGGGCCCGCATAGGCCAGAATGTCGCGACTTAGAGCAGCACTGACGGCAGCTGAGGCGCCCGGCATCGACATAAACACCTTACAACTGCTGACTTTGCCCAGATAGATTTCTTGCCGGGAAACCGAACCGGTGAGATAGGTGGTAATGCCAACCGCCAGCATAATTACCCCCAATGCAACAACGCTGACTATCGCCCACCAGCGCCGGGAATACCCGGTATAAACCGCTTCGGCTGCGGCTGAAGAGCCTGACGAAGGCGCGATTTCCGCTTGAACCGGCGCCGGTGGAGGGGAATTTATATCTCCATTTACGAAACGATCTTCCGGCCCTTCGCAAGACTCCACCATAATTTCATATCGCAGCATAAAACCGACCTTGGGGACGGTGACAATCACCTCGTCCTCAATGCCCAGATTTTTAATAACCCGACGTAATTTACTCACACATTGGTTAAGATTATTGTTGCCTGACACCATGCCATAATCATCCCAAACCTTCTTGAATATTACCTCCCGCCCCACTGGCTCGCCATGATGCGTAATCAATAGCAGCAGTAACCGCTTCGACGGATTGGAAATAGAGATGGGATCGTCAGGAAACTCTGTCAGGCTCATGGTTCCCGTATCCACGTCAAAAATGATGTGGTCATTAATTCTATATTTCATTTTTCACAGGTTTCACTCTAGGATTATTTATCGCCGGCGTTAAATGTTAATAGAATATTAAGCAATATTTAATCAGGTTAATTAGCCAACCTTAGCCACTGACCCTTCTGAAAATCAATTAACGCCACAAAGTAAATATTTCTCACCTTATCATTTTTGATATAAGAATTTTCTCATATGCCATAACCAAAGATTATACAAACATCCACATCATTGATATATTTATATGTAAAAGATCTTAAAGTTAGTTTTTTGTTTTGTAAATTACCGCCTTTAAGCTGAAAATTCTCGTCATTCCTTTAATGCAAGCAATTTTAATAACAACATAATGATGAGTGAATTTTGCCAAAAGGGGTCGCCGCCAAAAAACCGGGCCTAGGCCGCAACATTGCCCTAATTCTGGTCAGAATTAATCTTTTGATCCGGAGGTGATTGGGTTAGCCCAGCGGTAAATGAAAGTAAATAGTTTCGACCAGGCCGGATAAACGGATTTGGCCGACCCAGCCAATCAAATCCGGCGTGGGAAATAGGCTATTCTTGCGCGGGGAATATCAGGCTGAAGGTGATGCGAGCAGTATTTTCTTCGACAACACAATGGGCGTGCGCTGTGCCGCCATGCAGTGTCATGATCGCACGGACGATCGCCAGCCCCAGTCCGCTGGCATGGCTGCCGGAACTGCGGGCGGCATCGGCACGATAGAAGCGGTCGAACAATTTGTTCAGATGCGCCGGGGAGATCGGCGGGCCCTGATTGATAACCAGTATCGCCAGCCCACCATCGGCCTGACTGACAGCCTGCAGCTGTACCTGACTGTTTTCATCGGCATAGCGTACCGCGTTGGAGACCAGGTTACTCAATGCGCGCTGAAACAGCATGGCATCCGCCATCCATTGCCCTTCTCCCTGGCAGACCAACGTAATGCCGCGTTCTTCCGCCAAACCTTCGAAGTAGTCAGCCACCCGTTGCAGCTCTTGTGCCACATCAAGCCGCTGAGGGTTCAACACCGCTTGCCCTTCGCCGGCGCGCGCCAGAAATAGAATATTTTCCACCATACGGGAAATACGCTCCAGCTCCTCCATGTTGTTCGACAACAAGGTTTCATACTCTTCCACACTGCGCGCCTGATACAGCGCTACCTGACAGTGCCCCATCAGTGCCCCTACCGGCGTGCGGATTTCATGGGCCAAATCTGCGGAGAATTGCGTCAGGCGCAGATAACCTTCATTCAGGCGATCCAACATGGCGTTGAACGAACGGGTCAGTTGCTGCAATTCCTTCGGTACCCCGTGCTCGCTCAGGCGAGTCGACAGCGTGTTCGGGGTGATCACCGCCGCCTGCGCCGCCATTCGCCACAGTGGCTGCAGTCCGCGGCGCATCACCCAGTATCCCAGCAATGCAATCAGAATAAATGCCACCGCGACGGCGGCGACGATCCGCCAGAGATAACGCGCCAGCATCTTCTGCTCATTGACCATCACATGGGCAGCCGAGATTTGCAGCAGGTTACCGTCCTCCAGCCTGACCAGTGCCGATGCAGCTCGCAATGGCACTCCTTGAGCGGTAACTCCGCCTTGAACCGCGCTCAAGCGCTGCGGCGTGCCGACCGGCGTCGGGATCACCGGTGGCAGGATCAACCTCGCCGGATTCACGTTGATTAACGGTTTTTTCCCCGGCTGCTGAAAAATCAGCACGTCCTGTTCGTTACCCAGCATATTTTCGAACAGGCCGGTATTCGCCGTCAGACGCTCCAACGGAAAACGCTGACTCAGCAAATTGCGGTAATACTCCACCCGGCCGGTAACCTGCAAATCGCTACGGGTAGTCATCTCCTGACGCATTGCACCGTACAGGTAGCCGCCCGCGCCGCTAACCACCAGAGCCGCCACCAGCGCAAACAACATGGCGCTGCGCAACGTCAGTGACAAGACGCGCCAACGCTGGATCACGGCCTTCATGAACGCGGTTCGCAAACGTAGCCGATACCACGCACGCTGTGGATCAGCTTGACCTCGAACGGCCGGTCAATCTTGGCACGCAGCCGCTTGATGGCGACATCCACCACGTTGGTATCGCTGTCAAAGTTCATGTCCCAAACCTGGGAGGCGATCATGGTGCGTGACAATACCTCCCCCTCACGTCGTACCAGAAGATGCAACAACATAAATTCTTTATTGGTCAGCGCGATCACCTGCTCCTGCCGCACCGCTTTACGGCGCAGTACGTCGAGCTGCAGGTCGGCTATCACATAGTGATCGGCTTCACGTACCGTGCCACGCCGCAGCAAAGTGCGCAGACGCAACACCAGTTCCGTAAAGGAGAAGGGCTTAATCAGGTAATCATCGGCACCCAGTTCGAGGCCATGAATGCGATCCTGCACCCCATCTCGTGCGGTCAGAAATAGAATGGGCACATCACTTTTCTTGCGCAGTACCTCGATAATCTGCCAGCCGTCCAGCCCCGGCAACATTACGTCCAGCACGATAGCGTCATAGCCGTGTTCCAGTGCCCGAAACAGGCCGTCGGTGCCGTTACGTGCCAAATCGACGCTGTACCCCGCCTCTCCCAGCCCCTTTTTCAGGTAATCACCCGTGCTGATGTCGTCTTCAACCACCAGTATTCGCATTATCGCCACCTCATGACTCTTGCGGAAATACTAGCAGTTCTGGCGGACATTCTTGATGACATTAATGTCATCAAACGGACATGGTGCTGTCCCCGGTGTTCAACCATGCTTAACCGGCAACCTAAACAAAGGAGAACCTTATGATTACCCGTCATCGTTTTGCCGGTTTACTGCTTTCCACTCTCATGCTGTGCAGCGGTGCGGCCGCCGCAGCGCAAACCCCAGGCAAGGTGATTGCCCCGCTGCGTGGCGTTATCGATCAGGTGAGCGACACCAGCCTGCAGGTCACCGATCGCAAAGGGGAAAAGGTCAGCGTCAAGCTCAATGACCAGACCCGAGTGCTGAGCGTGTCGAAGGGCACGCTGGATGATATCAAGCCGGACAGCTTTATCGGCACCGCTGCCGTACCGCAGCCGGACGGCTCTTTGAAAGCGTTGGAAGTGCACGTGTTCGCAGCCAGCCTGCGCGGCACTGGCGAAGGCCACTCGGCCTGGGAATCCGCCGACGGTAAGGTCGACACCATGACCAACGGCACCGTGGGCAAACTGGTGAAGTCCAACGGCCGCACCCTGACCGTGACCTACGGTAACCAGCAGAAAACCGTTAACGTGCCGGAAGATGTGCCGATCGTCACTCTGGATCCCGGTGACCGCAGCCTGCTGAAACCGGGCGCGCATATCGTGTTGTTCTCCGCCACGGACGATAAGGGCGAACGCGTTGCTACCCGCATTTCTGCCGGCAAAGACGGTACCGTTCCACCGATGTAATTCAGGAGTGCATGATGAAAAGCAACGCGCCGCGGCCGGTGCATCGCTGGCCGGTCCGCCTGACCCATTGGATTAACCTGTTCGCCATGGTCTGCATGTTCATGAGCGGCTGGGAAATCTATAACGCTTCGCCGCTGTTCGGCTTCCGCTTTCCACCGCAAGTCACGCTCGGCGGCTGGCTGGGCGGCGCGATCGGCTGGCATCTGGCGGTGATGTGGCTGCTGGCCTGCAACGCGCTTTGTTATGTCTTGTGGAGCCTGTTCAGCGGCCACTTGCGGCGCGATCTGCTGCCGCTTGGCCTCGGCGCGCTGCGGCGCGATATCTGGCAAGCCGTGACGCTGCGGCTCAAACATCAGCATGGTCATTACAACGCCATTCAAAAGCTGATGTACCTCGGCGTACTGCTTCTGGGGCTGCTGCTGGTGCTCTCCGGACTAGCCATTTGGAAACCGGTGCAGTTACAAGGTTTGGTTAGCCTGTTCGGCGGCTTTGACATTGCGCGTTACGTACATTTTTTCGCCATGGCAGGCATTGGCTTATTTGTGGTGATTCACCTGCTGATGGTGATTATCGTGCCGCGCACGCTGTGGGCAATGATAACGGGTGGCAAACATGACGGATAAAAAACAGCGCCCCATGGCACCGGGGCTGGAACCGGCACAAAAGAAACAGCTGGTTAATTTGCAGCGCCGCCTGATGCTTCGCTCCGGCCTGACGCTGGGTGGCGTCGCCATGCTGACCGGCTGCAACCTGCAGGATGGTGACCAGGTGGATAAAGTGCTGTGGGCAATGTCCCGCTGGAACGATCGGGTGCAAGCCTGGCTGTTCAACGGCCAAAAGCTGGCGCAGACCTACCGTTCGGATCAGATTACCCATCCGTTCCCGTTCAACGCGTATTACCCGGAATACAACGTTCCGGAAGTGGATCTCGCCAGCTACCGGCTGGAAGTCTCCGGTAAAGTAGAAAAAAAGGCCCCCTGGACGCTGGAGCAACTGCAACGCCTGCCGCAGCAAAGCCAGATAACCCGGTTAATCTGCATCGAGGGCTGGAGCGCCATTGGCCAATGGGGTGGCGTGCCGCTGCGCAATTTCCTGCAGCACATCGGGGCGGATCTGAACGCCCGTTACGTCGGATTCAAATGCGCGGATCGTTACTATTCCAGCATCGATATGGCCACCGCCCTGCATCCACAAACCATTCTGGCGCTGGATTTCGGCGGCAAGGCGCTGCCGGCCGATTACGGTTACCCGCTGCGGCTGCGGGTGCCGACCAAGCTGGGCTTCAAGAACGCCAAACATATCGCCGCCATTTTCGTCAGCGATACCAATCCCGGCGGTTACTGGGAAGATCAGGGCTATAACTGGTTCAGCGGCATTTAATTTCTGCGTAGCGCTGCGCAGAGAGCTCACCCCCGCTGGTGCATTTATTCCGACGCTGTTAATACGAGGCTATGTTCAGCTTTTCTCCCCGGTCGTCATCAGCGTGATATCCGCCTGCATGATCGCCTCTCGCGCTGCGGCGGGCAGATTATCATCGGTAATAATCGCGTCAAATACCGCAATCGGCAACGCCAGATAGGTGGCTATTTTACCGTATTTTGAGGTATCGCTGAGCAGGATACAGCGGCGACTGGCGTCAACGATGGCTTTCTTCACCATCACCTTATCTTCATTGGGCGTCGACAGGCCGCGCATGCTCCAGGATGAAGCGGAAATAAACGCCAGGTCGATAAACAACCCACGTAGCGCCTGAGCCGCCGCTTCACCAACGCAGGAACGGTTCTCACGACAGACGGTGCCGCCGGTGTGAATGATCTTGCACTGGCTGTGTTCTATCAGGTAACCCGCAATCACAAAATCATTAGTGACCACCGTCAGATCTTCGCGCTCACTGAGATGCTTTGCCAATGCCAGCGTAGTGGTGCCCGCATCCAGATAAATGCAGCTGTTGGGCGGGACCTGCCGGGCAGCCAACTGACCGATGGCCGCTTTCTGTTGGCTGTACATCCCTTCCTTATCCTGATGAGAAGGTTCAATCGCCACCCGTTCAGCAGATTGCACCCCGCCTGACACTGCCAGTACCGCGCCCTGCTCCTCCAGTTTTTGCAGATCGCGGCGAATCGTCATATGCGACACTCCCAGCCGCTCGGTCAATTCGGCAATACTGACCACCCCGCGTTCTGATACCAGCGCTAAAATTTGCTGATGGCGTTCTACAGGTATCACGGTTCCCTCTCTTTTTACCGCAGTGATAATAATTGTGATTTTACGTCAATTTTCGTTCGATGAAAGCAGCCATTTTACAGGCTGTGAGATCGCTCATGGTATCGATGACTTATTTTAAATATTTTTAAAACAGTGAGATAACTCGACATCAACCTTTTTAAGCGCATCTATTAAGGCTTCTCTCAATGTTAATAATTGTGATATCGATCGCTGACTCAGCGCATCAATGCGCTTACATTTAACACAACAAAACAAATTATCACTAAAATTAACACGAGGTGCCAAATGACACAGCCAGGGGATTTTGCAGTTTGCATCGTAGGGTTAGGTTCCATGGGAATGGGGGCGGCGAAGTCGTGCATTAATGCCGGGCTAACGACTTATGGTGTCGATCTTAACCCACAGGCGCTGGCCACATTGCAGCAGGCCGGGGCCAAACAGGCTGCCACCAGCGCAGATGGATTCGCCTCTGAGTTAGATGCGTTATTGCTGCTGGTGGTTAACGCTGCTCAGGTCAAGCAGATCCTGTTCGGCGAAAACGGCCTGGCGGCGAAACTGAAGCCCAATACGCCAGTCATGGTCTCTTCCACCATCTCCGCTGCCGATGCCAGGCAGATAGAACAACAACTGCTGGCGCTTGGCCTGAACATGCTTGACGCTCCGGTTTCAGGTGGCGCAGCCAAGGCGGCTGAAGGCCAAATGACGGTGATGGCATCCGGCGCAGAATCCACATTCCAACAATTGCAGCCGGTGCTGGACGCCATTGCCGGCAAGGTCTATCGCATTGGTGAAGAGATTGGCCTGGGTGCCACGGTGAAAATCATCCACCAATTGCTGGCCGGGGTGCACATCGCCGCCGGAGCCGAGGCCATGGCGCTGGCTGCCCGCGCCGGTATTCCTCTGGATGTCATGTACGACGTCGTCACCCACGCGGCCGGCAATTCCTGGATGTTCGAGAACCGTATGCGTCACGTGGTTGACGGCGACTATGCGCCCAAATCGGCGGTGGATATCTTCGTGAAGGATCTGGGGCTGGTGGCGGATACCGCCAAAGCACTGCATTTCCCGCTGCCGCTGGCATCTACCGCTTTTAATATGTTTACCGCCGCCAGCAATGCCGGTTTCGGCAAAGAGGACGACAGCGCAGTGATCAAAATCTTCTCCGGTATCGACCTGCCGCAAAAGAAGGAGAACGCATAATGCTGCTCGGCGTAATTGCAGATGATTTTACCGGCGCGACCGACATTGCCAGCTTTCTGGTGGAAAACGGCCTGTCGACGGTGCAGTTAAATGGCGTACCGCATGATGAAATGCCGATTGAAGCGCAAGCGGTCGTTATCAGCCTGAAATCAAGATCCTGCCCACCTTTGCAGGCAGTTGAACAATCTTTGCAGGCGCTGGCCTGGCTGCAGCGCCAGGGCTGTCGGCAATTTTACTTCAAATATTGCTCAACCTTCGACAGCACTGCGCAGGGTAACATCGGCCCGGTGACCGATGCGCTGCTTGATGCGCTGGGCGAAAGCCAAACGGTGATTTCCCCGGCGCTGCCGGTCAACGGCCGGACGGTGTATCAGGGCTATCTGTTTGTGTTGGATCAACTGCTGTCGGAGTCCGGCATGCGCCACCACCCGGTGACGCCGATGACCGACAGTAACCTGCTGCGGTTAATGGAAGCACAGGCTCAGGGACGCTGCGGACTGGTAACGGCCGCAGAGATGGATTGCGGTGCCGGCGCGGTGGTGGAAAAGCTGCAACAGCTGGCGCAGCAAGGCGTGCGATATGCGGTGCTGGATACGCTCAATGAGCAGCACTTGCTGACCCAGGGCGAAGCGCTGAAAAATATGAAGCTGGTGACCGGCGGATCCGGCCTGGCCATCGGCCTCGCACGGCAATGGGCTCAGCCGGGACAAGATCGTCCGCAGGCCGCGGGAGCCCCACAGGGGGAGAAAGCGGTGGTCCTGTCCGGCTCCTGCTCCGTCATGACCAATCGACAGGTCGCCCGATATCGTCAACAGGCCCCGGCCATGGCTATCGACGTGGCGCGTTGCCTTAGCGAAGCTGACCGCGCGGCCTATGTCACAGAACTGGCCGCCTGGGTACAGCGGCAGGAAAATGCCCCGCTGGCCCCGCTGCTGTATGCCACCGCCGAACCAGAGAAACTGCAGCAGGTTCAGCAACAATATGGCATGGCTGCAGCCAGTCAGGCAGTGGAGTCACTGTTTGCCGGGGTGGTTAAACAGCTCCAACAATCAGGGTACCGTCGCTTTATCGTTGCCGGTGGCGAAACCTCTGGCGTAGTGACGCAGGCGCTGGGCATTCGCGGCTTCCACATCGGCCCCTGCATCTCTCCCGGCGTACCCTGGGTTCGCGCCATCGAACAACCGGTTTCACTGGCCCTTAAATCGGGCAATTTTGGCGATGATAACTTTTTCGCCCGGGCACAAACGGAATTCCCATTATGACAATGACAATCGAACAACAGGCACGCGAAGAGATGGTGCGCCTCGGAGCCTCGTTCTTCCAACGCGGCTACGCCACGGGCTCCGCCGGTAACCTTTCGCTGTTGCTGGCGGACGGCACGCTGCTGGCAACCCCGACCGGATCCTGCCTGGGCGAACTGCAGGCCGAGCGGCTGTCGAAAGTCAGCCTGAACGGCGAATGGCTGTCCGGCGACAAACCCTCGAAAGAGATCAGCTTTCATCGTGCGCTGTATCTGAATAACCCAGAGTGCAAAGCGGTGGTGCACCTGCACTGTACCTACCTCACCGCATTATCGTGCCTGCAAGGGTTGGACGTGGAGAATGCCATAAAACCCTTCACCCCTTATGTGGTGATGCGGGTCGGCAAGGTGCCGGTGGTGCCGTACTACCGCCCGGGTGATTTACGGCTGGCGGAAGATCTGGCCAAACTGGCACCGACCCACCGCGCCTTTTTGCTGGCCAATCACGGCCCGGTGGTTACGGGCAAGGATCTGCGGGCGGCAGCGGATAATACCGAAGAGATGGAAGATGCCGCCAGGCTGATTTTCACCCTCGGCGACCGCCCAATACGCTATTTGACCGATGATGAAATTACCGAACTACGGAGCTGAACCATGCCTAAGTTTGCCGCCAATTTATCGATGATGTTTAACGAACTGCCATTCCTGGAAAGGTTCGAGGCTGCCGCAGCCGAAGGTTTCACGGCAGTCGAGTTCCTGTTTCCCTATGACTATCCGGCCGAATTGCTGGCGGAACAACTGCGCAGCAACGGTTTGCAGCAGGTGCTGTTTAATACCGCGCCGGGCAATGCCGAAGCCGGCGAATGGGGGCTGGCGGCGGTGCCGGGCCGCGAGCAAGATGCGCGTGCGGATATCGATCGCGCCCTGGCTTACGCCATTGCGCTGAACTGCCCCAACGTGCACGTGATGGCCGGCGTCGTTCCCCCTGGAGCGGACTGGCAGCGCTATCGCGATACCTTTATCGATAATATTCGCTATGCCGCAGACCGCTTCGCCCAGCACGGCATCAAGGTGCTGATTGAAGCGCTCAGCCCACAGGTTAAGCCGCATTATCTGTTTTCCAGTCAGCACCAGGCAGCCGAACTGGTCGAGGCCATCGATCGCTCGAACGTCTTCGTGCAGTTCGACTTTTTCCATGCTCAGTTGGTAGACGGCAACATCAGCGGGCTGATGCATTCGCTGGCCGGCCGCTACGCCCATATTCAGATTGCCTCGGTGCCGGATCGTCATGAACCGGACGACGGCGAACTGAATTACCCATGGCTGTTCGACCAACTGGACGCCATCGGCTATCAAGGTTGGATCGGTTGTGAATACCGGCCGCGTGGCGATACCACCGTCGGGCTTGATTGGCTAAGACCTTACCAGTAAGGCACTGCGCCAACCCAGGGATTTCCAAAACATAAAAATTAAACGCACCCGTATCGCCAGCCGGCGATCGCGGTGCCTGACTCTTACCCGATTAAAGGCTATTTCATGTCTACCTCTATGCTTTTGATGATTGCCGTATTAGGTGTGGTACTGCTCTTGCTGATGGTCATCAAGGCCAAGATCCAACCCTTTGTCGCCTTGCTGGTGGTCAGTCTGTTGGTGGCGTTGGCCAGCGGCATTCCTACCGGCGAAGTGATGAAAGTGATGACCGCAGGTATGGGCGGCGTACTGGGTTCGGTGACCATTATCATCGGCCTGGGCGCGATGCTCGGCCGGATGATCGAACATTCTGGCGGTGCCGAATCGCTGGCCCAGCGCTTCAGCAAAGCTTTGGGGCCGAAACATACCGTGGCCGCCCTGACCATCGCCGCATTTATTCTCGGCATTCCGGTCTTTTTCGACGTCGGCTTTATCATCCTGGCGCCCATCATCTACGGTTTTGCCAAGGTCGCTAAAGTTTCGCCGCTGAAGTTCGGCCTGCCGATGGCCGGCGTAATGCTGACGGTTCACGTCGCCCTGCCGCCACATCCAGGCCCGGTCGCCGCAGCCGGGCTGCTGAACGCCGATATTGGCTGGCTGACCATTATCGGTCTCGCGATTTGTATTCCGGTAGGCGTGATCGGTTATTTCACAGCCAAGCATTTGAATCGTAAAACTTATCCACTGTCGATTGAGGTACTGGAACAGCTGCAGCTGGCGGCGCCCGAACCGGCGCCGGAAGGCAAAGCACCATTAAGCGACCGCATCAATCCGCCTGGCGCCGGGTTGGTGGCCGCGCTGATCGTCATTCCTATCGCGATTATCATGCTGGGCACCGTTTCGGCCACGCTGCTCGAGCCGGGTTCAGCACTGCGTGACACGCTTTCGTTGCTCGGCTCACCGGCGGTAGCGCTGATGATTGCCCTCTTGCTGGCATTCTACTTCCTGGCCATTCGTCGCGGCTGGAGCCTGCAACACACCAGCGACGTCATGGGGGGCGCTCTGCCGACCGCCGCGGTGGTGATCCTGGTTACCGGTGCCGGTGGCGTATTCGGCAAAGTCCTGGTGGAGTCAGGCGTGGGCAAGGCATTGGCAGACGTGCTGACCACCATCGGCCTGCCGTTGATCCCGGCAGCTTTTATCATTTCGCTGGCGCTGCGCGCCTCTCAGGGGTCCGCTACTGTAGCGATACTCACGACCGGTGGCCTGTTATCGGAAGCGGTTAGCGGGCTTAATCAGCTGCAATTGGTACTGGTCACTCTCGCCACCTGCTTCGGCGGGCTGGGCTTGTCGCACGTAAATGACTCCGGCTTTTGGATCGTCACCAAATACCTCGGACTTTCGGTCGCCGATGGCCTGAAAACCTGGACGGTACTGACGACGATCCTTGGCCTGAGCGGTTTCCTGTTCACCTGGTTACTGTGGCTGGCGGTGTAATTTCTCTGGCATACTGCACAGACCGCCTCTGGCTCTGTGCAGGAAAAAAATAATGCCTCTTATCACTACCGCACCGCTGTTGCTTACCGAACGTTTACGCCTTGATGCGCATACGCTGGACGACTTTGACTCGTTGGCCGCCATGTGGGCCGATCCTGAAGTGGTTCGTTATATCGGCGGCACGCCGAGAGATCGTGAAGATTCCTGGGGCCGCCTGATGCGCTACGTCGGCCACTGGGCGTTGCTGGGTTATGGCTACTGGGCCGTGCGCGATAAAGTCAGCGGCGCTTACCTTGGCGGCATCGGTTTTTCCGACTTCCAGCGCAATATCCATCCGGCGCTTGATGCTCCCGAAATGGGCTGGACGCTGGTGACCTCGGCACAGGGTAAAGGCTATGCCACCGAAGCGCTGCGCGCGGCTTTGGCCTGGGGCAAAGACCATTTACCGGGCGATAAGGCGGTATGCATTATCTCCCCAGAAAATCAGCCCTCATTGGCATTGGCGAAGAAAGTCGGTTTCAGCGAAAGTCATCACAGCGAGTACCACCAAAGCCCAATTCTGGTGATGCACTGCCCGCTATAAGCCGGCAACCTGACCCGACGCGGTAGCCAAAGCCACCTCGACAAAGTTATCCCGTAGCGCATCAGGCTGCTGCGGGTTCCAGGCGATACCGACTTGCCATTGGGTCTGTTCGCCGCTCAGCGGCAGAATATCGATGCCCGCCGGCGCAATATGCGTGACGCTATGCGGCAGCAGAGCAACGCCAATGCCGGCGGCAACCAGTGCCAGCAAGGTTTGAATATCACCGGCCTGCTGTACCACGTTAGGTGCCAGTTGATGGGCGGCAATAAAACGCAGCGACTGGTCGCTCAGCCCGCGCCCACGCTTGGGCGTCAACTGTAACAACGGCAAGGTATTGAATTGCTCCATCAGGGTGTCCGCCCGCAGCGCCAGCGCCGAAGGCGCCGCCAGCACCAATCGGTCACTCAGCAACGCACTGGCACGCAACGGCGTACTGACAGGTAATCGCACAAATCCCACCTGCAGCTCCCCCTGCAAGAGCAACTGATATTGCCGTTCTGAAGGCAAGTCTTCCAACCCCACGGCAACCTCGGGAAAGCGATGACGGAAAGCGGCCACCAACTGCGGCGCCAGATGAAAGCTGGACAGGCCAAAGCCGATCGCCAACCGCCCCACCTCCCCCCGTACCACCTGCACGGCTCGCTGCTGAAACTGCAGATGCTGAGCGACTAACGTTTGAGCTTCAGGATATAGCCGTTGGCCGCTGGCGGTCAGTTGCGCCCCCTGACGGCCACGGTTAAACAAGCGGGCGCCCAGCAGCGTTTCCAACGCCTGGATCTGTTTGCTCAGCGCCGGCTGAGTGATGCACAGCCGCTCTGCCGCCAAGCGATAATTGCCCTGTTCGGCCAGCACCACGAAGGCGCGGAGTTGTCGTATATCCATTCCGTTAGGTTATCAAAAAAGGAATTTAATTGATTATACAGTAATCAATGGCTTTGCTGTAATCAACGCCAGATAACAGCCAAAAGGTAATCCTATGACAAACTCTTTACGCGCCGCGACGGTGCAGTTTCAGCATCGCGCCAATGATAAAAACTACAACCTGTCGGTGATCGAGGGCTTTATCACCCGCGCCGCCGCCGAACAGATCCAGCTGCTGACCTTCCCGGAAATGTGCATCACCGGCTATTGGCACGTACGCCACCTCAGCGCCGGTGAAATTGGCGCACTGGCGGAGCCCATCGCCGACAGCCCTTCGCTGGCGCGCATTCGCCCGCTGGCCGAACGCTATAACATGGCGATCGGCGTCGGACTGATTGAACTGGGCGATGATGGCAAATATTACAATGCCTACGCCGTCTGCCTGCCCGACGGCAAGCTTCACGTTCACCGTAAACTGCATGCCTTTGAACACCCGGCAATCGCCAGCGGCGACAGTTTCACCGTGTTCGACACCCCATGGGGTATCCGAATGGGGGTGCTGATCTGTTGGGACAATAACCTGGTTGAGAATGTCCGCGCGACCGCATTGCTGGGGGCAGAGGTGCTGTTGGCACCGCATCAGACCGGCGGCACTCATTCGCGTAGCCCGCACGGCATGAAGCCGATCCCACTGGAAATTTGGCAACGGCGGCAGGAGGATCCGGCGGCGATAGAGGCGGCGTTTCGTGGCGAACACGGGCGTGGCTGGCTGATGCGCTGGCTCCCGGCACGTGCCCATGACAACGGTTTGTTTGTGTTATTCAGCAACGGAGTGGGACGTGACGATGACGAAGTGCGTACCGGCAATGCGATGATCCTCGACCCTTATGGCCGCATTCTGGCGGAAACCTGGGCGGCAGAAGATCAGATGGTCACGGCCAACCTTGATCTGTCGCTGATCCCACTCAGCACGGGCCGCCGCTGGATCCACGGTCGTCGACCGGCACTGTACGACATTCTTACGCAGCCGCAAGGCTACGAGCGAGATGCCCGCAGCGCGCGGTTTTCAACGGAGCCGGCGCAAAAATTGGGCAAGTGACCGACACCGAATGACAGGCAAAAAAAATCCGCCCGAAGGCGGATTTTTATCTGATGCGGCCAACTGCGCCACATGCTCATGCCCGCAGGCATGGAGAAATCTTAGAAACGGTAGCCTACGCCAACGCTCCAGATACCAACGTCAACACTGCGGATACGGCTCTGCTCGTAACCAACGTCCAGTGCTACGTCCTGGATTGGGTTGAACTGCAGGCCAGCACCGTAGGTGAAGCCGTAGTCGCTGCTGCCGTTACGGTCAGTACCGTTTTGAGCGTTGTCGATGTTTTTACCGTAACCAACACCCACTACACCGTAGATGCTTGCCCAGTCGTTGAAGCGGTAAGCTGGACCGGCAGTGATAGAGTTGTACTGAGCTTTACCGTAGTAACCGTTCTCAGAACCGTTCTTCTCTACGTGGGTAAAGGAACCGATAACACCCAGTGGGTTGTTGTCGAACTCGTAACGGTATTTCAGGTTGAAACCGTCGGCTTTGTTAGCAACGCCTTGGAGATCACCCTGCGCATAGCCAGCGGATACGGTGCTCTGACCAGCGAATGCGGTACCTGCGGTTACTGCTAATACACAGGCTGCTACTGCGGAAAGACATGCAATTTTTTTCATAACCACCTCAAACGCGTTATATTTTTAAGTAAATCCATTTGTTCATGCATTGAAAATATAACAAAAATTAGCGTGAAACTCTGCCTTAAAATGAGTGTCTAATGCTTTATATCGTGTAACATTAGATTTCAAGAACAGTGTATCTACTTCATTTCGCTCTATTTTCGAGCCGCATTCTACGCGTTTCTGTGATAAGAATCACCTATTTAATATCCAGACAATTCTTAAAAAAAGAGCACTTTTTGACCATAAAAGCTGTTCTGGCGCCGGGAGCCAGCGCTTTTTTTCGTTGAAAATGCTTTTCTCAGACACATTTACCGCAATTCATTTACACTGCCGTCATCCAAACATCGACCTCTTCCCAGATCGTGGGAAATGCATAAAAGGCTCTAAAGGATGTCTTCGTCTGCAACCGCAAAAGCGTCTTCTACGCTGCTGCCAATCTGCCTGTTGATCATCGCTATGGTCTCCATCCAAAGCGGTGCATCTCTGGCCAAAAGCCTGTTCCCGCTGGTCGGCGCAGAAGGCATCACCACGCTGCGTTTGAGTATCGGCACGCTGATCCTCTTTATTATCTTCCGCCCGTGGCGCATGCGATTTGCCGCCGGCAGCCGACTACCGTTGTTCATTTACGGTCTGGCGCTGGGCGCGATGAATTACCTGTTCTATCTTTCCCTGCGCACTCTGCCGCTCGGTATCGCCGTGGCATTGGAGTTCACCGGCCCGCTGGCGGTCGCCATGTTCTCTTCACGCCGTGCGATTGACTTTTTGTGGGTGGCACTGGCGATCGCCGGACTCTGGTTCCTGCTGCCGTTGGGCCATGACATGGGCAGCATCGATCCCTTCGGCGCTGCCTGTGCGCTGGGTGCCGGTGCCTGTTGGGCGGTCTACATTATCTGCGGCCAGAAAGCCGGTGGCGACCACGGGCCGGGAACCGTTGCGGTGGGCTCACTGATTGCCGCCGTGGTGTTTTGCCCGATTGGTGCCTGGCAAGCCGGCAGCGCACTGCTGAACGTTGATATCCTGCCGGTCGCCCTGGCCGTAGCTATCCTCTCTACCGCGCTGCCCTATTCGCTGGAAATTATCGCGTTGCCAAAAATACCGGCGCGGACTTTCGGCACATTGATGAGTTTGGAACCGGCACTGGCTGCGCTTTCGGGCATGTTGTTCCTGAATGAACACCTGACGACGGTGCAATGGCTGGCGCTGGCGGCGATCATTACCGCCTCTATGGGGGCGACCCTGACCATCAAACCCAAACCACAAATCGAAAACTTGTCCTGAGGATCGACCGCGCCTGCATTTACCCCAAGCAGAATGCAGGCGGGTTAACTGTTTTCACGCTGGCAAACAGGCATACTTTTCCCCGCAGTCCCCCCACGTTGTTATGGAAATAAACCCGGCAGGGTTAACCACATGGAGAGTTAAAGTGATTTATAACACGCTGTTTAACCCACGCTATGGCCGTGGGCTGTCACCGATTCTGATCGAGACCCTCACCAGGTTACGCCAATACGATCTGCCCGAACTGGCACAGGGGCGACATGAAATAAAGGGGGAAAAGATCGTTATGGACGTGATGACGTTAACCACTGGGTTAGCGGAGGCCCAGCATGCAGCACTGCATCAGGAATATGCCGTTATCCATCTGCTGCTCAGCGGCGAAGAACGCATTGATTATAGTGTGGCGGGAGATTGGCAAAACGAATTGCCCTATGACGAAGTGCGGGACATACAACTGCTGGATATCAAGCGCCACTGCCAAACGCTGGCGATGTTCCCCGGTATGTACGCCATCTTTTTCCCCCATGAGCCACATAAAACCGGCTGCCAACTGAACGTACCTATGTCGATCAAAAAAGCGTTAGTGAGAGTGCATTACACCCTGTTGCTGTAGCCGGCCTGCCGGTCTGAGTGACCGGCTTGTCCGCCATTTAATATGAACCTCTCATAGCTACTGCCGGGGCAAAGCGCGTATAAACCTCGCCGTCTGCGCCGGAGAGCGCAGTTGGATAAAGCGGATATGGCGATACCGGGCATCGTTCATATCCGCAAGGTAGCCGGCCCGGTTTTTACGGTAGGTTTTGATGGTCCATAAAACGATGGAATCACGGCTGAAAAAGGAACGGCGGAAGCTCTCGCGGTTACCGGTGCCGGGCCACAACTCGGTACCTTGCCATGCACGTGTAGCGGCACGACGCACCGCCTGAAACAGCGTACGACAAAAGCCATAATCTACCCATACCACCCAATCAACGCTTTCCCATTTAATCGTTTTGGTCCGGCTGTAATTGCCGTCAAGCACCCAGCCGGACTCTGCCTTGGCCAGCGCCTGCGCGACCTGCGCCAAAAACTCGTCATCGGGTGTACCCTGCCATTGCGGACGCCAAAACAGCTTGTCCAGCTCGATATGAGGCAGCGCAAACTTTTCCGCTAACTGGCGCGCCACCGTGCTTTTGCCACTGCCACTGGTTCCAACGACGTTAATTTTCATGGGAGCGAATTCTGAGATGGGGGGAAATAGCTTAGCGGGATGTTATTCGTCTATCAATATGAATTAACAGGCAATTAATAAAATGAAATAAAAATGATTTAGAATGACAAATTTTGATGAAAATATAAATGAAAATGGTTATTAAACGCCTTCCTGAAATTATTACCCTGCGGAACCACCCTCACGAGAGAAGACGAAACAATATCATTATAATTCAAACCATTAGTAAAAAAATAAATATATCCCTATAACCTTACCCTTACTGGAGTTAATTTTCAATTCGTTAGAACCTATTTATCCAATAGCCATTTTCGATCTGCAAAATGCTATATCGCTGCTATAATTACTCCCGTGACAAAAATAGGACAACGAACTAACGAGAGGATATCTGATATGAGTACCGCTAAACTGGTGAAAACGAAATCTTCTGAGCTGCTTTACACTCGTAATGACATGGACGAAAAAACCAAACTGGAAGCCATCAAGGCGTTGAACCATCAGGTGGTTCAATTTACCGATCTGTCGTTGATCACCAAGCAGGCGCACTGGAACATGCGTGGCGCCAACTTCATTGCCGTGCATGAAATGCTGGACGGGTTCCGTACCGCCATCATCGATCACCTGGACACTTTTGCCGAGCGCGTGGTGCAGTTGGGCGGCGTAGCATTGGGTACCGTGCAGGTCGTGAATGACAAGACCCCGCTGAAAAGCTATCCGACCAACATCCACAGCGTGCAGGAACACCTGAAAGCGCTGGCCGATCGCTACGGTGTGGCCGCGAACGACATTCGCAAGGCCATCACAGAAGTCGCTGATGAAGATACCGCGGATATGTTTACCGCTGCGTCACGCGATCTCGACAAGTTCCTGTGGTTTATCGAGTCCAACATCGAATAAATCTGCGCGACAAACAATCAAAGCGTTCCGCATTGCGGGATTGAACAGGCTGCGGGCTTTGCCCCGGCCTGTTTTTCTTTTACGCCGCTTGAATTGCTCAAAAAACAGCCCATAGTAGATAAATAGTAGATAAAACGAACTGATGAAGACTCAGCACAAGCGAGGTGATCATGGCAAGCGGATGGGCGGCAGACGGTGCCGTACAAGATCAAATCGACTCTACCGTCGATGATGCCGTACAGCGTGCCAGACAGGCGCTGGGACAGGGCGAAAGCGAACATTACTGTCAGGAATGCGGAGAGGAAATCCCTCTGGCGCGTCGGCAGGCGCTGAAAGGCGTGCGTTATTGCCTGGCCTGCCAAACCGAGTTGGATAAAAAGCAGGCGGCAAGCAGTTTATATAACCGTCGCGGCAGCAAAGACAGCCAGCTGCGTTGAACTTATCGACGCAAAATACCCCCCCGGACCTCTCTGACAGAACACTCCTGCACCAAATGCAACAAGCTTGCGGCATAAAAGTTAGAGTTAGTTATCAATATTGAAGCGAAACCGTTAACTATCGGTTGTTTCAACCCCATTATTTGGTTAATGATAGACGCATGCACCAACAGGTCGCCAAAAGCACTATTTTGGGGCCTCAATTTGGTGCATAAAAATAATAATTCGACCTTCAGAGCCAACATCACACCGCAACTCTTTGTTTTTATAGTAGTTGAAAACATGGCACGATTTTTTCATGGCACCAACTGCAATATAAAAAATGGGTAATCCGCAACCTGTACAGGAAATTCCTCTCATGAAGTCAATTTTTAAAGTCTCCCTGGCCGCACTTTCGCTGGCCTTTGCCGTAAGCTCCCACGCAGCAGACAAACTGGTCGTCGCCACCGATACCGCCTTCGTTCCTTTTGAATTCAAACAAGGCGATAAATACGTTGGTTTCGATATCGACCTGTGGGCCGCTATCGCCAAAGAACTGAAACTGGATTACACCCTGAAGCCTATGGATTTCAGCGGCATCATCCCGGCACTGCAAACCAAAAATATCGACCTGGCGCTGGCTGGCATCACCATTACCGAAGAACGTAAAAAAGCCATCGAATTCTCTGACGGCTACTACAAAAGCGGCCTGCTGGTGATGGTTAACGCCAACGATAACAGCATCAAGGGCATTGACGATCTGAACGGCAAAGTGGTGGCGGTGAAGAGTGGCACCGGCTCCGTGGATTACGCCAAGCAGCACATCAAAACCAAAGACCTGCGTCAGTTCCCGAACATCGATAACGCCTATATGGAACTGGGCACCAAACGCGCTGACGCGGTGCTGCACGACACGCCAAACATTCTGTATTTCATTAAAACCGCCGGCGCCGGCAAGTTCAAAACCGTTGGCGACTCGCTGGAAGCACAGCAATACGGCATCGCCTTCCCTAAAGGCAGTGACGAACTACGCGTCAAGGTGAATGGCGCGCTGAAAACGCTGCGCGACAACGGCACCTACAACGAAATCTACAAAAAATGGTTCGGTACCGAACCTAAATAACGGATGAAGTCAGTCACTGATTCACTTAAGCACAGGGGTGGTGCCTTAGCCCCTGCGCTTTGTTGTATCTGATTCCCACGTTTGGGATCACCGGGAGAAAACACCATGCAGTTCGACTGGAGCGCCATCTGGCCCGCCATCCCTATCCTGTTAGAAGGCGCCAAAATGACCCTGTGGATTTCGGTCCTCGGTCTGATTGGCGGCCTGATCATCGGCCTCGTTGCCGGTTTTGCCCGTACCTACGGCGGTTGGATTGCCAACCACATCGCCCTGGTATTCATCGAAGTTATTCGCGGCACACCTATCGTGGTGCAGGTGATGTTTATCTACTTCGCCCTGCCAATGGCGTTCAGCGATTTGCGCATCGATCCCTTTAGCGCGGCGGTGGTCACCATCATGATCAACTCCGGTGCCTACATTGCGGAAATCACTCGCGGCGCCGTATTGTCGATCCACAGCGGCTTCCGTGAAGCGGGCCTGGCGTTGGGTCTGTCGCGCCGCGAGACCATCCGTTATGTCATTATGCCACTGGCGCTGCGCCGCATGCTGCCGCCGCTGGGTAACCAGTGGATCATCAGCATTAAAGACACCTCGCTGTTTATCGTGATCGGCGTGGCGGAACTGACCCGTCAGGGCCAGGAAATTATTGCCGGCAACTTCCGCGCGCTGGAAATCTGGAGCGCCGTGGCGGTTATTTATCTGATTATTACCCTGGTGCTGAGCTTCGTGCTGCGTCGTCTGGAAAGAAGGATGAAAATCCTGTGATTGAATTTAAAAACGTCTCCAAGCACTTTGGGCAAACCCAGGTGCTACACAATATCGACCTGAAAATTAATCAGGGTGAAGTGGTGGTGATTATCGGGCCTTCCGGCTCCGGCAAATCCACGCTGCTGCGCTGCATCAACAAATTGGAAGAGATCACCAGTGGCGATCTGATCGTCGACGGTCTGAAAGCCAACGATCCCAAGGTTGACGATCGTCTGATTCGTCAGGAAGCCGGCATGGTATTCCAACAGTTTTACCTGTTCCCACACCTGACCGCACTGGAAAACGTTGCCTTCGGCCCAATCCGCGTACGCGGTTTGAAAAAGTCGGACGCGGAAAAACTGGCGCGCGAACTGCTGGCCAAAGTCGGCCTGGCGGAGCGTGCACATCACTACCCTTCCGAGCTTTCCGGCGGCCAACAGCAGCGCGTGGCCATCGCCCGTGCGCTGGCGGTAAAACCGAAAATGATGCTGTTTGATGAACCGACCTCCGCACTTGATCCGGAACTGCGCCATGAAGTGCTGAAGGTTATGCAGGATCTGGCGGAAGAAGGCATGACCATGGTGATCGTCACCCACGAAGTCGGCTTTGCCGAAAAAGTGGCTTCGCGACTGATCTTTATTGATAAAGGCCGGATTGCGGAAGACGGCAACCCGCATGACCTGATCAACCACCCGCCAAGCCCGCGCTTGCAGGAGTTCTTGCAGCACGTATCCTGATTTACCCTACCCAGCGGTGGGCCTGTTCCGGGCCCGCCGTTTCTACATGGCAATAGCACGCGTTATCACTCCCTGCGCCTCTTCATTTTCTACTATATTCTTTGTTTTTCTTAACATTTGTAATTAATCCGCCGATTTACAGAGCCCCAAGAGAGGATACATGCCCGCAACCGCATACTCCCGATTCGGTTCTCATCTGCGAGAACAGCTGTTTCCCCTGTTGCTGCTGCTGATCACTTATGCAGTTTCTCCACTGGCAACGGCGCAGCCCGCACAGGATCCCGCGCCCAGTGGCCAAACCGAGCAGCAAAAAGCCTCCTACGCGGCGCTCGCAGATATTCTGCAAGACGACAAAGCCCGTGCCGAACTGATTAACCATCTGAGACAGGCGGCGGATCAACCAGCCGCAGCGCAGCCCAAGTCAGCAACGCCCGAGCCATCAGACTCGCTGAGCGAAAGCCTGACCAGTTTGGCGCAAGACAGCCTTAGCACCCTCGACAAGAAGTTAAACTCGAGGCAAAAACTGATCGACTCTGGACCAAAACGCACTTTTCATCCGGACGTTTTTTTTCGGGCTTTGGGCTATTTTCTGCTGACGGTTGCGCTGACCTTTGCCCTCTTCCATCTGATCCGCCGGATAATCCGCCCGCTATACAAACGCATCGGCAACTGGGGACACAACGCAAAACTTCAGCATGATTCGTGGTACAAACTGCCAACGGCGATCCTCGGCGCCTTCGCTATCGATTTGCTGGTGTTGTTGCTGGCACTGACTGCCGGTAATCTGTTTGCCCGTCATGTCCACGCCGACAACGCCACCATATTGCGGCTGCAAACCCTGTTTCTTAGCGCCTTCGCGGTGATCGAGTTCTTCAAGGCGGTGCTGCGGCTGATTTTTGCACCCAATTTCGATTACCTGCGTCCTTTTGCGTTCTCCGATGCCGTCGCCCATTACTGGAATACGCGCCTTGCCTGGCTTAGTGGCCTGATCGGCTACGGCCTGATGGTGGTGGTACCGGTGGTGGCGACACAGATCAGTTACCCCGCAGCCGCCGCAGCCAATCTGGTCATCATGCTGGCACTGACGCTATACGCACTGGCGTTGATCCTGCGTAACCGCAAGCCGATACAGCTCCAGATTAACCTGTTGGCCGAACGATCGATGGCGTTCTTCAGCATCATTCTGCGCGGTTTGGGCCATGTCTGGCACCTGCTGGCGATCGCTTATTTCCTGGTGCTGTTTGTCCTGTCGCAATTTGATATTGGCAACAGCCTGAACTTTATGATGACCGCAACGGTAAAAAGCCTGGTGGTTATCGGCGTCGGGGCGTTGATCTCCGGCCAACTGACTCGCTGGATTTTCCGCCGTATTTCGCTGCCGGATGATGTCAACCGGCGCTATCCGATGCTGGAACGACGTATTAACTCCTATATTCCCAATGGGTTGAAAATATTGCGGGTGATGGTGGTACTGACGGTCACGCTGCTGCTGTTTGACGCCTGGCATCTGATCAACCTTTACCAGTGGGCAAGCAGCGAAAACGGGGAAAAAATCGTCGGCGGACTGGTACATATCCTGCTGATTCTGGTGATTGCGGTTATCAGCTGGACGCTGATGGCCAGCATTATCGAACATCGACTGGCGCTGGAGTTGAGCAACGGCATCCGCCCCAGCGCCCGTGAACGCACGCTGCTGACGCTGTTTCGTAACGTGCTGGCCATCGTTATCAGCACCATTACCATTATGATTGTTCTGTCACAGGTGGGGATTAATATTGCCCCGCTGCTGGCCGGGGCCGGGGCGTTGGGGCTGGCCATCAGTTTTGGCGCGCAAACGCTGGTAAAGGACGTGATCACCGGCGTTTTCATCCAGTTTGAGAATGGCATGAATACCGGCGAGTACGTCACCGTCAGCGGCATTACCGGTACGGTTGAGCGCATGACCATCCGGTCGATTGGCCTGCGGGACGATTACGGCGTGTATCATATCGTCCCCTTTTCTTCGATCACGACGCTGGCGAATTACGCCCGTGAATTTGGCGTGTACCGCGCCAACTACAGCGTTAGCCGTGACGAAGATATCGATCATGTCCATGAGGTACTGCATCAGGCCGTCGCCGCGTTGAAACAAGACGAACAGGTGAAGAGCTTTTTGGTGGGCGAACCGGTGTTCAACGGCGTAGTGGCGCTGGGCGATCGCTCCTTCACCACCCGGGTGACCGTACGCACCCAGGCGTTAAAGCAGTGGGTGGTGCAGTATGCCCTCGACCGCCTGGTCAAAATACACTTTGATCAAGCCGGTATCGCCATGCCGCAACAGGCCATTCAACTTTCTTATGCGCCGGACAATGGTGAACCACCCGCAGCCCAATAACGATTATTGCCCATGGCTACAAGGCTGAGCGCTAAGGAAGGCCACAACGTCTTGCAGATAGGCTTCGTCCTGCACGGAGCGAGGAGCGAACAGGCCAATCACATTTATCAGTAGTGGGTGGCGTGTAAACAGCGGTTTTAACATCATATGATCGGCATCTTCAATACGGGTTACCGTCAACAGATCCGCAGGAATATTGTGTCTGTAAATACGCTCGGTTTCATCGACGTCGACATTAAGATCGCGCCCACCGACGATCAGATGCACCGGCGTTTTGAAGCTGCGTAACCCCTCCGTCGCGTCGCTGATCATATTGGCGCGAATAAACTGCCAGCGATCGACGCTGATTGTCGCTGAATCGCCAAACTCTTTACGGTACTGTGTATAGCCGTCAGGCTGACGGAGCAGTGACAACAAACGCTGGTCCTGCCGCTCACGAGCCTTAATCTGCGCTTGCGTTTTTCCCGCAGCCATCATTTCCGCCCGGGTGTTATAGTCCCCTTGACGAAGCCAGTTAATCGCCGGCGCCACTGCCAACGTGAAGGCGATATCCGGCCGTTGAGCGGCAACACTCGGCATGACCCATCCCGCCTGGCTGGCCCCCCACAACCCGATGCATAGCGAATTAAAACGTCCGTCTTTTCTTGCCCAGTCGATAATATCGACCGTTTCCTTAGACCGGTCGCTCATGGTTTGATGCAGCCAGTTGCCGGATGAGCCGCCAACCCCCGCTTTGTCGAAGGCCAAAACGGCGTATCCTTGTTCAGCCAGGGTTTCCCAGAGGCTGTAGTAACCTTCATCCCGGTCTGCATTGGCCGGGCCGTCACCATGAATAAGCACAATGACGCCCGGTTTATCCACGGTTTCTTTCGGCAATACCAACGTGCCAGTAAGCCGATTGCCGCCCGCATTCAACGCAATAGGTTCGGCGACAAATTGATAATCGTTGGCGTAGATGATCCACCCCAGCATCATCAGGATCAGGGCCAACAAGCAAACCGCTGTTTTTTTCATCGCTTATCCCCGATAGGTTTTTCCAAGAACAACCAATGGGGCTGGCGGAACAGCAACCACAGCAAGAGATATTTCCTGACGGCCTTGCGCCTGAAACCGCACTGCTGATACAGCCGCAAAGCACCGACATTTTGCTGGCTTACATGCAGACGCAGCCATAGGTTCGGTCGGTAGGTCACGGCGTAGCGCGTTATCCATTCCAGTAATTTTTTCCCCAAGCCCCTGCCACGCTGTTTTTCATCCACCGCCAGATAAGAAAGATACAGTTCATCGGACGCAGGCTGATGTTGCAGCAGCGCAATTTGCAGATACATACGCCAGAAATTCAGCACGCCATAGCAGCGGCACAAACGCATTACCGGTAGCGCCCGTTCCCGCAAAATCACATTTCCCAACTGGCTGACAGATTTCAACCCGAATGCGGCCACCACCTGGCCTGCATGCCTAACGACAAAACTGTGCTCCTGGCTATCGCTCTGTTTCCAGACCCACAACCGGTAAAATAGCCGCCATTGCTGACGTTCGCTTAAGCCGCATGGGTGTTGAAATTTGTCGCTAAAGGCGAAAAGATCAGTGCAGCGGTTTGCAAACGACAAGATTCACGATATGGCTCTACCTCAAACATCCCCGACCTCCGCTATTACCGGCCAAAGATCAACTGCTCCAGCAGTTGGTTTGGCGGTACTCTTGTCGGTTCCCGGGACGGGAAAATCGTCTGCCGCCAGGCTTGGCTTTCAACAACATCCAGGATTAATTGAGCAAGTTCGTGAGGGTTTAACGACGCTTCGATGTCGCCACTTTGCTGGGCCAGTACCACAGTCTGCTTTAACGCCGCCACCAGTTGTTGCTGATTGACGCTGAATTTCTCAGCCAGTACTGGATTTCGCGCGACTTCAGCCACTATTTCCGCCGACAGTTGTACATTGCCCGGGGACGAGACGAAATCATAATAGGCGCTGATAAAATCGGATAACGCCTGCTTAGGTCGCTCATGCTCAGCGAGCAACGGGGTAGCAAAATCGGCAAAAAACCGATGCTCCAAAAACGCAATTTCGTCGATCAGCGCTTCCTTACCGGCAAAGTGGTTGTAAAGGTTTCCCACGCTGACCCCAGCCGCAAGCGCAATATCCCGCATACTGGTCTGGTGGAACCCTTTGTGAGTAAAGCTATGCAACGCAGCTTCAACGATTTTGTCGCGATTATCCATTAATACTGCCCCGGCATAAGGAGGCGGCTGTCGCCGCCGAATAAAATGAACGAACGTTCATTCATATTCTAGCCTGGCCTAACGGATGTCAAGCCGATGCACTTAAACGGAAGGTCAACAATCCAGGGAGTGACAGAACGGCAAAAACGCCAACCCTGTTTGCCAGGGTCGGCGTGCGGGGCATCAGTGCGTTACCGCAATGGATGTTTTAAATAAGCTGAATGCTATTCGTATTCCAGATTAAAGGTTGCCGACGCGCTAAAAGAACCGCGACCAATACTTTTCGTCGCGATCGCGGCTTGCTCCGCTTTGACATATGCCTTAAGCATAATCACATTACTACCCGCCAGTATCGGGTACTTCTTGGTCTCGTGGGATAAAAGCACCGGGACGCCTTCGTCCGTCTCAATACCGATCCCCACGCCAGAGGCCATACTCCCCGAATCCAGGGCCAATAAGCCTGGCAGTTTTGGGTTCTCGGTACCGCTGAACGTCATCCTCACCGTATTACCCAGGCTAAGGTCACAGTCACTGAGACGTAACTCAAATTGTTGACCATGGGTACGTCCGTTCAGATACAGATATTTATCGATTACCGTTCCAAAATCCAACTGAATGTCGGCGTCCGCAGGTAATATCACGCAAGGTTCAGCTACCAGAGTGCCGTGCAACTTCAAATTGTCAGCGGCCTGTATCGGTAGGCTGAACATCAGCGACAGTCCCCATAATCCCCCTTTCCCTAGACGACAAAATCGCGCTCGTTTCATGTTCATCCCCTCTTTGCCGGCACGTCACCCTTTAGGTGGTCAAAGTCCCCTATGCTCCAGCCAGTACTCGATATCAATAACAGACAGGCATTAAAAACACGTAAATCTCGCATCAGTCGTAGTTCAGTTTAAAGTTGATCTGCGACCAAAAGGCCCCAGCACTCAGGGCTGCACGGGTTCGCTCCAGCATGATCTGATAGACCAGTTGATCCTGGCCCGGCGTCAGCAGCAAGGGCGTTCCGCGCTGCCCTAAAACCACTTCCCGACCGGTACTGTCCAGCAGTCGCAGCCCTACCCCTTCAGCGCCGCTGACCTGCACCAGTTGGGGATTATCGTCGTCCGCCGGTGCCACAAAGTACACCGTCGCCGAGGGTTGCTCGGCGCTCCATTTTCGCGTCGCTGTTCGTTCATCTACATTGCGAGACCCACTAGACAGACAGTCCAACAGTTTGAACGTTACCGTCACCGGCGTACCACGTGCGCCAATATGCTGGAATCGACCGGTTCCTACCTCACCCAGCGAAATATCCTGCCACGCTGACGTCATATCTAACCGGCAGGCACTCTCCGTCAATGCACCGCGGACATGCAGGACGCCGACATTACCGTCGTTACCCCACTGTTTTTCCGCGTCGGCGGCGGTAGCGGCGGGCAAAAGAACACTGTTCTGCCCACCAGCCAGCACCAAAATCAGGGCGCAACCGCATCTCCGTCTCCACGCAGGGCGCTGCCGCTTACAAAAGCTATCCTGATACGTTTGCAGTATCCTTTTATACCATTGCATGTCTTGCTCCTTGAGCCGCAGGGTACCTCTGAGTCCATGATTAACCGTTTTTTAGCGACTTAGCCTGGCAGGTACTGCCCGCACAGGTAAACTGGAGCTGTGGTCGCCCACCATAGTCGTTTATATAGGTCAGTACCGGGTTGCTACCCAGTGCCTCTGCGTTCAGATTCAACATGCCTTCGCTTTTCGGCGCCAACATCAGCGGTTCAAAACCCTTCAGAGGCAATCCCTTTGGGCTATTACTGCCGTCTACGATAGTGACGAAGTACGGCGTCGGATTGATCAGTTTGTACTTGTTCCCAACCTTGCTCAGCGTTAATGCTTCCTGAGCCGGTGACGCCGAGGCCGCCGGCTGAATCGCCTGGGGCCGGTAAAACAGTTTGATGCGCGTTTGTAATGCGATTTGCAGCGTGTTCGGTTTCTCACTGCGCGGAGGAATTTCGCGCAAATTAAAATAGAACAGTGATTCGCGATCCTGAGGTAACGTACTCAGCGCCGGCAAGCCCTGTACCTTCACCTGACTCTTGGCGCCGGGCTCGATGCGCTGCACCGGTGGCAACACCGTCAACGGGCTGGTGATTTTGTTGCCCTTTTCATCCTCAATCCATCCCTGTGCCAGATAGGGCAATTGCTTGTTCTCGTTACTGACGTTCAAACTCACTGACTTCTCACTACCGTCAAAAATCACCCGGGTTCGATCCAGCGCAATAGCGGCGTAAGCAGACTGAACTCCCAGTGAGCAACACAAGGTGCTCGCGACAAGGAAGGCGTTCATTTTCATTTTCATTGATTTATTTCCATCTTATTGATTCGTCTGGTTGCATTATTTAGCACTGCCCGGCAGGTGACATGGCAGCAGCAGATTAGTCGTCCCGGTATTCGGCAGCACCGCCGGCAATTCCAGTACGCACTGCAATTTGTCATCCCAGTGAACCGTCATGATCTCACCGGCGTTGATACCGCTGAGGTAAACGCTGCCGTCGTCGCTGACAATTCCAACGTTCTGTTTCTTGCTATTTAGCACCGTCGCACCGAACGCCGGTGTGCTGCCGTCCGCCAGGCGAAGTACTGCCATGGCTTTCTCGCCAGAAACCACGTCAAAGCGTCGGTAGCCGATAGCGCCCTCGGTCAGGGTTGCCTGCACCACCGATTTGCTCGCTTCTGCGTTATCCGGCATGGTATTGAGATCAATGCTCATCTTGTTGCGGTTGTAGCTGCTGACATCCGACACCACCAGCTTGCCCCAGTGGTTACTCAGCGCAGTTGCACCGTAACCACGAACCGGAATTCCGGCCACGCCGTCGGTATCTATCAACACCCGAGTCCCCCCCATTATGCCGGTACGGTGCAGTGCAGCCCCGTTGGCGGTAGCGGTCGCCCCCCCCTGGAAGGTAACCCCAAGTGACGAGTAGCTGCCCGCCTGGTAACTGGCGTTGGCGCTCACCTGGGCCAAATCGCCTTGGTGGTTGAAGTAACCACTGCTGGTGGCGCCGGTGTTAGAGCCGCCCGCACTGAGCTGGTAGCTGTCGCGTTCATTCAGGCGATCGTAATAACTGGCTTGCTGTGAATTACCATTGCGATCGACGCTGCCGTTATAACTGAGGGTGCCGCTGTTGCCCCAAGGAACTGACAGCGACAGATACATGCCGTCGTCGTTAACGCCGTTATAAGCATTGCGATATCCGGTCAAAGACAGGTTCAGGTTTTTGACACGCCCCATATCGAAGTATCGCGACAAGCTCAGGCTGTAACGGTCGTTATCCGACTGATTCCAATAAGTCTGGTGGCTATAGTTCAGGTAGGTGCTAAAACCCAGATCTTGGAATTGCTTATTAAAGGAGACGGTATACATCTCCTTGCTACTTTGTGAGCGGGTACCGTAAGTGCGATAGTCCAGGTATTCGCTCATACTCATATAGTTCTGTTCCGAAAACCGATAGCCAGCAAAGGTCACCTGACTGTTGTACTCATCAAACCGTTTCGAATAACTCAGGCGATAAGAGCGCCCACTCAGCATCTCATTGCTCTGCGGCAAGCTGGCCCGTGACTGAGTGACATCAAATGAGAGCGCACCAAACATCAGTAAATCCCGACCGATACCCGCCGCCAGCGCGTTGTACTCACCACCGGCTACGCCACCGCCATACAGAGACCAGCCGTTATTGATACCCCAGGAAAATTCGCCGGTGGCAAATACCGGGCCATTGGTATTGTGCTGCCAATCGGTTGGTCGCCCCATGGCCACTTTGTAACGCACCTGTCCAGGACGGGTCAGATAGGGAATGCTGGCGGTATCCATCTTGAATTGCTGTACCGTGCCGTCTTGTTCTTCCACACGCACATCCAGTTGACCGGATACGGCATCGTTCAGATCCTGAATTCGAAACGGGCCTGCGGCGACCTGGGTTTCATACAGTACTCGGCCTTGCTGGCTCACCACGACTTTGGCATTAGTGCGAGCAACACCGGTCACTTCGGGTGCGTAACCACGCAGGTTTGGCGGCAACATGTTGTCATCGGTCGTCAGACTGGCGCCGGCAAATCGGAAGCTGTCGAAGATATCGGAGCTAAGGTAGTTTTCTCCCAGCATCAGCCTGGCACCCAGGCGGGAAATGGCTCGGTAAGCGTAGTAGCGACTCCAATCCCAACTTTTGTCGCTAGGCGTACCGGAACCCGTTTGGTGCTGATAGCGACTCTGCCAGTCGGCACGCAAACGCCATGGCCCCAGATTGGCCCCGACAACGCCGTTACCGCTTAGGTTATAACCTTGTGTACCGGCTTTTTCCTGCCGCTGAGTTTGGGCGTTAACGTTGTAGTCAAACAGCAGTCCCGGAATGCCCTCATCCCAGCGTGACGGTGGATCCCAGTTCGCTGCGGTATATTCCAGATACGCCTGCGGGATGCTCACATATAACGCACCGGCGGCAATATCGCCCTTGGTCGTCATGCCTTTCAGGCTACTCACCGTCAGACATTCTCCCTGATGCCACCAGGTCAGCCCGTTTTTAGCACTCGGTTGCAGGCCTAATTGTTCAACCAATTGTGGACTCAGGCACGCTTCGCTGCCCTTGGGATCGTTGTCTGGGGGATAAAACGGAATATCTTGCTCTGGCAGTTCCTGCTTATTGAGATGTACCGCCATACTGTAATTTCCTGGCATAATAAATCCGCCACGGGAAAACTGCCCAAGATCAATATTAGCGCGGTCTTTCACATCCAATACATCAGTGTTGAATTGAATGTCATCGGCCCAAGCGATATTCGTTACGCCGCTGAGCAAAGAAGTGATTAACATTCCCAATAAACGTGGGCGAGAGGGGAACGCCACAAAATGAGATAAGGTCATAATCCATAGGCCTTTTAATTATCCGTTAAGTGTTATCATCATTATTTTTAATAAAACCCTGCCCTCCCGTCTGAACAGGATTGAATGACCGCCACCCCTCTTCATATAAATATCGCCAAGATGTGATCAGTAATAATCCATTTTAAAACGCACGGTGGAGAAGTAATCTCCAGGTTTTAATATCTTTTTATTACTTACCAGCCGCAGAGTGTAATTCAGATACCTATCACCGGGGGTTATTCCGATTGCAGGCATAGGAACGCCGGGAATGGCAATATGGCCGCGCTCATCAGCAATTTGTAACGCAACGCCCTTGGCTTCCCCTTCCAGATTAAAACCACCGGTGTCCGCGACACCATCAAAGGTGATTTGGAAGTTCTGCCAATTAGGCTGTTTAGGATCTAAACGCACTAACGTGCAATTCACCAACTTAACCACAAATAAACGCATGCTCCCCACGCCATCACGGCTGATTTGGCTAACAGGCATAGTTGCCATAGTGATAGTTTGATCGCGGCTGGATGTATCGATAGCACAAGCGGTTTCAAGAATAGCGCCCTGCATCGTGACGCGCCCCCATCCCTGCGGAGTAGCAAGACAGACATTACAAGCTGTCAGCCCTGCCACCAGCAATGTCAAAGCGGCTCTTGCTTGTAGTGACATAGGTTCGTTCCAGAAGCAGAGTTTGAGCAAAAAGCATGCGGACAAACCCGCATGCTTACTCTGAAACGACTGACTTACAGGTAAGCCAAGGTGAAATCAGCAATCCCCGTAAAGTCACCCGGTACCACATCAATAGTTGCACCAGCTGCGGTTTTACCATCCCCTTTCAGATAAGCAGAGAAGCTCAGGGTATTTTTCCCATCCTGAATGCCCTGAGCATCCGTTGCTTTACCCAGCTCAATCGCTGCGCCCTTACCATCGGTGATAACGATGCTGGCGCCTTTAGCCGTGCCGGTAATGCCCAAACCGTTCACACCCTTGGCGCCAGTAAAGGTGGTAGTCACTGTCTTGGCGGTACTCAGAGTGCAATTTTCCAGACGGATCTCAAAATTCTTGGGTGAAGAAGAGCCGCCGTCTTTCAGCGCCACGTTGGAAATCTGGCCCAGTTGCACGGTTTGGTCGATGCTGTCCGGGTCGATAGAGCATGGAGCATCAATGATGGAGCCTTTGAAGGTCACTTTGCCGTGACCGGCATCCACAGCGTTAGCGGCAAAAGAAGAAACACCCATTGCCATAACGGCGGCCAGCATAATTTTGTTCAATTTCATTTTTAATCCTTAAAAATAATGCGTTAACGATTTCCAATAATGACCGACATCCTGAGAGCGGGAAGACATAGCCTCAGTTGGCCATTAGTATTTTCAGCACCGAGCTGGACATCATCGTTCTTGCGAAATAGACATCCCTCTGCCAAAAGGCGTACGCGCTCATTCCGTTGAATAGGCGATAAATTTAATTTTTACTGGCGTAATCACATCACTAACAGGCAGTTTACATCGCCTGACCTAGTCCATAATCATATGAAAAACATACAGATAATTAATCTAAAACTCAGAGTTTATTTTAGCCTTCGCACTGTTGATACGGAGAAGTATGACAAAACATGTTCATAGTTAAAAATAAAATTTCCAACATGATTTAATTACGCCAGATTTATCCACTCTTGTATTACAAAGAAAGGTTTCACGATCTTTATGCCTAAAAAACCCAGCTTTTCACAAAAAAAAACCAAATGTCAAAGCATGGCGTTATTTTATATCTTAAAATAATATTTTTTCGATATAATGCTGCAATTGTCGTAACACATAGGTCCCACACCAAACCGGGAAAGGCAGTACAAATCCCGTTATGTAAAGCACATCACACACCTATTTTTTTGTGATGAATAATAGGGAGCAGCCAGTTATTCTTTGCTGAAGAGAGGGAAACCAAAGCATGAAATCCAGTGAAACAGAAAAGAAGAAAATAATAAAAAAACAGCTCATGAAATCTTTATATGAGCTCTGCGCAGTCAAGTGCATCTCACCGGAAACACCGCCGGAGAAATGGCTGAGCACTCGAGAAGTGGCCGATCAATGTCAATTGGGTATTTATCAGGCCCGCTATTTCTTATTACAACTGGCAGAAGAGAATTTAGTGGTAACGACGTCAGGATCTGTGAATAACGCATTAAGATGGCGAATAACGGATCATTCATGTTACCCGGCCAGCGAGTAGCCAATAATAAACCGGCCCCTATTGAAAAGAAGAGACGCTAACCGACACCCAGGTTAGCGCCTATTGGCCTCAGTGGGTTGTTTCCTCCTGCTTGACCGTAGTAAACGTCTGCATCAGTTTGACCACATCCTGCATACCTATATTCACCCGATTAATCACTTCACCGGCATCGTGCGTCAAGGTTACGCCACCGCCAGCCTGTTCCACACAGACCGCCATGCCGGCTATGGCCGCCGCCACTCCCTGCTGAATAGATTTGGTGATACGTTCAATTTCAGTCGCCGCCTGGCGAGACTGTTCCGCCAGAGTACGTACTTCATTAGCGACAACGGCAAATCCGCGCCCATGCTCACCCGCATGCGCTGCCTCAATCGAGGCATTAATCGCCAACAGGTTGGTTTGAGAGGCGATTTTACGGATTGCCTCCACCATAGTGCCTATCTGCTGTGAACCAATGCCCAGCTCACTGACCACCGCGGAAGTATCGCGCGCGGCCGCTTCAACCTGTTGCATGCCTGCGACCGCCTGCTGGACGATCACGGCCCCTTGTGCAGCGGTCCGGTCAGTATCCAGTGATAAATGGTGGGCATTACGCACCATTTCCTCTTCGTGCTGCTGTTGGATCATCTGCCGGGTGATATCTTGAGCAATTTTCACCACTTTGACCACTTGCCCATCATCATCAAGAATCGGGTTGTAGCTGGCCTCCAGCCATACCCGCTCTCCGCGTCGGTTCACCCGTTCAAAACGCCCGGTGATAAACTCGCCGCGTGCGAGACGCCGCCAATGCTGGCGGTAATCGTCAGAATGGGAAAACTCAGGTGGGCAGAGCACCGCATGCGCTTGTCCCCGCGCCTCCTCAATTCGGTAGCCCATCAATTTCAGCATATTGTCGTTGGCGGCAAGGATCTTGCCCTGCGCGTCAAAGGTGATCATTGCCATCGAACGGTTTAGCGCCGACAGCAGGCTCTGATGCTCCTGCGCCTGGGTGATGCGCTCCGTCACAACGCTGGCGATCTTGACGATCTCCACCACCCGCCCCTGTTTATTCATCACCGGGGTATAGGTGCCCTGCAGCCACACGGCCTCGCCGTCTTTGCGAATGCGTTTTATATTATCGGTAATGGGCTTGCCGTTATTTAACATATCCCAGTGTTTGCGATATGCCGGGCTGACGACATATTCCGGGGAACAAAAGAGGCGGTGATGCTGGCCGATAACTTCCTGTCGTTGAAATCCCATCGTTTTTAGAAATAAATCGTTAGCGCGCAGCACGGTGCCATCGGGTTTAAATACGATCATGGCAACGGCATTTTCTATCGCGCTCAACTCGGCACGGCTGTGGGTGTTTAACTGACTGAATTGTAACAGCATAGGGTTAAAATCCTTCTGGCAGATGATTTAGCAGACAAATGCTTTTCATTTTATTTTTTCTGCACGCCGCGCCCACACGCAGACGTGCATCACCCTGAGAAACAGGCAGGCCTCATTCTCCTGGCAGATAAAACTCACCGGATTAAAATATCAATTAAGTAAGGTAACTATTGTGTTTTGAATAAATAACTTATTTAAGATTTTTAGTATTGGACGACGTATTGAGAATAACGCAACATGCGGAAATTGAAAGGGAAACGCGAAGATTTATAGGTGCCGGTCAAATAACCGGCACCCAGGGGAAATTAACGCCAGCGTTCTGCCGCCCAGGCAGCCTGCTGTTCCGCGTCGTGGAAGGTCCAGGCTACAAAACGGCTGATCTTTTGCCCCTGCGCCATCTCAATGGTGCGCACTTCGGCGGCGCCGGCTAGCTTCAACGCGTGGTAAATCGATGGCAAAGTGGTATTTTTGGAGATAAGCGAGGTGAACCACAGGCAGTTTTGCGCCTTACTCACGCTTTCCTCTACCATTTTACGCACGAAGGCTTCTTCGCCGCCTTCGCACCACAGCTCGTTATTTTTGCCGCCAAAGTTCTGTACCGGCTTATCCGCCACCTCACCCTTGCCCAGCTTATGCAGTTTGCGGCGGGTACTGGCCTGCGCTTCCTGCTCTGAACCGTGGAACGGTGGGTTACACAACGTGGCGTCGAACTTCTCCGCCACGCCAATGATGCCGTTAAAGATAAACTCAGGCTGTTTTTGCAAACGTAAACGTACGCTGTTTCTCAGTGTCGGGTTCATCTCGACAATCATTTTGGCCGAATTGAGCGACACCGGGTCGATCTCTGAACCGGTAAAGCGCCAGCCATATTCACGCAGGCCGACGATCGGGTAAATGCAGTTAGCGCCAATGCCTACGTCGAGGATCGCCACGCCTTTACCACGCGGTATCTCGCCGCCGTTGCTGGTCGCCAACAAGTCGGCCAGGTGGTGCAAATAGTCGGCGCGCCCTGGGATCGGCGGACACAGATAATCGGCGGGAATATCCCAATGTTCGATACCATAAAAATGTTGCAGCAACGCACGGTTGAGCATTTTAACCGCCGCCGGATCGGCAAAATCTACCGAAATATCGCCCCAGGCATTCGGCTTGACGAACGGCTCCAGCGCAGGGCAACTGGCGATCAGCGCCGGGAAATCATAGCGCGAGCGATGACGGTTACGCGGGTGCAGGCCGCTTTTCTGCTGCGGGAAGGTTTTCTTTTTTTCCACCGTGACGGGCTCTCTTAAAGGTATTTCTGGCGCGTAAGATACCATAAAGCAGCGGCAAACTTGCAGCCGACGGGAAACCCGTCAGAATAAAAGTTCTGTTTAGCCACCCCAGGTCACTTATGAGCAGTCAGTCCCGATATTACTACGAACCCGCGACAGGCCATGGTCTGCCGCACGATCCCCTGAACGCCATCATCGGCCCACGCCCCATCGGGTGGATCTCATCGGTCAGCGCGAGCGGCCAGCGCAATCTGGCCCCCTACAGCTTTTTCAACTGCTTCAACTACCGCCCGCCGATCATCGGTTTCGCCAGCAGCGGTTGGAAAGACAGCGTGGCAAACATCGTCGAAACCGGGGAGTTTGTCTGGAATCTGGCGACGCGCCCGCTGGCCGATGCCATGAACAACAGCTCGGCCAGCCTGGCCCGCGGTGAAGATGAATTTGCCTTTGCCGGCGTGACACCGCTGCCCAGCCGTCGGGTGAAAGCGGAAAGGGTGTCTGAAAGCCCGGTGAACTTTGAATGCCGCCTGTCACAGTGCATTCAGTTGCAAAGCGCCGCCGGGGAAAAGGTAGATACCTGGCTGGTACTGGGAGAAGTGGTCGCGGTACATATCGATTCGTCACTGCTGGACCAACACGGCGTTTATCAGACCGCTGCTGCCGAACCTATCCTGCGCGCCGGCGGGCCGACGGCCTACTATGGCATCTCGGAGCAACACCGTTTCGATCTGGTTCGCCCGGATGCGCAAAAACGATAATAAACGGCCCTTTCCTCCTCTGGAGGGAGGGCTTAATTAATAATCAAATAAACTGAACGATATTATCAATACTCTCCGATTTCATCCTTCCTGTCGCTGCGCAATAATCACTCCATCGAAAGGCAAGCGCCTTTCTCCCTTAAAAACCAGACAGGAATGACCATCATGAAAAACATCAAAACTTTTGCTGCTGCTATCGCTCTGAGCGCCGTCTCTTTCACTTCTTTTGCTGCCGACTACGTCAGCGCACAAGATGCCACACAGTTTGAGAAGGCCGGTGTGATCTCTGCCAGTGGCGCGACCGACCTGAGCAGCCTGAAAGCGCAACTGTCCGCCAAAGCCGATGCGGCCGGTGCCAAAGCTTTCACCATTACCTCCGCTGGCGGCAACAACCTGATGCACGGCACCGCGGTAATCTACAAGTAATTAACGGATTACAATGAAAAAGCCCGCCGATACGCGCTATCGGCGGGCTTTTTTATGGCTATTTAATTCAGGCGGGCATTAATCGCCACGGCGAAATCACGGCACATCTTTTCATCGCCTTCGGCGTTATCGGCCAGCACGCGATCGCCATCCACCACGCGGATATGTGCCGCCAAATCGAAGTCTGCCGCCGGCTGTGGCCGGACAACCGCAGCCGCTATGGTTTGCTGCGCAGCCTGCCAGGCCTGCGCCACCGTCTGATTACAGGCCTGCGCCAGATAGTCCGGATTGAAACCTTCACCGGTCAAACTACGCAGCGTGTCGTCGTGGCTGACACCGTTACCCGGCAGCCAGTAATGACGCGCCAGATCCGGACCAATTGCCGGGTTATCGGTAAGGTAACCGTCGCGCTGCAAGAAGAAGTGTCGCGTCTGCTCAACCGCCATCAGCGCCAGCAGATAGCCCTGATATGAGCAGGCCGATTCCAGCGACAACAAATGCGGGATCGCCAGCGTCGGCCGCGGGCTGCCGCTGATGCCCAATATTTTTTGCTCAACTTCACGTGCCAGTGCGGTTATCGCTTCTGGCGTGCGCTGTTCGTCATCCCACTGATACAACGCCCACTCAAAGTAAGGCACCAGTAAAATATGACGTTCGTTGAACGCACGCATCGGCTGACGCGCAGCGATGCTGGCCTCAATCAACGTATCCGGCACTGCCTCACCCGCCGCGTTTTTCGCATAGCGTTTCAACCAATCGGCGTCGTCCAGCAGGCTGTCACAGAACATCGACTGGGTTTCGGCGTAGGCCATCGAGGTCGGGGGGAATTCCTGCGAAAAACAGGGCGCATTCTGGCAGATATTGGCAAAGTGCGCGGCGTGACCGCCTTCGTGGAACAAGGTATTTAAACCATGAGCCCCGCTGCCGACCTGATCCGGCTGCGCCAGGCTGGTAAAGTTAATGCGTGCCGGTAGCCATTTTCCCTGCTGGATAAACGGCGGCACTGGCCCATGCATAAACCCGTTTTCATACTTGCCCTCGCGCACCAGCAGATCGAGATCCATCTGCGCACCGCGAAACCCGATATGCAGCCGTTTAAAGCTGTTGATCCAACGCTCCAGCGACTGGGCAAACGGGAAGTATGGATCCAGTTGGCGGGTCACATCACCGGCGCTGGCAAAACGTACGTTCCAGGGTTCCAGTGCCTGTTCACCCTTCTCCGCCGCCAACTGCTGCAGGCTACGTGAGTTGGCTTCGCGAGTTTGCTGCTCGAAGCGATCAAGGATGGCGAACAGCTGTTCCGGCGTCATACGCTCGGTTTTGTTCACCTTGTAGTCAAAATAGTTACGAAAGCCCATCTGGCGAGCAAAACGGTTTCGCAGGCTAATCAGCTCCGGCAGGCCGTTATGCAACAGCCACTGCTCCAGTTCACGCAGCGCGTTCTGCGAGCTGCGGCGATACTCTTCATTTTCATTGGTCGCCTGATTGGTCAACAGCTCGCCGAGCGAGGCATTTACCCGCTGCCCGGCGGCATTCAAGTGGCTGACCGGGTTAGCCTTGCGGCGGGTATAAAGATCCGCCTCAGCGCTGATGATTTGATCCAACAGCGTTTGAGCCTCGGCATCTTCAATCGCGTTGCAATCAAAAAAGCGTAGCCAACCGTTCAGCCCGTGCTGCAGCGCATCTCGCTGAGCATCCTGCGACAGGGCCTCCAGCCCGGCCAACAGTTGACGAATTTCCGCTAACCGACGCGGCTCGGCGATAAAACGTTTATAGGCGCTTTCCGCCTCCGAGAAGCGGGCCGAAACGCCCTCACCGCCAATGCCCATATAGTTTTGCCAAAACAAATCTTCTTTGGTGCGGTGCACCTCAAGATAGTCCTGATTCAATTGATTGAAGTAATCGAGAGCCTGTTGCATAACCATCCTTTCAGCCGATTAGCGAAATATTCCAGTATAGCCAAGGGTTTTACGCGCTGCGTAAACGTTCAAGTCCCTGTTCCAGGGTGTCGACTTCACCGGCGGCCAACAGGCAGCAGGCGATCTGGCGTTGGATCGCCAGCGGGATCGCCACGTCCCCAGCCAGACAACGCTCAGTCCAGCGAGCGGTGGTTTCTGCATCCTTGGCTGCCGGCAGCTCCGGCGTGGGCTCCTGCTCCGGACGCTCCAGCAACACTTGCTGCTCGCCGTTAACGATGTAGTGGATCTGCGGGCAGCGCTGAGGATTGGCGTACGCCTCCCCTTCAGTGCCGTGCATCAGCAAGCCACGAGCGCCAATTTGACGGAAGAAAGAAGCCACCCGACCGACGTATTCCGGATGCGACACGCTGGCAATGCGCAACACATCCTGTCCAGCAAACGGCGTTGCCAGTTTGGCCAGCGTATGGGCGCTATTACGTACCCCCATGCGCCAGCGCAGGCCAAGTTGCAGATCCAAAGGGGCAGACAGCGCCGAGACCGGGATAAACACCGTTTCGCCGTTATCCAAACGCCGTTGGGCATGGGCAGCATCTTGTGACCAGGGCAGGCCCAGCGCCTGAAAAGTTTCCGCGCTGGTAACCCGGGTACTGTCGTCCAGCACGCCGTGCACCACTACCGGCAACCCGACGCGCGTCAGCAACAACGCCAACAACGGTGTCAGATTCGCCTGCTTGCGTGCTCCGTTATAGCTTGGCAGCACCACCGGCATCGGTCGTCCCTGCGGCGCCTGCAGACGCATCACCTGTTGCTGCATCGCCTGATAAAAACCGAGCATTTCCTCTTCGGCTTCGCCTTTAATCCGCAGGGCGATCAGAATACCGCCCAACTCCAGCTCGCCCACCTCACCGGCCAGCATCTTTTGATAGAGCTGGAAAGCGGTTTCCCGATCCAGATCGCGCGCATGGTTTTTGCCACGGCCGATTTCTTTGATAATTTTGGTGTAATCCATCGTTCTGCTGTCCCCTGATCCAATCTGGGATCAGCATACCCTATCCGCGTCGACGCTCAACCTCATCCGCCAGTTGCTGCTGGTCCGAATCGCCTGCTCGCAGCCCGGCGATCACCCCATCAGCGTCTTCGGCACTGCGGTTTTGGCTCATTTTCCATTTGCCCAAACGTTCGGTTACGACTATCTCAATGCCGACAATGCCCTGGATCTGTGCGGCAATATAGTGGGCCGGAGCATCTTCCATTCGCCAGGGTTCAGGTTGACGCCCCTCCTGCAGCGCAGTTAAACCCTCCAGCTGTTGTCGCAGCCAGCGGGCATCGTCCGTGATCCGTGGCGTACCGCACAGCTGTACCACGCTGTAATTCCAGGTGGGTACCACTTTGCCGCTCCGCCGTTTGGTCTCATACCAACCAGGGGAAATATATCCGTCTCTTCCCTGAAAAATCACCAGGCACTCACTGGCGGCCTGTAACAGCCGCCAATGGGAATTGGCACGGGACAAATGCGCCCGCAGCAGGACGTTACCCTGCTCATCGGCATCGATTAAAAAGGGCAGCGGATCCGCCACCAGGCCCTGCTCCCCCTGGCTGATTAACATGCCGAGCGGGTTGGCGCGCACCAGCGCAATTTGAGCGTCCAGTTGGTCTTCACGGAATGAGGCGGGCAGATACATTACCTTGGCTCCTTGGGAATTTACGGTTGGCGGTAAATAGCAATAACACCCGCCATGGGTTTACTGAAGGGCCAGTTTGCGTTGTTTTTGGATGATCCACCTCAGCAAGCCGAAGGCAACGGCCATCGCCAGCAGGTTGTAAACCATCGCGCCGGCAAACGCCTGTCCGTAACGTTCTGCGCCAGCACCGCCCGCCAACAGGGGAACAAAAAACGCGCCGCTGGCGGCAATCCCCAACGCCCCGCCCACCTGCTGCACGGTCGAAATCACCCCGGCGGCCATGCCGGCCTGATGCTCTTTCGCCAGCCCGAGCACCAAATTAAGCAACGGCGTCATGCTCAGCGCCTGGCCGAAGCCCAGGATCACCAGCCCCGGCAATAACCACAACGGCTGTACCAATGCCGCGCCCGACAGCACCTCCACCACCAACAGCGCCATTCCGGCGGCATAGACTGCGACGCCAAGCGCCAGCACGCCGTTCCCCCAGCGTTGCACCAGCCCCGGTGCCAGGAACGAGGCCAGCATAAATGCCGCGCTGGCGGGGGCAAACAGGCTACCGGCCTGAAACGGCGTCAGGCCTATTCCCGCTTGCAGCAGCAGGGCAAAACACAGAAAGAACGAAGAGGCGGTCGAGTAAATCGCCAGCACCACGCCCACCCCAGGGGCAAAACTGCCCTGCCGCAACAGCGCAGGATCCAGGACCGCATCCCCAGAACGCTGCGCCAGACACCGCTCCCAGCGAATAAAAGCCCACAGCATGCCAATTCCGCAAGCCAACGCCGGTAATACCCACCAGGGCCAGCTGCGCGATGGCCCTTCCAACAAGGGCACTAGCAGCAACAGCAAACCGGTCGCCGCCAACAGCAAGCCCATGCCGTCCAGCCGCTGTGCTTGTTCAAGACGTGACTCGGGAATGCGACGCGCCGCCACGATTGCCAATACGCCAATCGGCAGATTGATCAGAAAAATCATACGCCAGCCGCTGCCGAAAACATCGGCTTCAATAATAAACCCGCCGAATATCTGGCCGAAAATCGCCGCCAGCCCCAGCGTCATCCCCAGCCAGGCAAAGGCGCGCCGCCGCTGATGTGGGTTGTACAATACGCGCATCAACGCATATATCTGCGGAAACAGCAGAGCCGCGGCGGCCCCCTGAAGAAAACGCGCAACGATCAGCATACTCAGTGACGTAGCCATACCGCACAGCGCCGACGTCAGCGAAAACCCCAGCATGCCGAGGCTAAACATACGCTGTCGCCCGAAGCGATCGCCCAGACGTCCACCGGCAATCAACAACACGCCGAATGCCAACTCATAACCGGCAATGATCAACCCCACGCCAGCGAAACTGGCCGCGAACTGCTGCTGGATCACCGGCGCCGCGACGTTCACCACAAACAGGTCAAACACCGTCACAAAACCGCCCAACAGCAACACCGGTAACCCCACCAGACGACGATCGCCTTGTGCTAATGACTGTTCCATACGTGCCTCCAAAGATTACGATGGCGGCAGTATGGAACATGTCATAAACTGTTACTATATAGCCAGTTATACTATTACTAACAGCAACAGGAAGGCCTCTATGCCACCGCGTACCCTCAACCGAACCCGTCAGGATCTGGCGGATTTCCTGCGTCAAAAACGCGAGAAGCTGTCACCGCAGGCCGTCGGCTTACCGAGCGGCACGCGTCGCCGTACGCCGGGGTTGAGGCGCGAAGAGGTCGCCGCGTTGGCAGGCGTAGGATTGACCTGGTACACCTGGCTGGAACAGGGGCGGGAAATCAACGTTTCGGTCGATTTTCTGGAAAATCTGGCGCGGGTATTAAAGCTGGATGCGACCGGGCGCTACCATCTGTTTTTGCTGGCGCATCAACGCCCGCCGGTACCGGTCGGTCATCAGTGGTGTCAGGTTTCACCGCTGGTGCGCCGCTTGCTGGACGATCTGCAACTGCGCCCGGCTTACGTGATGAATCTGAGCTGGGACATCATCGCCTGGAACCCGGCGGCGGAACGGCTATTCGCGATTGGCGATCGCCCGGCGGATCAGCGCAATATGCTTTGGATGCTGTTTGCCGATCCTCAACTCAATCAACGGCTGGTGGAATGGCAAGCGCAGGCACCGCAAATCCTCGCCAGCTTCCGCCGCGACTATGCGCGTGCGCCACAAGACGCCACCATGCAACAGCGGGTGCAGGCGCTGGAGCAGGTTTCGCCTCAGTTCCGTCAGCTGTGGCAACAGCATGACATTCACGGTCGCTGCCAGGGAGAACGCACGTTCATTGTGCCGGGCGCCGGCCAGGTAACCTTCGAACATGCGTCGTTTATTGTCGATGAAGAAAATCATTTGCGGCTGGTGATGTACAGCGCGCTACCGCAATGCCCGGCCAGCGCGGCTTTTGAAGCATCCTTGCAGGAGTAAGGCTATTTGCGGCTGTCAAAAATCAGCTTGTAGGCCAGCCCGGCGAACACGCCGCTCAACAGGTAATTCGGCCAGCGCGCACTGAAACGGCGGCCGACAAAACGGTTTTTCATGCCGCTGACCGCCAGGATCAACCCACCGTTAATCACCAACCCCACCAGATTTAACACCGTCGCCAGCAACAGCATTTGTACCACCAGCGAACCGGCGTGTGGATCGATAAACTGTGGGAACAGCGCTAAAACGAACAGCGCCATTTTTGGGTTAAGAATGTTGGTGAATAATCCCTGCCGGAAAATGCGTGCAGCCGGTACCGCCGCCAATCCCGCAGAAGCCTGCAAACTGCTGCCGGATCGCAGCGTTTTCCACGCCAGATACAGTAAATAAGCAGCGCCTAACATACGCACCGCATCATAGGCCAGCGGGACAGTGACAAACAGTTGCGACAAGCCTAACGCCGCCGCCAGCGCGTGGCAATAGGTACCCAGTTGGATCCCCGCCAGTGACGCGAAACCGGCACGGCGCCCCTGGCTAACGCTGCGCGAGGCAATCAGCAACATATCCGGACCAGGGGTCACCGTCAGCGCCAGACAGGCCCCGGAAAACAGCAAAATGGTGGAAGCATCGATCATAATTCACCCGTACGCAGCATGGTGGGAAGCAGACTTTATCATAGCCGCGCCACCGGCGTTTACCAGCGCCAAATCATTGCCACGGCGCTTGGGGAGTGAAGGCCGCCAGCAGGGCATCAATGGCGACCCTCACCCGTAACGGCATGCCGGTCCCTTTTAGCCAGACCACGTTAATCGCCAGCCCCGCACCGCAGCTGCCGGGTAAAACCTCACGCAACGTCCCGGCCCTCAGCGCATCATGCGCCAGCCAACGCGGCAGCATGGCAACCCCCTGACCGGCGCAGGCAGCCCCCAGCACCGCCTCCATATTGCCCAATCTTAAACGGGCCGGTGGCGACAGCCGCTGAGCTTTACCCTGCTCATCCAGCAAATGCCACGGCTGGCTACGCCCATCACGCAGTAAGCCAATCGCCTGATGCTGCGACAGTTCTGCTAGCGTGCTCGGTTCCCCCTGTCGTGTCAGATAACCCGGTTCAGCACAGAGTATTTGCCGCTGCTCACCCAGTTGCCGGGCGGTGATGGCCGCAGCATCACCCGGCGAACCGATACGCACTGCCAAATCGATCCCCTCTTCCGCCAAATCTGCCGCACGGTTGGAAAACAACGCTTCAATGTGCAATTTCGGGTAACGGTCCGCCAATGCCAGCAGCGGCGGCATCACCCACTTTTGGCCGAACAGCACCGGCAGCGATACCCGCAGTCGTCCCTCCGGCGTTTGGGCCCGAACCGCCAGCTGATTTTCCGCCGCTTCCAGTGCCGCCAGCGCCTTCAGGCAATCGTCATAGAACAACTGCCCTTCATCGGTCAGCGACAGGCTGCGCGTGGTGCGTTGGAACAACCGCACCTGCAGCCGCTGTTCCAGCCGAGCCACGGCTTTACCCACCGTTGAACGCGAAAGGCCCAGTTGCTCGGCGGCACGGCTAAAACCACCGGCCTGCACCGCCTGCACAAAGGCGCGGATTGCATGTAATCGTTCGCTGGAAATCATGATACCTGCCCTATTGGCGATATTAATTCGCCTATTAAACGATGAAACAACGCCACTGGCTACCGCCTTCGCTGAGTAAACTGAACGCACTCTTTCTCTGCCAGGAAACCCCTATGAGCGAACGCAGTGAAATTCTGACCGACAGCGGCCCCCCCCAACTATGGCGTCTGCTGATTGGCATCAGTATCGCCAGCTTTTTGGGCTGTATCGATTTCACCATCGTCAATACCACCATCCCTGCGATCCAGCGTGAGCTGGCCGCCAGCCTGAGCAGCGTACAATGGGTGATGACGTTGTTCGTGATGGCACTGTGCGCCTTTATGGTCAGCGCCGGGCGGCTGGCGGATCTGTATGGCCGTCGTCGGGTGTTGTACTGCGGAATGCTGACGTTCGCCGCCGCGTCGTTGGGCGCCGGGCTCTCAGGCAGTATTGAGCTGCTCAACGTCTGGCGTTTTGTGCAGGGCGCCGCCTGCGCGGTACTGTACACCGCTACTACGGCCATTGTCGCCGATGCCTGGCCGCCGCAGCAGCGCGGTCGTGCAATCGGCATTTTGCTGGCGGTCAACGGCCTGGGTCTGGCGATCGGCCCGGTGGCCGGTGGCCTGTTGGTCGGTTCCCTGGGCTGGCGCTGGGTGTTTCTGTTGAACGTGCCGCTGATTGCGCTGAGTTTCGCCTTCTGCCTGGAAACCGTTCGAGAGTCTCGCGCCCAACAAGGCAGCAGGCTGGATATCCCCGGTTTATTGCTGTTGGTGATCGGCGTTGCCGGGCTGCTGCTGGCCATCAGTCAGGGCAGCCAATGGGGATGGCTGAGCGCAAAAACCGGGTTAACGGCTGCACTGGCGCTCGCCGCGCTCGGCCTGCTACTGCCGGTTGAACGACGGGCACATTCGCCGCTGGTACCGCTGGTTTTGCTGCGGCGTCCCGCCTTTTTGCGCGTTTGCCTGATGAGCGTGCTATTGGCCTTTTTCTACTGCGCCGCTTTCTTTTTGATGCCGATTTACCTGGAGAACACCCGCCACTACCAGGGAACGATGCTGGGACTGTTGTTGCTGCCAACCACCGCGGTGATGGCAGCCCTCTCGCCCTGGGTCGGCAGATGGGTGGATAAATCCGGCCCACGCGCGGCGTTGATCCTCGGTTTTGCCGCCCTTGCCGGCTCCGCGGCCCTGCAAAGCCGGTTTAACGTCGACAGCCCGCTGCCGCTGCTGCTCGGTGCCTTCGCCCTGATGGGGCTGGGCTGGGGCTGCATTCTCGGCCCGCTGGTGTTGGCGACGCTCAACAGCGTCAACGAATCGCAAAGCGGCGGCGCGTTAGGCATCACCTGGACACTGCACAATCTCGGCGGCGCCGTTGGCCTGGCGGTGGCGACCCTGATTTACCCGAGCTACGGCTACACGCCGGTGATGTTGTTGCTGTTGGCGCTGTCATTGTTCGGGGGCCTGCTTGCCGCCTGGCGCAGCCGCTAGCCGAACACGGCGCTCCCCCAGCAGGTTCATGCCTGCCGCCGCCAGCAAAATGAGGGCAGCGCCGGCAAACTGCAGCGCCACCAATCGGTGACCGAACGCCAGGCGATCCACCAGCATGGCGGCGATCGGATAAATAAACGACAGCGAACCTGTCAGGTTGGTCGGCAACTTTTGGATCGCGCCATACAGCAACACATACATGATCCCGGTGTGCAATACACCCACCGTCACCAGCATGCCCCACTGTCCGGCATTGGCCCGCGCGTGGAAATCTACCATCGGCAACAGCATCAGCGCGCCGACCGTTACCTGGATCAAGGCGATCAGATGCGGTGGCGTCCCTTTCAGCCGTTTGGCGGCCAGCGCCATCAGCGCGTAAAAAAATGCCGCGCCCAGCGACAACAAAATGCCCATCAGGTAGTTGTTCTGTCCACCGGCCTGTTTGGGTTGCGCCAACACCACCAGCGTCATGCCGATAAACGCCAATACCAACCAAAACAGCTTACGCAGGGTCAGCTTCTCGCCGAGAAACAGCGCCCCCAGCGCCACCAGCATGAACGGCTGCGTGTTATACACCGCCGTCGCGATGGAGATCGACGCATAGGAATAGGCAGCAAACAACAACAGCCAATTGACCACCAGCGCTACGCCGCCGGCGATTGCCACCAACAACGTAGTACGCGTCAGGCTGTCGCGCCGCAGCTGCCCCAGCGCAGCACAAATGGCTAGCAGCACCAGCGCCCCTACCGCACAGCGCCAGAACACCACGTTGATCACCGGCTGGCCGGACATCAGCACAAACCAGCCGATGGTACCGGAAATCAGCATCGCGGCGATCATCTCCAGCGAGCCGCGTTTTATCTCTGCATTCATCTTGGTTTCCTCACAGTAAGCCTATGCACTTAGCTTGCGGCTTTCCTGCAGCGGTTTCCATGGCATAAAAAAGGCAATAATGCTTAAATTCCTTTTTAATTAAGGCATGAATTGAAAAAAACCTAATGGAGAGCCTATGGATGCTATCGATCGTCAAATCCTGAACCTGCTGGCAGAGGATGCGCGGGTATCGCTGAAAACCCTCAGCGCCAGCGTCGGGTTGTCATCACCCAGTACCTCGGAGCGGCTGCGGCGGCTGGAGGAGAGCGGCGTGATCCAGGGCTACACCCTGAACGTCAATTTGCAGGCGTTGGGCTACGCTTTTCAGTCGCTGGTGCGCATCAAACCGCTGCCGGGCATGCTGAAAAAGGTCGAGCAAATGATTCAGGAGATCCCGGAGGTGGTTGAGTGTGACAAGGTGACCGGCGAAGACTGCTTTATCGTGCGCCTGGTGGCACATTCGATGGAGCAACTCGACCAGATCCTCGATCGGCTGGCCGAGCGCGCACAGAGCAATACCTCCATCGTCAAAACAACGCCGGTGAAACGCCGCCTGCCGCCAATGCTGTGATTAACGGGTACGTTTGCGGGCGAACGGGCTCTTGCGCTTCTTGCTCTTTTTCTCCGCTTCGGCGGCGGATTTAAGCGCTGCCTGGTGTGCCTTGTCGGCTTCAGGCACCTCACGCTGTTCGATGGGGAACACCGGCAATGCCGCCAGCAGGCGCGAGCCATAGCTTTTGGTCAGCAGGCGGCGATCGTAAATCACGATCTCGCCGTGGCATTCGTTGCTGCGGATCAGTCGGCCCACCTGCTGGATCAGGTTGAACGAAGCGCTCGGCAGGCTTTGTACCTCGAAGGGATAACGCTTCAGCGACTTCAGCCACTCGCCTTCGGTCAGGATCACCGGGCTGTCGATCGGCGGGAAGGCGATCTTGTGAATATGCACCTGGGTCAGCAATTCCCCTTTCAGATCCAACCCTTCAGCAAACGACTGCAGGCCGATCAGCACGCTGGCAGTGCCTTTTTCGACCCGCTTGCGGTGCTCTTCCACCAAGCGATAACGCGGTTGATCACCCTGTACCAACAGCATCAGGCGCAAATCGGTCACGTAGCTGAGGAAGGTCTGCATCGCCCGATGACTGCTGAACAGGATCAGCATGCCCTTGTGTTTGCCGCTGGCCTGCTCGGCGCGGAAAAAGCGCGCCATCTCTTCCAGATGCTCAGCTTCGTTGGCCATCGCCGGTTCGAAACGCATGTTCGGGATGACAATCTTGCCCTGCTCAACGTGGTTAAACGGCGAAGACAGGGTTTCGAAACGATCGCCGGCCTTCTCGCTCAGCCCGCTCATTTCCTGCAGGCGCGCAAAGCTGTTCAATGAACGCAGAGTCGCCGAGGTGACGACCACATGCGGCACCTTGCGCCACAACAGCTTTTCGAGCTGGTCGCTCACGCGAATGCCTACGCAGTGCAAATACAGGTGCGTCACGTTATCGCGCAAATCGCGCGTGACCCATTTGGAGATCGGCGCATTGGAAGACTTGTCCAGCGCCGCCAGCCGCCACAGTTTGCTCATCGCCTCCAGATAACCCAGGGTGCGGCTCATCTGAATGATTGAACGGTGCAGTCGCACAATGTCGTGCTTACCGGTTTGCTCGCTGAGATCGTTGAGGATAAATTCCGCCACCCCACGCAACGCGTCAGTCAGCTTGAACAAGCGTGCGCTGGTTTCCACCATCGCCGCAGGCAGTTCGCCCATTTCAAACCGGTGTTCGGCAATCACGGTGTCGGTCGGCAGATAGGCGCTGACCTGATGCTCGAAAATCTGGATCAGCTCACGCATCTCTTCGCAGTGATTTTTCAAACGTTCGTCGTTGGTCAGCCCCGGTGGGCTTTTCGGGCGATATTGCGTCATGCACTGTTCAACCTGACGCACGATCATGTCCAGTTGCAAATTGGTCGACAGCGCGGTGATTTCACCGTCAATCTCTAGCGCGTCACGCGCCACTTCCGGCAGGTGATGGCCTTCGTCCAGCACCAGCAACAGCTCTTTCGGGTTGGGCAGTACCGATTCCGTTTCCAACGCCGCCATCACCAGAGCATGGTTAGCCACCACCACGTCGGCGGTTTCAATCTCTTTACGGGCGAGATAAAACGGGCATTCGCGGATGTAGTGGCAGTTGCGCCCCAGGCAGTTGGCCTTGTCGGTGCTGAGCTTAATCCACAGCGGATCGTCGATCGTCAGCTGATAATGATCGCGCAACCCGTCCCACTCATGGCGGCTGAGCGCTTTGCTCAGTTTCTGGCACAGCGCCTGCTCTTCCCCGCTGGAAGGGGCCAGTTCGTCATCCAGGAACAGCGTCAGATCGCCCTGCTCGCTGACGTCGGTGCTCAATGCCGCCAGATTACGCGGGCAAACATAGCGCCCGCGGCCAAAGGCACCAGTGAATTTCAGATCGGGAATGATCTTCTTCAGCAACGGCAAATCCTTGCTGTAGATCTGATCCTGCAGCGCCACGTTGGCGGTACTGACCACCAGGGGTTTGCTCTCCGCGCGGCCTACGGCGATCCCTGGGATCAGGTACGACAGGGTTTTGCCCACGCCGGTCGGCGCCTCAATCGCCAGGTGGCGCGGATAATCTCCGGCCAGGGTTTTCGCGACTTCGGCGATCATCTGCCGTTGCGGTGCACGGGAAATAAAATCCGGTATTTGTTGCTGCAGGGCTTTGTACCACTGGCCAATCTGATCTTTAACTGCGGGGGAGAGCGCCATTCAACTCTGTATCTCAACGAAATGATGGCGCTATTGTCCCACAGACCGTCGGCTGCGTCAGCCTAGCCTTCGATCATTGAAGCGCGACCCGCACTGAACGACCACTCGTCCTGTTGGGTGGTGGTAATCACTACCATCACATCCTGCGGGCTCAACTGCAGGTTTTCTTCCAGCAACGCCGCCAACCGCTGATAAAAACGCTGTTTGGTGGCGGTATCGCGCGGACGGCCAATGGTGATGTAAAACAGCACATAATCCGCCGAACGTGGGCCGCCGAGATAATGGGGATCGTAAATCAGCTCGCCGGGGCGGTATTGATCAATGACCTGAAACTTGTCGGCCGGCGGCACGCTAAAAGTCTCGACCAGCGCCTGGTGCAGGCTGTCAGATAAGGTTTTCAGGTATTGCGCTGACTTGCCCTGATGCAAAGCGATACGGCTGAATGGCATGGGACTACTCCTGTTTCAATTCGCGCAGGCGTGCCACGGCAGAGGCCGCCGCTGGCCAACCGGCATAAAACGCCAGATGAGTGATCGCCTCGGCGAGCTGTTCAACGCTCACGCCATTGCGTTCGGCCAGTTGCAGATGAAACGGCATCTGCTCCACGCGGTTGAGCGCCACCAGCGCCGCCACGGTGATCAGACTGCGCTCGCGCGGCGTGAGCCCCGGTCGCTGCCATACATCGTCGAATAATACGCTGTCGCTGAGCTGCGCCAACTTGGGGGCAATGTCGCCAAACGCCTGCTGTCCAGCCTGTTGGGAAGGTTGCATCTTGCACTCCTGCTGCTTAAGGGAAGCTTTACGCTACCCTCAACCTGCATGGCTGAAAATCGGGATTTTCAGCATCAATCATTCACATAAACAGGACAATAAGCCCTCCTGATGCGCTGAATGAAGTCGTCAACGTATAAATCTCACGCATGATTTTTGGCAGCGACCTGATGGGCATCACGGGGAATTCTGGATGCCCGTAGAAGAAACAGACGCTTTCCGCGAGATTTTTAATCGTTCGACATGGAAATGAATATTTTGTCATAAATAGATCACATAACTACGGTAAAAAATCCTCGCTGCAAACAAACAGGCGGCACAGTGAAACAGCAGTACTACTGATGATAAGCGTCTTTCAATCGAATAAAGCAGGGTAAATCATGAAACGTAATCTTCTGGCCGTTATTATTCCGGCACTTTTAATTGCGCAGACAGCACAGGCAGCAGAAATCTACAATAAAGACGGCAACAAACTTGATTTTTACGGCCGCGTAAAAGCACTGCACTATTTCTCTGACGATGCCGGTAATGATGGCGATAAAACCTATGTGCGTATCGGTTTTAAAGGCGCTACTCAAATTAACGATATGCTGACTGGCTATGGCCAGTGGGAATATCAAATAGCAGCCAACCACTCTGAATCTGACGGCACAAAAGATACCAAAACCCGTTTGGGCTTCGCCGGTCTGAAATATAAAGATATCGGTTCATTCGACTACGGCCGCAACTACGGCATTATCTATGACGTCGGCGCCTGGACGGATATGCTGCCTGAGTTCGGTGATGACGCCTACGTCAAAACCGACAACTTTATGAATGGTCGTACCAACGGCGTGGCAACCTACCGTAACAATGACTTCTTCGGCCTGGTCGAAGGTCTGAAGTTCGCGGTACAGTACCAGGGCAAGAACGAAAACGACGGCCGTTCCAACAGCAAGGCGAACGGCGACGGTTGGGGTCTGTCTTCCAGCTATGAAATCATCGACGGCCTGAGCGTGGGTGCCGCCTATGCCTCTTCCAACCGTACTGCCGGGCAAAAAGCGGGTACCTTCGGTAAGGGCGACAAAGCTGATATTTGGGCCGGCGGCCTGAAATACGACAACAACGATGTTTACCTGGCAGCAACCTATTCGCAAAGCCGTAATATCGCGCCAATCTCCGGCACCGCCACTATCAATAATAATTCCACTTCCGTAAGCGGCTTTGCCAATAAGGCGGAAGGTCTGGAATTGGTTGCGCAATATCAGTTCGACTTCGGTCTGCGTCCATCGCTGGGTTATGTTCAGCAGAAAGGCAAAGATATTGAAGGCATCGGCGACGCCGACCTGGTGAAATATATCGACGTTGGCGCCTACTACTATTTCAACAAGAACATGTCGACCTATGTCGATTATAAAATCAACCAACTCGACAGCGATAACAAGCTGGGTCTGAAAGACGACAACGTGATTGCCGTCGCCCTGACCTACCAGTTCTGATGTGATGAATAACCACCACTGCAAACCTTAGCTTCACTTTATACCCAGAGTTACTTCGCCGGGCGGCAACGCCCGGTTTTTTCATTTGTGCTTTTATCGCCTGTTCCTGCCTCATTTACCGCTGCATATCCCGTAACCGCACGCGGAAACTTGCCTTATAAAACAATCGGGTCTAGATGTATAGCTTCCGCCTTAGACAGGGAAAGCTCATGCACACCGATGAAAACTTCGAGTACCAAAGCGCCCTGCGCTACAGCAGCGACGAGCTGGCGCAGATCCTTTGTCATTGTTTTGAAAACTATATTGTACGTTTCGTGATTGACGGTGATACCTTCGCCCGCCGTTTTGGTGCCGAAGACCTCAGCCTGAACGACAGTATTATCGTTACCCACCAGCAACAACCGGTAGCGCTGGCGCTGATCAGCCGCCGGGGCCTGCACAGCCGGATATCGGCACTCTCCATCCGTCCGGAAATGCGCGGCAAAGGCTTGGGAAAAGCCTTGATGAAGCGCATTGTCGCCGACGCGCATCAGCGCGGCGATCGTCAACTGTCATTGGAAGTGATTGAGGGGAACGAGGCCGCGTTGGCGCTCTACCATCGGGCCGGGTTGCAAATCGTCCGCACGCTGACCGGGCATCTGGCCGCTACGCCGGTACTTGCCGAAGTTGCGCAGTTACAAGAGATCGACCCACTGTTCGTCTCTCACCGCCTGATTGCCGAGGGTGCCACCGACCTGCCCTGGCTGATCGCGCCGGAGACGTTGTTCAAGCTACCCGGCAAACCCCATGCTTTCAGCCTTGGCCACCAGGCCTATGCGGTGGTGCAGTTGGGCGCCGACAAGTGCTTTTTGCGCATGATCTACGTGCCGCCGCAGCACCGCAGCCAGGGCCATGCCCGTACCATGCTGGCTGCATTACAGGCGAAGTTTGCGCCGCTACCACTGGTAGCCAACGTTTACGTTCCTGAAGTGGCCGCCCCCTTCTTCGACCGACTCGGCTGGCAGCAGGACGCCTTGCGCCAGTTTGAAATGACGATGACCTTGAACACACCACAATAACAATCAGAGAGTGATTTATTTATGGCAGGAATAATGAGACAGAAAATGGCCCTCGGCGCGGCGATCGGCATTGCGCTGGTGACCCTGACCGGCTGCGTGCAGCCAGCAAAAACCGATCGGCAGGCCCAACAGCAGTTGGCTGAGCAATCCGTGCTGGCGCTGAACTGGTTCCAGCAATCCGGCGAATATCAGGCCCTGACGCATCAGGCCTTCAACAGCGCCAGGCTGGCCTTTGATCAGGCCAAGGCCGCGCCGGGCAAGAAGAAGGCCGTGGTGGTCGATTTGGACGAAACCATGCTGGACAACAGCCCTTATTCCGGCTGGCAGGCGCAGCAGGGCCAACCGTTCGCCGCTACCACCTGGGCGAAGTGGTCACAGGCGCAACAGGCCGGCGCGGTGCCAGGTGCCGTGCAGTTTGCCCGCTACGTCAACAGCCATCAGGGCACCATGTTTTACGTCTCCAACCGCAAACAGTCTGAATACGCCGCCACGCTGGCCAATATGCAAAAATTGGGCTTCACCGGCATGTCGGAAAAAACCGTGCTGTTAAGCGGTGATACCTCCAACAAGCAGGCGCGTTTCGACGCAATCAAGAACGCCGGTTACGACATCGTGGTTTACGCCGGTGACAACCTGAACGACTTCGGCGCCGCGACCTACCACAAAGATAACGCGCAGCGGCGGGCGTTCGTCGCCGACAACCAAAGCAAATTCGGCACCGAGTTTATCGTGTTGCCCAACCCGTTGTACGGCGATTGGGAAAGCGGCATGGCGAAGGACTATAACAAGCTGACGCCAGAGCAAAAGCTACAGATTCGCCAACAGGCAATCAAGGCCTGGAACGGACAGTAACCTCCCAAGCCTTGCAGGGACGGCGCTGGCTGCATTCTGATTAAGGGGGCGATACGTTCGCCCCCTTAGGCGATAACGCTTGAAAAACGACGGGGTAGTCAGAGCAATTTATACATATAACTGGTGGCATCCAGCGCACCGCCATTGCTGGCGCGTGCGTATTGCGGAATGCTGCCCGCCAGTTGAAAGCCCAGCCGACGGTACAGGCCTTCCGCCGTGTCGCCGGTCAGGGTATCCAGCACCAGTAAATGCCGTTGATGCTCAACCGCCAGCTGTTGCACCTGCAACATCAGGCTGCGGGCAATGCCCTGACGGCGAGCATCCGGGTGCACCATCAGCTTCACCACCTCCGCCCGGTGGCGGCCGTTATCAGGCATATCCAGCAGCAGTTGCACCGTACCGACCACCCTTCCGGCATCTCGATCTCGGGCCACCAGCAGCAGCCTTTCCTTCCGTTCAATAGCCGGCAACAGACGGTGCCAGAACGCCTGCGCCTGCTCAAGGCTAAACGGCATGACAAAACCGATGCTCGCCCCCTGCGAGACGCTGGCATGCAGCATCGCCGCCAGTTCAGGGATCGCACTCTGTACCGCATCGACGTTCAATTGCTGTATCTCAATCATGATTATGGCCTGCAGATAACGAGGGTGTAATGGGCCGGCTCGGGGCCGGGTGCATGAAATTTTGAAGCGCCGAATAAGCGGTAACGCAGGCAATCGCCCGGTTCTAGCTGAAAAGTTCGCGCCTCCAGCGTCAATTCAAGCCGGCCTTCCAGCAGCCATAAATGGTGTTCAAGCGCGTGTATCGAAGGGGCGTCATAAGCGATCACCGCGCCGGCCTCCAGCGTGCCCTCAATAAATTCCGCCTTATAGAGGGCGGCTGGCGGCGATACCGAACGACGATGAAAACCGCTGGCGCGATCAACCCACACCGTCTGCTGTTCGCGATGCAGCAACTCTGGCGGTTCGTCCTCAACCTCGCTCAGCAGCCGTGACATGGTCAGCCCATATGCCGCGCACAGTTTGTTCAACAACGAGGCGGTCGGGCTGGTTTCCGCACGCTCAACCCGCGATAGCGTTGCCCGGCTGATGCCGGTTTGCTGCGCCAACGCTTCCAGCGACCAGCCCTGCTGCTGGCGTAAATCAGACAGCCGTTGCGCCAAGCGAAGGTCGGCGCTGTCCACTCCGTTATCCATGATCTCTATAGCCCTGATATGAAAAATCCCATATGAGAGAAATAATCTCAAATACGGGATTCGTCAATCAGATTTTAAAGTAAACCCTGCGAAGTTATAAAAACCAGCAGGCGGCACCCGCCTTATTCAGGACGAACGCATTCGCTCACAGGGGTGACAGAGAGCGACAACCCCGGCGATGCCAGCGCAATTTCGGCATCGCTGGTTGCCACAACAGGTGGAGTAATCGCCGCACAGCGCCAGGCGCTAAAAACCGCCAGCAGCGGCGCCAAGGCAAACAGCAGGAACAGCCAGCGCGCGGCGGAGGCGGCACCCGGTGCCCCACCCGGCACGTTCAGTCCGGCCAGGTTGGCGACCATCCCCGCCAACGCGGCACCGAACGCGGTGGCAAACAGTTGCACCGTAGTGATCGACGCGCCGGCAATATCCTTATCCGCCTCTGGCGAGACTTGCAGAATACGCGTCAGCAGATGTGGCCAGCCAAAACCGATACCAAACCCCACCACTGTCAGAGCGATGACAATCGGCGTCAGTGCCGACCAATGACCTCCGGAAGGCGTTGGCATCAATACGCCCAGGGCCAATAGCCCGACAAACACAAACAGCGGCCCGCTGATAATGGCCCGGCGCATACCCGCACTGCGCCAGCCCGAACTGAGGATCTCCGACAGCGTCCAGCCCGCCGCCATGGTGGCTGCGATATAGCCGGAAATCAGCGGTGACTGCCCGTGCAGCGTTTGCAGGAAATAAGGCACGAAGATTTCGCTGGTCATGCCCACAACCAGCAGGGAGACGGTGATATACAGCGAAGCCAGAGGGGAACCGCGGCGTAAAGCGCCTTGAGGTAGTAGACGGGCGCGGGAGTGCGCTTCACGGCGAATCAGCCAAACCATCATCAGCACAGCCAATGCAATACCGCCAAAATTGACCCAGGCGCTGTCGGCCAGGCTGCCGGCGGATACCACCAGCACCGCCACCGCCAGCAGCAACAGCTGGGCTACCGGCAGCGGCGCTGCCTGCTGTTGCGGTTTGCCTTTCGGCAGGATCAGGAAGGTGAACCCGGCGTACAACACCATGATTGGCAACAGGATTCCAAAGGCCCAGCGCCAGGCGTTCAGTTCGGCGAAAATGCCGCCCACCGCCGGTCCCACCAGCGTAGCAATACCCCACATCGCCGAAATCAGCGCCATTGCCCGCGGCCAAAGTCTTTGCTCAAACACCAGGTTGATCATGGCGTACGAAAGCGCGAAAATCAGCCCGCCGCCGAACCCCTGCACGGTGCGACCTATCAGCATCACCGGCATCGACGGCGCCAATGCACACAGCATTGCCCCGGCAATAAAGAACAGCGACGCCACCAGATAGGCACTGCGTGCACCGTAACCACTGAGCAGACGTGCAGATAACGCCGATCCGAGAATCGACGCCACCACAAACAGCGTGGTGTTCCAGGCATACAGATTCAGGCCGCCAATATCCTGCACCACCGAGGGCAGAATGGTGGTGGCGACCAGAATATTGATCGCATGCAGCGCTACGCCGAGTGAGAGCGCGATCGCACTGGCGCCATTTTTGCCAGAGAATAAGTCGGCCCAGCGGCTATCATCGTTGGTTATCACGGTTGTCGTCCTGTTTTCAGAGGAAGGGCATTGAGTTAATAGTGATATTGCGTTAAATTTAACAAGAGTTAACTTGGAATAATGGTAGGGCGAGGCGGAGAAATATGTCAAGAATAAACTTGGAAAATGGCGGTAGTCCCGCACAATCGGTCAGTGACCGTTTGCTGACACTATTAAAAACCCGCGGCCCACAGCAAGCGTCTGATGCAGGAAAGGTTCTTGGCACCACAGGTGAGGCTGCGCGCCAGCAGTTTGTCAAACTGGCCAAAGACGGGCTGGTTGAAGCCGTGGCGGAAACCCGCGGCGTCGGCCGACCGGTGCAGCTCTGGCACCTGACCGCCGCCGGCAATGCGCGCTTTCCGGATACCCATTCAGAATTGACGGTACAGTTGCTGCGTACCGTACGCGACAAGCTGGGCGAGCAGGCGATTGAGTTATTGATCGACACCCGCGAGCAAGAAACGCGGATTAATTACAAGCAGGCGATGATTGGCGCTACCGACTTGCAGGAACGGGTTCAGCGTCTGACGGCCATTCGTTGCCGCGAAGGCTATATGGCCGAATGCCGTACTCAGGAAGACGGCTCCTTTCTGTTGGTAGAGAACCACTGCCCTATTTGCGCCGCCGCTACCGTTTGTCAGGGGTTCTGCCGTGCTGAGCTGAGTATTTTCACCGAGGTGTTGCAGGCGCAGGTTGAACGTTCCGAACATATTCTGGCCGGTGCACGCCGCTGCGCCTACCGTATTTCGCTGCTGTAATCGGCACTCGGCTCAAGGCTATCTGCAGGCTGGCGTTCTCTCTCGATTCTCATCGGTTCGCCAGCCGACCTTGCCGTTAAAAAATAGTGAAAAGCGTTGCTAATCTTCCGTGCGATCGGGTTTACTGAGTCCTCTAATAATAACCTCCCTGCAGAATAAATATCCATGCTGAGTCAAAGTAGCCGTAACGTCCTGCCGTTAATCGGGGCGCTGTTCACGTTATATATTGTCTGGGGTTCTACCTACTTCGTTATTCGTCTGGGCGTGGAGAGCTGGCCACCGCTGATGATGGCCGGGATCCGCTTTTTGGTCGCCGGTATAGTGCTGTTCAGCTTTTTAGCGTTGCGCGGCCATGCATTACCAACCCTCAGGCAGTGGCTGGCCGCTGGCACTATCGGTATCTTGTTACTGGCGGTGGGTAACGGTCTGGTGACCGTGGCAGAACACCAGCACGTACCTTCCGGTATTGCCGCCGTGATGGTCGCGACGGTACCGCTGTTCACCCTGTTCTTCAGCCTGTTTTGGGGCATGCGCAATACCAAGCTGGAGTGGGCGGGTATCGCATTGGGCCTGGTGGGGATCGTATTGCTCAATACCGGCAATAACCTGGTGGGCAACCCTACCGGTGCGTTACTGATCCTGCTGGCTTCCGCCAGTTGGGCCTTTGGCTCGGTGCTGGGGTCACGTATTTCGCTACCGGCCGGACCGATGGCGGGCGCGGCGGAGATGCTGGTTGCCGGAGTGGTTCTGCTGGTCGTCAGTCAGCTCAGCGGCGAACGCCTGACGCAGATGCCCAGCGCCAAAGGTTTCTTTGCGCTGGGATACCTGATTATCTTCGGTTCCATGTTGGCCATTAGCGCCTATATGTTTTTGCTGAAAAACGTGCGTCCGGCGGTAGCCACCAGTTATGCCTATGTCAATCCGGTGGTGGCCGTGCTGCTCGGCATCGGTTTTGCCGGCGAATCGCTGGCACCGCGTGAATGGGCGGCGCTGGTGATTATCGTAGCGGCGGTGGTGCTGGTGACGCTGGGCAAATTCCTGTTTGCTCGCCCGGTCAGTCGCATAAGCAGGGAAAGGTAGAGGCGCTGCACGCTGCGGCCGAATTAATCGGGGCGAATGTATTCGCCCCCTACAGCGGCTGGAGTGACAAATCCACCGGAAACAGGTTTAAACGCTGCAGCTTGAAAGACGACGGGTATTAAAACGATTCTTGTTTCATATTACGAAGCGTCTATAATTCCCGTTGTTCCTGGCAACCTGCGAAATCATCCCCATGCTGAAAAAATCGTTCATTATCGTTATCTTTCTGTGTGCCTTTGGTTCACTCGGCGGCGTATTCCTGGCCGGGCTGAATATGTACACCCGTTCCACCACGCCGCTAGAAGAGACCGCCACGTCACACGAAGCCGCCGCCACTGCCACTCCGGCAGAGAGCATTCAGGCCAAGTGATGCGTCCCGCGCTGGCAGCGTTGTTGTAAAAAAACGCTGCAGTCGCCCGACGCGCACCGGTATCTGCAAAGGGCGCGGTAACCGCCTCATTTCTCCATTTCAGCAGCAATTCCCCTTCTCTTCTTTCGCCAACCGTTGGTGCGATTTTCTGCGCGCTGCCGCCGACAGAAACGTCAACAAATTACCGCTGTGTTCAACCCCATTCTGCGGTCAAATTCTCATCTATTCAGTCTGCCACTCTTCCTGATGAAATAGCATTGACCGTAAAACACCCAAAAGTTATGGTTAAATCATAACTTTCTGGAGTACTGAAAATGGATGCAAGCAATGGACTGGACTACATCCTTAGCCTTCATGGCACCCGAGTAAACCGTGAAGATGGCTACTGGTGGAAAATAGAAGCATGGAAAGTAACCAAAACGGCTTTCATTCCGCTTTTCAGTTGGTGGAAGATTTCTTCACTAAAATCGATGAAGTCATAAGCAAGAGAGAAAACCGAGGTTGAAGATGAAAGCACTGATTGGCGTAATGCCTGAAGAGTTGATCCGCAAACGGATACTGGCCATTGCAAAAGGTGAATACCAGCCGCAGGAGCGTGAACCGCAGGTCTGGTTCACCTCAATGATTGCTTTGGCCCAGGTGCTCAGCAATGAAAATATTGACTTGCTGCGGATGATTGATACGGAAAAACCGGAAACCATGAGCCGATTGGCGGAACTCTCCGGTCGGCAAATAAGCAATCTTTCCGCCACGCTGAAAACGCTCAGCGGCCACGGTCTGGTATCGCTGGAAAAACGCGGCCGAACGATCAAACCCAGAGCCTTATTTACTGACTTCGAGATCATTGTCGATCAAAAATTGAACGCACGCTTTAGCGCCGCCTGAACACGGGCCAGTCATAAGCTTACAGCGCTGTCACCCCGCGGGCGGCGGCCTGCTGCTCCAGCTCGGTGATTATTTGGTATGCCGAACGCGGCACCAGGCTGAAATCGCCGATCAGCAGATTGTCGCTTACCGCTTCGCCCAGCATCGCCTTCGCCCCGGCACGCAGTATTTCCAGCTGTTCCGGCGGGGTCTGCGCCGAGGTAATCAAGGGTAGCCCCGGCACGCTGGCCGTTCGTCCAATAATTTTCAGCCCGGCCAACGCCTGTGGCCGTGCCCGTTTCAACAGTTCCAGGCTGACGCAGTCGACGGCGGCAATGTCTGCCTGCCGGTTTTGGATCAGCTTGAGCGACTGATAGTGCGCCCCGGAAGCGATGGCAGCACTGAAGAAGCTGCCGTTCTGTGCCAAGGGTGCGATCAGCGCACGCAAGCTGTTATGCCCTGACTGAGAGTCGGTACTGTTGTATGCGGCGATCCGGCCGCGAAAATCCGCCAGCTGCTCGCCTGAGTCGTCGTCGCGCACCACCAACCAACTGCTGTAATTCGCGCCCTCACAACCCTCGACGCGGTAGTGATAAGTCCCGATCAGCTGCACCTGCTGCAGGCTGCTGACCAGCGGATAACCGCAGGTTTGGCTGAGCAATAAATCGTCCTGTAGCCAGTGCTGAGCCAGGTCGTGCGGCCAGACGAGCTGTTCAGGAGCCAGCGGCAATCCCAACTGCAGTAATTTATCGCGCAGCACTCGCCAGAAAGATTCGGCCGGTTGATGAGTCACGCCATACATCGGCAAAGATACTTGCATCCTATTCCCTTACCCCGCAGAAGAAGCCGCCTGCGTCTGCTGACGCCAGGCGGTGAGATAGCGCACCCAGCGCTCAAACAGCATATCGGTAATGATCGCCAGCAGCGCCACCACTACCGCGCCCTGGATCACGTAGGCGGTATTAAAACCGCTCAGGCCAATGATTATCGGCGAACCAAGCGTTTTGGTGCCGACGGTGGAAGCGATTGCCGCCGTGCCGATATTGATGATCACCGAGGTCCGAATACCGGCAACAATCACCGGCGCCGCCAGCGGCAGTTCGACGCGCCACAGAATTTGCCTGGCGCTCATACCAACCCCTTGCGCAACCTCGCGGGTCGCGCTGGGTACCGATTCAATACCCGTCAGCGTGCCCTGCAAGATCGGTAGCAAACCGTACAGCACCAGTGCGATAATCGCCGGCTGTTCGCTAAAGCCCATCACAGGTACCGCTACCGCCAGCACCGCCACGGGCGGAAAAGTCTGGCCGACCGCTACCACGGTTTCCACCAGCGAACGAAACGCCTTACCGGCAGGGCGCGTCACGCCGATCCCGGCCGCTACGCCAATCACCACGGCGATCAGACTGGAGACCGCGACCAGCAACAGATGTGCCCACACCAGCGAGATAAAACTGTCCTGCTGATACACCGGCCTTTCCAGATCGGGAAACCAGGCAGCAAACAGGCCATGCAAATGATTCATGCCAAACACCAGCGCCAGCAGCAGGGCAAAGGTCCAGGGCAGCGGATCGCGCAGCCAACGCAGGGCTTTAGGCGCACTCATGACAGCGCCTTTTGGGCAATCAGATCGTTGAAATGCAGCACGCCGAGTGCCTCTCCTTGCTCCCCCACCACCGGCAAGCATTCACTGCCGCGCGCCACAAATACCGACAACGCTTCACGCAGATTCATGGTGGAGGAAATCGGTTCACCGTCCGCATGCCCGGGCCGCACCCGTTCCGCCACCGTGCCTAAAGAAAGCAATTTGATGCCGCGATCGCTTCGGCCAAAGAAATCGCGCACAAAATCGTTGGCCGGTGCAGTCAGCAGCTCCAGCGGCGTGCCTTGTTGCACCACACGGCCCTGATCGAGCAACACGATGCGATCGGCCAATGCCAGCGCTTCGTCAATGTCATGCGTCACCAGTACGATGGTGCGCCCGGAGAGATGATGAATACGCGCAATCTCCGTCTGCAGCGCGGTGCGCGTTACCGGATCGAGAGCGCCAAAGGGTTCGTCCATCAACAACACTTCCGGATCGGCAGCCAACGCGCGCGCCACTCCCACCCGCTGCTGTTGCCCGCCGGAAAGCTGGTGCGGATAACGGTGTCGGAACAGTTCCGGCTCCAGGTGCAACAGCTCCAGCAGTTCGGTCACCCGATCGCGGATCCGTGCCCGCGGCCATTTCAGCAATTGCGGCACGGTGGCGATGTTCTCCTCTACCGTCCAATGCGGAAACAGGCCGATCGACTGAATGGCATAGCCCATGCGGCGCCGCAGATCCTGCGGTTTGAATTTTTGGATCTCTTCATCGGCAAAGTAAATTTTGCCCTGATCGTGTTCGATCAGCCGGTTGATCATTTTTAATGTGGTGGATTTACCGGAGCCTGAGGTACCGATCAGTACGGCAAATTCGCCTTTGGCAATCTGCAGCGTCAGATCGTCCACCGCCGGCTTACCCTGAAAAATCTTGCTGACCTGATTAAACTGAATCATCGGCGTGACACTTCCAAAATTGAAACCATAAATTTAAACAGCGAATCGACGATTACCGCCATCACGATCACCGGGATCACGCCCAGCAGCACCAGATCCAGCGCGCTGCTCAGCAACCCCTGGAAAACGATGGCGCCGAAACCTCCGGCACCGATCAACGCGGCAACCACCGCCATGCCGACGGTCTGCACCGCCAGAATGCGCACGCCGGTCAGAAACAGCGGCAAAGCCAACGGCAGCTGTACGCGAAAGAAAATCTGGCCGCGCGTCAGCCCCATACCGCTGGCAGATTCGATCACGCTGGCGGGCACGCTCTGTAACCCGGCCACCACGCTGCGCACCAGCGGCAACAGGGCGTACAACACCAGGGCGACTATCGCCGGCGCCATGCCAATGCCGCTGACGCCGTGTTCCGCCAGCCAGGGCACCGCCTTCGCCAACCCGGCCAACGGCGCTATCAGCAGGCCGAACAGGGCAATCGACGGCACGGTCTGGATAATGTTCAGCGTGGAGAAGATCGGGGTTTGCAAACGGGATGAACGAAAACACAACACCCCGAGCGGCACGCCGATCAGCAGCGCCGGGATCATCGTCGCCAGCAGAATAGTCAGGTGCTGCAACAGCGCGGCATCAAACACATCTTGCCGGTTGTAATACTCTTTCAGCAGCGAAAGCTGATCCAACTGGTGGCCGAACAGCAGCGCCAGCGCAGGCAATATCACCAGCAGGTTGCCGAGCATGCGCCACAAATGCGAAGACGTGATGCGGGTGATAGCATCGGCAGCCATCAGCAGGCTCAGCGCCAGCATCAGCCAGCAGCCGCTGCCCCAGGAGGTACGCGCCAGTTTGGAACCTTCCTGCGCCAACTGCTGCGCGGCATGCCCGCTCAGCCAGAAGGTGAGCGCCAGCAGCGCTGCAGCCGCCAGCGCAGTCAACAATGCATTGCGCCTGAGCGGTGCCAACAGGCTGAGCACTGCCAGCACCAACAGCGGGGCCAATAGCCACAGCGCCGGGCCGTGCAGCAGGGAAATCAGGGAAATGCTCTTGCCCGACAGCAGGCGATTGGGGGCATAGCTGAGGAACGGCAGGCCAAATGCGGCCAGCAGCAACAGAACAAGCAGCGTCAGTAATACGCGGTTTTTTACGGCAATAATCAAAGAAACTCTCCGGCTCCATAGTCAATGGGCCCTGCTCTCCCTCTCTCCCATTGAGAGAGAGGGAATATCAGCGCTATCCCTTAACCAATCCTTTTTCTTTCAGATAAGCGGCCGCAACCTGTTTGGCATCCTGACCTTCCACCGCGATCTGCGCATTGAGTTTTTGCAGCGTCGGGCCGTCCAGCGTTGCAAAGACCGGCTTCAGCAATTCGGCGATATTGGCGTGCTGTTTCAGCGCGGCTTCACGAATGATCGGTGCCGGTGCGTAAATCGGCTGCACCCCTTTTGGGTCTTCCAGCGTTTGCAGACCCAGGGCCGCCACCGGGCCATCGGTGCCGTAAGCCATGGCCGCGTTCACGCCGGAGGTTTGCTCCGCCGCCGCTTTAATGGTCACCGCCGTGTCCCCTCCAGCCAGCGACAGCAGCTGATCCTGATTCAGCTTAAAGCCATAGGCATTCTGGAATGCCGGCAGTGCGTCCGGACGTTCGATAAATTCCGCCGAGGCCGCCAGTTTGAACTTGCCGCCGCCGTTGATCCATTTGCCCAGATCGGCCAGCGTCTTCAGGTGGTTGGCGTCCGCCACGTCCTGACGGATGGCAATAGTCCAGGTATTGTTGGCCGGCGAAGCATCCAGCCAGACAATTTTGTTCTTGTCGTAATCGAGTTTTTTGACCTTCTCAAAACCGGCCTGGGCGTTCTTCCACGCCGGATCTTTTTCATCGGAGAAGAAAAATGCGCCGTTGCCGGTGTATTCCGGGTAAATGTCAATCTCGCCGGAGGTGATCGCCCCGCGCAGCACCTTGGTGGTACCGAGCTGTAATTTGTTGGTGGTTTTGATGCCGTTGGACTCCAGCACCTGCACGATGATGTTACCCAGCAGCGAGCCTTCGGTATCGATTTTTGAGCCCACGCGCACCGTGTCGGCCGCCTGAGCCACGCCGATACTTGCGGCAAGTAAACCCAGTGCCAAAGCGAAAACGCGACCACGTAATGGGGTGATTGCCATACTTTTTCCTCTTGTTGTGTATTTTCCGGCTATTTGGCCAGATCGATTGGAAAATCCTGAGACGCGCGTTTCCATCGCACGATAAAAGTCTCCGCCGGCCAGGCTTCGGTTTCGCCCTGAACTTCCTTTAGCGGCTCGCCGGCGTTAAACGGATGAACCTCAACGGCGACCGGGGTAAAAGCGTATTCGCTGACCCATTGGCCATAGCCCTGCACCACAAATCCCTGGCTGCGCTGCTGGTAAGCACCGCGCTCCGCCAGATAGACCTGCCTTAAACCGTACCACGGCAAGCCGGGGAGATCATGGTGAACTAAATGATAGTTCAGATTGAGAAACAGCAGCCGCCACGGCCAGGCCGCCTCATTAATAATAGAACGTGCCTGCGGAGCTTCAACGGCGCGGTGCTCAAAAAACGATCTTATCTTGGTCAGCGCCAGCGCTGGATAGCCGATCGCCAACAGGTAAAACGCCGTGCCAATGCCATGTTGCTTCAGCCAAACCAGCACTGCCGCCAGCAGCAGCAGATGCACCAACCACATCGCCAACGTGCGCAGTTCACCGGCGGCAATCGCTTTCAGCGCATTAACCCCCGTCGCGACGATATCCAGCGCCGGACCGAACACAATCCGCCCGCTAAGCGTATTGCGCACCTTGGCCAACAGCGGAAACAATCTGGGATAACGCTGCCACTGTGTCTGACTGAAATAATAACTTTCGGGATCTTCATGCGGGTCGGTCAGATGTTCATTGCGGTGATGCTGAATATGCGAATCGCGATACAGCCCATAGGGATACCACACCGCCAGCGGCAACAGTCCAAAGAGTTGATTGATGCGAGGCCACCGCGTCGGATGGCCGTGGATCAGCTCATGCTGCAACGACATATACCAGGTGGCCAACAAAATCAGCAACGGCGTGCCAAGCCAGGGTCCCAGCGACTGCCAGTAGTGCACCACCCCAAACCAGCCGCCGTACACCGCCGCCATGATGCCCCAGGTCGGCAACTCGCATCGCCAATACCAGCGCTGGTTAAGCTGTTGGATCCAAAGGCGTTGTGCAGAATGCAAATAGTGGCTGTGGCTTTTGGCTGAGGACATGCGGCGGCTCGCTGTGGGTCATTTTCCTCAGTATCTGCGAGCAGCGCAGGCGCTCAAAATAACGAAAGCGGTAAAGCAAAGTTAAAAATCAGCTATTTATGCCGTACTTTTGATACACCACACAATCGCGAGCTCACCCGATGCGGTAAGCCATCGGCATCAGGGAACGAAATCCAGCACCGAGCTGTTGAATAAGGCGTATTCGGTCTGACTGGTCATTTTGGGCAGTTTGGCGCGCTGTACTGCCTGACTTGCTACAGCGCAAAACTCAGCATCGCCTGCCAGTACCTTGAAGTCCTTCAGGGAGCCGTCCGGTAACAGATGAATGCTGATCGAACAGGTTTGGGATTTGTATTTGCCGAGCGTCGGCATTTCTTGCGTAATGGCACGCCGCATTCTTTCCGGGTAGTTGCCCGACGGCGGCTGCACCGATGCCGCGACAGCCATCGGTTTTTCCAGCCCGGCAATCTCGGTACGGTGGTCCGTATTACAACCGGCCAGCAACGGTAACAACGCTACCAAAAGCCACATCCCTGTTCTCATCATTCTGCATCCTTGTCGTTCCGCACAATGGCGGGGCATCAAGATGCCGGGTACAGGCTCCCGGCATCGGCACACTGCTGCAAGCGTTCACGCCACCATTTGGACGCCAAACCGGCGTTATTCTCACGCCAGCCAAAATAAGCAACGTCGCTGCAGCGCTCAGATTCGACGTTTTTCGCGACCAACTCGCCACTTTTCAGGTAAGGTTCAGCCAAATAACGCGGCAAATAACCACAGCCGAGACCGCTGAGCTGCACCCGCAACTTGGCGTCGAAACCGAACACCGTCAAGGTGTCCTGCTCCTCGAGAATATTCAGGTTCTGCGGTGCGTTCACTCTTGAGGTATCACGCACCACCACGGCACGGTGCTGACGGATCTCCGCCTTCGGCAAAGGCTCCGCCATTGTCGCCAGCGGGTGTTGCGGCGCGACGGCAAATACGTAGTCCAACCGACCCAACTGACTAAAAGCATAGCCTACCCGCGATGGGGGTTCACAAATCGCGCCAATAATAATATCCGCACAACCATAAACCAGCGACTCCCAGGATCCCGCCAGCACCTCGTGACTAACGCGCAGCCGGGTATGGTGATTCTGCTGATAAAACTCTTCCATCAGCGGCAACAGACGTTCAAAAGGAAACGAGGCATCAATGCCAAGCGTAATTTCGCTTTCCCAGCCGTTTTCCACATAGCGAGCCTGCTGCTCCAAATCCTGCGCGGCGCGCAATAGCACCCGGCCCTTTTCCAACATCAACTTGCCGGTATCGGTGAATTTGGCGCGGTGGCCTGAGCGATCGAGCAAGGTGATGTCGAGATCGCTCTCCAGTTTTTGCACCATATAGCTCAACGCCGAAGGTGTTTTAAACAGCACGGCGGCCGCCGCCGCAAAAGACCCATGCCGATCGAGCGCATCCAAAATCAATAACGCTTCCAGGTTTAACCTCATCGCTCCCTCTCCGTGTATAAAAAAACTCAACAAGACGGCAAAAATTCTGCGCTATCTTTGAAATCAGCCCCTGCCTACCATGCGGTTTATCGACGTTACATTCACCCGTTGTTAAACCTAAGTCTTTCTGGGAAGGTAAATAATGTCTAAGTTTCAATTGCTTGATAAAGATAATTCTGCACTGATTTTCATTGACCACCAGCCGCAAATGTCTTTTGGCGTGGCCAATATTGATCGCCAGCAGCTGAAAAACAACGTGGTCGGTCTGGCGAAAGCCGGCAAGATTTTTAATGTTCCCACCCTTTTCACCTCGGTTGAAACCGAAAGTTTCAGCGGCTACATCTGGCCAGAACTGTTGGCGGTTCACCCTGAAATCACCCCGATTGAACGCACTTCGATGAACTCCTGGGAAGATGCAGCCTTCGTAAAGGCCGTTGAAGCCACCGGTCGCAAAAAGCTGGTGATTTCCGCGCTGTGGACCGAAGTCTGTCTGACTTTCCCGGCGCTGATGGCGCTCGAGGCAGGCTATGAAGTTTACGTGGTCACCGACACTTCCGGCGGTACCTCGGTTGATGCGCATGAGCGTTCCATCGACCGTATGGTGCAGGCCGGTGCCATCCCGGTAACCTGGCAGCAGGTGCTATTGGAGTATCAACGCGACTGGGCGCGCAAAGAGACTTACAACGCGGTTATGGAACTGGTGCGCGAACACAGCGGTGCTTACGGCATGGGCGTTGACTACGCTTACACCATGGTGCATCACGCCCCGGCGCGGGTGGCGAAATAAACCTTAACCCCGGCCGCGTCGCCGGGGTTTTTCTGGAGTCGGTGCTATGGCCCACCCGCAGCATGTCACGCTAGTTATCACTCACCGTTTGGCGCCGGGGCAGGAACCGGCCTACGAGGCCTGGCTGAAGCGCATTATGCCCGAAGCCGCCAACTTTGCCGGACATCTGGGCGTTAACGTGATCCGCCCCACCGGTCATGAGCAGGCCTACACCGTACTGGTCCGTTTTGACAACCTCGACAACCTGTCCCAGTGGGTGAATTCACCGCTGCGCAAACGCTACATCGAGGAAGTTTCGCCGCTGCTGCTGGAGAGCGACAGCATTGAAATTCGGCCCGGCGCAGAATTCTGGTTCACGCCGCCGAGCGCCAATACCCGCCAGCCCGCCAAGTGGAAACAATTTTTGATCACCCTGCTGGTGATTTTTCCGTCCACCAATCTGGTGCCCTGGTTTTGGGGAAACCTGTTGCCGCAGTTGAACGGCACGCTGGTCGGCCACCTGCTTAATGACGCCACCGTCGTCGCCCTGGTGGTCTTCCTCTGGATGCCGATAGTCACACGCATATTTCATCAATGGCTCACCCGCCGTTAGGCGGCCTGCCGGGAGAACATTATGAGTTATTCTGCTTCCCTGATTATCACCAACGGTAAATTTCACACCGTCGATCGCGAGGCGCCTACCGCCCAGGCGGTTGCTATCCGCGACGGCAAATTCCTCGCCGTCGGCAGTGAAAACGACGTTATGCAGCATGCAGGACCTGAAACTCAGGTGATTGACCTGCACGGCCACACCGCCGTCCCCGGCCTCAATGACTCGCACCTGCACCTGATCCGCGGCGGTCTGAACTACAATCTTGAGCTGCGTTGGGAAGGCGTGCCGTCGTTGGCCGATGCGCTGCGCATGCTGAAAGAGCAGGCACTGCGTACCCCCAGCCCACAATGGGTACGGGTGGTCGGCGGCTGGACCGAATTCCAGTTCGCGGAACGCCGCATGCCAACGCTGGACGAAATCAATCAGGCGGCGCCGGACACCCCGGTGTTTATTCTGCACCTGTACGATCGCGCTTTACTCAACCGAGCCGCGCTGAAAGTGGTGGGCTACACCAAAGACACGCCAAATCCGCCGGGGGGCGAGATCCAGCGCGATGGCAACGGCAACCCAACCGGCATGCTGATTGCCAAGCCTAATGCCATGATCCTGTATGCCACGCTGGCCAAAGGGCCCAAGCTGCCGCTTGAACAACAGGTCAATTCCACCCGTCAGTTTATGCGTGAGCTCAATCGCCTGGGCCTGACCAGCGCCATCGACGCCGGCGGCGGCTTCCAGAACTACCCCGATGACTATCAGGTGATTTCCGAACTGCACGATAAGCAGCAACTCACTCTGCGTATCGCCTATAACCTGTTCACTCAGCGACCGAAGCAGGAGCTGGAAGATTTCCAGCTGTGGACCGACATGCTGAAACCCGGTCAGGGCACCGATTTTTACCGTCATAACGGTGCCGGTGAAATGTTGGTGTTCTCCGCCGCCGACTTCGAGGATTTCCTCCAGCCGCGTCCGGATCTGCCGGAAGGTACGGAAGACGAGCTCGAGCGCGTAGTGCGCCATCTGGTCGAGCACCGCTGGCCGTTCCGCCTGCATGCCACCTATGACGAATCCATCAGCCGCATGCTGAACGTGTTCGAAAAGGTGAACCGCGATATTCCGTTCAACGGCCTGCACTGGATCTTCGACCACGCGGAAACCATCTCCGAACGTAACATCGAGCGGGTGAAAGCGCTGGGCGGCGGCATTGCCGTACAGCATCGCATGGCATTTCAGGGGGAATACTTTGCCGAACGCTACGGCAAAGAAGCCGCCAAACAGACGCCGCCGGTCGCAAAAATGCTGGCGGCCGAGTTGCCGGTAGGGTTAGGCACCGACGCCACCCGCGTGGCCAGTTATAACCCGTGGACGGCGCTGTATTGGCTGGTGTCCGGCCGTACCGTTGGCGGTATGGCGATGTACGACGACAGTGCGCGATTGGATCGCGAAACAGCCCTGATGTTGTGGACCCAGGGCAGCGCCTGGTTCTCAACCGAACAGGGTAAAAAAGGACAGATTAAGGTCGGACAGTTAGCCGATCTGGCCGTGCTGTCGCAGGATTATTTCAGCATACCCGAGGAGCAGATCAAGGGGATTGAATCGGTGATGACGGTGGTGGACGGCAAGGTGGTATACGCCGCCGGCAGTTTTTCACCGCTGGCGCCACCGGCAATTCCGGTACTGCCTGACTGGTCGCCGGTGACCCAGGTGCCGGGGCATTATCGCTCTGCCCCTCCTTCAGCCGCGGCCCGCGTCGGGGTGCTGAGCCAGGCGCACCAGTGTTGCGGCCCTTGCGGCGTGCACGCGCATCAGCATGACGTCGCCCGCCGTTCCAGCATTCCTGTTTCAGACGACAATGCCTTTTGGGGCGCATTCGGTTGTTCCTGCTTCGCTTTTTGATTGGCAGGCTATCACCGCAGCAAGTTATCAAGCTAATAGCTTATTAACTTATTAGCCAGTTAAGCTATGACGCTCTCAAGTTGTGAGCGTCATAGCCCTGGGTTAATCGCGATTAATTTCCAGCCAGCGCCGTTGTTCGGCGGAGGCGGCTATCGCATCCAGCACGCAAGATACTTTCCAGCCCTCTTCAAAGTCCGGCCACATGCGATCACCGGCGGCAATGCCGTTAACCAGGTCGCGGATCTCCACCGTTTTCTGATCGTTAAAACCAATGCCGTGCCCCGCGCTAATACAGAAGGCGGCGTAATCCGGATGCTTAGGGCCTACCAGCAGCGTTTTAAACCCCTGGCGCTCCGCCGGCTCATCGTGACGATACAGCTTCAGCTCCGCCATTCGCTCCTGGGTGTAACTTAACGTACCCTTGGTTCCGGTGACCACGTAGGTCAGCCCCATCTTGCGCCCGCAGGCAATGCGTGAAGTCTCGATGGTACCCATGGCGCCACCGGCAAAACGCACCAGCGCGCTGGCCTGATCCTCATTTTCAACCTGATGCATCAGCGTAGGGTCTTTCGCATCCGGGCGCTGTTTGATGATGGTCTGCATATCGCCGGAGACCGCCACAATGTCACCCACCAGGTAATGCGCCATGTTGACAATATGCGCCGCCAAATCGCCCAGCGCGCCTAACCCGGCCGTGGCCTTGCGGCAGTGCCAGTCGATAGGCGTACGCGGATCGGCGAGATAATCTTCATTGTGGGTGCCGTAAAAATGCACCACTTCGCCAATCTCGCCATTGGCGATAATTTCGCGCGCCAGCTGGCTGGTCGGGTTCTTCATATAGTTGAAACCCACCAGCGTTTTAACCCCCTTGGCGCGAGCGGCCTGCACCATTTCAGCGGCGTCTTTGGCGTCCAACGCCAGCGGTTTTTCAGAATAAACGTGTTTGCCGTGGCGAATCGCTTCCAGCGCCATCTCCTTATGCAGGAAATTCGGCGCGCAGATATCCACCACATCAATAGCCGGATCGGCCACCAGCTGGCGCCAGTCGGCGGTCGAACGAGAGAAACCAAATTCCGCAGCGCGCTGCTGCGCCAGCTCCGGCGTCACTTCCGCCAGCATTTCCAACACCAGTTCCCCCTTCAGTGGAAATACCGTGGCAGCCTGCGCATAAGCAATAGCGTGGCAGCGCCCAATGTAGCCGGTGCCAATTAAACCAACGCGTACCTGTTTCATCACCCTCTCCCGTTACCTGTATCCGTAATCTGGTCAGCGCGCCACCCAATGAAACGCGCCGTCTGTGATACGGTTATATGAAATATAAATTTCAATAACAAGCAAAGAGAAAAATAAAACTCATATCCGTGATGCCGTTCATGAAACCTTGCAGACGGGAATGTAACGAGGCAGCCTCGAGGGTACGCTGCGTCTTCTGGCCAAAGATGTCAGGCCAAAATGAATATTTTATTTCATATCATGGCAACCCGTTGGCACCATACAGCAAGAAACCCGGCCGCTGTTGCAGCCGTTGCAAATACCCTTGTAACCCTGGGTAATCCGGGCGCGAGAAAGGCGTCATCAGCCAACGATTGAGCGACAGCCCAATGACCACATCCGCCAGGCTAAAGGTCGTGCCAGCAATATAACCATTCCCCTGCGCCAAATGCTGTTCGAGCATGCCCATTAACCTGTTCCACTCCCGCTCCGCCGCTGCCAGTCGCTCCGGATCCTGGTAGGCGGCATCCTGGCGAACTCGCGACATGAAAACATAGCGCCAGGCGTTGTTGAGATCGGTGGCCTGCCAGTCCATCCACATTTCTACCGCTGCCCGTGCGCCCGGTTCTGTCGGCAACAGATCCTGACGCCCTTCCCGGCCCGCCAGATAACGACAAATCGTGTTGGATTCCCACAGCACCCGATCGCCGTCAATCAATACCGGCACCAGGCCATTGGGGTTAAGGGCCAAAAACTCCGGTGTTTGCGTGGATCGAAAACCACTGCCCCAGTCTTCTCTGGTCAGCGGCAACGCCAGTTCATGGCTGGTCCACAATACTTTGCGCACATTGATCGACGAGGCCTTACCCAACAATTTCAACATTTATGTTCTCCAAAAAGGCTTGCGCCCTTCTTGCATTGCCTGCGCGCGCGACAGACCAATGTCCGCCAGTTGGGCATCGTCCAACTGCAACAAAGATCTACGGGTGCGATAACGCTGCAGGTACAACTGCCAAAGTGGAAATCTCGCCCGGTGCTGTACCGGTTCGCCCTCAACAGAAATGCTCATCACAGGTCCTCTTTCGGTTTGGCCACGAAACCTATGATGCTGATCGCGCGAAAAACAATACAGATTCAGGGCGTTGATATTTTTTCCATACAAAAGCTGTCTCTGCCTATCTGAATGGTCTAATTTAATCTCATCTGTACCGGTTTTTTCCTCAACCATTCTCACTTTGGGTATCTGTATGACACGCTACGCCACCCTGGCCGCGCTCCTTAGCCAACGCATCGAACAGGGGCTCTATCCGGCCGGCGATCGTCTGCCGTCGGTGCGCGCGCTAAGCCTGGAACACGGCGTCAGCATCAGCACGGTGCAACAGGCCTATCGCCTGCTGGAAGAGAGCCAACTGGTGGAAGCGCGCCCCAAATCCGGCTATTTCGTACAAAGGCACCGCACTCTGGCCGAGCTTCCCGCCGTCACCCGTCCGGTGCAGCGACCGGTGGATATTTCGCAGTGGGAGCAGGTACTGGAACTGATCCGAAATAAACCGCGCGAAGATGTGATCCAGCTCGGCCGTGGCATGCCGGATATCAGCGAACCTACGCTGAAACCGTTGACCAAAGCGCTGGGCACCCTGGGGCGTCACGGCGATCTGCGCAGCCTGCTCTACGACAGCATTCAAGGCGTTATCGGCTTGCGTGAACAAATCGCCCGGCTGCTGCTGGACTCCGGTTGCCAGATTAGCGCCGACCAGTTGGTGATCACCACCGGCTGCCACGAGGCGTTGTTCACCGGCCTGCGCGCCGTCTGCCAGCCGGGGGATATCGTGGCGGTAGACTCCCCCTGCTTTCACGGCACCATGCAAACGCTGAAAGGGTTGGGCATGAAGGCGTTGGAAATCCCTACCGATCCGCTGACCGGGATCAGCCTGGAGGCGCTGGAACTGGCGCTGGAGCAGTGGCCGGTGAAAACCATTCTGTTGACGCCCAACTGCAATAACCCCTTGGGTTACATTATGCCGGAGGAGCGCAAACAGCGTTTGCTGACGCTGGCGCAGCGCTACGATGTGACGATCATCGAAGACGACGTATACGGTGATATCGCCTACCAATACCCAAGGCCTCGCACCATCAAATCCTTCGATGAAGACGGCCGGGTATTGCTGTGCAGCTCGTTCTCCAAAACGCTGGCACCCGGCCTGCGCATCGGTTGGATTGCCCCAGGGCGTTATCTGGATCGCGTGTTGCACATGAAATATATCGGCACCGGCTCTACCGCGACCCAACCACAGCTGGCGATTGCCGAATTCATCCGCCACGGCCACTATCTGCAACATTTGCGGCGCATGCGTACCCGCTACCAGCAGAACCGGGACGTGATGACCGGATGGATAATGAAGTACTTCCCGCCCGGTACCCGTGTTAGCCAACCGCGCGGCGGCTTTATGCTGTGGATTGAGCTGGATGAAGCGTTTGATACCCTGCGGCTAAATCGCCATTTGGAACAACAGGGTGTGCAGATCGCCGTCGGCAGCATTTTTTCCGCCTCCGGTAAATACCGTAACTGCCTGCGTATCAACTATGCGCCCAAGCTGACGCCAGAGATTGAACAAGCGGTGCAACGGGTTGGCGAGACCATTCAAATGCTGATGCTGGCGCACGCCCCAGAGCGCGACATCACATTGGCGCGATCGGATTAAACTCTGGCGTAATCGGATTATCCGCATGCGGACGAACCTTCTAGAGTAGAACCTCTTCAACAAGCAGGTACAGGAAGGTGGTTATGTCTCAGTCTCAGGTATGGTTAATTACCGGCAGTTCACGCGGTTTGGGCCAGCAGTTGGCGCAGGCTGTTTTGGCCGCCGGGCACCGTCTGGTCGCGACCGCACGCCAGCCACAGCAGTTACAGCCGCTGGTGGAACAGTACGGTGAGCAAGTGGTCACGGTGGCGTTGGACGTTACTGACGCCGTGGCCGCCAAACGTGCGGTACAGACAGCAATAGACAGCTTCGGCCGACTGGATGTGGTGGTCAACAATGCCGGCTATGGCAACATCGCGCCGGTGGAGGATGCCGATGAAGCCGATTTCCGCGCCCAGGTCGATACCAATTTCTATGGCGTTTTTAACGTCACCCGCGCGGCGCTACCGGTGCTGCGTCAACAAGGCAGCGGCCATATCATTCAGATCTCCACCATAGGCGCACGCCTTGGCGTACCGGGTCTGAGTGCTTACCACACCGCCAAGTGGGCGGTCGAAGGTTTCTCCGAATCGCTGGCAAAAGAAATTGCGCCCTTCGGCGTGAAGGTGACCCTGGTTGAACCCGGCGGCTTCCGCACCGACTGGGCCGGCTCATCAATGACCATCGCCCCTGTCAGCGCCGCTTACCAGGCAACGCTTGGGCCCATGCTAGACTACTTGCAACAGCATAACGGCAACCAACCCGGCGACCCGGCCAAGGCCGCGCAGGTTATCTTGCAGATCGCCGAGATGGATGAACCCCCGCTGCGCCTGTTACTCGGCAGCGATGCGGTATTTATCGCCGGACAGGTGCAGGCCGAACGGGAAGCAGCGGATGCCAAATTCCGTTACCTCAGCCTGAGCACCGACCGGGACGATAGCCAACCGGATCACGAAACCATGGCGGCGTTGGTGGCCGGTAAATCATAAGGAACACCATGAGCAGCGATCAAATCCCGGTCTCCAGCGCCTTAGCCATTCGTCTCAAGGCACTGGGGGTGGATATTGAAAAGCTTGGTCAACTGGCCGGCCTCCCCAGCGGGCTACTCAGCCACGGGCGCGAAAAGGTCAAGCTTTCCACCAGGCAGTTCTTTGATATTTGGCAGGCGCTCCCGCGCCTGACCGACGATACGGCCTTTGGTCTTCGCCTCGGCAGTGACGTCGCACCGGAGCATTACGATATCGCTTCGGTCGCGGCGCTGCATTCGGCGACGCTGGGGGAGGCCTTGCAAAAAGTCGCCCGCTACAAGCGGTTGGTGTGTCCCGAAGAACTGACGCTGACGGAAGACGGCGAGGCCGTGCGGTTGCACACCCGTTGGACCATGGCCGAAGGTCATGCCCCTGAGCTGTTGGTGGACGCCATGTTTGCGTCCATCACTACTCTGTGCCGTCGTGGCACCGGCCTGGCAATTCAACCGAGGGCGATTGAACTGACGCGGCACCACGATCCCGCTTCGCCGTTGCTGCGCCATTTTAGCTGTCCGATCCGCTTCGATGCCCCGTTGGACGTGCTGGTGTTTGATCGTGCGCTGATGCAGCAGCCCTTTATCACCTATAACCAGGACATGCTGGCCGTGCTGCTGCCTGGGCTGGAAGCCGAGTTGGCCAAGGTCGAGCAGGACGACAGTTTGCCCGCACGGGTGATGGCGATCCTCACCCGTAGCATGCGCGGACAACGACCCAGCGTGAACAGCGTGGCTGCCGAGCTGTACCTCAGCCCACGCACCCTGCAGCGTCGTCTGCAACAGCACGGCTACAGCTATCAGCAACTGTTGGATAAAACCCGCCACCGTACGGCCTGTCATCTGCTGTCGGATACCGATCTGGAGCCCGGTGAAATTGCCTTCGTGCTCGGGTTCGAAGAACTGAATTCATTTAGCCGCGCCTTTATGCAATGGGAATCACAAACGCCGAACCGCTGGCGTCATCAACGCATCGCCGGGCGTCAGGAGAACAGGTTATGAAAGTGATAATATTCGGCGCCAGCGGCATGGTCGGGCAAGGCGCACTGCGCGAATGTCTGCTCGATACGCAGGTGACGGAAGTGCTGAGCATCGGCCGCAGTGAACTGACGCAAAGCGATGCCAAGCTTCGCCAACTGACATTGCCCGATCTGAGTGATTTGTCCGCCCTGGAGACTCAGTTCAGCGGCTACGACGCCTGCTTCTTCTGCCTTGGTGTATCTTCCGCCGGCATGAGCGAAGCACGCTACCGTGCCCTGACCTACGATCTGACGCTGGCTGCGGGCCGCCCGCTGGCGCGGTTAAACCCGAACATGGTCTTTATTTACGTCTCCGGCGTCGGCACCGACAGCAGCGAACAAGGCCGCAGCATGTGGGCACGGGTCAAGGGCGCAACCGAAAATGCCTTGTTGGCGCTGCCGTTCCATGCGGTGATGTTCCGCCCGGGCGTTATCGTGCCGCTGCACGGCATCCGCTCCCGAACCCGGCTTTATGATCTGCTGTACCGGCTTTTTAAACCGCTGTGGTTTGGCGCCCAACGGCTGTTTCCCAATCAGGTCACCACCACCGAACGTATCGGACTGGCAATGTTGGCCGTGGCACGGCGCGAGACAGACTTGCGCATCCTTGAACCGGTGGAGATTAACCGTTTGGCCCTGCCCTCGGCGGGTTGATTCTGCTATGTTAAAGCCGCGCGCGTGGGCCACCTGTGCCACGCTTTCGCCACTGCGACAGAGACAGACCCATGCCGTCAAAAATTTTATTCAGCGCCTGCCTGGCCGGTTTTAAAGTTCGCTATAACGGTTCCGATAAACCGTTGCCCCATCTCACCCTGCTGCGCTGGCAGCGCGAAGGCCGTTTAGTGGTTTGCTGCCCGGAACTGGCCGCCGGCTTCTCCACGCCACGTCCCTCAGCAGAAATCACTCCGGCCGCCGAAGGGGCCACGGTGCTCGCGCAACGGGCTCGGGTTATGGAGATCAGCGGCGGTGACGTCACCGACAGTTACCTGCTTGGCGCCCATCTGGCGCTGGAAACCGCGCGGCGCCACGGCTGCCGCTTTGCCCTGCTCACCGACGGCAGCCCGTCCTGCGGCAGCCAATTTATCTACGACGGTTCTTTCAGCGGCCAGACCAAACCCGGCAGCGGCGTCACCGCCGAACTGCTGCGTCAGAATGGCATTGAGGTCTTTTCCGACCGTCAGTTGGAGGCGCTGATCGCCCGGGTGGAGGCCGAGGAGCTACCCTAACGCTGCAGGTGCTCCGCCAGCCGCTGTTGAAGATGGGAGATCCCCTGCGGGTGATGGATAAAGCGGTCGAGTGTCATCATCTGCCAACGCTGCCCTTCATCGCCAAAGCGGATGGCGGCAATCTGCTGCGGGGTGATTTCGCCCAGCATAAACCAGGTCGGTGGATAGCCGGCGAAAATCCCCTCGTAGCGCTGCTGGTGAAGAACCTGCCCCGCGGCAATCCGCAGGCCGAACTCTTCCAGGGTTTCCCGCTGCACGCATTGCAGCGGCGTTTCGTCGTTTTCGCGCCCGCCACCGGGCAGATCCCAGCAGCCAGGCCAGGGAATGTCGGGCTTGTCGTCTCGCTGATAGGTCAGCACGCTGTTGCCGCACAACAGCGCGATTTTCGCGCCACCAAAATGCTTATCCGTCATCCCGCCTGGCTCCCGTTTTCGCCATTGAGCTAACATCTTACCTCATCGGAGTGCGCGCTGGTGTATAGTGAAAAACCGTTTTCACCACAGGCGAACAATGACGATGAACTCTCCGTTTCTGGTTACTCCCCAATGGCTTGCACAACATATCAACGATGAAAATCTGGTCGTGGTCGATGTCAGAATGTCTCCGGTCGGCCTGGTACCGAAAAAAGATATGCTTGCCGAATTTGAACGCGGTCATATCCCGGGCGCGGTGTACTTCGATATCGATGACGTCGCGGATAAAAACACCGATCTGCCGCATATGCTGCCCACGGCGGAAGCCTTCAGCGCGGCGGCAGGCAAGTTGGGCATTAGCGATCAACACACCATTGTGTTCTATGACGAGGGCAATCAGTTCTCTGCCCCACGCGGCTGGTGGACCTTCCGTAACTTTGGCGCGCAGCAGGTTTATGTGCTGGACGAAGGCCTCAACGGCTGGACTGCGCTGGGCCAACCGCTGGAAACCGGCGCAACGCAACGCACGCAGCAAACCTTCAACGCCCGCTTCAATGCAGACGCGGTAGTCACTATGCAGCAGGTGGAACAGGCGCTGAACACGCAGGTGCAGATCCTCGACGCACGCGCCGCACCGCGTTTTTACGCTGAAGCCCCAGAGCCGCGCCCTGGCCTGCACCGTGGCCATATTCCCGGCAGCATCAATATTCCTTACGGCGAACTGCTGGAAAACGGCCGCTTCAAATCGCTGGAAGCCCTCAAGAAAACCTTCAGAGACAAGGGCGTCGATCTCAACGGGCCAATCATCACCAGCTGTGGCTCCGGGGTAACTGCGGCAGTGCTGGCTTTTGGCCTGCTTTCCCTCGATGTAAAACAGGTGAAACTGTATGACGGCGCCTGGACCGAATGGGGTGCGCTGAGCGGCAATCAGCCGATCGAGCAAGACTAGTTTTTGATTCTGTCGGCCACGATTTGCGCCAACCGCTGGATGGCCGCCGCTGGAGTTTCTTGTGCGCGATGCAACACCACGCCAAGCGGGCTTAACGTCGGTAACATGCCGGGCGGCAGAAGGGATAATCCCGACGGCAGCCCGGCATCGGTGCGTACCGTCACTCCCAGCCCGGCGCTGACGGCGGCCCATACGCCATTCAGGCTACGGCTGGTAAAGGCGACACGCCACGCAATCCCGGCGCGATCCAATGCCTGCGTCGCCGCACTGCGCATCAGGCAAGGGGCGTCGAACATCACCAACGGCAGCGGTTCATGCCCACTGCGCCAGAGCGACAGATCAAAATCAGGCGAGGCGATCCAGTGCATTTGCCTTTGCCCCAGCGCCTGGTGAAATGGCGTGCTGATGCCCCCGTCCCACGCCAGCGACAAATCCAGCTCCCCTTTCAATACCCAGTCGATCAGCTCGGCATTGCGGGCGATCCGCGCTTCGATGCGCACACGCGGATGCGCGCGAGTGAAACTGCCCAACACCTGCGGCAAAAAGGTTTCTCCGAAGTCCTCCTGTAACCCCAAGCGTACCCGGCCATGCAAATCCAGCCCGCGCACCGCGGCGGCGGCCTCATCGTTCAGCTCCAGCAGCCGGCGGGCGTAGCCCAGCAATGTCTCGCCGGCCTCGGTCATCACCATGTTGCGCCCGGCCTTGCGCAGAATCGGGGTGCCAACCTGTTGCTCCAGCTTTTTCAGGTGCGCGCTGACTGCCGAGGTTGAGCGCCCCAGCCGCTCCGCCGCTTTGGCGAAACTGCCCAACTCAATACCGGTAACGTAACTGCGCAGATCTTCGAGATCAAAGGTGACACGCCCCATACTGACCGTCCCGTTTTTAAGAACCATTAATCAAAATAATACCGATTTATGGATAAAGATGGCGCGTCAGGCATCGCGGGTCAACCGCTTTCAGCAAGGCGTTCGGAAATACTCTTCCCCTTGCCCGCCGGTGACGACGGGGCTGCCATTCAGGATGAGGTAAAGCCTGACGCCAGGCGAGCACGGGCAAAAAAATCGGTTTTCACTCTTTGACCACACAGTGCTACGGGTTGACAGCCTTATTTGATATTGATAATCATTATCATAATAAAGTTTTCAATAACGATTTGCAGGATGCGACTCGTTGAGGTCACCGCTATGCCACAGTCCCTGATCACGCCTTATGTCACCCGTTGCTGTATCGTTGGCGGCGGCCCCGCCGGGCTGATGCTCGGCTATTTGTTGGCTCGGGCTGGCATTAACGTGACGGTGCTGGAAAAACACGCCGATTTTCTGCGTGATTTTCGCGGCGATACCATTCACCCCTCGACGCTGGAAATCATGCACCAGCTTGGCCTGCTGGAAGCATTGCTGGCTCTGCCACACCAGCGTGCGGAAACGCTGCATGCCGAGATCGCCGGGCGTGACATTCGGCTGGCAGACTTCACACGCTTGCCAACCCGCTGCAAATTTATCGCCTTTATGCCGCAATGGGAGTTTCTCAACTTTCTGGCAGAAAAGGCCGCCGCCTTTCCCGAATTCACACTGATCAAGTCCGCGCAGGTGCACCAGCTGTTGTACGATCGCGGCCAGGTCTGCGGCGTGCTGGCGGACACGCCGGAAGGGCCGATCCGCGTTCGCTGCCAGTTGGTGATAGGTACCGACGGACGCAACTCGGTGGTGCGTGAACAGGCTTCTCTCAGCAGCCACAGTTTTGGCTCACCGCGCGACGTGTTGTGGATGAAAATCGATAAACAGGAAGGCGATCCGGCCTGGTCGATGGGCCACACCGGACCAAAGCAAAACTTCATCATGATCGACCGGGGTGAATACTGGCAGTGTGGCTATTCGATCGACAAAGGCAGCTTCGAGGCGATCCAACAACACGGGCTGGAGAATTTTTTACTGCAGATTGCCGAGGTGGCACCGTTCCAGGATCATCGCCTGCAAACGATCGTCAGTTGGCAACAGGTGAAGCTGCTCAGCATCCGCATCGATCGTCTGGATCAGTGGGCCAAGCCGGGCGTGCTGTGCATTGGCGATGCCGCGCACGCCATGTCACCCATCGGTGGCGTTGGGGTGAATCTGGCGATTCAGGATGCAGTCGCGACCGCCAACGCGATCATTCCCCCGCTGCGCAGCCAGCGCTTGCAGCTAAAACACCTGCAGCAGGTACAGCGACGCCGCAACTTCCCCACCAAAGCCACTCAGTTCCTGCAAATCAAAATGAGCCAGCGCAGGCCGAAAAAACGCCGTGCCGGCGAGAGCTCCAAACTGATGGCCCGGGTAGGCAACAGCCGTTGGTTGCCACATTTGTTTGGCCGGATTATCGGTCTGGGATTCAGGCGCGAGACGCCGAAACATTTGGACTGATCGGGCTCAGTCAGGATCAGGAAGAAGAGAGGAAGAGAGGAAGAGAGGAAAAGCGCTAAACCGATAATATTGGCGTGCTCACCCCCCCCTCCAGAAGCGTAATCCCCATGCTATCGGCCAGTTCGAATAGATGTATTAAAACGCTTTTATCTGTTACTGATACCGTGCTAACAGCAATAGATAACTCGTTTCCATTAAAGCGTCAGGTTCACTGGCTTCGCTTTCAATGTCGACTGCAGCTACCGGAACCTTCACTCCAGCAGACTTTGTCACCCTATCCCACGCAATCTCCAGCATTTGCATCGCCGTATTCGGATCCACCACGGAGTCACGTCAGTTTTTTACGCAAAGCGTTATTACCGACGTGACTCTGGCCTTTGGGGTTGATGAGCATCGGGATCGATTTCAACTACCAGGAATCGCGCCGAACCTTTACTTGGCTTAAGATGCTGTAGCTGATCGGCAGTGAGCATCTGCATGGCCATGGATGTCCCTGTCGACGATGGGTGTGTTGTTTCTCGGTCATACGCCCTCCGGTATGCGGATATTGAGTATATTGAGTATGCGCTGGATTGCCTAAATCCTCGCCAACGGCCCTGTTCCTATCCATCAAGAGGTTTACATGTTCAGTATTCGCCAGGCTTTACGCCATGATTTAGCGCTAGTTCGTGACGTCGGTATTCGTACTTATCAGGCCCATTTTGGCGAACTTTGGCACCATAAAGCGGAATTGGATGCTTTTTTGGCTCAGGACTTTGCGGTCGAAGCCCTGGAGCAGACCCTGCAGGATCCGGACGTGTGCTGGCTGTTGGGCTATGAAGACGAGCGTCTGGTGGGCTATGCACGGCTGAACTTCAACAGCCTGCTGGCGCCCACTCAACAGACGGGCGCAGAACTGCAGAAAATCTATTTCCTGCCGGAATATGCCGGCCAGGGTTACGGCCAGCGTTTTTTTGAACAGGTACAGCAGCGGGCACTCGAACGCCGGCAGACAACGCTGTGGCTGGAGGTGCTAAAGCGCAACACCAGCGCCCAGCGTTTTTACCAACGTCAGGGGCTGAGCATTTGCGGCGAAACCTGCTACACCAGCGCCCAAGGTTCCATCGGCATCTGGTATATGTCGAAAGCGCTGTAACTCCAGCGCTCAAGCATGAGATTAACCCGGAAACTCCAGCGTGCCGGTCAGATCCCCCAAGGGTTTCTGGCCACGCGTCGCCATTGCCTTATCGCGATCTGCCAGCCCTTCCAGCGTTGGCAAATCAAACACCCGACTGATGAATCGCAAGATGGATCCGGTATCGTACACTTGGTGATCGACATATCCCTTACGGGCGAACGGTGAGATCACCAACGCTGGAATGCGCGAGCCAGGTCCCCAACGATCCCCCTGCGGCGGTGCAACGTGATCCCACCAGCCGCCGTTTTCATCGAAGGTAATGACCACCACGCTGTTATCCCACTGCGGGCCATTACGCAGGCTATTGATAATATGGGCAATATGACGGTCTCCGGCTTCGACATCCGAATAGCCGGCGTGCATATTGAGGTTGCCCTGTGGCTTGTAGAAAGCGACCGGCGGCAAGGTGCCCGCTTCCACCGCCGCCAGGAATTTATTGCCGGCGGTTGAATCGCCAATGCCGCCATCACGCAAATGAGCTTCGCGCGCCTGCGGGTTGGCCGGCCCCAGATTTTCAAAGTAATTGAACGGTTGATGATGATACTGAAAATCCGGTGCGCCGGGGAAATCACCCTGATCTTTGCGGTTGTCCAGCGCGTACTGCCAACCACCGGCGTACCAGGCCCAATCGATCCCTTTCTGGCTGAGCAAATCGCCAACGTGCGGGTGTTTCTGTGGCGGCATAACGTTGGGCATGGTGGCATCCGCCAACGTCGGATCTTTCTCATCCTGCGTCCATGACGGCCAGTACGGTGGCGCCATGGTATTGACCGCGTAACCGTCCGGCGTCAGCAGGCTTTTGCCGAACAGCGGAATGCCGAATGAAGCGCTGACCGGCGAATCGCTCAGCGGCTTTAAACGCCAGTCCGTCACGTCGTCGCTTTCAAGCTGAGCAATGCCGTCTTTGGCGACAGAGTTTTGCACGTCGGGGTAGAACGGTGGGCGGGCGCAAATCAGATACTGATGATTGAGGAACGAGCCGCCAAACGCCCCCTGGAAGAAGTTATCGCACAGGGTAAATTCCTGCGCCAACGTCCATAGCCGCAGGTTGTATGCGCCGTCGCCGTAATAGCCCATGGTCAGAGCACCGGAATCGGCCCAGGCGACGAATTTGTCATTTTTGCCGCCGTTGATCTGCATCTGGTTCTGATAAAACACGTGCCACAAATCGCGAGTTACCACGCCATGCGGCAGGTTTTCGCCCTGCGGCCCGGTCAGTACAAACGGCTGATTCGGCAGTTGAGTGGAAAAACCGCATCTTCGTCGATTTTGTAGTTAACATGCCCGACTTCCTGAGCCTTCGGCACCAGGCCTTTCCAGATCGGCGGCAGCGTATCCAGCAGTTGACCATCGCGATCGCGCTGCTGGTACTCCTCCGGCTTGAGCGCCGACAGCGGTTTTTCTACCCCGGGGAAATTGGCGAACAGGTTGTTGAAGCTGCGGTTTTCGGCGTAAATCACCACCACATTCTTCACATAGCGTCGCAGCAATGAGTTTTGCGCACTTTGCGGCAAAGCGTTTAGCAGCACTTTTTTGTTCCCCTCCGCCGCGGCTCCGGCCAAGGGGGCAATGGAGGCGCCAACGCCCAATGCCGTCGCCCCCGCCAAAAAGCGGCGACGCGCCGGGTTGCTCGGTTGCTGCTGTTGATCCTGCGCCGACGGCGGCAAATCATTCTGTGGTTTATCGCTCATGCCTGTTCCCTTAAAAAATTTAACCTGTTGATTTATTATCAATTTATTTAAGAGTCATTATGCTATGGCACAATTATGAACGAAATGTGACAGACTGCGGCAGGTTAGCATTTGGCAACACTTTCGCGAACTTCGCCGCAGTTTTATTAAAATGTCGCCCCCTCAGCGCCTATCGCGAGTCCCGTTGCAACATCAACAACATCAGCGCCAGCGTATTGGGCACCATATACAGCAAGGCTCCCAGCTGCACCGCCAGCGGATCCTCCTTGGCCTGCCAGGCCATAAACCAGTCGCCGGCGACCACCATAAAACCGATCCCCCATACTGTAATCGCACATAGCGCACCCAGCATGGCCCAGGCTTTGCCTCTGGCGAACGTCGCATAAGAGTGACCCCTATGTTTCACCATCAGCACTATGCCCAAGGTTGCCGCGATCCCGGCCAGAGATTCCAGCAGGGTAATAAACGCCAACCCGACCATTCCGGCCCAGGGCGCGGTGATGGCACGCCACATCAGACCGGGCACCTGATAGGTATTTTGCATAGTTAGCAGGGGCCCCACGGCATGCCGGGCGGTATTGGCAAAATCCGCAGTATTGTTCAGCAGGCTGAAAATCCCCCACAGGGCCGGGAACAGTGACAGGACGATACAAGACAGGCGTGAGATATTGATTTCGTTCATAATTATCCTTAATTATTTTAGGTGTATCCCCGATTATCCAAACGGACCGAGGTTTGCAGTCGGTCAGTTCCTGAAGTATCTTAGCAACTATATTGTAAGAACAAATCTTACAAAAGAGACATAATTGATGGAGGCGCACAATGGGCAGAACATTAACGGTAGACCTGGGTGAAGAACTGCGTGGGTTTGTCGAAGGCCTGGTCGCCAGCGGCGACTACCGTACCCCAAGCGAGGTCATCCGCGAATCGGTACGTACCCTGCGCGAACGTACAGCTGCATCAAAACTGGAAGAACTGCGCCGCTTGATCGCCGAAGGTGAAAATAGTGGCGATGCCCAAGAGTGGGATCAAGATGTGTTCATGGAAAGAATACGGAGTAAAACAAAAGGATGCGGAGAAAACTAGTCGTCCGCCCAAAAACGCTGGATGACATGGAAAGTATTTATTTCTATGGCCTGGAGCGGTATGGATTACAAGCCGCCGAAGGCTACCTTAACCATATTCATAAGGCATTTGATAATCTTAGCCATTTTCAGCTTGGCAGAAACGTAGCCTTGATTGCACAAGATCTCTGCGTTCTGCCAGCCACTGGGCATCTCATTTATTTTCGTGAAGATATCCATTGGGTAAGAATCATCAGGGTTTTGCATCACTCCCGGGATCCCACCCGCACGCAATTTATTGGGTAATCCCCACGTTTATATCGCCACCAGCCCGCGTACGCCGTCCTGCTCCATCGCGCTGCCTGCCCCGCGCTGAATGATGCTGCCACGCGACATCACCAGATAGCTGTCTGCCAATTCGGCGGCAAAATCATAGAACTGCTCTACCAGCAGGATCGCCATATCACCACCTGCCGCCAACTGCTTGATCACAGCGCCGATCTCTTTGATCACCGAAGGTTGGATCCCCTCGGTCGGCTCGTCGAGGATCAACAACTGCGGCCGACAGGCCAGCGCACGCCCAATCGCCAACTGCTGTTGCTGCCCGCCAGAGAGATCGCCACCGCGCCGATCTTTCATCTGCAACAGGACAGGGAATAACTCATAAATATGTTCCGGCACCTTACGTGCCTCCGAGCCGGAAAAACGCGCCAGCCCCATCAGCAAGTTTTCCTCTACCGTCAGGCGCGGGAAAATCTCTCGCCCCTGCGGCACATAGGCGATCCCCGCTTGTACACGCTGGTGCGGTTTTTTGCCGTTAAGGGCCGTACCCTGCCAACTGAGGGTGCCGCTTTTAACCGGGATCAGCCCCATCAGGCATTTCAGCAGCGTGGTTTTCCCCACGCCGTTGCGCCCCAGCAGGCAAGTCACCTCACCGATGCGGGCCTCAAACGACAGGCCGCGTAAAATATGGCTGCCGCCGTAGTATTGATTCAGCTCGTTAACCTGCAACATAGTGGTTCCTCAGCGCCCCAAATAGACTTCAATCACCTGCTCGTTGGCCTGCACCTGCACCAAAGAGCCCTCCGCCAGCACCTGGCCCTGATGCAGTACGGTGACATGATCGGCGATGGTTTCGACAAAGCCCATGTCGTGCTCTACCACCATCAGTGAATGCTTGCCCGCCAATGCGCTGAACAGCTCGGCGGTGTACTCGGTTTCCGCATCCGTCATTCCTGCTGCCGGTTCGTCGAGCAGCAACAGGTGCGGCTCCTGCACCAACAGCATGCCAATCTCAAGAAATTGCTTCTGCCCGTGGGACAGCAGTCCGGCGGGCCGATGTCGCTCATGGCCCAGCCGCAAGGTTTTCAGCATTTCATCGATACGGTCGCGCTGTTCGCCGCTCAGCCTGGCGCGCAGGCAGGCCCACACCGATTTCTTCGCCTTCTGGGCAATCTCAAGATTTTCGAACACCGTCAGTGCCTCAAACACCGTAGGCTTTTGGAACTTGCGGCCAATGCCGGCCTGGGCAATCTGCATCGGATCCAACGCGGTCAGATCGACAGTTTGATCGTAAAACACTCTGCCGCTGTCCGGTCGGGTTTTGCCGGTGATCACATCCATCAAGGTGGTTTTCCCTGCCCCGTTTGGCCCGATCACACAGCGCAATTCCCCTACGCCAATCTGCAGCGACAAATCGCTCAGTGCGCGAAAACCGTCGAAGCTGACGTTGATCTTGTCGAGCAACAGCACCGGATCGGTTTGCTGGCGATGTTTATCCGCCGGCAACGCTTGGGTGAACAACTCGTCAGTCATTTGCAGCGAATTCATTGTGATTTCCCTCTGCGTAGCAGGCCGATAACCCCTTTGGGCAAGAACAGCGTGACGATGATAAACATCAGGCCAAGGAAGAACTGCCAGTATTCCGGGATCGCCATGGTGAACCAACTTTTGGCACCGTTGACGATACCGGCACCGAGCAGCGGCCCCACCAAGGTGCCGCGTCCGCCGAGTGCCACCCAGATAGCGGCCTCGATCGAGTTGGTCGGCGACATTTCACCCGGGTTGATAATGCCCACCTGCGGCACATATAACGCCCCGGCCAGGCCGCACAGCACCGCCGACAGCGTCCAGACGAACAGCTTGAAACCTTTTGGATCGTAGCCGCAAAACGTCAGGCGATTCTCCGCATCGCGCACCGCGGTTAATACCCGGCCAAACTTGCTGCGCGCCAGGGCAAAGCCGATCGCCAAACTGGCCGCCAGCAACAACACCGTTGCCAGAAACAACGCCACCCGCGTGCCGGTCGCGGTGATCGGAAAACCCAGCAGCGTGGTGAAGCCGGTAAAGCCGTTGTTACCGCCAAACCCGGTTTCGTTGCGGAAGAACAGCAGCATGCCAGCATAGGTCAATGCCTGCGTCATGATGGAAAAATAGACGCCTTTGATTTTTGAACGGAAGGCGAAGTAGCCGAAGACAAAAGCCAGCACGCCCGGCACCAGCACAATCAGGCACAATGCCCAGGCGAAATACTGGGTGCCGCTCCAAAACCAGGGCAGTTCGCTCCAGGACAAGAACGCCATAAAGCTCGGCAGGCCCTCTCCCGCCGCCTGGCGCATCAGGTACATGCCCATGGCATAGCCACCCAGGGCGAAAAACAGCCCATGACCCAGGGACAACAACCCGGCATAGCCCCACACCAGATCAAGCGCCACCGCCACCACGGCATAGCACAGAATTTTGCCTACCAGCGTCAGGGTATAGGTGGAGATCGCCAGCGGGTGATCCGCCGGTAACAGCGCGAGAAACGGCATGATTAACAGCGTCAGCAACGCCAGCCCGCCGATGCCGAGCGCCAGCCGGGGGGCCTTTTGCACCCCGGTTACAGTCAAAGGTTGGCTCATCAGTCATTCACCCTGCCCTTGAGGGCAAATAGCCCCTGAGGACGCTTTTGAATAAACAGGACAATCAGCGCCAGGATCAGGATTTTACCCAGCACGGCGCCAATCTGTGGTTCGAGAATTTTGTTGAGGATACCGAGGCCAAAAGCCGCCACCACCGTACCGGCCAACTGGCCCACGCCGCCAAGCACCACCACCAGGAAGGAGTCGATGATATAACCCTGCCCCAGCTCGGGCCCGACATTGCCCAACTGCGACAAGGCTACGCCGCCCAACCCGGCAATGCCGGACCCCAACCCGAATGCCAGCATATCGACACGGCCGGTGGGCACACCGCAACACGCGGCCATGCCGCGGTTTTGCGTCACGGCTCGCACGTTCATGCCCAGTCGGGTTTTATTCAGCAACAGCCAGGTGAGGATCAGGACCAACGCCACAAACACGATGACGGCAATGCGGTTCCACGGCAGCACCAGATTCGGCAGGAGCTGAATACCGCCCGACAGCCAGGCCGGGTTTGCGACCTCCACGTTTTGCGCACCGAACAACACCCGTACCCCTTGGATCAGCACCAGGCTAATGCCCCAGGTGGCCAACAGCGTTTCCAGCGGTCGGCCGTAAAGGTGGCGGATCACCGTGCGCTCCAGCGCCATGCCGATGCAGGCCGTGATGGCGAACGCCACTGGCAGCGCCACCAGCGGATACAGCGCCAGCCACTGCGGCGCAAACTGCTGAAACAGCCCCTGTACCAGATAAGCCGAATAGGCGCCGAGCATCAGCATTTCGCCGTGCGCCATGTTGATCACCCCCAGCAGGCCATAGGTGATTGCCAAACCGAGCGCCGCCAACAGCAGGATCGAACCCAGCGACAGACCGGTAAATGCCTGGCCGATCAGGTCACCGATCATCAGCCGATGTTTCACGCTGCTCAGGCTTTTCATCGCTTCGGCACGTACCGCGGCGTCCGGCTCATGGCCTTTCTCCGTCAACGCCTGCAGGCGCGTTTGCGTTTCAGGATCGCCCGAGCTGCCAAGCAAGCGCACCGCGTTGAGGCGTACCCCGGCATCGGCATCGTTAAGTTGCAGATTCGCCAGCGCGATGCTCAATGCCTCATGCACCCGGCTGTCTTGTTCCAGCGCCAAACGCTGGGTCAGCAGCGGCAACTGATCGCTTTGCGCCTCGCGCTGCAGGGCCTGCGCCGCCTGTAAACGCACCGCCGGGTCCTCGCTGACCAGCCGATGCGCCGACAGTGCGTTGGCAATCAGGATGCGCAGCCGGTTGTTCAACCACAGCTTCTTCGGTGTGCCGACCGGGGCAGCGCTGCCAGACAAGGGCTGGTAATTTTCGCCCTGCTGGACAAAGGCATGTTTGGCGTCGTCGATCACCACACTTTCTTGTTTCAGCGCTTGCAGCAACGGCAGTCGCGAAGCATCCGGCGCGGTGGCCCATGCCTGTAATAATTTGGCTTGCTGCGTGCGATTGGCCGTAGCAAATTCATCGGCCGGCCCCGCCTGCGCGAACATCGGCAGGCAGCACAGCAGAAAACACAGAGGCCTGAGTTGGCTTAAAGAGAAAAGTTTCATCGGGTGTCTCGTCGCAATGGGGCGTCGTAGCCTGCCCCCGCCGCAGCGGGGGAACCGGGTTTTACTGACCGCCTTTTACCGGGTGATCCGGCTTTTTGTCGTTGCCGGCAATGTACGGGCTCCACGGCTGAGCGCGAACAGGCGCATCGGTCTGCCACACCACGTTGAACTGACCGTTGCCTTCAATCTCACCGATCATCACCGGCTTATGCAGATGGTGGTTGGTGGCGTCCATGGTCAGGGTAAAGCCCGATGGCGCAGCGAAGGTCTGTCCGGCCATGGCGGCGCGCACCTTATCAACGTCGGTAGTTCCGGCCTTCTCAACCGCCTGCGCCCACATGTGAATGCCGACATAGGTCGCTTCCATCGGGTCGTTGGTCACGGCGGTGGCGTAGTTCGGCAAGTTATGGGCCTTGGCGTAGGCTCGCCATTCGCTGACAAACTGCTTGTTGGTCGGGTTATCCACCGACTCGAAGTAGTTCCAGGCCGCCAGGTTACCCACCAGCGGTTTGGTGTCGATACCGCGCAGCTCTTCTTCACCGACCGAGAAGGCAATAACCGGCACATCGGTAGCCTTGATCCCCTGGTTGGCCAGCTCTTTGTAGAAGGGGACGTTGGAGTCACCGTTGATGGTGGAGATCACCGCCGTTTTGCCCCCGGCGGAGAATTTTTTAATGTTGGCGACAATGGTCTGATAGTCGCTGTAACCGAACGGCGTATAGACCTCTTCAATGTCTTTATCCGGGATCCCTTTCGAATGCAGGAAGGCGCGCAGTATCTTGTTGGTGGTGCGCGGATACACGTAGTCGGTTCCCAACAGGAAGAAGCGTTTGGCCGCTCCGCCGTCTTCGCTCAGCAGATACTCCACCGCCGGGATTGCCTGCTGGTTAGGCGCGGCACCGGTGTAGAACACGTTCGGCGACATCTCTTCCCCTTCGTACTGCACCGGGTAAAACAGCAGGCCGTTCAGCTCTTCAAACACCGGCAGCACTGACTTGCGCGACACCGAAGTCCAGCAGCCAAACACCGCCGCCACCTTGTCCTGACTCAACAGCTGACGCGCCTTCTCGGCGAACAGCGGCCAATTGGAGGCCGGATCCACCACCACCGGCTCAAGCTTTTTACCCAACACGCCACCTTTGGCGTTGATATCGTCGATGGTCATCAGCGCCACGTCTTTCAGCGGCGTTTCAGAAATCGCCATGGTGCCGGACAGCGAGCTCAGGATACCGACCTTGATGGTGTCGGCGGCCTGTACGCCCCAGGCCATCCCCATGCCGATCACGGTGGCGGACAACGCAAAAGCTTTTATAAAGTGACGACGTTGCATAATTCAAACTCCTGATGTTGATGTTAGAAAACCCACCTTGTTAAGAAGAATTAACCCTATGAATTTCGAGTTGCAGCCAACAACGCTGCAGCTCGAAAGACGCCGGGTTATGGCTGACGAAGCCGGGCCTGATGCAGCATATGCAGAGTTATTTTTCTTACTTCAGCCTTGCTGACGGCAATATGGTGACTGAGCCGCGTTTGCGCCTCCTCGGTTCGGTGTTGCAAGATCGCCCGCAAAATGGCGGCGTGTTCGTTGTAGGTCGCCTCCACCCGGCTTTCCTGGGTGAAATCGAGCCGACGTATGATGCGAATTTTCTCGGTCAAATCGCGGTGAATACGCGCCATTTCTCCATTCCCCGCCGCCTCGACCAGCGCCATATGAAACTGCTCGTCGTGCACTGAGACGGTTTTTCCCTCCTCCAGCCGCGGTTCGTCGATCCAAAAACGGGTAAGCGCCGCCAACTGCCCCGGCACCTCGCCCATTGGCCGAGCGCACAGCCGTTTTACCGCTTCGCACTCCAACACGATGCGCAGGTCATACAGTTCTTCGAAGTAGGCAAAATCGAACGGGCGCACCTGCCAGCCGCTGCGAAAATGCACCTCTACGTAGCCTTCGCGCTCCAGCCAGAACAACGCCTGACGCACTGGCGTACGGCTGACGTCCATACGCACGGCAATTTCGTTTTCGCTGAAGCGATCGCCCGGCAGCAGGTGAAAATCAAAAATGTCGTCCTTGAGCTGCAGATAGATACGTTCCGCCAGCCCCTCCGGCCGAGCTTTGCTGCGGTTATTGGTGATTTGCATCGCATGCCTCTCCGTGGGCGCGGCATAGCGCGCCCCGACGTGAATGATTGAGCGTCAGCTGGCGTGTTCCAGCCACAGCAGCGCATCGCCCGGCCCCACCGGTCGTCCCTGCTGGCAACTGATGCGCTTGATGATCCCGGCGCGCGGCGCGGTGACCGCCAGTTCCATTTTCATCGCCTCGACCACGATCAGCGGTTGACCGGCTTCTACCCTCTGCCCCGGCTCGACCAGGATCTTCCACACGCTGCCATTCAGGTCGGCGCTGACCAGGTCGCCATCCACCTCTTCCTCATCAGTCTGCGGTGGCAACAATTGGGCCTCGGCCTCCCCTTCTTCCGCCTGCCAGCGCGTCACTTCGTGGCTGAATGCTTGTTGTTGGCGCTGCTGGAAGGCGTTGATGTCTTCCGCGTTTTCCGCCAGAAAACGGCGGTAATCGGCAAAATCGAATTCGCTGTCCTCAATGCGGATCTGCGCGCGCCCTTCGCGGAATGCCTCGCGCTGCTCATCCAGCTCCTGCTCGCTCACCGGGTAGAAACGCACCTGATCGAAGAAATGCAGCAGCCAGGGCTCACCGGGGTTGAACTGCGGGTTTTTGAGAAATTTGTTCCAAATCGGCAAGGTACGTCCGACCAACTGATAGCCGCCCGGCGAATCCATGCCATAGATGCACATGTACATGCCGCCGATGCCAACCGTGCCTTCGGCGGTATGGGTGCGCGCCGGGTTGTATTTGGAACTGAGCAAACGGTGCCGCGGGTCGATCGGCACCGCGCAGGGTGCGCCCAGGTAGACGTCGCCCAGCCCGAGGATCAGGTAGCTGGCGTCGAAGATGATGTCGCGCACCTGCTCGCGGCTGCCGAGCCCGTTGATGCGCTGGATAAAATCGACGTTGTTCGGCAACCAGGGAGCCGACGAACGCACCGTCTGCTGGTAACGTTCCACCGCGCCCAGCGTGGCGGAATCTTCAAACGCCATCGGCAGATAAACCGTTCGCGTCGGCACTTTCAGCTGGCTGACATCACCCAACGCCTGTTCGCGCGCCAACAAGCGCTGGAGTAAATCGGCCTGACCGATAATGCGGCTGTCATAACGGATCTGCAGCGATCGCACGCCGGGAGCCAGCTCCTCCACGCCCAGGATCACGTCCTGCTTGAGCGATTGCATCAGCAAATGGATGCGCAGCCGCAGCGCCAGATCGAGCACGTTGTCGCCGTACTCCAGCAAAATGTAACCATCCCCGGCCTGGCGATAGACCACTGCCGGCCGACTGTCGGTGGCCGGTAACGCCGCCACTATGGCGGCGGAGGCGGTCGTGCCCGGCATCAGATCCGGCGGTGCCAGGGTGATAGCCTTCACCGCTGCCAGGGCTTCGATACTGCCGAGCTGCGCCTGCTCCAGCGACTGCGCCTGCTTGAAACCGATAGGATGAAAACGGATGCGATCCCCTGGTTTCACCTGACCGACCTTCCACAGCTCCGCCCTGGCGATGGTCACCGGGCAAACAAAGCCGCCCAGGCTCGGTCCGTCGCGGGTAAGGATCACCGGGAAATCGCCGGTGAAGTTAATCGAACCGATGGCGTACTCGCAGTCGTGCACGTTGGACGGGTGTAGCCCCGCCTCGCCGCCGTCCTGTCGCGCCCATTCCGGTTTAGGCCCGGACAGGCGTACACCCAACCGGTTGGAGTTGTAATGCACCTGCCATTCGGCGGCAAAGAAACGTTCGATGGATGACGGGGTAAAGAAGTCGGGTGCGCCGTGCGGACCATACAGCACGCCGATATTCCACAGATTGCCGTACTGCGGGATCAGGCTTTCGTCCATTGCCTGCGGGGCCGCAATCGGCGCCGGAGTCGTGGCGGCAGCCAAACCCGGTTGCGATACCGCCAGCATGTCCGCCACGCGCAGGGTACGGCCGGCGTGGCCGCCAAACTGCCCCAGCGCAAAGGTCGAACGGCTGCCCAGATACACCGGCACGTCAAAACCATTGCGTACCGCCAGATAGGTACGGCATCCCCGCTGTGCTCGCCCCAAACGCAGTACCTGACCGGCACGCACCGCTATCGGCTGCCAGTAGGCCACGGCCTCACCGTCCAGATCGGCGGGACAATCCGCGCCGGTCAGGGCAATGATGGCGTCGCAGTGAAAACGCAGGGTCGGCCCCTGCAGGGTAAACTCCAACCCGGCGGCGCTGGGGTGGTTGCCAACAATGCGGTTGGCCAGCCGGAAAGCGAAGTCGTCCATCGGCCCGGACGGCGGCACGCCGATATCCCAATAGCCAACACGGCCGGGATAATCCTGCACGCTGCTGTAGGTGCCCGGCTGCAGCACTTCAATGCTATTGGGTTGGAACCGGAAGCTGTCCAGCATGCGTGTCCAGACGCTGCCGTTCTGGAATGCCTCGGTCGCAATCACCTGTCGCAGGTAGTCCAGGTTAGTGGCAATCCCGTGCAGTCGGGTTGCATCCAGCGCGACACGCATTTTCTCCAGCGCCTGGCGGCGGTCTTCGCCATGAACGATCAGCTTGGCGATCATCGGGTCATAAAAGGCCGACACTTCGCTGCCGGTGGCCACCCAACCGTCGACGCGCACATCGTCCGGAAAGTGCACTTCAGTCAGCACGCCGGGGCTGGGTTGGAAATGCTTCAGAGGATCTTCGGCATAAATGCGCACTTCAATCGATGCCCCCTGCGGCGCTCGTTGCAACGCCGCCCAGTCCAGCGCATCGCCCGCCGCCACCTGCAACATGCATTCGATCAGATCCAGCCCGGTGACACATTCAGTCACCGGATGCTCCACTTGCAGGCGAGTATTCACTTCCAGAAAATAAAACTCGTCACGTGCAGCGTCGTAGATAAATTCCACGGTGCCGGCGCTGCGGTAGTTGACCGACGCCCCCAGCGCCACAGCGGCTTGATGCAGCGCCTGACGCGTGGCGGTGGGCAGATTCGGTGCCGGGGTTTCCTCCACCACTTTCTGGTTGCGGCGTTGCAATGAGCAGTCGCGCTCACCCAGCGCCACCACCCAGCCCTGACCGTCACCAAATATTTGCACTTCCACGTGCCGGGCCTGATCGACAAAGCGCTCAATAAAGGCCCCAGAGTCGCGGAAGAACTGCTCGCCCAGGCGTTTTACGCTGTCATAAGCCTCACGCAGCGCGGCTTCATCGTCGCAGCGCGTCAGGCCAATGCCACCGCCACCGGCGGTACTTTTCAGCATCACCGGATAGCCAATGCGGCCGGCGGCGCTGACCGCCTCCTCAACGCTGTTCAGCAGTCCCGTACCCGGCGTCATCGGCACCTGCGCCACCGCCGCCAGCTCGCGAGCACGGTGTTTCAGGCCAAACTCGCGGATTTGCGCCGCCGTCGGGCCGATAAAAGCGATGCCCGCCGTTTCACAGGCGTCGGCAAACTCGGCGCTCTCGGAAAGAAAGCCATAGCCCGGATAAATCGCCTGCGCGCCGGTTTGCGCCGCGGCAGCCAGGATCTTGTCGATGCACAGATAGCTGTCAGCGGCCTTGTCGCCACCGAGCGGTATCGCCAGATTAGCCTCGGTCACGTGCGGCGCATTGCGATCGGCGTCGGAATAGACCGCTACGCTGGTGATGCCCAAACGTTTCAGGGTGCGGATCGCCCGGCAGGCAATTTCGCCGCGGTTGGCAATTAATACGGTTGTAAACATGATCAGGCCCCCTTCTGGCTGGCGATGTAGTGGCGCCAACCGCCAAATTCAGTGATGTCCGTCGCGCCCTCTAGCGCCCAGGGTTCGCAGATAAAGCCTTTCACCCGTCGCCCGTCTGCCAGCAGCAAGGTGCCCATACCCAGCGGCGCCGGGATCTCGGCCACCAACTCGCCGAAACGCGCCAGCGGGATATCCCATAGTTCGACGCTGATGGCGGCCCCCTGAGCGGCTTTGACCAACCCCGGCTTTGGCGGTTGGCTATTGGCGAGGGCGTAGAGGCGATAGCACGGCGCGGTAGTGGTTTGCTCTACGAGAGTTGCCGCGCGTTGCACGAGCTGGAAATTCAGCGGCATATCGCTGAGGTGCGCACCGACCACCGCTACCCGCACGTGCTGGCTGGATGGCGTCAAGAATTGAGCAGCAGGCAACCGGCGACCCGTTGCGCCAAGCGGCAGATCCTGGGCCTGCTGCCAGCGCTGGCCGAGCGCCGCCAACGCACGATCATGCCAGGCGGGTGCAATCAGGGTGATACCGGCAGGCAATCCGTCGTCACGCATCGGCGCAGGCAGCGCCAGTGCGCTCAGATCGGCCAGGTTGGTGAAATTGGTGTAGGTGCCGAACTGCGAGTTAAACAACACCGGCTCTTGCTCCATTTCCGCCAGGGTGCGGATCGTCGGCGAGGTCGGCACCACCAGCGCATCAAAGGGAGCCAGTTGCTGCTCAATCTGCCGCGTCAGTTCGGCACGCAGGTATTCCGCCTTGTAAGCATCGCAGGCGCTGTACTTCAGGCCGTTATTGACGATGCCGCGCACTACCGGATTGATGGCCTGCGGGTTGGCGCTCAGCATCGCTTCGACCGCCACGGTACGCTCCGCCACCCAAGGGCCGTAGTAGAGCTGCTCCGCCAGCACGCGAAACGGCGTAAAATCGAGGGTTTCCAGCGTCACGCCGCTGCTTTTCAACTGCACCAGCGCCCGCTGAAATGCCCGCTCGGCCTGCACATCGCCGAAAAATTCGAGTTGCGCAGGCACCGCGAAACGAGGTGACGCAGGTAAATCCGCCGGGGCGGTGCGGGGGTTAATGCGGGAATAGGCATCGGCTGCGTCATAGCCGCCGGCCAATTCGGCCACCAGCGCTGCGTCCGCCACCGTCAGGGCAAACACCGATACGGTGTCATTCAATCGGCAAGCGGGCACCACGCCACGGTTCGACAACCCGCCTTTGGTCGGTTTCAGGCCGACAATATTGTTGAATCCTGCCGGAACGCGCCCCGAACCTGCGGTGTCGGTGCCCAGAGAAAACGGCGTCAGGCCGCGCGCCACTACCGACGCCGAACCGGAGCTGGAACCGCCGCTGACGTAACGACTATCGAAACTGTTGACCACCGCGCCGTGTGGCGAACGGGTGCCCACCAGCCCGGTCGCAAACTGATCGAGATTGGTTTTACCGATCACGATGGCACCGGCAGCGCACAAATTGGCGACCACGGTGGCATCCGACGCCGCCAGGTAAGCGAACTCCGGGCAGGCCGCGCTGGTCGGCCAGCCGCCGACGTCGATGTTGTCTTTTACCGCAAAGGGGATGCCAAACAGCGGAAGCTGGCTGATATCGCCGGCAAGCGCTTCAAGCCGCTGCGCCAATCTTTGGTACTGCACTTCACGCTGTGCGGCACTGGCAAGATACAGCCAGGCGTTGTCATCCGCCGGCAGGTCGGCGGCCAGTGCAGTCAGGGTAGCGCGCACGCAGGCAATGCGCTCGTCGGCCGGGCGGGTGTGATAGTGGTGTTGCCATTCGCTGAGGGTGAAACCGCGTAGCGTATTAACAGGCTGGGTCATCGGCTGAATTCCATCTAGTACACAAGATGGGATTCAATAGAGCAACCGACGTGCCAATTTTTAATCGTATGATTTCAATAAATTATAATTAAAACTTATGACAATAAAATAATCATCCTGCACCAGCGCTGCACAATCGGCGAGCAAAAAAGGTGCAGTACACTTTCTGTTATTACAGCGCTGGCGGGGCTTTCTGGTATGCACCACGCTCTCGACTCACGCGGCTAAATGCCGCTTTTCGATTGATCACAAACAAGCCGCAGCCCACTTTGATGAATGCATTAGCGCCAAGGGAACAGGGTTGATGACGGAAGTAACCCGTCACTGCCATATCGCCTCGCGAACTTTAATCGCTCGGGGTAACAGCCCCAAAGCGTAAAAACGGTCGGCTATCGCCTGCTGCTGGCGAATGATATTTAAATCCATTCGGCGTGTCTGATGGCTGCGGCGAGCCAGTGCGTGGGTGAGCGAGGGGATACCTTGCCCCAGTTCGGCCGACAACAGCGTTGCCGCTTCGTCGCGATGGGCGTCAATATAGCGCCCGGTTTGTTCCAGCGCCGCCATCAGGCCGTGCAGCAAATCGGAAGAGTGGCCGGCGAAATCGCGGTGAGCAAGATAGAACTGATGGTTGCTCACCCGCCCTACGCCGTTGGCGATAACCCTGAACTGCCCGCTTTGTTCGGCATCGCTCAGCAAGGGATCCCACATCATCCAGGCATCCACCGCATGATGATCGCTGGGGGTCAGCGGGTATTTTGGCGGCGCATAAACCACCCGTACGTCTTCCAGCGTCAATCCGGCTTCATCAAGGATCTGCAACAGCAGATAATGCACATTGGAGCCTTTATTGACCGCAATCCGCTTTCCGCGCAGGTCGGCAAGAGTGCGGATCGGGCTGTCATCGATAACCAGCAACGCCACGCTTTGTGGTGCGGCCGGTTCCCAGGCAACGTACAGCAATGGGCTGTTGCCGGCCTGAGCAAATAAAGGAGGAACCTCGCCGGTGGTGCCAAAATCGATCTCTCGGTTAGTCAGGGCATGCAGCAACTGAGGACCGGCAGGAAACTCGCTCCACAACACGCTCACCCCACTGTCGGCCAGGCGCGCCTCCAGCGACTGACGGGCCTTGAGTATTCCCAGGTTGCCAAACTTCTGATAACCAATACGCAATTCGCGTTCGCGGCTGCGGGTCTCCCGGCCTGATTTTAACGCCGTGCCGCCGACGCTTCTCCTGGCTTTGATTAAGCCAAGATGCCCCAGATGGGTACGCAGCGTATTACGGCTGATGCCCAACAGCGCCGCGGCCTGCAACTGGTTACCCTGGCTCAGTTCAAAAGCATTGCGCACCAGCGAGTCGATCACACGCTGGTAGAGGGGGCCATCGTTACCCACCAACTGCTGGCGAAGGAAGCTGTCCAGCGAAGCATCCCCCTGAGGCGGCAAGCTGGCCATTTCAGCGCTTAGCCTCAGCTGCTGCGGCGTAATCAGCGGCGCTTTGCTGAGCAGCACCGAATTATGCAGGGTGTTTTCCAGCTCGCGGATATTTCCCGGCCACGGGTAATCCATCAGCGTGGCCAGCGCCTCTGCGCTAAGACGCAGCTGAGGGCGCCCCAACCGCCGCGCGTACAGCGTCAGGAAATGCTCAGCCAACAGTGGAATATCCTGCCGCCGCTGGCGCAAGGGAGGCAAAGTGACGGCGGCCACGTTGAGCCGGTAATAAAGATCTTCACGAAAGCGGCGTTCGCGGATGGCATTCGCCAGATCCACATGGGTAGCGGCCACGACGCGGACGTTCACTTTTACCGGCCGATGGGAGCCCACCCGGGTCACTTCCCGTTCTTGCAATACACGCAGCAGCTTTACCTGTAGCGGCAGGCTTAACTCACCGATTTCATCCAGCAGCAAGGTGCCCCCTTCTGCCGCCTCGAACCACCCCTGGTGGCGATCCACTGCCCCGGTGAAAGCACCTTTCTCATGTCCAAACAGTTCCGACTCGGCAAGGCTCTCCGTCAGCGCGCCACAGTTCACCGCCAGAAAGGGGCGATCGCGCCTTAGGCTGTGATGGTGCAGATAGCGGGCCATTAGCTCCTTACCCGTGCCGGTTTCGCCCACGATAAGCACGGTGGCGTCCGTCGGAGCCAGACGATCCAGAACGTTTTGGAAGGCAAGAGAAGCGGGGTCAATTAACCGCGGACCGGAGCTTTGCATCGTCGATACCTTTAAGGGAACAGTACAGAAACAATACCGACAGCGGCCAGACAAGACGAGAGGCTGAACCGCCCCGTTGCTGCAAATGCAACAGCCTGCCATCAGTCACTGCTGCATTTGCAGCAAAACCGTCCACGGCAAAAATCGCTAACTTGTTAATAGATAAGAACAAAAACAACCACTCATTTTGGCATGCTTTCTGCTTGGTTGTTTATAACCAAGCATGGAAATTCTATTGAATAAATTAAGATATCGTTATATAGGAAATGACTAATGAGCGAACGGCAGGCGCAAAACATCAACGTATTCTGGTTCTTACCGACCCACGGCGACGGCCGTTATCTGGGCACGACCGAGGGCGGAAGAGCCGTAGATCTGCCTTATTTGCAACAGGTTGCGCTGGCGGCAGACAACCTTGGCTATTACGGCGTGCTGATCCCAACCGGCAAAAGCTGCGAGGATTCCTGGCTGGTCGCTGCCGCACTCGCCCCCCTCACCAAACGTCTGCGCTATCTGGTCGCCGTGCGCCCTGGGTTGCAGCCCCCGAGCCTTGCCGCGCGGATGGCCGCCACGCTGGATCGCCTTTCGGAGGGACGTCTGTTAATCAACGTGGTGACCGGTGGCGATCCCGTCGAGAACAAAGGCGATGGGATCTTCCTCAGTCACGCCGAGCGCTATCAGGTCACCCGCGAGTTTCTGGAGGTCTATTCTCGCCTGCTGAAAGGCGAAAAGGTCGATTTTCAGGGCGATTATTTGCGGGTTGAAGGCGCTGAAGTGCTGTTCCCGCCGGTACAGGAGAACGGGCCGCCGCTATTTTTTGGCGGCTCGTCAGAGGAAGCGCTGGAGGTAGCGGCGAGCCAGATCGACACCTATCTCACCTGGGGAGAACCGGTTGAGCAGGTGGCGGAGAAAATTGCCGTGGTGCGTCAGCGCGCCCAGGAGCGCGGACGCACGCTGAACTACGGCATTCGCCTGCACGTCATTGTTCGGGAAACGGAAGAGGAAGCCTGGGCTGCCGCCGACAAACTGATTGCCCATTTGGATGATGACACCATCGCCGCCGCACAGAAAATTTTCTCGCGTATGGACTCGACCGGACAGGCCCGCATGAGCGCACTGCACGGCGGCTCGAAGGACAGCTTGCACATCGCTCCCAACTTATGGGCAGGCGTGGGGCTGGTGCGCGGCGGCGCAGGTACCGCACTGGTCGGCAATCCACAACAGGTTGCCGAACGCATCCGTGAATATCAGGCATTGGGGATCACTAATTTTATTTTCTCGGGTTATCCGCACCTGGAAGAGGCTCATCGGTTTGCCGAACTGGTAATGCCGCTGTTGCCGCTGGCGGGCAACGTCGAAAAACGTCAGCGTACGGTTAACACCGGGCCATTTGGAGAAACCATCGGCGGCGATCGTCGTCCGGTGAAAAAGTGAAACTGAGGAGAAAACCATGAGCAATGAACCGATCAAGTTCGCCTACTGGGTCCCTAACGTGTCGGGTGGCCTGGTGATCAGCCAAATCCCTCAGCGCACCAGTTGGGATGCAAACTATAACCGCAAGCTGGCGCAAATTGCCGAGCGCGCCGGGTTTGACTATGCCCTGACGCAGATCCGCTTTACCGCCGGCTATGGCGCGGATAATCAACATGAGTCGGTGACATTTTCACAGGACTTGCTGGGAGCGACGGAGAAGCTCAAGGTCATCGCCGCCCTGTTGCCGGGCCCATGGAATCCAACCCTCGCCGCCAAACAGATTGCCACCATCAGCCATCTGTCCAACGCGCGTATTGCGGTCAATATCGTCAGCGGTTGGTTCCGGGGCGAGTTCAAAGCTATTGGCGAACCCTGGCTGGATCACGAGGAGCGCTATCTGCGTTCGGAAGAGTTCATTCGCTGCCTGCAGGGCATCTGGCAGCAGGACAGCTTCACTTTTGCCGGTGATTTTTACCGCTTCCGCGACTATTCGCTGAAGCCGAAACCGCTGGATCCGCAACCGGAGATTTTCCAGGGAGGTAGTTCAAGAGCCGCGCGGGATATGGCCGCACGAGTGTCCGACTGGTACTTCACCAACGGCAACACCCCGGAAGGTATCCGTCAGCAGGTTGAAGATATCCAGCTAAAAGCCGCCGAAAATCAGCACAAGGTCAAGATCGGCGTCAATGGCTTCGTCATTGCCCGCCAAACGGAGCAGGAAGCGCAAAGCGTACTGCGTGATATCCTGGACAATGCGAATCCGGATGCGGTGAAAGGGTTCCAGTCTGAGGTGAAAAATGCCGGTAGCGCCTCCCCTGAGGGGGAAGGTAACTGGGCGAAATCGACGCTGGAGGATTTGGTGCAATATAACGATGGCTTCAAAACCAACCTGATTGGCACCCCGCAGCAGATAGCGGAGCGGATCGTCGAACTCAAACAAGCCGGCGTGGATCTGATGCTGCTGGGCTTCCTGCATTTTCAGGAAGAGGTGGAGTTCTTTGGCCGCGAAGTGATCCCGCGGGTTCGCGAGCTGGAACGCCAACAGCAACCGGTGTTAAGTCATGGCTGATCGGCAGATTGTCATCATTGGCGGCGGCTTTAGCGGTACCGCGCTGGCTATTCATCTGGCGCGGTTGGGCCAATCCGGCCTGAAGGTGATCGTTATCGAGCCTCGAGCCCAGTTGGCTCAGGGCGTGGCTTATGGCACGGTCGACCCGGCGCATCGCATAAACGTCCCTGCCGCACGTATGCAGCTTTCCGCCGCCGAAGAAGGTGACTTCGACCGCTGGCTGAGGGCGGAGGGAGGCCTCATACAGGATGACAAAGCGCTCTGGACGGATGGCAGCCTTTATCCGCAACGGGGACGGTTCGCCGCCTATATTGTCGACAAGTTGGCCGCTGCGCTGGAAACATCGCCAGTAGAGGTCACCCATGTTCAGGATTATGCCGTGGCGCTGCAAAATGCAGAGGTGCTGACGGCCTCCGGGGATAGATATCGCGCGGATGAGGTGGTGCTGGCCATCAGCCACCCGCCCCCTGACGTACCGAGACAACTACAGCAGGTGCCGCAAGACCATCCAGGCCTTATCGCCAACCCGTGGCGGACAGATGCGTTAATCGAGGTGGAGAAGAGTGCGCGGGTGGCTATCATCGGTTCCGGATTAACCATGTCTGACGTGGTGGCATCGCTTGACCGCCAGGGGCATCGTGGGCCGATCCTGGCATTCTCGCGCCGCGGCCTGCTGCCCCGGCCAAATCTGACCGGTGAGTCGCCGCCTCGCCAGCTTGATTATCGGCGTCCACAGGCCGACAGCGCCCGCGCCTGGCTGCGGCGAGTCCGACAGGAAGTAGCGCTGGCCGCCAAGGAAGGCCTGCCCTGGCAAGGGGTACTGGACGACATACGGCTGAACGGACAGCAGATTTGGCAACGGCTTTCGCTGAAAGAACAGCGGCGCTTTCTACGCCATCTGCGTCCATGGTGGGACGTGCACCGTTACCGCATTGCACCGCAGGTCAGTGAGGTATTGTCCCTGCTACAGCAAAATGGGCGCCTTAAGGTGCTGGCCGCCAGCCTTAAGCAGGTTGAGGTAGACAAAGAAACGCTCATTCTGACGGTGAAGGCACGCGGTAAAGCCGCCACGGAAACTCTGCGGGTGGATAAACTGATTGTCACAACTGGTCCGGCGCACGGTACGTTGCTCAACAGCGATGCGCTGCTGAAGCAGCTCGCAGCGGAAGGGGCTATCCAGCCCGATCCGCTGGCGCTGGGAATTTGGGTCGATGACCACTCGCGAGCGATTGATCGCCAGGGAAAAAGTAACGATCGTCTCTACGTGGCAGGCCCCGCCGCTCGCGGACGCTTCGGTGAACTGATGGGGTTGCCGCAGGTGGCGCAACACGCAGAATCGCTGGCGCAGCAATTGCTCGGCGCTTCGCCAATCCCCCCTGCGAGCTGAAGCCGTTGACAAAGTGCTCTGTTGCTTAATGGTAGGAGCGCTGCATGCTGCGCCCAATAGCATAATCAATGAATTAAATCGGGTCGAATATGTTCGACCCCTACCGGTTTAGCCTTTTCGAGCGTTTGTCAGCAGCCTGAGCCCTGTTTGGGTTTGGCTGCACCGCCATTAAAATAGAAACATGATTAATAATTAACAGGAAAAATAAATACGCTCCGTTACAAAATCTTAAGCTATTTTCCCTTGAGGTATCGCTATTACTTTACTGCCGGGCTTTGGATAATAGGCCTCAGGCCAGTTCATGTTATCTGTATGTTTCAACTAAAAACGAAAAGTTAAAAACAAAGATAATATGGCCCTCAAATCCCGCTCCCAATTAATTACTAAAGTTTTATCGTAATCTGCCGAAAACACACAGCACTTCTCGCGGCAAAATAGTGTTATTTGCCGCACTGGCACCTCACTGAAATCTCAGGTTGTACTATGTTTGAACGATTAAAAATCTCCCACGGGCTAATGGGGATTTTAACCCTATTCTGTATTATTCAGATATTCTCCGGCGCATGGAGCATTCTGGATGCCTCAGGCACCAATAACCGCATTACCCAAATCTCCTCCGGCTTTAATCAAATCATGGCAATGGATAATGCCTACGCTTCCGTTACCGAGATCCGTGAAGACGTGCTGAAAGATGCCTTGATGCTCAGCACGCAGCCACAAAATCACAATGCAAAAAAATCTCTGGGCGAACTTCGCCAGCGCCTCACTAAAGTTGATAAATTGATGGAAGAATTTTATCAACTGTCACTGAATGATCAGGATGAACAAGCGCGGACCAAGAACGTCAAGAATCTGTATGAAAAAGCACGCGGCGACCTGCTTAAATTAATTATCAGCCTGGAAGATGGCGATATCTCTCGCTTCCAAACAATTATGCACAATAGCTCAGCCACGCATTTCATGTCTGTGCTTGATGAGACCTCAGCCTACGTTGCCAACGATATTATTACTCCAGCGGGTATTGCGGCACAGGACAGTTACCATAAAATGGTGCCTTTATCGTTGACGTTTATTTTCATCTTTATTCTGCTCACCGGCGTGGTACTGGTCTGGATCAGAAAATATGTGATCAACAAAATCAATCAGATTATCGACTATCAAGCTGAAATTGCACACGGAAATTTGGCGATAGAAATTAATGCCAGTGGGAATAATGAAATTGGCAAGCTGATGCAAGGCCTCGTCAATATGCGTGATGAGCTGGCGAATACCGTCAGCGCCGTCCGTGCAGGCACGCAAAATATTTATACCGGCGTGCAGGAAATTGCCGTAGGTAACAACGACCTCTCAAGCCGCACGGAAGAACAGGCAAGTTCACTGGAAGAAACGGCGGCCAGCATGGAGCAGCTTTCTGCTACGGTGAAAAACAACGCAGAGAGCGCCGGCGCTGCCACTTCGTTGGTGAAAAGCGCTTCGCAAAGTGCCATCAACGGCGGCGAGATTACTCGCAAAATGGTGGTCACCATGAGCGATATCGCCGACAGCTCACGCAAAATTGGTGATATCACCAGCGTCATTGACGGTATCGCTTTCCAAACCAATATTTTGGCCCTGAATGCGGCAGTGGAAGCGGCGCGTGCAGGTGAACAAGGCCGTGGCTTTGCCGTGGTCGCCGGTGAAGTGCGCAACCTTGCACAGCGCAGCGCTCAGGCAGCCAAAGAAATTAAAACGCTGATTGATACGTCGGTGCTGCGCGTCAGTCAGGGCAACGATCTGGTAGAGAACGTTAACGGGGCTATGACGGAGATTGTTACCGCCATCGGTCAGGTCACTGAAACCATGCAGGAGATCTCAAGCGCCTCAGAAGAGCAGAGCCGTGGGATTGCACAAATCGCGCAGGCCGTTAACGAAATGGATAAGGTGACCCAGCAGAATGCCGCGCTGGTTGAACAATCAGCTTCCGCCGCCAGTGCGCTGGAAGATCAGGCCAATCACTTGAACCAAACCGTCGCCGTTTTCAAACTCGCCACGTCCGCGCCCGCCGCGATTAATGTCCGGCAGCAGGTTATTACCGCAGTGAAAGGACCAGCGGTTGCCGATGACGACGCGGAGAATTGGAGCCGTTTTTGAGACGCTAAATAAGAATTAAGCTCGATTTTGTTTCATATCGCAGAAATAACAACGCCAACAGAATGTTGGCGTTGGGCAGCGGGTTTCATCAATGGTGGCGTAACTTATGCGCCGCGCAGGCGTTGCGCCAAGCCTTTGAGGAAATAACGCAGCATCTGATCGCCGCACGGGCGGAAGTTTTTGGTGCCTTCTTTGCGGAACAGCGCGCTCAGTTCTGGCTTGGAAATGCGGAAATCTACGGCGGTGAAAATCTGATGCATGTCGGTATCTTTCAACTCAAACGCCACGCGCAGCTTTTTCAACACCAGGTTATTGGTGATCGGCAGTTCCACTTCCGGCGCCGGGAACTTGTCGTCCTTGCCGCGTTTGAAAAACACCAGACCGTTCAGGAAGTGAGCCATCACTTCGTCCGGGCACTTCTCGAAACCTGGCTCACCTTCTTTGATGACGTAAGCACCCATTGCCGAGACCGCAACATCGAAATTATCCAGCTTGATAATCTCGACCATTTTCGCGTCGTTAATACTCAGCATGTAGCGCACGCTGCGCAGCACGTCATTGTTGATCATAGAATTGCCTTTAGCTTGTAAACCGGAAGGCGTGCTCGCGTTGTTAAATCAAATAAGTGCCGCACGCCTTGAATATGTGCGGCAGTATAAGGATCAGTGCAGGGTTTCTCAATCGATTTGGCTTTTGGGCTCTTAAACTAAAACAGCGCCGGGCGATCAACCCGGCGCCATTAACCGCCTTGCTACAGGTTATTCAGCCATCCGCTCCAACCCCAGCGGCGTGAGGCAATAGCTCTGCTGCTTCCCCTTTTCAGCCAGCCGGACATGCTGCATCTCGTTGGTGATAATCAGGCGGTTATCCGGTTCCTCATGCCGCAGTTGAATCACCTCGCCGCCGTAGCCGGAAATTGGCAACACGACCGAACGAGCCTGTTGCTCTTGGTTACCCACCACCTCATCGCTATACAGTACGTTTCCTTCCGCATCCGTGTAGCTAACGGCCGCATAAACATCCGTGAAGTAATGATGTGCAATCCCTGCCCCAATCGACAGGGTGAAAGTTTTCTTCACCAAATCGACCGTACCGGTCAGGAACTGACGATCGCCAATGCCTTTGCCGGCAATGGTAAAGGCATTGCCCAGGTGATCTCCCGGCCGGGTATTGTGAGCCGGAATGCAGTCCTGATAGCTTGCCGATAACTGCTCGCGCTGCGGGCTGTCGAAGGTATTGATCGCCAGATAGATATCGTCTTTAAACTCACTGAACGGCGCTAAATAGGCCTGACGGTATTCACGCAGACGCTGTACCGCTGCCTCAAGACGCACCAACAGAGCTGCCTGCGGATCTCCCGACAAGGTTTCGTTCTTCAATCCGTATTGGGTGATCGTCAATACGTTGGTTTTATTTTTATTATCAATGATATCCGGAGAGGCCGGTGCCACCCGTACGCGTCCCGGTTCCACATGATAGATTTCAATTTTGTCGCCGACGGCAAGAGGCAACTCATCATGGCTCAGGCTCGCGGCGGTACCCTGGATATCCTTGCTGAAGATCACCGCATCTTGTGCATTGCGCAGGGTGATTTTGGCATAGGTCTCTCCGGGGAAGTAAGAGTGCGGTTCCTTGCTGGTTACGTCTATCACCACTTTTCCCCGCCCCTGATCGGCCACAACCGTGGCGAAAACGGCATCACTCAGCCCCAACAGATTAATTTCTTGCGTAGCGATCGGCGACGCAACTTTTTTAACCAAGCCGAGCTTCAGCGCGTTATCGCCCTGTTTCAGCACCAGGTAACCCTGGGCCAACTGATACTTCCGGTCTTTGCCGGTAGGCAGTCGCAGGGTATAAACGCCAATCGGCAGCTCTTTCAGCACCAGGGTTGAGCTGTCGATCCGCATTTTGCGAACGTAACGGGCCCCGTCCAGCAGGATCAGATCTTCGCCGTAAATCTGGGTGAAATCGTCAATGTCAAAGCTCAGGGTAACGTTGCCTTTCAGGCCGGTAGCCTTCAACTGGGCGGAATCCACCAGACGCAGGGTGGAGTCCAGCTTCAACTGCGTTTTCACCGCATCGAGATCCTGCGCGGCAACCAATTGATAGAGAGGATAAACCGCTTTCGCATGGCTAAAGACATTACGCTTCTGCTGGGCCGGTGTGACGTAGCCGCCGACCAGTTGGATAAATGGCGTAACGTCAATCTGCTCGCCGGAGACCGCAAAGCTTTCGCTGAGCATATCCAGCAGCGCATGTTCGGAAGGAACAAAGCCTGGGGTGTTGCAACGTTTACGGTATTGCTGATTAAAGTGGGTGAAGGCATTTTTGCCCGCCTTATCCACCATCAGAACCGCAAAGTAGAGTTTCGAGCGCAGGTCCCATTGATTAAGCGGAGTAGCTTTGGCGATAAAATCAACAATAACCTTCTCCACGCCGGCCATATCGCCATGCGCATACAACCAGCCTTCTTGATATTTGCGCGCCCCCAGCATCACGTCCTGATAACAGGCAGCATAGATATTGTTCCACATCTCACCGGTGGCGAAGTATTTATCGCCCATAAAATGGCCCTGATAACCATGGGCAATTTCATGCAGGCTTCCCCAGTTATTGTCTTTCGGGGTTAGCCAGAAACTGCTGACCGAATTACTGGTTTCCGCCGTCCAACGACCACCGTAATAAGCAGCGCCGGCGCCATTTTTATCGGCCTTAATAAAGTAGCGGTTTTTAATATTAAGATCCGAAGCATTCTCAGCCTCGAATGACACCCCCGCCAGCGCATTATAAAAAGTGAAAATGCGATCGTAATAGGCGATCAGGCCGTCGATGTTTTTAGCTTCGCCCAGCGCCTTCAGCTCTTTTTTGCTGATTTTTGGCACCAGCAGCGCCGCGTAGTCGGACTCGACAAGTGCAAACTCCGCATCCTGATTATCCCAGCGGGCGAAGAACGCCGTTTCGTTTTCGCCTTTACGGTAGACCGGCAAGATTTTCGACGTGTCCGGGTACTCAACCTCCACAACGGGCGCCCCAGCCGCGTATGGCGTGTCGATAAACGGCACGGATACGCCCTTCACGCTGGCCTCAACCCAGCTGCTGCCGATAGTGAATTCGGCCTCGGTTTTGCTGTCGTCGTTCAGCAAACGCAGCTTCAGCTTGCCGCTAAAGGCCGCATTGGTCTGGCGAACGCGCACCACTTGGCCGGCGGCGAGAATAATCCCCAGATGTTGACGATCGTGGTCAATCCCTTTGCTCATGCCCGCAGCATCTAACCAAACGGGTCGCGTCAAAGTATAAAGTGATTTTGATTTAGTGATAGTTGGCATCCTGCATTCCTCAAGGTTATTTTGTCCTCTAACAGACCTGGATAAAATAATTAAGAATGCACTTACGCACTAATCGATAGCGATTACTGAAGTACCACACAACACATAGAACAGCGATGGGGATAAACACCATAAAAATAACAAGGCGCAACGGTGACATTGCGCCTTAATCATAATTACCTGGCTATTTATACGCTGCGTTAATCTTGTAAGTGGATAACGCAGCATCAGAAGCCAAATATGTCCAACCGCCAGTGAAATAGTGTCGGGGCTTAATCGATTTGGCTTTTATGCTGATACAACGGAATGTCTTCGCCGATGATGTATTTATTACGCAGGATCGACGACACCTTATCCATAATCATCACCACCACGACCAGGATCAGCGTGATAAACATCACGACGTCCCAATTCCACAGCCGCATGTTTTCCGCATACACCAACCCTATGCCGCCGGCCCCCACAAAGCCCAGCACTGCCGCCGAGCGGGTGTTGGATTCAATCTGGTAAAGGCTTAACGCCAGAAAGGTCGGGAACGACTGGGTGAAGATACCGTAACGGTGCTTTTGCAGGCCGTTGGCCCCCACCGCCGTCAGACCACGACTCGGGGATTTATCGACCGCCTCATGCCCTTCCGCATACAGTTTTCCGAGCAGACCAACGTCCTGCATCACGATCGCCAGCACCCCGGCCAGCGGCCCCATACCAACCGCGCGGACAAAAATAAGCCCCCAGATCGCCATATCGATGCCACGAAAAATATCTAAAAACCGCCGCACCACCACCGATATGGGTCGCAACAGCGGCGTTGACATCACGTTGCGCGCTGCGAAGAACGATAGCGGCAAGGCGATCAGCGAAGCGGTAATGGTCCCGGCGAACACGATGCCGATGGTGATGAAAATCTGCTGGAAATAGTACATGAACGGCCAGTTGACGAAATCATGCCAGACGAACATGCGCATAAAATAGCGGCCAAGCTGATGGCATCCGTTAACGAACTGCGGCCAGGAGATGCCGAAAAACTGGAAGAAGAACAGGTAATACAGCGCGATCGCTACCGCGATCATGCCGACGGTGCGCAGGTAGCGACGCTGCTGCGAGAATATTTCCGGATGCTGCTGCTTGAGCGCCTGCATTCCTTCCGCCGTGAGCGTTGGTGCTGTGATCATTTTTTCCCCTCCACGACCCGTTTGCGCAGTTCGCCCGAGGCATAGTCCAGCAGCGAAACCACCAGAATTATCAGCAGCAGCGTCATGCTGACCTGGTCATAGCGATCGAGTTTGATATTGGTCATCAGCTCTTGGCCGATGCCGCCCGCCCCCACCAGCCCCAAAATGGTCGACTGACGGAAGTTGATTTCCAGGCGCATAAAGCTGTACGACAAGAAGACCGGTTTTACCTGCGGCCAAAGGCCAAACCGCATGCGCTGCAGCGGCGTCGCGCCACAGGCCGCCAGCCCACGTACCGGCTTGTTGGACGCGGTTTCGATCGATTCATAAAACAGTTTGGTCAGGCTGCCGATGGTGTGCAGCGCCAGGGCTAAAAAGCCCGGAATGGCGCCGATGCCAAACGCCATCACGAACATGACCGCCCAGGCCAGCTCCGGCATGGTGCGCAAAAACGCCACCAGCGTCCGGATTGCCAGCCGCAACGACGCCGGGCTGTGGGTATTATTGGCCGCCAGGAATGCCAGCGCCCCCGCCACCAGTACCGAAAGAATGGTGGCCGCCAGCGCCAGCTGCAGCGTTTCCCAAATCAGCGGCAGTTGGATATTCAACCGATAGCCCCAGTAGGCCAAAGAGCCTTCGGTGCGGCCATCGGCGAACAGCAGATTCCAATGCAGGGTGGGGATGGTTTCCGCCAGATAATCAAAGAAGTGAGGAATGGAGACCCACACGGTGTGCAGGTTGAACTCGGCGATGCTGCCGGCGCCCAGGTAGAGCGCCACCAGACCGAGCGACCAAAACAGCGTCTCGCGCTTTTGCTTGCTGCGGATCTGTTGGTAGTAGTGCGCAAAATCTGTATTCAAAATAGGTTTCCGACGTGAGGAATTCAGCGGGGCTCGACCAGGCCGAGCCCCGTCAGCATTAACGGTCGCCTTTGGTCAGCTCACGTTTCATGTCGATGATGTTCTGGTATTCCGCCAGAGTGGTGTCACCGATGTGCTGTTTACCGCCCATGGCCTTGATGAAGCACTGGTGATCGTCCTTATCCAGCTTCTTGATGGCCGTCACGACCTTGGCTTTGAAATCAGCCGGCAGCGAGTTGCTCACCAGGATTGGGCCATTCGGGATCAGCGGCGACTGCCAGATAATGCGCAGCTGTTTCATCAGATCGGGATGGTCCATACGGATCATGCGGTTGAACGCGCCGCTGGTATAACCGGTGTTGTAGTCGCCGATCATCGACGCCCAGGTCACCGCGCCTTCGAACTGGCCGTTCAGCACGCCAAGGATGTCCTGCTCATGGCCGCCGGAGAAGGTGACGCTAGAGAAGGCGTTGTTATATTTATTGTCTACCGTGCCGCCGAACAGTTTCTTGAACTCCTGGTTCGGGATCAGGAAACCGGAAGTGGAATCCGGATCGGCGAAGCCGATGGCCTTGCCCTTCAGATCTTCCAGCTTTTTATACGGGCTACCGGCTTTAACCACTACCACGGAGTGGTAACCGCGAGATTGGTCAACGTCATCTATCGCGATGCCGACGATATCAACCGCTTTCGGATCCTTGATATAGACCGAGGCAAACGACGACGGTGACATGCTCAGCACCAGATCGATTTTGCCGCCCAGCAGGCCCTGGATCACGCCAGAATAGTCAGAGGAGTTACGCAGCTTGGTGTCCACGTTCAGTTCCTTGTCCAGGAACTGCTTCACGCACTGGTTGTCGCCGATTTGCTGGGTGGCGTTCTGTCCGCCAAGAATGCCCAGATTCAGTTCTTTAGGTGCATCCGCTGCGGCAGCATTAAATACCATCATCGCGCCGGCCATCACTGTGGTCAGACTCAATACTTTTTTCATTACAATGCCTTGTGTGTGTAAAGGTAAAAGTGAAGATAAAGGTTCTGGTGGTTAATGGATCTGATTGGCTTCCTCGCCGTACAGCTGGTGCAGTATCCGTTCGTTCAATTGCGAAGGGTGGCCGTCAAACACGATCTTGCCCTGTGCAATGCCGATCACCCGGGTGCAATACTCTTTTACCAACTCGACCGAGTGCAGGTTCACCATCACTGCGATGTCGTTTTCGCTGACTTTTTGCAGCGCATCCATAATGCGACGGGTATTTTTCGGATCGAGCGACGCCACCGGCTCATCGGCCAGCAGGATTTTGGGGTTTTGCATCAGCGCGCGGCAGATCGCCACTCGCTGCATCTGACCGCCTGACAGGTTTTCGGCGCGCTGCAGGGCATGCGGCAGCATATTGAGCCATTGCAACAGCTCGATAGCACGGGCGCGGTCGGTATCGTCAAACAGTTTGAAGAAGGATTTCAGGGTCGAGGTGTGGCTCAGTCGCCCCAACAGCACGTTGGTCATCACGTCCAGCCGTGGCACCAGGCAGAAGTCCTGGAAGATCATGCCGCAGCGGGCACGCCATTGCCGCATCTGACGAGGGGAAAGCTGCGCGATATCCTGAGCTACGCCGTCATCCTCAAAGTGCAGCATCTCGCCACAGCTCGAAGGAATGGTGCCGTTCAGGGTATGCAGCAAGGTGGATTTGCCGGCGCCGGAACGCCCGATCACCGCCACGAATTCACCGACGTGCAGATCGAAGTTGATGTCATCCAGCACGCGATGCTGAGATTTATACGCTTTTCCCAAACCTTTAACCGATAACACTTTTTGTAGTTGAACCGGTTGCTGCCCTGGAAAATCGGTTGGTGCCAGTTTTAACAGTGCCTGAGCCATATGATTTCTCTGGTTTCAGTGACTAATCATTATGGGCACCTATTAACGGATAAGTTTATGACAACGGGATGATGCTTTTGTGGCCGGGAAATGACGCGTGCCATCATTTCCCGCTGGGGCTTATTGAAAGTGAATAACACCCTTAATTAACTGCTTGTTGTTGATCACCTGCGCTTCGTAATGCTCCGCCAGGGTATCGAAATCAAAATGGTGTGAAAGCATCATCTGCGCGGTGATTTTCGCTGCCGCCATCAGCCGCCCCACCTTGGCAAAGTCTTCGCTGGTCGCGTTGCGGCTGCCCATCAGGGTAGTTTCCTTTTTATGGAACTCCGGATCGGAGAACTGCAGATCGCCCTTAAACAAGCCGACAAACACGATGCTGCCGCCGTGACGAATCAGATCGACGGCGTGGTTCATCGCCTGCGGGTTGCCGGTGGCGTCAATCACCTTGGCGGCCAATTTGCCGTCGAACTGGCCGCGCAGCGCCGCATCAAAGCGTTCATCCTGCGGATCAAGCGTAGGTAACTGCAACACCTGCTCGACGTGCCGCCGACGCTCGGCGCTGGTATCCGCCACCACCACCTGCGCGCCATCGGCTTTGGCGATCGCCGCGGCGCCCAGCCCGATAGGCCCGGCACCCACCACCAGCAGCTGATCGTCCGCCGCAATTCCGGCACGACGCACCGCATGAGCGCTGATGGCAAAGGGCTCAATCAGCGCTGCCGCTTCAGCAGCCACATCGTCCACCGCCAGCAGGTTGCCGATCGGCACGCTGAGGTATTCGCAAAAACCGCCATCCTGATGAACACCCATCACCGAAATATTCTCGCAGCAGTTGGTTTTGCCACTTTGGCAAGCGCCACAGCGGTGGCAAGAAATATACGGCATTACCGCCACCCGCTGGCCCACCTGCCAGTCAGTGGTGTTATTGCCGACGCTGACAATTTCACCGCATATTTCATGGCCCAATACGCGTGGATAACTGAAGAAAGGCTGATGACCGGACCAGGCATGAATATCCGTGCCGCAAATGCCGACGGTGATTATTTTGATCACCACTTCCTGCGCGGCAGGAAAAGGCACCGGACGCCGTTGATAAACTAATTTTGTCGGCTGCTCACACACTAAGGTTTTCATTGTTGTCATCGTTTTTCCTCCACTAATGATGAGGAGGTTATTAAATAAAAACCGGAGCGCCGCCGATATGTTCAGACAAATCTGTGAGGTATCGCTAAATAAACCGATTTAAATTGGTTTTAAATGCATAAAAAACACCTGAGGCACAGCATGAGCAGAACCCAAAACCTGCGGCAAAACGTAGTAAACCAGATGATCGACAGCATCAATAACGGCCACCTGCGCTCGCCGCTGCCGTCTCAGGCCGCCCTGGCCGAAATGTACAACATCAGCCGCACCACCGTGCGCCATACGCTGGCGCACTTGTCCCAGTGTGGCGTGCTGGAAAAAGTCGGCGATGACTACGTTATTTTACGCCGGGCACTGCCGCAAGATGGCTTCGACTGCCAGAGCCTTTCTCTTGATGAACAGGGGAAAAAGTTTGAAAAGGCGTTCTACCAAATGATCAACCAAAAGCAGCTGCGCGCCGGCGATACCTTCAGCGAACTGCAGCTGTCGCGTGCGGTCAACGTGAGCCCGGTGGTGGTGCGGGAGTTTCTGCTGCACTTCAGCCGTTACAACCTGATCGACAGCGTCCGGCGCGGTCAGTGGAGCATGAAGAAATTTGATCAACGCTACGCCGAACAGCTGTTTGAATTGCGCCAGATGCTGGAAACGCACGCCCTTTCCCACTTTATCAATCTGCCGATGCACGACGAGCGCTGGCTGCAGGCCAAAGAGCTGCTGAGCCGTCACCGCCAACTGCGGGAAAACATCAGCGACAACTATCGCCTGTTTTCCCAATTGGATCGCGATTTCCACGGGCTGATCCTCTCCGCTGCCAACAACCCGTTCTTCAACCAGTCGCTGGAGATCATTTCCGTGATTTTTCATTTCCACTACCAGTGGGATGAAACCGATCTTAAACAGCGCAATATCGTCGCCATTGAAGAACACATGACCATTCTCAGCGCGTTGATCTGCCGTAACGATCAGGAAGCCATCAACGGCCTGCACCGCCATCTGGACACCGCCAAGCAGTCCATGATCCGCTCGATCAATCAGAGCATCGCCTGATTCGGGGTGGCGCTCTTTATTGATAAAAAACACCCCCACAGCATTTAAAACCGATAAAAAGCAGCAAAATATTGGCTGCTGCACGGAACCGCGACAAAACACACCGCCAACCCCATTTCGCCCACTAGGCTTACTGCCGACCACCTGCTAATGCACTTCCCAGGGGAATACCCGGAATAATAAATATTATTAATGCGAAATTCTGGAGGCAAAGAAAGATGGAAAGAACCCATACCGTCGATAGCGGCAAACCACAAACGGATCCCTATTCCGATAACATAATTCCTATGCCGCCGGAGGGCATGTTAGTCCGCTCGGCAAAAATTAAAAAAATCCAAACTACGGCCATGTTGTTGCTATTTCTGGCGGCAATAATCAATTTTCTCGATCGCAGCTCGCTCTCAGTGGCGAACTCCACCATTCGGGAAGAAATGGGGCTGAGCGGTACCGAAATCGGCTTGCTGCTGTCGGCTTTTTCATTGGCCTACGGCATCGCCCAACTGCCCTGCGGGCCGCTGTTGGATCGAAAAGGCCCACGTCTGATGCTGGGGATCGGGATGTTTGTCTGGTCGCTGTTTCAAACGCTGTCCGGCATGATCCATAACTTCACCCAGTTTATCTGGGTACGTATCGGGCTGGGGATCGGCGAAGCGCCAATGAATCCGTGCGGCGTAAAGGTGATCAATGACTGGTTCAACATTAAAGATCGCGGCATGCCCATGGGCATTTTCAATGCCGCTTCGACCATCGGGCTGGCGATCAGCCCGCCAATCCTCACGGCCATGATGCTGGCCTTCGGCTGGCGCGGTATGTTCATCACCATCGGCGTGTTGGGGATCGCCCTGTCGATCGGCTGGTACATGCTGTACCGCAACCGGCAGGACGTCAGCCTGAGTGCTCAGGAACAGGCCTATCTGAACGCCGGTAGCGTCAGCGCGCGGCCTGAACCGATGAACTTTCGCGAGTGGCGTGGGCTATTCAGGAACCGTACCATGTGGGGCATGATGATCGGCTTTAGCGGCATCAACTACACCGCCTGGCTGTATCTGGCCTGGCTGCCGGGTTACCTGCAAACCACTTACCATCTGGACCTGAAAAGCACCGGGCTAATGAGTGCCATCCCCTTCCTGTTCGGCGCCGCCGGTATGTTGTCGAACGGTTTCGTCACCGACTTTTTGGTTCGGCGCGGAATGGCACCGCTGAAAAGCCGCAAAATTTGCATTGTGGCCGGCATGCTGCTGTCCGCTTCCTTTACCGCCGTGGTTGCCCAGGCTACCACCACCTACAGCGCGGTGTTGTTGATCGGCATGGCGCTGTTTTGTATCCACTTTGCCGGCACCTCCTGCTGGGGCCTGATCCACGTGGCGGTAACCTCGCGCATGACGGCCTCCGTCGGCAGCATTCAAAACTTCGCCAGCTTTATCTTCGCCTCGTTCGCGCCGGTGGTCACCGGCTGGATCCTCGATACCACCCACTCTTTCAACCTGGCGCTCATCCTCTGTTCCTGCTTCACCCTGATAGGTGCGCTGTCGTATATCTTCGTGGTTAAACACCCGATCGTTGACAGCGCCGCCTAAGGATTTCACTCCGCCGCCCTCTCCCACCGTTGAGGGCGTGCGTTCAACACAGGCTAAAGAAATCCAGCCCCAACGCGCCTTTCACCTGTGCCAGCGTCTGCTTGCTGATCTTATCGGCACGCTGGGTGCCCTGCTGCAGAATACGCAACAGCTCGCCCTTGTCGGCCAGATACTCGGCCCGACGGGTACGAATTGGCTCCAGCAGGCTTTGCAGGCAATCTTCCAACAGGCGTTTGATTTTCATGTCCCCCAGCCCGCCACGACGATAATGCGCCTTCAGATCGGCAACCAGATCGGCATCCTCACAGAAAGCATCCAGATAGGTGAACACCATATTGCCCTCCACGCGGCCGGGATCCTTAACGTTCAGGTGACCAGGATCGGTAAACATACTCATCACCGCCTTGTGCACCTGCTCGGCATCGGCGCCCAGAGTAATGGTGTTGCCGCGCGATTTCGACATCTTGCCCTGCCCATCCAGCCCCGGCAGGCGGCCGACGTTGCTCAGCAACGGCTGGCATTCCGTCAGTACCGGTCTGCCAACGATGCGATTAAAACGCCGCACGATCTCGTTGGTCTGCTCCAGCATTGGTAGCTGATCGTCACCAACCGGCACGTGGGTCGCGCCAAATGCGGTGATGTCCGCCGCCTGGCTGACCGGGTAAACCAGAAAACCGGCCGGCAGGCTGCGGGAAAAGTCTTTTTCGATAATTTCGCTTTTCACTGTGGGGTTGCGCTCCAGCCGTGCCACGCTGACCAGATTGAGATAATACATGGTCAGCTCAGCCAGCGCCGGCAGCGCGGATTGCAGGCAAATCGTGGTTTTCTGCGGATCGATGCCGACCGCCAGGTAGTCGGCGACCAGATTCAGCACGTTGGCGCTGATTTTTTGCGGATTGTTGCCGTTATCGGTCAGCCCCTGCAGGTCCGCGACCAGCACCGTTTGCTGATGCTGTTGTTGCAGCTCAACGCGCTGGCGCAAGGATCCGACGTAGTGGCCTAAATGCAGGGATCCGGTGGCGCGATCGCCGGTCAAAATGGTGTAGCTCATTGCATTGCTCCTGAAAGTAAATACACCACCGGATCAACGCAATAAAAATGCCGCCAGAACCGGCGGCATTGAAAAGAGGTGTGAATACCCGTGCCGCCTTCAGAGGAGGCGCCACCAAGACTGGCTGTGAGTGGAGTGCATCGGCATATTCATGCTTTTAAGGTATCCCCCCACTGCGCCGGTTGTCAATAACCGCACGCTGCCAGGCCGCCGCCTGTTCGCCGGCGATACGACAAAATGCCTCGATCAGCGGTGAAGGGGTGCGTAACGCCAGCGCCAGCGTATAGGGCACCGGGCTACCCGCGCCACTCAGTTCGCGGAACACCACGCCGGGTGATTTCAGTACCGCAAACAGAGCCGGCATCAGTGCAATCCCCACCCCACCGGCCACCAGCCCGCCGATGGTTTGCATCTGCCGAGCTTCCTGCACGATACGCGGGCTGAACCCCGCCACCGCACAGGCCTGCAAAATCGCCGCGTGCATCCCCGGCCCATAATGTGCCGGAAACAGCACCCAGGGCTGATCGGCCAAATCGCTCAGCGTCACGTGCCGTTGCGTCGCCAAAGGGTGGTGATCCGGCAGCGCCAGCACCATGCGATCCTGTAAAAAAGGCAGAATCTGCAGCTCATCCTGCGGCGCTATCGGCAGGACCACCATGCCGATATCGGCGCGATCGTCGCGCAGCGCGATCAGCTGTTCGGCGGTGGTGGCCTCCTGCAAATGGAACTCCGCCTGCGGGTGCGCCTGACGAAACTGGCGCAGGATCCCCGGCAGCAGGGCATTGACCGTGCTATCGACAAAGGTCAACCGTAGCGATTCCGTCAGGCCACGCGCCGCACGTCGGGTATTGCCAAGGGTGCGCTCAAACTGCGCCAGGGTCCGCCGCGCCTCGATCAGAAACACCTGCCCAGCCTCGGTGATGCGCGTGATCCGGTTGCCGCGTTCCAGCAAGGGGACACCCAGCTCCTGCTCAATCTTTCTGATGGCGGCCGTCAACGGCGGCTGCGCCATGTGCAAACGCTCGGCAGCGCGGTGAAAGCTCATCTCTTCGGCGACGGCGACAAATTGCCTCAGTTGGCGTAGCTCAATCACGTGATACCTTTTTCGTATTTTGGAAGCATAAATAGAGTATTGGATGTATCGATAGCGAAAGCCAATACTTTCCGAACCCTCAAGTGCTGCGCCATTCCGGCGTGGACCACGGGCACAGGAGAATCAGCTATGACGCAACGTACAGCGGTGATTACCGGCGGATCCAGCGGTATTGGACTGGCCATCGCCCAGCAACTGGCACAACAGGATTACCGCATCGCCATCGTGGCGCGTAACCCTCAACGCCTGCAACAGGCGGCGCAGAAAATTGGCCACGGCACCCGCCATTATGCGGCGGACTTGAGCCAACGTGGCGCGGTGGAAGAAGTGGCCGCCCAGTTGGCAGCCGATCTCGGCACTTTGGATGTGCTGATCAACAACGCCGGTTTTACCCGGGTGATTGCCGCCGATACGCCCCTGGCGCAGGCCGAGCAGGAATGGGACGCGGTGATCGACGGAAACCTGAAAAGTACCTTTTTGTTTACGTTGGCGATGTTGCCACACCTGCGTAAACCGGGCGGTCGCATCATCAACCTGAGTTCGATCGCCGCCCAATGCGGCAGCGGCAGCGCCGGTGCTCTGGGCTACTCTGCCGCCAAGGCCGGCGTGCAAGGTTTTACCCTCAGCCTGGCACGCGAACTGGGCGAAGCAGGCATCACGGTTAACGCCATTGCGCCGGGCTTTATCGCCGACACTCGCTTTTTCGGTACCGGTTTGCCGCAGGATCGCATTGACGCCATCGCGGCCGAAACGCCGATGGGGCGCACCGGCCGGGTAGAGGATATCGCCAGCGCCGCGCTGTGGCTGGCTTCGAAAGAGGCCTCTTTCATCACCGGAACCGTTACCTCGATTAACGGGGGGGCGCGGGTCGGTTAAGAAAGCGTTACATTCCGCCATTTGCGTTCTCCGAGCGTCGCGTTAGGGTGAAGGAAGATAACCTGAGAAAAGGAACGCGATATGAAGATCGGATTTGCCGGCCTGGGCGGTATGGGCAGCGCGATGGCCGCCAACCTGTTGCAGGCTGGCTATGGGGTAAAGGTATGGAACCGTTCGCCCCAGGCAGCGCAGCCTTTGGTGAGCGCCGGGGCCGTGCAGGCTCGGCAGCCGGAAGAACTGGCGGAGGTGGACGTACTGATCACCATGCTGGCCAACGATGCCGCCACCGAGCAGGTAGTGGTGGAAAGCGGGCTGCTGCAACAGCTGCGGGCGGGAGCGATTCACATCAATATGGCGACGGTCTCGGTGGCGTTGGCCAAACGGCTGGCGTTGCTGCACGTGGAGCGCAACGTCGGTTATATCGCCGCACCGGTGTTGGGGCGGGTGGACGTAGCCGCAGCCGGCAAGCTGAATATTCTGGCGGCGGGCGATCCGCTGTTGCTCGCCAAAGTGCAGCCGCTGTTTGAGGTGCTCGGCCAGCAGACCTGGCATTTTGGCGATCAGCCCGAGCAGGCCAACATCGTTAAAATCGCCGCCAATTTCACGTTGGCCAGCGCCATTGAGGCGATGGCGGAAGGCAGTGCTCTGGTGCGCAACTACGGCGTTTCCGGCGCGGATTATCTGCACATGCTCACCAGTACCCTGTTTGCCTCTCCGGCTTACAAGGGTTATGGAGGGTTGATCGCCGAAGAAAAGTTTGAACCTGCGGGTTTTAAATTAAGCCTGGGGATGAAAGACGTCGGCCTGGCGCTAGAGGCCGGTGCCAACAGCCACACGCCAATGCCGTTCGCCAGCGTGCTAAAGGACAACTTCCTCGACGCGGTGGCGCAAGGCGACGCAGATTTGGATTGGTCGGCGTTGGCCAAAGTGGCGGCACGCAGAGCCGGATTGAAGTAATCCTGATAGGCCCGGATCGCTCCGGGCTTTTTTATCTGGCCGTCAGAAACGAATTTCTGCCGTTGGCAGTGCGTCGATCAGGACACCAAAGCTTTCGATATTCGACAGTGTGGCGTTGTGATGGGCGCGGATCTGCAGGCCGGAGGCATGCGCTTTGTCATGGCTGGTATGCGCATCGGCCGCCAGCGTCACCGGGTAACCCAGCGCGGCGGCGCGGCGGGTAGTGGTATCCACGCAAAATTCGGTGGAATAGCCGCAAACCACCAGATGCGAGATACCGTTCGCAATCAACAGCGGCCCCAATCCGGTACGCAGGAATGAGTCCGGCGTGGTTTTCTCCACCCGATGATCGCCGGCCTTTATCTGCAAACCGGGATCAAGTTGCCAGGCGTCGCTGCCGTGCGCCAACTCATCATGCTGCGTTTGATGCTGAATGAAAATCACCGGCACGCCGGCCTGACGGGCAGCGGCACTCAGGGTGTTAATGCGATCGATCGTCGCTTCGGCATCCGCCGGCGGCGGTGTAAACAACCCTTTCTGCACATCAATAACCAACAGCGCTGACCTCATGATTGGCTCCAGAGAATAAATTCCGTCTCAGCATACCGGCTGACGCGGGCGGAAGATATGGTCAACGCCCTGCTCACGCAGTTTGTTAACCAAGTCATGACCCCCATTCGGCGTCGCATGCGCCAGCAGACGCTCGGCTTCAAATACCGGGCTGGCCCAGAAAATATTGACCGGATCGCCATACTGTTTCGGCAAGCTCAGATGCTCGTGATACGGATAAAACGAGGAAGACAGCACGTAGCCCTCATAACCCTGAGGCGCCACTTCGGACTCCAGGGTATGCCCTTCACCAAACCAGGTGATTTTTGACCAGGGCACGTGGGCGAAACCGGCCAACGCGCTGGCCATCTGTATCGCATTTTCCTCGGTCATGTATTGACCGTCGATGGCGATACCCATTTCCATGCGGCGATAGCGGGAGGCGTCGTCGTTAAACAGGATCTCTACCCACGGCATCGGCCGGATGCTGACACCCAGGGTAAGGAAATAGTAGATGCCGTCGCGTTCATGCTGAGTGATCGCCATCGGCGGCCACTTGCCCTGATCGATGGCGTAGTATTTCACCGAGGGGCCAAAATGCTGCTCGTAATGCGCCTGATAATCGCTCTGCATCTTGGGCCAGGGATTCCCTTCCTCCCGCTGCCAACTGCGCCAGAACTGACGAGTACTTTCCGCCAGTGCATACTGGGTATTGGTGGAAGCGGAACCGAGCGGATAAGCCAGCGGGCTCTCTTTAATGCAGCTGGCGGAATAACATACCGAATGGTCGATATACAGGCTCCAGCCGGGGATCACCGCCAGCAATTGGCCGTAATACCACAGTGCCGCGCCGTCGTCGCTCTCGGTCCAAACCACCGTCAGCCCTTCCGGGTTCAGCGGCGCTTCCCCTTCCAGATTGCGGCAAAACTCGGCCGCCAGCATCGGTGGCTGCCCCAGCGCCAGTGCCGCGCTGTCTTCCTGCTGCGGCGCAGCGGCCAGGTTACGCAGCCAGCAAGCGCGCACCTGAAAACGCTCGCTATTTTCTTCTGTAGGGTAAATATAAAAATAAGCAGCCCGGTGATCTTGCTGAACCACCGCGACCAGCGTCTGGTTCTCATTACTGACTTCAGCAAGTACGTGTGACTCGTTCATATAACCTCAAATAGGCTCAAGGCGCAGAATAATGCTGCACGCTAAATAAAATGGAAATTGGCTTTTATCCAGTGTAAAGCGCATTACCGCTCGGATCACCCGTAAAAGTCTCAAAAGTGCCCCGAAACATCGGGTTATTGGTAAGAATTATAGTCTGCGCCGATTCAGGCCTGTCGGTTAATTCGACGCAGCGCACGCTGATATGAACCATTACGCATTGAGGCGCGCAGCACTTTACCGACGCCCCCTGCACCGGTGCGCACCAGGCGGCGGCGTAAGTTTCCGGGATGAAAATCAAACTGTTGTTGCGCCCAGTCAGGCAGCAGGTCGATACCCGCGTGCATCACCAAAGCGCCAAAAGGCCGGGCCAATGCGCTGGGCGCCGGCGCGGCCAGCAGAATACGCGCGACTTCCCGCGTGCGCTCATCGCACACCAATTGCGGACGCATCCGTTGCAGATACTCCTCTACCGCCGTGCAGGAGGTTGGGATTTCTTCCGCCCCCAAGGCTGCGGCTACGCGTGCAGCCTCACGGTAATATTGGTCCTGCTTTTCACGGGGAAGAGACGGGTTGCGGTAGCGTAAATGGCTGGCCAAAAAACGGCTGCTTTCCACCACGTGCACCCAGGTAAGCAACTCAGGATCGCTGGCGGCGTAAGGCCTGCCGTCGCTGCTGACGCCGTTGACCCGCAGGTGTATAGCTTTGACTTTGGCAATCAGGCGTTCGGCTTCGGCGGTGGGGCCAAAAGTGGTGACGGAGACAAACTGGCTGGTACGGCGCAGGCGGCCGAGCATATCTTCACGAAAGTTGGAATGATCCCACACTCCCGCCAACGCCAGCGGGTGCAGCATCTGCATCAGCAAGGCGCTGACGCCCCCGCACAGCATCGAGGTAAAATCGTTGTGCACCTGCCAGATAACCGACTGCGGGCCGAACAGGCCCGGATCCCCCGGCGGATTTTCAAAATCAATGCCGCCGAGCGCCAGCCCGGTCAGGCTGATGACCTGTTTTTCTATCGCTGCGCGTATCACTTCCATCCTGACTGGCCCCGTTTAGCTTCTGGCGGCCAGTGTAACATGAAGCGAAATACGGCTTTTAACTCCGCGGGTCGCTATCGTTGAGCAGCACAATTTTACCGGCAAAGCTGCGATCTTCCAGGCGACGGTGCGCCGCCGCCCCCTCTTTGAGCGGGAAGGTTTCGATGTGCGGGATAGCAAACTCGCCATTCTGCCAACTGCTGAACAGACGCTCGGCCCGCGCACGTCGCGCCTCTGCGCTATTGAGGTAAGTCCAGAGATCGCCCCCCACTACGCCTTTGGAATCCATCATCAGCTGATAGGCAGAGATCGCCGGTGCCTCGCCCCCGGCCATGCCGAAGGTGACCACCCGACCGCCGGGGCGCAGCGCGTCGATGCTTTGTTGCAGGGTGATGCCCACAGAGTCAAAACCGTACTCAACGCCGCCGTCGGTCAGAGCGGCAATCTGCGTGACCCAATCCTGCTGATAAGTGAAGGCCGCCACCGCGCCGTTGTTTAACGCAATCTGTTGTTTATGCGCCGAAGAGACAACGGCGTAAACCTGCGCGCCACGCGCCACCAGCATCCGGGTAAGGATCTGTCCGACACCGCCGGCGGCGGCATGCACCAGGGCGCGATCGCCCGCCTTGACCTGAACACTGTCATTGATCAGGTACTGCGCCGTCAGCCCCTGCAGCAAAATAGAGGCGGCTTCAACGTCGCTCAATGCCTGCGGCAGACGCAGCGCGTGCTCCACCGGCACATTGATGCGAGTGGCATGACAAAAAGGTACGTCAGCAAAACCGATCCGCTCTCCGAGTTGCCACCCCTGAACGCCCTCACCCAAGGCAATGATGGTCCCGACCCCTTCGTAACCGCCAATATGAGGGGGATTGCCGTGCAGCACGTAGTTGCCCTTACGGCGATAGATATCGGCAAAATTCAGCCCGGCGGCCCCCATGCGTACCTGTACCGCACCCGCAGGTACCGCCGGCGTCGGCAGCTCAAGGTATTCGAGCACGTCCGGCCCACCAAATTGTTCAAACGCTAATGCCTGCATGTCGCCACTCCGGAAAATTTCCGCCAATAACACACTGACGGTCGATAGATTGATTATCGCAAAGCGCTATACTCGGCAACAGTGGCCTAAAAAGCATTCAGAAAACACCAGGGGTTTATAATGGATCGATTAACCAGCATGGCGGTGTTTGTGCGGGTGGTGGAAAAAGGCAGCTTCGTCGCCGCCGCCGAAGAGATGGCTATTTCACCGACCATGGTTGGCAAACACATTCGCGCTCTGGAACAACGGTTGAATGCGCCGCTGCTTAATCGTACTACTCGCCGCCAGGGGCTGACCGAGGCCGGTCGGGTGTTTTACGAACGCTGCCGCCGACTGTTGGCCGATGCCGACGCGGCCGAAGCCAGTGCGCGGGCGCTGTTAAGCTCCCCCAGCGGGCTGTTGCGCATCAGCGCGCCGGTCACCTTCGGCAACCGCGTTCTGACACCGATACTGACCGAGTTCCTGCAACGGCACCCGGAGGTGGAAGCGGAAGTGGTGCTGTCGGATCGCAAGGTGGATTTGATCGAAGAAGGCTACGAGGCCGCGTTTCGCATCGGGCCGGTGGCGGACGACGGCCTGGTGGCGCGCGCCCTGCCCGATTACCGCATGACGCTGGCTGCCTCGCCGGATTATCTGGCACAGCACGGTGAACCCACACGGCCGGAGCAGCTCAGCGCACACTGCTGCTTTGGTTTCAGCCAGTGGGATGGCAACCACTTTTGGCGGCTGTTGGGGCCGCCGGGAGAGATCAGCGTACCGGTCAGGCCTCGATTGAGAATGGACTCCGGTGAAGGGGTACGCCGGGCGGCATTGGCGGATTTTGGCATCGCGCTGCATGCCACTCTGCTGCTGGATGAAGATATCGCCGCCGGCAGATTGGTCCGGGTACTGCCGGAGTATTCACCACTGCCGCGCCCGATGCACCTGGTCTATCTGCCCGAAAGGCGGCAATCCGCCAAGCTGGAAGCCTTTATCGCCCTGACCGTAGCCAGACTGTGGGGCCGGGTTTAAAATAAATGAGTCCAAATACGGGAGTTACCATGTTCACTATCCGAGCTCGCGCGGCAGAAGACAATGCGCAACTGGTGGAGATTTGGCAGCGTTCGGTACGCGCTACCCACCATTTTCTTACCGAAGAAGACATCGCCAAGCTCTATCCGTTGGTGCTGAACGATTACCTGCCTGCGGTCAACGTTTGGGTTGCCGTGGACGGCACCGGCCAGCCCTGCGGTTTTATCGGACTGAGCGGCAACAAAGTGGAAATGCTGTTTATCGATCAGGATCAGCGCGGCAAGGGCGTCGGCAAGGCACTGCTGGAGCATGCGGAAACCTTGCATAACGAGTTGCAGCTGGACGTTAATGAACAGAACCCGCAGGCCAGCGGTTTTTACCGCCACTACGGGTTTGAAATCACCGGGCGTTCCGCGCTCGACGGCCAGGGCAACCCTTTCCCGCTGCTGCACATGAAGCTCGCCAAACGCTAACGCCACCCCCTCGGCCATGGTATGCCCTGGCCGTCGTTTTACCATCACTTCCGCTCATCACTTGATATACCAAATCAGAATAACTAATAGAATTTACATTCTTCCTGTCACTATAAACCCCCGGTAGGATTGGCCCGTATTCACCCAGCAACAGAGGTTCCGTCTGCCCTTATCCCAAGAAGCCGATCCCTTTCCGGCGTGACGCGCTCCGGACGGAATTCTGTGATGTATTAAATAAGGATTCGCTTCTCTATGATCGTTCTTTCGAACGTTTGCAAAACTTTTGACAGCGCACAGGGCCGCGTTGTCGCAGTGGATGACGTCAACCTGACGGTCGAGGCCGGGCAAATCTACGGCATCATCGGCTACAGCGGCGCCGGTAAAAGCACGCTGATCCGCTTGCTGAACGGGCTGGAAACGCCCAGCAGCGGCAGCATTCAGGTTGAAGGTTTCGATATCGCCGGAGCCGAAGGCAATGCCTTGCGCCAGGCGCGGTTGAAAATCAGCATGGTGTTCCAACACTTCAACCTGCTGTGGTCACGCACCGTCAGTCAGAACATTGCTTTTTCCATGCAAATCGCCGGCGTGCCCAAAGCACAGATTAAACCGCGAGTGGCGGAGCTGGTCGCACTGGTTGGGCTGCAGGGCCGCGAAGATGCTTATCCGTCGCAGTTGAGCGGCGGACAAAAACAGCGCGTCGGCATTGCCCGCGCGCTGGCCAACAATCCGGGGGTTTTACTGTGTGATGAAGCCACTTCGGCGCTCGACCCTCAAACCACAGACTCGATTCTCGATTTGCTGCTGGACATCAATCGCAAGCTGAACCTGACCATTGTGCTGATCACCCATGAAATGCACGTCGTGCGTAAAATTTGCCACCGGGTGGCAGTGATGGAAAACGGTCGCATCGTAGAGGAAGGCCCGGTGATTGACGTGTTCACCCGGCCGCAGCAGCCGATCACCCAACAGTTCGTCAAACAGGTTTCGCAATATCAGGAAACCGAGGAAAGCTTCAATCCGCTGTTGAGCCAACATCTGTCGGGCGCGATTTTCAAGCTGACGTTTGTCGGCGTGCAGACCCATCAGGCGGTGATTTCTGACGTTATCCTGCGTTACAAGGTAAGTATCAACATTCTGCACGGCAAAATCAGTCAAACCCTGAATGGTTCCTTTGGCGAACTTTACATTCACGTCGAAGGCAACGACCTGCAAATCGACAGCATGCTGAAGCTGTTGAAAGAGCAACAGATCGCCGTTGAGGTCATTAAACATGCTTGAGTCACTGTTCCCTCACCTGCGTCTTGATTCGTTGTTGAACGCCACCTGGGAAACCCTGTATATGACCGGGATCGCCGGTTTGGCGACGCTGGTACTCGGCATCGTCCTCGGGGTGTTGCTGTTCCTGACCTCCCGCGGTCAGCTGCTGCAAAACCGGGCCGTCTATTCGCTGATTTCAGTGCTGGTCAACGTGTTCCGTTCCATTCCTTTCATCATTCTGATCGTGTTGTTGATCCCGTTCACCAAGACGTTGATCGGCACCATTCTCGGCGCCGATGCGGCATTGCCGGCGCTAATCGTCGGCGCGGCACCGTTCTACGCCCGATTGGTCGAGATTGGCCTGCGCGAAGTCGACAAAGGAGTGATTGAGGCGGCGCGATCGATGGGCGCCAAAACCAGCACCATTATCTTCCGCGTGCTGCTGCCGGAATCTTCACCGGCACTGGTTTCAGGCATTACCGTTACTCTGATCGCGCTGGTGAGCTACACCGCAATGGCCGGGGTGATTGGCGCAGGCGGGCTGGGCAATCTGGCCTATCTGGAAGGTTTTCAACGCAACCACGGTGACGTGACGCTGGCCGCAACGCTGACGATTTTATTGATCGTTTTCGTTATCCAGTTCATTGGCGACACCCTTACAACCACGCTCGATAAACGATAAATAACCAGGGAATAATGATGATGAAAAAACAAATTATGATGCTGGCTTTCGCCTCACTGACCGCGTTGGCCTCTTTGGGTGCCTCGGCGGAAACCAAGCTGGTGGTCGGCGCATCTAACGTGCCGCACGCGGAAATCCTCGAGCAGGCCAAGCCGATACTGGCGAAGGAAGGCATAGATTTGGTGATCAAACCTTTCCAGGACTACATCCTGCCGAACACCGCGCTGGCCAGCCACGATATTGACGCCAACTATTTCCAACACGTGCCTTACCTGAATTCGGTGCTTAAGGATCATGCCGACGACAAGAGCTACGACTTTGTCAGCGCCGGCGCTATCCATATCGAACCTATCGGTATTTACTCCAAGAAGTACAAAAGCCTGAAGGATTTACCGGACAACGGCAAAATCATCATGCGTGACGCGGTGGCGGAAGAAGGTCGTATTTTGTCGATCTTTGAAAAAGAGGGCGTGATTAAACTGAAGCCGGGCGTGAGCAAGGTGGATGCGCGCATTTCTGACGTGGTGGAAAACCCGAAACACCTGAAATTCCAGGCCAATGTGGAAGGTGCACTGCTGCCGCAGATGTACAACAACGACGAGGGCGATGCGGTGGTGATTAACGCCAACTACGCCATCGACGCCGGGCTGAACCCGACCAAAGACCCGATTGCGGTGGAAAGCGGCGAAAACAACCCTTATGCCAACATCATCACCGTGCACAAGGCCGACGTGAACAAGCCGGAAATTGTGGCGCTGGTGAAGGTGCTGCACTCCAAGGCGATTCAGGATTTCATCCGCGAAAAATACCAGGGTGCGGTGATCCCGGTTAACCAATAATACCGACCAAGGCCGCAGCGATGCGGCCTTTATTCCTGTCGTGTGCCCTGCTTAGACCTTATTGCCCACCTGACTCAGGCGCGGCCAGACCAGCATCAACGCATCAACCAAACGCAACAAATCTTCACGGCTAGCGCCTTCGCGTGCCTGAGTCGACATGCCCTCAATGGTACAAATGATAAATTTGGCCAGCAGCGCGGTATCGGTTTTAACCAACAGTTCGCCCTGTTCTACCTTGCGGTCGAAGCAAGCCTTCAGGCTGGCCTCCTGCATATGATGTTTCTTGCGCAGCATCTCGGCCACATCACCAGAAGAAGATGATAACGCCGCGGACGCACAAACCATCAGGCAGCCGGACGGTTTTTCCGGATCGGTGAACAGCTGCGCCAGAGAACGCACATAATCCTCGACGATCTCCGCCACCGGCAAATCCTGCTCCAGCCGTTGGTCGATGCACGTGGTGTATTTTTCCAGGTAGCGCTCTACCGCTGCGCGGAACAACCCTTCTTTATTGCCAAACTCCGCATACAGCGTAGGCGCTTTGGCACCGGTCACCTCGACCAGATCGGCCATCGAGGTGGATTCATAACCATGCAGCCAGAACAGATCGAGTGCGCTGTCCAGCGCACGGTCGCGATCAAACTGCTTCGGTCTGCCACGCGTTTTTTTGGCGCAGACTTCTTCATTGATGCTCATAGACCCTCTCTTATCCCGCTCCGCAGCAGGGCTTGCCAATTAAATTAACGGTCATTATAAAAAAATATTGCGCTCTCGTCGAGAAGAGATTACCATTTAGTTATCGATCGTTAAGTAATTAGCGACAACCAATTTAAATACGCCCATTTACGTTGATAAAACAGGAAATAACTTCATGAAAAACTTAAAAATGACGCTTGCAGCCCTTGCGCTGGCCTCTGTTTCATTCGGCAGCTTCGCCGCCGATCTTGTTAATAGCCAACCGGCAGATCAGCAGAAAGCCGGGGTGATCACCGTCAGCGGGGCTTCAGACCTCACCGCTCTGGAAGCCGGTTTGGCGGCCAAGGCTGACGCAGCCGGGGCAAAATCGTTCCAGATCGTTGGCGCAGGCGGCAACAACCAACTGCACGGCACCGCATTAATTTATAAATAACAATAAGTTGATTAAATAATGCTGGAGTGGCTACGGCTTTTGGCCTTCCAGCAAAAAGCTGTCAGAAAAAATTAATTAACGAACACTAAAAAAATAGTTGCAAAGCGTCGAACAGGCGTCTAACATTAAATTATCGATCGTTAATTAATTTAACGACCCAACAGACAAAACCGTATACAGAATATAAAGATAGGAATAAGACTATGAAAAACCTGAAAATCACCATCGCAGCCATCGCACTGGCCACCGCTTCATTCGGCAGCTTTGCCGCCGATTTGGTTAACGCTCAACCGGCAGATCTGCAAAAAGCTGGCGTAGTCACCGTCAGCGGTGCATCCGACCTGACCAGCCTGGAAAACAAACTGGCGGCCAAAGCGGATGAAGCAGGCGCTAAATCATTCCAGATCATCTCAACTACCGGCGACAACAAGCTGCACGGTACTGCGATCATCTACAATTAATGGCTGAATCAGCTATTGCGCAAAGAGGCGGCCTTGGGCCGCCTTTTGTTTTATGGATGGTGCTCAGCCGCTTTGCAGATTCTTGAGCAGGTAGATATTGCAGCCGTGGTGGCCGGTATTGCCGCGTCTTTCCGTCAGCAGCGTAAAACCCAGCGCATAATACAATCCCAGCGCCTCTTTCAACTGCTCGGTGGTTTCCAGATAACAGTAGCGGTACCCCGCTGCCCGCGCCGCTTTCAGCGCCTGCACCACCATGTAACGCGCCATGCCTAACCCGCGTACGCTGGGTTTGAAAAACAGTTTTTGCAGCTCGCAGTAACCGACGTCACCGCCCGCCAAAGGGGCAATGCCGACGCCCCCCACTACCTGGCCTTCCTGTTCCAGCACCCAATATTTTCCGCCGTTATCCTGGTAAACGCCGGTCAGGCGATCCAAATCGGGATCGTGCAGACTAACGCCTTCCATTTTATCCATGCCGTACTCGCGGAATACGTTGCAAATAATCCCCGCCATCGCGGCATCATCATCCTGGGTTATCGGACGAACCCGCAAAGCGGCGTCACGCTGCTTACGTGCGTTACGTAATGCCGAGGTCATCTTTTTCATCGCGGCCGTAGTGGCAGCCAACTCATCATCGTCCAACTGTGCCAATGCATCCTGCATAAAACCATCGGCATTGGTGTCTATCGCCGCCAGCGTTTTACGGCCCAAACGGGTCAGTTGATTCAGGTTGTGGCGTTTATCGTGCGGATAATCCACCGCTTCAATCATGCTTGCGGAAACCAGGCTACGCACCGCCCGGCTGGCACTGGCCTTATCGATACACAACCGGGTGGCCAGTTCGGTCACGCCCAGGGGTAGCGTGCTGATCTCAATCAGAATATGGATCTGTAATGGTGAAAAACGGCTGCCATTACTCTGTTTATTCAGCATGCCCAGTTCTCTGACCAGGTTGCGCGACAATGCCCTGAAATCTCTGATGTTCACAATCAATGTCCCCGTTGGTACCAGCGCTAAAACACTTCACTTAGTTGATAGTGTTACCTAATATTCATTACCATAACGGATTTTTAAACGGCGTGAAATCTCAATCTCACGAGACACCTGCAGCAATCTGTCGCCTCACGCAGAATTACATTCTTTACTGAATTAAATTTACAAAATAAAAAGCCACAAAATATATATTTTACAAATAATAAACCCATCAAAAACCGGATAATTCCGCAAACCAGATAAAATACGAATGATATCCTTACACAATCCATTGTATTTGAATGAGTTATTTAATCCCCAATAGCGCCAATTATGTCGATATTCAGTTGTATTTTGTTACATATCCATGGCAGGATTGCCCCGTTTAAATAGCACCTGTTATTTGCCCTGCCGTTTAAATTCCTGGCGCAAAACGGTCTGTCTTGCGCGCTTTTATAATCATGGAGAGATTGTATTCCGATGAAAAAATCACTCGTTGTCTGCTCAGTCGCCCTTTCCGTCAGCCTGCTGGCAGGCTGTGCTACTGAATCCTCGCGCTCTCTGGAAGTGCCTAAAGTGGCGTCCTACAACACCAGCTACCAGGGGCAGCGCAGCCCTATCTCCGTCGGCAAGTTCGATAACCGCTCCAGTTATATGAACGGCATCTTCTCCGATGGCGTCGATCGCCTGGGCAACCAGTCAAAAACCATCCTGATCACCCATCTGCAGCAAACCGGCCGCTTCAACGTGCTTGATCGCGCCAATATGGATGAGTTGAAAACTGAAGCCGGCATTAAAGGCCAAACCCAGACGCTGAAAGGCGCCAACTACGTGATCACCGGTGACGTGACCGAATTCGGCCGTAAAGAAGTGGGCGATCACCAGCTGTGGGGCATTCTGGGACGCGGTAAAACGCAGGTGGCCTATGCCAAGGTCAATTTGAATGTGGTCAACGTACAGACCTCAGAAGTGGTTTACTCCACCCAGGGTGCCGGCGAGTACCAACTATCCAACCGTGAAATCATCGGCTTCGGCGGCACCGCCAGCTACGATTCCACCCTCAACGGCAAAGTGTTGGATCTGGCCGTACGCGAAGCGGTCAATAACCTGGTTGCCGGTATCGAAAGTGGCGCATGGCGCCCTGCTAACTAACGGAATAGAAGCAGCAATATGATAACTAAAAAAATGGGTGGGGCGCTGTTCGCAGCGACCCTGCTGGCCGGCTGCGCCGCGCCAAAAACGCTCTACAACTGGGATGGCTATCAAACTTCGATTTACCAATATTACCAACAGGATGGTCAAAGCCCTGAACAACAGATTTTGACGCTAAAAGAAATTGCCGAAAAATCTCGCGCCAAGAATAAAGCCGTGCCGCCGGGCCTGCATGCACAACTGGGGTTGCTGTACAGCAAAACCGGCAATACCGGCCAGGCCATGACCGAGTTCAATACAGAGAAAACGCTGTTCCCGGAATCAGCGCCGTTTATGAATTTCCTGATGGCTAAGGATAAGGGGAGCTTTAAATGAAACGTGCATTAGGTTTCTTCAGCGTCGCCGTTACCCTGCTGTTGAGCGGCTGCGCCAAACAAGCACCTTACGATTATGCAGCCTTCCACGAGAGCAAGCCGAAATCCATCCTGGTGCTCCCCCCTGTCAATCAGTCGCCGGATGTCAAAGCCAGCCATAGCGTCCTTGCCAGCACCACGTTGCCGTTGGCGGAAGCCGGTTACTATGTGCTGCCGGTCGCCGTGGTCGAAGAGACTTTTCAGCAAAACGGCCTGACTAACGCCAACGATATCCGTGCGGTCAGTATCCAAAAGCTGCATAAGATCTTCGGTGCCGACGCTGTGTTGTACCTGGATGTCACACAATACGGCACCAGCTATATCGTTATTAACAGCGAAACGCGCGTTACCGTGAAAGCCAGGTTGGTCGATTTGCGTAACGGCAAACAACTTTGGGCCGGCAGCGCTACCGCCTCCAGCAACGAAAATAACAACAACTCCAGCGGCGGTCTGCTGGGTATGGTAATCAGCGCCGCCATCGCGCAAATTGCCGATACCATCAGTGACAAGGGGTTCGATGTTGGTGCCATCGCCAATACCCGCTTGTTGTCGGCAAACGGCCAGAATGGCGCCATTTTGTATGGCCCGCGCTCGCCGCATTACGCCAGCCAACGCTAACCTCCAAGGGCGGCATATCCGGCCGCCCAAACCTGGTTTCCCTTTTGCCAAAAGTAGCCCATGCTGTAACAGTGATGGGGTGAGCTACCGCTCATCTTGCACCTCCTTTTGGCAAACAGGACGGCTTGCTCATGACGAAAAAAACCACGTTGCTGCAGTTTTTCCATTGGTACTACCCCGATGGCGGTAAGTTATGGCAGGAAGCCGCCGAACGCGCCGAGCAAATTGCCGGAATCGGCATCACCGACCTGTGGCTTCCTCCTGCCTATAAAGGCGCTTCCGGCGGCTATTCGGTAGGTTACGACAGCTATGATCTGTTCGACCTGGGGGAGTTCGATCAAAAAGGCAGTCGCGCCACCAAGTACGGCGATAAAGAGGCGTTGACCCACGCCGCCAACCGGCTGCGGGACAACGGCGTAAGGGTCATTTACGACGTGGTGTTCAACCATAAGCTCGGGGCCGACGATAAAGAGCAGGTGCACGTATACAAAGCGGATGCCAACAACCGCAATGACATCAACGATCAGGGTTTTGACGCCCTGGCCTACACCCGCTTCACCTTTCCAGGGCGGCAAGGTACCTATTCCAAATTCATTTGGGACTACAAATGCTTCGGCGGAGTGGATTACGTAGAACAGCCCGATGAAAAAGGCGTTTTCAAAATCGCCAATGATTACGGCGACGACGGCTGGAACGATCAGGTCGGCGACGAGAAAGGCAACTACGATTACCTGATGGGCGCCGACGTTGAGTTTCGCAACCCCGCCGTGACGGAGGAGCTGAAATACTGGGCTCGCTGGCTGATGGAGACCCTGCCCTGCGACGGTTTCCGGCTGGACGCCGCCAAACACATCCCGGCCTGGTTCTTTAAAGAGTGGGCTGATCATGTGCGTGACAGCGCGCAGCGCGATCTGTTTATCGTCGCCGAATATTGGTCGCACGATCTGGCAGCGTTACAACAGTATATTGACCTGGTCGAGGGCAAAGTGATGCTGTTCGACGTAGCCTTGCACCTGAAGTTTCATCAGGCATCCAAGCAGGGGGACGGGTTCGATATGGCGCAGATTTTCACCGACACCCTGACCGCCGCCGATCCGGCCCATTCGGTCACGCTGGTCGCCAACCACGACACCCAGCCGCTGCAATCGCTGGAAGCTCCGGTCGAACCCTGGTTCAAACCGCTGGCCTATGCTCTGATCCTGCTGCGCGAACAAGGCGTACCCTGCGTGTTCTATCCCGATCTGTACGGTGCCAGCTATAAAGATAAAGGCAGTGACGGCCAGGAATACCAAATTGATATGCCGGTGATCCCGGAGTTGGAAAAGTTGATCCAGGCGCGTCAACGCTTTGCCAACGGCGTGCAAACCGATTATTTTGATGATAAAAACTGCGTCGCTTTCACCCGCAGCGGCACCGCCGATGCCCCTGGCTGCGTGGTGGTGCTCACCAACGGAGCTGAAAGCGGCAAAGCGGTTTCGCTGGGCGATGCTCTGGCACATAAAAGCTGGCGTGATCTGCTCGGCAACCGTCAGGATGAGGTCATCACCGACGAACAGGGACAGGCGACTTTCCCGGTTAACGGCGGCAGCGTCAGCGTTTGGGTGTTGGCGGAAACCCTGTAGCGGGTGCGCCGTTGCGGCGTTCGGTCGCAACGGCGGCAAACTATTTTTTGCCTTTCAGGTCTAAATTGGGGTAACACCTTAGCAAACCATTCACACCGGAGCCTAAATAGGGTACAAGGCTGCATGAAAATTCCAAAACGACTCCAGCCATTGGTAGATGATGGTTTAATTGACGACGTCATCCGCCGTTTGAAAAGTGGCAAAGAAGCCGACGTCTTTATCGTGCGCTGCGGCGAAGAGATCCGCTGCGCCAAAGTCTACAAAGAAGCAGAAAAACGTAACTTCAAGCAGGCCGTGAACTATCAGGAAGGGCGCAAAGTGCGCAACAGCCGTGATGCGCGCGCCATGAGCAAAGGCTCTAAATTCGGCCGCCAGCAGCAGGAAGAAGCCTGGCAGAACACCGAGGTCGATGCGCTGAACCTGCTCGCCAAAGCGGGCGTTCGCGTGCCGCAGCCGGATATCTGTCTGGATGGCGTACTGCTGATGGAACTGATCACCGACGAAGAAGGCCTGGTAGCGCCGCGCTTGAGCGATGTTACCCTGACGCCGGAACAGGCACGGGCCGATCACGCATTGATGATGAACTATGCGGTACGCATGCTGTGTGCCGGGCTGGTGCATGGCGACCTGTCGGAATTCAACGTGCTGATGGACAAAAACGGGCCGGTGATTATCGATCTGCCGCAGGTGGTGGATGCCGCCGCCAACAACCACGCCAAAAGCATGTTCGAACGTGATATCAACAACATGTCGCAGTTTTACGGTCAGTACGCGCCAGAACTGCTCGGCAGCAAATATGCCAAAGAGATTTGGGCGCTGTACCAGGAAGGTAATCTGACCCCGGCGAGCGTGCTGACCGGCAAGTTTGTCGAGAGCAACAAACGCGCCGATGTCGGTTCCGTCCTGGAAGAGATCCAGGCGGCCAGCGAAGAGCACCAACGCCAACTGATGGCCCGCAACGAAGAAGATTAATCCTCCGGCCCTTTTTATCGGGCCGGGGTTTATTCGATCCTGACGACGTCAGGATGGCGTTCCGTCGCGGCTTCGTGGTAAATGTCCCCCAGATAGCCGGCTATCTCGCTTTCGGTCAATTCATCCGGCAACACGATGTCGTAACTGCGCGCATACTTGCGCTCCGGCAACGTCACGCGAAACAGCTGCCATTGCCCCCCTGCCCGTTTGACCCCCAGCAGGCGGCCGAACACATTAAAAATCATCACTCGCATTCCCTCCCCGGCGCGTTTTAGGCTATAACACAAGCTAGCCCCGCCGCATCGAAAAGGAAAGACAATGACCGCTCATGCGCCGCAGTTCTGGCGTGATCCGCAGCTCCCCTTCGTGGAAGCCCGCGCCATTGAAGATGGCCGTAAGGTTTGTTACGCCCTGCACAGCCATGAAATCTTTTCCATCGGCGCCATCACCGACGGCACCAGTATTTATATTAACGGCAGCCAAGCGTTGCAGGTGAGCACCGGCGATGTGGTGATCATCAATCCGCAGCAGGCCCACGCCTGTAACCCCATCGGCGACCAGCGCTGGTCATACATCATGTTTTATATTGATGCCGCCTGGCTGGGTAAATTGCAGCAAGAAATCGTCGGCGGCGACGGCCGTTTTATCCCCTTCACTCAGGTGCTCAGCCGTGACCCCGAACTGTTTGGTGGCCTGAACCGGCTGTATGAGCTACTGATCGACCCACTGCGCTGCCATTTGGAAAAACAGATCGCTCTGGTGGAATACTTCAGCGATTTGCAGACCTCTTTGGGGAATACGCCAGTTACCCCCTACGAGCACCCAAGATTGGCGGCCGCGGCAGCCTTTATCAACGCGCATTGCACCCAACCGCTCACGCTGGAGGCCATCTGCCAGGCGGCAGCGCTTTCGCCCTCATACCTGATACGCGCCTTTAAACAGCGTTACGGCATGACGCCGCATGCTTATCTGGTTAACCAACGCATTCAATTCGGTCACCGGTTGTTGAAACGTGGTTATCCGATCGCCGCAGCGGCCAGCGAAAGCGGTTTTGCCGATCAGGCGCACTTTCAGCGCACCTTCAAACTGTTGCTGGCCGCCACCCCCGGCCAGTACCAAAACCCACGCTAAATGCCGTCGGCCAACAGATAGCAGGCGCTGGCTGCCAACAGCAGCGCCATCAAGCGATTAAAACGCCGTACGTTGCGTGCCTGCCGCAGCAGGCCGGTCAACATCGCGCCGGTGTAAGCCCAGCAGGCCACCGAGGCATAACAGATCACAAAGTAAATTACCGCGAACTGCCACAGCAGCAGGCGATCGCCATCGGCAACAAACGCTCCCAGACTGGCCACCGATGCCAGCCAGGCCTTGGGGTTCAGCCACTGCAACAGCGCGCCGTACCAGAAAGAAGGGGCTTGCGGTTGACTACCCTGCCCCAAGCGGCCGTCGTCAAACGCCAGTTGATACGCCATAAACAACAAAAACGCGATGCCCGCCCACTGGATAACCTGCGTCAGCACCGGCCACAGCGCCAACAGCGTGTTCAGCCCCAGACCTAGCAGGATCAACAGCAGAGTAAACCCCAGCGTGGCGCCCGAAACATGGCGCAGAGTGGCGTTGAAACCGAATTGTGCCCCCGCGCTCAGGGCAACGATATTGACCGGACCGGGGGTGATGGAAGCGGCCAGCGCAAACGCAGCCATGGAAAGATAGATATTCATTAAAGGCACCTGAGAAAGAGTTCACAGATGCCAGACTGACGGCTTGGCTTGTCACTGTATTGAACAGAATTACCCTACGCCGGCGCTAACCCGGCATCAGGCCGATAAAGCTGGTTTTCTTGCGTGGGCCGGTCATCAGCGCTTCCAGTTTCTCCACGCATTGCAGATAGTGCGGCGTCTTTTTGTGAGCGGCGACCGCCTGCTCGTCCCGATAGGCTTCATAAATATAAAACCGCGTCGGGATGGATTCATCTTGCAATACGTCAAAACGCAGGTTGCCCGGCTCTTCTATCGCCCCCAGGTGATTGGCGCGAAAGACCTCAATAAACTCGTCGATTTTGTCCTGTTTAACGTTAATTTCTACCAGTGTGACGTGCATGGCGACTCCTTGTTAAACCTCGAAGGTCAATGTTCTTTCCAACCATAGGTTTAATCCCACAGATTGCCCCTCCGCAAGGGCAATTTTGCTGCCTGGCTCACAAATCCCGCCAGGCCTGTCGCTTCCCCCACCGGGGCGAACAGTACGGCATCTATAGTTAAGGTTCCTCCCCAGAGAGTGTGAGCTATGGATAACTATTTGATGGCGCTGGATGCAGGCACCGGCAGCGTTCGCGCGGTAATCTTCGATCTGGCGGGTAACCAGATCGCTCAGGGCCAGGCGGAATGGCGGCATTTGGCCGTGCCGGGCGTGCCCGGTTCCATGGAGTTTGACCTCAGCCACAACTGGCAGCTGACCTGCCAATGTATCCGCCAGGCGTTGCAAAACGCCGGTCTCTCTGGCCAGGCCATCCGTTCCGTGGCCTGCTGCTCCATGCGTGAAGGCATCGTACTCTACGATCGCGACGGCGTGCCGATCTGGGCCTGCGCCAACGTTGATGCCCGTGCCAGCCAGGAAGTCAGCGAACTGAAAGAGCTGCATAACCATAATTTTGAGCGCGAGGTTTACCAGTATTCAGGCCAAACGCTGGCGTTGAGCGCCATGCCGCGCCTGCTGTGGCTGGCGCATCACCGGCCGGACATTTACCGTCAGGCGGCAACGCTGACCATGATCAGCGACTGGCTGGCAAATATGCTCAGCGGTGAACTGGCGGTGGATCCCTCCAACGCCGGTACCACCGGCATGCTCGACTTGGTCAACCGCGACTGGCGTCCGGCGCTGCTCGATATGGCCGGACTGCGTGCCGATATGCTGTCACCGGTGAAAGAGACCGGCTGTGTGCTGGGACACATCACCGAACAGGCGGCACAGCAAAGCGGCTTACTGCGCGGCACACCGGTCGTGATGGGCGGCGGCGATGTGCAACTGGGCAGCCTGGGGCTGGGGGTGGTGCATGCCGGGCAGACAGCCGTGTTGGGCGGCACCTTCTGGCAACAGATCGTCAATCTGCCTGAACCGGCCACCGATCCGGAGATGAACATTCGTATCAACCCACACGTGATCCCCGGCATGGCACAAGCGGAGTCGATAAGTTTCTTCACCGGGTTGACCATGCGCTGGTTCCGCGACGCCTTCTGTGCCGAAGAGAAGCTGCTGGCGGAACGGCTGGGGGTCGATGCCTACAGCCTGCTGGAAGAGATGGCGGCGCGCGTGCCGCCTGGGGCCTACGGCGTGATGCCGATATTTTCCGACGCCATGCATTTCAAGACCTGGTACCACGCCGCGCCGTCGTTTATTAACCTGTCGCTCGACCCGGAGCGCTGCAATAAGCAGACCCTGTTCCGTGCGCTGGAAGAAAATGCCGCCATTGTGTCGGCCTGCAATCTGGAACAAATCGCCAGCTTCTCCGGCGTGCAGGCCCGTTCGCTGGTGTTCGCCGGCGGCGGCTCGAAGGGCAAGCTGTGGAGCCAAATCCTTAGCGACGTTACCGGCCTGACGGTGCGTGTGCCGGTGGTGAAAGAAGCCACCGCGCTGGGTTGCGCGATTGCCGCTGGGGTGGGGGCGGGACTGTATGAATCGTTGGCGCAAACCGGGGAACAGCTGGTGCGTTGGGAGCGAGAATATCAGCCGGATATGGCCAACCATGAGCTGTACCGGCAGCAAAAAGAAACCTGGCGTCAGGTGTATGCCGATCAGCTCACCCTGGTCGATCACGGCCTGACCACCTCGATGTGGAAAGCGCCGGGCTTGTAATACACGACCGGGTGCAGCCTGCTGCACCCATCGCATAAGCTTATGCCAATTAAACATTTAGCCAGCCTGACGGCCGATAGCCCATGCCAGACTGGCCGCGCGCGATTATTCCCCCTCAGAAACAGTGTAACCACCGCAAACGGATTTATCCGCCGCAGAGGCCTGCGTAAATTGTGATCTCTGTCACTCCGCGCCTACCGCGCGGTTTACGCATCCACCTGGGACGAGCGGTACTATGCTGAATAATAATGAGAAACCTGCACCATCACCCTGGCTGGCGATCTTCTCGCTGACCGTCGCCTGCTTTGTGATGGTTACCACCGAATTTCTACCGATTGGCCTGCTGACCAATATCGCCCCATCGCTGGACGTCAGCACCGGCAAAGCCGGACTGATGGTGACCGTGCCCGGTATCGTCGCGGCAATCGCCGCCCCTGCCCTCAGTCTGGCGGCCGGTCGGCTCGATCGTCGCCTGCTGATGCTGGCATTGAGCGTGCTATTGACGGTTTCCAACCTGGTCTCCGCACTGGCGGTAAACTTCCCCATGATGTTGCTGGGCCGCGTGCTGCTGGGCATTTGCGTCGGCGGTTTTTGGGCCTTTGCCGCCAACTACGGCCGCCATCTGGTGCCGGAAGCCAGCCAGGGCCGGGCCACTGCGCTTATCCTGAGCGGCATTTCGGTCGGTGCCGTTTGCGGCGTTCCTGCCGGTGCGTTGATTGGAGACCTGTTCGGCTGGCGCGCCGCTTTCTTTGGCAGCGCGGTGCTGGCGGTCGGGGTGTTATTGGCACAGCTGCGCCTGCTAACATCGGTACCCCCCACCCGGCCGGTTACGCCACGCGATCTGCTGTTGCCGCTGCGTCTGCCAATGGCGCGTACCGGGCTTATTGCCATCGTGCTGCTGTTTATCGGCCATTTTGCCGCCTACACCTACCTGAAACCGCTGCTGCAGCAGGTATTCGTCCTCAGCCCGTCGGCGATTTCGCTGCAGCTGCTGGCCTATGGCGCCATTGGCCTGCTCGGAACCTTTTTGGGCGAGAGGCTGGCCGAACGCAGCCTGCGCGCCACCTTTATCCTGATTGCCGCCATGTTGGCTGCCATCCTGATTGTGTCGCCGTTCCTCAGCGGCATCGCCGGGGCTACGCTGATGGTGATGGTATGGGGGTTGGCGTTCGGCGCCGTGCCGGTGTGCGCTACCAACTGGATGTTCGCTGCGGTACCGCAGGCACCGGAGGCCGGCCAGGCACTGTTGGTCTGCGTGATCCAGATAGCCCTGGCCTCCGGCGCGCTGCTGGGTGGAGAAGTGGTTGACTGGCAGGGCGTCAGCAGCGCCATGTTGTTCGGTGGCGCACTGACCCTGTCCGCAGCGCTGGTATTCGGCCTGACCTTGCGCTCCGGCATGATTAGCGCTAAACAGTCATAATCATTATTTACTGGCAGAAACACTCCCCGGCTTGCCGCCGGGGTCAGACGGCTGACAAAGTCCTCTGTGCTTAAAAGTCATGTTTTGTGCACTAATAAAAACAAAGAATGATGTCTTCAGGTTTACCCCAAACATCCGAAAACCACGCTTTTCGGGTGTTTGTCATCAAATTCACCCCGGCTTGCCGCCGGGGTTTGCACTGAGAGCGCTATGGATCATCATTTACTCGCTATCCGGGTGTTTAACCGCGTGGTGGAAACCGGCGGCTTCACCCGTGCCGCAGACTCGTTGCGGATGCCCAAAGCCACCGTCACCAAGCTGATCCAGAGCCTGGAAGATCACCTGCAAACCAAGCTGTTCAAGCGCACCACCCGCAGCGTGTCGGTAACGCCCGAAGGCGAATGTTACTACCAACGAACGGTTAAATGGCTGGCAGAGCTGGAGCAAATGGAAGGCAGCATGACCGAGTCGCAGAGTGCGCCGCAGGGCGTGCTGCGCATCGACGTTGGCGGTGCCACCGCTCGCCAACTGCTGTTGCCGGCGCTGCCGGACTTTATTGCCCGCTATCCGCAAATACAGATTGATCTGGGCGTGGGCGATCGACTCATCGACCTGATCAACGACAGCGCCGACTGCGTAATCCGCAGCGGTCCGCTTGCCGACTCCAGCCTGATTGCCCGCCGGTTGTTCGAGCTTGAATGGGTAACCTGCGCAACCCAGGCCTATCTGGCTCATTACGGTACGCCGCAGCATCCCTGCGATCTGGAACTGGGTTATCCGCTGGCACACTATCGTCATGCGTTGAACGATCGTATCCTGCCGCTGCACTTCGTCGATCGAGGCAAAGAAATCGATATCCAGCACCGCTATCACGTCAGCGTCAACGAAAGCAATGCGCTGCTGGCGGCGGCGCTGGCCGGATTGGGTATCATCCAAACCTTCCGTTTTATGGCACAACCGCATCTGGACAGCGGCGAGCTGGTCAGCCTGCTGCACGACTGGCAACCACCGGCTGAGCAGATGTATGTGGTGTACCCCTCCAACCGCCATCTGAGCGCCAAAATGCGGGTATTTATCGATTGGGCGATCGAGACCTTCAAATAGGCGAAAATCGTCGCTATAGTTGTCTGCCCTTGGGCAAAAAATGAACCGAATCATGCGTATCGAACGACTTTCTGCGCATCGCCAGCGCATTGGTGAACTGGCCGCTTTACTGCATCAGGAGTGGCAGGACTTCCCCCCGTGGAGCTGCCGAGAGAAAATCAGCCAGCGCCTGGAACAGCGCTGTGAACCACAGCACCCCGGGCTGGCGCTGTTGGCTTTGTCACCGCAACAACAGATCCTCGGAACCGCCAGCCTGATCGTTTACGAACTGGCAGATAAGCCAGAGCGCAAGTTCTGGCTGGGGGAAGTCTTTACCCATCCACAACACCGCGGCCAGGGCGTGGCTAGCGAACTGATCGCCCAGTGCATTGCCCACTGCCGACGGGAACAGATCACCGCGCTGTATCTCTACACGCCCGACCAACAACCGCTTTATCAGAAACTGGGCTGGCAACCTGTTGAGCAACGTGAAGTTTGTGGCGAAACCGTCACGGTGATGTGCCGCACGCTGTAAGCCGGCGCTTTGTGGTATTATTTTACGCATTATTATTATCACCCGACGGGCATACACCATGGCATATATCCCAAAAAACTACGCGAGGCTGGAGACTGGCTACCGCGAAAAAGCGCTGAAAATCTTTCCCTGGGTCTGCGGACGCTGCTCGCGTGAGTTTGTGTACTCCAACCTGCGCGAACTGACGGTTCACCATATCGATCACGACCACAGCAACAACCCGGAAGACGGCAGCAACTGGGAAATGCTGTGCCTGTATTGTCACGACCATGAGCATTCAAAATACACCGAAGCCGATCAGTATGGCTCAACGGTTGTTGCCGGTGAAGATGCGCAAAAAGACGTCGGTCTCGCGACCCATAACCCGTTCGCCAACCTGAAGTCGATGTTGAAAAAGTAGCGTTCTGGCAGCGTCATCATTAGCAGCTTAATAACTTATTAAGCTGCTAAATTAAAAAAATCCTTCCGCTTGTCCCCCCTTCCCAGAACATTCCTACTTACCCGCTGACTACGTTACCAGCAAAATAGGCTGTAAAGTTAACCGCATACTGGCTTGGCAAGCCGCCGACATTGGTGCATATTGTTCAGGCTCTGTTGTAGTTAACCTGTTTAGTTATCAACCTAATAAGCATATTAACTTAATAAGTTACCAGCTTAATAACTTGAGGGATGGCAGCATGATTGTTTTGATTGGCTCGCAAAAGGGTGGCGTAGGGAAATCGACCAAGGCGGTCAATATCGCCGGATATCTGATCCTCAAGCAGGGAAAAACGGCCATCATCGTCGATGCCGACGATCAGAAATCAATCATGACCTGGTATAACGATCGCCAAAATGTTGAAGGTCTGCCGCATATTCCGGTGGTTGCCGCCTCGGGTAAAATCAAAGATACGCTGCTGGAGCTGGATCGCCATTACGACTATGTGATTGTCGACACCGCCGGCCGCGACAGCGCCGAACTGCGCTCGGGCCTGTTAGCCGCCGATCTGTTCCTTTCTCCGCTGCGCCCGTCGCAGATGGATCTGGACACCGTCGGGTATCTGTCTGAAATGTTCGCCACGGCGCAAGAATATAACGAGAAGGTGAAAGGCTACATCGTGCTGAACATGTGCCCGACCAACATCTTCATTAATGAAGCCAACGAAGCGGCGCAGGTATTAAGCGAATACCCGGAACTGACGCTGGTCAGTAACCGCCTGTGCGACCGCAAGATTTACCGCGACGCCTGGGGCGAGGCGATTACCGTGCATGAGGCGCATAACGAAAAAGCGCAGGCGGAAATCGAAAGCCTGGTGAAGGAGGTGATCCTGTGAAAAAACGCACCCCAACCCATCGCATGTCGGAAGACGAATTTATCAATAGCGCCACGTCGCACACTTTGCTGGTTCCCGCCCCCGAAGCCAAGCCGCAGGGTCGCAAACGCACTTACAAAGCCATTTCAGTCAGCCTGACCGATAATCACGTCGACGCCATCGATGAAATCATTGTGCAGGCGGCGCGTAACGGCGTGGTGCGCATTACCCGCTCCGATATCATCAAGCTGGCGATTGACGGCCTGGCGGAGAAGAGCGAAGAACATCTGATGCAACTGCTGAAAAAGCTGTAATAGCCTCTTAACCTGCCAACTTAATAAGCCATTAGCTCACCAGGTTGGCAGGTAAAAACCCTGTTCACGCAGTATCACCTGCCCCTGTTCCGCCAGAATAAACTCGGCCAAAGGCTGTGCCCGTCCATCCAACAGACACAGACCGTAGTCGGCCTCAATCGTCAGCGAAGGCGGTAACTGCCGCACCACCAACTCGGGAAACCTTGCCAACGCCGCACCATAGCTGGCGTAACCGAGGAAGATATCCGCCTGTCCGCTGTTGAGCAGATACTCAGCCGCCGGCCGGTCCATCGGCAACGGCGCTGAATCTGGGCCACCCACCAGAGCCAAAGCCCGTTGCCGCAGGGCTGTCCCCTGCCCCGGCAACAGGGATTCAATACGTTCAAATAATTGCAGCGCATAGTCACCGGAAGGATCGGCACCCGGCGTTGAGGTCGCCACCCGCCAACGCGAGTCCAGCAGTACCTCCAACAATGGGCGTTCTGTTAGTCCGGCACTATTACGTACCGTCGCGCATAACCGGTTACGGGCAAAAGTTTGTACCCGTGGCGATAAATGCAGATCGACCAATCGCTGCGGATGCGCCAGATTGGCCGAAGCGAAAACATGCGGCCGTTCACCGGCTTCAATGCGCTGACGCAGCAGGCCTGCGGGACCAAATACCGCATCTACAACCTCGCCGGTTTGTGCCTGAAACGCGGCCAGCAGCGGCCCAAATGCCACGCGCAGGCTACCGGCGGCAAACAGCAGAAGATTACTCATGATGACGCTCCCTTTGACTGCGATATAAAGGCACCAGCGTTTCAAACTGCCGCCCCTCAATCTGCAAAGCCACCCGCTCAATCGCCAAATCAAACAGTGGCGACAAGCACTCGGCCGTCAGCACCCTGGCACAGGGCCCGATTTGATGCTGTCCCTCGGCCCCCAGCAGCAAGGCGCGATCGGCCACCGCATGAGCATGATTGGGTTGATGGGTTGAAAACATCACCGCCATCTGTCGTTCCCGCGCCAGTGACGAGATCAGGCTCAGCACCCGATCCTGGTGATGAAGATCCAATGCCGAAGTGGGTTCATCCAGTATCAGTACCTCGCAGCTCATCGCCAGTGCGCGGGCAATCAGCACCAGTTGCCGCTGTCCGCCCGATAAACTGCCAAATTCGCGGTCGGCAAAGCCCAACATATCCAGCGACTGCAGGGCTTCTTTCGCCAGCCGATGATCCTGCGCCGAAGGAGAGCGGAACAACCCCACATAACGCGCTCGCCCCATCAGCACGATATCCAGCACCCGATAGGCAAAAGGCGCCGTGAAATGCTGCGGCACAAAACCGATGCCGCCGGCACATTCAACCGCCCCCTGTTGCAGCGGCAGGGTGCCGAGCAACAGCTGCATCAGGGTACTTTTACCGCGCCCGTTGGGCCCCAGTACCGCCAAGACTTCGCCACGCGACACTTGCAGGCTCAGCGCGTTAAACAAAGGCGCTTGGCCGGGCCAACCAAAACTGAGATCTTTAACCGTCAGTAATGTCTCAGCCATGCCAACCTCTCAGTTGCGCACGGCGCAGCAGCAACGCAAACAGCGGTGCGCCAATCAATGCCGTTAAAATGCCCAGCGGAATTTCACTGCTGCTCAGCGTGCGTGCCAAATCGTCGATCAACACCATATACAACGCCCCCAAACACAGAGAAGCCGGTAACAGACGACGATGATCGGGGCCAACCAGCAGCCGGGCAACGTGCGGAATAACCAACCCGACCCAGCCAATGCTACCGCTGACCGCCACCTGCGCGGCGACAATCGCGGCGCACAACGTCAGGATCAGCCAGCGGGTGCGCTCGACGTTAATGCCCAGTGCAGCGGCATCCTCATCCCCCATCGACAGCAAATTGATTCTCCAGCGCAATGCCAATAACAGCCCGCCGGCCAACAACAACGGCAGGAAAAGCATCAACAGTTTATTGTTGTCGGCGGTGGCGAAGCTGCCCAGCAGCCAGAACACGATGCTCGGCAGTTTCTCTTCGGTATCGGCCAGGTATTGCAACAGGCTGACGCAGGCGGAGAAAAAGCCGCTGAGGATCACCCCAGCCAGCACCAGCGACAAAATATTGCGCCGGGCGATGGCGCTGGTAATGGCAAAAATCAGCAGCAACGCCGCCATGCCGAATACAAATGCAGACAGCAACAGCGCGGCCATCGGCAGGCTAAGTAAAATTGCCAGCGTGCCGCCAAAAGCTGCACCGGAAGAGACACCGATGATATGCGGATCCACCAGCGGATTACGAAAGACCCCCTGCAGCGCGGCGCCACACAGGGCCAGAGAGGCGCCGGCCCCCATCGCCAATAACACTCTGGGTACGCGAACCCCTAGAATCACCTGGCGTTGAACCGCATCAATAGCGCCGTTCGGGCCGGTCAACGGCTCCAGCAGGATCATCAAACTGTGAACTGCCGATACCGGGTAACGGCCAATCCCCAATGACAGCAGCGCGCAAAGCAACGTCAGCAGGAGCAGCCAGCCAAGCCTCATTGCTCGCTCTGGCAACAGCTGCTGCGATAATACTGCCGGTAATAGGCATCCACCCGCTGCTGCAAATTGACGTCGCTAAAGCGCTGCGGATACAGCTTTTTCGCCATCCAGAGTTCACCCAGCGCCAGCGCTTCCGGCATCGGGTAACCCCAGGCCTTGGCGTATTCCGGCATCAGATAGACGCGTTTATTTTTTACCGCGTCAATCCCCTGCCACTGCGGCGAACTGAGGATTTGCTGCACCACCTCGGGATAACGCTCCTGAACGAAAATCACCGCTGGGTTCCACTTCAGCACGTCTTCAATCGATACCTGCTTAAAACCCTGAATGTCCTTCGCCGCCACGTTTAGCGCACCGGCGTGCTGCATCATCAGTCCGGTGTATTTGCCCGAACCGTAGGTGGTTAAATCCGGATTGGCCATATACACCCGAACCCGTTGGTCCGCAGGCAGGTCTCGCAGCCGGTCGGCCACCAGCGTTCTCTGCTGAAAAACGTCCTGGATCATCGCCTCTGCCTGCGGCTGGTGCCCCATTACCGTGCCGATCAGGCGGATACCGTCCTGCAGGCCAAGGTTATAGGCCTGATCTTCATCATTGAGTACCGGGTTCATTTTCCCGGCCTGATCCGCCGCCTCACGGCGCAACGAAATAGCCACCACCGGAATACCGGCCCGTTCAATCTGGGCAATCATTTCCGGCGGTGCGTAGTTAGCGACAAACACCACCTGCGGGTGCAGGCTGAGCAGGCTTTCGATGTTCACCGAGGTGAGATCGCCCGGCATCGGCATTTTTGCCAACCCAGGAGCCAGTCGCAGATAATTCGGCCCCAGCTGTTTCTTCCAGCTACTGAGCACACCTACCACCTGCGGTAGCGCATCGAGCTGCACCAGCAGGTTCAGCGTCTGGTGTTGCAGCACCACCGCGCGGGTGATGGTATCGGGCAATGTGACCTGTCTGTTGAGTTGGTCGGTGACCTGGCGATCCGCCTGTGCGGCGGAAGAGAAAAGAATAAAAATCAGCAACAAGCGTTTGAACATGGGGGTTTCCGGTGAGCTATCGTTATATATAAAATCATATAGCGATAGCTGTGGCGAAACAATCAGCGGGATCAAAACAACGGGATTTTCCGTGCGAAAGCAGAACGGTTATGCGTTGAAGAGCTTGGGATCTCAAAAGCAACGCAAACCCTCTCCCACCGCGATGAGAGAGGGTCAGAGAGGGTGATTACTTCAGCGTAAAGCTCTGTGTTTGCACGTTGTCGGAATCCAGACCCACCATCACGTTAAACTTGCCCGGTTCCGCGCCCCATTTCAGGCTGGCGTTATAGAACTTGAGATCGTCTTCGGTGATCGGCAGCTCAACAGTCTGCGCCTGGCCCGCTTTCAGCATCACTTTCTTAAAGTTGCGCAGCTCTTTCACCGGACGGCTGACCGAGGCGGTCACGTCCTGCAGGTACAGCTGCACAACGGTGGCACCATCATATTTGCCGGTATTCTTCAGCGTGACGCTGGCGGTGATCTTGCCGTTGCGCGCCATTGTCGGGCTGGAAAGTTTCAGGTCCGACAGGCTGAAGCTGGTGTAGCTCAGGCCATAACCGAAGGGATACAGCGGACCGTTCGGCGAGTCAAAGTAGCGCGAGGTGTATTTGCCCGGGTTTTCCTTGCCGAACGGACGGCCGGTGTTCAGGTGGTTGTAATACATCGGGATCTGACCGACCGAACGCGGGAAGGTCATCGGTAACTTGCCCGACGGGTTGTAATCGCCAAACAGCACGTCGGCAACCGCATTACCGCCTTCGGTACCGCTGTACCAGGTTTCCAGCATCGCATCCGCCTGCTGGCTTTCCCAACTCAGCGCCAGCGGCCGGCCGTTCATCAGCACCAATACCAAAGGCTTGCCGGTGGCTTTCAGCGCTGCGATCAGGTCGCGCTGGCTTTGCGGGATAGTAATATCGGCGCGGCTGGACGCTTCATGCGCCATGCCCTGCGATTCCCCGACCACCGCTACCACCACGTCGGCTTTCTTCGCCGCCTGTACCGCTTCGTCAATCATCTGCTGCGGTGGACGGGTGTCAAACGCCACCGCTGGCTCATACTCGTTCAGGTAGTCGATAATGCTCTTGTCCTGAGTGACGTTGGCCCCCTTGGCATAGAGGATTTTCGCCTTGTCGCCCACCGCACGTTCCAGCCCTTCGCGGAGGGTCACCGACTGTTTGATTACCCCAGCCGCTGACCAGCTGCCCATCACGTCACGCTGGCTGTCGGCCATCGGCCCGACCAGCGCAATGGTCGCCTGTTTGCTTAACGGCAATGTCTGCCGGTCGTTCTTCAACAGCACCATAGTCTTACGCGCGATCACGCGCGCTTCGGCACGGTGCAGGCGGCTTTCGGCATTGGTGTCCTGCGGGTCGGAACCTGCCGGGCCAAGATGGGTGTAAGGGTCTTTAAACAGGCCCATATCATATTTAGTGTTCAACACGTCGCGACAGGCACGGTCAATGTCGCTTTCCGACACCAGCCCGTCTTTCACCAGCCCCGGCAGGTATTGGTCGTAATATTCGTCGCTCATGCTCATGTCGACGCCAGAGGTGATCGCCAGTCGTACTGCATCACGCGCGTCCGCTGCCACACCGTGTTTTATCAGCTCTTTGATCGCACCGTGGTCGCTGATGGTGATGCCCTTGAAGCCCCACTGATCGCGCAGCAGGTCCTTCAGCAGCCATGGGTTAGCGGTGGCCGGAATGCCGTTCACCGAATTGAGCGACACCATGACGCCACCGCTGCCGGCTTCCACCGCCGCTTTATAGGGCGGCAGATAGTCCTGATACATCCGCAATGGGCTCATATCGACGGTGTTGTAGTCGCGGCCGCCTTCAGTAGCGCCGTACAGCGCGAAGTGCTTCACGCTGGCCATGATTGAGCCGGGCCTGGACGGGTCACCGTTTTGGTAGGCATCCACCATCACCTTGGCGATTTTGGATACCAGCCAGGTGTCTTCACCGAAGCCTTCAGAGACCCGGCCCCAACGCGGATCGCGGGTGATGTCGACCATCGGCGAGAAGGTCATGTTCAGGCCGTCGTCGCTGGCTTCCTGCGCCGACACCCGACCGCTGAGTGCGATGGCTTCCAGATCAAAGCTGGCCGCCAACCCGAGGCTGATAGGGAACACGGTACGTTGGCCGTGCACCACGTCATAGGCAAAGAACAGCGGGATTTTCAGGCGGCTGAGCTGCATCGCCTGGTCCTGCATAACGCGGATATCCGGCCGGGTGACGGTGTTGAAGATGGCGCCAATCTGCCCCTTGCTGATGCCATCGCGGATCGCCTCTTTCGGATTATCCGGGCCGACGCTGATTAACCGCAGCTGGCCGATTTTTTCTTCCAGCGTCATCTGCTTCATCAGGTTGGAAACAAAGGCATCGCGCTGCTGGGCACTAACGCCTTGCGTTACGGCGTTTTCCTGTGCAAAAACCGGGCTGATGGCCAGACCGGACAACATACTCACCACACAAAGCCATTTCATATTTTTTATCTCAGGCATGCTCCCGTCGCAGACCGCGGCGGAGATGATTAATCGATGTGAAAAGGCAGTGTGCCATACTCCTTTTCACCGCAGAAATACTTTGTAATGTTAAAGGTTACAAGCTATTAGCGCAGGCCGGGCGATAGTTTTTCAGCCGGGAGCGACTTTGCGCCGCCTCATCGTCCAGGAAATCCACCAGCGTAGTTAATGCCAGCGGTTGCACTGCTCGTTCAGGATAGACCAGATAGTAAGCCGCACCGCTGAGCACGCTGAGTGGGAACGGCGTAACGATACGCTGCGCCTGAATGTCTTCCTCCAGCAAACATAAATCCCCGATGGCGATGCCAAAACCCTGCAGTGCCGCACTCATCGCCAGATCGAGCGTATCGAAATGCTGCGCCTTACCGGAAGGCAGCGTTTCCTGCCCCGCCGCCTTTAGCCACAGCAGCCAGTCGCGGCGATCGCGCGTGGGATGTAACAGCGTTTTCTCCGCCAGATCGGCCGGCGTTGGCGGGCGGGATAAATCGGGCAGGTAAGTCGGCGTGCAGACCGGCGTGAGAATTTCATCGAACAGATGATGCGCCGTCAGTTTTTTGCCCTGCGGCTGGCCGAACACCACCGCGGCATCGAAGTGTTCCGCAGCGAAATCCAGCCCGTGCGATACCGAAGCGGTCAGCTCAATATGCATTTCCGGTCGCTCGTTTTGAAGCCGGATAATACGCGGCAACACCCAGCGCATGGCACAGGTCGGGCACTTGATCCGCAAGGTCCCCGGCTGCGCCCCGATTCTGCTCAGCGCCTCGTCCAACTGTCCCAGGGCTTGCTGCACCGGGGCCAACAGCATGGCTCCCTGCGGCGTCAACGTCAGGCCACGCGCGCGTCGGCTAAACAACGGATAACCCAGATGCTGTTCCAGCCCCAGTATTTGCCGGCTGACCGCGCCCTGCGTCAGGTGCAGGCTCTGGGCGGCGTGAGTGAAATTAAGACGCTGGGCCACCACCAAAAAGGTTTTCAATACGTCGAGCGACGGCAGTGATGACGACATGGCGAGTTCCTTGATATCCCCTGAAATTCCAAGAATTCCCCCAAATAATTGGAACGACATCAAGGCGGCCAGTGAACGCAACCCGATGAGCTGACATGAGTCAGTGATTCGGGTAAGTAAGCGCAGCCAACGCCGAGATCGTTTCAAGAATGAAGAGGAATCAGTCATGATCTGAGTGCATGGCAAGTATGACAAACTTTCCCTTGTTGGCCTACCGTCATTGATGCTTAATCAAGCGATATCCCCCAATTCCCTGGAGCCACTCATGCAGAGCGCATGCGCACAACGCTCGAAGTTGCCGGACGTCGGCACCACTATTTTTACCGTTATCGGCCAGCTCAGCGCCGAACACCAGGCCCTGAATCTGTCGCAGGGCGCGCCAAACTTCGCCTGTGAACCGCAATTGGTTGAGGCAGTGTCGCAAGCCATGCGTGCAGGACATAACCAGTACGCGCCGATGAGCGGCGTGGCAGCATTGCGTATCGCGCTGGCGGATAAAGTTGAACGTTTATATGGCGCACGCTATGACGCTGACGAAGAAATCACGGTCATTGCCAGCGCCAGCGAAGGGTTGTATTCCGCCATCAGCGCACTGGTGCACCCTGGCGATGAGGTGATCTATTTTGAACCGGCGTTCGACAGCTATGCGCCGATCGTGCGTCTGCAGGGCGCCACTCCGGTGGCGATTAAACTGTCGCTGGAAGATCTGCATATTGACTGGGATGAGGTCGCTGCGGCCATCAACAGCAAAACGCGGATGATCATCATCAACAGCCCGCACAACCCAACGGGCAGCGTATTCGGTGAACATGATATCGAACGGTTGACCGCCCTGACTCGCAATACCGACATCGTCATTCTGTCCGACGAAGTTTACGAACACGTGGTGTTCGACGGCGATATTCATCACAGCATGGCACGCCACCCGCAGCTGGCCGAACGCAGCGTGATCGTTTCGTCGTTTGGCAAAACCTATCACGTCACCGGCTGGCGCGTCGGTTACTGCATGGCACCGGCGGCGCTGATGGACGAGATCCGCAAGGTACACCAGTTTATGGTGTTTTCCGCCGATACCCCGATGCAGTACGCCTTCGCCGAAGCCTTGGCTAACCCGCAAAGTTATTTAGGGCTGGCGGCTTTCTACCAGCAGAAACGCGACCTGCTGGCGAACGCCCTGCAAGATTCGCGCTTTGAATTACTGCCCAGCCGTGGCAGTTTCTTTATGCTGGCCCGCTTTAGCGGTTTCAGCAGCGAAAGCGACAACGATTTTGCGGTGCGTCTGATCCGCGAAGCCAAAGTCGCCACTATCCCGCTGTCGGCGTTCTACAGCGACGGCACCAATACCGGCATTATTCGACTGAGTTTTTCAAAAGATAACCAGACCCTGCTGGAGGGCGCACGCCGTCTGTGTCAGGTGTAATGCATTCACTTTTGCTTTGACCATGGGAAAAGGGCTCTGAATATGAAATCACTGAAAACGTTGATCGCCGCAGGCTGCCTGCTGGCCGCCGGTTCCTCGCTGGCGGCGGAAAACACCTTGCGTTTTGGCCTGGAAGCGCTGTACCCACCGTTTGAATCCAAATCTGCCAGCGGTCAGCTCGTCGGTTTTGATATCGATCTGGGCAATGCCGTTTGCGCCGCCGCCCAGTTGAAATGCAGCTGGGTTGAAACCTCTTTCGACAGCCTGATCCCGGCGCTGAAGGCGCGCAAGTTTGACGCCATCAACTCGGCGATGAACGTCACCGATCAGCGTCGCCAGGCCATCGACTTCACCGATTCAATCTATCAGGTACCGAACCGCCTGATAGCCAAGGCCGACAGCGGCCTGTTGCCGAACGCCACCTCGCTGGCAGGCAAACACGTCGGCGTGCTGCAAGGCTCGATTCAGGAGACTTATGCCAAGGCTCACTGGGCGCCGCAGGGCGTGGACGTGGTGTCTTATCAGGATCAGAACCAGGCCTATCTGGACCTGACCGCCGGGCGTCTCGACGCCACGCTGGTGATGGCCCCGTCGGGACAAAGCGGCTTCCTGGCGCACCCGGACGGTAAGGGCTTTGCCTTCGTCGGCGATGCGGTCAGCGACGACAAAATCCTTGGCGAGGGCATTGCTTTCGGCCTGCGTAAAGGCGATGAGGCGCTGAAGAAAAAACTGAATGAAGCGATCGTCAAAGTGAAGCAGCAAGGCATGGTGAGCGAGCTGGCGAAGAAATATTTTGGCGATATTGACGTAACGGTGAAGTAAAAATCAGGGGCGAAAATCGCTTCGCCCCTGACTGTTTTAGCGATCGAATACCGAACTGTTCAACGCACGATCCTGCTGATGGCGCTCCAGCGCCAGCTCAATCAGACGGGTAATCAGTTGGCTATAGCTGATGCCGCTGGCGGCCCACAGTTTGGGATACATGCTGATATTGGTGAAGCCCGGCAGCGTGTTGATCTCGTTGATCACCACGTTGTTGTCTGGCGTCAGGAACACGTCCACGCGCGCCAAACCGAAACATTCCAGCGCCCGGAAGGCTTTCAGCGCCACCTCACGGATTTTGTCGCTCACCTCCGGCGTAATCGCCGCCGGTACCACGACCTGAGCGCCCTGCTCGTTGATGTATTTGGTGTCGTACGAATAGAAGGCGTCGCTCAGCACGATTTCGCCACACAGGCTGGCCTGCGGATCATCATTGCCCAGCACCGCACACTCGATTTCGCGGCCGACAATCGCCGACTCCACCAGCACCTTGTGATCGAAACTGAACGCCAGCGCCACTGCGGCCTCATAGCCGGCGCGATCCTGCACCTTGCTGACGCCCACCGAAGAACCCTGGTTAGCCGGTTTAACAAACAGCGGCAGCCCCAGGCGTTCGCTAAGCTGTTCAAACGTGAATTTGGCGCGGTTGCTGCGCGTCAGGGTTACAAAGGGCGCGACCGCCAGCCCGGCATCACGCAGCAGGCGTTTGGTGACGTCTTTGTCCATGCTGACCGCAGACCCCAACACGCCAGCGCCGACGAACGGCAAATTCGCCATCCGCAGTAGCCCCTGCAATGAACCGTCTTCCCCCAGCGTGCCGTGCACTATCGGGAACACCACGTCGAGCTGGCCCAGCGCACCGGCGCTGCCTGACTCGATCAACTGCTGTTTTTCCTGACCGGGGATCAGCGCTACATTTTTATTTGAGCGGTTCAACGCAATCAGCGCCGGGTTTTCCGCATTCAGCAGGTAGTTGGATGCATCGTTGATGTGCCAATGCCCCTGCTTGTCTATCCCCAGCAATGTGACGTCAAACTTCTCTTTGTCTATGGCATCCACAATGTTTTTTGCCGACTGCAGTGAAACCTCATGCTCCGCCGATTTACCGCCGAAGATCACCCCAACACGTAATTTGGTCACGCCCTAATCCTTCTGAAAAATCATGGCAAAAAAGTCGTTTATCACAATAAACGCATTGCCCCGTGGCAGCAATCGTTGCAACCCGGAAAATGACCACCCCACGGAATGCCAAATTGCGACCATCCAAAACGTATACACTTCGTATATTACTCACTGAGGAGCAGCCTATGGGCATTGTGAAAATTTCAGACGCGCTGCATGACGATCTGCGCCTCGCCAGCCTGACGATGACGCGTTCGATCAACGCGCAGGCAGAATACTGGATCAAGATCGGCATGCTGGCGGAGTTCCATCCGGAACTGACCTACCCCCAACTGGTAAAAAAAATGATGAAAGATAACGCGATGACGTTAAAGGAGATTGTCGGGTGAAACAGATTGTGATCAAAACACCGGAAGAGATTGTCAAAATGCGTCACTCTGGCGCGCTGCTGGCAAAGGTGTTTGCTATGCTCGATGAGGTGATAGTCGAAGGTATCTCCACGATGGAGATTAACGACCGCGCCGAAGCCTTTATCGTTGATGAGCTGAAATCGCGCCCGTCTACAAAAGGACAGTACGGTTTTCCCTATGTGCTCAATACCTCGATTGACGAAGTGATCTGTCACGGCGTTCCGTCGGTCAGCAAAATACTGCGCTCCGGCATGATCGTTAACGTCGACATTACGCTGGAACACGACGGTTATATTGCCGACTCCAGTAAAATGTACTGCATTGGGCAGATCACGCCGCTGGCCAAACGGCTGGTGAATAACGTGTATGAGTCGATGTGGCAAGGCATCCGCGTGGTGAAACCGGGCGCGACGCTGGGGGATATCGGCCATGCAATTCAACAGCATGCAGAACAGGCCGGATACAGCATCGTGCGGGAGTACTGCGGCCACGGTATCGGCCGCGAGATGCACGAAGAGCCGGCGGTAATGCACTTTGGCAAACCGGGTACCGGAATGGTGCTGCAGGAAGGCATGGTGTTTACCATCGAGCCGATGATCAATCAGGGCGACCACCGCATCAAGCAAAAGAAAGACGGTTGGACAGTGGTTACGCGTGACAAAAAGCTGTCTGCCCAGTGGGAGCACACCGTGGCGGTCACCGCCGACGGCGTGGAAATCCTGACGCTGCGCGACGAAGAGCGCCAGGCTGGTTACAAAGAACGATACTAAGTTATTAAGCCATTAAGCTACCAAGTTAATGACTTACTAAATTAATCACCTCATGGATTTCACCGGGCAATCGACAAGGCTGCCCGGTGGAAAACGACGGGGACGACAGGGAGATCGGCATGACGCAGTCCACCAGCGCCACCAACCAGGCGTTTCTCAGTAAGCTCAAAAGCATCGTCGGTGGCCCGCAGCTGCTGACCGGTGAACGCAGCACCGAACGTTACCGCAAGGGCTTCCGCTCCGGCGAGGGCCAGGCGCTGGCGGTGGTGTTCCCGACACGCCTGCTGCAGTTGTGGCAGTTGCTTGAGGCCTGCGTCGCCGCCGATAAAATCGTCATCATGCAGGCGGCGAACACCGGTCTGACCGAAGGTTCAACGCCCAGTGGCAACGACTATGACCGTGATATCGTCATTATCAGCACCCTGCGGCTCAACCATGTGCAGGTGCTGGACAATGGCAAACAGGTGGTCGGCTTCCCCGGCAGTACGCTCAACCAGTTGGAAAAATTGCTCAAGCCTTATGGCCGCGAACCGCATTCGGTAATTGGCTCGTCCTGCATCGGCGCTTCGGTGATCGGCGGCGTATGCAACAACTCCGGCGGTTCACTGGTCAAACGCGGCCCTGCCTATACCGAGATGGCGCTTTATGCCCAACTGGGTGAAGACGGTCAGTTGCGTCTGGTTAACCATCTGGGCATTAACCTCGGGGACACGCCGGAAGAGATCCTTACCCGCCTGGAGAAAGGCGACTACCGGCCGGAAGATGTCGAGCACGGCGAACTGCGTGCCTCCGACAATGAATACGCCAGCCGCGTACGCGACGTTGATGCCGATACGCCCTCCCGTTTTAACGCCGACAAGCGCCGCCTGTACGAAGCCTCCGGCTGCGCAGGCAAGCTAGCGGTATTTGCCGTGCGGCTGGACACCTTCGAGAAAGAAGGCAAAGAGCAGGTGTTTTACATCGGGACCAACGACACCGCCGTACTGACCGAACTGCGCCGCCACATGCTAAGCAAGTTTGACAACCTGCCGGTTGCCGGCGAATACATGCATCGGGATATTTTTGATATCGCCGAAGTGTACGGCAAAGACACCTTTATGATGATCGATAAGCTCGGCACCGATCAGATGCCGACCTTCTTCACTCTGAAAGGCCGCATGGACGCCAGCCTCAACAAGCTGCCGTTGCTGCCACATAACCTGACCGACCGCCTGATGCAGGGCCTGAGCCATCTGGCGCCCAGCCACCTGCCTAAACGCATGAAAGAGTATCGCGAGCGCTTTGAACACCACCTGCTGCTGAAAATGGCCGGGCCGGGCGTCGAAGAGGCGCAGCAGTACCTGAGCCAATACTTTGCTCAGGCCAACGGAGCGTTCTTCGTCTGCACCCCGGATGAAGGCAAGAAAGCTTTCCTGCACCGCTTTGCCGCCGCCGGAGCCGCGGTACGTTACCATGCGGTGCACGCCGACAAGGTCGAGGATATTTTGGCGCTGGATATCGCGCTGCGCCGCAACGACACCGACTGGTTCGAAACCCTGCCGCCGGAAATCGACAGCCAACTAGTGCACAAGCTGTATTACGGCCACTTTATGTGTCACGTCTTCCATCAGGATTATGTGGTGAAAAAAGGCGTCGACAGCCATGCGCTCAAGGAAAAGATGTTGGAGATCCTCAACCAACGCGGCGCGGAGTACCCGGCGGAACATAACGTCGGCCATCTGTACACCGCCAAGCCGGATCTGCAGGCGTTCTACCGCAGCGCCGATCCCACCAACAGCTTTAACCCCGGTTTGGGCAAAACCAGCAAGCGGAAGCACTGGGCCGGTAACGGTCAATAACCTTCTTCCCTCCGGCTCGCCGCTCTACGGGCGAGCCCTCCTTCAAGATGCTTCCCTCTTTTGCAATCTTAAAGATGCATTTTTATTGCAACTTTAAAGTCTGCTGATTATTATGCGGTGTAAATAAGAATCAATAACAAATTTGTCATGACGGATACGTGACATCTGCCGTGACGTTCACCGCAAAATTAATGAGAAGGAACCTACCATGAGCCAGCCCCTCAATTCCGCCCAACTGCTGTCTGCACTGGACAAAGTGATGGTGATCTCCACCACCGACCTGCAAGGCACCATCACCTATGTCAACGACCTGTTTTGCCAGCTCACCGGCTTTACCCGGGAAGAATTGGTGGGGCAACCCCACAACATCGTGCGTCACCCTTCCGTCCCCAAGGCCATCTATAAAGAGATGTGGGATACCATTAAAGCCGGAAATATCTGGACCGGCATCATTCCCAACGTTGGCAAGGGTGGCGTGCTGTATGTGGTCGACACCACCGTGCAACCGCTCTATGACGCTCAGGGCAAAATCGAGGCCTACATCAGTATCCGCCGTGTGATCAACGATCTGATGACCGATTTCGACTCCGTCGAATTCTCCAAAGAACAGTTCGACAACCACTACGATAAGTAAGAAACATGGCCGATATCATCGAACGTATCCTGATTGGCTACGGTTCGGAATCGGGCAAAGCCCAGGCGCTGGCTACGCGCTTGGGCGAGTTACCTTTTCTGCACCCTTACGCCCCCACCCTATTGACCCTTAACGAAATTTCACCGGCAGACCTGGGGAAGGGCGACCTATTGCTCATCGTATCCAGTTCGTTTGGCGACGGGGAGCCGCCCGCCAACGCCGAGCTTTTTTTCGACGCTCTGGCACATACGCCAAACCTCACGCACCTGCGCTACGCCATTTTCGGTTTGGGTGACACGGCTTACCCGCATTTTTGCGGTTTCACGCAATGGCTTGACGCCGGGTTGTCCGAACGCGGCGCGCAGGCCATCGTCAACCGCGTTGATGCCGACGTAAACTTCGAGAGCTTTTTCACCACCTGGTCAGCCGTAGTGGAACAGGTGATTGCGGGGGATTGGCAGTCCGGTCGCGATCTGCATCTGCGCGTCACCGCCTATGGCGAGGACAACGCTTTTGCCGCCGGCTTGCTGGAGCGCCGTTCGCTCAGTGCCCGCGCGCCGCATGCCTGGCATCTTCGTCTGGATATCAGCGGCAGCGGCATCGCCTACCGGGCAGGCGATACGCTCTACCTGTTGCCGGAAAACGACGAGGATTTACTGCTTCGTCTGTCAGCCTGGTTCGACCGGCCGGAGGCCGCAGAGGCGCTGCGCCGCCGGGAACTGCGCCAAATAAGCAAAGCGATATTGCGCGAACTGGCACAGCTTGCCGGTAGCGAAGACCTTAAGGGGATGCTGAAAATCCGCCAGCGCAAAGCGCTGGAAGCCTACCTGTACGGCGCCGATCTGCTGGACGTGCTGCAAGAGTTTTGCACGCCGCAGTCGGTCACTTTGGATGATCTACTAACGCTGCTCCCTGCCTGCTTACCGCGCGCCTATTCGATCGCTTCGGCTGCGCGAGAAGACAGCCTGGATTTGTGCGTTCGCGAGGTTCGCTACGAGCGTAATGGGCGCATCCGAAACGGCACGGCCACCGGCTGGTTGCTCGATAACCCAGGCCCCTTCCGTGTCTTCTGCCGCGCCAATCCCAACTTCTACCTGCCATCCGATCCGCAAACTCCCGTGCTGTTCATCGGCACCGGTAGCGGTATCGCCCCGTTGATAGGCTTGCTGCGTGAAATGGCGATCGACGGCGGACAGCGAGAAACCGCCTTAATCTTCGGCGAAAAACGCCGTGACGAAGACTTCCTATACCGCGAAGAGCTTGAGTCACTGTGCAAGAATGGCGTACTGAATCGGCTCATTACCGCGTTTTCCCGCGATGGTGCCGCCAAATACTACGTGCAGCACGCGATCGAAGAACATGCCGATTACGTGAGGGAGCTGTTGCTTAAGGGGGCACACCTCTACCTGTGCGGCAACCGACAGTATCTTGAAACCGCCGTCGCGCAGGCGCTGGAAAAGGCCTGTGCTCCAGGGGACGAAACCGCGACGGACAGCCTGTGGCAAAGGCTGACGCAACAAGGGCGTCTGCATCTGGAGCTGTACTGAGAACGGTTGCGGAGTGCGCCGTTTTTAGGTTGCGCCCTCCGCCAAACTTGACTATCTTGAAGAGGTTAATCACTCCCTGTATTCAGGAATATCCATGACAGAGTTTGCGCACGCTACCGATCCAGAAAACACGCCGCTTGCGGCCGTCGTTCTGCTGTGCGCATCCTCAGCCCCACCCGCCCTTTTCTCTGTCGTTACCGCGGTAGCCGCTTACCCACCACACGCCGTGGTTGTGCGTTAAGCCAAACCGAATTTCTCACCTCCAGCTTTCCTTGCTTTGCGCTCAGGCGTAGAACGCCGCGCGTGCTGGAGCTTGTTATTTTCACGACAGGTGAAAACAAAATGCGATTGATTTCTCACTGGGCCAACGTCGGCTTGGCTACGCTATTCGTTCTGCTCTGGAGCAGCGGCGCAATTTTCTCGCGCTGGGGGTTGGAGCATGCTTCCGCCTTCGCTTTTCTCTTCTTTCGTTGCGCCATCGCACTGGCGCTGCTGTTGGCTATCGGCCTGTGGCAACGGCAGTGCTTGCCGGCTCCGGGCACCCGTCTTCGGGTGGCGCTGATCGGTCTGCTGATGATCGGCAGCTATCAGATTTGTTATTTGCTGGCGCTGGAACAGGGCATTACCCCCGGCGTATTGGCGACGCTGCTCGGCGTTCAGCCGATACTCACCCAGTTCATTACCGAACGCCGCTGCTCAGGGTTGCGCGGCTTGGGCCTGCTGCTGGCGATGGCCGGACTGACGCTGGTGGTGTATCAAAGCCTGATGATTGCCCACTTCTCACTGGTCGGTATGCTGTGCGCCTTTATCGCGCTGGGCTGCATAACCGCCGGGACTTTGCTGCAAAAAGGGCTTAGCCAACCGCCGCTGGCGGTATTACCGCTGCAGTATGCAGTTGGGCTGCTGATGTGTTCGCTGGTGCTGCCGTTTGAACCGCTGCGGGTCGATTGGAGCCTGGCATTTGTTCTGCCGCTGCTGTGGATGGCGGTGGTGATTTCGGTGTTGGCCACCTTCCTGCTGTACCGGCTGATCCAGCGCGGCAATCTGGTGCAGGTCACCAGCCTGTTTTATCTGATCCCGGCGGTAACCGCCCTGCTGGACTATCTGCTGCTCGGCCACGCGCTGGCGGCCATCAGCATGCTGGGCATGGCAGCCATTCTGCTCGGGGTGATGCTGGTGTTTCGCCAACCTTAAATAGCAAAAGCCCCTCACGCCAGGCCGGCGTGAGGAGCTAACACTCAATCACTTCAGAACAACCAGGAACCATACCCCCACAGCAGCACCGTAACCCCAAGCAATAACTCAAGCAGCAGGATGCCGATGGCAAAGGTAGAGCTGGAGAAAATAAAACCTTCTTTACTGTCGATATTCAGGAAGTGAGGTATGCCCAGGTTCAGCAGATAGCCTGAATAACACAGGCCAATCACGCCGACAAACAGACACAACCACACGACGGGATATAACGCCACGATGCCGCTGAGGAACATCGGGGTGGCGACATAACCGGCGAACACCATGCAACGATGCAAGCTGGGACGAACCTCATAACGGCGCGCCATCCAGTGGATCACTTTCCCCATGATAGCTACGCCTGCCAGCATCAGCAGGTAAAACGCGACCGCCGTATAGGAAGCCGTAAACATATCGAGCCGGATAGCGTGCCCTTCGCCGGAAAGCCAGCCCAGCTGGGTGGTACCGATAAACGCGCAGATCACCGGGATCAACGCCAGCAACAGCACGTGGTGGGTGTAAAGGTGCGAGACGCTTTCGTTCTCGCTTTTAATGTGTTCGAACTCGGTGCTTGGATGCGCCAGAAGTCCCCAAACATGATTAACCATGAGACACCTCCTCCATCGCCGTAGGTCGCGATCGGCGAACGAATTTACCCCTCTGACGGATTGCTAACCGTGCGAGGATTGCGGCCACGGGGCTCTCTCCCCTGTACTAATTATAGTCTTTCGCTGAAAAAACGTTCAGAAAGCGCAGACGCGGCGGCAGTTTGTTTTATAATTCCCGCCTGCTTATCCGCCGTGAGGAATGCCATGTCATCCGCCATCAAGATTCGCCAGGTCGGCATCGTCGATGTCGACGCCGGGCAAAATGTCACCGTCGTAGAGCCCTGTAATCTGTACGGCTGCCGACTCGGTGACGGGGTGTTCGTCGGCCCCTTTGTCGAAATCCAAAAAAACGTCAGCATTGGCGCCCGCAGTAAAATCCAGTCTCACAGCTTTATCTGCGAATATGTCACCATCGGCGAGGACTGTTTTATCGGCCACAACGTGACCTTCGCCAACGATCTGTTCAAAGACGGCACCCCCAATGCCGATCCGGCAAGCTGGGGCCGCACGCGGATTGGCGACGGCGTCTCCATCGGGTCCGGCGCCACGGTACTGGCGGTGGAAATCTGCAGCGGAGTGGTGATCGGCGCCGGTGCGGTGGTCACCAAAAACATCACCCGCAAGGGGATCTACGCCGGCAATCCAGCCCGCCTGCTAAAGGAACTGACCCCATGAGCGAAGCGATTCAAATTACCCCGGTGACCCAGTTGCCCGACGGATACTTGACCGGCTGCGACTTCAGCTTTCAGATTGCCCACTACGCCCAGCCGATTTTCAACGCGCCGATTGACAGCTGGCCGCTGCTGCCGGTGACGCCGTTTCGCAAGCACTACCCGCTGGCACCGTTCGTCAATGATGAAAGCGAAACCTTTCTGGCGCGTCATCGCGGGGAGGCGGTCGGCCATATCACGCTGAGCAATAACTGGAATGGCTATGCGCTCATCGAGGAGATTGTCGTCAGTGCTCATGTGCGCCGACTCGGCGTCGCCACGGCGCTGCTGGAGAGCGCACGGCTCTGGGCGCAACGTCACGAAACCGCCGGGCTGATGCTGGAAACGCAAAACACCAATTTGCCTGCCTGCCGCTGCTACCAGCGCTTTGGGTTTATCCTCGGCGGCATCGATCATCTGCTGTATCGTGCTCAACCTGATATTCCCGATCACGAAATTGCCCTGTTTTGGTATTTGCCGTTTAACAGCGAAATCGGGTATTAAGCGATCGCCGAACGTTGAGGCTATGTTTAAACATTAACCATCCTGGCCATGGTGAGAACTGTTATCATTTCTACGATCACGAGCCGAACCATTGGAGGGTAAAATGTACAAGGTAGTTTCAATGATATTGGCTATTGCGCTTAGCGGTTGTGCAGATAAAATTCCGGTCGGGCAAACACCTGAACCCATCACTACCCCACCTGCAGATCTCAAGGCCAGCATGGACAACGACACGTTAAACAAACTCAATGAGCTTCTCGCCCTGCGCGCCAAGGCAACGCCCGAACAACGGCAGGATAACGGCCGCATGATCGACCTGCTGTCGCGACCTTTCCTCGGTACGCCCTACGTCGCCAACCGGCTGATTGGCTCGCAGACTACGCCGGAAGAACTGGTGATCGACTTCCGCGGTCTGGATTGCTTCACCTACATCGATTATGTCGATGCGCTGCGCCAGGCCAACAGCCAGGCTGACTTTGTACAGCGGCTGATTCAAATCCGCTATGCCAATGGCGATATCAGCTTCCTGAAGCGTAAACACTTCTTCACCGACTGGTCGCATCAGGCCAAAACCAACGTAACGGACGTTACAGCCACGCTCAGCCCGCATACCGTGACGCTGGTGAAAAACCTCAATCAAAAATCAGACGGCAGCAGCTATCTGCCAGGGCTGAAAAACGTTCGACGCAGCATTACCTACCTGCCCAGCGAGGCGATTGACGACAAGGTTCTGGCCCGGTTGCACACCGGTGATTACATCGGTATTTATACCAACCTGGCCGGTCTGGACGTCACCCATACCGGTATCTATATCATGACCGAAAACGGCCCAGTATTGCGCAATGCCTCGTCGCGTAAAGAGAATATGCAGGTGGTGGACTCGCCGTTTATGGAGTACGTCCAGGCTACGCCAGGCATCGTGGTGCTGCGCGCCAAATAACATTCCCCTCCCCCTTCTGGCTTTGCGCTTGCCGCTAACGGCGTAGCGTTTTGCAAGAGGGGGATTTAAAACTTCCCGTTATGAGCTATAAGCGTTTGTGCTGAGCAAGCGTTTGACTTCCCCGCAGGTTCAGGCTTAGCTAGCAGCACAAAACCAACTGATTTCATTGTTTTTTTCAGGGAGCACTCGATGACCAAAAGCTGGCGTTATACCCCTCTGCTGGCGGCGTTTGCCGCGGTGCTGGCACTGCAGGGCTGTGAACAGAAAACCGATCAGAATCACATCAAGGTAGGGGTCATCAACGGCGCGGAACAGGACGTAGCGGAAGTCGCCAAGCAGGTGGCGAAAGAGAAGTACGGCCTGGATGTTGAACTGGTCGGTTTCAGCGGTTCATTGCTGCCCAATGACGCCACCGACAAAGGTGAACTGGATGCCAACGTTTTCCAACACCGGCCATTCCTCGAACAACAGAATAAAGATCACGGCTACAAACTGGTGGCGGTAGGCAATACCTTCGTGTTCCCGATGGCCGGCTATTCGAAAAAAATCAAATCGCTGAAAGAGCTGCAGGACGGCGCGGTTATCGCTATTCCGCTGGATCCCACCAACCTCGGCCGTGCGCTGCTGCTGCTGGAAAAAACTGGCCTGATTAAGCTGAAACCGGGCAAGGGGCTATTGCCGACCTCACTGGATATCAGCGCCAACCCGCATAACTACAAGATTATGGAGCTGGAAGGCGCACAGCTGCCACAGCTGCTGGATGATCCGAAAGTCACCGTGGCAATCATCAGCACCACCTACATTAATCAAACTGGCCTGACGCCAACCAAAGACGGCATTTTCATCGAAGACAAGGATTCGCCGTACACCAACATCATCGTGACGCGTGAAGACAACAAGGACGCGCCGAACGTACAAAACTTCATCAAAGCCTACGAGTCGGATGAAGTGGCCAAAGCCGCCGAAAAGATCTTTAACGGCGGTGCGGTCAAAGGCTGGTAAAACAGCGCTCCACTGGCGAGCACCTGTGCAGGTGCTCGCACTTTTAATCTCTCCCCAAGTTCAGTACCCCGACCATCGCCGCGCTCGGTCCGGCAGCCAGCCAAAACCATTCCGCAGCTCATTACAGCCCCGAACGCCAGCCTCACCGCACCGGGTAAACCATTGGCCGCGCAACACCCAACATTCTCTGCGTTCATCCCCGTTTACAGCCACATTTGCGGGGCGACGGCCAAAAATTGCTTTGGCAAACGTGTCGACTACAATTCAATCGAAATACCTCCCTACAAAGTCATCATTCAATAATATTAGAGGTGATTATGTTACAGAAACACGAAAACGTAATAAGTATGACTACGCTTAGCCGTCAGGCCACCCAACAATTAACGCCGTCGTTTTCTGCATTGCCCCATACGCAACACGCTGACGGAAAATACCGCTTACGGCGCTATTCGGTAGTCAAACATCTCAATGGCCATGTGGTAGAGGTTGGCCAACGCAATTTCGTGCAGTCCGATGAGATCAATCACTTCCAGGGCAACGTGGTACGCCATTTTGAACCCATTGATAGCGACGTGTTGCAAAGCGCCGGCATGGATGAAATGTGTAATCTGTTCGCGGAAAGTAATGACTTACCCGAAGGCGCGGAGATAGAAATTCACCAGATGCGCGTGGTCGCCATTCATAATGAAACGCAGGTCGCGCCGGAAGGGATCCATCAGGATGGTTTTGATCATATCGCGATGATTGCTATTCATCGGCAGAATATTGTCGGCGGCGAAATCATGTTATACGCCGATAATCACCAGCCTCCCTTCTTTAAAAAAGCGCTGGCGGACGGCGAAGCCGTTTTACTGGCGGACAGCAAGTTATGGCATAACGCCACGCCGATCAGCGCCATTGTCCCGGAAGAAGAAGGACACCTGGATATCTTTGTCCTGACTGCCCGCGGAGAAAAAGCATGACCTTTACGCCCGAACTCGCCAGAGCCCAGTTTAGCGCGCTGACCCAGCATTATAACGATCAACCAGTGATCTTCTTCGATGGCCCTGGTGGGTCTCAGGTTTCACGAGGCGTACTGGAAAAAATGACGGACTACCTGGGGAAATATAACGCCAATCTGGGCGGGCACTATTTTTCCAGCCACGTGACCGGCGAAGTGATGAATAATGCCAGGGAGTCGGTGCGCGCCTTATTAAACGCGCCGACGCCCGATAACATCATTTTTGGCATGAATATGACCTCGTTGACATTCCATCTCAGCCGAATCATTAGCCGTCACTGGCAGGCCGGCGATGAGATTATCGTCACCGAACTGGATCACTACGCCAATGTCTCCAGTTGGCAACAGGCGGCAAACGATAAACAAGTCACCGTGCATCAAATCCCCCTGCAACAAGCAGACTGTTCTTTGGATGTTGCCCGACTGTGCGAACTGATCACCGCTAAAACCCGTCTGGTGGCGGTGACCTACGCGTCCAACGTTACCGGCAGCATCGTCGATATAAAAACCATCACCGAAGCCGCTCACCGGGTCGGCGCTCAGGTTTATGTCGATGCCGTGCACTATGCCCCACACAATCTGATCGATGTGCAGGCATTGGGCTGTGATTTTTTAGTGTGCTCCGCCTATAAATTCTTTGGTCCGCACATCGGCATGGCCTATATCGCGCCGCAGTGGTTACAGCGGCTGCAACCCTATAAAGTCGAACCGGCTACCGACGTGGGGCCAGGACGTTTTGAGACGGGTACTCAGAGTTTTGAAGGGCTGGCAGGAGTCACGGCAGCCGTTGACTACCTGGCGCAATGGGGAACGCCCGGCGCGTCCTTAAGGCAGCGGTTGCAGGAAAGTTTTGCCGACTACCATCGCCATGAAGAGAACCTGTGCCGCTATTTTTTGCAGCGCTTACAGCAAATAGACGATGTGCAACTGTACGGTTCCCCTCAGGCGGATTGCCAACGCCGCACGCCCACCTTTGCACTGACCTTTAAGCGACATGCCCCCGAACAGATTGCGCGCCGATTAGGCCGGCACAATATCTGCGTCGGCAGCGGGCACTTCTATGCGCAAGGCTTAATCCAACGGCTGAACCTGCAAGACAGCGGCGGCGTATTGCGCATTGGAATGATGCATTACAACACCCTGCAGGAAATCGACACGTTGTTTGAGCTGCTCGTTAGCGAAAGGTAGCAGCACATAGATCCACAAAGCCCAGCCCCCTGGCTGGGCTCATACGGCTGACACCCCTGCATATGGGTTAAGTCGGTAGGGGTCGAACATGTTCACCCGATTTAATCTGTTGATTATGTAATAGGGCGCAGCATGCAGTGCCCCTACTACGAAACAACAGAGCACTTTGCTAATGTTCCCTAAGGCAAACGCCCTCCTCCGTTGCCAAAAATATCCTTAACTCCGCTATTGACCCTCACGCTACGTCAGGTTTTAGTATCCCGGAACGCACAAGGGAGGAGCACACCGATGTTATTGAAAGTGGGCGAACTGGCCCGCCGTTCCGGCATTACCGTCCGGACGCTGCATTATTACGACAGCATTGGCTTGCTGGTTCCTTCTGCGCGTTCCGACGCCGGGTATCGGTTATACAACCGGGCTGACATCACTCGCTTGCACCACATTCAGGCATTGCGCCGAATGGGCGTCTCGTTGGCAGAGGTCGGGGCAATTTTGGCGCGTTCGGGGATGGCGCTCACTTCGGTGATAGAACAGCAAATCGTCATGCTGGAGCGGCAGTTGGAACAGACCGCCGCGCTGCGCGATCGTCTGCAGCATATGCATGCTCAGCTCACCGCCGGAGACGAACCGGAACTGAACGACTGGCTGACTACGTTGGAGTTAATGACCATGTACGATAAATATTTTACCGCAGACGAACTGGCCCAATTGCCTTTCTATCAGGCCGACCCGAGCCGCAATCAGGAGTGGGCCGAGTTGGTCAGCAGCATGCGCCAGTTGATCGATGGCGGCGTTGAACCGCAAGCGTTGCAGGCTCAGGCGCTGGCGCGTCGTTGGATGCTGATGCTGGAACGCGATACGGCGCGTAATCCGGCGTTTCTCACCCGACTCAACGCCATGCACGCCGATGAGCCCGCGATACGCGAACAAACCGGCATTACCCCGGCTATGACCGACTATGTGACTCGGGCATTCGCCGAAACCAAGCTGTCAATCTACCAAAAATACCTGTCGGCGGAAGAATACGCCCATGTGCGCCAGCACTACTTTACCCGCCTGCAGGAATGGCCGGCACTGATCGCCCAGTTCCATCAGGCGCTGAATGAGGGCATACCGCCAGAGTCAGCGCGGGCAAAACAGCTGGCAGCCCAATGGCTTGAACTGTTCCAGTCCTACGCCGGTCCCCATCCGGCCACCCAGATGAAAATCCGCCAGGCCATGGAGCAGGAACCGACGCTGACGGAAGGCACCTGGCTGACCCCGCCGCTATTACGCTACCTGCAGCAGGCGGTGGCGCACTTCATGCGCGGCTAGCCCGGGGTTATTCCCCCGTCCGAATGCTGCTCGCAGCGGCTCCCGGCGCATGGCGAAGATCGTCATGCGCCATTTTTTCGTTTCGCGGATGGGTATAACTTTTTTTTATCTTCAGCATAAGAAAGCCCAATTTTCCTTGTCGCCAGGCGCGGCGCATAATGCGCTTATCTTCTGATTTCCAAGGTAAACATGAATCACTATGCCCCACACCGCTCCGCTGATCCTCACCGACGCTACGCCGGACGACATAGCCGCCATCCAACAGATTTACGCCCATCACGTGTTATTCGGCGCCGCTTCGTTTGAAGAAACGCCCCCCACGCAGGAAGAAATGCGACAGCGGCTGGGCAAAGTGCAAGAGGCCGGGCTGCCCTGGCTGGTGGCCAAGCGGGATCATCTCGTCGTGGGCTACTGTTACGCCACGCCTTATCGACCGCGTCCAGCCTATCGATTCACCGTGGAAGAATCGGTATATATCGCCGAAGGGCAACAGGGTCAGGGCATCGGCAAAGCGTTACTGATTGAGCTGATTGCCCGCTGCGAGCAGGGGCCGTGGCGCCAAATGTTGGCTGTCGTCGGCAATGCCGGGGAAAACCATGGCTCGCTGGCTTTGCATCAAAAACTGGGGTTTGGCAGCGTGGGGACGCTAAAGGCGGTAGGGTTTAAATTGGGTAAGTGGCGCGACACCCACATCATGCAGCGTGCGTTAGGCGAAGGTGGCGACAATCCCCCTGATGGGCTTGCAGCGAGCAATTTGCGAATTATCGACTACAGTAAATAATGATTTCATCAGGTTAGCGAAAACTCGCGCCGTCATTCAAATCAATTGGGAGAGACGAATGAAAATCATTCTGTGGATTGTCGCTATTATCTTTATCGTTGGCCTGCTCACCATCACCGGCGTGTTCAAGCTGATCTTTTAAATGACCCCGCGCCGAGAGGCGCGGGATTAGCTTAGGCCTTTAAACGTCCCCGGATCGCCCCCAGAGCCGAAACCACCAGCAGGACTACGCCGCCGGCAACCAGACCAAACACCACGTTGAGCAAGGCGGGAATCACGCCCTGCAGGATCTGACCGAAGGTAGGCACCACGGTGGCGTACGACGCCCAGTCCTCAAACAAATGATGCACCGGCGGCAAGCCATGGGTCAGGATACCGCCCCCGACCATAAACATGGCGATGGTGCCGACTACCGACAGGGTCTTCATCAGATAAGGTGCCGCACTGACAATACCGCTGCCGATTGAGCGGGCCAGCGCACTGCTTTTACGGCTCAGATACAACCCCAGGTCGTCGAGTTTGACGATGCCGGCCACGATGCCGTAAACCCCCACCGTCATCACAATCGCGATACCGCACAGCACAATCACCTGCTGGCTGAAGGTCGCCCCGGCCACGGTGCCCAGAGTAATGGCAATAATTTCGGCCGACAGCACAAAATCGGTGCGGATAGCTCCTTTCACCTTGCGTTGTTCATAGGCCGCCACGTCTTCATTGGCGTTCAGCGCTTCTTTATTCTCTTCCCCATCCTGTTTTTTGTGGGTCAGGCTGTGGAACACCTTCTCGAACCCTTCGTAACACAGGTAAGCCCCACCCACCATCAGCAGCGGCGTGATCGCCCAAGGGGCAAATGCGCTGATCAGCAACGCCAGCGGCACCAGGATCGCCTTGTTGATAAACGAGCCCTTGGCCACGCTCCACACCACCGGCAGCTCGCGATCGGCCTTTACGCCGGTGACCTGCTGCGCGTTAAGTGCCAGATCGTCTCCCAATACCCCGGCGGTTTTTTTCGCCGCCATCTTGGTCATCAGCGAGACGTCGTCCAGCAGTGAGGCAATATCGTCGATTAAAGTCAGTAAGCTACTTCCAGCCAAAGTGGTTCATCCTTTTCATATTCACGAGTCACGATCTCTTCGTCGAGATTCATACTACAACATTAATGATTGTCGATTTGCTAATGAATATTTTAGTGGAGAAATAACGATTGGGAGGAGAGACGGGGGATAAACAGGAAGTATTGCTGGATGATTGCCCAGGAGGTTGCAGCAAATCATCCAGTGGGTAAAAGCGTATAGCCGTGCCGGTCATCAGGTTAACGCGCCCTAAGAAGCGGCGGTAACCGTTAAAAAAGATCACCCGGCATTCAGGCTACTCTGGTTATTTTTCAAGGCTTCCAGCGCGCACTGCTGATCAAGATCCCCGCCCGGTGCCCCACCAATGCCAATGGCACCGATGACCACGTCCCCAGATTTCACCGGTACGCCGCCCGCCAGCAACAAGAAGCCCGGGATATCGCGCAGGTTTGCCGCCCCTGGGTTAGCCTGAGCATTCTTCATCACGTTTTCCGTCGGGTTTTTGGTGCTGAGGGCGGTAAACGCCTTCATGCGACTGGCTTCGATCGTATGCGGACCGGCGTTATCCATTTTCTTGATGACAAGCGGGGTACCGGCGCGATCGACCAGCGTAACGGCGACGTTATAGTTTTTCGCACTGCAGGTCTGAATAGCGCTCTGAGCCAGTTTATCGGCCAGGTCGAGGGAAAGGTTTTTTTCACTGAGAACGCCGCCGGCCATGCTGGCGAACGACGTCACGCTGCTGAGTAAAATGATGCTTGAAATGATGATTTTCATACTGGCTTGCTCCTTGCTTGTCCCTTGTGGATATCAGGAATAGTAAAAGGTGCAGCCGCAGCACACTATTGGCGTGATTACCTACGCGATTAAGTAATTTTACCTAGAATGCCCTTGGGACGGGACTTGCGCCCCATTTTCATCAATAACAAAGCGTTTTTACATTTTTTTCAGCAGCGCCAGCTCGCCATATTCGTTCATCAGTTTGGGCAAAGAATTGACGTCCAGCTTGGCGAAGATATTGGCCCGGTGGGCCTCCACAGTGCGCGGAGACAGTGCAAAAACGCGAGCGATCTCCTTGCTCGAATTCCCCTGCATAATGTGCTCAAAAATATCCTGTTCGCGAGCAGTCAACGTAGCCAGCCGGTGTTGCATCAGGCGTATTTTTTGTTGCCGCTCCTGCAAGTTCTGCTGCTGTTCCAATGCGCTGCCGACCACTTCGAACAGTAAATCGGCGTCGATCGGTTTGGTCAGGAATTCGAAGGCGCCGTTTTTGAAGGCCCGGCGGCATAAATCAATGTTCGCGTGCCCGGTCATGATGATCACCGGGATCGCCAACCCTTGCCGTTGCCATTCCTCCAACAGCGTCAGCCCGGTTTTGCCCGGCATCCTGATATCCAGCAGCAGACAGCCGGTTAAGCCATGCAGCTCACCGACGCCTTGCTGAAACGCCAGCGCACTGCTGTAAGTACGGGTTTGCCAACCGACGGTACCCAGCAAGGCGCTAAGCGAGGAGAGAATGGCCGGTTCGTCGTCAATAAGGTAAATGGTTTGGTTCATCATCTCTCCTCAGGGTGTATCGGTAACCAGAGTCGGAAGCAGGCCCCTTGCCCGACAATATTCGTCGCTTCGATGGTGCCGTTAAGACGTTGGATCAGCGTATCCGTCAAGGCCATCCCCAATCCTATACCCTGGGCGCGCGTGGTGAAAAACGGCATAAATACATGCTGCAGAGCCTGTTCCGATAGCCCTGGGCCACCGTCAGTCAGGGTTAAAGCAATCCCCTCGTCGGTCGCCGTGGCTGCCAGGTTGATCCAAGCCGTCCCGACAGCATTATTTTCTTGCGCCTGAATCGCATTGCTGGCGATGTTGTGCAGAATTTGCTCTATCCACAGCGGCGGAGCAAACAGCCTGGGCAAATTGTCAGGAATGCTGCTGTTAATTTTGACTTTATTGCCCCGAATTTCATTGTCCAACAGCGTCCTCACCCGGGCCCAGAGTGCGCCCAGCGCGACGGGTTGATAATCGACTCGCTCACTGGTCAGCTTCTGACGAAATTGCTGCAGTAATGCGTCGGTGCGCTTGATTTGAACCACGGCGGCCTCAAGCAACTGCGGCAGTTGTTCGGTGTGCTGTTGCCGAACCAGACGCAAGGCCGTTTGGTTGTAACTCAAAATCGCGGTGAGGGGCTGGTTAAGTTCATGCACGATACCGGCGGTCAGTTCGCCCAGGGTATTGAGCCGTGTGATTTCGGCGTAATGGGCACGCAGATCGGCGATATCTCGCCGCCGACGGTTGGTTCGATATTGGTTAATAAAGTAAAGCACCAGTCCCCAGAACAATGCAGGAGACAGGATCAGGGGCCAGGGCAGCGTAGCCCAGTTCGGATCGTCACCGGCGGCCAGCACAAAAGGCTGCGACTGGCTGGCTATCACCTTTTCCCATTGCCAATAGTAGGAAGCCTGCGCCGCCCCGCGCTCAAATAAGGTCTGACCGTTCCAACGCACCACCAGGTGCCGGAAGCCGTTTTCTCCCACCAATTCGTTCATCAATTGGTTCAGATCGATCAACAACGACTGGTTACCGGCATTGAGCCAGTAGCGCCCATTTTGTTCCACTACGATGAGCCGTCGCGGTTCAATACCAGGATGAGAACGCCAATGGATGATTTGCGGAAAGATCCTCTGCACTTCCCGGCTGTATTGGCTGGCCGGCAATAGCGGAATGATGGCGTCGTGCTGTGAAAGCTTCACCGTCACGTCGCGATAAAGTATACGAAAATCAGCGCTTTTCTCTTCGTACTGCTGCTGCAAAAAATAGGCTGTCAGCCCGCCGCTGGAGAGCAGAGCCAACGCTAACCAGCCCATTATCTTGAACATACCCATCCATCCCTGCGCAAATTTTCTGAACGCTTAAATACCATAAAAGAGCGGGTGCGGGTATCTCAGCCGGCATCACCGGCAGGCACGTTCAGTTGCCAGGACAGGCCAAAGCGGTCGTTCAACCACCCGAAGCGCGCGCTGAAACCATAATCATCAATCGGCATAAGCACCTCGCCGCCCTCTGCCAAGCGGGCGAAGATCCTTTCAAGCTCCGCCTCGGTGGCCAAGTTCACGTGAAGCGAGACCGCCGGGGTAAAGCTGAAGTCATGGCTGACCGGGCTGTCAATAAACACCAGATTATGCCGATCAAAATCGATGGTAGCCTGCTTGATCCGTCGCGGCCCGCCATCGCGCTCATCAAAATGCAGCAGTTGCTGAACCTGGAAACCGGCAAACAGTTCGCTATAAAGATCTATCGCCTGTTGGGCCTGGCCCTGAAACATGACAAAGGTAGAAACGTGGCTCATGGGATGCTGCCCTCGCGTGCAATATGGTATTAATTGATGATAGCGGATGGATACGCCTTCACGGCGATTGAAAGGAGGAAATATGACCGTCATCCACCGTCAGGCCCAATTGAGCGATCTTGCCGGCCTGCAGGCGCTGTACAGGGAGTTACGCCCGCAGGATCAGCCACTGCGTCCGGATAATGCCCAGCGTACTTTGCAACGCCTGCTGGACAACCCGTCGATTCGTCTGGTGGTCAGCGTGGTCGATGACCAACCGGTGGCGACCTGCATGCTGGCGATGGTGCCGGGGCTAGTGAATCAGGGGCAACCCTTCGGCATCATTGAGCACGTGGTCACTGCTCAGGCGTATCGCGGACAAGGTATTGCTTTAGCGATGCTTGAATACGCATTGCAACTGGCATGGCGGAAAGGTTGCTACAAAGTGATGCTGCTCTCCGGTCAACAGCGCACCGGGGCACATCAGCTGTATCTGCGCGCCGGGTTCGACGGCGATCGGGAGCGGGGTTTTGTGATCCGGCGTCCTGAGGGACGGTAACGGCCTGCGAACAGCTCCGCAGGCCACAGCATCGATTATTCGGTTTCGTTCTTCGCCAGACGGGCGTCTTTCTGACGACGGTAGTCACGGGCAGCTGCAGGGATTGGCGTCACCTTACCGGTTTCGATCCAACTGCGCAGGCGGTTGGCATCGGCGAAGTGGGTATACTTGCCAAAGGCGTCCAGCACCACCAGCGACACGGAATGACTGCCGATCATGGTGCGCATCGCCAGGCAGTGTCCCGCTTCGTTAGTGAAGCCGGTTTTGGTCAGCTGGATGTTCCATTTCGGGTTGTATACCAGATGATTGGTATTGCGGAACGGCAGCGTATAGTTCGGATCCTTGAAGCTCGCCATGCGTTCGGTGGTGGTGCTGAGCTGGCCAATCAGCGGATATTGCTTGGTGGCGATCAACAGTTTGGTCAGGTCGCGGGCGGTAGAGACGTTTTTGATCGACAGCCCGGTCGGTTCCACATAACGCGTGTTGGTCATGCCCAGCGCCCTGGCTTTGGCGTTCATCGCTTTGATAAATGCACCGTACCCACCCGGGTAATGATGCGCCAGACTGGCAGCAGCGCGGTTTTCCGACGACATCAGCGCCAACAGCAGCATATCTTTACGGCTGATCTCACTGTTCAGCCGTACGCGCGAATAGACCCCTTTCATCTCCGGCGTCTGGTGAATATCCACCGACAGCATTTCATCCAGCGGCAGATGGGCGTCCAGCGTCACCATTGCCGTCATCAGCTTGGTGATGGAGGCGATCGGCACCACTTCATCCGGGTTGCGGGCATACATCACCTTGTGGGTCTGCATATCCACCACCATGGCGCTGCCGGAAGCCAGCTCAGGCTGGGCGGCCCGGGTGACGGCGTTATTTTCGCTGGCCAGCGCGCGCGGCGCGAAGCCTGCCCCTGCCTGCAAAGCGAGCAGGGCTAGTACCAAAACACGTTTTTTCACATGCATTACTCTGTCACTGAAGAAGATGAAGGTCTTATTTGGCCGAATTATATGTGAGGGTTCTCCCATTGGCACTGGGATTATGTCAGCCGATTTGTGACAAATTCTGTCGGAGAGATAATTGCGCAAACCGCGAGCGCTCTGGGATGAACGCCCGCGTTGAAAAAGTTACAGTGCCGGTTGCCAGGCCGACTGCGGCAACAGGTACAACCCAGGGGCCTGGCGTGCGCCGTCCCCGACGATATGGCCAATGCCTGCCGCCATCACCGCCAGCGTCACATCGAAGGCATTCAGGCTGTCGCCGTAGCCCGCCGTCAGATTGAACATTGAACCGTTGGCCAACAAGTACAACTGTTTGTCGCCAAGTTGGTAGGCATTCACAAACGGCATAGGCTCGCTGTGCGGCAGGTTCTGCAGGAAACCGACGTCAATTTCCGCCGTTACATGGCCGACGTTGAGGATGAACACCCCGTCTTTCGCCTGTTGCAGATGCTGCGCTGACAGCACGTTTTTTGCCCCGGTTGCCGTGGCAATTACATCGGCCTGGCCGACCGCGCTGGCCAAATCAACGACCGCCCAGCCGTCATAACGCGCCTGCAGCGCACGCGCCGGATCGATTTCCGCCACGATCACCTGGCCGCCGTAAGCTTTCGCCGCTGCCGCAACGCCCTGCCCAACCAAACCATAGCCAATCACCAGCACGCATTTCTCATGCAGCGTCAAATGGGTGGTCTGGAAGAAGGTGTGCCAGGCGGTCAAGCCGACCATGTGACGGTTATGCAGCCCTTCTTTTACCGGCAAATCGTCCCAGTTAAAAATAGGATAGCGCGGTGCCATACCGTTCAGTCGACTGATGCCGGAACCTGTCGCTTCCAGCCCGGCGATAATCTGCGGGCCGTCGGCAGACTGGTGCAGACGGGTAGTCAGATCCGCCCCCATTTCGCACAGGTGGGTAGGCCCCCAGGCCAGCGCGCGGTCAAACGATGCCGACCAATCGGCGTCGCTCATGTCGCGCCAGGCGTGAGCCTGTGCCCCACGGCGTTCCAGCCAGGCGACCACGTCATCCTGCACCGTGGTCGGGTTGCAGGTGGTCAGATAGATGGCAGCGCCCTTATCCAACAGACCCGCCACCAGCGGGGCCATTTTCAGATCCAGGTGCATATTGCACGCCAGACGCACGCCGCTTAAATCCGGCAGTGCAGCAACGGCCGCCCGGGTACGCGGCATGTGGCGCATCGCCCAGTTCAGCTCACTTTCAAAATCCTGATACATCTGTCGCTCCTCTACTGCGCCGCGCCACCGGGGCACGGCAGAATGATTTAACCACTGCGGCTCAGGCGCTTTATCGCCTGTGGCGACAGGCCAAACAGACGGATGAAGGCCCGCCGCATTCGCTCCGGGTCACTGAACCCGACGGCGCGGGCGATGCTCTCCAGCGCTTCGTGACCTTCTTCAATCCTGACCCTGGCGGCCTCGACTCGCAATTGTTCAATCACCTTGGCCGGCGTCTGACCGGTTTCGGCGCGGAACAAGCGGCCAAACTGCCGCTCGCTCAGACAGGCGGCGTCCGCCAGATCGCCCACCGTCAGCGGATGATGGAGGTGTTCACGAGCATAAGAGAGCGCGTTGCGAATGCGATCTGAAGACGGGTTGAGTTCCAGCAGCAAGGAATACTGCGACTGCCCGCCCGGACGGCGGTGATACACCACCAGTTGCCGCGCAACGCTGGCCGCCAATGCGCTGCCGAGATCTTCCTCGACCATCGCCAGCGCCAAATCGATACCGGCAGTGATGCCCGCCGAAGTCCAGATCGCACCGTCGCGGATATAAATACGATTGCTGTCGACGCGGATACGCGGATAACTCTGTTGCAGCCGTGCGGCATGGTACCAATGAGTAGTCGCGCGCTTGCCGTCCAGCAACCCGGCCGCCGCCAGTATAAATGCGCCGGTGCACACGCTGGCCATGCGCCGTGCCTGCCGGCTTTGCCGGTGCAGAAACGCCAATAGCCCCGCCGACTGGGTGGCGACGACGTTGCCGCTGCCTCCGGCAATCAATAGCGTATCAAGGCGATGTTCGCCAAACGGCTGAGTAAGCACTTCCACACCCGAAGAGCTCACCACGCTGCCGCCCCGCTCCGAGAGCGGCAGACACCGGTAGGCCTGGGTCGCCGTAAACTGGTTGGCATTATCAAAGGCCGCCAGTGGCCCGGCGAAGTCGAGCAGATTAAAGCCGGGGAAGACCACAAAGCCGATATTTTTCATCATGGCGCTTTTTGAGGGTTATCCGTCATATCAGCCAAAAACAGGGTCGCTATTATGACCCAAAGCAAATGACAAAACTGAGGCGAATATCATGTCTGAACCATTAGTGATTGTTTTTCCGATCTATCAGGGCGTCACCCAGTTGGACTTTACCGGGCCACTGCAGTTCTTGCGACACATGCCGGGGGCCGAAATTGTCGTGGCCTCCGTCGGTGGCGCAGATATCAGCGCCGAAGGATTGCACTTTACCCAGTTGCAGAAGCTGGAAGAAGTCACGCGCTGCGACGTGCTGTGCGTACCGGGCGGCGCCGGCTGCACCCAGGCGCTGGAAAACGACGCCTTCATGAGCCAGATCCGCCGTCTGGGACTTGATGCCCGCTATCTGACCTCCGTGTGTACCGGTTCGCTGATCCTGGCCGCTGCCGGTTTGCTGCAAGGCAAACGCGCCGCCTGTCACTGGAGCATGCGCGAAAGCCTGGCGCTGTTCGGTGCCCTCCCCAGTCATGCCCGGGTAGAACGTGACGGTAACGTCATCAGCGGCGGCGGCGTGACTGCCGGCATCGATTTCGCCCTGGCATTAATCGCCGAATTGCACGATGAGGAAACCGCGCAAATGATCCAACTGTATCTGGAATATGCGCCGGCACCGCCTTTCCAGGGAGGAACGCCGGAACTGGCGCCGGCGCATGTCCTGGCCCGGGTTCAGGCGCAAATGGCCGACAGTTTGCGGCAACGTCGAGCGTTGGTGGCGCAGATTGCCGCCCGCGGCTAGCGCACAGGGCGTATACTTCACCTTATGTGTTAAAGACATAGGGGATCAGAATGGCGGATTTAGCCCACTACATTACGGACTACGGTTATTGGGCGCTGTTTATCGGCTGTCTGGCCGAAGGCGAAACCATCACGCTGCTGGGCGGCATTGCGGCACATCAGGGACTGTTACATCTGCCCTGGGTTATTGCGGTGGTGGCGTTGGGCGGCACGCTGGGGGATCAACTGCTGTTTTTCCTGGGCCGTCGCTTCGGCGGACGGGTCATTTCACGCATGAAAAGCCAGGAAAAACGCATCGAACGCGCCAGAAAGCTGATCGCACGCCACCCAATGCTGTTCGTGATTGGCGTACGTTTTATGTATGGCTTCCGCATTATCGGCCCGGTTCTGATCGGCGCCAGCAAGCTGCCGCCGTCACGCTTTGTACCACTGAACATTCTGGGCGCCATCCTGTGGGCGACAATCTTTGTGCTGCTGGGCTATTTTGGTGGCGAGGCGATCGGCCGCTTTATCTCGGGCTTCGATAAAAGACTCACCAGCGTGCTGTTCTGCGCGCTGGTGATCGCCGCCATTCTGCTAGTACGGTTTTGGTGGCGCCGTCGGCATGCCGATTAAGCTTATCGGTTCAGCATCAGTTTCACACCGAGCAAGGCCAACACTCCGCCGCCTACCCGATCGAACCAGGCTTTAAAACGCAGGTAGGCGCGACGCGGACGTGGTGATGACAACACAAAGGCCACGAAGGCATACCAGAGGACGTCAACCGTCAGGGCGATCACCGGCAGAATAATGTACATCAGCGGCGAGATTTTATGGCTGAGCAAGGCGGCAAACACGCTGCCGAACACGATGGCGGTGTTCGGGTTGCTCAACTGGGTCAATAGCCCCGTGGTGAAGGCCTTGCGAAGGCCCAGAGACTGCGCGCCGACGGCCTCCACGTTCAACGGTTGACTCGCCCCACGCAGCATTTTGAACGCCAGGTAGACCAGGTAAGCGCCCCCCAGCACTTTCAGCGTGGAGTACAGCCATGGCAATGCCAACAGCAATGACTGAAGCCCCAACAGAGCCACCAGTGCAAAAATAAAGCAGCCGACGCCCATACCCAGCGCCACTGCCATACCGTCGCGGCGCGACGATGCCACGGCCGTACGCGCCACCAGAATAAAGCTTTGTCCCGGACTCATTGCCCCCAGCGCAATGGCGCCAGTAATGCTCAATACCGATAATGCCGTCTCGCTGATCATGCTTTCCGCCCCTTCGTAAATGCCACGGTTCAAAGTAGCTCAGCGATGAAAACAAAAGCAATACGGCCGCCGGGATTATTCCGCCTGCGACGCGTCGCGCATCAGGGCCACCAGTTCGCGGGCGGCCTTATCCAACGGTCGGCTTTTCAGCCAGACAAGGTGTATCGGCAATCGCAGCTCATTTTTGGTGTTTTTAAATTTCAGCCTGATCAACCGCCCCTGAGCTAACAATGGTGCGGTCAGCGATAGCGGGAAATTGCCCCAGCCCAAACCCGCCTCGACCATGTTCAGCGCCATCGGCAGGCTGTCGGTGCGCCAGTAAGATTCCGCCACCCGCGGCCGCAGATCGGCGATCGGCAAATCACGGCTGGCCACCATTATCTGCCGCACGTTGACCAAATCCTCGAGGAACAGCTCATCCGGCGCCCCCTGCAACGCCGGGTGCCGTGGCGAAAGCATGGCAACCAGCGATTCCGCGCCGACGAAGTGAAACTGTTCCTGGCTGTTGATGTTAAGTCCGCCAAATGCCAGGCAAACGTCGACTCGCTCCTGATGCAGCATATGCACCACGTCATCCTGCGGAGCGGTCAGCACTTCAATATTCAGCAGCGGATAGCGCTCCGCCAGCGTGTTGATCGCCGTCAGCAGGCCGCTGCTGTTGATGTCCGAGGCAACGCCAATCGACAAGGTGCTCTCCAGCCCTTGCGACAGTTCGATAGCGTGGTTCTGCAACTGCTTAAGCTGTTCGGCTATCAGTCGCGCATGGGGTGCCAGGGCCAATGCCAACGCGGTCGGCACCGGCTCGCGGTGCGAACGATCAAACAGTTGAAACCCCAGTTCCGCCTCCATATTGGCGATCCCCATACTCACCGCCGAAGGTACGCGGCGCAGCGATCGGGCCGCGGCGGAAAACGAACCGCGATCCAGTACCGCCAGAAATAGCTCAATATTGTCGCTGGAAAAATTCATTGCGCCTTCCTGTCAGTAAAACTGACAGCTCCTGACTTTTTCTATCAATGTAGTTGACGTTATCTTACCCGCCAGACGGCAAAAGGTCACTCGACCACAAAGCCAAGAAATCAGTCAGGAGATGAGTAATGCAAGGCGTTAAACGCAAACTGGTGTATGTCACCGCCTATGAAATTATCGGCATGACGATCTCAGCGCTCGGGCTGGCGCTGCTTTCCGGCAGCGCCCCCAGCAGCACCGGGCCGCTGGCGGTGATCATTACCACTATCGCCGTCACCTGGAACTTCATCTACAACTCGCTGTTTGAGCTGTGGGAAAGTCGCCAGGCCTCACGCGGCCGTACGCTTAAACGCCGTATTCTGCACGCCATAGGCTTTCAATTAACGTTAGTGGTTTACCTGATCCCGCTGATTGCCTGGTGGATGGGAATTACGCTGTGGCAGGCGCTGCTGCTGGATATGGCCCTGATAGTGATTATCCCGTGCTACACCTTTGTGTTTAACTGGGTGTTCGACAAGGTATTCGGCCTGCCGACTTCGGCTCTGCCGGCCGGTGAATCCGCCTAAAAATCGGCCAAATATCTCCGTTTATTATCTCCCGCCTGCGGACAATATCATCACAGGTTGGGAGGTCTTATTATCCCCTCCTTTCATCTCACCCATTAATAAGAAAAATTCCCTGTAGTTTGCACGGTAATTATTATTATGTGATTTTAATCACTTTTTATTCCTCGATATTTCCGTCTTGATAAAATCAACCATCTTATTGAATAATATATTCTTTTATATATAGAACAAAAAACAAACACACTTGTTCACGATTTATACGCAGGATTTTTTGCCACATTTACTGAGAAAAGGTAGCATGCTTCGCCGTTATTTCGTGGCGGCTTGTATACACAATAAACAGCAGAATGATGCCATGACCTCATTCTCATAACGATTGTCCATAGCAATCGTTTGCTCTGAAGCCAGAGCAGGGTAATTCCATAGACAGGTAAACAGGACGGATAATGCAATCAAATAAAAAGTCTGCGCATGACAAGCACGCAGCCAGAAGACGATGGTTAGACTCCCATGAATCCGGTTATCACAAAAGCATGGGCAATCGACAAATACAGATGATCGCTATCGGCGGTTCAATCGGTACCGGCTTGTTCCTCGGTACCGGTGGCCGTCTGGAATTGGCCGGCCCGGCACTGGCGCTGGTATATCTGGTGTGCGGTATATTCTCTTTCTTCATTCTGCGCGCATTGGGCGAATTGGTTCTGCACCGCCCGTCCAGCGGCAGCTTCGTGTCTTATGCCCGTGAGTTTCTCGGCGAAAAAGCCTCTTACGTCGCCGGGTGGATGTATTTCCTCAACTGGGCGATGACCGGCATCGTCGATATCACCGCGGTGGCGCTGTACATGCACTACTGGGGCACCTTCGCCGACGTCCCACAATGGCTGTTCGCGCTCTGCGCCCTCGGCGTGGTTGCCACCATGAACATGATCGGCGTGAAGTGGTTCGCCGAAATGGAGTTCTGGTTCGCCCTGATTAAAGTCGTCGCCATCGCATTGTTCCTGGTGGTGGGGGTCGTGTTCCTCGGCACCGGTACCCCGGTGGCCGGCAACACCACCGGCCTGCACCTGATTACCGAAAACGGCGGCATGTTCCCGCACGGGCTGCTGCCAGCGCTGGTGTTAGTGCAGGGTGTTATTTTCGCCTTCGCCGGGATTGAGCTGATCGGCACCGCCGCCGGTGAGTGTAAGGATCCGGCCAAAATGATGCCAAAAGCGATCAACAGCGTGATCTGGCGCATTGGCCTGTTCTACGTCGGTTCGGTGGTACTGTTGGTGCTGCTGCTGCCGTGGAACGCCTACCAGGCGGGCCAAAGCCCGTTCGTTACCTTCTTCAGCAAGCTGGGCGTGCCTTATATCGGCACCATCATGAATATCGTGGTGCTGACCGCAGCACTCTCCAGCCTCAACTCCGGCCTGTACTCCACCGGTCGTATCCTGCGTTCACTGTCGATGGGCGGGTCAGCGCCGAAATTCATGGCCAAAATGAGCAGCCAGCAAGTGCCCTACGCCGGCATTCTGGTGACCTGCGGCATCTATGTGATTGGCGTTTTGCTGAACTATCTGGTGCCTTCGCGGGTGTTTGAGATCGTGCTGAACATCGCTTCGCTGGGCATTATCGCCTCATGGGCGTTTATCATCGTGTGCCAGATGCGTTTGCGTAAAGCCGTACGCGAAGGCCGCGCCCAGCCGGTATCCTTCAGAATGCCCGGCGCGCCCTTCACCTCTTGGCTAACGCTGGCATTCCTGCTGGCGGTCGTCATCATGATGGCGTTCGACTACCCGAACGGCACCTGGACTATCGCCACCATTCCGGTGCTGGCGGTGCTGCTGACGCTGGGCTGGTTCGGCCTGCGCAAGCGGGCTCAGGAAGTGAAGCTGGAACAGCAGGCTCACGAAGAAGCCCACCACTGAGTCTCTTAACTGCCCCTTTCGGGGCAGTTATTCGTAGTAGGGGCGCTGCATGCCGCGCCCTACCGCATAATCAATCGGTTAAATCGGGTCGAACATGTTCGCCCCCTATCGGTTAACCCTTATGCGGGCTTGTCAGCCCCCTGAATTTTTTATTCTTAGAGTCGGCCGTAAAAGGTCATTCTGGCGCTCTCCGACAGCGCGATATCCGGCTGGGCATTGTAGGCCAGCACCACCAGCATGCGGGTGGTATCGCCTTCGGTTGGCGTGACGCGGTGCATGGCATTGCGTCCCCGGAACAGCACCAAATCCCCCTCTTCGATCGCCAAGGTCTTAACCGCCCGTTCGCCGTCCAATACCTGCGACACGCCAGCGTAATTCATCTCCCCACGATCGGCATCCCGCAGGTTTTCCACGTACTCGAATTGCCCACCGGCGCGCGGTTTCTGGATCAGCAGCGTGATGGCAAACGACGAATTGTCAAAATGCCAGCCCAGCTCCTGCCCGCGATGGGCATAATGCAGATTGATTGAAGACAGCCGATCGGCGTAAGGATACAGCTGTTGTTCTTGCAGTACCGCACAGAGGAAATCGCGGAAGGATTGCGCATCGTACAGCGTACGCAGCGGCGACTGCGCCGGGATATCCTCGTCGGTAATACACCCCTTGGAAGAAACCACCAGCCGGTTGCGTGGGTGATCGGCCGGCAAGGCGTCGTCCTGCGGCTTCAGGTAGACATTGTGCTTGCTGGCGGCATAAAACGCCGCAGGGCTGTGCTCTGCCCCCTCCAAACGCACCGTCGCCAGCGCTGCGGCGGTCAAAAAGCCCGGCAGCACCAGCGTCCCTGCCGCATCCAGCGTCGCCCGGCAACGGGCCTGAAAGGCAGCATCGCCAATCGGGTTGGCGGATAAATCAATGATATGAGCAAGTTGCTGCATGCTGAACTCCTGAGGGCATAAGGGCCGGATAACCTCACTGTAGCGAATGTCGGATTGCCGTAATAACAAAAATGCGTTAAGGATGAGCTAACCAATTCTTAGCGATAGCCACCATGAACGCACCTTCCCGCAGCCGCCTGCCCAAACTGAGCGCCATTCTGGCGTTTGAAACCGCTGCCCGTACCGGCAGCCTGGCCAGAGCGGCAGACAGCCTGGCGCTGACCGCCGCCGCCGTCAGCCAGCAGATCCGCCAGCTCGAGCAGCATCTGGGCATTGTGCTGTTCATTCGCGCCAAAAGCGGCGTGACGCTGACTGAACAAGGGGCGGATTATCTGGCCTACGTGCAGCAGGCGTTTGAAACGCTGCGCGTGGCGCAACAGCATGTCGATCGCCAACGGGGCCAAGAGGCATTGACGATTTTTGCCTTGCCGGCCCTGGCGTCAAAATGGCTGAACCCGGCCATCGGCAAGTGGCTGAACCAGCATCCGCAGATGGATATTCGCCTGCACGCCACCCACGCCGAAGTCGATTTTGCCGCTTCAACGGCGGATTTTGCCCTGAGCTTTGGCGATCAGGACTATCCATTGATGGAAAAAGTGCGGCTGTTTCAGGACTGCGTGCAGCCGGTGTGTAGCCCGCAGTTACAGAGCATCGGCGACTGGACTCAACAGCCGCTGATTCAGGTGGATTGGGGAAAGGAGAGCCAGTTTCTGCCGGGCTGGCATGAGTGGTTCAGCGCCGCCGGGTTACCACCGCCGCAGCGGCGCGGCCTGACTTATAATCTGACCTCGCTGGCGATTGACGCCGCAGTTGAGGGCCACGGCGTTTTGCTCGGCCAGCAGCAGCTGATCCAGCGTGAACTGGCTCAGGGAACCCTGGTGCCGCTGGCAGAACCGACGCTACCGCTGAGCAAGCCTTACTATGTGGTCTACCCGCAACGCACGCTGGACAAACCCAAAGCCGCCGAATTTCTGGCGTGGCTGCAAAGCATCGCACCGGCGGACAGCGCGCGGTAAGCGGCGTCGCAATGTTTACCCGTCTTTGGACATCATCTCGCCCAGCAGCAGATTCGTCGCGCGCGGCAGATAAACTTCGTTGCCTGCGCCAGGCGTGAGCGTCAGTTCACCAATGTAGATCTGGTCGCGAGTGAGATAAAAATCGACGCGGCAATAATCCAGATCTGCCGAGACCGCTTTCGCCACCTGGATCATTTCATCCCAAAACGCCGGTTTCTGGTTCAGCGTATTGATCTGCGGAATGTCACCCTGGGTGAAAAAACAATGGTGGGCATATTCGTCCAAAAACTCCAGCGAAGTCGGCTCTGGCCCGCCACGTAACAACTCAACGAATAAATAAGAGTATTTGCCGTTAAACACGTGCACTTTGTAATCTATCAGCTCACCGTCGCATTCAATATCCAGCAGCTCCTCAACAATAATTTTCTGCGGAATATTAGCGTAGTGTTTTTCTCGAAATCTTTTCCAATAGGTTATTCCAGACCATTCCCTAAGAATTTTCGTAATATCCTGATAGGTGACCTTACTTTTATCTTTAACTATCTTGACCTGCTGAGAGGCATTATTGGTTTTGATAACAAATGATTGTGGCAAGGCCAGGTAGTCCCGTTCGCTAAAATTATCGGTAATCATGATAATGGGCGTTAGGTATTTATCTGAAACCCGCTGAGAAACATACTCTCTGACCGCCACCTTATCCGCTAACATACTGAAATCATTATGCGGGTAGCGCATGCGCTGATAAATCTTCTCTGAAAATGTTTTCGGGTTTTTGAAGCTAACCCAAGAGCCGTGGGCAAGATAATGGCTAACTTGGTAATAGATAAAATCGGGTGCGGCCCGATAGAGTCGTTTTGCGAGTTTTCTCATTCTTCTCTTTCTTCCATGAACATAGCATACGCAGGAATGCTTCTCACATTCCGATTATTGCATCTCAATTATAAAACCCTGCGGGGCATCCCTTACAGTGGGTAAGGGAATAATCGGACGATTCCTATTATTAGAGGCGACAGGGAAAGTACCAATGAAATTAAAATTCATAGATATCAATATTGTGAGAAATGCGTTTTGGATGATATCCGAAAAAATGGTCTCTATTCTGGGGGTCATTTTCATTACCGCCTATATGGCGAAATACATCGGCCCGGAAAGCTTCGGCAAGATAACCTTCGCTACCGCTATTTTCGCCATTACCCAAACGCTGGCGCTGCTGGGCTCCGATACCGTGCTGTTCAAGCGGATTAGCCGCAACCCAGGTTCCGGAACCGCCCTGATGTTTTCCACCAATCGGCTGCGACAGGGCTGCTTTGTGCTGCTCTCTGCGGCAATATTGATTTACACCGGGCTGCGTGAAGATTTCATTACCTTCTATTTTTGCGCCGCCACCTTTGTCGCCAGCTTCTTCTCGCTCAGAGACGTGTTCACCATTTATCACGACGCCCGGCTGGAATCACGCTTCAATACGCTGGCTAACGTAGCCGGGTTGGGCAGCGCACTGCTGGTGCGTTATCTGATTGTTTATCTTGATCTGCACCTGTATTTCCTGGCAATCCCGATCGTGATGGTTTACCTGATCCCCTACCTGATTCGCCACCATATCTACCACCGCCGTTATCCGCGTTTTGTCGCACCCAAGCGCGTGCGGCGTAAATATGTGCGCTATTTGCTCGCCAGCGGCCTGCCACTGGCAGTATCCAATGTCTCCATTGCCATTTATACCCGGCTGGCGCAGCTGTTCCTGATGTGGTTCGTCTCGGCGCAAGCGCTGGGCATTTACTCGGTTGCCATCACCCTGGCAACCGCCTGGATGTTTGTTACCGATGCGGTGATCACCTCGTTTTTCGCCAAAATCTTTGCCTATCACCGCGATGACGCAATGCGCACCGCCGCCAAACTGAATGGGCTGGTGCTGGCCATCGCCGCCGCCATCGTGGCCGGTATCGTTTTGCTTGGCAAACCGGTCATCGTGTTGCTGTACGGGGAGCAATATTTGGCAGCCTATCCGGCGATGGGCGTCTTGGCGGTTTCAACGCTGCTTTCCGCGTTGGGCACCGTAGCCTACAAATACATTGTGCTCTTCTCCGGCTATGGCTTCCTGTCGAAGAAGATGTTTCTGGTGTTTATCATCAACATTCCGCTGTCGTACTTTCTGATCCGCCAGTACGGCATGATGGGCGCCGCTTATAGCACCCTGCTGACAGAGCTGTTGTCACTGACCCTGCTTAACTACTTCTTCCGCCGTGGCGCGGTATTGCAAATGCATCTGCGTTCGCTGAACCCCTGGACCTATATCAGACGCACTCAGCACGCAGGTTGAGGTTGGTAGGCTTCGCGGAGCAAAGCACATTTATCTGCATGAAACCGTTAATTTATGGGATAGTTTGTGCCCGGTACATGCGAGGTAGAACGTGGGTATGGATCTCTCTGACAGGCATATTCTTATTGTGGGCGCAGGCATTATCGGCGCGACCATCGCTTATCATTTGGCTCGCCGTGGTGTGAAGGTCACCGTCATTGACCAACACCACCCGGCATCAGGTGCCACCGGCAGCTCTTTCGGCTGGATCCACAGCACGGTGAGTGATGATGCGCCCGATGTCCTGCTCCGCCGTACGTCCGTGGCCGACTGGCATCGGCTGGAGAAAGAAGTGCCGGAGCTTTGGCTGCATTGGGCCGGCGCACTGAGTTACGACAGCGATTCATTGGCGGCTCAGGCCCATGAAAAAATGCTTGAGCAATCCGTGATCTCCCAGCTTGAACCCGCGATGAATAATCCGCCTCCACAGGCTTATTATGCAAAACAGGATGGCGCCGTTGACCCTATCGACGCCACCCACGCCTTGCTGGATAGGGCTTGCAGCCTCGGCGCTGTATTAAAAACCCAGACGCCGGTCATCGGACTCGTCAGGGAAGGCGATGCCATTACCGGCGTTGACACCCTGCAGGGAACGTTCAACGCAGATTGTGTCGTGCTGGCCTGCGGAACGGGTATTTCCCCTTTGCTAAACGCCATTGGCATCTCACTTCCGATTAAAGCTTCGCCGGCAATTTTGCTGCGCTACAGCACGCCGGACCACGTCATCAATACCCTCATTTCAGGGGATGATATAGAAGTTCGCCATGCCCGCAACGGCGATATCCTGGCCGCTGAAGATTATCCGGCCGTTGGTGGTGCTGATGAGATGGCTTCCGACACCTTGGCGGCAATAGCCAAAAGGTTGAAAGGGACAGGATCCGCACGCCTGCTCAGCCAATCGGTGGGACAACGGCCCGTACCCGAGGACAAATGCCCCGTCATGGGGTTTATCGGTGAGGTTACTGGGCTTTATGTGGCCGTGATGCATCCGGCGGTAACCTGCGCCGCCACGGTTGGAAGGTGGGTCAGTGAAGAACTGATCGACGGTAAAAACCGGGAAATCCCCGAGCGTTATCGACCCACTCGTTTTTGCGAAAAATAGCAGGCCACGCAGTAAAACCGGGCGAAATTCAGGGTTGGAATGAATATCGCCCGCTCAGATCATCAATGCAAACAACGGCCCAAATTAAAACGCTGCTGGTTATGGGTTAGGTCACTTCATATGCAGCACCAGGGCGCCAGCCAGTACCGTCAGCACGCCTGCCCACTGCAAGGCAGATAGCCGCTCGCGCAGTAACAGCGCGCCGAGCAGTGCGGCAATGCCGCCAGACAGGGTGCTCAGCACCGTCACAATCGCCAGCGATCCGCTACCGGCCCCCATGGCAAATGCGCTAAAGCCCGCCAGACTCAGCAGGCTGGCCAGCAGCAGCAGTCCTCCTTGTCGCCAGTTAGGTCGGCTTACCAAAGCGCGTCGGTCAGTATTCAGCGCTAGCAGAGCCGTCAGCCCCACCGTATAACCAAGCCACAGGCTAAGGCTCGGCCCCAGCACCGGCAGCGTGTATTTCCCTTGTAACCAGAAACCGGTGCCATAACAAAAGGCGGCGATCAACGCAAAGGTCACTGCGGGCAAAGTCGAGCGCGATCTGCCCGGCTGACGCCCCGGACTCACGGCAGTCAACATGACGCCCAGCAGACACACCGCCAGCCCTGCCAGGGTCAAAGCTCCCAGCCTTTCACCGCTGAGCCACGATAACAGCGTAGTGACCGCCCCATAGCTGGTAACCAGCGGCGCCACCATCGCCGCCTTGCCGATAGCGAAGGCCTGCGACAGCGCAAGCGTTCCCCCCACTGTCAGGCAAGCGGCCAGCAACGCCAGCCCCCAAATGGAAGCTGAAGCTTCTAACCAAGGGGCCGCAGTGGCCCATAACCACGCGCTAAAAATCACAAAGCCGATCGCCTGCGAGAAAAATACCGCTCTGCGCACCCCCACCGCTCGGGCGTTAATGCCAATCAAAAAATCCGTGCTGCCCCAGCACAGCGCGGCGGCCAGCCCCATCATTATGTCCACGCGATACTCCCGTCCGATTGTTGCCCCAAAAGTAAGCAAAAAATCGCTTGTGGAACATCGATAGATTGGCAATATGGTTGAATGAAACTCAAGCTGAACGCTCAACCTCGCCTGCCGTCGCTGAAAGCCTTGCATACCTTCGAGGTTGCTTCCCGCTGCGCCAGTTTTACCGAAGCGGCGGAAGAGTTGAACGTGACGCTGGGTGCGGTCAGCCGCCAGATACGTCATCTGGAGAACGAGCTGGGGGTGGAACTGTTTCACCGCAAGGGCAATGCGGTAGCGCTTAACGAGACCGGAAAAAGGCTGGCGATTGATGTCACCCGCGCGCTGACGCTGCTGCAAAAAGCCAGTGACCGCGCCCGGCCAGAGCAACAGCAAACGCTGAAACTGACCTGTACCCTGGGGATCGCCAGCCATTGGCTGGCGGCACGTTTGCCGGCGTTACGCCGTGCCGATCCCGATGTTTCGCTGGTGTTGGATGCCAACGAAAGCTTACGCGATCTGGCCAGTGGTGAAGCCGACATTGCTATCCGCTATAGCCCCACGGACAACCCGCCGCCACACTCGCACGAACTCCTCGCCGATGCCTTCGCCCCGCTGGCAAGCCCAAGCTTTCTCGCCGCCCATTCAGCGCCGATCACCGCCGCTGACTTGGCATCGTTGCAGCTGATCCATTCGCCGTGGAAAGACGGGCATAAGCTCGGCGTTGCCGGTTGGCAGGACTGGTTTGCCGCCTTTGGCGAAGGCACCACCGCGCCACGCGGTATAATCACCTTTAACAGCGTCGGGCATGCGCTGCAAGAAGCCATCGACGGCAACGGCGTGGTACTCGGTAGCCTGGCGGTCGCTCAGGACGCCCTGGCTGCCGGCAAGCTGGTTCGGGTGTTTGGCGAAAACCAACAACTGCCCGCAGCCTATCAATATCGCCTGTGCTGGGCGGACAGCGCGTTCGTTAGCACCACCACCCGCCGCTGGGTGAATTTGCTGCTACAGGCGGCCGGTAAACCCCCGGCGTTCTGACGCAGCACTTATTGCTCCCACAGGTGCGAAAAATCCATCTATTTTATATATCCAAAATAATTCGAGTTGCATCGCGGCGACAACTAAGCGCATCCCCGGGAGCGTACAAACAGTACGTGACTGGGTAAGCGCAGGAAGTCAACAAAGAGGCAGCTTGAAGTATGAAAGATATAATCAAATTTTTTGCTGCGAGACAAACCGTGGACAGACAACGCTACCTGCAACATATTGGATTCGCAGGCATCCCCCAACCAGACCTTCTGACGCTGCAGCAATTGCACCGTGGCCATATGCTGCGGGTTCCCTTTGAGAACCTGAGCATTATTTACCATCAGGGCATTGATCTGGAAGAACAGGCGCTGTTCAATAAAATTGTCGAACGCAACCGCGGCGGTTTTTGCTATGAGCTGAACCGGCTGTTCGCCCTGCTGCTGAAAGACATCGGTTTCAAGGTGAATTTTATTTCCGGCGAGATCCGCGCCCGCGACGGCAGCTTCGGCGCGCCCTTCGATCATATGGCGCTGATGGTAGAGCTGGGTCAGCCGTATCTGGTGGACGTGGGGTTTGGTGATTCCTTCCTGACGCCCTTAAAGATAACCACCACCGAACAACAGCCGCAGACCAGCGGCACTTTCCATCTGGAACAGGAAGGCGAAATCTACTATCTGGAACGCCGCAATGGCGATAACCGTTCGCATGCCAAAACCCTGTACCGCTTTACCCTGCAAGCCCGTGAGTCGAGTGAGTTCAACGGCATGTGCCACTACCACAGCACCTCGCCGCAGTCGCACTTCACACAAAAACTGGTGTGTTCCCACGCCACAGAAAATGGCCGCGTGACGATCAGTGAGAACAAGCTGATTATCACCGAAGATCACCACCGTCGGGAGTCGACGTTGCATTCGGAACAGGAGCGCCGTGAAGCGCTGATGCGCTATTTTGGTATCGATCTGGACAACTGACGCTCTGAATTAGCTATGGCATGGCCCGGTGGCGCAGTATAAAAAGGGCTAAGCCGCCAACAGGGAAATAACGCCCCTTTCAAGAGGGAATATTCCCTCTATTTTATACCGCTACGAAAATTAAATATTTACGTTTTCCTTCCGTCTTCAAAATATAAGACACAGACTATTGACAATTTAATTAACACCTATAAAAACGATTTAATAATGATAATTTATAAAATTTTACAATTGGCATATTATTTTGTTTATAAAGCAATTTTAACGATATGTATCCCACGATAATCAGTCATGGCAGCTCATAGCACTGATATATTTTTCCAGATAGGGTAGTCTTTATCTGGCAGTCGCAATTATTTAAACGACGTACCCCAAGGAGCTATGCATGAGTGACAATGAAAACAGCAAAACGCAGATTGATAATTTACGTGATGTGGTTTCTCAGCTGAAGGAAATGAGACACTATGCACAATCCAATACCGAGACGCTGTCTGCGCAATGGCTGGCTTTCGACCAAGGCGAATATAAACATAAGGAATTCGCTGGGGCGATTGGCGACCTTCTGAATAAACAGGGTGCCTGCCTTGAAGGGTTGGAAAAAACCATTCAGGATATCGAGATAGAAATAAATCGTCTCGACAGTGAGTCCTGATAATACGAATTTACGCTAACCCGCCTTAGGCGGGTTTTTATTATTCCGAGCGGCAAATTACCCGGGCGATATCTTTTGAATTATTCAAGGTGCGCACTTCGCCGAACAGCTCGGTCGCCTCGTCATATTCCTTACGTAAATAACCCAGCCACTGCTTGATGCGTGCCACGTGATAAAGGCCGGTATCGCCCTGCTTTTCCAGCTGAACGTATTTTTGCAGCAGCTGCACCACCTGCGGCCAGGGCATGCGCGGTTCATTATACTTCACTACCCGGCTCAGGTTCGGCACGTTAAGCGCGCCGCGCCCCAGCATCACCGCATCACAGCCGGTGGTTTGCAGGCAATCTTGTGCGCTTTGCCAGTCCCAGATTTCACCGTTGGCGATCACCGGTATGGTCAGCCGCTTGCGGATCTCGCCAATCGCCGCCCAGTTGATGCGTTCCGCCTTGTAGCCGTCCTCTTTGGTGCGGCCATGCACCGCCAGTTCGGTGGCGCCCGCCTGCTGGACCGCGTCGGCAATTTCGAAACTGCGGCTGTCGCTGTCCCAACCTAACCGGACTTTTACCGTGACCGGCAAATGATCCGGCACCGCCGCACGCATCGCTTTGGCCCCCTGATAAATCAGCTCCGGATCTTTCAGCAGCGTCGCGCCACCACCGCTGCCGTTGACCAGCTTGGACGGGCAGCCACAGTTGAGATCGACGCCATAGGACCCGAGTTCAACCGCACGGGCGGCGTTTTCCGCCAGCCACTGCGGATATTGGCCCAGCAATTGGATGCGCACCAGGGTGCCGGATGGCGTGCGGCTGGCATGATGCAGTTCGGGGCACAGGCGATAGAAAGATTTGGCGGGTAACAGCTGATCGACTACGCGCAGGAATTCGGTGATGCACAGGTCGTAGTCGTTCACTTCGGTGAGTAACTCACGCACCAAAGAATCGAGAACGCCCTCCATCGGAGCCAATAATACGCGCATGATTACCCCTGCTAAAAAAGACGCGCAATGATACGGGCGAATACCCGCATCAGACAAGCATCCAGGGGAATAAAAGCCGGCTAGCTCAAACGGCGTATCGGTTCATTGGCGAGAAACGCCACGATGTCTTCGATCGCTTCGCGGAAATAAATGCCATAGTTATCATCCGCCACGTAGCCCAGATGCGGCGTCGCCAACACATTGGGCAGACGGCGGAAGATATCGTCGAGCGGCAGAGGCTCGACCTCGAATACATCCAGCCCGGCCCCGGCTATCCACTGGTTCTGCAAGGCGTCAATCAACGCAGCGCGGTCGACAATGGCCGCACGTGAGGTGTTGATCAGGTAAGCGGTTTTTTTCATTGCCTGCAGCTCCTGCTGGCCCACCAGCCCGCGAGTGCGTTCACTCAGCACCAGATGGACGGAAACAAAGTCGCTTTGTTCAAACAGCGCCTGTTTAGATTCCGCCAGGTGAACCCCCTGCTGAGCGGCTTTTTCCGCCGTCAGATTTTGGCTCCAGGCCACCACACGCATGCCAAAGGCCTGCGCGACCACCGCCATCTGACTGCCAATCTTGCCCAGGCCCAACAGCCCCAACGTTTTCCCTTGTAGCGTCACGCCCAGCGCCTGCTGCCAGGGGCCGTTATTACGCAGCCCGGCGTTTTCCGGCACGATATGCTTCGCCAGCCCAAGCAACAGCGCCCAGGTCAGCTCCATCGGCGCGGCCGAACCGCTGGCGGTACCGCAGACCACAACGCCACGTTGCGCCGCCGCGGCCAGATCAACAGACGCATTGCGCATACCCGAGGTGATCACCAGCTTCAACTTAGGCAAACGCACCAACAGCGAGGCCGTGATTGGCGTGCGCTCGCGCATGATCACCAGAATGTCGCAATCCTGCAGGTGCACGGCCAACTCCGCTTCGTCGGTAAAATGCTGGCTCATGGCGAATACTTCTACCCGATCGGCAATAGCCGACCAGTCCGCCATGCCAAGCGCCACCTGCTGATAATCATCAAGAATTGCACACTTCAATTTCATCTTCGGCTCCGGGAAGCAGAGACAGTCAATCAGCGCGTACGTCGATCAGCACCGGGCAGTCGGCGTTTTCTATTACCAAAGCGCTGTGCGAGCCTCTCAACAAACGGTTAAAGGGTGAAAGATGCCTGCGGCCCATAATAATCATGCTGGCATTCAGCTCTTTAGCCTGAGCCACTATGGTTTCCGCCGGTTCACCGGGCACTACCTTGCCACGCGCGCTGACACCGGCATCTTTCAATTCACTCAGCGCCTGACGCACTACGGCTGCCGCTGCGCCTTGTTCATCCTGTGCGCAGCCAAAATCCGCCGGATCTTCACCGACGGCAATCTCATAGGGGCCCGTCGTGGAATAGCTGAGGTCCACACAGCATAGCACCACTACCGTTGCCCGTTGGGCCAACCCCTGTTCAGCAGCCAGTGAAATAACTTTACGAGCAGTGGCGGAATTATCAACTGCGACCAACAGCGTTTTCATCGTCTTCTCCCGTCAATCTCGCGATGTGCCTTTACCAATCTCATCGATCAGCGCCTCTTTGCATTTGAGGATCTCCTCACGATAGCGAGCTTCGTTTTTGATCAAGCGACTGCTGGGCACTAACAGGCTGATGGAGAAGCGCCCGAGGATAGTGTCGATAGCCACCGCCATGGTGGAGACGCCTTCCAGCGTTTCTTCCCGGTCGTAAGCCAGCCCGGTACGGCGTATTTCAGCCAAGCGATCCATCAACCCGGCAAAATCACGTACCGTCAAGTCAGTCACCGCCTGATAGGCTTCACCCAACAGATCCCGCGCCGCATCATCGCTGTTCAACGCCAGTAGCGCCCGCCCGCCGGAGGTGCTGTACAGCGGCAAATTCATGCCGATGCGCGGTACGACTCGCAGTTCCCGATCCGCCACGATGTAGTGCACCACAGCCAACTGCAGCCCGCTGGCTCGTCCCAGAGATACCGTCTCACCGGTAGCATCGCTCAATGCCTGCAACCAGGGGGTGGCAATCGCCACCATTTCAGTATGTACGCTGGCAATCAGCCGCAACAGCGACGGCCCCAGGCGTACGCCGCCGGCTCCGCCACGCACCAGTTGTACAGAATCCAACGCATTGACAATACGCTGCACGGTGGAGCGCGGCAGATCGACCGCCGCAGCGATTTCCCCCAGGCTCATGCCGTTCGGTTTTTCACCCAGGGCATCAAGGATTTTCGCTGCACGGGTAATGACCTGAATACCACCGGCCCTTTCATCATCACAGTAGGTTGTAGGTTCAGACATTGAGGCTCTCTCCCTGACTTTTGGCCCACACTGTAACATTTTTTTATTCCCCCAGACACGATGTACCACATTGCAATACAGCGAACCACAATGTAGCATGCATCACATTGTACCACCATGCAATACAGTGCATCGTTAGTTTCGTTACCGGAGTCACACTATGAATGTTCAGCCTGCGCCTGCCGCTGCACCGCATCCTTTCACCCTGCGCCTGGCATTAGGCCTGGTGGGGGTACTGATTGCTGCCCTGACTTCGGGGCTGAATGACCGGTTAAGCGATCTGGCGTTGGCGGATATTCGTGCGGCTATCGGCATTGGCTATGACGAAGCCAGTTGGATCACCTCGTCTTATCAGGCTGCGGAGGTGGCAGCGATGATGGTCGCGCCCTGGTTTGCCGTGACGTTCTCACTGCGGCGCTTTGCCCTGGTGATGGTCAGCGGATTTGCTGCGGTCGGCGTACTCCAACCCTTAATCTCTGATCCCACGCTGTTTATTGCGCTACGAATCGTTCAAGGGCTGTTTGGCGGTGCCCTGCCGCCGCTGCTGATGACGGTCGCGCTGCGTTTTCTGCCGCCGGGTATCAAACTTTATGGTTTGGCCGCCTACGCGCTCACCGCCACCTTTGGTCCCAACGTCGCGGCGCCGCTGGCGGCGCTGTGGACCGATCATCTGGGCTGGCAGTTTGTCTTCTGGCAGGCTATCCCACTGTGTGTTATCGCTTCTTTATTGATGGGATGGGGGTTACCGCAGGATCCATTCCGCCTTGAACGTTTACACCAGATCGATCTGTTCGGCATGCTGACCGGTTGCAGTGGCATTGCATTGTTGATCCTGTCGCTAACGCAGGGAGAGCGGCTCGACTGGTTTAATTCGCCGTTGATTAGCCTGATGCTGCCGGTTTCCATCGCATTGCTGGTAACGTTTTTAATCAACGAATGGTATAACCCGCTCCCCCTGTTCAAGCTGCAAATGCTAAAGCGGATAAACCTGTCTCATAGTCTGCTGACGCTGGCAGGCGTACTGATACTGGGGCTGTCCGGCTCACTGCTTCCTTCATTCTATTTCTCGCAGGTTGAAGGTTTTCGCACCGCACAATTCGCGCCACTGGCGCTGACCATTGGCTTACCGCAGTTAGTGATAGCACCGCTCGTGGCTACCCTGCTGAATTTCCGTTGGATTGACTGTCGCTGGATGCTCGCCGCCGGCGCGGGCCTCATCGTCAGCGCTTGCTTGCTGGGTATGCAATTAACCGATGATTGGGCACGGCAAAACTTCTGGCTGATCCAGAGCCTGCTGGCGTTTGGTCAACCGATGATGATTTTGCCGGTCCTGATGACCTCCACCAGCGTCGTGCTGGCACCCGAGGGGCCTTTCGCCTCGGCAATGTTTAACACCGTACGCGGCTTCTCGACCGTGGCGGCGGGGAGTCTGGTGGAGAATTTCATGAGTCACCGGGAGAAGTTCCACTCTCAGGTGCTGGTGGATCGACTGGGCAATAGCCCATGGCTAATGACCGCAGAGAACTCAGAACAAGCTAGCGGCGCCATGCCGTTATTGCCGGACGGATCGGTCAGTTCTGCGGAAAACCTCGGGCATTTTTCAACGCTGGTGAAACATCAGGCGATGATCCTCAGCATCAGTGATGTCTATCTGCTGATTATTTGCTGTGCCCTGCTGCTGGTGCTGTTGACTGCCTGGCTACCGACCCGCGTCTACCCGCCGCAAACCCTTTTACCTTTAGTTCCAAAAACATCAGGATCATAACCATGAGCTTCACTCCTGCAAAACGAACCCTAACTCTGGCGCTGCTGCTGGTCATCCTGTTGGCCATCGCTTTCTTTGTCTATTCATCGCTTACCCGCCACCATTTTCGTACCGACGACGCGGTGGTGACGGCCGATTACACACTGGTGGCGCCCAAGGTTTCCGGCTATATCCGCAGCGTCAACGTGACCGATAACCAGCAGGTTAAACCCGGCGAAGTATTGGCCACTATCGACGACCGCGACTATCGCGTGGCGCTGGAAACGGCGGAGGCCAATCTGCAAATTAGCCAGGCCAAGCTGGCCAGTATCCAAGCGCAGCTGGATCAACAACAGGCTAATATTGCCCAACAGAAAGCCGGCGTCAGCGCCAGCCAGGCCACGCTCAACTACGCGGGGCAAAATGCCGACCGCTATCGCCGACTGCTAAAAACCGGCACCGCAACCGCCGATGAACAGCAAAAGTCCGCCTCCGCGATGCAAACCGCCGCGGCACAGCTGAAGCAAAACCAGGCTGGCGTGGTCTCTGCACGCAAAGAGGTCGGGGTATTGCAGGCCAGCAGGAAACAGGCCGAAGCCAATATTGCCGCCTCACAGGCCAGCGTTGACCAGGCACGCCTCAATCTTTCTTATACGCAAATCATCGCGCCCATTGCCGGCACCGTGGGCCAGCGAGCGGTACGCGAAGGGGCCTGGGTCTCTGCCGGGACGAGGTTGCTGGCGGTAGTGCCACTGCAGCAGAGCTATGTTGTCGCCAACTTCCTGGAAACCCAGTTGGCCAATGTCTCCGCCGGCCAACCGGTATCGATCCGCGTAGATGCGCTGCCCGGCATAACGCTGCGCGGTCATGTCGACAGCATAGCGCCCGCCACCGGCGCCACCTTTGCCGCCATCAGCGCCGATAATGCCACCGGCAACTACACCAAAGTGGTGCAACGCCTGCCGGTGAAAATTCTGCTGGAGCCGAACCAGGCTGACCTGGCACGGTTGCGGGTCGGTATGTCGGTGGTGCCGGAACTCGAAATGCGCTGAGAGTTTTTGCCCCTCGCTTTGAGGCGATCATCTGGGTTTTCACGTAAAAAAAAGCCACCGTAAACGGTGGCTTTTTTATCATCAGGTATCAGCTTACTCGGCCGGACGGCTGCGCGGACGACGCGAAGGTGCGCCTGAACGCGGTTTGCCATCACCCTGTGGGCGGGCGCTGCCACCACCGCGGTTTTCACGCTGGCCGCCGTTGCCACTGCGCTGGCCGCCACCGTTACCGGCGCGTTGACCACCGCCGTTGCCGCGCGGCGCACCACGTCCACCACCCTGACGGCCGTTAATGATCGGCTCCGCCTTGATGCTGGGATCCGGCTCGTAGCCTGGCAGGGCAATACGTGGGATTTCACGCTTGAGCAGGCGTTCGATATCACGCAGCAGCTTGTGTTCATCCACGCACACCAGTGAGATAGCCTCACCGGTACGTTCTGCACGACCGGTACGACCGATACGGTGTACGTAGTCTTCCGGTACGTTAGGCAGTTCGTAGTTCACCACGTGTGGCAACTGGTCGATGTCCAGACCACGCGCCGCGATGTCGGTAGCAACCAATACGCGAATTTTGCCGTCTTTAAAATCGGCCAACGCACGGGTACGAGCGCCCTGGCTTTTATTGCCGTGAATCGCAGCGGCCGTAATGCCGTCTTTGTTCAACTGTTCGGCCAGGTGGTTAGCACCGTGCTTGGTGCGGTTGAACACCAGCACCTGCTTCCAGTCACCTTCACCGATCATCTGGGACAGCAATTCCCGCTTACGCTTCTTGTCTACGAAGTGCACGCTTTGTTCGATCTGCTCAGACGCGGTATTGCGGCGCGCCACTTCAACCGATGCCGGGTTGTGCAACAGCTTGTTGGCCAGCCCTTTGATATCGTCGGAGAAGGTCGCAGAGAACAGCAGGTTCTGACGCTTGGCGGGCAGCTTGGCCAGCACGCGGCGGATATCATGGATAAAGCCCATATCCAGCATGCGGTCGGCTTCGTCCAGCACCAGAATTTCAACTTTGGACAGGTCAACGGCGCGTTGGTGTTCCAGATCCAGCAGGCGACCCGGTGTTGCCACCAGAATGTCGACGCCGCCGCGCAGTTTCATCATCTGCGGGTTGATGCTCACACCACCAAATACCACCAGCGAACGCAGGCGCAGGTATTTGCTGTAGGCTTCGACGTTTTCGCCGATCTGCGCTGCCAGCTCACGGGTTGGCGTCAGGATCAACGCACGTACCGGACGGCGGCCTTTGACCGGATGGTCATGCTTACTCAGCAGCTGCAGCAGCGGCAGGGTAAAGCCAGCGGTTTTACCGGTACCGGTCTGGGCGCTGGCCATCAGGTCACGACCTTCCAATACGACAGGAATCGCCTGGCGTTGAATTGGCGTAGGTTCGCGATAGCCCTGTTCTTCAACAGCGCGCAGAATTTCAGCACTTAAGCCGAGGGTTTCAAATGACATAAAGAGAAAAACTCCAGATCCCCCCTAACCTAACAGTGTTCGGTGCAGTTTCCTGGGAGGATTATCAGACGGGACATTAAGCATGACCACGAGGGATTGGCACAAACTGCAGTGCACCAAGCGGGCGATTGTAGCAGAACTCGAACAAGAAAACGCAATTTTACTGGCTCAAAGCACAATATGCCGGGAATTCAGCCTAGTCCGAAAAAATAACCTTAAATAAACGATGCCTACTGGTTGCATTTTACCCAAGCTGGCATAAAGTTAATCATATGATTGATTAACTTTAGCGAGTGCCATCAATGCCAAATAACCAGACCGCCAGCCGGGCACGGGGTGAGCAGGCGCGACAGCAGCTGATCGCCGCCGCCATCGAGATGTTCGGCGAATATGGCATTCAGGGTGCGACCACCCGCGATATCGCCCAGCGCGCCGGGCACAACATCGCCGCCATCACCTACTACTTCAATTCCAAAGAAGGCCTGTATCTGGCCGTTGCACAGTGGATTGCCGATTTTATCCAGCAGGCGTTTCGCCCCCTGGCCGACGAGATTGATCGCTTCTGGCAGTTGCCGGCCACCGAACGCCTGCCGGAGCACTACCTCGACCACCTGAAGCGCGGCCTGCTGGCGTTCAGCGATCTGATGACGCAACCGCAGACGCTGAACCTGAGCAAAATCATGTCGCGCGAGCAGCTTTCCCCCACCGATGCCTACCCGCTGATCCACCAGCAGGTGGTCGCACCGCTGCATGACAAGCTTTGTCGCCTGCTGGCGGCCTACACCGGCCTGGATGGGAATTCGACCAAAATCGTGCTGCATACCCACGCGCTGATCGGCGAAGTGCTGTCGTTTCGCGTGGCGCGGGAAACCGTTCGCCGTCAGGCTGGCTGGCAGCAGATCGGCGCGGCCGAGGCGGAACAAATCAGCGAGGTGCTGGCTGAACATATCGAGATTCTGGTTAATGGGCTGCGCCAACGCTATGGCGCGTAAATTCAGGCAGGGAGTGTTATGAACAAGAAACGCAGTGCCCTCATTGTGGCGGCTATTGTGCTGATCGCCGCGGCCGTTTACGGGGTTTGGTATTACCAGCAGCAGCAGGACAAACCGCTGACGCTGTATGGCAACGTGGATATCCGCACGGTGAATTTGGGCTTCCGCGTCGATGGGCGGCTGGCGTCGCTGACGGTGGATGAAGGCGATGCCCTTCAGCCGGGGCAATTGCTCGGGAAACTGGACGACGCGCCTTACATCAACGCCCTGCAGCAGGCGCAGGCTAACGTCGGCAGTGCCAAAGCCAAACTGGCGCTGCTGCTGGCCGGTTATCGCACCGAAGAAATCGCCCAGGTGCGTTCGGAAATGGCGCAGCGCCTGTCCGCGTTCAGCTACGCCGACAGCTATCTGAAACGTCAGCAAGGGCTGTGGGCGAAAAACGCCACTTCTGCCGACGCGCTGGAAGATGCCCGTACCGCACGCAATCAGGCGCAGGCCAACCTGCAGGCGTCAAAGGACAAGCTGGCGCAATACCTGAAAGGCAACCGGCCGCAGGAGATTGAAGAAGCCAAAGCCAATCTGGCGCAGAGCGAAGCCGCACTGGCTCAGGCACAGCTTAATTTACACGACACCACTCTGGTTTCCCCGTCGGCCGGCACCGTACTAACTCGGGCCGTTGAGCCAGGCACCATGCTCAATGCCGGCGGCACGGTGTTTACTCTGTCGCTGACCCGTCCGGTCTGGGTACGCGCCTACGTGAACGAAGCCAACCTGGGTAAAGCAACGCCGGGCACCGAACTGGAAATTTATACCGACAGCCGACCGAACAAGCCCTATCACGGCAAAATTGGTTTTGTCTCACCGACCGCTGAATTCACGCCGAAAAGCGTCGAAACCCCGGACCTGCGAACCGATCTGGTGTACCGCTTGCGGGTGATCGTCACCGATGCCGATGACGCGCTGCGCCAGGGGATGCCGGTTACCGTTCACTTTGCCAAACCTTGAGGGGACGGTGATGGAACAGGTGATTGAGCTGGAAGCGCTGGAGAAACGTTTTCCGTCGCTGCAAAAACCGGCGGTCGCCAGCCTGACCACCCGGCTGACCAGCGGCGCGGTTACCGGGCTGGTTGGCCCGGACGGCGCCGGAAAAACCACCCTGCTGCGCATGCTGGCAGGTTTGCTCAAACCCAGCAGCGGAACGTTACGCGTCGCCGGGCTGGATCCGATCGCTCAGGATCGCCAGTTGCATGCGATCCTCGGTTATATGCCGCAAAAGTTTGGCCTGTACGAAGATCTGACGGTGATGGAGAACCTGACGCTGTATGCCGATCTGCGCGGCGTCACTGGCGATCTGCGTAAGCAGACTTTTGATCGGCTGCTGACATTTACCGATCTCACCCGCTTCACCACCCGACTGGCAGGCAAACTGTCGGGGGGCATGAAGCAGAAGCTTGGGCTGGCTTGTACGCTGGTCGGGCAACCGCAGGTGCTGTTGCTCGATGAGCCCGGCGTCGGCGTCGATCCGATCTCGCGCCGCGAGCTGTGGCGCATGGTGCATGAGCTGGCCAACGACGGCATGCTGATCCTGTGGAGCACGTCCTATCTGGACGAAGCGGAACAATGCCGTGAAGTGCTGTTGCTCAATGAAGGGGAACTGTTGTTCAGCGGCGCACCTAAAGATCTCACCCAACGCATGGCCGGGCGCACGGTGTTGATAGCACCACCAGCCGGCAGCCACCGTGCCTTGCTGCAACGGGCGATCTGCCTGCCTGCGGTCACCGACGGCGTGATCCAGGGCAAATATCTGCGCTTGATCTTGAAAGAAGGCGAAGATCACCGCCAGGTGTTGCAGGCGTTGGATCTGCCGGACGCCGAGCTGAGCGAAGCGGAACCGCGCTTTGAGGATGCATTTATCGATTTGCTCGGCGGCGGGCCGAACAGCAAGTCGGCGCTGGCGGAAATCATGCCAACCGTCGAAGGGGAAAGCACCGAAACCGTGATCGAAGCGCAGGGACTGACGAAGAAATTCGGTGACTTTGCCGCCACCGACCACGTGGATTTTAAAGTGCAGCGCGGCGAGATTTTTGGCCTGCTGGGCCCCAACGGGGCCGGTAAGTCCACCACTTTCAAAATGATGTGCGGGCTGCTGGTGCCAACCGAAGGCAAGGCGTTGGTGCTGGGAATGGACCTGAAAACCAGCTCGGGCAAGGCGCGCCAGCATTTGGGCTATATGGCGCAAAAATTCTCGCTGTACGGCAACCTGACGGTGGCGCAAAACCTGAAGTTTTTCTCCGGCGTGTATGGCCTGAGCGGCAAGGCGCAGCGCGAAAAAATCAGTGAGATGTCCCGCGCCTTCAACTTCGACCCCATCATTAACCAGACGCCAGATTCCCTGCCGCTTGGCTTCAAACAACGGCTGGCGTTGGCCTGCGCGCTGATGCACGAACCGGACATCCTGTTTCTCGATGAACCCACCTCCGGTGTCGATCCCCTCACCCGGCGTGAATTCTGGCTGCATATCAACGGTATGGTAGACAAGGGCGTCACCGTCATGGTCACCACCCACTTTATGGACGAGGCGGAATATTGCGACCGCATCGGGCTGGTGTATCGCGGCAAAATCATCGCCGCCGGGACCCCGGACGATCTCAAGCATCAGGTGGCCAGCAGCGAGAATCCCAACCCTTCGATGGAGCAGGCATTTATCGAACTGGTGCAGGGTTATGATCAGGAGGAAAAAGCATGAATAGCGAAACGGCCAGCACCGACGACAGCGGTTTCTCCTGGCGGCGGCTGCGCGCGCTGTGCCTGAAAGAGACGCGGCAAATTATGCGCGATCCGAGCAGCGGGCTGATCGCCTTCGTCATTCCGCTGATGCTGCTGTTTATTTTTGGCTACGGCATCAACCTGGATTCCAGCAAGCTGCGGCTGGGGATTTTGATGGAACAACAAAGTGAAGAGGCACGCGATCTGGCTAACGCTTTTACCGGTTCGCCCTATATCGAGCCCACCATCAGCGACAATCGCCAGCAGTTGATCCAGTTGATGCAAGCCGGGCGCATCCGCGGGCTGGTGGTGATCCCCAATGATTTTGCCCAACGCATGGCGCGGCCGCACGACAGCGCCCCCTTGCAAATCATTACCGACGGCAGTGAACCCAATACCGCCAACTTCGTTCAGGGCTATACCCAGGGAGTGTGGCAAATCTGGCAACAGCAGCGCGCCACCGACAGCGGGCGCGAAGAAAAACCGCTGATCGACGTGCAGATGCGCTACTGGTTTAACCCGGCGGCCATCAGCCGGCATTACATCATTCCCGGCGCCATCACCATTATCATGACGGTCATCGGCGCTATCCTCACCTCCTTGGTGATCGCCCGCGAATGGGAGCGCGGCACCATGGAAGCGCTGCTTTCCACTCAGGTGACGCGAACCGAACTGCTGCTGTCGAAGCTGGTGCCATACTACTTCCTCGGCATGATCGCCATGGTGCTGTGCATGGTGGTTTCGGTGTGGGTGCTCGGGGTGCCCTATCGCGGCTCTCTGCCGATTCTGTTCGTCATCAGCAGCCTGTTCCTCGCCAGTACGCTCGGCATGGGGCTGCTGATTTCCACCATTACCCGCAACCAGTTCAACGCGGCGATGGTGGCGCTGAACGCCGCCTTTCTGCCGTCGATTATGCTGTCCGGCTTTATCTTCCAGATCGACAGCATGCCGGCCATCGTACGCGCCGTCACTTACATCATTCCGGCGCGTTACTTCGTCAGCACGCTGCAAACGCTGTTCCTGGCGGGCAACGTCGGCACGGTGTTGATGATTAACCTGCTGTTCCTGATCGCTTCTGCGGTGGTATTTATCGGCCTGACGGCCTGGAAAACCCAGCGGCGGCTGGATTAAGGGGAAAGAAGATGTTTCACCGTCTCTGGACGTTAATCATTAAGGAAATGCAATCGCTGCTGCGCGACCCGCAAACCCGCGCCATTCTGATTTTGCCGGTTATTCTGCAGGTGCTGCTGTTTCCCTTCGCCGCCACGCTGGAAGTGACCAATGCCACCATTGCGGTGTACAGCGAAGACAGCGGCCATGCCTCGGTCGAGCTGACCCAGCGCTTTGCCAAGGCCAAGGCCTTCTCCCACGTGCTGCTGTTGCGCAGTCCGCAAGAGATACAAAGCGTTATCGATAACCAAAAAGCACTGCTGCTGATCCGTTTCCCGGCACAATTTTCACGGGATATCGCCAGCGGCAATACGGCCCCGCTGCAGTTGTTGCTCGATGGGCGCAACTCCAACAGCGCACAGATCGCCGCCAACTACGTGCAGCAGATTGTGCAGGACTACCAAAATGAGCTGATCGGCAACCGTGCCAAGCCTAACAACAGCGAACTGGTGGTGCGCAACTGGTATAACCCGAATTTGGACTACAAGTGGTTTGTGGTGCCGTCGCTGATCGCCATGATCACCACCATTGGCGTGCTGATAGTGACTTCGCTGTCGGTGGCGCGCGAACGTGAACAGGGCACGCTGGAGCAACTGCTGGTGTCGCCGTTAACCACCTGGCAGATTTTTATCGGCAAAGCGGTGCCGGCGCTGATCGTCGCCACCTTCCAGGCCAGCATAGTGTTGCTGATCGGCATCTTTATCTATCAGATCCCGTTCGCCGGGTCGCTGCTGTTGTTCTACGGCACCATGTTGATTTACGGGCTGTCGCTGGTGGGGTTCGGCCTGCTGATTTCGTCGCTGTGCGCCACCCAGCAACAGGCGTTTATCGGCGTGTTCGTGTTTATGATGCCGGCCATCCTGCTCTCCGGTTATGTTTCACCGGTGGAGAATATGCCGGTGTGGCTGCAAAACCTCACCTGGGTAAACCCCATCCGCCACTTCACCGACATCACCAAACAGATCTATTTGAAAGACGCCAGTTTCAGCATCATCTGGCACAGCCTGTGGCCGCTGTTGGCCATTACCGCCACCACCGGCAGCGCCGCCTATGCCATGTTCCGCCGTAAAATTGCATAAAAAAAGACTCTGCGATCGAGATCGCAGAGTCTTTCTATTCGCTGTAAATCCTATGGATTTCATGCTGCGGCTAGGCGACCAACTCGTGTATCCCCAGGAGCTTACTTAAGTAAGTAACTGGGGTAGGCGAGCGCAGTCAACAACGCTGCAGCTTGAAAGACGACGGATTTAACGGCGGTTGCCGAAAATGCGCAGTAACATCAGGAACAGGTTGATGAAATCGAGATACAGCGTCAACGCGCCAACAATGGCGTATTTGCGGAAGCTGTCTTTATCATCGGCATTCAGTTGCTCGCCCATGGCCTTCAGTTTCTGGGTGTCGTACGCCGTCAGGCCAACAAACACCACCACGCCGATATAGGTAATTGCCCACATCAACGCCGTGCTTTTCAGCCAGATATTGACCAGCGAAGCCAGCACAATCCCGATCAGCGCCATAAACAGCATGCTGCCGAAACCGCTCAGGTCGCGCTTGGTGGTGTAGCCGTACAGGCTCATCGCACCGAACATGCCGGCGGTCACCACGAAGGTGCTGGCGATCGAGCTGTAGGTGTAAGCGATGAAAATGCTGGAAAGCGTCAGCCCGGTCAGCGCCGAATAGAGCATAAACAGCGAGGTGGCGACCGTGCCACTAAGACGATTGACCATGCCGGAAATAACGAACACCAACCCCAACTGCGCGATGATCAGGCCAAAGAAGGTGATCTGGCTGGAGAAGATAAAGTTAAGGATCGCAGGCGTGTTGGCCGCGTACCAGGAAACAAACGCCGTCAACAGCATACCGCAGGTCATCCAGCCATAAACCTGCGCCATATAAGCCTGAATGCCGCTGTTGGCACGTTCGACGATTGAACCATTAGAGCGTGGATATCGGTCCATGACGGTTACCTTTTGCATATGAAACAAGATTTCGACCCCCATTTGTGGGGCTCGGCCTGCTATAAGCGTACCACATAAAACCCGATGGCAAAGCGGCAAAGGTATTGATTTGTTTCCGCTGTTTAACGGTTATTTATCTGCGTTATGCCAGCGTTCCGCTGCCTGGCGATCGCTGTCGCGCGCATCGACCCAACGGTCTCCCTGCCCGACGGCTTCGCGTTTCCAGAAGGGCGCCCGGGTTTTCAGGTAATCCATAATGAACTCGGCGGCCTCGAACGCCATACTGCGGTGCGCACTGGTCACGCCAACGAAGACAATCTCATCACCGGGAAACAGTTCGCCCACGCGATGGATCACCGTCGCGCGCTGCAAGGGCCAACGGCTACGGGCTTCGTCCAGGATCTCGGCCAGCGCTTTTTCGGTCATGCCAGGGTAGTGCTCGAGCGTCAGCGCACTGACGTCATCGCCCAGATTATGATTGCGTACCTTGCCGGTAAAGGTGACCACGGCGCCATCATCGTCGCACTGCGCCAACCACTGGTATTCATCGCCGACGCTGAACGGCGCTTCCCCCACGCGGATACGGGTATTTTCCACTCTTAACCTCCGGTTACCGGTGGAAAGAAAGCGACTTCATCGCCGGCGCGTAGCGGATGTTCGGCCGCCACCAGCGACTGGTTCACCGCGGTCAACAGCTTGCCGGACTCCAGCGCCAACGCCCAACGGTCGCCACGTTCGCACAGCGCCTTGCGCAGCGCTTCAACCGTCGGGTAATCTGCCGGCATCGATAAATCGCCGATGCCAACCAGTTCGCGTACCTGAGCAAAAAAAAGAATATTAATCATAGTTCCACCTTAAAATCACCGGATTTGCCGCCGCTTTTCGCCAGCAGCCGCACCGGGCCGATCACCATGTCTTTCTGTACCGCTTTACACATGTCGTAAATGGTCAATGCAGCCACTGAAGCCGCGGTTAACGCTTCCATTTCAACACCGGTCTTACCGGTCAGTCGGCAACAGGTTTCAATCCGCACCCGGCTGTGTTCCGGTTGGGCCTCCAACTGCACTTCGACCTTGCTCAGCATCAGCGGATGGCACAGCGGGATCAGCTCCCAGGTGCGTTTCGCCGCCTGAATACCGGCGATGCGCGCCGTGGCAAACACGTCGCCCTTGTGGTGGCTGCCCTCGATAATCATCGCCAGAGTAGTGGGCAACATCTCGACGAAAGCTTCGGCGCGCGCCTCGCGCACCGTTTCTGCTTTGGCTGAAACGTCAACCATATGGGCTTCGCCCGCGGCGTTAATGTGGGTTAGCTGCGTCATAATTTTTATTTCTTCAGATGTGGCAGAAAGTTGCACGGGCGGTGGCGCGCGTCCAACTGCTCTTCAATAATGCGTTCCCAGGCGGTGCGGCAGGCGCGGGTTGACCCCGGCATGGCAAAAATGACCGTCTGGTTGGCCATACCGGCCAGCGCGCGCGACTGGACAGTGGCGGTGCCAATCTCTTCGTAAGACACCATGCGGAACAGTTCGCCGAACCCTTCCACTTCGCGATCGAACAGCGGCAGCAGCGCTTCCGGGGTGTAGTCTCTGGCGGTAAAGCCGGTGCCCCCGGTGATCAGCACGGCCTGTACCGTTTCGTGTGCAATCCACGTGGAAACGCGTGCGCGGATCAGGTATTTGTCGTCTTTGACGATGGCGCGATCCACTACCCGGTGTCCGGCTTCAAGCGCCGCTTCTTGCAGGTACTGGCCCGAGGTGTCTTCCGCTTCGCCACGGCTGTCCGAAACGGTCAAAATAGCGATATGTACCGGAATGAATTCACTGCTGGCATGACTCATTGTTCACTTTGCTCCTATTCATAGGATACCCAATAGATTTCAAGTTGCAGCTAGGCAGCAAGGCCGTAAATCCCCAAGAGCTTACTCAGGTAAGTGACTGGGGTGAGCGCCCGCAGCCAACAACGCTGCGGCTTGAAAGATGCCGGGGATCAGCCGCCGATAAACGACAGGTTCTGCGTTATGCCACTGTTACCCTGATGCAGGAAGTGAGTCTGTTTCTTACTCAGCAGCCCGCCCTGGATGCGGTCCTTCAGTTCATCAAGCTGCTGGTCATTCGTCAGCAGATCGCGCAGACCAATGCCCTGCTCGCCGAACAGACACAGGTGTAAATTGCCGATAGCGGAAACACGCAGCCGATTGCAGCTGGCGCAGAAGTCTTTTTCATAGGGCATGATCAAGCCCACTTCACCCTGATAATCCGGGTGGCTGAACACCTGCGCCGGGCCGTCGCTGCGGCCGCGCGGCTGACGCTGCCAGCCCTGCTGTTCCAGCTGCAAACGGATCACTTCACCGGAAACGTGGTGCTTGCGAAACAGATCGCCCCCCTCACCGGTTTCCATCAGTTCGATAAAGCGCAGTTGAATCGGGCGGTCTTTGATCCAGTTAAGGAAGGCGCCCAGCTGTTGGTGGTTAACGTCACGCATCAGCACCGCGTTGACCTTCACCTTGCTGAAACCGGCGGTAAAGGCGGCGTCGATGCCGTCCATCACCTGGCGGAACTTGTCCTGCCCGGTAATGGCATGAAATTGGCGGGGATCCAGGCTGTCGACGCTGACGTTGACCGCCGTCAGGCCAGCATCACGCCAGCCGGCGACGTCGCGCGCCATACGGTAACCGTTGGTGGTCACGGCGAGCTGGCGGATGGCCGGGTTTTCACGCACGGCAGCGATGATCTCGGTGAAATCGCGGCGCAGAGAAGGCTCTCCGCCGGTCAGGCGCACTTTTTCGGTGCCCAGTTCGGCGAATGCGCGACTGACGCGTCGGATCTCATCAAGCGACAAGAATGTTTTCGGGCTGCCGTTCGGGCGGTAGCCGTCCGGCAAGCAGTAGGTGCAACGAAAGTTGCACACGTCGGTGATCGACAGGCGCAAGTAATAGAACTTGCGCTCATAAGCATCAATGAGTTGCGGCACCATAACACCTTCCAAAGTCGGGAGATGCGAACGTTTCCGCTCTGCACCCTGGTGGCTGACTTCGCCACGGCCCAAGCGCCATATTGTTCGCAGGAACAACGTAGGCCCAGAGGCTAGGAGTTTTGGTCTCAGTTCCCGCAGTCGGAGTAGCCGGAACGAAACCGTGGTTTTCATCGGAATTCTAGCGCTAAACAAACGCGATAGCCAACGCGCAATTTCGCTATATAATTGTGTATACAGCGATTTTAGGCGATTCCTAATCTGGTAAACCATGATAAACAGCCTTTAGGGAGACGAATTGACCGGAATCACGCAAACCACACTCTTTTTCGCGTTTTTACGCCAAATCCGCTACTTTATGCGGGCAGTTAAGCCCCCTTGTAAGGAAATTTATGCGTAATCGAACCCTGGCCGATCTCGATCGGGTAGTGGCATTAGGCGGCGGTCATGGTCTTGGTCGCGTGATGTCTTCCCTGTCGTCTTTAGGCTCCCGTTTAACCGGTATTGTCACCACCACCGATAACGGCGGTTCTACCGGCCGTATTCGCCGTTCGGAAGGGGGCATTGCCTGGGGCGATACCCGTAACTGCCTGAATCAGTTGATCACCGAACCGAGCGTGGCTTCCGCGATGTTCGAATACCGCTTCAGCGGCAATGGCGAACTGTCTGGGCACAACCTCGGCAATCTGATGTTGAAAGCCCTGGATCACCTGAGCGTACGCCCATTGGAAGCGATCAACCTGGTGCGCAGCCTGCTGAAGGTGGACGCGGCGCTGATCCCGATGTCCGAACAGCCGGTGGACCTGATGGCGCACGATCATGAAGGCAACCACGTTTACGGCGAGGTGAATGTCGATCAACTGACCGACATGCCACAAGAGCTGATGCTGTCGCCCTATGTCAACGCGACGCGCGAAGCGCTGGATGCTATCGCGCAAGCCGACGTGATCCTGATAGGACCGGGCAGTTTTCTGACCAGCCTGATGCCTCTGCTGTTGCTCGATGACCTTACGCAGGCTCTGCGTCGCAGCAGCGCCAATATGATTTATATCGACAACCTCGGACGCGAATTAAGCGTCGCGGCGGCAGCCTTGACGCTGAAGAACAAGCTGGAATTGATGGAGGCGAAAATTGGCCGCCAGATGATTGATGCCGTCATTGTCGGACCAACGGCAGATACCCGTGAAGTGCAGGATCGGGTGGTGATCAAACAGCCGTTGGAAGCGCAGGATATTCCTTACCGCCACGATCGTCAGTTGCTGCGCCAGGCGCTGGATCAGGCGTTGATCGAGTTAGGTGCCCGCGCCTGAGCGTTTATTTGCCGCCACGTAGCCACGGGTTATCACTGGCGGCCTGCTCAACCATATCGAGATAAAGATCTTCCACCTGTTTGCGCGCCCAGGGCGTGCGACGCAGAAATTTCAGGCTGGACTTGATGCTGGGATCGCTGCTGAAGCAGTTGATGCGAATGCGTTCAGCCAGCCCTGACCAACCGTAGTTTTCCACCAGTTTATTCAGAAGCTGTTCCAGAGTGATGCCGTGCATCGGGTCTTTGGACTGGTGTTGGGTCATGGTCGGTGGCTCGCAGTAGTCAAATGGCCGCACACCATAATCAGCTTTGGCGGAGGCGACAAGGATTTTATGTTTTGGCGGCGCCGCGGTCTGCAGCGCGCCAATGGGTTATGAAATGGCAATAAACTGCTCGCGCAGCTGGTGGATTTCGTCACGCAAGCCCGCCGCCTGCTCGAACTCCAGGTTTTGCGCGTGGGTATACATCTGCGCTTCCAACTCGCGAATCTTCTGATCCAGCGCTTTTGGCGTAAGATTTTGGTACTGGGCGGCGTTTTCCGCAGCTTTGCCCTTCCCTTTGCCCTTACTGCGGGTACTGGGTTTACCCAACTGCAAAATATCAGAAATTTTCTTGTTCAAGCCCTGCGGTACAATGCCGTTTTCTTCGTTGAACGCCTGCTGTTTGGCACGGCGACGCTCGGTCTCGCCGATCGCTCTGGCCATCGAGTCGGTAATTTTGTCACCGTAGAGGATAGCTTTACCGTTGAGGTTACGCGCCGCACGACCAATGGTCTGGATCAATGAACGTTCGGAGCGCAGGAAGCCCTCTTTATCGGCATCCAAAATCGCCACCAGCGACACCTCTGGCATGTCCAGCCCTTCACGCAACAGGTTGATACCCACCAGCACGTCAAACTCGCCCAGGCGCAGGTCACGAATGATTTCGACTCGTTCCACGGTATCGATGTCCGAGTGCAGGTAGCGCACCCGCTCGCCATGCTCTTCCAGGTATTCGGTCAGATCTTCCGCCATGCGTTTGGTCAGCGTGGTAACCAGCACACGCTCGTTGATCGCCACCCGCTTGCGGATTTCGGAAAGCAGATCGTCCACCTGGGTGGTCACCGGCCGCACTTCGATTTGCGGATCCAGCAGCCCGGTTGGGCGCACCACCTGATCGATAATGTCACCACCGGATTTTTCCAGCTCGTATTTGCCCGGCGTAGCAGACACATAGATAGTCTGTGGCGCCAGCGCTTCGAACTCTTCAAAGCGCAGCGGGCGGTTATCCAGCGCCGACGGCAGGCGGAAACCGTATTCCACCAGCGTTTCCTTGCGTGAACGGTCGCCTTTGTACATACCGCCGATTTGCGGAATGGTCACGTGGGACTCGTCAACCACCAGCAGGCCATCCGCCGGCAAATAGTCAAACAGCGTCGGCGGTGGCTCACCCTCGCCGCGTCCGGACAGGTAGCGCGAATAGTTTTCAATGCCGGAGCAGTAGCCCAGTTCGTTCATCATCTCCAGATCAAACTGGGTGCGCTGCGTCAGACGCTGTTCTTCCAGCAGCTTGTTATTGGCCAGCAGCACCTTGCGCCGCTCGGCCAGATCCACCTTGATCTCTTCCATCGCCTGCAGGATCCGCTCGCGCGGCGTCACATAGTGCGATTTGGGGTAAATGGTAAAACGCTGCACCTCTTGTTCGATCTGGCCGGTCAGGGGATCAAACAGCGAAAGCCGTTCGACCTCTTCGTCAAACAGCTCAATGCGCAGCGCCAATTCATCCGATTCCGCCGGGAAGACGTCAATCACTTCACCCCGCACGCGGAACGTCGCGCGCTGGAAAGCCTGATCGTTGCGGCTATATTGCAGCTCCGCCAAACGACGCAGGATCGCCCGCTGATCGATGATCATGCCTTTGGTCAGATGCAACATCATCTTCAGGTACAAATCCGGATCGCCCAGGCCGTAAATCGCCGATACCGACGCCACCACGATCACATCGCGGCGTTCCAACAGCGCTTTCGTCGCAGAAAGGCGCATCTGCTCGATGTGTTCGTTCACCGAGGCATCTTTTTCGATAAAGGTGTCGGAGCTGGGGACGTAGGCCTCCGGCTGATAGTAGTCGTAGTAAGAAACGAAATACTCGACCGCATTCTCGGGAAAGAACTCTTTCATCTCACCATACAGCTGCGCCGCCAAAGTTTTATTAGGCGCCAGCACCATGGTGGGCCGGTTGAGATCGGCGATCACATTAGCGACGGTGAATGTCTTGCCCGAGCCGGTTACGCCCAGTAGCGTTTGGTGAGCCAGGCCGTCTTCCAGGCCCTCTTCCAGCTTACGGATGGCTTCCGGCTGGTCGCCGGCCGGCTTGAATTCGGAATGCAGTTTGAACGTTTTACTCATTGACTCGGCTACCCTGTGGAGATGCGCGCGCTCAGGCGGCCATGGAGCTGCTGCTCGGTGAATGGCCTCTAATTATGGAAAGCCCCGGCGATTTTCGCCAGTGCCTATGATACTGGATATAAAACCAGCTTCAAGCGGTTCGTTGCTTTGGCGTGCGTCAATCCGGGCTGAATGCACCGCCAGGGTTACAGCGGCGTGACATTTTTATTGTCAATAACAGTTTTATCCCCAAAATCCGCCACGAATTAACTTATTGATAGCACTGTGGCGAAAAATCATACATAGGCACTTCATCAATACAGAGGCCGCTTGATTTTAGTTAATTTATTGATTAATAATGATTTTATAAAAAAGACGAGATTGCGGACAAAGCGAACAGAACCCGCGTCCGCTCTCGCTTTAAACCGGTTTTCTAAATCTAATGCACAAGGTTATCCACAGGAATAGTGGATAACTCTCACCGCCCCGCCCCCGGCGGGAGTTGCAGAAAGAACGCTTTTTGGCGTTTCTTCTCGCCAAGATGGCTTTTTTAGTTATTTTTTCACAAAAATATCGCTTTGTTTATGCCGATTAATGCTAAAAAGACCCATTGCCAAAAACAGATTTGTCCCATTGTTACCTTCCTTTGCTGCATCTTGCGGCGAGCGATGAAATAGCTTGCACCATAACTCTTCTGCTCAGCACCGGAAGAGTGCAAAAATCGTCCGTGTTAACTTTCCCGCTATTTTCCGCCATTCCACCCAGCCCACGTCTGGCGCGCCAGGCCGTTAACAAGGCAATAACAATCTCTGATTTACAGCGTTCAAAAAGTTGGCCCAAGGGTTGCATTACCCTTTGACGGCGAAAGTGGGCTCGGGGAAATCTACGCCCCGAAACGGCAGAATGAGCTGCTCGGGGTTTAGCGTCACGCCAATGCGAATCAACTGACATTGGCGACATAAACATGAGAGAGCGCTAACGAATGGCCTTTAGGTGCCATTTTCACCTATGTATTGCTCGCTTAAGTCAAAACTTAACTACCTCGTTGAAGGTAGCAGATCAGCATTTTGTTCCAGACATTGAAACACTCGGGAAAGAAACCGCTAAGGCGGAAATCGCAGTAGGGAGTGGATTAAGCGAGGAAGAAGGGGTTCGTCCCCCTTCCCTGCACCGGCCGCCTGCGGTTCCGGCGGGTGAAATCGGCGCGGCCTGTTAACGCCGCGTTACGCCGACGCCCGCTATGGGCGTACAACCACGAGTGGAAGACAGGTCTTTGAGGAGAATGCCGGATGTTGAGTTTAAGGTCAGTGAATCAGTTTTATGGGCAAAACCATACCCTGTGGGATATCAATCTGGAACTGCCGCGTGGCCAATGTACGGTGCTTATCGGCCGTAACGGCGTAGGCAAAACCACGCTGGTCAACTGCATTATGGGTCATTTGCCGGTGGTCAGCGGCAGCATGACCTGGCAGTTGGCAGACGAACCCCCGCAAAATCTGCTGCAGCAGCCGGTAGAAACCCGAACGGAGCTGGGGATCAGCTACGTTCCCCAGGGGCGACAGATATTTTCACAACTCAGCGTTGAGGAAAACCTGCAGGTGGCGCTGATGGCCGGACGCGATAAATCCCGCCGCATCCCGCCGTTGATTTATAACCTGTTCCCCAACCTTCGGGAGATGCGCGGACGTCGGGCCGGCGATTTGGGCGACGGTGAACAGCAGCAGCTGGCGATTGGCCGCGCACTGGTACTGGAACCAGAGCTACTGATCCTCGACGAACCCACCAGCGGTGTTCAACCGTCTATCGCCGCCGATATCGGCAACGTGATCCGCAAGCTTAACCGGGAACTGGGCATGACTATCCTGCTGGTGGAGCACAAACTGCCCTTTGTCCGCCGCGTGGCAGATCGCTTTTGCCTGATGGATAAGGGCCGCAGCGTGGCGGATGGTACGCTGGAACAGTTGGATGAGGACTTGATCAATGCCTATCTGGCGGTGTGACGAACAGGATATGGGGGAAGAAATTTCCCCCGGTCCCTTTATAAAACGCTCAAATCCAGATACTGCCCCAGCGCCTGTCGTTCGGCTTCGGGCAGATGGGGGATCTCCCCCAGCAGCGGGGCCGGTAACATGCGGCGCAGCGTGGCCATATATTCCTGATGGCGGCGACCCGGTGCGCAGACGTCATTGGCGATCCAACCGACCAGCGGCAATCCCGCCTGCCGGATAGCCTGTGCGGTCAGCACGGCATGGTTGATGCAGCCCAGCCGTATTCCCACCACCAAAATGACTGGCAGTTGTTCCTGCTGCACCCAGTCAGCAAAGGTATGTTGCTCACTAAGCGGCGTAAACCAGCCCCCGGCACCTTCGACCAACAGCCACTCGGCCCGCTGCTCCAGGTGACGTAACCCGGCGGAAAGCTGAGCCAGTTCGATCGGCCGCCCTTCGTCGGCGCTGACAATGTGCGGTGAGGTCGGTTCTGCAAACACATAAGGGTTTACTTCGTCATAGCTTAGCGCCACCGCGCTGTTGGCCTGCAATGCCAACGCATCGCTGTTACGTAGCCCTTCCGCGGTCATCTCGCTGCCTGAAGCCACAGGTTTGTAGCCGGCCGTGCGGTAACCCGCCAAATTGGCTGCCTGCAGCAAGGCACTGCTGGCCACGGTTTTGCCCACTTCGGTATCGGTGCCGGTGACAAACCAACGCTTAATCACGATAAATCACTCCATAAACCAGATGATAGCTGAGCGGAAATTGTCCACGGCGGCAGGGATAGGCTGCCTGCAAGGCGGCGAGGCGCTGTCGGGACAGTAACCCAGCCTCTCGTCCCTGATGCAAATGGGTCGCACCTATCCCCTTGAGGGATCGCATCAACGCCATTACGTCCGGGTAATTCAGGGTTTGCCATTCCGCCTGCAGGTGATGGCGATAACCCGCACAGGCCGCCTCAATCTGCGCCAGCGGCAGAAAATCATTAACATGGCGCTCACCGTCCACCTGCTGCCAGGCGTCACCCAATTCATGCAGCGAACCTTCAGCCAGGGTGGAAAATAAAATCACGCCGCCCGGGCGGGTAACGCGGTACAGCTCTGCCAACGCCCGCGGCAGATCGCTGCACCATTGCACCACCAGGCTGCTGAAACTGATATCCACGGCAGCATCGGCTAAGGGAACATTTTCGATGTCGCCCAACAGATAATGATCCGCTGCCTGCTGCTGGCGGGCAAAGGCCAGCATACCCGGTGCCAAATCGAGTGCCGTCACCTGCTTGCCCAGTTCGCGCCAGCGGCGGCTGAAATAACCGGTGCCACAGCCGGCATCGAGCAGTTGCTCGCCCCGGTGCTCCTGCCCCATCCCCAGTAAGCGCTCACCCACATCACGCTGCAATACCGCTGCCGCGTCATAACCCACGGCCGCACGGCTAAAGGCCGAGGCGACCGCTTGCTTGTTAACCTGTTCAAACGCTGACGTCATGCAATACCTCCAGCAGACGATCGATATCCTGTGGCTGATGCGCCGCCGTCAGGGTAATACGCAAACGCGCACCGCCCGGCGGTACCGTTGGCGGGCGGATCGCACTCACCCACAGGCCTTGCCCCCGCAGGTACTGCGCCAAATCAAGCGCTCGCTGATTATCCCCCACCAGCAACGGCTGAATGGCGGTTAGAGACTCCGTCAGCGTCAGCGACAACTGGGCCGCCCCCTGGCGAAATCGCTGAATATTCGTATTCAACCGCGTGCGTAATTCGTCGCCCTGCTGGATACAATGCAACGCTGCCTGCAGCGCACAGGCCTGTGCCGGCGGCATCGCCGTGCTGTAAATCAGATGGCGGGCAAACTGCAACAGGTATTCGGCCGTAGATTCATCGCACAGGACCGCTGCGCCACTGAGGCCAAAGGCTTTGCCGAAAGTGACTACCAACAACTCGGGCCGTACGCCCTGCTGCCAGCAACTGCCGCGCCCCTGCTCACCCTGAACGCCAATGCCATGTGCGTCGTCAACCATCAGCCAGGCGCCTGCCTCGCGGGTCAAACGGTGCAGCTCTGCCAATGGGGCACTGTCGCCGTCCATGCTGAACACCCCTTCGGTGACCGCCAACGTCTGGCCGTTGCAGGGTTTTGCCAGCAAATCGGCCAACGCCTGCGATTGGTTATGGCGAAAGCGTCGGAGTTGGGCCGGTGAGTGAGCTGCCGCCTCCAGCAGCGAGGCGTGGCTAAGCCGATCGGCCAGGATGCGATCCTCGCCCTGCATCAGCGCCGCCAGCAGCGCCTGATTGGCGGCATAGCCAGAGATAAACAGCAGCGCGCGCGGATAACCCAACCACTGCGCCAATTGTTGTTCCAGCGCCTGATGCGCGGTACAAAAACCGGTGACGTGGCCGGAACCGCCGGACCCCACGCCATATTGCTGCGCGCCCTGCTGCCAGGCAGCGATCACCTGCGCATTCTGGCTCAGGCCCAGATAGTCATTGCCGGAAAAATTCAGGTAGCGTTGGTCGTTAAGCTGAAGATGGCGGCCATTGCCGCCCTGATTAACTAAACGGTAGCGGTAAGCGGCACTCTGTTGCCGCTCCTCCAGCGCCTGTTCAATACGTTGTTGCCAGCTCATTACAGCGCCGCGTTGTAAAACTCAGCGGTATCGGCCTGCATCAGGCGCGCAGCCAGCACTTCTTGTTGCTGGTTGTCGCCGTGCTCGGTTTCGGTCTGCTGCGGGTTGAGGCCCAGCTTGCGGAACAATTGCAGATCCTTGTCCTCTTCCGGGTTTGGCGTGGTCAGCAGTTTGCAACCGTAGAAGATGGAGTTGGCGCCGGCCATAAAGCACATCGCCTGGGTTTGTTCGTTCATCTGCTCGCGACCGGCTGAAAGACGCACGTAAGAAGACGGCATCATGATGCGTGCCACTGCGATAGTACGAATGAAATCAAAAGGATCAACGTCGTCGTTGTCCGCCAGCGGCGTCCCCTTAACCTTCACCAACATGTTGATCGGCACGCTCTCCGGCGGCGTGGGCAGATTGGCCAGCTGTACCAGCAGCCCTGCGCGGTCACGCACCGTTTCTCCCAGCCCAACGATGCCACCGGAACAGACTTTGATACCCGCACCACGCACCTTGCCCAACGTATCCAGGCGTTCCTGATAGCTGCGGGTGGTGATGATATTGCCGTAGAATTCCGGCGAGGTATCTAGGTTGTGGTTGTAATAATCCAGCCCGGCTTCGGCCAAGCGTTCCGCCTGTGAGCCATCCAGCGTGCCCAGGGTCATGCAAGTTTCCATCCCCATGGCCTTCACGCCTTGCACCATCTGCTGCAGGTAAGGCATATCGCGCTCGTGCGGGTTTTTCCATGCCGCGCCCATACAGAAGCGGGTCGAACCGTTGGCCTTGGCCTTGCGCGCCGATTCCAGCACCTGTTCCACCTGCATCAACCGCTCCGACTCCAGGCCGGTTTTGTAGCGGGAACTCTGCGGACAGTACTTGCAGTCTTCGGGACAGGCGCCGGTTTTGATTGATAACAGCGTGCTCACCTGCACCTGACGCGGATCAAAATGCTGGCGGTGAACCGTCTGGGCTTCAAACAATAACTCAAGCAGGGGTTTATCAAACAGGATCTGGGCGAGACCCACTGTCCAGTGAATGCGATCGGCCATCACGGCGTCTCCAAAAATGAAAAAAGTGTCGTCAGTTTAGATATTGTGGATATACTGTCAACCATTACACACATGATTTGGTTTACAAGTATGTCTGTCACTGACTCCGACCTGGAATTCGATCAGCGCCATATCTGGCACCCTTACACCTCGATGAGCCACCCACTGCCCTGTTATCCGGTAGAGGCCGCCAGCGGCGTTGAACTGCAGTTGGCCGATGGCCGACGCCTGATTGACGGTATGTCGTCCTGGTGGGCGGCCATTCACGGATATAACCACCCGCAGTTGAACCTGGCCGCCACGCAGCAGTTGGAAAAGATGTCGCACGTGATGTTCGGCGGCATTACCCACTCCGCCGCGATTGAACTGTGTCGCAAGTTGGTCGCTATGACGCCGGAAGCGCTGCAATGCGTGTTCCTGGCGGATTCCGGATCGGTGGCGGTGGAAGTGTCGCTGAAGATGGCGTTGCAATACTGGCAAGCGCGCGGGGAACGGCGGCAGCGCATTCTGACCCTGCGTCACGGCTATCACGGCGATACCTTCGGCGCGATGTCGGTATGCGATCCGGACAACTCGATGCACAGCCTGTATCAGGGCTATCTCGCGCCGCACCTGTTCGCTACCGCGCCGCAGTGCGGTTTCGATCAGGCCTGGGATGAAAATGATATCGCCCCGTTCGCCGCGCTGTTGGAACAACACGCCGGTGAAGTGGCGGCGGTGATCCTGGAACCGGTGGTCCAGGGGGCGGGCGGCATGCGCATCTATCACCCGACTTACCTTGAACGGGTACGCGAACTCTGTGACCGCTATCAGGTGCTGCTGATTGCCGACGAGATCGCTACCGGTTTCGGGCGCACCGGCAAGCTGTTCGCCTGTGAACATGCCGAGGTAGTACCGGATATTCTGTGTCTGGGCAAGGCGTTGACCGGCGGCTATATGACGCTTTCCGCCACCCTGACCACCCGCCACGTGGCGGAAACCATCAGCAACGGCGCTGCGGGCTGCTTTATGCACGGTCCTACCTTTATGGGCAATCCTTTGGCCTGCGCGGTGGCGAATGCCAGCCTGTCGCTGCTGGCGGAAAATCGCTGGCAACAGCAGGTGGCCGCCATCGAGACCCAGTTGAAACAGCAGCTATTGCCGCTGAAAATGCAGCCAAAAGTAGCGGACGTGCGGGTATTGGGGGCGATTGGCGTAGTGGAAATGCGCGAGCCGGTGGATATGGCGCAGCTACAGCGCGGATTCGTCGAGCGCGGCGTGTGGATCCGCCCGTTCGGCAAACTGATTTATTTAATGCCGCCTTACATCATCGAGCCTGAACAGCTCAGCAAATTGACCGCCGCAGTCACCGCCGCGGTCCAATAACAGATTACCAATGCTGGTCCAGATAACGGGCCAGCAATACCAGACACAACACCCACAGCAAAATGATCATTACCGCCGCCATCCGCCCGGTAGGATTGTCGATACGCCTTTGCGCCTTCTCGCGGAACTCCACCATCAGCGGCTTGGGGATCAACCGCACCGCCAGCATTATGCCCAGCGGCACAATAATCACGTCGTCCAGATAGCCCAGCACCGGAATAAAGTCTGGGATCAGATCGATAGGCGATACCGCATAACCCGCCACCAGCAGGGCGATCAATTTGGCATACCAGGGCGTGCGCCGGTCACGGGCGGCCAGCCAAAGAGCATAAATATCGCGCTTGATGCCCTTGGCCCAGCGGCGCAGCCAACCAAACCACGGCGTGCGTTTTTTTAATGAAATCATGATTGCTTGTATCGATCTGTGAATTATTGATGTCGCGTATGTAGCTTCGGCGTTAACGAGGATAACTCATAGAGCAGGCCGCTGGCGAGGCGCAATGAGGCTTGTGTTATTACGTCAAAAAGGTCTAGCTTAGGCATTCAGCTTTTACCGACCAATGGAGTCATTATGAGCTTTCGTTTGTACAGCAACGATTTGCAGGACGGCGCGAAAATGCCGGAGCGCCAGGTATTCAACGGCATGGGCTATCATGGCGATAATCTGTCGCCACATCTGGCCTGGGACGGCGTGCCGGAAGGCACAAAGAGTTTCGTGATTTCGGTATACGATCCCGATGCCCCGACCGGCTCCGGCTGGTGGCACTGGGTGGTAGCCAATATCCCGGCTTCCACGCGTGAACTGCCGCAGGGCGCAGGTTCCGGCAAGGGCGGCTTACCGGCCGGCGCCGTGCAGACCCGCACCGATTTTGGTTCCGCCGGCTATGGCGGCGCGGCGCCACCGCAGGGAGAAAGCCACCGCTATCACTTCACCGTCCACGCACTGGACGTAGAAAGTATTGAGGTGGATGAAGGTTCCAGCGGCGCGCTGGTCGGTTTCAACGTGCACTTCCATAGCCTTGGCAGCGCCACGCTGACGGTGAAATACAGCTGATTTTCGGGAAAAACAACCCCAACCCGAGAGACTGTAGGGGCGCAGCAAGCTGCGCCCTCATTATTCATTCACCCTTACGGCAACCGGGTATCATTTACTTCGCTAATACGCTTACCCACATCGGGCCTTTACCCACCGGGTAACGTGCCAGAGTGGTCAGCTTGCCGCTGGCCTGATCGATTTCATATACCCCGATATGATCGGACTTCTGGCCGGACGAGATCACAAAGCGGCCGCTGTGGTCGATGTTGAAGCCGCGTGGCTGCTCTTCAGTCGGGTGGTAGCCAACGACCGACAGGGTGCTGCCGTCTTCGGAGACGCTGAAAATGGTCAAAATGCTGGCGGTGCGGTCGCTGGTGTAGAGGAAGCGGCCATTCGGCGTGAGGTGAATATCCGCCGCCCAACGGGTGCCGTTGAAATCGGCAGGCATGATATCCAGCGTTTGCGCCAGGGTGTATTTAGCGCCGTTTTCACTGATGGCCAGCACGTCTACCGTGCCGTCCAGCTCGTTGACGCAGTAGGCAAATTTGTCGTTAGGGTGGAATGCCATGTGGCGCGGGCCAGCACCGGCGGCGGTTGCAACCGCTTCCTGAGCATGCGGCGTCAGTTCACCCTGTTGGTCCAAATTGAACAGACGAATGCGATCTTCTTTCAGGCAAGGCACCAGCAGCAGCTGATTGGTCGGATCGATATTGGCCGAGTGCGGCGCAGTTAAACCGTCAATCTGCTGAAGAGGTGCGCCCACTACGCCGTCATGGCCGATCGGACTGACGCTGGCGCAGTTGCCGCTGTAGGAGGCGGAGAACAGATAACGCCCCTGCAAATCGGTGGAGATATGGGTCGGGCTGCCCGGCAGCGGTGCCATGCCCGCCTGTTGCAGCGTGCCGTCCGCCTCGATGCGGTAGCTGACAATGCCGAACGCCGGGCGCACGCCGACGTACAGGTGCGTTCGGTCCGGGTGGATCGCCATCGGTTGCACCTGACCCGGGACTTCGACGGTTTGCAGCAGCGCCAGGGCCCCTGCATCGCCTAACTGCCAGACGTGAATTTGTTGGCTTTCCGGGCTGGCGACATAAACGATTTGCTTCATGTGTTCTCCTTGAATAGGGTAAGAGAGAAACCGGTTTCAGGTTTTTCGGTTTCCCCTAGCTTACCTCACATCCGTGACATAACAACCCTGTGTTGCTGAGGAAATCTGTGCTGTTTTATCCATCGCTTATCCGGTGTACCATCGGTTTAATTTTGTTGCTAACGATAATGAGATCCCTATGAGCTACCGCGTCATTGCCCTCGATCTGGATGGCACCCTGCTGGACAACCAAAAACGCATTTTACCGCAGTCGCTGGCAGCCCTGGCGCAAGCGCGCGCTGCCGGTATCAAAGTGATTGTCGTCACCGGCCGCCATCACGTGGCGATCCACCCGTTTTATCAGGCGCTGGAGATAGACACCCCGGCAATCTGCTGCAACGGCACCTATCTGTATGACTTCCAGCAGCAAAAAGTGCTGGCCGCCGATCCGCTGGCCAAAGATCAGGCCAAACTGGTGCTGCAAATGCTGAAACAAAGCGGCATTCACGGCCTGATGTACGTGGACGACGCCATGCTGTATCAGGAGCCCAGCGGCCACGTCACCCGTTCACTTGCCTGGGCGGAAACCCTGCCGCCGGCGCAGCGCCCAACGCTGCTGCAAGTCAACAGCCTGGTACAGGCGGCCGATGAAGCACAATCCATCTGGAAATTCGCCACTTCGCACGCCGATATTCCCGCTCTGCGCCAGTTTGCCGAAACGGTGGAAAAAGAGCTGGGGCTGGCCTGCGAATGGTCGTGGCACGATCAGGTCGATATCGCCAAAGGCGGTAACAGCAAAGGAAAACGCCTGCAGCAGTGGGTCGAGTCGCAGGGCCTGAGCATGGATCAGGTGGTGGCGTTCGGGGATAACTACAATGACCTCAGCATGCTGGAAGCGGTAGGTCTGGGCGTGGCGATGGGCAATGCCGATGACGCTATCAAGCAGCGCGCCGATTTGGTGATCGCCGATCACCTGCAGCCCGGCATCGCCGAGGTGATCCGCACGCGCGTGCTGGGTCAGTAATTCGTGATTGCCCTCCCCGCGGGGAGGGCGCTATTTAACGCGCCTCGCGGCTGATCGACACGCTTTTCACCTGCGCATACAACCATTGACCCGGTCGGATCGCCAACTCATCACGCGCCCACGGCGTAATACGCGCCCACAGCACGCTCTCTCCCACCGCCAGTTTCACCTCCACCTGCCCATCCACGTCCAGGCACTCGGTCACCTTGGCCGGCAGTACGTTGCGGATACTGCTGTTGACCGGCGGCTGCAGCACCAATGAAACGTCGGCGGCGTTGATTCGGATGCGCAGTTGAGCGCCCAACGCGGCATCGACTCCGCTGACCCACAGGCGTTGGTCGCCCAACGCCAGGGCCGTCATGGCGTAGCGCGCATGATGTTCAATTACGCTAACGCGCAGCACGCTGCTTTGATCTTCACGCTGCAACCATGGCCGCAGTGCGCTGCTGGCCCACACTTCTTCCAGCCCGCCGAATGCCCTTACCTGACCGTTATCCAGCACCATCACCTGCTCGGCCAAACGCAGAATTTCATCCATGCTGTGGCTGACGTAAAGGATCGGCGTATTGACGTCCTGCGCCAACCGCTCCAGATACGGCAGCAGTTCGCGCTTGCGCGGCAGGTCCAGCGACGCCAGAGGTTCATCCATCAGCAGCAACTCCGGCGCGGTCAATAAAGCACGACCAATCGCCACCCGCTGTTTTTCACCGCCGGACAGCGTCAACGGCAGGCGGTTGAGCAAGGGTCCGATACCCAGCAGTTCAACAATGTTGTCGAACTGAGCACGCATACTGGTCGCCATACCGTATTGCAAGTTGCCGCGTACTCGATAATGCGGGAACAGGCGCGCGTCCTGAAACACGTAGCCAATCCGCCGCTTCTCCGGTGGCAGGCACAGGTCGCTGGCGGTATCCACCAGCGTACGGCCATTGAGCACAATGCGGCCTTGCTGCAGGCGCGTCAGGCCGCCAATGGCATTGATTAAGGAAGTTTTACCCGCACCCGACAGGCCAAAAATCGCGGTAATGCCCTGCGCGGGCAGATCCGCGCGCACGTTAAGGTTTAAATCCCCAAGGCGTTGGGAGAAATCCAGCTCCAGCATTTACACGCCCATCCGTTTACGACCCCAGCGGGCCAGCCACTCGGAAACCATCAGTGAAAGCAGTGACAGCACTATGGCAATCACGCACAGGCGCGCGGCGGCGGCTTCAGCCCCCGGCGTTTCAATCAGGGTATACATCGCCAGCGGTATGGTGCGCGTCTCGCCGGGAATGTTGGAAACAAAGGTAATGGTGGCGCCGAACTCGCCCAGAGAACGGGCAAAGGCCAATACCACACCGACAATCACGCCGGGCAGCGACAGCGGCAGCGTGATGGTGAAAAACACCCGCCACGGGTTGGCCCCCAGGGTGCGGGCAGCCTGCTCCAGCCGGGTATCCACCGCCTCCAGCGCCAACCGGATGGCGCGCACCATCAGCGGGAACGCCACCACGGCAGAAGCCAGCGCCGCACCGCGCCAGCTAAAGCTGAAACTGAAGCCAAACCAGTCATACAGCCATTCACCAATCACGCCGCGCCGCCCCATGGCGATCAGCAATAAATAGCCGACCACCACCGGTGGCAGTACCAGCGGCAGGTGAATAATACTGTCCAGCAGCGATTTACCCGGGAAGCGGCAGCGTACCAGTACCCAGGCCATCAGAATGCCAAAGGGTAAGCTGCACACCACCGCCAGGGCGGACACTTTCAGGCTCAGTTCAACGGCCTGCCACTCGTACTCACTCAGGATCATTTACGCGGGGAGAATCCATAATGTTTGAAAATAGCAGCCGCTTCCGGGCTCTTCAGGTAGCTGTAGAACGCGCTGACGGCCGGGGTTTGATGACCTTTCACAATCGCCATCGGGTATTCCACCGGTTTGTGGCTGTCTTCCGGGAAGATGGCCACCACGCTGACTTTATCACTGGCTACCGCGTCTGAACCATAAACAATGCCCAACGGCGCTTCGCCACGTTCTACCAGTGCCATGGCGCTACGTACGTTGTTGGCCCGTGCCAACTTAGGTTCCAGCGCGGTCCAGGCTCCGAGATTCTGCAGCGCTTCCTTGGCATAAATGCCGGCCGGCACGTGATCCGGATCGCCCACCGACAGGCGGCCGCCATTGAGCAGTTTTGCCCAGTCGGTTTGCTTGTCGAGCGTGATTTTAGCCGGTTTGGCGTCTTTTGCCGCGATCAACACCAGTTCGTTGCCCAACAGGGTGTAACGGGTGTCTTTGACCATTTGCTGTTTGTCGATGGCGTAATCCATCCACTGCTGATCGGCAGAGATAAACAGATCGGCCGGCGCGCCCTGCTCAATCTGGCGCGCCAGCGTGGAAGAAGAGGCGAATGAGGAAACCACCTGCACATCCTTGCCTTTCTGGTATTGGGTCGCGATATCCTGCAGTGCGTTAGTCAGCGAGGCGGCCGCAAAAACGGTAATTTTATCCGCTGCCGATGCCTGCATAACCATACCGGATACCAATACGATACCGCCGACCCACTTAGTCCATTGCTGTTTCATTGTTTTCTCCGCAAGTTAACGTGCATTATCACTCTTCGTTATATAAAAAATAATATAACGTCGCGCAGAAGCTTGTCATGCGGTTTATCGGCAGGGTGTGAGATATCTTGAGAAACACCTGCCGAACGACGCCGGCAGGCTTTGAAATGGGGATGGGTAACGATCAGTGCTGGGTACGATTTTCTTTCGAACGGCCCACTTTGGAGAAAATGTTGAACACTTCCGCCAAACCGTAGATCAGGCCGAGAATGATGGCCATCACAACCGGAACCATGACCACAGCGAACAGCAAACTTTTCAATAAATCCAACATGGTAGCCTCACTTAACTGCCCATTGAGCGGTAATGAACACCGCCACGTAAATTCTAGTTTAAACCAAAAACCCGACTAAAACGGGGTTATTTTAAAGACTGGGCGGAATTTGTAACCGGCCAAACGTGCCATTTGTGCTCCGGTGGCGCCTATCGGCCTGCGGCGCACGCTATTGAACAGGGTAATAGATCAGCGGCGCGGCATAATCGCTAACCGCCGCCAGCCTGGCCTCTACCCCATAAACCCTGTCTATCGTCTCCGATGTCAGCACCTGCTGCGGGGGGCCGAACGCGTGTAAACCGCCCTGCTTTAACAACATCAGCCGGTCACAGTAGCAGGCCGCCAAATTCAGGTCGTGCAGCGAAACCACTACGCTGATGCCCAGCCGCCGCAATAACGCCATAAACTGCTGCTGATGGGCAATATCAAGATGGTTGGCAGGCTCATCCAATAACAGCCATGGCGTTTGTTGCGCCAGCGCGCGTGCCAGATGAACGCGCTGCTGTTCCCCGCCGGACAGCTGATGCCATTCACGCTCGGCCAGGTGCGCAATGCCGACCTGCTCCATCGCCTGGCCGGCAATGCGATAATCTACCGCGCTGAACCCTGCCCAGCGGCTGGCGTAAACCAGACGCCCGAGCAACACCACGTCTTTCACCGCAATGGCAAAGGCGCCGGGCCCGGACTGTTCGAGGAAAGTCATGCATTTGGCTCGTTCGCGCCCTTTCATTGAGGCAATATCGGTTTGCTGCAAATACACCCGGCCACGGCTGGGGGGAATCAATCCCGCCAGTAACTTGAGCAGCGTAGATTTTCCGCTGCCGTTGACACCGAGCACGCCGGTAATTTCCCCGGGCCGGGCGTGAAAACTGAGGTTATTCAGCACCACTCTTTCTGCCGTTGACCACCCCAACCCTTCGGCACGCAGCCCCGATAACCGGCTTTCAATGTTCATGCGTTTATTTTCCGATACAGCAAGGCGAGAAATACCGGGACACCCAACAACGCGGTCAAGACGCCCACCGGCAGTTCACGCGGTTCAAACAAGGTTCTGGCCAGGGTGTCCGCCGCGACGGCAAACAACGCGCCGCACAGCGCGCTGGCCGGCAACAGCAACCGGTGACGCGGCCCGACCAGCAGTCTGGCGACGTGCGGCACCGTCAGCCCAATAAACCCCACCGCGCCGCTGAATGCGACGATAACGGCCGTCAGCGCCATGGTAATGCCGTACAGCAGCAGCTTCAGCGGCGCCACCGCCACTCCCAACGACGCCGCGGTCAGGCCGCCGAACGCCAGTGCGTCCAGCTCGCCCGCTTTCATCCAGCAAATCGCCAGTGCCGCCGCCAGCAGCAGAGCGCAAAGCCCCACCTGCGACCAGCGGGCGTCACTGAAGGATCCCAATAGCCAGAACATCACGCCACGCGTGGCGTTAGCGTCCGCTTGCCACAGGGTAATCAGCGAGGTCAGTGCCGAAAGCAGTTGCGTGACCGCGACCCCCGCCAAAATAAACAGCGATGACTCGGCGTTCAAGGAACGTCCGGCGAGCAGTAAAACCAGAGCAAAGGCCCCGGCCGCACCGATAAATGCTCCGCCAGACACCGACAACAGGCCGCCGCCGAGCCCCAACACCAGCACCAGAACAGCGCCCACGCCCGCCCCGGAAGAGATCCCCAGCACCCAGGGATCGGCCAACGGGTTGCGCGTCAGCGACTGCAGGACCGTGCCGGCCAGGGCCAGACCGGCCCCCGCCAGCGCGGCCAACAGCGCCCTCGGCATTCTCAATGACCAGATTATCCGTTGATAAATCTCGCTACCGTCCTCGGCGTTAGCGGCGCCAGGGGCAGACAAAATACGCCACGCGTCATGCAGCGATATTGGCGCCGGTCCGTACAACGAGGCAGCGAGCAAAAATAGCGGCAACGCCAGCGCCAGCATGCACAACCAACCGCCTGAACGCCTGGCCCCCCGACGTACCGATCCGTCCATACTATTTCCAGCCTGCAATCACGTAGTCATCCAACAACTGCCAGACCGGCCCTACTTCGGTAAACCCCGCCTGCGTCAGGCTGGCCAGTTGGAAATCTAATGCCGTCGCCGGAGGGACAGGACGCCCGGCGAACAGCTTTTCCCGCTGTTGCCGATATTGCGCCAGCTCCGGCAACTGCTGCACCTTGTCAAACCACTGCTCCCAGTCTTCGACACCGTTGCGCCAGGCCTGTTGCTGCGTCTGATTATCGTGCAGTTCAGCCAACGTTTTAACGCGTGGCTGTCGATGGTCATAACGCTGGTGGTCAGCATTCAAAAATACGCCCCCCGTGGGCAGCCGTTCGGCGATGTTGCGATACAGCACCGTCAGCTGTTCCGGCATTAACCAGTGCAGCGCCGTGCTGGAAACCACCGCGTCAGGCGTTCCCCCCTCGAGCGATGAGAAACACTCAGGATCGACGAGATCGGCCTGAAGAATGCGGATCCTGTCGCCATATTCCGCCAGGGCACCGCGGGCGATAGCCAACAGTAACGGATCGAGATCCATCGCCGTCACTTTGGCCTGCGGGAAACGCTGAAGGATGCGCAGGCTTAGCGATCCCGGCCCACAAGCCAGATCTAGTACGTGAAAATCCTCGCCGACCGAAAGCGCTAACACGTCGAGTTGGGCATTAAAACGCGCTTCTCGCTCGGCGATGTAAGCCCCTTGTTGCTGATCCCACGAGGTCAACAGTGAGGAGAATGAAAGAGAAGACATATCAGGGTTCCTTTTTGAGAATGGATGATCCCAAGGCCTGTTGCTGCAGGCCCTGAATTAAACGTTGCAAGGCTGCCAGGGTACGCACCGAGGGATCCAGGTCGTAGCCGGGCAAAATGACATAGCGTTTTTGGCGCACGGCGCGCAGGGTTGAGGTCAGGGGGTGATGCTCCAGAAAATGGATCTTATCTTTGGCACTGTCGCCGAGGCCGCCACGAGGCAAATCGCCCAGCACAATCACGTCGGGATCGCGGGCGGCAATGGTTTCCCAGGATACAGTGGGCCAAAGCTCGGGCAGATCCCCAAACAGATTTTGACTGCCAATCTGACGGGTCAACAGTGCAGGTGCGCCGCAGCATCCCGCCACGTAAGGGGTTTGCGTACCGGCATACCACCAAAGTAGCCGCTGTTGGGGCAAGGACACCGCCTGTCGCTCCAGTTCCCGCAGTTGTGACTGCTGCTTTTTAATTAAGCGCTCAGCCACGCCGGTGACGTGAAAAATTCGGGCAATTTCACGCAGTTCGGCAAAAATACCCTCGAAGCTCGCCGAGCGGCTTACGGTACTTTGTTGGCCCCTGCAGACGTCAGGCGAGAGATAGGTGGCGATTCCCCACTCCGTCAGCCGATCGCGGCTGGGCGTTTCCGGGCTGTTAAACCAGTAGTAACTGGCCGAATAGACCAAATCCGGATTGAGCAACAGCAAAGGTTCTGCCGCCGGCGGTGCGGCGGCCGACAGCTGGCTCAGGGCTTTGCCCCGCGTCGTCGGAGACGGAGCCGTATCCCGTGCATAGTCATAACCGATAATGCCGACGATGCGCTGCGCCAGTCCCAGCGCCAGCAGGTTTTCCAACGCGGGGTTGGCGTAAACCAGCACCCGCTCAGGCGCCGTGGGGTAGCGGTAAGCCTGGTCACAGTTATTGAGGGTGACAGCACCGGCCTGTGCCAGCGCATGAAACGACAGGCCCAGCGCCACCAGCAGGCAGATTATCGGCTGCATGGCAGGATCAGAACCTCACCGAAATAAAGCTTTCATAGGTGCGTGATGGCGCAATCAGCACCTGATCCGGGTAAGTACGTTGATAGGCATACAACTGGTTGGTGACGTTTCTGATACGCACGCCCACACCCACGGTCCGGGTGATCTGATAGTCCGTCGCCAGATCGAGCGTGGTGTAGGATGGCATTTTACGCTGGTTGGCGTCGTCGTTATAACTGCTGCCCACGTAGCGCAGCGATGAGGTGAGCCCCCACTGTTCCGTCGGCATATAACGTGCCGTAAGGTTGGCGGTCCAGTCAGGGATGTAGGCCGGACGATTAGCGTTATAGCTACGTAACGGGCTGCCGCCGCGGTACTCATCATAACGGGCGTGGGTGTAGGCCGCATTGGCGGCCAGCTCCCAGCGTTCGCTGGGGCGCAACATCAGGCTTAATTCCACGCCGCGCGAGGTCTGCCGGCCAACGGCATTTAGCGTATCCGGCTGCTGCGCATTGGGCACAAACAGGTTGTCCTTGCGCAGTTCGTACAACGCCAGCGTGGCCTCTCCCTTGTTATCCCAAAACTGCCCCTTGGTGCCGACTTCCCATTGGCGTACCCGGGTGAGCGGCAGACCGGTTTGCGCCGGACTTAAAAAGAACAGGTCGTTGCCCGGCTCCTTGCCGGTGGTGTAGTTGGCGTAAATATTGATGTTATCGGTCAAGGCATAGCTGGGGCCAAGGCTCCAGACGCTGAAGGCGTAGGTTTGCGCGGAGCGCTCTTCTTGCGGGCCCTGAAAATGCCAATCCATATCCATATGGTTGTAGCGCAACTGCCCCAGCAGGGTTAAACGTTCAGTCAGGCTGAAGCGGTCTTCCAGAAAGGCAGCGTACTGGTTTTGCGTAACGTGGCGAACCGGTGAACGTTGGCTAGCGGTGCCCTGTGAAAAACTTTCTCTGATCGGTGCCTGCAGCGGAACCTCTTCGGAACCGGGGAAGCCGTTGGAGTAGTACTGAAAGCGACGTTTACTCAGATCAAAACCGACAATAAACCGGTTATCGAAGCCGCCCAACGGCCGGTCGAACACCAGTGAACTGCGGTTGCCGATCAGGTCGTCATCGTGGGCCAGCGCCCCGAATGAATCGCGATTGACATAGCCGGGCTGGGTGGCGGCCGAGATGCGAAAGCGTTCCACATTGCGCCATTCACGAAAGCCGCTGTAGTAGTAGAACTGGTTATGCAGCTCAATTTCAGGCGTGGTGAACCAATCCAGGCTGGCCTGAAACGACGTGGCGTTGCTCTGGATACGGCTGTCGGTCAGGTTGTTGTAGTTGATATCACGCAGTTCGCGGGCGATGTTCCCTTCCACCAGCGGCGTGCCGTAGTAAGGGTTGTTGGTGCGATTGAGCATGCGATCCAGGCTTAACGTCAGCAGGGCATTATCAGACAATTTAAACAGCAGCGCGCCGGATACCCGTTTCTGTTTGTCACGCTCATATTGCACATTGGTGCCGCTGTCGCTGCCGCTGACGTCCAGACGATAAGCTGCCACGTCGTCGACTAACGTCCCTCCCGCTCCCAGGTGCAGGCGCTGGCTGTTATAACTCGACAGGCCATAGTCGAACTCGATGGGCTGGCGGCTGAAGGTCGGCTGGCGCGAAAGCAGATTGACGCTGCCGCCGGCGGCGCTCAGGCCATTGAGCACCGATCCGGGGCCGCGCAACACTTCTACACTGCCGTAATGGGAAGGATCCGCTAGCTGAAGGGTGCTGCCCGGCGTTTCGACGCCGTTATACAGCCAGGACACCGGCCTGAAACCGCGAAGTGAAAAGTTATTGCTGAGCGTGGGGGAAGCCACGCCGGACATGCCGGGAGCACGCTCGACAACGGCGGCGAGCGATTTATCACCCCGCTGCTGGATAGCCTGTGCGCTGATAACCTCAATACTGCGTGGGGTTTCCAGATTGGTCAGCCCCAGGCGCGAAGCCGACTGGGTGACGACCTCCAGCGAGCCATAGGTGCTCTGGGGCTGGCTGGATGCCTGCACGGTTAAGCTGTCTTCGCAACGTGATGACTTTTCGGTTTTGTCGCAAGCGCCGTCGGCCAGCGCGGCGTTCGGCAGGCTTAACAGCAAAGCGGTAATCAGGTAATAAGGTGGTTTTTTGGGCGTGACGAAACCCAGACGTGCAGCACTCATTTACAGCATCCCTTTGGTGAAATAAAAACCCGCCGTGGCCGGCATCAATCATTATATTTTTTGTTATGTTATAACATTTCAATAATTGAAGGCCAGTTTTTATTGTTACCGAGCCCTGGTTGTTGCCGACGCATCCTTTGGCGCTTTGCGGCTAAATCGGCGACAATAAGGCTTTTGCAGCCGACAGGACGCGTTATGCAGGCCGAAATTCTTCTTACCCTAAAACTTCAGCAGAAGCTGTTCGCCGACCCGCGCCGCATCGCGCTGCTTAAACAGGTCCGGCACACCGGTTCCATCAGCCAGGGCGCCAAACTGGCGGGCATCAGCTATAAAAGTGCCTGGGACGCGATTAACGAAATGAACCAGTTGGCGGAGCAGACGGTGGTGGAACGTGCCACCGGCGGCAAAGGCGGTGGCGGTGCGCAGGTGACTCGCTATGGTGAGAGGTTGATCCAGCTTTACGATCTGCTGGGGCAGATCCAACAAAAAGCCTTCGACGTGCTGCAACAGGACGAGTTGCCGCTCGATAGCCTGTTAGCGGCAATCTCGCGTTTCTCGCTGCAAACCAGCGCCCGCAACCAGTTCTTTGGCACCGTGATCGAACGCGATCACCAGCAGGTGCAGCAGCATCTGGATATTCTGCTTAACGACGGCAAAACCCGTCTCAGCGCGGCCATCACCCAACAGAGCGCCGATCGGCTGCAGCTCTCCCCCGGCAAGGAAGTGCTGGCGCTGATTAAAGCCCCCTGGGTGAAACTGAATACCGATCCGGCCCTGGTCGGGGCAGCGGACAACGCATTGGCGGGCGTGGTCGCCAGCATTCAACCGGGTGCCGATCACAGCGAGGTGCTGGTCACGCTGACGGGCGGTGAAACCCTGTGCGCCACCGTGGCCAACCCAGAGCTGCAGCAGCTTAAACTGCGTCCCGGCAGCCAGGTTCACGCCCTGTTTAACGCCGATCGGGTGATTGTCGCCACGTTGTGCTAAACGCAACGTAACGTTGCATTTTTGCCGATTGACATCGCTCCGCAATGCGCCTATTTCTAAACAAAATAATTGCATAAAAAGGAACAGGTGATGTCGTCGTTGCACATTTCGCAAGGTTCATTTCGCTTAAACGATACCCGTACCCTGACGCTGGAAGCGCTGGAGATTCAGGCCGGCGACAGCTGGGCCTTTGTCGGCGCCAACGGCAGCGGCAAATCCGCCCTGGCACGCGCACTGGCCGATGAACTGGTGTTGCTCAACGGCGAGCGCCACAGCGATTTCAAGCATGCGGTGCGCATCTCCTTCGAACAGTTGCAAAAGCTGGTCAGCGACGAATGGCAACGTAACAATACCGACCTGCTCAGCCCGGGCGAGGAAGATACCGGACGCACCGCAGCGGAAATCATTCAGGAAGAGGTCAAAGACCCCACGCGTTGCGCGCAGCTGGCGGAGCAGTTCGGCATTACCTCGCTGTTGTCACGTCGCTTTAAATACCTTTCTACCGGCGAAACGCGCAAAACCCTGCTGTGCCGGGCGCTGATGCCACAACCCGATTTACTGATCCTGGATGACCCCTTCGACGGGCTGGACGTGAATTCACGCGCTCAGTTGGCTGCGCTGTTGAATGACCTCTCCGGGCATGGCTATACCCTGGTGCTGGTGCTCAATCGTTTTGACGAAGTGCCGGACTTTATCCGTAACGTGGGCGTGCTGGCCGATTGCACCCTGGCAAGCCAGGGGACGCGCCGGCAGGTGATGGCGGAAGCGCTGGTAGCGCAACTGGCGCACAGCGAGAATCTGGATGGCCTGGCGCTGCCGGAAACCGAAGATCCGGCGCAGAAAACCCCGCTGCCGGCGGATCAACCGTTAATTATCCTGCGCGACGGGAGGGTCAGTTACAACGATCGACCTATTCTCAATCACCTCGACTGGCAGGTTAATCCCGGCGAACACTGGCAGATCGTCGGCCCGAACGGCGCCGGTAAATCGACGCTGCTCAGCCTGATCACCGGCGATCACCCTCAGGGGTACAGTAACGATCTTACCCTGTTCGGCCGGCGGCGCGGCAGCGGGGAAACCATCTGGGATATCAAACGCCATATCGGATATGTCAGCAGCAGTCTACATCTGGATTACCGCGTCAGCGCCAGCGTGCGCAACGTGATCCTGTCCGGTTTTTTCGATTCGATCGGCATTTACCAGGCGGTATCCGATCGCCAACGGCAGTTGGCTGACCAGTGGCTGGCGTTGCTGGGGCTGGGCGGTGCAAACGGCGAGGCCCCCTTCCACAGCCTTTCCTGGGGCCAGCAACGGTTAGCGCTGATCGCCCGCGCACTGGTCAAACACCCGGCGCTGTTGATCCTCGACGAACCGCTGCAGGGGCTGGATCCGCTCAATCGCCAGTTGGTCCGTCGCTTTGTCGACGTGTTGATCGGCCAGGGATCGACCCAACTGCTGTTTGTCTCCCACCATGCGGAAGACGCGCCGCAAAGTATTACCCACCGCCTGAGCTTTGTCCCTGACGGCGACGGCTACCGTTATCAGTTGGATACGCTGATCTGAAATCCTCGATAATCCGCGCGGATGGGTAGCCCCGCTACTCATCCGATGACATATCCGGCAACACTTCCTCTGCAACACATCACATTTGGCCTTTTATCATAAGGAGTAAAGGATCCGCTTCTGGAGACACCATGTCCGCCGCACTGATTATTATCGATCTTATCGACGATCTGATTGGCCCCAAAGGGCGTGCGAACCATTGCCGTGAGCAGGTGTTGGCACTAAACCTGATTGCCAACACCAACGCCGCCGCGGCTTACGCCCGGGTACGTAAAATTCCGGTGATTTGGGTGCGCGTCGGTTTTGCCGACGATTATCACGACATTCCCGCTCACTCTCCGCTGTTCAGCCACCTGAAACAGATTGGTGCACTGCGTCTGAGCAGCCCCGGCTGCCAATGGGATAAGGATTTGCAGGTGCTGCCAACGGATATTCAGTTCGAAAAGCACGGCGTTGGCGCCTTTGCCGGTAACAATTTGTTAGCCTGGCTGCAGCAGCATCGCTGCCATCATTTGCTGCTAGGCGGGGTCAGTACCCCACTGGCGATCGAAAGCACCGCAAGACAGGCGCACGACGCCGGTTTTCAGGTGACGGTCTTGCAGGACTTATGCGCCGCACCGACGCAGGAAATCCACCAGCAGAGTCTGGATATCCTGCAGAACCTGGCGGAAATCACCCGTTCGCAAGCCTGGATGAAGGGTTAACAGCACTATTTCACCCACTGCACCGACCTTTATCGTCATTTCGCTGTGCTACTATCCGGCATAGTGCCCAACTCACCGATCATTCGCACACCGATAAAGCAATGATTGCCTTCGGTAATGGGTACCGTGTGCATATTTTAAAGGGACATAGTTATGTGGGGCGTACTGGCTTCTTCGTTATTCTTTTTGCCATTTAACCGGCTTATTGCCTGGTTGATTCTGGCCGCATCGGCGGGGATGGGCATGTACCACGCGGTACTCACCCCACTCAGCCTGACTTGCTTATTAGGCATTGCCGCCCTCGCAGGGCTGCGACACCATTTTCGGACACGGCGTAATCTGGCTGTCCCACTTGAAGTGTTAGTGGTTTTAAGCTGTGTGGCGCTATTCCTGCACCTGGTGCCGGGGATCAATAACCAATTGATGATCGACGGCGATAAAGCAGGCCCGTTAAGCGCACCCTTCACCATGTATTACAACTTTGACAAGGCGATAGTGCCCTTCCTGTTATTCGCCTGTCTGCCAACGCTGTTTAAACGCGATAAACCTGAAAAAAGCGTAGGTACATCGGCATGGATGGCGCTGATTATCAGCGTTCCGGCCTTGCTGTTGCTGGCGGTGGCGCTCGGCGGCCTGAAGATTGAGCTGCATGCCCCAGCCTGGATCCTGCCGTTTATCATGGCCAACCTGTTCTTTGTCTGCATGGCTGAAGAAGCGCTGTTCCGCGGTTATCTGCAGCAACGGCTGAGCCAATGGTTAGGGGCCTGGCCGGCATTGATTATTGCCGCGCTGATTTTTGGCGCCGCGCATCTGGCCGGTGGCATGCTGATGGTCATTTTCGCCACGCTTGCCGGGTTGATTTACGGCCTGGCATGGATGTGGAGTGGCCGCTTGTGGGTGCCGATTTTATTCCATTTCGGACTTAATCTGACCCATCTGCTGCTGTTCACTTACCCGCTGTACCAGCATTCCTGATCGCCATAACCGGCAGGTGAACGCCTGCCGGTTACCAGTGTGAAAACGCTATCACTCCCAGCCCGATGCCAACTTTTTCAGCTTTCCCCCTCCTACACTGCCAGCGGTTTTCTCACTTGCATCACGCAGTGTAAACGATTCCATTTTTCGCTCTGGATCACCTTTTTCCCCTGTGGGACGTGCTATCTTTTTGCTCATAGTTATCCATTTGTATGAGTCAAGGGTAGGTTAGCGGCAGATGAAAGCGATTACACCGCGCCGCATCGCCCGAGAAAAAGGAACCACCATGACGGATTTTAACCCCGTAGATCATCCCCATCGCCGCTACAACCCGCTGACCGGCCAATGGGTATTGGTCTCGCCACACCGTGCCAAACGGCCGTGGCAAGGCCAGCAGGAGTCCACACAGCAGGAAACGTTGCCGCAGCACGATCCCGACTGTTTCCTCTGCCCAGGCAACACCCGTGTTACCGGGGATAAAAACCCGAACTATCAGGACACCTACGTATTCACCAACGACTTTGCCGCGCTGATGACGGATACCCCGCTGGCACCGGAAAGTCAGGATCCGTTGATGCGCTGCCAGAGCGCCCGTGGCACCAGCCGGGTGATTTGTTTCTCGCCCGACCACAGCAAGACACTGCCGGAACTGCCGCTGCAAGCGCTGGAACGAGTGATTGCCACCTGGCAGGAACAGACCGCCGATCTGGGACGCAGCTATCCGTGGGTGCAGGTTTTTGAAAACAAAGGCGCCGCGATGGGCTGCTCTAATCCGCATCCGCATGGACAGGTTTGGGCCAACAGCTTCTTGCCGAACGAAGTCGAGCATGAGGACCGGCTGCAACGCGAGTATTTCCAACGGCACCACTCCGCGATGTTGACGGATTACGTCCAGCGCGAACAGGCTGACGGCAGCCGTACGGTGGTGGAAACCGAACACTGGCTGGCCGTGGTGCCCTACTGGGCGGCCTGGCCGTTTGAAACGCTGCTGTTGCCGAAGAGTTCCGTGCAGCGCATTACCGATCTCAGCGCCGAACAGAGCCGTGACCTGGCCGTGGCGCTGAAAAAACTGACCAGCCGTTACGACAACCTGTTCCAGTGCTCCTTCCCCTACTCCATGGGCTGGCACGGCGCCCCGTTTAACGACGCAGATAACCGCCATTGGCAACTACACGCCCACTTCTATCCGCCGCTGCTGCGTTCTGCCACGGTGCGTAAATTTATGGTGGGTTACGAGATGCTGGCAGAAACCCAGCGCGATTTGACTGCAGAACAAGCCGCAGAACGTCTGCGTGCCGTTAGCGATGTTCATTACCGTGAAGCCGGAGCCCAACAATGAGTTTAAAGAACCTTACCCACACCCTTTTTACCGAACGTTTTGGCTACGCGCCCGCGCTGACTATCCAGGCCCCGGGCCGGGTGAACTTGATCGGCGAGCATACCGACTATAACGACGGTTTTGTGCTGCCGTGCGCCATCGATTACCAGACAGTGATCGCCTGCGCCAAACGCGACGACCGTCAGATCCGGGTGATCGCCGCCGATTACGACGCCCAGCAGGATCTGTTTTCGCTCGACGAACCGATCGTCAGCCATCCAACCCAACGCTGGTCCGATTACGTACGCGGCGTGATCAAACACCTGCAGCAACGCAACAGCGATTTTGGCGGTGCGGACCTGGTGATTTCCGGTAATGTGCCGCAAGGTGCCGGCCTCAGTTCTTCCGCCTCTTTGGAAGTCGCCGTTGGTCAGGCCATGCAGGCACTGTATGCCCTGCCGCTGGATGGCGTAGCGCTGGCCCTCAATGGTCAAGAAGCAGAGAACCAGTTTGTCGGCTGTAACTGCGGGATTATGGATCAACTGATTTCCGCGCTCGGCGAACGGGATCATGCTTTGCTGATCGACTGCCGAACGCTGGAAACCCGCGCAGTATCGGTGCCGGAAGATATCGCGGTGGTGATCATCAATTCCAATGTGAAACGCGGTCTGGTAGACAGCGAATACAACACTCGTCGCAAGCAGTGTGAGGAAGCCGCGCGCTTCTTCGGTGTCAAAGCGCTGCGCGATGTCAGCCCGGATCTGTTTTTCCCGATCCAGCATGAGCTGGACCCGATCGTCGCCAAACGAGCGCGTCATGTGATCAGCGAAAACGATCGTACACTGGCTGCTGCCGATGCGCTGGCCGCTGGTGATATGAAGCTGATGGGCGAACTGATGGCGGAGTCGCACGCCTCGATGCGTGATGATTTTGAGATTACCGTGCCGCCGATCGACCGGCTGGTGGAGATCGTCAAAGCCGTTATCGGCGACCGCGGCGGCGTGCGCATGACCGGCGGCGGTTTTGGCGGCTGTATCGTGGCGCTAATGCCACAGGCGCTGGTCGAGCCGGTCCGCGAGGCAGTAGCACGCGAATACCCGCTGCAGACCCATGGGCTGAAAGAAACCTTTTACGTCTGTAAGGCGTCAGAGGGGGCCGGCAGATGCTGAGCGACAGTCAAACGTTGGCCCCTGACGGCCAGCCCTACCAATTGACCCGGTTGAAAAACGCTGGCGGAATGACGGTAACGCTGATGGATTGGGGCGCCACCTGGCTCTCCGCAGTATTGCCGCTGAAATCGGGCAAAACGCGCGAGTTGCTGCTGGGGTGTCGTACCCCAGCGGACTACCTGAATCAAGCGGCCTACCTGGGCGCTACTGTCGGGCGCTACGCCAACCGCATCGCGCACGCCAGCCTGCAGATTGATGGCAAACCGCATCCGCTGGTCGCCAATCAGGGAGAACACCAGCTGCACGGTGGGCCAGAGGGATTTAATGCCCGCCGCTGGCGCATAATCCAGCAGGATCAGCAGCAGGTGAGCTACGCCTTGCATTCGCCAGACGGTGACCAGGGTTTTCCCGGCAATCTCGACGTTCAGGTCAACTATCGACTCACTGCCGACAATCGACTGGAAATCAGCTATCAGGCGCGGACCGACAGCGCCTGTCCGGTCAATTTAACCAACCACGCCTACTTCAACCTCGACGGTGCCGGAACCGACGCCCGCCATCAGCGGCTACAGCTGTTTGCCGACCGCTATCTGCCAGTCGACAGCGAAGGCATCCCCTGTGCCGATCTAACCCCAGTGGCAGACAGCGGCATGGACTTCCGCCAGCCAAAAACGCTGCTGCAGGATTTTTTGAGCGATCGCTGTCAACAGCGGGTAAAAGGCTACGATCATGCCTTTTTGCTGCATCGTACCTGTGGCGCATTGGACTGCCCGGCGGCCCATCTTTGGTCGGCTGATGGCCAGGTACAAATGAGCGTCTTCACCAGTGCGCCGGCGTTGCAGCTCTACAGCGGCAACTATCTGGGCGGAACGCCGGCACGTGAAGGCGGCAGCTATGCCAATTACGCCGGCGTGGCGCTGGAAAGCGAGTTTTTGCCGGACAGCCCGAACCACCAGGAATGGCCGCAGCCCGACTGTTGGCTGCAGCCGGGACAACAATACCTGAGCGCCACCCATTATCAGTTTTATCCTATCTGACCCGCTACGCCCCTTGCCACGCGGCGAGGGGCCGTTTGTTATAAATGCTTACCTTTTTACCCCGCTGCCGCGCCGAGGGCTGCCTTTCCTTATTCCAAAGCGCGCACTAGAATCAGGCTACGGTGATAAGCACAACATCTTGTGCAACGTCACAATTTTCGGCCACCCCGGCCGGCCAATAGCTGAAGGAACACCTATGCGTCTGATTACTGCACTTCCATTACTGGCGGGTTTACTGCTGAGCACCAATCTGATGGCTGCCGAGACCGCAGCAAAAACGCCATCACCGGCACAGGCCGCGCAGCAGAAACGCATGACCGATTGTAATCAACAGGCCACCAGCAAAACGCTGAAAGGCGCGGATCGCTCTACCTTTATGAGCACCTGCCTGAAATCCGAAGGCACCGCTGCGACCAAAACGCTGACTCCGCAGCAGCAGAAAATGAAAACCTGTAACGCCGACGCCAAGACCAAAAGCCTGAAGGGTGACGAGCGCAAAACCTTTATGAGCAATTGCCTGAAAAAAGCAGCCTGATTGCCCTTCCCCACGGCACGGCCGAATCTCCCTTCGCCGTGCCGCACTCCCTGTCTGCACCAGCCTGATCGATTCAGCTTTTCCTCAGAACAGCACTTACTTTGCGGCAAGAAATTGGCTATGGTTAAACACTATCGATTGCCGAGCCCCCGGCCGCGGCAATATAATGATTTTCGTTATCATTGAAATGTCAGATTATTAAGGAGTTAAGCTATGGCTGTAACTAAGCTGGTTCTGGTGCGTCACGGCGAAAGCCAGTGGAACAACGAAAACCGCTTCACCGGTTGGTATGATGTTGATTTGTCCGACAAAGGCCGCACCGAAGCGAAAGCCGCAGGCAAACTGTTGAAAGACGAAGGTTTCTCTTTTGACTTTGCTTACACCTCCGTACTGAAGCGCGCTATCCACACCCTGTGGAACATTCTGGACGAACTGGATCAGGCCTGGCTGCCGACTGAGAAATCCTGGAAACTGAACGAACGCCACTACGGCGCGCTGCAGGGTCTGAACAAGGCTGAAACCGCAGAAAAATACGGTGACGAGCAGGTTAAGCAATGGCGTCGCGGCTTCGCCGTTACTCCACCAGAGCTGACCAAAGATGACGAACGTTACCCGGGCCACGATCCGCGTTATTCAGCGCTGACCGAGAAAGAGCTGCCGCTGACCGAGAGTCTGGCGCTGACCATCGATCGCGTGATCCCTTACTGGGACGAAGAAATTCTGCCACGCATCAAAAGCGGCGAGCGCGTTATCGTTGCTGCACACGGCAACTCCCTGCGTGCGCTGGTGAAATACCTGGATAACCTGAGCGAAGACGAGATCCTCGAGCTGAACATCCCAACCGGCGTGCCGTTGGTGTATGAATTTGACGAGAACTTCAAGCCAATCAAACGTTACTACCTGGGCAATGCCGACGAGATCGCTGCTAAAGCGGCCGCCGTGGCAAACCAGGGTAAAGCGAAGTAATTTTCTCCGCGTGATCTAAAAAGCCCCCGGTTTTGGCCAGGGGCTTTTATCGTTTAGCGTAACGATTTATCTGTTATACCATTGCGACAGCTTCAACCTCTGCACTGTTCTCTGTCATCTGTTGAGTTGCCGTATCCAGCGTTGAGAGATCCCCTTCGACTGCTGTACAGTCCGCCATATATCGGGCAAATCTGACTTTCGCCACTGGAAAAGCAAAGCCTAAGGTGAGTACAGTCATAAGGCTATTACTCAGTATCAACCACATATATGGGAACATTTTCACAGAAGAGTGAAACCTGATATTCGTATTCAACGTCATTTGATTATAAAGATAATTTCGCTGAGCCACGGTATAGTAACTATTGGCAATCAGGAAGCTGAACAGTAATACAAACATATTCAAAAGTAGAATACCGCCATTATCCTGCAGCAAGGACAACACATCAAATACCCTCCCCAATAACACCGTCTGATACAGGGAAATATAAAATGTTCTGCCAAGCACGAGCGAACTAATCAAAAATAATATGATAATTGACCAACTAACAAGATAAATTTTTATAAAGGATAACTTCTTCAATTTAACGACGAACGGGCTATGACCAAAGTACATGTTTTTTACGTACAGATCATATTGCATCGCACAAAGTATACCGTTGATCAGCGCCAACGCTGGCACTATCAAAATAACAACTGTCAGTAGCATAATGGCATATCCAAAGATACTACTGATACCGGCTAACACCGCCAGTGCGGTATAAACGCCAGCACCCAGTAGGGCTGGGCACAGCATTAAAACCCAATATGTACGCAAAACACGACAAGTGTAATTAAATCGGACGCCGCGATAGCTTGACATGACGGCATTGTAACGCCAATTATGAATAATTCCCCAAGGAATCAACGCCATCAATAACAGCAATACTGCTAATCCCTGCTTTGGTGCCATTTTTAAAAGAAAGAATAAAATGACGATACCGGCAACCACCAATAATCTGCCGATGAGAATTTGCAATGGCTGTGCGTGATAATCAAATTTTTCGCCATCCAGCTCCATATGATTATAAAAATAGCGATGTTCGCGCACCGTTGCCCAGGCAGAATACACGCCTAATGTTATCGTTATTAAGAAAATATTAGTTAACCAAATAAAAAAGTATTCGCTACTTTTACCAGTGAATTTCATACGATGCAGCCCTTGCAGCTGCGACTTGTTTTCAGCCATGACCCTTTCATCCTGAAGGTAATAAATAACGTTCCATGTCCCCTCGCAAATAAAGGGAACAGCTTAACGAAATATAGAAAGCGGGCTATGTAATCATAGTTTTCAGATGACAGCAAACATTTTATTCTTAAAATCGTCATAAGTAATAAATAAAAAACATAAATATCATTTTTTAAAATGATTTAAATTTTAAAATACAAAATATTTATATATTTTTAGTTAAATAGATAAAAAAAGGGCCACCTTTTTAGGCGGCCCTATAAATATCGGTTTATCAACCGCGGCGCGCTTTCACCGCTGTTGCCAACTCGCGCAGCACGGTTTCGGTGTCTTCCCAACCGATGCAGGCGTCGGTGACGCTCTTGCCATAAACCAGCGGATCGCCGCTTTCCAGGTTTTGGTTGCCTTCCACCAGATGGCTTTCAATCATCACGCCCATAATCGCCTTTTCGCCGCCGGCAATCTGCTTGCAAACGTCAGCATTCACTTCCAGCTGCTTTTTGAATTGCTTGCTGCTGTTGGCATGGCTGAAATCGATCATCACCTGCGCCGGCAGACCCGCTTTGACCAGGCCTTCTTTGACTTCTTTCACATGTGCCGCGCTGTAGTTCGGCTCTTTGCCGCCGCGCAGAATAATGTGGCAATCACCGTTACCGCTGGTGTTCACAATGGCTGAATGGCCCCATTTGGTCACCGACAGGAAACAGTGCGGTGCGCTGGCAGCATTGATGGCGTCAATAGCAACCTTGATGGTGCCGTCGGTACCGTTCTTGAAGCCAACCGGGCAAGACAGGCCGGAAGAGAGCTCGCGGTGCACCTGAGATTCAGTGGTACGTGCGCCGATCGCGCCCCAGCTCATCAGATCTGCCAGATACTGCGGGGTGATCATGTCGAGGAATTCGCCCGCCGCCGGCAAACCGGTATCGTTAATATCCAGCAGCAGCTTACGGGCCAGACGCAGACCGTCGTTGATCTGGAAGCTGTTATCCATTTGCGGATCGTTGATCAACCCTTTCCAGCCCACGGTGGTGCGCGGCTTTTCAAAATAAACCCGCATCACCACCTCCAGCTCGCCGCTCAGTTCCTGACGCAGCGACAACAGGCGACCGGCATACTCTTTCGCCGCTTTGGTATCGTGGATTGAACAAGGACCAATCACCACCAGCAGGCGATCGTCACTGCCGCGAAGGATCTGATGAATGGCACTGCGTGCCTTTGACACCGTCTCTGCTGCACGTTCAGTAGCCGGAAACTTCTCTAACAGGGCCACCGGTGGCAGGAGTTCCTTAATTTCTTTAATGCGTAAATCGTCGTTTTGGTAATTCATAACTTTTCCATTCGGTATCGAGAGGCGGTATTTCGCAGAGCATAGATCCAACCAATTTAGCCTGTGCGGATAACGCTGTAAATCACCTTTGCCACCTGCCGAATGAACCTCTAAATTAACAGTGGATTGTGCTGTTTCATCAGGGAAGCGCAGTGGCTCCTTTTTCGTTATGCTAACGGCCAGGATACTGTTACTCGAGCCAAGCCATGCCCTCTTTGTTATTAGTTGATGACCACCCGGTGGTTCATGTCGCACTGGAAGCGGCGCTAATCAAGTCATCCCGCCGCTTTCACCTGCAGGCGGTGCAAGACGACGTTCAGGCAATGGCCCAATTGGCCACGGCCGACTTTGCGCTGGTGATCCTCGATATCGGTCTGCCACAGGTGGACGGTTTGCAATTATTGAAAAAAATCCGCCGCCACTATCCGCAGCAACCGATCCTGATCTATACCGCACAGGAAGAAGATATCTACGCCCGTATGGCCTATTCGGCCGGCGCCAACGGATTTGTGCACAAGGGCAGCCGTCTCGAAGAACTGGTGCTGGCGATTGAAACCGTACTGGATGGAAGCTTGAGCTTTCCCGCCACCGCCATGACCGAGGAGGCGCTACCCGCAGAAGGTACACTGCTGACGCCAAAAGAACTGCAGGTGCTCGGGCTGCTCAGCAAAGGCTTGTCCAATCTGCAAATCGCCGAGATGCTGAACATCAGCAACAAAACCGTCAGTACCCACAAGAAAAATATTCTGCGTAAGACCGGCGCCAGTAATCTGTTGGAGCTGGTGGCGGTGTTTAAAGAGCTGGCGCCATGATGCGTGCGCTTTTGCTACTGGTAACGATGTTGCTGTGCGTCGGCAGCCTGGCGCACGCGGCGCAGCCGGTACGTTATCAATTGGTCAGCAACCTGAATATCCCGCCCGACCTGCTGATCGCCAGCGAGAAAAATCCCTGGCGCGACGCGACGCTGCGCATCGGTATCATCAGTGAAAATACCAGCCCTTATAACATTATTGTGGATGACGACCTGTACGGTCTGAATGCCGACTACCTGGGCTATGTTCAGCAGGTCACCGGCATCCACTTTCAGATCTACGGCTTCTCCGATCTGGCGAAACTTGAGCAAGCGCTGCATGACGGGACTGTCGATCTGGTGTACGGCATTCCACAAAACGAAGCGCTACACGGCCTGAAAATTTCTCAGCCTTATTACGTCAGTAACCTGCGCGTACTGCGGGATCGCAGCAACGATCGCAAAGTGATGCTCAACTCCGCCAATGCCCGGGTGGCGATCAGCACCCTGACCGATATGCAGGCCGGCAATGCGCTAAAGACGGTGTCGTCCCACGTACAACGCTATGACAACAACCTTCAGGCGGTGTATGCCCTGCTCAATGGCAGCAGCGACTACTTTATTGCCGATGAAGCCAGCGCCAGCTTTATTATCGACCAGCTGCAGCTCGGCCAGCTTTATCAGATCGAAAGTACCCTCAACCTCGGCAACCTGTCGTTCGTATTTGCCGCCGCCAACCCGGCGCTGATCGAGACCCTCAACGTGGCCATCGCCGACACCCCGATGGAGTTGATGAATGCCATCCAAAGCCGCTGGAGTAAAAAGATCCCCAGCTATCTCGATACCGGCAACGCCGATCTGACGCAGATGGAGAAAAGCTGGGTGAAGACTCACCCCACCGTCTATTACGCCGCCATCGAGAATAACTTCCCCTTCGCTTACCGCGGTTCCGGTGGGCAAGCGCGCGGTTATGCCATCGACATTTTGAATATCATTGCGCAAAACACCGGGTTGCGCTTTGTTCCGCTGTGGGCGCGCAATGCCGAACAGGCCGATCAATTGGTGCAATCCGGCCAGGCCAGCTTTCGCACCGCGTTGCCATTGGCGCGTGGGGTTAAAGCGCGCTACAGCGCAAGTATGCCCATCCACCGTTCGCTGTGGGGGGTGTATGTTGGCCAACACGACAACGGGATTTCCACCTGGAGCGATCTGGCCGGTAAACGCATCGGCGTACTGCAAGGCGATCTGGCACAAGGCCTGGTGCCTGCCAACGAAGAACAGATCCGTTTTGCCGACAGTAAGGCCATGTATGACGCTCTGGCTAATGGCCAGTTGGATGCGCTGGTGGATAATGTGATTTCGGCAAACTTTGTCGCTTTGTCTCGTTACTCCGGGGCGATAAAGTTGGCGTTCGCCGCCAATAATATTGCCTACCCGGTAGCGTTCGGCGTGCGGCAGGATCAGCCATTACTGTTGGCTATCCTCGATAAAAACCTGATGCAGATCCCGTCGGAAACGCTGCAATCACTGCGCGATGAGTGGATTGTCGATCGTAGCAACCTGATTGACGCCGTGAATGAAAACCGTATGCAGCCGCAAACCACCTGGCTGCTGGCGCTGCTGGCTGCGGCGATCCTGTTGCTGTTGGGGCTGACCCTGCGCCGGTTTATCCTGCAGAGACGGGATAAGCGCGAACGGGAAGTGCTTGAACAGGCTCGTCGGCATGCGGAAGCCGAAAACCGAATGAAGAGTAAATTCCTGGCTACCGTCAGCCATGAATTGCGCACTCCGATGCACGCCATTCTTGGTTTGTTGGAACTGGAGCTGAAACGTCAGCCAACGCCCGAGGGGCTGCCGGTGATCTACAGCTCGGCATCATCGTTGCTCAACCTGCTCAATGACTTGCAAGATCATGCCCGGCTGGCCACCGGCTCGTTAACCTTAGCGCCCAAGGCCGTAGCCCTGCACCCTTGGGTGGCCCACATTAGCGCCCTGTACCGACCGCTGATTGGCGAACGCCCGGTGACGCTAAACGTGAGTGCGGCCGACAACCTGCCCGCAGCCGTTCTTATTGATGGTGAGCGTTTACTTCAGGTCGCTAACAATCTGATAAATAATGCGATTAAGTTCACCCCGCGCGGCAGTATTCAGGTCAGCATCGGCTGGCGTGAGCAGTCTGCACAGCAGGGAGAACTGTCGCTGACGGTGACCGACAGCGGGTGTGGCATCGCCGCCGATGAGATTGGCAAACTGTTCCAGCCGTTTTACCGCGCGCGTGGTGCACAGCGTGTATCCGTACAGGGAACAGGATTAGGGCTGTCTATTTGCAAGGAAATTATCGAACAAATGGGCGGACGGATTGAGTTGCACTCGCGTCTCGGCGTCGGCACTGAGGTTTCCCTGTCGGTACCGGTCACCGAGGTTGCTCTTGACTCGGCGACACAGCAAACCGATAAGCCGCTCAACCTGCCGCCGCCGAGTTTGCGCGTGGCGCTGATTGACGATCACCCCACCAATCTCCTGCTGATGGAACGACAGTTGCGCCACTTCGGTCTGCAGCCGACGCTGTTCGAGCAGGGTTATCCGCTGCTGAAAGCCCATCGTCGGCAGCCGTTTGATCTGCTGTTCATTGATTACAATATGCCGCGCCCGGATGGCCTGACGTTAGCAAGACTGATACGCCGCGACGAGCAACGCCATCATCTCCCGGCTTGCCAAATTATCCTCTGCTCGGCGGACGTGCAGGAATTTACCCGTATCCCGCCGGAGCTGGTGGCTATAGATCGCTTTTTAACCAAGCCCATCTCGCTGGACGCACTCGCTCAAGCGTTGCCACAGCAACCCCAGGCGCTGGAGCAGCAGTTAGTCCTTACTGACCTTCAGCAGTCCCTGGCCGATATGGCCGGTAATGACCGACCGATGATCCAACGTTTGGCGACAACGCTGCTGACAACCCTGCAGCAAGACCGACAGCGGCTCGCGCTAGCAGCACAAAGCGAGGACTGGCTACAGCTTGGGCAAGCCGCGCATCGCATTAAGGGTAGCCTGTTGATGTTGCAACTGCCGGCAGCGGCCAGCCTGTGCCAACAATTGGTGGAAAGCGGTCGTGAAGGAACATTGCTTCAGGACGCCTATACTGAACTAAGTACGTTAGTGGAACAGATACTGATAGAACTGGATGATCTGGTCAGCGCTAACGAGTCGTATATTGCTATGCATCATAAGGATGAATAATGTCGGATAGCCCGCACGTACACCTACCGAAAGACAGTAATAGTAAACGCCTACTGACCGCTTTTTTAGTCACTGCGGTATTCATGATCGCCGAAGTGATCGGTGGGTTAATTTCAGGGTCCCTGGCGCTGCTGGCCGATGCCGGCCATATGCTCACCGATGCGGCGGCGCTGCTGGTGGCATTGATGGCGGTGCACTTCTCGCAGCGTAAGCCCAATGCACGCCATACCTTCGGTTATCTGCGCTTGACGACGCTGGCAGCTTTCCTCAACGCCGCCGCGCTGTTGGTGATCGTGGTATTCATACTGTGGGAGGCGATACGGCGTTTCTTCGAACCGCAGCCGGTGATGGGTACCCCAATGCTGATTATCGCCATAGCGGGGTTGCTGGCTAACCTGTTCGCCTTCTGGCTGTTGCACCGCGGCAGCGAAGAGAAGAACATCAACGTGCGGGCCGCGGCATTGCACGTATTGGGGGATTTACTGGGGTCGGTGGGTGCCATTGCCGCGGCGATTGTGATCCTGACCACCGGCTGGACGCCGATCGACCCGATATTGTCGGTACTGGTATCCTGCCTGGTGATACGCAGTGCCTGGCGGCTGCTGAAGGAGAGCTTCCACGAGCTGCTGGAAGGTACGCCACAGGAAGTCGATATCGCCAAACTGCAAAAAGACCTGTGCCTGAATATTCCGGAAGTACGCAATATCCACCACGTCCACGTCTGGCAGATTGGTGAACAGAAGCTGATGACGCTGCATGCGCAGGTGATACCGCCGAATGACCATGATGGCTTGCTGCGCCGCATTCAGGGTTATCTGTTGGAACACTACCGGATTGGCCACGTGACCATTCAAATGGAATACCAGCATTGTGATACGCCCGACTGCGGAATTAATCGAGCTCCCGAGCCGAGTGACCACTCACATTCCGGCTCGCATTCCCATCTGGGGCATCATCATTAAAACAAACGGGGCGCCTTATACGGCGCCCCAGCGATATTTTAAGGTGCGGAAGACAAAGGCCGCGATTGGTTGTTGCCGGCGCTTTTGATCCACAGCCAGGAACCGTTCAGCGCAATCAGCGTCAGGATCACGTATTCCAGCGCCATGGCGTAAACGCCCTGATAGGCAAAAATCGCCACGCTAATCACGTCAATCACCACCCACAGCAACCAGTTTTCCACGTACTTGCGCGTCATCAGAATCATCGCGACGATCGACAGCACCATCATCGCCGAATCCCAGAACGGGAAGGCGTCCGGTTGCAGCTCAGGCATTTGCACGCTGAGGCCCAGCCCCTGCATTACCGTCACCGCAACCTGCGTCAACCAGGCGAAAACGCGGTCGATATTAAAGGTCATCAGTGCAATACCGATCACGCATACCGTCGCCCAGCCCAATGCCTTCGGCAGCGGTAACCAACGAATCTTCAGCTCGGCCTGATTATCCTGCGTCTGGCGACTCCAGGCGTACCAGCCGTAGATATTGGCAACAAAAAAGAACAGCTGCAGCAGCAGGCTGGCGTAAAGCTGGATTTGGAAGAAAATCACCGCAAACAGCGTGACGTTAATCAGGCCGAACAGGTAATTGATGATTTTCTCTTTGCTGGCATACCAGATACACAACAAACCAAACAGAGTGCCGATCGCCTCAATCCATGACAGATCATAACCCCCCGCGCCCAGCGGGATATGCACCAAGATATTGCTGGTACTGAAAAAGCTCATTTTATTATCCTTATTAAACGGTTAAGCGTTCCCTTTTACCTGCATTTTTAATTGGGCAGCAAAATCCAACATCCGGTTCAGCGGGATTAACGCCTTTTGACGTAACGCCGCATCCACGTGGATCTCATGCAGTGCACCGCCCTGCTCCAGCCCGTCGGCAATCGCCTTCAGGCCGTTCATCGCCATCCATGGGCAGTGCGCACAGCTGCGACAGGTGGCGCCTTCACCAGCGGTCGGTGCTTCAAAAAGCTCCTTGTCCGGGCAGGCCTGTTGCATTTTATAAAAAATACCGCGATCGGTGGCGACAATCAGTTGCGGATTAGGCAAAGTTTTCGCCGCCTGTATCAATTGGCTGGTTGAGCCTACCGCATCGGCCAGATCAACCACCGCCTGTGGCGACTCAGGGTGCACCAGTATCGCCGCGTCAGGGTATAAGGCCTTCATGCGCATCAGGGCCTGGGTTTTAAACTCGTCATGGACGATACAGGCCCCCTGCCAGCACAATACGTCGGCCCCTGTCTGCTTTTGCACATAGTTGCCCAGGTGACGGTCCGGGGCCCAGATGATTTTCTCGCCCAGGCTGTCGAGGTGCTCAATCAGTTCAACGGCGATACTGGAGGTAACTACCCAGTCCGCACGGGCTTTTACCGCCGCCGAGGTATTAGCGTAGACCACCACGGTGCGATCGGGGTGGCTGTCGCAAAATGCATGGAATTCTTCTTCCGGACAGCCAAGATCCAGCGAGCACTCTGCGTGCAGCGTCGGCATCAGCACCTGTTTTTCCGGGCTGAGGATTTTGGCGGTTTCGCCCATAAAGCGCACGCCGGCGACCAATAAGGTCGAAGCCGGGTGATTGCTGCCAAAGCGCGCCATTTCCAACGAGTCCGCCACACAGCCGCCGGTTTCCTCCGCCAGCGCCTGGATCTCAGGATCGGTATAGTAATGGGCCACCATCACCGCATTGCGCTGCTTGAGCAGGGTTTTAATCTTCTCACGATAAAACGCCTTCTGCGCGACGTCTAACGGCACGGGTTTGGGCGGGAACGGGTACACCGCCGCATTAACATCAAACATTTCACTCATCGCTGCAATCTCTGTGCTAGGCTGGGTGTCTGCTGCCCGGGTATTACCCATCGCAACCCCCTTCGTTTTATATACTAAACAAAATACCTAAAATTGAGCGAAAAGTCCGCTGATATTTTCAATATCACGCCGATGAAGTTTAATGGATTGAATTTTTGATCAAAGAGAGAGATCTGCAGGGGGAAAGTGCTTTCGTGATAGAGAGAATGGAGTGCGCATGCCAACAAAAATGGCGGAAGGTGGAAGTACCGGAGATTTTCACGAATCTGAACGCAGCTTCTCACCGACACGATTCGTGCTATATGCCAATTCAGAGTTTTTAATAAGGGGGGGGGTATTTCTTTAAGAATGGTGGGTCGTGCAGGATTCGAACCTGCGACCAATTGATTAAAAGTCAACTGCTCTACCAACTGAGCTAACGACCCACTGATGTGGTTTACTGCTGAACCGCGTAAGCAGGAGAGGAACTCGCTGCAAGAATGGTGGGTCGTGCAGGATTCGAACCTGCGACCAATTGATTAAAAGTCAACTGCTCTACCAACTGAGCTAACGACCCA